>CASDYG010000016.1 GCA_949285555.1 uncultured Eubacteriales bacterium | reverse complement strand
ATCTTTCGAGTAGGTCTAATGCCATACGAGATGTAAGTCCTCCAAACTGAGGAGTACCTGTTCCAGCAGCATAGGCAGGATCCAGTGCATCTATGTCGAATGTTAGATATACTTTTTTAAATCTTTTCATCTTTTGCACACAGTCGCTTGCCACAGCCTCCATTCCTTCATGATAGCAATCATATGCAGTCTTTATATTCATTTTATTTTTACACATAAAATCATATTCATCTGGCTCGATTGAGCGAATACCAATGAAATACAAGGCTTCTGAATCTGGGATATTTTCTAGTTCAGTTGCCCTACGCTCAGTTGATCCATGGGATAGGCTATCTCCATAAAGAGCCTCACACATATCTAGATGAGCATCTATGTGTATGATTCCAAATTCTTCATCCAGCGCCGCATCTACTCCTCGTTGCACGGGAATTGTCACAGAATGGTCTCCACCAATCATTGTGAATTTTTGTCCTCGTCTTACAAGCTGTTCTACCTGAGTTTGTATCTCCTGAAAGATTATATCTCTTTCTCCCTCAAAATCTCCAAGGTCATATACCTTCATGTCCTCCATAGATTGAAGTCTTTCGGTAAATGGAGTAGAAGTAAAGGTATTATGTCTAAGCAGCCTCGGAGCCTCACTTGCACCACTTCTATAACTCACACCTTTATCATATGGGATGCCAAATATCACTACATCCGCATGCTCTGGTGCTTCATCTGGTCTATTAAGAGAGCACCATGCTCCACTACTTATTGCATCTTCATTCCTTTTTAACATATTATCTCCTTTTATAGAAAGTTTCTTAAATTAAAGCTAAATATATAGAATTTCATCGACTTTAAAATAATTGTATCCCATAAGTCAGCGAATTTGCTGTATGAATTCATATGTGGTAGAGGGACTATCATCATTAGCAATTACCTTGATAACCCTTGATACGAATTTACCATATGGCTTTAGACCTTTTTCTTTTACGAGCTTAAAAAATCTATTCAAATAATATATTTCTTCTCCCAGTGGTACCTTTGCTCTCTGCACTGCTACCTTACCACCCATAAACTCTATTCTGTCATTATGTCTTACTAAAATGCTGTCTTTTAGTTTTTCATCTACCTCCATAGCTATACATGAACATGAATTATCTTGATATATTCGCTTATAATCTTCTATCGTATTTTCCTTAAGCATCTCTGCCGAAAAGTCCATACTGAATGTGAACAGAGGTATACTACTATAGTCAATATGTCTAAACTCATTAATATTTCGAAGCATATCTCCATCAATAGCACACATCACCAAATTTATATCGTCATAAATCTCCATACCTTCATGATCATGATCTGGCTTTGACAATATATTCAGATAGGAGTTTAGCACCTTTTTCATTGTAACAATACGGTCCATCTGAGTATCTAGCTTTTGCATTTGTTCATTCAATCTGCTCAAAGCCTCACTGTCTGAGCATTCATTTATGATACTATAAATATCGTCTAATGAACAATCGACACTTTTCAAATTCAATATGGAAGTAAAAATAACCATATCATTCCATCTATATCTTCTATATCCTGTATTTGTATCTACTCTGGGCTTTAAAATATGTTTCTTATCATAAAGGCGAAGAGTATCAGTAGAAATACCAAAAAATTCGGCCGTTTCGCTGATAAGATACTGTCCATCTCTCTTTTTCATAGTACCTCTCATCTACCAGAAAGCTCTTTGGCTATACTAGTTTGTAAAGTATTATAGCCTCTATCGTTTAAAGTGTCAACGCACTAAAAAAGAGAGGCACCTCGCCTCTCTTTTTATTTGCCTATTATTCAATAATCTCAGATACTACTCCAGATCCTACTGTTCTTCCACCTTCTCTGATTGCGAATCTTAGTCCTTCTTATTAAGCTACAAAATAGATGTATTTAAAAGTTAATTCACTTCTGACTTGGAATAGAAATCTTTATTTTCCCTTTTTTATAGAGAATTTTATTACTTATGTATATTATAGGAATCAATACTAATGCAATGACACCTTGATAAAGACCATACTGCTTAGGCATTATAAAGAAAAATAAAACTATACATATAATTGTTGGTAAAATTAATGCAAGGCTTCTGCCATATATCTTAACACCACCTCCAACATTTCTGCTAAATGTAGCAATACCCATATATCCAAATAGAGCTGGTAACACATATTTTGTAGCAGTGGATACTATTTCGCTTTCCAGAGCAGGTTTTATTGGAACAATAAGAATTAGCCCAACAGCTAATATAATTAGTGTTACAAACGAAGAGACTACTACAGCAACTCCAACGACTGCATCTGCTTCTTCCGTACCTTGTCGTAAATTAGATACTTTTAGTGCATTAAATGTAGCTGGAAGTTTTAAATTTAATATATTCCCGGTAATACATCCTAAGTAATAAGAAGTTCCCATTATTGGAGTTTCAGCTATTACTTCAGCTACTCCAAGAGGCGTAAAGATAAGTAGAATACCTCCACTAGCTAAAATCATCTCGCGCAGCGTTGGCATAATACCAAAGCGCATAGAAATATAGAAGGGTACAGCAAAGATAATTAAAATCCCTATAATATTTGCTATTGCTCCAAATCTATGCATTTTATTAAAGTAACTATTGTTCATTATGAAGCCTCCTTATAACAAACTGTCCAGTATAACAGCAAATGTCATTGCCCCTATCAGAGTAACAGCCAGATTGAAGCTGTGCAACCACTCAGCATTAAATCGTTCCGCGAGCCAACTTATCAAAATAGAAATAGCAGCGCTGATAAGTAAGGTTGCACATGATACCATACCTCCTCCAACGATAGGTATAATAAGTGCAATCATTAAAGCAGACATAAAAGTTGTTTGTGATAACAGCCTATATCCTTCTTCTCCTTTTCCTAGCTTCATTGCACCCAAATGTACCGGCTTACACAATATAGAATTTAAAATCAGGGGCAATGTAATACCCAAACACATTGCCCACATAATTAATCCAAACGCCTTTCCATCAGCAACAGCCAAATCTATCCCTAACACTTCCAGCGCCATATTAGAAGACATAATTTCATATGCTAATGAGCCTATCACAGATAAACGTAGCCATGCATATGGTAATCCAATAATTGCTACTAATGTAACCAACCCCGTTACAATAGCAAGAGATGGAATTATAGAAAATAATGCTGAAGATTTCATGACTCTTTTCAACACTTCCTTTGTAACCCCGCACTCCAATGCATGCCTATAACACTTGACGAAGTATATACTCATTATAATTACTACTAAAACAACAGCTGTAGCTGAAGCAATATATAGCTCTTTACTTTCTGCCACTTCTTTGAAACCCATGGTAGCTCCTCTTCACACAAACTATTCATTCTTTGAACACCTTATTTGTCATTAATTGGATTTAGGTTCATCCACCTGGTTAGACTTATTATCACCTTCATAAAACACCTGATAGTTCTCATCTATCTTCCCTATACCTTTATATCTAGCTCTATAGTCTTTATAAAGCTTTATAAAAACTGGGGTAAGTATAAACATTGCAATCATATTTGCGAATATTGGGAAGGCTGTAGCTGCATCAGATATTAGCCATACACTCGTACCTGGCAATCCATACTTTGACGCAATAAACACAAGGGCAGCACTTGGGATTGGATAAAACCATTTGTATCCAGTTAAAAGCCTCTCCTTCATTTTTGTATTTCCTAATATATATCTTAAAACCACCTCTATTTGAGTATATACTCCACTCGAAGTAGTAAGACCAAAAAAGAAAATACCAAATGTTAATAATATTCTTCCAAACGATCCCATGCCTGTTTCAAAAGCGCTGAGCGTGAGAGTTGCGCCGTCAAGGCCACTATGCCATGCTCCACTTATTATAATTACTAAGGCTGTTAGGGTACATATTATGATTGTATCGAAGAAAACTTCAAATATACCAAAAACACCCTGTTTAATAGGATGGTTAACCTTTGCGGAAGCATGTATCATTGGAGCAGAACCCCAACCAGCTTCATTACTGAATACAGATCTACTTAGTCCTGATTTTATTGCTAAACTAAAGCCTGCACCAGCAAAACCACCTATAGCTGCTGTGGTAGTGAACGCAGATTTAAAAATTAGTGCTATACTTTCGGGCAACTTATCTAAATTTATAATAATTACAGCAAGTACACCAACTATATAAAATATACACATGAATGGTACTATGATAGTTGCTATTTTACCAAGTTGTTTTATGCCACCACTTATCATAAAATATAGCGCTATAGTATAGACAATTGCTACAATATTCATATTTAAATTAAACGTTCCTGCAACTGCTTCAGAGACTGTATATGTCTGTATATTGATAAAAATTGCTAATACATATCCAAATGCAAAGATAGCTCCTAAAGCTACAGCAAAGTGCTTATGCTTTTTTTCAACTCCTATTCCTTTATGTATATAATAGTTTGGACCTCCATATGTATTACCTTCATTGTCTTTTGAACGATAATATACAGCAAGTGTAATCTCAACCGTCTTTACTACAAGCCCAAAGATGCCAGCTATCCACATCCAAAATACAGCTCCTGGTCCTCCCATGGCAATGGCTGTAGCTACACCTCCAATATTTCCTACTCCTATTGTAGTACCTAGAGCCATACTCATAGCTTGAAAGGATGATATAATTCCTGATTCTCCAGCTTTTCCACGTCTCAGACTTCTTCCTACCTGTTTAAATGAATCAGAGAACATAGTAATTTGCATAAATCCAGTTCGAATCGTTAAATACAAACCTACTGCTAGCACAATTACTATTAATGGTGTTCCCCAAAGATAGTCATAAACTACTGTTGTAATAATCTGTTCCAAGTTCATGGTTCACCTCACCAATATTATCTCTGCTATTTAAGAGATGAAAACCTAAGTGACAAGCAGCTTAATCCACCATCTATCTTTCTATATTCCGATGTATCCACTGTAATCACTTCATATCCCATAGATTCTACCATTTCTTTTACCTTAGGATATCCTTCAGGAACAATAACCTTATCATTCACCCATATGCAATTTGCTGCATAGTCTTCTCCAACTGGAATCTCGTACTGATTATATTTTTTAAATTCTTCCTTTGTTAAAAATTCGCCAGAAACCAATAAGTTATTATTTTCTAGATAATTAACTCCTGTTTTAAGATGCAACATCTCTTCAAGAGTTACTATAGAGCCCGTATGTCCATATTTTTCAAGAATTTCAATGAACTGTCTACATCCTTCTTCGTTAGTCCTATCAGATTTACCTATGTAGAAATGATTACCTACCATCATAACATCTCCGCCCTCCATAGTACCTGGAGCCTTTATATATTCAATTTTATCCTCAGGATAAAATTCTTTTATAGTTGGTATCATATATTCCGTTTCATTTCTTCTGCTCTCCGCACCAGGCCTAGATATAATTGCTACATTTGGAGTAAGCACTGCGGTATCTTCTACAAAACAACTATCAGGAAATTCCTCTAATGCTTCTAACACTTTCACTTCACATCCACATTTTTTCAGAGCTGCGATATAGTCATCATGTTGTTGTATCGCTTTTTCGTAAATTGGTTTACCAAGTTCAGGTGCGCTGGTAATTCCATCACAAATTGATTTAGCCGGTCTTCTCACAATGATATTTTTAAACATAAATCCTCCTTAAACATACAATGTTTATTATATAGTATATTGTATACTGTATACAATATACTATATAAGTTTTGTATTCTTGTCAAGGTTTTTGTGCTATAATAATAAATTATGGAGGTAATATAGTGTTTTATAAATCTTTAAAAGATCATGTATATCAATATATTTCAGATGAAATAAAGAATAATAAGCTTTCATCAAACGAGAAACTTAGCGAGCAAAAGATTTGTGATGAACTTAATATTTCTAGAACTCCAGTACGAGAAGCTCTCATCCAGTTAAGCTCTGATGGTCTATTAGAAATAACTCCTAGGCGAGGCTTCAGAGTAAAAAGTCTGTCTTTAAAAGAAGCTAAAGATTTGTACGAAGTGATTTCTCAACTAGATGTACTTGCTGTTAGTACAGCATTTAATAACATCAGTGATTCAGATTTATCTCAGATGGAAAAGCTTGTAAACGATATGGATTATGCTATAAAAAAATATGATTTTGATACCTACTATAGCAAGCAAATACAATTCCACAATGTATATATTGAGCAGTCAGACAATCAGATACTAAAGGATACACTATACAAACTCAAACAAAGATTTCTAAGGCAAAGCTATTCTCATATTGAAGCTGAGCAGGCTCGAAATGTATTATTAAATACAAACAACGAGCATAAGCAAATCCTAAAATATTTTAAAGAAAAGAATTTAGAAGCTTTAAAAGCTGAACTCACAAGGCATTGGAACTTAAACTATGCGCAGATGGATTCACTAGATATAGAGGAATAAAAAAAGAGAGGCACCTCGCCTCTCTTTTTATTTACCTGTTATTCAATAATCTCAGATACTACTCCAGATCCTACTGTTCTTCCACCTTCTCTGATTGCGAATCTTAGTCCTTCTTC
>CASDYG010000015.1 GCA_949285555.1 uncultured Eubacteriales bacterium | reverse complement strand
AGAAAATTAAATGCAGCATAGCTGCGATTTCCCCTAGGGGAAATATTTAGGACGCAAAAAACCAGAGACAAATATTTCTAAATGTCTCTGGTATAAAGTACAACTTTTTGGGGTCACCTTAGATGACTGTATAAATGGGGTGTTTAGTTTATTATTTATACTATGGGGTTTGAGTAGGAGGGGCTGGATTTTCACTAGGGCCTGGTGGATTAGGTTGAGGATTTTTTTCCTTATCCTTTTCCTTTTCATCCTCCTGCGGCCATAGGGTCATGGATGGATCTATAGGATACTTATTTACATCAGGATTGTGTATATTACAGTAATACTTTGGTGGCTCCTTGCCAGTACCATATCCAAATTCTACTTCTTCTGTATTTTTACAGCTTGGAGTAGCTAGTAGTCCAGACTCCTTACATATAAGTAACTTTTTGACAAGATCGCCCTTTTTAGTAAGACCAGTTTGTGTACCTGATATGAAATATTCTCCACCTACATTAATTACGTTTGAAGGTGGGCCGCTATAGCTACCTCCCTTGGCGCCAGCGATTTGATCCATTATTTTTCCCCAAATTCTGGCTGTCCATATACTCGTTTGTGATAGCTCTACATTTACGTCGTTACCAATCCAAAGGGCGGCAGAATAACTAGGAGTAAATCCGCAGAACCAAATATCAAAGTTATTATCGGTTGTACCAGTCTTTCCACCTACAGTGGCTCCAGAAATTGATGCACCTCCTGCGGTACCTCCATATACTACACTTTTAAGCAGGTCTGTCATAATCCATGCAACGCCTGAGTCCATTACCTTATGTGACTTTGCATTTTCATGTGTCAAAATAACATTTCCGTTTTTATCTTCGACTGTAGTATATGATGCTGTATCCAGCCTGCTACCGCCATTAGGGAAGGAAGAATAGGCTGATGCCATATCCAATGTGGTTACACCGTAGGTCATACCACCTAGGGCAAGTGCGGCAGAGGAAATATCATTGGCATTTCCTTCTTTTACTAGAGTACTTATACCAAATTTTTCCAGCATATCAGCAGAATATTGAAAGCCTACTTGTAAGAGAACCTTTACTGCTGCCACGTTGTTAGATACTTGTAACGCCTTTCGCATGTTCATAGGACCACTATGTCCTCCACCGAAATTGGACGGCCAGGTTCGTCCATTAATGACCGTAGGCTCATCTACGATAATGGAACCTGTGGTTAAGTAGTCACCATAATATTTTGCTCCCTGCTTGTCGATTCCTAAATTGCTGAACTGATGCTTCTTGCCAGCTGCATATTCTTCAGCACTTTGCTGAAGTGCAGGGGCATAAACGCCAAGGGGCTTTATGCTGGAGCCAGGCTGTCTAGGTTTAACTGCTCTGTTATATAGAAGTCTTCCTGTAGCCTTTCTTCCGCCCACCATTGCCTTTATAGAGCCAGTTTTATTTTCTACTATTGTCATGGCAGCCTGAGGCTGAACAGTAGGTGCATTTAATGTATAAGAACTACTTGGCAAGGCAAGTGATCCATCATCTCCACTTATAAAGAAATCAGGATTTGCACTTATAAATTCCTTGCTGACAATAACATTTCCATCCTTATCCTTTTTCTTCGCATCCTGAGGAATATTTACAAATCCTCCGCTGATTGTATGTAGCTGACCTTCGACTCTATAGTATAGGCTTTTGAATTCGATGCTATAATCGGTTTTTCCATGTACGGTTGTATCATATATGTTGAGCCTTTTTCCAGCCATTATGGTAATGGAACCATCTTTATTTTTTGTAAATTCATCAGGTCTAAAGGTGAATGTGCCATCCTCACTCAAATAGTTATCCTTGTGATACATGATAACATTGCCAGCCTTATCTATGGCATCACCATCTGCATCGCTTGGTACATCTAAAGCAGCAGGGAAATTATAGTCGTTAGAGAATTCATTTTCAATTACTTCCTGTGCCTGTTTGTCCATTGTTGTATGAATTTTAAGACCACCCTTATAGACTCTGTCCCATGCTTCGTCATAAGAAATCTTATCCTGCTCCATTAAATCATTTATAATCTCATCAATACTGTAGTCGATAAAATATGATCCAAATACATGTGCCTGAGTGTAGGTAGGATTTATGTAATCCTTTAGGTGAGTGGCTACAGCAGCTTCATACTGCTCTTTAGATATTAGCTTTTGATCAAGCATAAGCTTAAGGCATAGGTTTCTACGCTCCTCACTAGCTTCATTTACAATATATGCGCCAGTATCTTCTCTTTTTAGTATTAAGCTTTCATCTTTTGGAAGGTCAGAAAGCGATACGAACTTAACAAGAGCATATTCTGTAGGTGCCTGAGGAAGCATTGCAAGTGAAGCACACTCTTCGAGGGTAAGATCCTGTACATTTTTTGAAAAATATCCCTGCGCAGCAGCCTGAACACCATTACTATTGTTTCCCAGGTATATAGTGTTTAAATAGTTTTCCAATATCTGCTTCTTAGTTAGCTTCTTTTCAAGAATATGAGTGTAGTAAGCTTCGATTATCTTCCTCTTTATTGAACGAACGGACATAGTTTCCTTCAGAAAAATATTTCTGGCAAGCTGTTGTGTAATGGTACTTGTACCACTGACTCTGTTACTACTGAAGGCTGCATCCCTAATGGCACCTAGGATTCTAATGTAGTTGAAGCCATGGTGCTTCCAAAAGGTCTTATCTTCAAGAGCTATAAATGCATTTTGAAGATTTTTTGGCATGTCATCAATGGAAACACTGGTCCTGTTTTCATCTGTAAATAGCTTATCAATTACATTTCCATCTGCATCATATACCGTAGAGCTTTGAGATAGTATATTCTCAATGTTGTCGGTATCTATATCTGGCGCTTTATGTATAACATAGCCAGCATAACTAACCACCGTTATAGTACCTACAATAAATAATAGAAGAAGTGCTAAAAAAATTCTTTTTAGAATTTTTCGGCCCCTTCCATTTTTTGATGAGCTCTTAGCCGTTCCCTCAGATTTTGTATTCTCTCTTGAATTTTTTGCCATCTGGTTGGAACGACCCTTACGCATCTTATTTAGTAATTTCATAATTGCATTCCTTTGTTCTAAAAATAGGGAAAATTCAATGTTTTTTCCTAGTATTTATCATAAAATTATATCATATTGTAGTCTTTTTTTCAATAAAATTAGGGCATATATAGCAGCAGCAAATCTACAATTTGAATGCACAATTTGAACTCACTATATACATATCACAGTCGGGAGGAAAACGCTTGAGAAGAGTTATATATACAGTCATGCCATATATGATTTTTATATATTTGGTAATGATACAAATGAAGATTTTTTCATCCCTAATTTTCTGCATATTGATAGTAGCTATAATGTGTGTGCATATTCATATTAAGATTAGTAAAGAATTCAGAAGCTGCGAAGATTATGTTAATTGTGATATCCAAGGCTGTAAAAAGCGTGAGAAGTGTATAATTGTGATTTTGGTAGCTTTAGCAATGATGGTCGCCTTGAGTGCGTATGAGCTTAGATCTAATCATGACGAAATAGAGCATATGAAAATAGATGCCACACAAAAGGAGTTTTATGGAAGACTTTACAGGGTGATGCCTAAGCGAAAGGGCGTATTGATATATTTGCGGGACATAAGATTTGCGGAAACTGGAGAAAAGCTGAAGGGAATGGCAAAAATTTTCATATACGATAATCATACTAAAGGTAGAAACAGCAATAAGTATGGCAATAAAAAAGGTTACGATAATAATTTTTTGGAAAACCATAAAAATATAGATAAAAATTTAAAGACTAAGGAACAATATTATGGATATCAGTATATAGAAAAGATAAATAATTTTAAATTTAATCAGATAGATAAAAAAGCGTCAACTAGAATATGGAACCTATGTGACAAATATGAAAATAATATAGGCAGTGTATTAAGAATTCCTGCAAGACTAAAGCTGATTGAAGGTAGCGGCAATCCAGGCTGTTTTAATAGCAAGATATTTTTTGCAAGTAGAGGAATCTACTACGAGGCATTTGCTAATGCCAGTGATGTTTATGTAGAAGATGAAAAAGAATATAAACATAATGAGGTTGATTCTTTCAGTGATGCTTACCCAAAATTAACTCTGAAGCCTTACTGGGAGATGGTCTGTTATAATTTTAATATGCATATTTGTAAAATTAGAAATAGCATAAGCAAATTTTTTATTTTATACTTTGAAGATGATAGACTGAGTCTTATAAACAGCATGATTTTTGGTGATTCTTCACTTATGAACAGGGAAGTAAAGGAGGCATATAGAAAGAATCAAACTGCCCATATTCTTGCAGTTAGCGGCCTTCATATGGGAGTGATATTAAGGCTTTTAAGTCTGCTTTTGAAAAGATTACGCATGAGATGTCTTCATCCTATTATTTATGTATTTTCCATTTATTATGCGGCTTTGTGCTTCTATAGCCCCTCTGTAATTCGAGCCGCCTCTACCTTCATAATTGGAGAAATAGGAAGCAAATATAATAGAAACATCGATGGGGTTACAGTTACATCTGCCGTGCTTCTAATTGAAATGATTGCAAGACCACAGATCCTATACAGCACTGGCATGCAGCTTTCCTACAGTATGGCATTTTTATTGTACACTTTAACTAGTTTTTTTGCATACAGCAGGAGGCATATCGTTAGAAAACTTATTCCGATTTTTCTATCCACAATGATAGTGGGTTTGATATTTTTTGGCAGAATAAGTATGTTAAGCCCAGTAGCTAATATAATAACTGTTTTTCTAGGAAGTATTATGGTGTCAATAGGCATCATTATTTTAATTACAATACTATTCATATTATGTATTAGCGGCTTGTTTTCATCCATATCAATGGAAAGCCAAATTTATGAAACATTATTTGACATTCCGTTACAGACTTTGTGGGGCTTGTCATACATTTTGGACAATATAAATGGATTTTTTTCTTCTATTGGTGAAAGCCTGACATGGGAGGGTATAATTCCTTCAACTTATATGAAATTGTGTTTGGTCTTAATATTGCTGTTCTGTTTTTCAGAGACAATGAAAATTTCCATTTGTCGCTTGGATATAAAATTCATCTTGCGTTCAGCTTTAATATGTATGCTGTTTTTACTTAGTTCATTCGCCATTTTTGACCGGGAATATGCTTTTCGCAGCTCTCCATATATAATGCTTGATGTTGGGCAGGGAGATGCATCTTATTTTAATGGCGATAGCCTGATAGAAAGAGTGCTTACTGGTTCGGATAATAATTTAATTATAGATGGAGGGGGAGAGGCAAAACGTGATATGGCTGAAGAGGTGCACATTCCATTTTTATGTTGGAACATGCAAAAAATAATAGTTGCCGGTCTTATTACTCATGGTGATATGGATCACAGCAAGGGAGTAGAAGAAATCCACGAGAAAGGGAGAATGCAAAAGAATTTAGGTGAGCTTAGGATGGGAGATAATATATCGATAGGTGGAGGTAAAATAAAGGTTGAATGCTTATGGCCGAAAAGGAAAAATATTAAAAGTACTAATGATGCATCTTCGGTATATATGGTAAATGTGAGAGGGCTAAAGGTACTGGTTACAGGAGATATTTCACAAACGGTTGAAAGAGAAATGATATCATATTATAAAGCACTTGAGAATAGAAAAAATAGACTTCAGGGCGGAGGGAGAAAAAATCAAGAAATAAAGAGTCTTAGATGTCACGTGCTCAAGGTGCCCCATCACGGAAGCAAATATAGCTGTTCAAATGATTTGATATTAGCTACAAAGCCACTGGTGGCTGTAATTGGAGTTGGAGAAAATAAATATGGTCATCCTAATGAAGGCATCATTGAAAAATTAAAGGAAAATGATATAATTGTATACGATACAAAAAGCTGTGGAGCCATTGCGGTGTCACGGACAGGGAAAGGTGTTAAGGTATGGGATATGGCAAGAAGCAAGAAGGGTTTGAAGCCTTTATAAGCTGGATTAAATCAGAAGAATACTTAACCTCAAAAAAGTCTATTTTCTTAGAGTCAAAGGAGGAGTATCTAACAGATATTGCCATAAAAAGACTAAAATCTGCCATGATACGCCCTGAGTTTGTTTACTTTGATTTTACAGAAATTTGTCTTTTTGATGAACCAAATACTGACGTCATAGATAGTATTTTTATGGTGCCTATGGGTTCTAAAAGACGTCTTGTTGTTGTAGACGCCAATAAAGGGAAAGCACCTCATTGGGATACAAAAATATCCAAACTATGTGAGGAAGCAAATGGGAATATAGGGTTGATTGTAATCGTTGGAAGCAGCAGTCTACTTCCTGCTACTACGGCTCTTATAAGAAGGCTTTCACATTGCTTTGATTTTGGCCGCCTTAAAATGCCACAGCTGATTTCTTTTTTGGAAAAGCAGTGTGGCAAACTTCCTGTGAAGCCACCTATAGAGGCTATAAATTATATAATTGAGCTGAGTGGATATCTAAACAATGGTAGTGAATATAACTTAAATGATTTTGTGAATGATATTTCTAAGTTCAATTCATTGCTGTTAGAATTTATCCATTTCAGGGACGGTGATACGAAACTTACAAAGGGGCACTGGTATCATATTATCCAGCGTGCCATAGTAGGTGAAGAAAATGTCTTTATCTTTGATTTCATGGATAATATTTTTAGAAAAAATAAAGATGAAGCTCTTTTACAAGTATCAGCAATGATGAATAAGATGAAGCAGCCGGCAGAGGCTCTTAAAATAATAAGTACACTAATAAATCAGATGGAGCTCATGCTCGCTGTCAAGGAATTATCCATGGAGCAAATGAGAGGGGATGATATTGCAGTCGTACTAAAGGCTCATAAGTTTCGCATTGGAAAAATAATGGAAAGCGTAGCTAGCATGAGCCTACACCAAATAAAAAGAGAGCTTATAAGGTGTTATAGCATAGAAGTGGAGTATAAGAAAGGAATATTAGACATAGAAACTGCTCTTGAAAGCTTTGTAGCATTTTTTGGTGAATCTTCATAGTTTAATTGCAGTTGGGAAGGAGAAATATATGACAAACCGTTCAAAGGCTGATTTAAGCTTGGTGCTTGTGACATTATCATGGGGGATTTCATATTATTTGATAGATTTGAGCTTGAAATCCATGGGTCCGTTCACCTTAAATAGCTATCGCTTCATTGGAGCATTTCTGGTAATTGGCCTTTGCACGATTAAACAGTTAAGGCAGATCAACTGGCAGACAATAAAATGGAGTATTATTTTAGGCTTCTTTATGTATATTACATACCTTGGAGCTACCATGGGTGTTAAATATACTACACTTACTAATGCAGGATTTTTATGTGGCCTTGCTGTAATTATTATTCCATTTATAGAAATGCTGGTTTTAAAGAGGAAATTGCAGACAAAGGTAAAGCTCTCTGCCACACTTTGCCTTTTAGGCATTGTACTTATGACCTTAAAAGAAGGCTTGACTATAAATATGGATACCCTTCCTGGTGATTTACTCTGTATTCTATGTGCCTTTGGCTATGCAATTTTCATACTGATACTAGAGGTAGTAGCCAAGGATGAAAGAATTAATTTGTTTCAAATAGCAGTTTTTCAGATGCTGGCAACAGGAATATTTAACCTTGTTTCAGCTCTTATTTTTGAGAAGCCTGTGCTCATATCGGATAATTCAACGCTGCTTGCCGTGGGATTTTTAACTGTAGTATGTACCGGTGTAGCTTTTCTAGTGCAGACGATTGCTCAAAAATATACAGAGGCTAACAGGGTGGGGATAATATTTACTTTAGAACCGGTGTTTGCTGCAATTGCCGCATTTTGGCTTGCAGGAGAAAGACTTACCCCTAGAGGCTATGTAGGAATGCTGATATTAACTTTGGCACTATTTCTGCTGGAAACAGATTTTAAATTTCTAATAAATAAAAAGAAAAGGCACCATGTACCTAAAGAGAAGAGAAGATAATCACAAAATAATTTAAAGAAGAATTTAAGACTACTAAGCTATATGTGAGGTGACCTCCAAAAGTCTAACTTTTGGGGGTCAGTTCAACTATTGTTGGTTTTTTATTTAATAACATTAACGGTATTTGCTTTGTTTTTGATATTTAAAATATTTCTTTTATTGCTTGGGATTTTATATTGTACTGCACTTTTATATGCAGGTGTACTACCGCATAAAAGGAAAAGATTTTATAATAGACACAAGAAACAACAATAATTATAAGTTTGGACAATGCGCTATTTGGACGGGAAAGACTAACTATTAAAAGTCAAGATTAAAATGAAAGTTTTTTGAATGAATTGCAGAAATGCATTTCAGATATAGTTGAACCTTGAAAACTGCATGACA
>CASDYG010000014.1 GCA_949285555.1 uncultured Eubacteriales bacterium | reverse complement strand
GAAGAAGGACTAAGATTCGCAATCAGAGAAGGTGGAAGAACAGTAGGATCTGGAGTAGTATCTGAGATTATTGAATAACAGGTAAATAAAAAGAGAGGCAAGGCGCCTCTCTTTTTTTATTAAATTTAGCCATGAAGGTGCAACACTAGATTATCAACATAGCTAGTATAGCAAGTGAAGTTGTAAATGGTAGCAGCTAGCTGATAGCAAATTATCAAAACGATAGCTGATTTTGCCTTTTTTTGACCGGAGTCAATATTCTTATATATGAGTATATGCTTTATAAGTAAAGCCAAATTTATCACATTTAGCAATAAGATTATTATAAACATAACATTTTTAGAAATGGTAGGGGGAGACATAACCGAAAGGTATGACCCGATAGCATTTGAAATGAAAGCATATACTATACATATTAAAGAGAAATTTTTCGCTTTCATATGGTTACCTCCTACTTGGCTTTCATACTTGATAGTCTCCATACATGACCCCAAGTGCCAGCTTGAACTTTTTGAGTACATGTAAAAGTTGATATTACTGTAATTTTTTCTTGGGATGAATGGAATAGGATCCTTTCAATATCATCAGATACGGAGTGAACCAGAGGAGATATTGCATCAATTAAAAAATCAGAACCAGATAGTGCTGAAGCGAGAAAAGATGCTAGTCCCTCACGAATATATTGCTCTATTTTAACTTTATCATGCAATTTTATTAACTCTGCACGACTATATGTTTTTGTTACTTCTTTGGTTGATGAAGGACACTTTCCAGTAATACCAAGTGGGTCTACCGTAACAACATATAATTCGTTATTCTCAACATACACGTCTACGATTTGTTCATTAGAAAAACCATTTATAGAAATAGAATCAGTATTTTCCATTCCATAAATAGAGTTAGAGTTAGATAATAATGGTAACATTAGTATCAGACAAATTGTTAATGCAAATAGTTTAACTTTCCTTTTCATTTTTTTGTCCTCCTGGTGTGATTTTGAGAGATTATTAAAATCATAAATAGAACATTGGACCATACCTCCTTACTTATTTATACCTATAGTATACTCCCGCCACCGAAAAAATGTAAAGAAAAAATTAAAATTTTAAAAAATAAAATCAAGGATATAGAAACAATTTATGTTGTTGACTATAGCTAACATAAGTGTTATAATCCTGTTAGCATTAATTAACAAAATTTATAGATAAGGAGTATCTACAATGAAGGCAAATAAAATATTTAAGTCAGTAGGTAGCATGATTATGGCACTTGCTCTTGTGGCTGTAATGGCTCCAGCAACATTGCTTCAGTCATTTGCTGATGAAGCGGCACTAGATCCATCAAACCTTGCCGATGGAAAATATACTGTACAGGGCAAAATGATAAAGGTGGATAAGAAAAGCGATTCCATGTCTAATAATGCTATTGATCATGAAATCGTTATAGATGTGAAGGGCGGAGCTCCGACTGTCCACATGAAATTCATACCTATGAACCTTATGGGCAAAAAAGGTTATCTGGGAACTCTAAAGTATTTCTTAACTGGATTTACACTTGAGCCTTCCGGAAGACCTACTGGAGCTACAGCTGTAGCTAATACTGATAGTTATCACATGGATGGTGATAAGCCGGTTAAAGACGAGCTTGGTGGACCTTATCCACATGAGGTATCCTATCCTCTGGTAGAGGAAGCTAAAACAAATGAAGGATGGGTTCCGCTTCAGGTGTTTGTACCAGTTATGGAAAGTATAGGAGCAGGTCTTGGTACTCAGGAAGTATTCTTGAAGCTGGATTGGACCACTCTAAAGCTTGTAGAAAAGTATGAAGATGAGAATGCAGTAGTTAGCGCAGAGCTTGAAAAGGTAATTGCCAGTGCAGATGAAGCATTAAAGGGTGATACAAGTAAATATGACACAGCTAAGGTGGAAGCATTAAAGACTGCTAAGGCAGAAGCAGAGAAGGTAGCAGCTGATGCTAAAGCTAATGTAGAGGCTAAGAAGGCAGAGATAGCAAAGCTGAATAAAGCAAAGGAAGAAATGCTGGCATCAAAGAAGACTACAGAAGATAATACTAAACCAGCACCTTCACCTATTCCGTCAGGCCCTGCTGATATTGGAAAAAACACAATTGATAAGAAGGCTCCTGTAGTAGAAAATAAGCTTGCACAAAAGCCATCCCTAAACAACAGCTTAAATGCAAAGAAGGCTCCTAAAACCGGAGATAACCAAGCCTTAGGTATGTATGCAGGCATGATGGCCTTGGCTGCGGTTTCTCTAATTGCTATTTATGGTAGAAAAGAAAATGAACTTAACTAGCTATTGACAATAAAAAGGAGCATATGCTCCTTTTTATTACTTTATACATAGTATAGCAAGATATGTTAAGAGAAATTTAAATAAAATGTAATTATAATAGGAGTACAAAGGAGTACAAATGAAAAATAAGGCGTGTGGCAAATGCTTTGCTGTTATAATGCTTGTGGGGTTAATATTAGCCTTATGTATCAAGCTTGAATCAGATAAAGTGTTTGCTGGAGATTTATATAACTGTCAAATAAATCCTTGCTATGCTCATCCTGTTACAGGGGTTATAGAAGACAGTGGAGGAGCAGCCTCCTACAATACAGGCCAAGGCATGGTAGCGGGGACCCTTGCCACAAAGGGTATTTTTGAAGTGGCAGACGATGGAAATAATTATCTGACATTTAGAATGTTTTTGTATAACTATACTAGCAACCACTCATTTTCAGTACAAAATGTAGGAGATAGTGGTTGGACGCCAGTATCGCATACTATAGTAAATCACAACTCATCTCAAAACAATGGTACGGTAGATGTAAAGTTGTGGGTCCCTAGTGAAAATTGCGTTGTAAGAGGCACCATGCATGTCGATCCTATGCACCGTGATGTAATTTTCTACTTCTATCCAAATAACTTTAGTGGAGAAACCAGTGGGAATCTAGATATAGAAGCCGCCGGAGAGACTGGAGGTAGTATGACGGCTGCTATCGAAAGCAAGGTTGCAGAGGTAGAAGCTAAGGAAGAGGAAGAAAAAGGAAAAAAGAAAGAACTGAAAAATGACATTACTGAAGAAGCTTCTCCTGCAGTAGATGATGCAACCTCTAAAAAGCTTAATTCTTCAATGGGATTAAGCCTTTCCACTGCTGGCGATAAGTCTAGTGATGGTGAAAAGAAAAATACTGCTATTAAAACGAGCTTTATAGGTGCAGGCGTATTGCTACTTGTGATAATAGTAGCAGGAGGTATCTACTACCTTAGAAGAAAGAAGCTAGGAGGTAGATAATATTATGAAGCTAAAAAGAAAATTAACAACTTTTGCTGTTTTACTTGCCTTGATTCTTACGGTTGGTAATTTAAGTGGTTGTGTAGATCAGAGTGAAAAGACAGATTCCGGTAAAAAAGACAGTGTGGATTCCATGCTTGAAATAAAGGATCCTAAGGAGAAAAAGGCAGTTGAAGCTGCCAAAGCGAAGGTGCAGGCTTTAGGCAGAGCGCCTAAGATTGTTGCAACATCTCCTGCTACAGCTCAGATATGTGATAAGCTGGGGCTGGACCTTGCAGGAGTATGTGAAACTACTATCTCTACCATCCCAGATAGATATAAGGAAGTAAAGAAGGTGGGCTATTCCATGAGCCCTGATATGGAAGTGATAGGAGCAATAAAACCAGATTGGATACTTAGTCCGGCTAGTCTGCAATCATCTCTTCAACCTAAATATGATGCCATAAATGCTGATTGGGCTTTTCTAAATTTGAGAAGTGTTTCCGGTATGTACAGATCTATTCAGGAACTGGGAGAAATTTATGGTAAAGAAAAAGAAGCGAAAAAGCTGGTAGATGAATTTCGCAAGTTTTATGATGAATATAAGGATAAAAATAAAGGAAAGAAAAAGCCGAAAGTTTTAATATTGATGGGACTGCCTGGTAGCTACATCATTGCTACGGAAAATTCGTATGTAGGAAGCCTGGTGGAAATGGCAGGTGGTGAAAACGTATACTCTGGGACTAAACAGGAGTTTCTAACAGTAAATACTGAGGACATGAAAAAGAAGGAGCCGGACATTATTTTAAGAGCAGCTCATGCGCTGCCAGATTCGGTTGTAGAAATGTTCAATAAGGACTTTGCTACTAATGATATTTGGAAAAACTTTAAGGCTGTACAAGAAGGCAGGGTGTACGACCTCACTTATGAGTACTTTGGAATGAGTGCAACATTTAATTATCCTCTAGCACTTGAGGAGCTTCAACCAATGCTCTATCCTGAAAATGATGGAGATGTTGAAAAGGCAAAGAAAAATAGCGAAAAAGCACAAAAGAATGCAAAGGATAGTGACGCTACAAATAAAACGGATAAGGATGTACTAAAGAAAGCAACTCAATAAGCCAAATGCTATCAACAAAAAAGGTTGCCCTTACGGGGAGGAAGGATGGATATGCAAAGGAAGCGAGCCTATAACTCTAACAAAGCAGAAGCTATTAACTCAATAAATGATGACAGTTTAGTAATGAAAGGTAAAAAAATAAGGGCAACCATCTCTTTTGTGGTAGTATCAATAATGCTACTTATAATAATCTTTGCAGCTATTAATATTGGTAGCCTGCATGTTAGTCTGAAAGAGCTATACACAGGACTATTCATTAGAAGAATTGATGATGTTGCTGTAATATATAACTTGCGATTTCCAAGGATAGTTATATCCATACTTGCAGGAGCAGGAGTTGCATGTTCTGGAGTATTATTCCAGGCAGTGCTTAAAAATCCACTTGCAGACCCTGGTATTATAGGAATATCTGGCGGATCAGCATTTGTTGCTTCATTTGTCACTGCCTTTTTCCCATCGCTGTTTTTTGTAACGCCAATGTTTGCTTTCGCTGGTGGAATACTGGCGTTCTTCATTATCTATAGTCTTTCATGGAAAGAAGGACTCATTCCTTTAAGGATAATCCTCACAGGTGTAGCAGTCAGCGCAATGTTTGCTGGGCTTTCATCGGCATTAAACTATATGACTGGAGGTAGCCGAGGAGGTGTGGCAGCAATAGTGGAGGGCAACATTGCACAAAAAACATGGAGTGATGTGTATACCTTACTCCCGTATATCTTGTTAGGTCTAATATTAGCTCTATTGGCGATGGGAATATGTAACATCATGGCGTTAGAGGATAAAACCGCGCGCAGTCTTGGAATAGATATTGATAAGATGAGGATAGCTGTATCCTTAATTGCAGTTCTTCTGGCTTCCATATGTACAGCGGTAGCTGGAGCGATTAGCTTTCTGGGGCTTATAGTACCACATATAGGCAGACTTCTTGTTGGTAGTAATCATAAGACACTAATTCCGTTTTCCATCTTGCTGGGAGCATTTACATTTTTACTAGCTGATACTGTAGGCAGGAGCATCGCCGCTCCGTATGAAGTACCTGCACCTATTATAATGAGTGTTGTAGGAGGGCCTTTCTTCATAATTCTTCTGAGAAAAACTAAGAACTATGGAGCGTAGCTTAAAATAAGGTAAACAGATACATTGGTTAAGTATGGATTTTGAACTTAAAGAGGAAGAACATATGGCGATTGAAGAATTGAATAATGAAGGCAGGCTTTCCTTCCAAGTGGAAAATCTACATTTTGCTTATGGGAAAAAGCCTATTTTAAATGGTGTATCCTTTGGGATAAAAACTGGTGAAATTACCACCTTTATGGGCGCAAACGGGTGTGGCAAGACCACTTTGTTTAACCTTATGACGAAGAATCTTAAGGCGGATGCAGGAGAAATTACACTGATAGATGAGGAATGGAAGAAATCCATTGATGAATTCTCACTTAAGACATTTGCCTCGCAGGTAGCCATTGTTCATCAAAGCAATTCATTTCCCATGGATATGAGAGTAGAAGAATTGGTGGCGTTTGGACGAACGCCTCATTTGCGTTTTATGTCTGGCAGAAGCGATGAAGATGATGAAATAATAAAATGGGCTATGACGGAGACAAACGTATATAAGTACAAAGATAGAGAGATGAGCAGATTGTCGGGTGGACAAAGACAGAGAGTATGGATAGCTATGGCACTGGCACAAAGTCCCAAGATACTTTTTTTGGATGAACCCACCACATATCTTGATATAAGATACCAAATAGAAATACTTAAGCTGGTCAAAAGGCTGAATGAAGAATATAACATGACTATTATCATGGTACTACATGATATAAATCAAGCTATTCATTATTCTCATAACATTATTGGATTAAAGGGTGGTAAAATAGTAGCTACAGGTAGGCCACAGGAGATAATGAATGCAAATATTATAGATGAGCTTTACGACATCTCGCTGCCGGTAAGAGATATAGATGGAAGAAAGTTTGTACTAACGGTTTAAGGAAGTTTAATGAAAAGCATAAAACAGAATGAAAAGATAATGACAAGGAAGTCTAAAAATAAACTTAGTAGAGGTCTGTGGATTTTTTTTGGTCTAATTTCATTGGGAATAGGAACGATTGGTATCGTAGTACCATTTCTACCGTCCTTCCCTTTTTATATGTTTACACTCTTTGCCTTTGCAAAAAGCTCTGACAGATTACATGACTGGTTTCTCCAAACGAATCTATATAAGAATCATCTAGAAAGTTACGCTAAAAGAAGGGCGATGACAAGGGGTACTAAGCTTCGGGTAATATGTTCCGTAACGCTGGTTATGGTTTTTGGAGCATACTTTATGCGAGAAAAGCCTGCTGGTCTAATTTGCTTAGCATGCGTATGGCTTTTTCATGTGATTTATTTTGTGTTTTTTGTAAAATCGGAAATAAAAGGAGAATATAAGGAAGGTACGGATAACAGTAGCAATTACTAGAGATACCTCAACTTATTGAATATAAAATGATAAAAGGAAGATTAATTTCTTTTCTAGGTTCAGAAAAAAAGTACATTTTTTTTGAAGTCATATGTCGCTGGGTTGGACTTTTACTTCAAATTGCCATGGTTATTAGCATTGCAATTATAGTAGGTAGGTGGATTTCTTATCGTACCTTTAATGACAGCCTGTATATTTATATTGCGATTATATTTGCAGGCATGGCAGGTAGATTTGCAACAGATATTTTTGCAGCAAGAAATTCGTATATGTCCAGTCATAAGGTCAAAGAATTA
The DNA here is from genome assembly GCA_949285555.1 of uncultured Eubacteriales bacterium. Lineage (GTDB taxonomy): Bacteria > Bacillota > Clostridia > Peptostreptococcales > Anaerovoracaceae > S5-A14a. The sequence continues at coordinate 8,881 of CASDYG010000014.1, read as the reverse complement.
TTAAGGGATAAGATATATGAAAAGCTGCTAGAGATAGGTCCTTCGTATAGACAAAGTGTCAGTACTTCTCAAGTAGTACAGGTGACTACAGAGGGGGTAGAGCAGCTAGAAATATACTTTAGTCGGTATTTGCCACAATTTTTTTACAGCATGGTAGCATTTCTGACTCTTTTTGTGACTATGGCAATATTTAGTTTAAAGGTAGGACTGGTACTTTTATTTTGTGTACCACTTATTCCTCTTTCAATTATGAGTGTACAAAAAATTGCCAAAAGGCTATTGTCTAAATATTGGGGTGTGTATACAGGACTTGGAGATAGCTTTTTAGAAAGTGTACAGGGGCTTACAACACTGAAAATTTATCAGGCCGATGGGATTATGGCAGATAGAATGGATAGACAGGCAGAGAACTTTCGGAAAATTACTATGAAGGTTCTAACTATGCAGCTTAACTCTATTACCATTATGGACTTTGTTGCCTATGGTGGTGCTGCAGCGGGTATGCTTACTGCACTGTGGGAATATACAAACGATAGATTAAGCATAATTGGTACCATTGCAATGATACTTTTAGCGGCAGAATATTTTGTGCCACTTAGACTACTGGGATCATTCTTTCATATAGCGATGAATGGTATGGCCGCAGCTGATAAGATTTTTGATCTTCTTAATAAGCGAAAGCCGGCCCGGGGAAATGAGAAAGTAAGTGATATTACAAGTGGTATCAGCCTTAGTGATGTCAGTTTTTCTTATGATGATAAAAGAGCTATTTTAAAAAATATTGAAATGGAGTTTACATATGGCAGACTTACTGCCATTGTTGGACGCTCGGGCTGTGGGAAAAGTACACTTGCCGGAATTCTGGCAGGGAAAAATACTGGCTTTAAAGGTGATATTGCTATTGGAGATAAAAATCAGAAAACATTAAGTGAATCAGCTATCAAAAAAACTATTACTTATGTAGGTCATGATTCATATATCTTCAAGGGTACTGTCAGATATAATCTGCTTATGGGGCGGACAGATATAGATGATAACGAGCTCAAAGAAATTCTTCAGCAGGTTAATTTATGGGAATTCCTAAAAAATAATCAGGGCCTAGATACATTTATTCAGGAGGGAGGAGCGAATCTTTCAGGTGGACAGAGGCAAAGACTGGCAATGGCAAGAGCCATTATAAAAGATACACCTGTTTATATATTTGACGAAGCTACATCTAGTATAGATGTAGAAAGTGAGAATATTATCATGTCAATTATTAAAAAAATGGCAGGTGATAAAACCATCATTGTTATATCTCACAGGCTGGCAAATGTGATAGATGCATATAAAATCTACATGATGCAAGATGGTGAGGTTGTAGAAAAAGGCACTCATAGCACGCTTATGGAAAAAGACGGTGAATATGCTAATCTTTTCTTAGCACAGGAAAAGCTAGAAAGCTACAGGAGGTCTGAAATTGTACAGTAATGGAAATAATCAGATCAGAAGAAGTGGCTATAAGATAATGTTAAAACTGATAGGTCAGGTGAAGCCAATGCTTCCAATTATGATCGGAGCAGTTATCCTTGGCAGCCTTGGGTTTTTATGTGCTATCTTTATCACCATAACCTCAATAGGTATGCTTGGAACAATTATTTCAGAAAAGCTGGGACTTAACCTTGGAAGCGGAATGTTTTTTCATTTGAGCACAGTAGAATATAGAATCGTTGTCATAGCTATTATAGTAATGGCGATTCTTAGAGGAATACTTCATTATGCTGAACAATATTGTAATCATTATATAGCTTTTAAGCTCTTGGCGGTACTCAGGCACAAAGTATTTCATGCGCTCAGAAAATTGGCTCCGGCAAAGCTGGAAGGGCGAGATAAGGGTGATCTTATATCAATCATTACCGCAGATACGGAGCTATTAGAGGTTTTCTATGCTCATACCATATCTCCTATTTTAATTGCCATTACTACTTGCTCCATAATGATGTTATTTATGTTTTCAATTTCGGGATGGCTTACGCTTGTAGGTTTTTGTGGATATGTGTTTGTTGGTGCAATTATCCCACTTTACTTTGGCGGGAAAGGTGGAAATACAGGGCTTTCGTACCGGAATAAATTTGGAGATCTCAATAGCAAGGTATTAGATTCGATGAGAGGGCTTGATGAAATTATTCAATATGATTTTGGAGTACAAAGGCGAAATGAGATGATTGCGGGTTCAGAAGCAATCAACAAACTACGAAAAAGGCTATCGGTTTTGGAAGGATATCAGCAATCTGTAACTAATATTTCAATTTGGGCTTTTTTTGGCATTGCTACTGGTATGCTAATTTATTTAAATCAATTAGGAAAAATAAGTGAGGGAGAAATACTCATAGGTGCATCAAGCATCATAAGCTCATTTGGACCTGTCATCGTATTATCATCGCTTTCCAATAACTTAAATCAAACTCTGGCTTCTGGAGAAAGGCTTTTACAATTGTTAGAGGAAGAACCAGTGGTAAAAGATGTAACTGGACAGGATGAAATAGGCTTCGAAGGATTAAATGTAGAAAATATAGATTTTTCATATGAAAATGAAAAAATTATCAGTGATTTTTCAATGAAACTAACAAAAGGAAGCATAACAGCTCTACATGGACCTAGTGGTTCGGGCAAGTCTACCCTTTTAAAGCTGATTATGCGATTTTGGGATGTGGATCATGGACAAATCACTATTTCAGATCAAAATGTAAAAAATATAAACACGAATAATTTGAGAAGTATGCAATCATATGTGACACAGGAAACTATATTATTTAAAGATACGATTGCTAATAATATAAGTCTGGGGAATAATCATTTTTCAATTGAAGATATTAAAAGGGCTGCTAAGGCCGCATCTATAGATGAGTTCATAATGAGCTTAAAAGATGGATACGATACTCAAGTGGGAGAGCTGGGGGATACACTATCTGGTGGTGAGAGGCAGAGAATTGGCATTGCAAGAGCATTTTTATACGAAAGACCTCTTATATTACTGGATGAACCAACTAGCAATCTTGATGCACTAAATGAAGCGATTATACTTAAAGCTTTAAAAGAGAAAGGAGGGGAAAGTACAATAATTCTTGTATCTCACAGGAAATCTACAACTTCAATTGCAGACCATATAATAAAGATGAAGAGTAAAAGAAAGTCGTAGATGAAAATACTGAGATTTAATGAAGATGAAGGGATATTAGTATAAAGAAAAAGAGTAAAAATAGGAGGGAAGATGAATTTCAAGAAATTATGCACGAAGCTATTTGCTGTTGGACTGAGCTTTGTATTATGCATATCAATGCTATCTCTTTCAAATATTGAGGCACATGCTTCAGAAGGGGTATACGAATTTGGAACTGAAAAGACCGTTTTAGAGCCTGGAGTATATAGTGTTCCAATAAAAATGAAGAAGGCCAATGATGTTAATAAGAATTCAATGGCGGGAAGTGCTTTGCCAGAGACTGGTGAACTTAAAGTAGAAAGAGATGGAACTGCAACTCTTAAAGTGGGATTTCAGCCAGTTAGTGTACTTTTCATTAAGGGCTATGCTGAGGCAATCAAGTATTATGAGGGTACTGCTCTAACGGATGAATTTAAACGAGATGCTACTGTTTTGAGTACATATGAAGAAAATGGTAAACCTAAGGATGTTCTATTTCCAATTTTAGATAAAAGCACCAATGGATTTTTTATGAATATGTATGTGGCTGCAATGATGAGCAGTCCTGATGCATATGTTGCAATAGATTATCCAAGGGCACAAAAAACAGCTGATCTTGATCCACAAGCGGGTAGTGAAGAAAGTGGTGAAAACGATAGCCTCACGCCAGATACAAAACCAGAAGAGGGCACAGGTGATGTTAGTGAAGACAATAATACACCTGTACCAGCTACAGAAAAGCTTGATAGCGAAAAATATGTAAAGCTTAACATTGGAGCTCTATCTGTTACAGGAGTTCAGATGAATCGTATGCTGGATCCATATGCAAAGCTTATTGAAAAGGAAGGCAAAAAATACCTGAGAATATACTTTTTCTCGAAGCAAAAATATGGTCCTGCTGATGATCCAAATGCCTACGACAGAGGCTCCGAAGATGTATGGTACTCTTTTGATGCGCCACCTAAAAAAGGCTATAATTTCGATTATAGTAGCTTCACCAAGCTGGACACTAAGAAGTTAGAAGAAGGTAAAATTATCGGAGATTATGAATTTTCTACTGCTGACATTCCAGTAGGAGATAACACGAAGGTGTATATTGCTGGAGCTTTTCCTTCTGTAGCCAATGGACCAAGGATACAGCACGGCAGCCTTGTAACATGGGAAGATACGGATTTAAATGACGCAAATATTTCATTTAAGGCACCACAGCTGCTACTAGTACATCAAGAAAGCTTTAGAACAAAAGATGATACAGAAAAAGAGTTGCCCTTTGACTTTCAAAGAGATGGAGTAAAATACTCCCCATATAATAGCAAAGACGGTACAAAGTACAGATTAAATACGGGCAGTTTTTCGACAAGTATTGACTTTGCAAAGGATTCATTCATATTTAGTGAGCTAAGACATATAAAGTACACTTTAGATGGTAGTGAACCTACTATGGATTCAAATGAGGCAACTATTAAGGCTCAAAATAAGCACAGATTCTTGCCGGATTCATTTTTCAGAATTAGCTTAGCTTATGATCACATAGCACCATTTGTAACTGCTAAGGGTGGAGAAGTTACTGTAAAAGTAAAGGGCTTTAATGCTGATGGTAGTAAGAGCTCTGATACACTCACATATGTTGTGCCTTATGAAGCTCAGGGTATTGATGAGACCCAGCCCACTATTGTAGATGTAATGCAAATGGCAGTTATCGGAGATACAAATAGAAACTATGTCCTCTATGATGATACGGTAATGAAATATGATGATACTGTTGCCGAAGAGGTGAAAAATAAAATACAAGAGCAAGCAGCGGAAAAAGGACTTACCGATATAAAAATAATGAAGCTAAGCTTTGTTAATAAAAATGGAGATCCTGCTGAACTTATGTATGCTGATGGTTGGGAAGAGGAAGCTTTTCCAAGAGCTAATATTACCTTGAAAAATTCTGGAGGAAGCAAGGATTGGCGAAATAGCACTGCATATAAATATGCTTATGGACGCCTAACTCCGATTAAGGTATCCAGAAGAGCGGATAGCCTGAAAATAGAAGCCTATTCTCCAGAAGGGTATTATGTGATAGGAACGCAAAATGCGGCCAAACGTAAGAGTGAAGCTCAAAAGTTTTATGAAGCTGCTATGGCAAGAGCAGAGGAAATCAAAAATCAAAATACCGTAAGTGCTATTAAAGCAAAGGGAGTAGTGGAGGAAGCGAAAAGTAAGCCATCAAAGTCTGAAATAAAATATATGGAGTTTGCAACAAAAATAAATGCATATGTTGATAAAGCTCTATTGGAAATGGAAAATAAGGATGACTTTGCAATACAAGAGGCTAAAGATTTAATAAATATCATCAATAATCCACTTACTTCAAAGATATTAAGTGAGGATACCGTAAAGCTGCTGAATGAGGCAAAGACAGAATTAGAAGAGCAGATCAACAAAAATGATATGCAAGCTTTAGAAAATGCTGTAGAAAAGACACGAAATGTACTTGAAAACAGGAAGTATAGTCTGCCTTATTACAGTGGAGAAATCAATATACTAAGACAAGATAGTGATGATATGTCTATGGCATCGGGAGTGTTTGACAAAAAAGCTCAGTTGCTCATAGGAAAGGATGGTAAAAGGTATCTTGTTACAAGCATGAAACCTATGAGTGTAGTAGGTATTACCGCACATTTACTTGAACTATCAGTTTATCAAAATGAACTTGACAGCGACAAATATCCTGTAACAAGGCTTTCAAACTTTACAGACATAAATGATGAGAATAAGAAGCAGCTTTTTGACAAGCTTTTAGTTATTGAGCTACCTGATGAGGAGAAAGATACCTATTATATAAGAGTAGACAACGATGGTATGAAGGGTGCAAAGCCTGCTGCAAGAATGAAATTGGTGTTTAATAGGGAATCGCTAATAAACGATAAAGATGAAACTGCAGAGCCTGTGCCTGTAGAACCAACGCCAGAAGCTCCAGATAAGCCTACTCCTTTACCGACGGATCCTGAAACACCAAATCCGGTGCCAGAAGAGCCAGTGTCTGAAGATACAAAACCTGCTCCTCCGTCTGAGGAGGCGGCGCCAGCCCCAGGGAAGCCAGCACCTGTAGAACCAAATGGGAAGTCAGACTCCAAGTATGAAGCTTCAACTACAGGAAATAGTATACAGTTGAAGGATAAATCTAATGAAAAACCAAAGGATAAAAATAGTGTTCCCCAAACGGGAGATGACAATGAGTGGAGTGTTTTAATCATCACTATTGTGATGTCTTTAGTAGCAATTGGTATGATAAATAGGAAAACAAATTCAAGATAGAGATGTAAATATATAATACATTGCATGAGAAAGGAAAAATATGAAAGTTAATTTAGTATACTATAGTGGAAGTGGACATACTGAAGAAATGGCTAATATACTTGTAGACGCCATGTGGGAAAAGGGAATGGAGGTCAATGTATTCAACGAAGAGGTTGACTCCGATTTTTCTAATACAGACCTAATGGTCTTTGGATCTCCTGCATGTGGGACAGAAGAGGTAGATGATACCATCATCATGCCATCAATTGATGCCATAGGAGAATTCAAGGATAAAAAAGTATTCATGTTTGGCTCCTTCGGCTGGGGCGATGGTGCATATATGGATAGCTGGAAAGAGTTAATGGAAGAAAAGGGAGCTGTCATAGTTACAGAACCCATAGTGTGTCTGGAATCACCAGATGATGAGGCTATAGAAAAGCTTAAAAAGGCGGTTGAGAGCTTTTAACAAATTTAAGATGTATGATTTAAAGAGCCATAGCAATAGCTGTGGCTTTTTTAGTTCACGATAAATAGCAAGGGAAATAAAAACAGTTGAGCTGATGAAATAAAAAATTGACAGCTATAATGACGAATGATATTATAATATTAACCATGATGCTAGGGGGAATTAATTATCTTTTTAGAGAGCAAAAGCAATAATATGAAAAAATAATAAGTTTAACATTAATATTAGTAATTTTATTTGGGGGAATACCTGCTAATGTAGTTCACGGAACAGAAAAAAGATCTGTCATACAGAAGCTTCAACTACAAATGACGATGTGGAACATATAAAACAATTGCTATACGATGTAGAAATGTATATCAATTACGAAGGGGATAAAATGTTTGATGACGAGTTAGCCAAAGAACATAATGCGAGTAATGAAGTTATAGAAATAGGCAGAGCCTATAATGAAATGCTCAAAGATGATCAAAATAAGAACTATGAAAGTAATAATAGGAAAAAAAAAGAGCTATAATTAAGGGACTGACAAGATATGGTAATTGGTGTGAATTAGGGAATAACGGTAAGGATCCTATAGATATTTTGGATGATCAGTGTAAAGTACATGATAAACGTTATGACTCAAAAGGAAGATGGAATAGCATGTGTGATGTTCAGTTCGTGCATAATATAGCACGTAATTTTGGCAAAATTAGAAAACTTGGAACACGTTCTAGAAACTATGCAATAGCAGCTATACTATTATTTTTTTCTAAAGTTGGTGGAACAAGTGTTTTAAAGGTACAATACCCGATACTAGCACCATTTCTTCCTTAGGGTAACAAGGAGATTTTATGAAAATTAAACATTTGTCAGAAAAATGGAAAAATCTAGGGGTTATATCTCGCATAGCATATATAGTAGTAGGTACGCTGTTTGGGATTATAGTTTTTGAAGGCATTATACTAGAAACATTTTTTAATGTTGCACTGATAGATTATGAAATCGTAGAAAAGCTATATATTGCAGCTATTGTTATATCCCTTATTGCTAGAGAGTGGAAGCTTGCAGTAATTGCTGCTATAGGAGGTATAGTAATGCTGTCTATTGCAATTGGTATATCAGAATTTTTTGGATATTATTTAAGGGAATGGCGGAAATTCCTAATAGAATTATAGGAACTGTCATAGTTACAAATCCCATAGTGTGTCTTCAATCACCAGATGATGAAGTTAGAGAAAAGCTTACAAAGGTGATTGAGAGCTTCTAACAAATTTAAGATGTATGATTTAAAGAGCCATGGCAATATGAACCGACCCCCAAAAGTTAGACCTAAAATCTAACAGATGGGAGGTCGGTTTAAGTAGCTGTGGCTTTTTTAGTTCATAATAAACAGTGGTAGCAAGATACTTAAAAAATCGCTAAATACAAATAGAACATAAAAAAGTAACTATAGTCAGTTAATCTATCGACAGAATTTAAATATTTAGCTGAATGCGATGAGAAAGAAAAAGATGCACATAGTTAATATGTTGAAGAAGTACATATCGTCTATAGGTTGAAATAAAAGGGATATAGGAATCATATATTAAAATAATAAGAATATAATTAAGCCAAATTAATTTGTGTTAAAGAATTTTTTGGCTGAAATAATGAGCAGGTTATATTATTTTGTATTAAATTATTTTCAAAATTTTTGTATTGGTAGCAAAGGGGTTGAGAGAAAGAGCTGTAATCATTAATTTTAAATAGACGATTAATAATAAATTTGTTCTTATTGCATACTATACTAAAAATATAAAAGTAAGGTTGAAATTTCAATAAATAAAATTTACAATAAAAATGAAAACGCAAACCTTTAAAGAGGATGTTTTGTTTTACAAAAAAGAAAAGAAAGCAAAAACCCTTATAAAAATGCTGAAACACAAATAAAATTTATGAATTGCAAATTTAATATTATTTATATA
>CASDYG010000013.1 GCA_949285555.1 uncultured Eubacteriales bacterium | reverse complement strand
GGTAGGAGTGATAAAAACAATCCACAGTATCTCCAACAGTATAGCATACAGTCCTTGGAGAGGGACTATAAACACTACTACTTTATAATACGAGGAGTATAATAAAAGTAGTGTGCTAAATTTCTTACTAAATAACATTATAGTGACTTCAAATGACATATATCAATATTGATTACGGTAAAAAATTATATTTTCGCATTATCTGGTAACTTTCCCATATTTTCACACAAAAAAAGCGAGCTACTGCTCGCTACACTTGCCATATTAGTCAAGCTTATACTTGTTCTTAAACTTTTCAACTCTTCCGCCACGGTTCACAAACTTCTGCTGGCCTGTGAAAAATGGATGACATGCAGAGCAAACGTCTAGCTTCATCTCTTCAGTAGTGGATTTTGTCATAAAAGTGTTTCCGCATGCGCAAGTAACTTTACATTCCTTATACTCAGGATGGATTCCTTCCTTCATGGTACACTCTCCTTTCTCAATTTCCTATGTTCCGACTAGACCCCTTGCCTAGCCCATCTAGTTTAACATAGACGGCCTACAAAAGCAATAGGCCGCCCTCTAATTTTCTTCTACCTTAGCTTTAATGACAGCTATGATTTTGTTTGGCGTATCAATTTGGCTTTTCTCGATTTCTGATGGAGAGATGACAATGTCAAACCTTTCCTCTAGCTCTACCAAAAGCTCTGTAAAAGTAAGTGAGTCTAAGAGATCCTCCTCAAAAAGATTAATATCTCTATCCTCAAAAACTACATGGTCATCACAAATTTCTTCTAAAAGTTCCAATACTTTTTCTTCCATTATTACCTCCTTTTTATCCCTTTAGAACTGATTGTAAATAAAGGCCGGCGCATTGTAAGTGTCTGTATAGGTTAAGTATATAAAAATACCCATTAGGAGTAAATAGATGCCACAGGCATTTATTATTACATTAGCCACCTTATTTTGGTAAATCCTCTTTATAAAATTTATAAATGCCTTCATTTACAAAGACCCATCCTTTCCAACCTAAATGCATACCATCCTTAAAGAAATAAGGAGTGTATTCGTGTTCGGTCAAATCTAAAAGCTCAACATTTTTTTCCTTGGCCAGCTCTCTAATTTTTTCGTAATATTTTTGTCTTTCTACCTTTGGGAAGCCTACATAGTCATACCAGTAGCCGTTGACAGGTACATTAATCATCATTACATCTAAGTTCAGCTCCTTGCAGACCCTCAAAAATAGGTCCAGATCTCCATATTCTGGCGAAGGCATATAGCTTCTGCCAGCGGCAAAGCCCTTCATTTTTTCGAAATTTGGCTTAAGCTTCTTGTTAAAGTACTTGTCGTTTATGTAAAAGGCGTTGTTAGTGCATTCCTCCTTACCCTGCTGTCCCGAAATGGCTAAAAGCCTGTTGAAGTCGATTTCGCCGAATATTACTCTTCCTCTTTTTAAATGCTTTAGAGGAGGAAAATCTCTTACATACTTGACCTTTAGCTGCATTTCATCAAATTTATCCCTAATGGAATAAATAAAATTAAAAACCGGGTTATCCCTTCCATTAAGCTGCCTGTCGTACCTATCGATTAGCTTTTTACCCTCAGGCCAATCCTTTACGAGAACCTTACATCTATTGATAATAGCCTGCTTGGTCTCCTTGGAAATTTTCGAGTTTTCCATAAAGTCGTGGAAAATTTGAGGGGAAAACTTGCTAGAGAAGGCTCCTGGCACTACGCCACCCTTTTTGAACCACTGAGGGGAAAGATTTAAAACCACCTTATGGTTTTTTATTCCCGGCTCTAGGGCTCCCACATTGATTGCCTGAGCCAAGCACTGAACGTGGGCAGCGCCTACCAGCATTATATTAAAATCTGAATTGCCATTTTTAGTCAGGGCCTGAGGATGAGACTTCTCATCATAATAGGGAAGCTCCGATGAGCCTAGCATTAGGATGGTTCGCTTATCCATAGTCCTTTTCAGCAGCTTCGGATAGCTGCTTTTTCGAAACTTGCCTATATAGTTCATGCCTTTATTTATTTGGGCAACTCGTCTATCAAATTCTGCATCTGTTTTTGTCCAAATTAGGGTTACCGTTCCACCAAACATAATGAGGGCAAGAAAAACAGCCAGTATTTTTTTCATACAATTTGCTCCTACTATTTTCCAATGATAAGGGTAATCGCCTTAGTAAATTGGCCGGAAAAAATGAAAAATCCGAGCATAACTAAATTAATAGTAATGAACCAGGAAATACCCTTATACCACCACTGATTTTTATTTTTCTTATGAAATTTGCACTTCTTTTCATAGGCTTCGTTAATGGCCAATAAAATTCCGTGATAAACACCATAAATTATATATTGCCAGTCTAAACCATGCCAAAGGCCCATAACAGTCATATTGGTAATGAAGGCCACAGAGGCTCCTGTAAGCCTTGATTTGAAATACTTTCCTCTTATAAATGTCATCATGAGTCTGGAGAAAATAAAATCTCTAAACCAATAGGACAGGGTCATGTGCCATCGATTCCAAAAATCCTTCATATTAGTTGCAACAAAAGGCAAATGGAAGTTTTCTGGAGTTTTGATTCCAAAAATATAGGATGTGCCTATGGCCATAAGACTGTAGCCGGCAAAGTCAAAAAACATATAAAACCCATAAACGTAAGCGTATTCTAATGCCTCAAGACCCGTTTTGCAGCAGCCTATTTCTTCCTTTAGAATAAGGTACATGAGAGCAGATAGAACCACCTTATAGAATAGACCTATTATTATTTTGATGAGTCCTGTGCCAACTAAATCCAAATACTCTTTTCTTTGTAAGACTTTACTAGAATCTGCCAAAAATCTTCGGCTCCTATCAATGGGGCCACTACTAAAGGTAGAAAAAAGCAGAATAAAGTCTAAATAGTCAAGAACCTTTACTTCCTTTATGAGGCCATCATAGATTTCGATAATAACCTGGGCCACCCTAAAAGTCAGATAGGATATGCCCAAAAACTGAAAGAGGGATAGGCTAGTTACCTCTGAAACTTTAGCAAGAATCAAAGGGAGAATGGACAGGAATAAAAACAGCCTATAGGTAAAGGCATTCCTACTTTTCTTCCTTAATTCTAAATATATTTTTATCAGTAGCATTTCCCCTACTACAAAGGCAAGGAGAAAGACTAGGTTTTTTAATTCATTAGAAAAAATATAGCCTACAATTCCTATAGACGCCAAAAGTCTATAATACTTCAAATTCTTTTCTAAAACGCCCAAGGCAACAGCCGGAATGCAGGCTAATACCAGTACAACAAAAAAATCTATACCGGAGAAAAATGTCATTACAAAAGCTCCTTCAATTGATTTCTGTCAGTTTTTCCATTGGAATTCAACGGCATTTCAGTCATTATATGCCATTTTTTAGGTACCATGTATTCAGGTATATAGTCCTTTAATGCCTCTTTTAGCTGACCAATATACTTTCGCTCGCTCAGGTCTGCTGGTATATCACCATTAAGGACTACAAAGGCCACTAGGCTTTTTGTTTTTCCATCCTTTACCTTAGGCAAAACGGCAGCCATAGAAATAGACTCTAGCTTTAGCAAATTCTCCTCAATATCTCCTATTTCTATTCTATATCCATTAAGCTTTATTTGGTTATCACCCCTACCCAAGAAATGGAGAATACCCTTTTCGTCCAAAAAGCCTCTATCCCCAGTTCTATAGGCAGGAAGAAATCTTCCTCCTCGTTCTAAGGCCAAAAACCTCTTCTCCGTTTCCTCCTTCATATGGAAATAGCCTTTGGCAACTGTATTTCCAAGAATTATTATTTCCCCAGGCTCATTGGCCTTTGCACACTCTTCCTGCTCTGACCAAATTTCTATTTCAGTTCCTTCCTTAGCCTTGCCAATAGGAAGAGGCTTATCCTCTGCCAGCAGCTCCTTAGTGATTTTCACCTCCGTCACTGCTACAGTAGACTCTGTAGGCCCATAGGTGTTGACTATGGAAGCCTGTGGAAATCTCTCCAAAAGCCTTTCTGCCGTTTCCCTTGTAAGAACCTCACCACAGAAGAGAAAGAGCCTTAGGTCCTTCATTAGGTCCTGAGAAAACTGTCTATCGGAAAGGCACATATCTGCAAAGGATGGAGTGGATACCCAAACAGTAGAATGGGAATTAGCCAAATTTTCATATAGGCTAGAAAAATCCATTTGAACATCCTTACTGAGCATATTGAGCGTGCCCCCCATGTAAAGGTTGGTATATAAATCCATTACAGAAAGGTCGAAGGAAAAAGGAGCCTGGTTTATAAAGTCTGGGTGAGAAATCCCATTTTTTTCTACTACAGAGCTCATCCAGAGCAAAAAATTATTCAAGCAGCCATAGGTAATTTCTACACCCTTTGGCTTTCCTGTACTTCCTGAGGTAAAGAGAATGTAAAAGGTATTTTCCCCATCTATATGGATGACTTCCTTCTGATTCTCCCCGTCCTGACAAAGGCCTTTAATTTCCTCTAAGCTAAGAATTTTAGAACTTAGAGTCACATTATCAGGCAGATCCTCCAGGGCTAGCACCAGGTGAGATCCTGCTTCCTTTACAATATCCAAAAGCCTTTCTGTCGGACTAGAAATGTCTACAGGGCAATAGGCGAAGCCTGCCTTTACACATGCCAAAAAGGCCACAATCATGTAGGGGTTCTTGTGACCATAAACCACTATGGGTCTTTTCGCCTCTCCCTTAGGGCTTTGATTTTTAATAATCCCTGCCAGTCTGTTTGAGTAAAGCTCCAGCTCTCCATAGGTCAAGGCAATATCTTCCTTTAGGTTACCATTGTAAAGGGCCACCTTATCCGGAGTTTTTTCTGCCCAATACCTAAGCCTTTCTAAAAGTAACATACCTCACCTAAAATCCTTTTCCTTTTAAGTCGAACAATATTATATTATAAACAAATAGGTTTAGTCAACTTTATTAAATTCAAATTAGCTCAAAAAACATCACACAAAAGCGAAGGGGATATTTTTACTCCAGAACTTTCGTACAGGAAAGCATTTCTCTACAGAGGATTTTCACGGCAGAGTTTTTCACCTTTTCCAGCCCTTTCCCTATTTCCACATTATGGCTACCCTTGGCCTGTTTTCCAAATCAGGTAATATATGTATTTGTGTAAAGCCAGCAGATCTCCCAAGAGCCTTGATTTTTTCTCCCTGGTCATGACCGATTTCCAAGGCCAAAAGCCCTTGCTTTGTCAAATGGTCCATAACCTGTTCCAGGATGTTTTCATAGATTTCCATGCCCTCCTTGCCACCATCCAGGGCTGCCAAGGGCTCAAAATCCTTTACATCTCTATCTAGGTTTTCAATCTCCTCCGTGGCTATATATGGAGGATTTGAAATAATAAGGTCAAATCTTTTCTTTCCCAGGGCATGGCGGAAGGGCTGAAACAAATCCCCCTCCTTGAAGATGCCGGCCACACCTAAGGCTTTACAATTTTCTCTTGTCAGCTTCATAGGCTCAGAATTTATGTCGGAAAAGGTCACATCCTTAATTCCCAGCCACTTATTAAGTCCAATACCCAGTATGCCGGAGCCGCAGCAAAGGTCTAGGGCCTTCCCCTTGAGAATAGCTTTTCTACGCTTTTCCTCCATAGGCACAGCCGCTCCCTTTAGACTGCCCTCCTTCAGAAGCTCCTTAATGTAAACGATTAAATTTTCTGTATCTCTTCTGGGAATTAAAACGCCCTTTTCAACCTTTACAGTAAAGTCTAAAAAGCTGGCCTCACCAGTAATGTATTGAAGAGGCTCTCCTTGGCGTCTTCTGTCCAAAAGCTGAAAATAATTATCACATTCCCAGTCTTCCAGTACACGTTGCCACTCCATAATAAGTTGACTTTTTGTCACCTGAAATAAATGGCAGTAAATCATCTGGCTATCTAGCTTGGCGTCCTCAATTTGCGCTGCTTCTAGCATTCTTTCTCCAACCTTCAATATCTCTTTTACTGGTAAGGACATCTCCCCTCCTGCTTATAAATTAAAGTATATCAGATACCAGAATGGAAATGGCCTCCTTCACCTGTACCCACACACTTCTATCTCTATATTCTCTCAAAGTAAGCTTCTTGCTACTTTGCACATCATCCTTAAATGCAGTTTCCATTTTTTCAGCAAATACATCATCATATATAATGGCATTTGTCTCAAAATTCAATCTAAAGCTTCTCCTGTCAAAGTTGGCAGAACCCACAGTTGCCACCTGATTATCCACCATAAGTGTCTTTGCGTGCAAAAATCCTTTCTGGTAAATATATATATTCGCCCCTGCCTCCAGGAGTCTTCCACAATAAAAGTAGTTAGCCCAGTACACAAAAGGATGATCAGGAATTGACGGAATCATAACATTTACTTCTACACCTGATTGTGCCGCCATTATAAGTATTTCCATCATGCTATCATCTGGCACAAAATAGGGCGTTTGTAAATAAATTTTGTCCCTTGCCTCTGCAATCATCTTCATCATGGCGGTTTTAATCTCTTCTTTATCCGAATTCGGCCCCGAGGACACTATTTGAAGTGCACTACTTCCAAAGCTTTCTACAGGATAACCGTAATTCTCCTCCAGCTCCAGCCTTTCTTTTGAGGCAACTCTCCAATCCAGAAGAAATACTGCATTTAAATCTTGAACTGCATTCCCCCTGATAATTAAATGTGTATCTCTCCAATATCCAAATTTACGCTTATAACCCAAATATTCTTTTCCAATATTAAAGCCTCCAACAAATGCGACCGCATCGTCAACCACCATAATTTTACGGTGATTTCTGTAGTTCAGATTTAAAGTTATATATTTAAAAAGAGGTTTGAAGAAATAGGCTACCTTACCCCCATGATTCACAAGTTTTTTAATATGATGCCTGCCAAGCCTTCTGCTTCCTAATGCATCTACTAAAAGCCTTATTTCTACACCGTCCTTGGCTTTTCGCTCCAAAGCCTTAAGCACACGGCTACCGACTCTATCATCCTTAAAGATGAAAAACTCCATATTGATTTTATATCTGGCATTGTTAATCGCAGTAAGAATTGCATCCAAAAATTCATGTCCGTCTGTTATAAGGTCCACCTGATTCATCTGAGTCAAAAAGCTATTGCCATGTACCTGATTTAATTCTATAGCTGATTGCCACCTTTCTAAATCAGAATTTGGAAGTCTGACGCCTTCACGCTGGAAGGTTTGTATCTGCATATCAAGCGAACTTCTTACAAGTTCCTCTTCCTCATCAGATAGGCGATATATCTTCCTCCTTGAAATATTTTGTGCAAAAATTAAATAAAGTACAGTACCAAGAATAGGAAGAAAGAATAAAACAAGTACCCATGCCAGTGTTTCATTAGGTTTCCTTCGCTCCAGGAATATTATTACAAATGCTATTATCACATTTAGCCCATATAGCAAAAAGGCATAGTGAAAATTCATCCTTCCTCCTTTCCATCATACTTTCATCACCCTTCACCGTGAATCCGTCAATATTATCACAAAGTAAAAAGGCATTTAGCAATATATTTATCCTTTTTTCCCTAAGGTCTGCTTAATCATATATAAAAAGCTTTCGTTGTTTTTTGTTTGAACCAGAGTATCCAGAATCATTTCCATATTTTCGTGATAACATCTAGGGTCACTAATGTAATTTTTAAGTAAATTTAGCCCTTCTATCTCAGCTTGTGTCATGAGAAGATCCTCACGCCTGGTACCTGATTTACTAATGTCGATAGCAGGAAATATACGTTTTTCCTGAAGCTCTCTATCCAGCTTAAGCTCCATATTTCCAGTTCCCTTAAACTCTTCAAAGATTATGTCATCCATTCTGCTTCCCGTTTCCACCAGGCACGTAGCAAGTATAGTAAGACTTCCCCCTTCTTCTGCCTTCCGAGCAGCCCCAAAAAACTGTTTTGGGAAATATAGTGCAGATGGATCAAGGCCTCCGGAAAGTATCTTCCCACTATTGTCAACTATAAGATTATTTGCTCGAGTCAGCCTTGTAAGACTATCTAGTAATATTACAGCATCCTTTCCATGCTCCACCAGTCTTTTACCTCGCTCAAGTACCATCTCTGCTACCTTAAGATGATGATATGGTGGCTGGTCAAATGTTGAGTACACAACCTCGCCTCGTGGCAGGCTTCGTTTAAGCTCTGTAACCTCTTCCGGTCTTTCTCCTATAAGTAGTACCATAACCTCTACTTCAGGATGCTCAGCTGCAATACTTTGTGCAATTTTACCTAAAAAAGTTGTCTTTCCTGCCTTAGGTGGAGCCACGATAAGTCCTCTTTGCCCTTTTCCAATAGGAGCCACAAGCTCCATAAGCCTAAGCCCCAGATCCTTGTTATCTCTACTAATTCTTATGCGTTCCCTAGGAAAAATAGGAGTAAGCTTTTCAAATCTGGTTCTTCCCTTAACTTTATTCAGGGATTCTCCATTCACCTCACTGACATACAGAAGAGCTCCAAACTTATCTGTCTCTCGTGGAAGCCTTGATATACCTCTCACCTTATCCCCTGTCTTTAGTCTGAACATTTTAATATGTGCTGCCGACACATATATATCCCTATCTCCGGGTAAAAAATTATCAAAACGCAAGAATCCATAACCTGCTTCCGTGACCTCCAGTATGCCCTCTACAACAGGCCTTTCTTCATTATTATATTGATTTTCATGCGTTTCATCATCCATCACGTCAATATCTTCTACATGCCTATATTCATCTTGATAGTTATTTGCTTCCTTATTGACAATTCTTTTATTTACATGTTCAGAGGCTTCAGCAAGAAAAATGTTCTCATCATTAAGCTTTGCAATGTCGTCTTCTATATCTACCTCATACTGGATGTATCTTTCATCATTTAAATTTTCACGCATTGGTTCACTATTATAAGTGCTACTCACCTCGTATGCAGGGCTTACTTTTTTATCTGCCGTTTCCTTCATTCTAGGAACAGCGACAAGCTCAGATTTATTGCCCAAGTGAAAAGCACCATCTATATTGGCAAGTCCTTGAATATCATTTAACCTATTTTTAGCTGCCACTAGCGCCTGCTTGTTTTGCATTTCTTCACGGCTCGGCCTGCCTCTATGTTTAGGCGTGTTTTCTATTACACTTTCCAATTCACGAATATAGCTTTTTAATTCTGCTCCTGTCATTTTGCTGATTTGCTTAATACTCACGTTTCCTCCGAAAAAACAATTAAAATAATATGACTTCCCAATTTATAATAACCACACTACGACTAAATATTGCTATTTATTTACAACTAATGTAGAAGTAATTTTAATATTTTTATTATATACCTCTCCTTTTGTAGATTCAAGCATTGTTCTATTGAAAAAATTATGTATAATAAGAATAAACAAGCTAAAGGAGGCATGAATGAAAAGACAGGCTAAAAAGCTTCTTTCCTTGGCATTGATTTTAATCCTATCTGCGGGACTATTTTCATGTGGTCAAGATAAAAAGGAGGACAAGGGCACTAAGGCTGTTCAACTTGAATCGCTTAATTGGGATACCGACAATTATAATGCACTTCAAAAGCTGATTACCGACTATGGTAAGGACAGCAAGAATTACGACAAAAAGAATAAGCCTTATGCAGTTTTTGACTGGGATAACACCAGCATCATGAATGATGTAGAAGAAGCATTGTTAATTTATCAAATTGAAAATCTTGAGTTTAAAATGACTCCTGATCAATTTAAAGATGTACTTGGCACCAATCTACCTGATGAAGATTTTTCTGATGACTGCAATAATACTGATGGCAGAACTGTAAACAAGAATCAGGTTATAGCCGATTTAGCAAATGACTATGAATTTCTCTACAATAATTATGAAGGAATGAATGGCAGTGAAAAACTGGAGGCTATTCATAAGACATGGCAATATGAAGATTTTAGAGCAAAACTAAGATATTTATATCATGCTATCGGCGAAAGCTTCAGCTCCGATGTTAGCTATCCATGGGTGACCTATCTATTTACAGGAATGACCTCTGACGAAGTGGCTAAGCTAACTGAAAAATCCAATGACTATTGGCTGGGTGAAGAGCTTGCAAGAGAAACGTGGATAAGCAATGCAGATAATCCTGGTCAGGCAGGCGTAGTATCAGTTACTTTCGAAAAAGGGCTTAGAACCGTAAAAGAAATGCAGAATCTTTTTGCCACTCTTAAGGATGCCGGAATTGATGTATATATTTGCTCCGCCTCATATATTGATGTAGTAAGAGAATTTGCTACCAACCCTAAGTATGGCTACAATCTCAACAAGGATAATGTATTTGCCATGATGCTAGAAAAGGAAGGGGATAAGATTATCAATAAGCTGGATAGCGACTTCTTCCAAACACAGGGTGAGGGCAAGGTGAAGACCATAGATAAGTTTATTAAACCTACCCATGGTAAGAAAGGACCGATTCTTGTAGCAGGAGATAGTAATGGTGATTTTGATATGCTAACTAATTACACCGATACCAAGCTGTCACTCATCATAAATAGAGTTAAGGACGGTAAAATAGGCGAGCTGTCAAAAAGGGCGACCTCTGATGATAAAAAGGATGCTTCAAGATATAGACTTCAAGGAAGAAACAACAACACCGGAGAATTTGTGAAATCACAGAAAACAACCCTGTTAAATGAAACTGATGGAAAGCTCCTTAAGGAAGAGTAAATACATGAATCAAAAATAAAAAGCATTCGGCAAAACCCGAATGCTTTTTTATTATGAAACTTTTCCCCTGCATATTAGCTGTAGTTATCAAAAAGCCAAACAAACGCAATAATCTAAGTAAAGTTTGCCGGCTTTTATTATATTTTTCTTTAAATTTCATTTTTAAAAATTAAGACTATTGCTCCTCAAATACATCCTTACCATGCTTACATAGCGGACATACCCAGTCCTCAGGAAGCTTTTCAAATGGTGTTCCTGCCGGAATATTTCCTTTTGGATCACCCTTTTCCATGTCATATACATATCCACATATTCCACATACCCACAGCTTTTTATCAACTGCGGCTTTATTTTGTGGCTTTGGTTTCACACTATTTTGATAGTATGTATAAGTGCATGACGGACTTTCTGACAATATCTTTTCTTCCGTCACCTCACCTATAAACATGGTATGTGTTCCTAGATCTATTGTTTGCTTAACATCGATCGATGCCATTGCATTTGTACCTTTAGTCAAATAGTACAGCCCGTTCTCACTTCTCTCACAGTCTGCAAAATCTTCAAACTTATTGACATCTCGTCCTGACTGGAATCCAAATCTAGTGAAAACATCAAATGTCACTTCCTCGCTCAAAAATGAAATATTGAATTTTTTGGTGTTCATAATCAGGTCATGAGTGTAATTATTTTTATTCAAACACATAGAAACCTGAAAAGGTGTATCTGTAACCTGGATGGCCGTATTGATAATACATGCGTTATCCTTTTCTCCATCTTTTGCCGACAGTACAAATAAACCGTAGCTAAATTTAAAAATTACTTCCTTCATTGCATTACCTCTTTATCATATACTTGTAATTTTATTCTATCACAATATACATAAAGCCTCTAGTCATAGAACTAGAGGCTCAAAAAACTACTCAGCTGGTTCAAATACGTCCTTACCCATGCCACAAAGAGGACATTTCCAATCATCTGGAAGTTCCTCAAATGGAGTGCCAGGAGCAATACCGTTATCTGGATCACCTACTGCTGGATCATAAATATATCCACAAGCACCACACTCGTACTTCATAAATTACCTCCTATATTATAGTTTTTCGTATGCTTTACGTTCACTAATAATATAACATTTTTTTATTCACAGGTCTATAAAAAAATTATAAAAAATAAATATTTTTATGGTTTATATACATATGGTGTAAGATGTTTTATTCATTTACTATCTCCAACGCTAAAACCATATTTTAATTTCTACTTATAACATCTTTTATGACAAGTTTTTGTATTGCTGAACTAAGGATTTCCATATATTTTAAATCTTTTCTGCCTAACGATAGATCCCCTTATGCGTCCAATACATTAGTCCGAGACATAGAAAAGCAATAAAAAGACGCTGGTGAATTTATGTCCTAAAAAATTTTATCAGCCCTCTGCGACCTTAATGCTTTAATAAACCTGTACCACTTTATGAGCCTTTTAGCCCCTGTCCGATCTGATGCCGGAAAGAGGCTAAAGACTCTTTTGCTTATTTATTTGAAGTGTTCCTTCTTCTGCTGTGTGGCATTAGAACTGTTCCTGTACCCGCTGCAATGATAAGAAGCATCACATAAGGAAATACCACGGTGTCATCTCCTGTTTTAACACTTTTTTCGACGCTCCTGGTTTCAGAGCTCACAGAGTTGGCGCTGCTAGAAGTTTCGGAGCCTTTACCTGGGTGCGGTATAGGTTTCAGATCTGGAGTTGGCTCTGGATTTAGTTCTTGAGCTGCTTCTATTTCCTTAATACGAGCTTCTTTATTAGCAAGAATTGTCAGGATTTCCTTAGGAATCTGAAGCTTCATATCATCTGCCAGGGCATTATAAGCGGCTCTGACTTTTTCTATCGCCTCTTTATCATCCAATGTAATTACCTCTGTCTCTGGCAGTGACTTTATGGCAGATATAACCTGTTCTACCTGCTCCTGACGCTGGGAAAGGGCTTTCTCCAAAGCTTTCAGTTTTGCTAACATATCGCTATCTACATAAGCCTTCTGAGCTTCTGTCAAAGCTTCATAGTCGGCTCTTGCTGCTTCTACCTGCTCACGGCTATCAAATGTAATCTCATCCGGAGAAGGTAGGGCGTAGATCTGTTTCTTTACAGCATCTGCTGCGGCCCTGTCTGCATCTGCCTGGGCCAAAAGTTCTGCAAAAGTTTTTTCTGCCTGTTTCAAAACTCCATAGTTGGTTACATATCCCTTCTGTTCTTCCGTCAGAGCATTATAGGCATTGCGAGCTTCCTGAATCGCTTTCTCGCTGTCCAGAGTTACTTCACCAATCTGCCCTATCAGATTCATTACTGCTTCGGCTTCTTTTTTAGCCTCGTGGTCATTAGAATTTCCCGGATTTGCAACTGCCTCCTTAAATACTGACTCTGCTGCATCTATTGTTGCCTGCGTATTGGCAATATTACTGATAGCTGCCACTGCATTTTCGTAAGCCTCTCGTACATTTTCATAGCCCATCAGCTCTTCTCTGTTTTTAGAACTGTTGAACTCTGCCAGAGTCCATGTTAGACTGTCTCCGTTTACATTTGGTACAAAGTAGTCCACATAATTATTGCCAGAGCACAGGTCTCCCATCACCGTTGTAAAACGGATTCGAACCACATCTCCATTTTCAGGCTTTGTATCGCTCATACCCACATTTGGCATATCATTATTTAGCGTATACATCCATCCTGACTGCTGGCTATAATCGAATTCACCCAGTGTAGCCCTTTTTCTTTCATTGGTAATCTCTATACCTTGTTCCTCAGCATACTTACGAATGATTTCTGGGAAGTTTGCTGTAAGACTGCCTTTTTCATCTAATATCCACTTTAGATAAAAGCTACTTTCTAGACTTCCCGTATTGTCATATCTGAGTCCATTTGCTTTTGAAAGAGCATCTATAACCTCTGCTGTAGTGTCTTTACCTGGCTGTATTTCAACTAATACTGGTTCTACCAGATAGCCCTGTCCAATAGTGAATTTTTCAACAGCTACTGCCACATAAGATTTCTTATCTTCGGCCTTAAGCTGTTTATAAGCTTCTTCTGCTGCTGTCAAGATATCCAACTTGCTAACTAGGGCCTTTTGCGTAGCTGAAAGACTATCATAGGCATCTCTAGCCGACTGGATAGCTTCTCCGCTGTCTGGGGTCACCTCACCGATACTATCGATCAGGGCATCTACTGCTGCCGCAGCATTCTTATCCTCATCGGAAGGTTCTTTTGGCTCATTTGGTTCTTTATCGCCAATTACATCTCTCATATCATAGATATCATTTTCTCCTGCTGCAAATCTCTCCCAGGCTGCTACAGCCAGTAGAGTCTGCTGAGTTGCCATTTCATTAACAGCGCTGCCCTTTGTATGGGCGAATCCACCGTTCTCTATCCTATACTTATCTGTTGCAGTGAAAATATTTGCTCCCCAGGCGGTAAATCCACTGTCATCTGCTGAAGGGTCAATGCCCAACATCAGCAGCGTTATAATCACCTGATCGTTGGATTCTACCGTTCCGTAGTCACCCATATTGATATTTCGCTTTAGGTAATCCAAACCTTTATCAACAGCTGCCTTTACATCTTCCCGATCTGTATATCTTGATAGAGCCTGCAATGACATGGCCGTCATATCTATGGAGCCTGTTTTTGATGCTGGTTTGGAAAGCACAAAACTTCCGTCATCTGCCTGGAATGATAAGAGCTCCTTTACCAAAGTATCACGGTTCCATTTGCTTCCCTCTGGAATATTTGCTTCATTGGCATCTATCGCCAGCAATGCGAAAGCAACCTCATTAGAACCTTGGCTAATCCTATCACTATCTAGTATCCACTGGATCAGATCTACCTTACTTCCATCATCCATCTCAATGTTTCTTGGATCTAGTCCAAGAGCATACATAGCCAGAGCTGTTCTTTCCAGATCCGTAGGCTTTCCATTAGCCGTCAGATCACCGTACTCGTCTGCTAGCTCAGCCTTAACAGAAGCAAGATATGCATCTTTATCCACTTTCATGTCAATACCAGCACGCTTCAAAGCGATAATGTTCCACTCCATTCCATATTTCCATGATGGTTTAGAACCTTTGTAGTACTGTTGGATAGACTCCTTCCATGTTTTTACAAGTGATGTGGTATCAGGAAGCACCGGCTTTTCTCCACCAGCACCCACATGGATGGTAAATTTGACAGACGGACTTGTACCCTTTGCAGCTGCAACCGGAGTACCTGTAATAGTAACAGTTCCTTCCTTTATTCCTGTCACATAATAGTTAGTATTGGAGAACCAGTCATACTCGCTGTTCACCCCACGTGTAACTTTTACTTCTCCGTCACCTTCTTGACTCCAGTTAATCAGAGCCTGGGATGGTTGTTTCGGAGTATAAACTATAGGCAATGACACCTGTTCTCCTACCTTGATCATCAGATTATCATCTCTGGCTTCTAGTTTTTCAATAGGATATTGCCAGTAAAAAGTTACATCATCACTTGCGGAAATAAGATTATCTCCATCTTGCACAGTTGCGGTGACCTTTATCGTTCCCGCATTATGGCCGATGATTCCATTCTCATAAGTTTTCCACCACTCTCCTATCGTTTCATCGCTGCTGCTCCACTGTACATTATGTATATAGCTTGCATTTCCTGGAGTGACTTTCAGAGCTGCATTCAGTATGTTCTGCTGAAGTCCCTGATAATTATCGCCGTTTCCAAGGGCATAATTAAACCTATGGAGCGGGAAGGTTTCCGGAAGATCAAGCTTCATGCTTTCTATCGGTACATATGTAGATTTCATATGAATCGTGTACTTTTGACCCTCGCCATACTTTATTGTAAGATCCCCTTCTCCAGGCTGGGAAAATTCAACATACGTTCCATTGTCATAGATGGAAACTACCATCTTATCATCATTTTTGATTTCATAATCTGCTCTGGAAAGATCAACAAATTCCTCTGCACCCTTATATTTTCCGTAAAGCTTGAGTTCTATGGATTCGCTGCCATTTAAGGTCCAGCTACCTTTATCTTCTACAGGTTTACCATTGATCTCAGCTCGGACTTCCTCTATCTCATGGGTGATAGCCTGCAGTTTAAAGCGAAATAAGATAAAATCATAGTTGCCGACCAGATATGGAGCTTTGCTGCCTTTTAGGGCAACATCTACAGTATCTGGAGATGTCACTGTCACAGTACCGTTACGAGATACTCCGACACCTTTATTCCAGCTTTCCTCATCCATCACATCCCATATCGTTGTTTTGCCAGCTCCTGGCTTATAGCCTTCTATCACGATTTTCCCGCTTCCGGAAGTAGGGATGGTAAATGTAGAACCGTTCTTTATTTCTGTCCTTTCACCAGTAACACTATTTTCATAAAAAACCTTCAGTTCAGCAACTTCTACAGTATAACTGTAGATGGCTTCTCCTTTTGCGTTGTTCAGAGAAACCGTCGTTTCGCCTGCGCTTACTGCTGTCAGCGTGCCATCTGAATTAACAGTTGCCACCTCTGGGTTGGAAGAAACCCATTCACTGGCATCTGCCACGTTTTTATAGCCGAATTTTCCAGTATCTCCTACAGAAATGGCAAAGCGGTACCCGTTATCCAGCGTAATGCTTCTATTTCCTGAGTTATTGTGATAGGTTACAGAGGGCTGCTTCGCGATACTAGGGTCTTCCCTGGTCAGATCAAAGCTAAAATATACTTTATCTACCTTATAACTTCTGTTGTAATGCACAACCTCCACTTTAGAGGATACTGCTGCATCTGTAAAGTACAGGCTGTTTCCCACTCGGTAAAAATTGCTGTCTCCAAAACGCATACCAGCCATACTAGACTCTTCCGCCGGTATGCCCTCATAATACAACTTTACCTGTCCTTTTGCATATTTCGGAGAAATATAAACAGTATCACCTGCCTGAACTTCCTGCGGTTCCTCACCTGGCAGTGTATAATATACTTTCACGGAAGATGATGGTTCTTCTTTAAAGGCTGCATAGGCCTCCTCTGCCGCAGTCAGCTTTTCAAAATTTGAAACCATCGCTTTCTGTCCGGATGTCAGGGCATTATACGCTTCACGTGCCGCTGCGATTGCATCTCCGCTCTCCGATGTAACTTCTTTGATTGCATCAATCAGTGCTTCTACTGCCGCCACCGCCGCTTTATCATCTGAATCTTCGGTTCTCTGCCACGATAGTACCGGATAGCCGAGACCTCCGGCATTCCCCTTTTTATAAGCATCACCTCCGTTGTTCAGAGCACTTAAAAACTCATCCGCATCTTCCGAAATCTGTGATGCATATGCATCGTCTTTGGATTTACAATAGTTGTTACTTCCCGGTGTTGTATCAGAATATCCTATCGCCTTAGCCGCAGTAGTATAACAGTTGCGAACTGTTGTCTCCTTGCTTCCATTTTTTCCGATAATTCCTCCAGCGTAAGCAAAATTAGTTCCTCCTGTCAATGTCCCCACAGAATAACAGTTTTCAATTATACAAGCTGCACGGACTTCGCCTGCAATTCCACCCACGTGTTCCATGGAATCCGCTTTCACCGCCACATTAGTATAACACCCAGTTATGGTAGTATTGCCATTTACCCGTCCAATCATGGCGCCTGCCGGGCTGAAACTCTTATGGTTCACTGTGCCTTCCAGTCCAAGGTTCCGTATCACGGCTCCTTCTGCTGTGGTAGCGAAGAAACCAGCTCCAGAAATCTGAAGCCCACTGATGACATGACCGTTTCC
Organism: uncultured Eubacteriales bacterium; assembly: GCA_949285555.1. Classification (GTDB taxonomy): domain Bacteria; phylum Bacillota; class Clostridia; order Peptostreptococcales; family Anaerovoracaceae; genus S5-A14a. Next base: position 2,511 of record CASDYG010000013.1, on the reverse strand, counting down.
ATCTAGGGTTCCTGAAAAAGATTCGATAGGTGTCCATGGGGCAGTCAGCTCGATATCAGACATAAGACGGTAATTTCCGTCAGCTCCTAATGCCCGCAAACCTTTTTCATCATAAATTTTTATTACACTTTCAGCCGACAGATTTTTATATGCATCTTCTGCCGCTTTCAGAGTAGCATAATTGGAAACTTTTCCCTGCTCTTCTGCATTCAAGTCATCGTAAGCTGCACGAGCTACTTTAATAGCATCGCCGCTGTCCTTAGTGACCTTTCCTATGGCATTAATGAGATCAATAACCTGCTGCACAGCATCTGTTCCGTCAACTTTCCCCGGCTGTTCTCCCTGATCATTCTCATTCAAAAGGCGTACGGTATAGGTTGAACCCTTATATTCAATTTTGAATTCTGCAGAGCCTTGCTGCCTGAGCGAACTTTCTAGAGAGGATTTCAGGTCAGCAGAAATACCGAATGTTCCATATTTCGTTGTACTGTAATCATAATCGCTGCCATCACGTATGCTATTAAAATCCAGATACAGGTTCCATTCATCTAGTCCACCTACGTCCTTAAGAGCTATGCCGTATTCCGTATAACTCTTAAGGGGACTGTTCTTTTTTGTTGTCCGATCTAAAAGTGGCACTTTAATAAGCCCGCTTTCATCTGGGTACCATGCCGTGTCAGTCTCTTTCCCACTGCTTAGATCATATTCCTGCAACCAGAATGAATGTCCACTATCTGATGCCTGGGGTTTGCCATTTTTAGCGTATGCTGGCAAAGATCCGACAATTATGACAAAAGCCAGGACTACCGTTAGTATACGCTTCCATTTTTTCTTCATCTTCTTCCTCCTATGTTTATTATTGTGCCTGTTCCTTTCGGCTATCCTCTCATGAATCTTCTAATACATGGCCCTATATTTCCTTAAATTATAGAAATCTATACATAACGAAAAAAAAGCCTTTCTACGAATTCGTAGAAAGGCTTTAAACAACCATAAAAATTCTTACCGATCCCTATACCCCTACGGTTCTGACGACTGCACGTCATATTCCATAATACAGCAGGTATGATGGGCTACTCCACACATCAGGATGCTTTTCCTGTTTGGCTCCGGAATTTCACCGGATTCCCTATTATCGCTTCATGCGGCTGTTTTACGTTATTAAATTGTTTCTTTTCGATACTGCTGTTCGTTTGAACAGGTCATATATTATCTATATGCTATACGCTTCAAAAATTTACTAAATATATTATAATTATAAGACAACTTTATAATTATAATAAAACATCATAAGATAATTGTCAATCCCTGATATTTCACTAGTTATTTGAGAATACTTTAGTTTTTAGTATTATCCTCTAAACTCTTAACACCTTTTTTTTGTGAACTACCCATTGTCTAAAGCCAGTGGGCTTCCTGCTTCCCAGACCTCGTAACCTACTATCTCCACAGGCGTTAATTCGGGCAGTCCCTGCCCTATATTGTTATTTTTTATGCTATTTGTCTTAATCCTTCTTCCAGTATATTCTTCGCCTCATTGATATCCCTGTCATGATTCGTTCCACAGACGGGACATATCCATTCCCTTACTGTCAGATTTTTCATCTCTGTATTTTGGTATCCACAGACTGAACACAACTGACTACTGGCATAGAAGGTATCTATTTTGACATATTCCCCTCCATTCCATTTTGCCTTGTATTCCAACTGCCTTGTCAGCTCATACCATGATACATCACTTATTGACTTTGCCAGATGATGATTTTTTACCATATTCTTTATCTGCAAATTCTCCGAGACTATCACTTGGTTTTCGCTGATAATCTCATGGGATACCTTGTGAAGATAATCTTTTCTGGTATTTGTTATTTTCTCATGGCATAATGCTATCTTTTTCTTTGTTTTGTTGTAATTTTGACTTCTTTTCTCTTTATGGGCTAACTGCCTTTGCAGTTTTTCCAGTTTCTTCTCGTATTTTCTGATAATTTTGGGATTTTCGTATTTCTTTCCACCAGAAGTAATACATAAATCCTTAATACCTAAATCGATTCCTGTATTTTGGGTTGTATGTGGCAGTTCCACATGTTCTGTTTCCACTAAAACCGATACATAATATTTCCTACTCGGCACTTGTGATATCGTTGCTGATTTTATCTGCCCGCTAAATTTTCTATGCAGTTTTGCTTTTACGCCTTTTAATTTAGGCAATTTTACTTTGTTTCCATCGAAATCTACTGTTATATTGCCATTCGTAAAATTTGTTGTATATGTTTTATGATTATCATGTTTACTCTTAAACTTTGGATAACCTGCATGCTCCCTAAAAAATTTCTGATATGAACTGTCCATGTTATAAATCGCATTTGTTAAAGCAAACTTATCCACTTCTTTCAGCCATTCATATTCTTTCTTTAATTCCCTGTTGCAGTAATTATTACAATCTGTTTTGCTGACAGATTTTTTCTCTTTTTCGTATCTTTCTTTCCGATATGCAAGTGTCTGATTATACAC
>CASDYG010000012.1 GCA_949285555.1 uncultured Eubacteriales bacterium | reverse complement strand
CAGTGTTGTCTTTCCATGGTCTACGTGTCCGATTGTACCAATGTTAATATGTGGTTTGGTTCTCTCGAATTTTTGCTTTGCCATTTTAGTTCTCCTTTAAAACTCATTTTCTCCTGGTCTATAGAGAAGTACAAAACTTTTCTTGCCAGATTAACCTATAATACTATCATTATAATGGTTTTTTACTTATTTTACAACCTTTTTTATTCTATATTTTCAAAATCAACATCTTTTCCTTCCAACAATTCTGCATAATATTTTTCTTTCATATGAATATATTGAATAGATGCTCTTGCTCTTTTGATCTCTTCCTCTAAAATCGTTATTTTACTTTGCAATATAGCTAGCTTTTCCGGAATCGTCTCTTTGCTTAGCCCAAGGTCCACATATTTTTTCATCTCGGAAATGCTAAGTCCGCATTCTCTAAGACATTTTAGTCCACGAATCCACCTTATGTTATTTTCATCAAATATACGATGATTATTCTTATTTCTTTTAACATCTGGAATTAGACCTTCATTGGAATAAAATTTAAGTGTATCATAACTTAATCCTGTAATTTCGCAGGTTTCTTTCATTGTGCGATATATATTCTTATTATTTTTAGTCAAAATAAAAAATTCCTTCCTTTTATCGCTTGACCGTGTGTTACTCACGCAGTTTATAATTATCATATACTACCCGCTTTAAATTGCAAAGGAGGAACTTATGAATTACGTAACATTAAATAATGGTGTAAAGATGCCTATCATCAACTTTGGTGTTTTCCAAATTCCGAGGGAGCAAACGAAACAAGCTGTGCTGGATGCCTTAGAAGTCGGCTACCGAGGCATAGATACGGCACAATCCTATTTCAACGAATCAGAGGTGGGTGAAGCAATAGTAGAGTCTGGTATTGCAAGAGATGAGCTATTTATTACCTCTAAAATCTGGATAGATAATTATGGGTATGAAAGATGCAAGACTTCCATTGATGAGTCATTAAAAAAATTAAAAATAGATTATATTGATTTAATGCTATTACATCAACCATTTGCCGATTATTATGGTGCCTACAGGGCATTAGAAGAAGCCTGCAAAAATGGTAAAATTAAGGCGATAGGAGTAAGTAACTTCTATCCAGATAGGCTAGCCGACATGTGTCTATTTGAAAGAGAAATAAAGCCAGCGATCAACCAGGTAGAGGTAAATCCATTGCACCAGCAAGTAGAAGCACACGAAAATATGAAAAGCTTTGGTGTACAGATGGAGGCTTGGGCTCCGTTCGGAGAGGGGAAAAATGGAATGTTTGAAAATGAAACCCTTTCAAAAATTGGAGAAAAGTACGGAAAAAGTGTAGCTCAGGTTATTTTAAGATGGCTTTTGCAAAGAGAAATTGTATTCGCATGCAAGACGACAAACAAGGATCGTATGTTGGAAAATATCAACATTTTTGATTTCAATTTATCAGCACAGGATATGGAAGAAATAGCAAAGCTCGATTCAAAAAGCAGCTTATTTTTCAATCACCAAGATCCGCAGATGGTTAGATGGTTTGATTCTATCGTTTTCGAAAGAAGAAAATAGACTCGTTTTTTTAAAATAAACACCTTGCTACTTATTTCTATTCCACAATTCTATAAAGACGTATTGTAAGCAATTTACATCATATAAGTAGGGCTCACAGTTTAAGTAAAATTCTGCAACATCATATCTAAAATGTATCAGTCCCTAAATTAGCAGATGCTGGTGCACACCTATGGCGTTGCAGTTTTTTATTCTCTAATAATATATTTTGACTTTTAGACAATAAAAAAATCGACCTTTACAGCCGATTAAAAACATGGAGCTGTTGAGCAGGATCGAACTGCCGAACCTCTTCCTTACCAAGGAAGTGCTCTACCTACTGAGCTACAACAGCCCATTTACACGCCTATCTATAATACTATAAAGCTACTGGCTTGTCAATATTGCTACTTTACAGTAAGATTTCTCTGTCTTAGGACTTCATAGCAAAGAATAGCTGCCGCTGCGGAAACATTGAGAGATTCCATATTGCCGGTCATTGGAATAGTTGCAAAAAAGTCACATTTTTCTTTAACAAGTCTGCTTATTCCCTTACCTTCATTACCAAGCACCAGCCCTATAGGTCCGGTGAGGTTTTGCTCGTAATAGGCCTTACCTTCCATGTGGCAGCCACATATCCAAAGTCCTCTCTCCTTGAGCTTGTCAATAGTAGCTGCAATATTGGCAACTCTTACACATGGCATGTATGATGCAGCACCAGCAGCAGTTTTGACAGCTCCCTCTGTGAGTCCAACTCCCTTTCTCTTGGGAATAATTACACCATGAGCCCCTGCTCCTTCGGCACTTCTCATTATTGCTCCTAAGTTTCTGGAATCCTCTATACCATCTAATATTATAACAAAGGGTTCTTTTTCTCCAATGTTATCCAGAAGCTTCTCTAGCGACCAATATTCATATTCCGGTACATTCAGCAAAACTCCTTGATGATTAGCACCATCTGCCATATCATCTAGTCTTTTTCTTGGAACCTCTTCAATGACATGTCCTTCCTGCTTTGCAATGGCCCAAATTTTCTTAAGACGTGCATCGCCACCCTTTATAACATATATTTTGTCAACAGGCCTATGTTCTTGAAGATGAGTTAAAACAGCATTCCTACCGTATATTTTCATCATGCTTCCTCTCATAATATGTAAATTGAATTTGATATTTCCCATCCGTAAGCGGGTCACTAGAATCTGCCAAAATAAAAGAACTATCCAGATCTAAATCAGGAAAACTGGTATCAGCCGCTTCATGAATGGCATCTACCTTTGTCACATAAGCACCATCACAGTATGGAAGCATTTTTTTATATATGCTGCCACCTCCGACTACAAATACCTGCTCTCCTCTTTCTACTTCATTTAGGGCAATATCGTAGGCTCTTTCTACGGATGAGCATATAACTATGTTATCTGATGGGGCCTCTGTCAAGTTGCTAGAAATTACCACATTTTTTCTATGAGGAAGTCCTTTCCCTCCAGGAATACTTTCTAGGGTTTTTCTACCCATAATCACCATTTTATTCATAGTTTTTTCTTTAAAAAAAGCCATATCCTTTTTTAAATCGAAAAGTAGTCCGCCCTCACAACCTATATTCCAATTTTTGTCCACAACTACTATAGCGAAAATTCCACTTTTATTTGAATCTAACATTTTCCACCTTTTATTTTGTTATTACTGCTATTTCAATGCTTTTATATTGCAATAGGTATGTTCTTTATCTGTGGTCCTGCTTCATAATCTTCAATTGTAATACTGTCCTTTGTAAATTCATAAAAATTGCTAATTGCAGGATCCAGCTTAAATATAGGCGCTTTATATGTAGGTCTTTCAATAAGCTCTTCAATTATAGGAATATGTCTATCATAAATATGTGCATCTGCAATAACATGCACAAACTCACCTACCTTAAGACCTGATACCTGAGCAAGCATATGCAGGAGTACCGAGTACTGTACAACATTCCAGTTATTTGCTGCCAGGATGTCCTGTGATCTTTGATTTAGAATACCATTTAATCTATCACCCGTAACATTAAAAGTCATACTATATGCACATGGTTCAAGATTCATCTCTGACAGATCACTAAAATTATATATATTTGTCATTATTCTACGGGAATACGGAGTATGCTTAAGTTGCCATAGCACATTATCTACCTGGTCCATCACTCCTCCCGGGAATTTATATTTCTGTGCCATCTGATATCCATAGGCTTTACCTATAGACCCTTGTTCATCGGCCCACTCATCCCATATATGTCCCGCCAGATCTTTTATGTTGTTTGACTTTCTCTGCCATATCCAAAGCATTTCATCCACTGCTGTTTTTATGGCAGTAGGACGAAGGGTCAACGCAGGGAATTCCTTAGCTAGATCATATCTATTTACAATACCAAAACTCTTGATAGTATGAGCAGGAGTACCGTCATCCCATCTAGGCCTTACCTCTTGTCCCTCAGAAGAATATCCATTTTCTAATATCTCCCTGCACATTTTTATAAACTGATCATCAGCTCTACTCATATTCCCTCCTATTTAGCTTTTCATATATTTTATCCAAGAGCAAGCTCATTCTATCTCGGTCTGCATAATACAAATATCCAATAAGTGCCTCTAATGCTGTAGACTTCTTGTAATCAAGCGGATGGGCATTTTTTGCTTTTGTAGCTATTGGTCTATTATAGGCACGTCTGGAAATCTTATATTCTTCCTCTGTTAATATTCGCTCCTCCCAGAGCCATTTCAAAGCTATAGCCTGACTCGCTGCTGAAACATATTTTGTCGATTTTATATGAAGACTCTTCACATGCATATCTATACTATTTTCCAGCAGCTTGCTTCTCACATAAGTAGTGTATATGCTATCTCCTAAAAATGCCAGAGCAGTTGTATTCATGTTTTTCAGCTTTTCTAATTCCATCTACATTTTCACCAGCTGAACACCCTGAGGCGTATCCTTTATCTGAATGCCCTTCTCTGCTAATATATCTCTGATTTCGTCAGCGCGAGCGTAATTTTTTTCCTTTCTGGCTTGCTGCCTTTCTTCTACTAATTTCATAATCTCATCGTCAAATTCCGATTTTTCTTCTTTTTCTAATATACCTATCACATGGCAAAGCTCTAAAAGAAGCTCTTCCTCCTTGACTGCCATACCTTTTGATACACCACTTTTATTAGCTGTATTTATTGCAGTTACCAGTTGAAATATATCGCTTATAGCATCTGCTGTATTTAAATCATCACACATATGGGATACGAAGTTATCTCTATATTGCCCCATGCTCTGCAAAGCTTCATTTTCACGCGTGCTCATCTCTTCACTCTGTGAGTTTTCTTTTAGATATATTAAATTTTCATGACAATTCTTGATTCTGGCCAGACCTGCTTTAGATTGCTCTATAAGCTCATCGCTAAAATTTATTGGACTTCTGTAATGACCTGATAATAGGAAAAAACGTAGTATTTCTCCATCATAGCCCTGTTTTAGAATATCCCTCACAGTAAAAAAGTTACCTTTAGATTTTGACATCTTTTCATTGTCAATAGTAATGTATCCATTATGCATCCAATAGTTAGCAAATGTTACATTATTGCAGCTTTCAGACTGTGCAATTTCATTTTCATGGTGCGGGAATTGCAGGTCCTGTCCCCCTGCGTGAATGTCAAAGGTGGCACCTAAGTGCTTCTTTGACATTACAGAGCATTCAATATGCCAACCAGGTCTTCCTTTCCCCCACGGAGAATCCCAGCTGATTTCATCCTCCGTTTTTCTTGCCTTCCAGAGAGCAAAATCCAACGGGTCACGCTTAACTTCACCAATTGCAATCCTGGCTCCAGATTCTAGATCATCAATATTTTGGCCTGATAGTTTACCGTATTGCGGAAAACTCCTTGCTATAAAATATACATCTCCGTCACTTTCATAAGCATGGCCACTTTCTATAAGCTTTTCTATAAAAGTTATTATATCCTGTATATGTTCTGAAACCTTCGGATGCACATCGGCAGGCACTACATTTAATGCCTCTGCATCCTTAAAATATTCATCTATATATCTTTCGCTGATCTCGCTGGCAAGAACGCCTTCTTCTTTAGCCTTATTGATGATTTTATCATCTACATCCGTAAAATTTTGTACAAATTTCACGTCGTATCTCATATATTTTAAAAATCTTCTCAAAGTGTCGAATACTACAAACGGCCTTGCATTTCCTATATGAAAAAAGTTATATACAGTAGGACCGCATACATAAATAGAGGCCTTCCCTTCCTCAATGGGTATGAAGGTTTCTTTCCTTCGACTCATAGTATTATATATTTTTATCCTTTGATTATTTTCTCTAGCTTCCATCATCATTACCTTTCATTCGTAAGCTTTTCAATAACACTTTCCAGATGCTTTATTCTTTGCTCAAGATCGACTATTTGCTGTTCAACAGGGTCAGGCAAATGAACCTGATCCATGTCTTCAATAGGCTCTCCATACCGTCTCACCACATGTCCCGGCACACCAACCACCGTACTGCCGTCTGGAACCTCATTTACCACTACAGATCCCGATCCGATTTTTACATCATCGCCGACCTTAAATGAGCCCAGTACTCTGGCGCCTGCACTTATAATTACCCTATTTCCTATGGTAGGGTGTCTCTTTCCCGTCTCTTTTCCTGTTCCTCCGAGGGTTACCCCCTGGTAAATGGTTACATCATTTCCAATTTCTGTAGTCTCACCAATGACTACAGCCATACCGTGGTCAATAAAGCATCTTCTGCCTATAGTTGCACCTGGGTGAATCTCAATACCGGTAAAGAAGCGGGTCAGCTGAGATAAAATACGTGCCAAAAGTCTAAGATTATGCCTGTACAGCCAGTGAGCCGGTCTGTGCCATATAAGAGCCCATATACCCGGGTAGCACAAAAGAACCTCGAGGCTATTTCTTGCCGCCGGGTCTCTTTTTAATACTGCTCCGATGTCCTCTTTTATTTCTTTAAAAAAACTCATATTTTAATCTCTTTGAGCCATACCAGCCCTTATCTCTTGCTATAATATCTTAATTGTATCAATAATTTGAGGTTCATTTGGCTTATCCATCATATTTCTTGGCTGATTTACTATAGCATCTGCAACCTCCATACCCTCTAATACCTTTCCAAAAGCGGCATACTGTCCATCTAAATGAGGTGCATCTGCAACCATAATGAAAAACTGAGAGCCTGCGGAATCTGGTGCCATAGCTCTTGCCATTGATAGTACTCCTCTGGTGTGTTTTAAATTATTCTCAACTCCGTTAGCCGAAAATTCCCCCTTAATTTGATAGCCTGGGCCTCCCATGCCTGTTCCGTCAGGGCAGCCTCCCTGTATCATGAATCCTGGAATAACCCTGTGGAAAATAAGTCCATCATAAAAGCCATCCTCCGCCAGCTTTATAAAATTGTCAACACTAATTGGTGCAACATCTTCATACAGCTCGCCCAACATACTTCCTCCGTCTTTCATTATAATTTCAAACTTTTTCATGAGTCCTCCTATCATCTTCCCTTTATTTACTTTATTTATTTCACTTTAACTACATTTATATAAAAATCTAATATTCATCAAAACATCAGTCTTGTGTTTATAGGCAGTCTTTGCAAGGCTGGCAAGCTACATGATGTTTGTGTCCTATATCCTCTTTATTTCAATACTAATCGTCTAATTGTTATATGGGATTCTTTAATTACTTAATGTATATGCACCTCGCCTATCTAAGAAAGATAGCTCCTATTACAGCTCCTGCCATAATCATAAAAATGGGATTTAGTTTAGTTGCTCTACACCCAATATAGCTACCAGCCAAAATGAGAAATTCAATTGCCATTATTTGAGTTTCACCACTTATAAATATATGCCCATATCCAATGAGATAGGCTGCTACAAATACCAATCCAATGGTAACTGGTCTGATAGTTACAAGAGTTTTTTTGATGATTAGGCTTTCACTATATCGTTTAAGAAGCGTACTAAGCATCAAAACCATTATAAACGATGGAACACTAACACCTAGTGTAGCCATGCTTGCTCCTAAAAATCCACTAAGACTGAAACCTATATATGTAGCTGCATTCACCGATAGTGGTCCAGGTGTAATTTGAGATATCACTACTAAGTCTGTCATCTGTTCATTGTTAAATCCTAGTGTATCTGCTACAGCAAATATGATAGGCAACATGGCAAGGCCACCGCCAAATCCCAATGCCCCTATTTTAGCAAATGATAGAAATAGCTGAATGGTTAATCTATTCATGATTCACCTCCGCCTTATCATCATCTACTTTTTTCCTAAGCTCTCTTTGGGCCCTGATACCCAAGGCGATTCCATATATTAAAGCTGCTAGGATAATCCAAACAGGATTAACCTTTAAAAATATAACCATAAAAATAGTTAATACCAAAGCGCAGCCTTGCAATATGGTCTTAATTGATGATTTCCACAGCTTGACGGCTGTTGCCAGGATAAGCCCCACTATTACGGGAAGCATACCTCTGAAAGCACCTCTAACATATGAATTATGTATATATGGTTTTAGTACTGTAAGCACTAGGATAATCACAATATAGCTGGGAAGCAGCACTCCCAAGGTAGCAGCCAAGGCTCCAAAAAAGCCTTTCTTTTTATATCCAATATATGTTGCCATATTTACTGCAATCACCCCAGGCAGTCCTTGACTGATGCTTATACAATCCAGCACCTCGTCTCTGGATAACCACCCTTTTTTATCTACCATGATAGATTCCATAAGTGGTATCATTGCTGTTCCACCACCGAGTGTAAATATACCCAGTTTAAAGAAGGTGAAGAAAATTTGCCAGTACAACATGTTATTCTGCCTTGAAAGGTTCTTTTAGATAATTTCTTCCATCTCTCTGCTCGACAACAAGTTTAACAGCCCTATTTACCGCTTCCTCGCTGTGTAGCTCTTCCTTTTCTCCTTCAGCCCTTAACTTATATTCAACAATGTTTTCTGTAGCGCGTCTTCCAACGATAATATTAATCGGAAATCCCATAAGATCTGCATCTTTAAACTTAACTCCTGGTCTTTCCTTCCTATCATCTAAAATAACCTCTACCCCTTTTGACTTGAGCTTTTCATAGATGTCTGATGCTAAAGCAAGCTGCATATCCTCTGCTGGATTAATTACCGTTACCATAACATGAAATGGTGCAACAGATATAGGCCAGATTATACCATTATCATCGTGATGTTGTTCCACAATTGCAGCAAGTGTACGACTAACACCTATTCCATAGCAACCCATTAGCATGAGTCTATCCTTTTGTTCTTCGTCTTTGTATGTAGCCCTCATTGCCTTGGAATACTTATCGCCTAGCTTAAATACCTGACCTACTTCAATACCTCGTGTAATTTTAACAGGATTTCCACAAACCGGGCAAGGATATCCTTCCTTAAGTGTTTTTATATCGACTACAATATCCCCCTCATAGTCCCTGCCATAATTCACATTCTTAATATGGTAGTCCTTTTCATTTGCACCTGCCACAAGATTCTTCATATGAACCAGCTCACTATCCACTATAAGTTTACAATTTTTAAGCCCTATTGGACCTGTAAATCCACCGACACAGCCCGTAGTCTTACTGATAGCCTCTTCATCAGCAAATGCAATACTATGCTCAGCAATTCCCAGTGCATTTACTAGCTTTGTCATATTAAGCTCACGATCTCCTCTGATAAAGGCAGCAACGTAATATTCCGAATCTTCATCATCAACCACAAAAAGCAACGCCTTAATGGTTCTTGCTTCATCTATTTCCAGATACTTTGCCACCTCCTCGATTGTCGTCGCACTCGGTGTATGTACCTTTTCTAGTTCTAATTCTTCACCGGATTCAGGCTTCGCATCTAGCACCTTTCCTCTTTCAACAGTTGTTGCCAGACCGCAGCTATCACATGAAGCAATCTCACTTTCTCCGACACTGGAAAGGGCAGTAAACTCATGAGATGCATTGCCTCCTATAGCACCTGTATCGGCCTCTACCGGCCTTGCATCAAGTCCACAGCGTTTAAAGACTGCATCATAGGCTTCATACATCGCTTTATAGCTTTCATCAAGCCCAGCTTCATCTCTATCAAATGAATACAGATCCTTCATTATAAATTCTCTGCTTCGCATCAAGCCAAATCTTGGTCTGGCTTCATCCCTATATTTTGTCTGTATCTGATATATCCTTGCTGGTAACTGTCTGTAGGAGGTGATATCCCTTCTGGCTAAGTCAGTAAAAATTTCTTCATGAGTAGGTCCAAGACAGAAGCTTCGTCCATGTCTATCAGTTAGCCTCCACATTTCTGGTCCATATGCATTCCATCTGCCAGATTCTTCCCAAAGCTCGGCTGGCTGTATAGCGGACATGAGAATTTCTTCCCCTCCTCTTTCATCCATTTCCTCGCGTATAATATCTTCTATCTTTCTTAAAACCCTGCGCCCAAGTGGTAGAAAACCATATATTCCCGATACTAACTTAGTTATCATCCCCGCTCTGAGCAAAAGAATGTGACTAGGTATCTCTGCCTCGCTTGGTACCTCTCTTAAGGTTTTAATATGCATCTTTGATAATTTCATTTCTGCCTCTCTTTATTCTTATAACATATTATTTTTGAATCAAATATTTTAATCCAGCTTTGCTAAAATACAGCTGGCATATGCTGCTACACCTTCACCTCTTCCTTCGAATCCAAGTCCCTCAGTAGTAGTAGCCTTTACAGAAATTTCTGTTTCATATGGAAAGCATGCTGCTATGTTTACCTTCATTTCATCAATAAAGGGTGAAAGTTTCGGCCTTTGACAAATAAGCGTTGTATCACAGTTTATAAGTCTATATCCTTCCTGCTTTATGACGTCTGCTATATGCCTCAATAACATTATACTATCTGCATTCTTATAGGCAGGGTCAGTATCAGGGAAGATTTTCCCAATATCTCCTAAGCTGGCTGCACCTAGTATAGAATCCATGATAGCATGCACCAAAACGTCCGCATCTGAATGTCCATCAAGGCCTTTTTCAAAAGGTATCAGAACTCCACCTAAGATAAGCGGTCTGCCGTCTACAAGCTTATGTACATCGTAGCCATTTCCAACTCTCAGTTTCATACAAGATTTATCCTGCACTCCTTTATTATTTTCAATAATCCCCTCAAGATCATGAATATATGTAAGCTTCTTATTTTGAGCATCTCCCTCAACGAGCTTTATTTTTCCTCCATAATACTCAAGTACGCTGGCATCATCTGTTCCTCTAAATCCTGATTTCGCAGCTACCTCATGAGCCTGCATTATGTCCTTTAGCCTAAAACCCTGTGGTGTTTGTACTGCTACATAGTCCTTTCGAGGCACAACGCCCTCTATTTTATGTCTGATACTATCTACAATACTTATTGCTGGTATTACGCCCGTGTTTTTACCTGTCCCTCTCAGGGCATTTATTACCCTTTCAAAGATTTCATTACTTGCGAAGGGTCTGGCAGCATCATGTATTAAAACTAGTGAATTCCCCTTAGATAGATTGTCATCACATTCTGAGTACACAGAGTCTTTATCCGTAATTTCCTTAAGTAGCTTTAAACCGTTAAATACAGATTCCTGTCTTTCGATACCTCCCTGACATAAATGAATTCTGCCTACAAAACTCTTTTCTTTGCTTAAAACAGAAGTGATTATTTTTCGTATATGTGCCTCCCATTTTAAATCACAGACAAGTACAATTTCTTGTAAAAAATCGACTCTAGCAGCCTGAAGCAGGGCAAGTTCTAAGATACTCATATCATATTGCTTTATTTTAAGGAACTGCTTTGGAATTTTGCTACCCATCCTACTGCCACTTCCTCCCGCGCAGAGAATCAGATGTGCAGGTGGATATTTTTCATTAGTAACAATTCTTTCTATCATCTATTTCTTCACCCTGCCAAATATCATCCTGCCAGCGGCTGTCTGTATCATACTTGTTACTAATATTTCCTTAGTTTCACCAATATAAGGTCTTCCGTCTTCGACAACAATCATCGTGCCATCATCTAAATACCCTACTGCCTGAGCATCGTCCTTACCTTCCTTCACAAGATTTATGACCATCTCATCACCTGGTATTACAATTGCTTTAACAGCATTAGCCAGAGCATTTATGTTGAGAACTTCTACGTCGTTAATTGTTGCCACTTTATTGAGATTAAAGTCATTTGTTACAACTTTACCCTTCATAATTTGAGCAAGCTTAATCAGTTTCACATCTACTTCCGGAATAATTTCTATAGCCTTTTCATTGTTTGTATTATAAATATCTATACCAAATTCTTCCTGTATAGACTTAAGTATATCCAGCCCACGTCTGCCTCTAACTCGCTTGAGTGAATCAGATGAATCTGCAATATGGCGTAACTCTACCAACACAAATTCAGGAATTACAATTCTGCCTTCGATAAAGCCGCTACGCATAATATCCAATATTCTGCCATCAATAATTACGCTTGTATCTAGTATTTTAGGAACAATGTCTAACTTCTTTCGTTTCCCAAAGTGAGATTGTTCTCCCGCTCTTCCTTTAGTGACCGACATAATTGTGGCAAATATATCTTTTCCCTTACTGGTAGCCAAAATCACTCCCAGATATCCCATAAATAAGTAGGTCAGTAATGCTGCTCCAGCAAAAATATATGTATTCTTAATTACTTCTGAATAAATTTGAGTGATGAAAAATGCGATTATTAGTCCTAATATTAATCCGATACTTCCAAGTACCAGATCCTTGGCTGCTACATCACGAAGATCTCTTTCTATTTCACTTGCAACCTTTTTCCCTCCACGACCAATTGCTGGTGATATGCGAAAAAATATAATTCCGATAATAATTGCAACAAATATGCTTATCACCATAAATTGTGTAGTCCCAATAGTTTCCTCTACTGGAACATTATAAAAGCGGAACAGGTGTCTGAGGATCATACAAAATCCATATCCGATACTTGCTCCCGCTATAGTTAAACAAATACGTAATAGCTTACGAAACATCTAACCTTTGCTTCCTTTCTAATTTATGAGTCTTACTAAATTTCTATTTATTACTTATTTAGGCTCATGACTACACATGCTCAGAAATTATCTCACGAATACAATCTGTGGATTTACCTGTTACCATGTGTATTTCACTTTCCAAAACCTGTAATGCACCTGAAAGCATCTTTTTTTCCCCTGCGGATAAAGGCTTTCTGCGGTCTGAGCGTATTAAATCACGCACAACCTGCGCAACACAAAGTATATCGCCTGATTTGAGCAGTTCCATATTTTCACGAAACCTCTTATTCCAGTTGTTACTTAAATTACGTGATGGCTCCTCTAAGACATGATAAACCTCAGGTATGACCTCCTCGCCTACAATCGGTCTGATGCCTACCTCATCACATGTAACCTTAGGGATTTTCAATTCCATCCTGACTCCTGGAATTTCAAGGCAATAATACTCTCTTTCTTCTCCTAAAACCTTGATAATTTCCACATCGACTATGATGCCTGCACCATGCATCGGATGTAGCACCTTATCTCCTATCATATACATAAGACTACCTCCATCCTATATTTAGTATATAGCAGAATGCCTCATGTAGTCAAGAAATAAATAAATAATAATATCATGAAAAAAATTAGTTGTCAACTAGCTTTTTAAAAATTTTAAGTGCTTCCTTTAGACTTTCCGCTCTAAGAACGATTCCTTCCTCAAGTTCTTTTTTCACACCCTTAATTACCGTATTCTTACCAAAAATCACCTTGTCGTATCCAATTCTGAGGGCCTGAGATAATATTTTTTCAGCTCCCTGTATTCTTCCGACCATCCCGGTAAGGCCGACCTCTCCTGCTACTAAGAGTCTGCACGACGGACTTATTGCCGCATAGGATGAAAATATAGCGAGGGCAACTGCCAAATCCACGGATGGGCTATCTGGCTTAATCCCTCCGACAATATTGATATAGATATCTTTATCAGCCAGCTTAAGTCCACACCTCTTTTCCAAAACGGCAATTATCATGTTTAATCTTTGGTTATCAATACCAACACTTGTACGCCTAGGAAAACCGGCTGTCGATGTAGATGTAAGTGCCTGTACCTCTATGAATATAGGCCTTGACCCCTCTTGAATCGCTGTAATAACAGAGCCTTCACTACCTGCTTTGGAATCCGTCACAATAAAACTATCAGAAAGGTCATTTACTTCAATCAGTCCTTCCTGTTCCATTTTAAATACTCCGATTTCACTTGTACTTCCAAATCTGTTCTTGTAAGCTCTTAATATGCGAAGCTCTGCATCTCGCTCTCCCGTAAAGCTAAGGACACAGTCAACAAGATGCTCTACTATTTTAGGGCCTGCAAGCTCCCCCGATTTGGTTACATGCGCAACTATGAACGTAGGAATGTTTTGACTTTTCCCCATGCTCATAAGTATATTGCCACATGCTCTAACTTGAGATACACTTCCAGGAGCAGAATCAAGTGTATCAGTATACATGGTCTGGATAGAATCAATAATTAAAAAGGCAGGCTTTACTTGCCTAATTGTGTGCTCTATCATCTCCATGTTAGTCTCACCCATAACAAGAAGGTTTTCGTTTAACTCTCCACACACTCTATTTGCACGCAGCTTAATCTGTACCTCTGATTCCTCGCCAGAAACATAAAGCACCTTTCCAAGTGTTTTAGAAAGGTTGAATGCCACCTGTAAAATAATGGTGGATTTACCTATTCCCGGCTCTCCGGATATAAGTGTAAGACTGCCCGGAACCAGACCACCACCCAAAACTCTATCCATTTCGCCGATTCCTGTAGCAAGTCTGTTACTCCTATCTTGTACCACATCACGAAGCGCCTTATATCCGTAGCCTGTTTTGCTATCATCAGATGATTGGATTCTTGATGTCAGCCCTTTAGTAGGCTTGGGTTCTTCTATCATTTTCTCTTCCACAAAAGAATTCCAACTACCACATTCACTACATCTCCCCTGCCACTTTAGGCTTTGTGCTCCACATTCCTGACATACAAAAATTGTCTTTTCTTTTGCCAAATAATCCTCCTATCATGAATAAAAGGGCTAGTTAACGACTAGCCCTATTTATCTTATCTTTTTATCACTATGCTTCTTGAGCATGCTCTGCAATAATCTTATCTGCTATTTGTTTAGGCACCTCTTCATACCTTTCAAACTTCATACCGAACGTTCCTCTGCCGTGAGTCATAGCTCTAAGTCCAATAGCATAGTCAAATATTTCAGCCTGTGGTGCCTCCGCTAATAGCTTCTGACTTCCATCGCTTTGAGGTTCCATTCCAAGTATCTTACCACGCCTTTTATTCATATCGCCCATGACATCGCCCATATACTCATCTGGAACATATATATCCATATGCATAATAGGTTCAAGCAGGCAAGGATTTGCTTCTACAATTCCTTTTTTAAATGCCAAAGAAGCAGCAATTTTAAATGCCATCTCATTTGAGTCAACATCATGATATGAGCCATCGTATAAAACGGCCTTTATATTAACTACCTTACATCCTGCCAAAGGACCTTTTTCCATAGATTCTAAGAGTCCCTTTTCTACTGCAGGTACGTAGTTTTTAGGTACAGAGCCTCCAAACAGCTCTTCTGAAAACTCAAACTCTTCCTTGGAAGGTGAGAATCTAATATGTACATCTCCATACTGTCCAGCACCACCAGACTGTTTCTTATGTTTACCCTGTACATCTGAATTTCCCTTGATAGTTTCTCTATAAGCTATTTTCTGAGGAACTGTTTTAACATTCACTCCAAATCTGTCTTTTAGCTTGGCAATAATGATTCCTACTTGGATATCTCCCTGACCTCCTATCAAGGTCTGATGCGTCTCATTGTTTCGCTCAACAACAAACGATGGATCTTCTTCTCGAAGTCTTGAAAGACCAGTACCCATCTTGTCTTCATCGCCCTTATCTACCGCCTCAATGGCTACATAATATGATGGGGATGGGTAATCCAGTGGCAGATATCTTATTGGATCTGATTTATCACATAGGGTATCTCCTGACAAAGTATGCTGAAGTTTTGCAACAGCAACAATATCACCAGCCTCTGCATAGTTTAGCTCTAACTGCTGCTTACCACGCAGGAAGAAGAGTTTGCCCAGCTTTTCAACCTTTCCTACCCTTTCATTTAGCACCTCGGTACCTGAATTTATCTTACCTGTTACCACCTTCATTATGGATATCTTCCCTACGAATGGGTCCACTATAGTTTTAAAAACAAAGGCAGACATAGGAGCATCTGTAACTGAAATTCTCTCCACAGGTTCATTCTTATCATTGAAGCCCGCATATGGTCCATGCTGGAGTGGTGTAGGTACATATGTTAATAATAGATCAAGAAGTCCTTCAATTCCGTGTCCTAGCTGAAATGCGGATGAGCACACAGGGACAATTACGCCTTCGGATATTCCTTTGACTAAACCTTTCTTTATTTCCTCATCAGAGAACTCATCTCCATTGAAGTATTTTTCCATTAGTTCATCATCTGCCATGGCAATGGCTTCCTTTAGCTCTTCGTCTATCTCTGTTGTAATAGGCCAGCTAAATGGAATCAGAGTATCTCCAAACTTTTCCTTAAGCTCATTAAATGTCTTAAAAAAGTCGAATTCATCCTTATCTCTCTTATTGATGACGATAAAACGTGGCATCTTATACCTTTCACAGGATTTCCACGCATGCTCTGTACCAACTTGAATACCTGCACCTGCATCCACTAAAATAACAGCTGCCTCAGCCGCTCTTAGAGCCGCATTCACCTCTCCTATGAAATCAAAGTATCCTGGAGTATCAATAAAGTTTATCTTACTATCCTTCCACTCTATAGGAACCACAGATGTATTGATAGAAAAGCCTTTTTCAATCTCCATCTTATCGTAGTCTGATACGGTATTTCCTTCTTCTACTTTACCAATCTTGTTGATTACTCCCGTAGCCATGAGGGCGGCCTCAAGGAAAGTAGTCTTACCACAGCCACCATGACCTAAGAGTGCCACATTTCTAATAGTTTCACTTGTATAGCCCTTCATAGGCGTCCTCCTAATATTTCTCTATGTCAACATTATAACAAATCAGGAATGTTTCTACAATAAATCTAATGTGATAAAAATATCTTTTACAGGAAATATTGATAAAACTACTTTGAGCTAAATGTAAAGCGATAGCTTCTATATATATTATTTATTTTACTATCTGCTGTAGTGTCTTTAATAAAAATGTAATTTTATGAGAACCGTTCTATTTCGATTGCCTTTTTAATTATCTATTGCCCAATAAAAAACCGGGCTAAGGCCCGGATCTATATACGTTTTATTCTATTTTTTCTTTCCTTTTACAGCATTAATGATTATAAGTAGAATCACAGAACCCAGTACTGCAATAAGGAATGATGATAAGTTAAAACCACTCACCTTTCCAAAGTGGAAAACGCTGGTTCCAATAAATCCACCAATAGCTGATCCAACGATACCTACTATAACGTTAGCAAAAAAGCCCATTGACTTATTATTACCTGTGAAAATGCTAGCTAGCCAACCTGCTAGGCCTCCAAAAATAATCCATGATAAAATTCCCATATCATACCTCCTATAATTCTAACTCTATTTATATTATATTTACAATATACATCAATTTAAACACATTTTCCAGTAAACTACATAAAATATAACAATACTAATTCATAATATTATTATATTAGTATTATTAGAAAAGTTTTTATATACTTTAAAGCATTTAATCGGTTCTTTTATCAAAGCAATTTTTATTGTATGAAGCTATCTTACTCGAAACTATCCATTTAATCACCATTAGCACCAATAAAAAAGCCCCTAACGGGGCTTAACATGTCAATTAATTTTTATAAAACTCTATTTACTGATTGAATAGGTCCTGTTCCACAGTATCCCACATTTGTGATAACAATGCCCACTCTTTCGTTAAGTGCGTGCACCTCTCTGCCACCTCCAATATAAATAGATACGTGTCCAGGATAGTGGATAATATCTCCAGGCTGCATATCAGATGGAGAAACAGCTCTACCTGCATATGTGCTTCCAATAGGATATCCCATAGCATTATATACAGCTAATACAAATCCTCCACAGTCTGCGCCATTCGTCAAGCTTCTGCCACCATATACATATGGATTACCAACGAACTGACAGGCAAATGATGCTACTGAACTACCACTTCCAGAGTATGATGATGCGGAATAATAGGTTCTGCTACTTCCTGTAGAAGAGCCTGTAGTAGCTACTGGTCTTACCTTTGTACCCTTTAGCATAACAGTCCTTCCAGCTTCCTTTTGAACCTTTTCTGAAAGAGTCTCACTAGATGTTACCACTCCATTTTGATTGGTTTCTCTAACAGTAACAATTTTATATCCAGCTTCACCTTCAGTCTTTACCTTTTCTTCTCCCTCGTACATGTCGGAGGTTTCTTCATATACAACCTCTGGTGAAATTTCAACCTTTTTATTTACAACCTGAGTAAGGGTAACATTCACATATGGAACCATCTTTGATATAGTAAGCTCATCGCCCACCATTAGTGTATTGATATCAAGGCCCGGATTCATTTCCTGTAGTTGCTCTAAGGAGATTTCATTAGCTACGCATATATCCCAGATAGTATCTCCTTCCTTCGCCACATAAGTTACAGCAGATTTTTCTCCTGCAAGAATGTGGTTTACAGCGGTTTGTACATCTGTAGTAGCTACCTTCTCACCTTCCTTAACGCTAAGTCTAACCTTTTCTATCTGCGGATCTAGCTTAACCGATTCTGTTTTGCCAGCCTTAAAAGCATATTTGCTTTCTACTTCCTTTATAATCTCATCAGCCTGACTTTCTGCTACTACTGTAGCAAGAACCTTGTCACCAGCCTTTAACTGCCAGTAGTCAGATGTAGCGTAAGTCTTAGATGTAAGTGTCATAACAAGCATCAATGTCATGACTACTACGGCTAATCCACCTACTAATGCATATTTACTATTTCTTATTGCATGCACAGTCTTATGACTGGCAATTCTTTTAAATGCTTCCATAATCCTCTCTCTTCAGAGCTAATCGCTCATTTCTTAAAAATTCTTAATCAGCTTTAATAATATTACACCAAAACTTTATCCCTGTCAAGATATTTCTTAAGATTTCTTAAATGTTTCTTCTATATAAATATTATTGAAATTTCAACTATTATGTGTTTTCACAAACTTGTTAAACATAATTGTTTTCTTAAGATTTAATATTTTAAGTAATAAAATTAAGAAACTTAAATATTGTACATGAAATCATAGGTTTTGTTAAAAGAAACAAACAGATTTATAACCGCTTTTACATCAGTATCTTTCCAATAAAAAACACCCACTCTCGTGGGTGTAACGTTCGCAAAAGATTAACGCTTTGAGAACTGGCTAGCTCTACGTGCTTTCTTAAGTCCGTATTTCTTTCTTTCCTTCATTCTGGAGTCTCTTGTCAAAAATCCAGCTGCTTTAAGAGCTGCTCTGTATGCTTCTCTATCAGCAACGCATAATGCTCTTGAAACTCCATGTCTGAGTGCGCCAGCCTGACCTGTAAATCCTCCACCTCTCACGGTGGCAATTACATCGAACTTGCCTTCACATCCAGCAACTTCAAAAGGTCTTCTAACTTCTCTTTTTACTATTTCCATACCGAAATAGTCATCAATAGACTTTTTATTGATAGTGATGTTTCCACTTCCAGGAAGTAATCTAACTCTAGCAACAGAAGACTTTCTTCTTCCTGTGCCTTGATACTGTAGCTTTGCCATTTACATTACCTCCTTTCCAATTCTAGCTTTTCTGGTTTCTGCGCTTCATGAGCATGCTCATTTCCTGCATAAACCTTTAGCTTCTTAAACATCTGTCTACCTAGCTTTCCCTTTGGAAGCATACCCTTAACAGCATGCTTAATTATTTCCTCTGGTTTAGCTGCCTGTAGCTTGTCAAAGGTCACCTCTCTAAGTCCACCTGGGTATCCAGTATGTCTTTTGTATACCTTCTCTTTTCTCTTCTTTCCAGTAACCTCTACCTTATCTGCATTTACGATGATAACGTAGTCTCCACAGTCTACATGCGGAGTAAAGGTTGGCTTGTTTTTGCCTCTTAGGATGCTTGCAACCTGTGATGCCAGTCTACCAAGAGTCTGTCCCTCAGCATCTACCAGATACCACTTGCGCTGCACCTCTTGCGGCTTTGCGATAAATGATTTCATTAGATTCCTTTCTACCTACTTAAATCTTATATTCTTAAGATTCTTTTCGGTCCTGCCTACTCCATTTCAGGTCCCCATAATCATTGATCTTTGCGGCCTAAAATTATTTCAGCATTACTAAATAATAAGTTATTCAGCTTGCATCGGTAGGGTTATACCCTCCTAGCAAAATACAGCATTTAGCATTATATACTAATTTTTAACAAATATCAATATCTATATTGAAATTATTTTTCTAAAGGGGCAATTTTACCGTGATTCATCTTAATTTTCTTGTGATTAAGCCAAATGGTTCACTCACCTAGTTTTTGATAATAACCCTGTGAAATTTCTTTTTTCCTTTTTGTATAAGTATTTCACCATCATTAAACATATCTGATGTCACAACGGTCTTTACATCTGAAATTTTATTTCCATTCACAGATAGGCCACCCTGCTCTATGGTTCGCCTTCCTTCGCCATTGCTAGATACAAGCCCAATCTCACGAATTAGATTTATAAGCCCCATACCTTCACCTTCAAACTGGGATGCAGGCATTTCCGTAAATGGAATATTTTCTTTAGATGCACCACCTGAAAATGCTGCTCTTGCACCTTCTAGCGCCTGCTTCGCCTTCTCTTCACCATGTACCAGCTTCGTGATTTCATATGCAAGTACTTCTTTCGCCTTATTTATCTCAGAGCCTTCCAGTGATGATAGTCTATTGACTTCATCCATCGGCAAAAATGTCAGCATCCTTAGACACTTATTTACATCAGCATCTGCCACATTTCTCCAGTACTGGAAGAATTCAAACACACTAGTTTTTCTTTCGTCAAGCCATAGAGCACCCTTTTGAGTCTTGCCCATTTTCTTTCCTTCGCTTGTTGTCAATAAGGAGAAGGTCATACCATACACCTGCTTACCAAGCATCTTACGTGAAAGATCTACGCCGCCGATAATGTTAGACCACTGATCATTTCCACCAAACTGCATTTTCACGTCAAAGTCTCTTGCCATAACCATAAAGTCATACGACTGCATCAGCATATAGTTAAACTCGAGAAATGAAAGTCCCTGCTCCATACGTTGTTTGAAGCATTCGGCTCTAAGCATTTGATTTACATTAAAATGTTTTCCTACCTCTCGGATAAATTCAATGTAATTTAATGGCATTAGCCATGATGCATTGTTAACTGCAACAGCCATTTTATCCTCTGGCACTTTATTTTCCTTGCCACCCTGATATACGCCTTCATTTCCTTCATAACGCCAATCATGGTCAAAGTCAATGAATTTTTCAAACAGACGACTAAATGCATTACAATTATTGGCAATCGTTTCCGTTGTCATCATCTGCCTCATATCAGTTCTTCCAGACGGATCTCCAACCATACCGGTTCCGCCACCCACTAAAACTACAGGTGTATGTCCATATTTTTGCATATACATCATGGTAATTACCTGCATGAAATGTCCTACATGAAGACAGTCTGCGGTCGGATCAAAACCGATATAAAACTTTATTTTTTCTTTTCCCAGAAGCTCTCTAATTGCTTCCTCATCTGTAGTCTGCTCAATAAATCCACGTTCTTTTAAAACATCAAAGACATTCTCATGAGCACTGACATTATCTGGTATTAAATTCTTCATAATTCCTCCTGAGCCTATACTTCAGCAATATTAAAAAGGACAACTATTTAGTTCCATAAAGTCTGTCACCTGCATCACCAAGCCCTGGTAATATGTAGGCGTGTTCATCTAGCCTATCATCCTTACATGCAATATAGATATCAATATCAGGATGGGCCTTTTGTAATGCCTCTATTCCTTCTGGAGCAGCTAAAAGGCACATGAAAGCTATATTTCTACATCCACGTTTCTTTATAAAATCAATAGCGGCAATAGCACTTCCTCCAGTCGCCAGCATAGGATCTACAACAAAGGTCCTCCTTTTTTCTATATCAGTCGGAAGCTTACAATAATATTCGACTGGCATGTGACTTTCCGGATCCCTATAAAGTCCTACATGTCCCACCTTAGCATTAGGCACTAGAGCCAGCATACCGTCTACAAATCCAAGTCCAGCTCTAAGAATAGGGACGATTGCCAAATCCTGTCCTTTAAGCATTTTTGTCTTCATACTACTTAAAGGTGTTTGGATTTCCACTTCTTCTAGGGGGAGATCTCTTGTAGCCTCATAGCCCATAAGCATGGATATTTCCTTTGCAAGCTCTCTAAACTCTTTTACTGTCGTGTTCTTGTCCCTCATCAGTGATACTTTGTGCTGAATGAGTGGATGATCGAAAACATATACCTTACCCATTATTCCTCCTTTTGCTCACATGGGCGTTAACATCCCAGGCTATCATCATCTAGCATATTTATTCTATTTATGTGTCTTCCGCCTTCAAAGGTAGTATCAAGCCATGCATCGACAATTTTTTCTGCCTCTTCAAGGGTAGTAAGCCTGCCTCCTAGGGCAATCATATTTGCATTGTTATGCAGTGCTGCAAGGCGTCCCATTTCGGCACTGGTGCAAAGTGCACATCTTATCCCCTTAACTCTGTTGGCAGCTATGGATATACCTATTCCTGAACCACATATGACAATACCCAGATCTGCTCTTCCTTCAGCAACTGCCATGGCACAAGCCTTTCCATATGTAGGATAATTTACAGACTCTAAACTATTTGTACCCAGGTCAATCACTTGAAAGCCTTTTCTTGATACATAATCCTTCAAGCTTTCCTTCATTTCAAACCCACCATGATCTGCGGCAATAGCAATTTTTTTCATAACAGCTCCTTACGCATTGGAGTTTCAATCCTTCCTCCTGATGCCTTAATCATTCTATTCATTATTGAGATACCAAGCCCTTCAGCCTTTAGACATAACACATAGATTCTTTCTATCCCTCGGCGATCGAGCTCTCGTAAATCTGCGAAAAATTTATGAGTAGCCTCATTAGCGTCAGTATAGCTTATGAAAGCAGAGGTATTATTTACAATTATACTTTCATTTTCGCCTTTATCACTGCTTGAAGGCATAGTTCCAATAATTTTAGCAATATATTGATTTTTTTCTTTCTCGTTAAGATTGTCTAAATTGAGCAGGATTAACTGTGCCTTAGGTGCATAGTGTCTATATTTCATGCCTGGAGATGCGGGCCTAACTAAATCATCCGTGCATTTTGCAGCATTCATATCACCTTTATTATCCTGCTTTATCTGATTAAGTATGGACTCATGGAATGTCACTTTACTTCCAAAAGCTTTCTCCAGCATTTCCCTAGTATATTTCCCGGGTCTTAGGATTTTAAGCTCACCTTGAGATACATCTAATACGGTAGATTCAATGCCGACATCGCAGACATTACCTGCAACTATTCCATCAATTCTGCCATCTAGGTCCTCTTGGACATCCGTCCAGCACGTAGGACTTGGTCTTCCAGATAAGTTGGCGCTGGGAGCTGCTATGGGAACTCCTGTTTCTTCTATCAGTCTAAGAGCCACTTCATGATCTGGCATTCTTATAGCAACGCTCTCGAGACCTGCACTTACTTCCTCTGGCACCAGTTCGCTTTTAGGTAGCACAATCGTAAGTGGGCCTGGCCATAAGGTCTCCAGTACTTTTTTTAGCACATCTACTTTTATGCCACTTGTAGCTTGAAATTTATTCCAGTCTACAAGCAGATCTAAATCTTTTAGTTTATTAATATGTAGAATTAAAGGATTATCCTGAGGTCTTCCCTTCGCCACAAAAATCTCTTTGACGGCTTTCTTGTCCAGACCATTGGCCCCAAGCCCATATACAGTTTCAGTAGGAAATGCCACAAGCCCTCCGCAAGCAATTATTCTTGCCGCCCGTCTGAGATCATTGGGATTATCAATAGAAAAAATTTCAGTATTTTTGGCTGAACGCTTATAAAAATTACAAGTCACTTTTTCTCCTAAAAATTCTTCATCTTCTCTGCCTGCTCATGTGTAATCAAGCTATCGATAATCTCTTCCAGCTCACCATCTAATATCTGTCCCAGCTTATATAATGTAAGCCCTATTCTATGATCAGATACCCTTCCTTGAGGGAAATTATAGGTTCTTATTCTCTCACTTCTATCTCCGGATCCTACCTGTGCCTTTCGCTCTGCACTGATTTCGTCCGTCTGTTCCTGTAGCTTTAGATCATATAATCTAGCCTTTAAAACCTTAAATGCCTTATCCTTATTTTTAATTTGGGACTTCTCATCTTGACAGGTAACAACTAGTCCCGTAGGAATATGCGTAAGTCTTACTGCGGAGTCCGTAGTGTTTACTGACTGACCACCATTTCCTGACGATCTGTACACATCAACTCTGACATCATTAGGATTTACTTCTACTTCAACATCATCTACTTCGGGAAGTACAGCTACTGTGGCGGCTGATGTATGAACTCTTCCACCAGACTCAGTTTCTGGAACACGCTGTACCCTATGCACGCCACTTTCATATTTCAGACGTGAATATGCACCCTTACCTTTGATCATGACTACAGCTTCCTTAATACCGCCTATACCCGTATCATTTAGCTCAATTACCTCTGTTTTCCATCTGTGTCTTTCTGCGTATCTCATATACATTCGCAGCAAGTCCTGGCCAAACAGGGCGGCCTCCTCTCCTCCAGTACCGGCGCGGACCTCAAGAATTACATTTTTTTCGTCATTTGGGTCCTTAGGAAGCAATAATATTTTAAGTTCTTCCTCAAGCTTACCTATCTTCTCTTCTAACGGGTCTATCTCCATTTTGGCAAGCTCTCTAAGCTCTGGATCTGATTCCATTTCAAGCAGCTCCTTTGCTTCAGAAAGTTCATTTTTTGCCTTCTTGTATTCCCGATAGCTATTGACAATAGGTTCCATTTCGCCCATTTCTTTAATGTGCTTTTGCCATAGGGGTTGATTATTTATCACCTCTGGCTCTGAAACTTTCATGGATAATTCTTCGTACTTCTCTAAAATAAAATCTAATTTATCAAACATTACAATTCACCTTCTTTTATCTAACCAATTATTATATCATAAATAGCTATGTTCAACAATTAAAAATCCTATTCTATTCCAGCCTTTAGCATTGACTTTCAAGCATTAAATCCCCTTAAAAATCTCTCTTAATATAAAGCCATATGGATAGCCGTCAAGAAATAAAATCGCCCACTAAAAAACCACATGAAAGACAGCGCATCATCAGATATAGAAATCCATAGATACAGCCTTTCACATGGCTTTTATGAAGCTTTATAGCATTCAAACCATTACTATATAGTCACAAGAGTTATGCCTAACATTATAACATTTCCACCATATGCTAATCTTGTATCAGCAAATTTCACCATTACTACACACTACGACATATAGCACTCATAGGCGGTGCGTATAAGCCCATAAACACTTCCTATCTGTATGAGCATAAGCCATATTATGGCTATTTTAAAAGGATGATTTTGTTCATTCTTGGCATTAAAGCGTCGATAGATGGCTATTTGATTGATGAAAAAGCCTGCTACAGCTATGATAAGCAAAGCTAAAATAGCTACCGTTCCTGTTTTACCTATCTGATCTATACCATAGGCATAAAGATAGGCTGAAATAAATACTGTAACAAAACAAACAGCGAGGCTGATTAGACTTATCCTTCTGTCCTTACTCATAAGACCTCCTAACTGGCTGTCATTCCACTAAGTACCCAAACATGTCCCCATGTGCCAGCTTGTACTTTTTCAGAGCATCTAAAAGTACTAAATAGATGATGTCAAATCTCTGAATGAACAAATCATTCATATAGTAGTACCAGCAAAATGCAGCTATTATAATCTGAATTAAGTTTACTACGCATGTGTATATTGTAAAATTTTTCATGACTATCGATCCCTCTTATCGACGAGGCTAATAATCACTTAGTCTTTGCCATACTTTACCAGCTTTTTAGGTCTCATAAGAGCAAAGTACCATATAATTTGTACAAGAGTTATCATCCAGAAGCCCACAATAATGGACATCATATGTTTATAAACCAGCACCAATACCATACCGAAAATCAGACCAGTAATAAAATTGGTTATATGAAATTTTTGTCTGAAGGTTAACATTTTTATTTCTCCTATTCAATTATTTATACGCCTTAATATTTACAGCCCATTGGACCACCCTCCTTCATATTCTCTTATAACACTAATTATACTCCCTTTTTTGGGAAAAAAAAGTCTTTTTTTTAATAAATAAGACTAACTATTAAAAGTCAAGATTAAAATGAAAGTTTTTTGAATGAATTGCAGAAATGCATTTCAGATATAGTTGAACCTTGAAAACTGCATGACAAACAGAGTGTCATTGCTGGCACGGACAGTTACAGAAAAAGTTAAGCTGCTGGCAGGTATGCTTTCCCCGATTTTTCCATTGCAAAAATCAATCGCACAAGCTTCTTAGTGGCATGAGATAATGCGACATTATAATGCTTGCCTTCCGAGCGTTTCTTTTCAAGATATACAGCAAAAGATTCGTCCCAATGGCAGACGTATTTTGTGGCGTTATAAAGAGCATATCTAAGGTATCGGGAACCTCGTTTCTCCATATGGGAATAGCAGTTATCCAACTGTCCGGATTGATAAGTGGAGGGAGACATACCTGCATATGCAAGTATCTTATCTGCGGAATCAAAACGACTGAAATCACCAACCTCAGCGATAATCATTGCACCCATGCGGTAGCTGATGCCGGGAATGGTAAGGATTGGGGACTGGATTTTTTCATCCATGATTCGTTTGATGACTGCTTCGATTTCGTCAATCTCAACGGTTAATTCCTGAATGAGTTTAATGGTATGTTTTAGTTCCAAAGACTTGGCAGGCATATGAGAGCCGATAGAGCTTCTTGCAGCGTCACGAAACATGACAGCAGTATCTTTCCCGTATCTGCCTTTAGAACTCTCAGAAAGCAGGTTGGAAAGCCTTGTGAGGTGCGCATTTGCAACAGCATCTGCACTTGGAAATTCAGAAAGCAAAGCATAAACCGATGCCATATGAAGCGTAGGGATGAGTTTTTCCAGTTCTGGGAAAAGAATACAAACAAGTCTTGAAACAGAGCATTTCAGCTTTGCCCGTTCCTTGACTTTATCAAAACGATAACGAGTGAGTGACTTTAATTCCTCGTTGTGGTAAGATGTGTCTGAGTAGGACTTTAAGTTCACGTCAGACATCATCATAGTGGCAATGGTACGGGAATCAACTTTATCCGTTTTCGTCTTTCTAAGGCTAAGACTTTTTCTGTAAAGATTGGTATGTAACGGATTGATAACGTAGGTCGGCAAACCTTTTTCAAGGAGGAATCCCAGAAGATTGTAACAGTAGTGTCCGGTGGCTTCCAGTCCTACTTTTACTTTTGTAAAATTGTCTGATACGGATTCGATTCTTTGAAATAAGGTTTCAAAACCTTCCCGATTGTTGGAGATGGTAAAGGGTTTAAATAATACTTCGCCATCTGAGTTCGTGATAAAGCAGTCGTGCTTATCTTTGGCAACATCAATTCCAACGTAAATCATAAGAAATCTCCTTTGAAAAATTTGATACTGTTTAGAGCCACAAGAACTCCTTGCGATTGTAACCTCGTTCTAAATAAACCGTCGTGCGGTATCTAACTGATTAACAACTATACAAAGAGACTGTGGTTGTATCCTTTCTTAAACCATCGAATGGTAGGAGTGATAAAAACAATCCACAGTATCTCCAACAGTATAGCATACAGTCCTTGGAGAGGGACTATAAACACTACTACTTTATAATACGAGG
>CASDYG010000011.1 GCA_949285555.1 uncultured Eubacteriales bacterium | reverse complement strand
TTTGTGCTTTTGACATATCTCATATGAAAACTGCTTTATATCATCTGATACCTGTTGCAAAACCAGTAATTTCTTCCTATATTTGCAGACGAAAATAATTTTGTCCACTTTTGCGGAGATAATGTAAAAGCATTGCTGCCTGCCTCATTTAAAAACCCCTCGAATTCGATGGGTTTAAAATTGGGATTGTTTAACTTTTCCCATATGCCTAAATACTCTATTATGTTAAAGTTTCTCATCCAATTTGCAACTACTACATTAGGTTCTTCTTTGTTCTTATATCTTGCTATATCCGTTAAACTTATATAATCATTTTTAAAGTCTTCAGTATAAATTTGTATAGCAAAACCTTTTGCTTCAATTGTGTATTTTTTTGCCTTCGACATGCGTTCCTCCTCTTGCTGATGTACTTTTTACAGCATTTATTTCTAAAGTAACTATTCTAAACAGTAATTAAGCTGTTCATTTTTCTGGTTTTTAACTTTGACAGAAGCTTCCATACCATTGATATTACTGAGCTACTTGCCACTATCCATCATTTGTGCAATTATGCTTGTCGTGCAATTCACCATTGCTATAACATCTTTTTTAAGCTTTTGAATGTAATATCTATAATGATTTATAATGCCATATTATTCTTTTTCTAGATAACTTAACTATTTTTATTATATTGTAGCATAGGCATTTGTTGTATTAAAAAAATTGGATAATAGCTTCTTTTTTTAGATTTGGTTATTTCATTTCATCCTTATTTAAAATCAATTCTTTAATAGATAATACCCTAATCTTCTGGATGAGTTACTAGATTTCAATCCACCTTTATAAATGCTATTTAAAGTTTTGTATATTTTTGACACAATCCATTTAATAAAAAGGCAGAATGTTGCTAGTTTATAGCTTCACCCTGCCTTATTAATCTATTTTTAACTGTATTGGGAAACTATTTAAACAATCCATCCATAGATAGATATCGCTCCCCTGTATCAGGAAATACTGCTACAATAGTCTTTCCTTCATTTTCACTAAGCTCTCCAAGACGAATAAGAGCCTCTAATGCCGCTCCTGCGGATACTCCAACAAGAAGTCCTTCTTCGGTTCCCATCTCTCTGACTCTGCTAAAGGCATCGTCATTACTTACAAGCTGAATCTCATCCATAACTTCTTTATCAAGATTTTTAGGAACAAAGTTTGCACCTAATCCTTGAAGCTTATGAGCTGATGCCGTGCCAGCAGATATAAGTGGAGAAGCTTCAGGTTCTATTCCGACAATTTTGATATTATCATTTAATTCCTTTAGTCTTTTCCCAACTCCGGAAACTGTTCCGCCTGTACCAAAACCTGCTATGAAAATATCTATCTGACCGTCCAAATCATCCCATATTTCATTGGCAGTAGTAGCATAGTGCTTCTGTGGATTTGCAGGATTTTCAAATTGACTAGGCATAAATGCATTATCAGTTTTGCCCAGAAGCTCGTTTGCTTTATCTACAGCCCCCTGCATACCTTTTGCGCCCTCTGTGAGCACGATTTCTGCACCATAGGCTTTCATCAGCATCCTACGTTCTACACTCATAGTTTCCGGCATTACCATAATTGCCTTATAGCCTTTTCTGGCAGCTATTGCCGACAAAGCAATACCCATATTTCCACTTGTAGGTTCGATGATTGTTCCGCCCTCCATAAGCAAACCTTCTTTTTCAGCAGCTTCTATCATAGCAAGTGCAGGTCTGTCCTTCACACTTCCTCCTGGATTATAAGATTCCAGCTTAGCAAAAAGCTTAGCCTTTATTCCGTATTTTTCTTCAATTTTCTTTAATCTTAATATTGGTGTATTTCCAATAAGTTCAATCATATTTTCATAAATCTTCATAAGTCCCTACTTTCTAATATCCGTTTTATTTTGCCCCTAGCAGATATTACTGGTAGAGCAACCTTCCAAGACAGAATTAAGATAGCACTTCCAAATAGCCAGCCACCTATGACATCCGTAGGATAATGTACTCCAACATATATTCTGCTTAGGCCTATTAATATTATGAGCAATGGAAATAATACCATTGCTAGTTTTTTTATATACCCATTAATATGCTCTCTTAACAAAATTATCATAAGCGATGCGTAAAACACCATGCAGTTCATCGAATGACCGCTTGGATATGAAAAGCCTCTTTCATGTACAAGCCATAGGATTACATCTGGCCTTGGGCGTTGAAAAACCATCTTTAAAAGTATATAGCCAATTACCGATATAATCGTAATTATAAGTAATGTAGCTACATTCGTGATGTTTATAATCCCTCTACTATTTCGAAATATTTTATTTATAGCCGCAGTCCCTAACATTAGGATGCTTATTATTATGACAAAATAACTGCTTCCAAGGTGTGTAATAAATATTCCAAGCTTATCTTGTGCAGAACCTCTATGTCCATAAAAAAAATATCTGAAGCCATCTATAGACTCCACCAGACCTACCTTTATTGCCACGCCCCATAATATGGCTATAATAAATATTGCTATCCCCAACAGGCTCCAGTACTGAAGCGCTCCTTTGTCTGAAAGATTTATTATACTATTCTTTTTCTTCAATATATCACCTTTCCCATTTGCTCATCGTTTTCTCTTTAGCTTTTTAATTATATAGTAGTTATTAATGCTCTCTTCATCAAACTCATCTCCAGTAACCATGCAGCTCAGCCCGACGCATATTGCTACTGGAATAATAAGTGCAATCAGAAATGCAAAAAAGCTTACATCTTCACTGAAATATCGTAAATATAGAAAAATGATCACAGCACAATATACGAGCATGCCTAAAACTATGCCAAGTGGTAGAAACGCCTTTCTTCTATTATTTTTACTTTT
This sequence comes from uncultured Eubacteriales bacterium, assembly GCA_949285555.1. Classification (GTDB taxonomy): domain Bacteria; phylum Bacillota; class Clostridia; order Peptostreptococcales; family Anaerovoracaceae; genus S5-A14a. The sequence goes on along the minus strand of CASDYG010000011.1, from coordinate 24,553 downwards.
CTTCATGATTTAGCTCCCTGAAGCTGTCATATTGTTTCGGCTATAACCTTTTTAAACTAGCTATACATCTATAATGCTTACCTTTTCTAAATTACACACTCTATTTTAACATACCTATATTATTTGACAAAGATATTAGCTTTATCTACAATTATATTAGTACTTTAGATATTGCAATTCAAATAAATAATGTGAGGATTACATGATAACATTTAAGCAATCTGCCAATTTGATGCGATTACTAAATTCATTCCTTCGCATGAGGCCTATGCAGATTCGTATAAAGAGGGCAAAGAAAGCCGGAGATGTTCAGCTAGAGCAAAGACTGATAGGCGAAGCTACAAAAAAGTGGGCTAACTATATTTTCGATACCTACGGCATGAAGATAAATGTGCATGGAAGTGAAAATTTACCTACAAACGGTCCTGTACTGTTTATTCCTAATCATCAGGGGTATGGAGATATTGTAGTAATGCTAAAGCTTTTAGATGGTTTTCAAACCGGCTTTATTGCAAAAAGTGAGCTTGAGAAGTTGCCTGCCATAAGTACTTGGATTAGAGTTATTCACGGGCTGTTTATCGACAGAGGGGATGCTCGCAAATCCCTGCATACAATTAAAGCAGCTATAAATGAACTGGAGCAGGGCTTTTCCATGGTTATATTTCCGGAGGGCACTAGGACTCGCAACAACACTATGAGTCCCTTTAAGGCAGGAAGCTTTAAGATTGCTACCAAGGCGCAGGTACCCATTATTCCTATTTCCCTTAGTGGTAGTTACAAGCTATTTGAGACACAGGGCTATATAAAAGGAGATGTGGTAGATGTAGTTGTACATCCACCTATTGAAACCGCGGGGCTAAGCAGGGAAGAAATAAAAGCTCTGCCACTCAAGGTGGAAAAAATTATAGCAGATGGTCTTATTCCATTTCAAAGTGAGGAAGAAAGACAAAAAACCTTGGAAAATCTTTCCGTTAGGAAAGAAAAATAAATTCCAGAAATTGAGGAGGAAGTATGATTATTAATCTAACAACAGAAAATTTTGAAAAGGAAGTTCTACAAAGTGATATTCCAGTCCTTGTCGACTTTTGGGCACCATGGTGTGGCTTTTGCGTAAAGATGGGACCTACACTTGAGGATATTGCAAGTGAACTAGATGGCAAGGTGAAGGTAGCAAAGATCAATACCGACGAACAGCCAGATTTAGCTGTAAAGTATGGAGTAATGACACTGCCAACCTTCATGGCATTTAAAAATGGAGCGCCTGGTGATAAGGTTATTGGAGCAATGGGTAAGGATGCCCTTCTTTCCAGACTCGGTCTAAAATAACATCCACCAAAAATCGTTAAGCAAAAGCTCAGATTATGACAACATCTACAAATCAATTAGAATTCATATGTCATAACTGAGCTTTTTAAATTATATAAAATTCCCATAAAAATCAATTTTTTGGATTATACCACCATATCATTACCTTGCTTGCTTAAATTAGAAAATGATTCATAGCACAAGTTCTGCTATTGAGTAAAGCTTCAACAAATGGACTGGCAGGATTTTTCACTAATTCTGACGGAGTATCATATTGCTGCATTCTGCCACCATCCATAACCATGATCATTGTGCCCAGATTTAAAGCTTCTGAGATATCATGAGTTACAAACATCACTGTAACCCCAGATATCTTATGTATCCTTTTCATTTCCTCCTGAAGATGCTTTCTTGTAATTTCATCTACGGCTCCAAAAGGCTCATCCATTAACAGTATGTCGGGTGATGCTGCAAGCGCTCTTGCAATGCCCACTCTTTGGGCTTGACCTCCGGAAAGCTCATCTGGATAACGCTTTAACATTGATTTTTCCAGCCCAACAATATCTAACCACTTTTTCACTGCATCCTTTGTTCTATTCCTATCACCCTTATTTAAAAGTCTGGGAACATATGAAATATTCTCTTCTACCGTCATATGTGGAAAAAGGACGCTTCCTTGTATGGCATAACCTATATTTCTTCTCAGCTTAATACGATCCAATGCCAAAACATCCTCTCCACCTACAAGAATCTGTCCTTCGTCTGGAGTAACTAAACCATTTATCATTTTTAATGCTGTAGTTTTTCCACTGCCCGAAGAGCCTATCATGGTTACAAACTCTCCCTTTTTCACTTTCATGTTGAGGTTATCTATAACTCGCTTGCCATTGTATAACTTACTTACATTTCTATATTCAATAATGTGATTCATATTAACTCTTCTTTCAATATATGCTAAAGCAAGCCTTTTCTCTTCAAAAAGTCTACGGCTACCTTGTGCGGTGATTCTTTCAAGTCCTCTACTTTATGATTCATCATCGCCATTTCATTATCACTGATAGTTCCTTCTAATTTTTTCAATACCGTTTTTAATTTCGGATACTCTTTCAGTATTTGTTCATTTACAACATTCCCACATTTGTATGAAGGATAAAAGTTCTTATCATCCTCCAAAACTATGCCACCACTTTCAGCCAGCTGTCCATCCGTTGTGAATACTACCATTGCTTGAATTTCACCTTCTTTAAAGGCATGATATTTGAGCCCTATATCCATATCCTTAGTCGACTTAAAATTAAGCCCATATTCACTTGTTAATCCTTCGTAACCGTCTTTTCGTTCAAAAAAATCATATTCTCCGCCGAAAATAAGCTCTGATGCTACAGGGGCTAGCTGGGAAATGGTTTTTATATTATGTTTTTCGGCAATATCTTTATTTAAAAGAATTCCATAGCTATTATTGAATCCATACATACCAAGCCATCTGAGATTAAGCTCACGAGCATACCGCTCTTTTAATTTTTGAAAATCCTTATCCTGATATACACTTTTTTCATTCAGCACCATATTCCACCCAGTACCCGTATATTCAGGATATATATGAAATTTCCCACTCACCATAGCTGGCTGTATATTGGAAGTACCTCCACCAACACCTTGAAACAACTTCACTTTATAATCTGTTTTCTCCTCTATTAGAGCCTTTAGCATCTCTCCCATTATTTGTTGCTCTGTCATAGGTTTTGTTGCTATATTGATGGTTTCATCTCTGCCGTCGCTTTTCAACATACCGATACCACCAATAAAAATACCTAATATGGATACAACGAGAATAACTTTCAAAATCCACTTACGATTTCTCTTTTCCCTGCCTAAGGCGGATTGTATTAGTCCCACTAGTCCATCAGCACCAAGTGCGAGCATGGCAATGAGCAGGCTACCTACAAGAGTCATGGCACCATTGTTTGTTGTTATACCTCTATATATGGCAACACCAAGTCCACCAGCTCCAATAAAAGATGCGATTCCGGCAAGGGCAATAGTCATTGTTACCATATTTCTTATACCAGACATAATAACATTAAGTGCAAGAGGTAGCTTAATCTTATATAATATTTGCCACCTAGTGCTTCCCATGCCTCTGGCCGCTTCAATAATAGCTGGATCCACCTCTGAAAGTCCTGTATATGTGCTCCTTACCATAGGTAAAAGACCATATATTGTTAAAGCAATGATGGCAGTTGTATTACCAACTCCTGAAAAAGGGATGAGAAAGCCTAACATTGAAATAGATGGAATGGTGTAGATGAAATTAATACTGCCTAATGTAAGCTTTGTCAGCTTTTTAAACTCACTTATTGCTATACCAAACATACCTCCTATAATAATAGAGATACCAATGGCAATTAAAGTTATTTTCATGTGCTCAAGAAAAAGCTTCAGAAAAAAGTCATGCCTTTCCACAAAGAGCGTAAAGCCTTGAATAATCATAGTTAATCCTTTTTATAAGATAGTTATATTATACCCAAATACTTTTGCTATACCCATTCCTTTATTGTATTCTTACTTAGTTTATCCTGTTTATTTAGGCTTATATACGAACATATACAAAAACCGGCCTGTAGTTTTGGAAACAAGCTCCAAGTACTAAAGCCGGTATATTCTACCTAATCATTGAAATTATAATATTTGTGACAGATTCACGAATATATTCATCTGGACGCATACTTTGTCTTGTACTTAGTCCATCCATCGTGCTGATTATTAAATGTCCAAAGGTTTTCTTTAATCTACCTATATCGTCATCATTAGAAGCCTTAAGAAGACGCTTCGCAGCATCTTCTGGTAATTTACTGATAATAAAATCCCCTATGGTTTCTTCAAAAGCCTCATATCTGGACACCATTTTCTCACGTATGATCTCATCTCCATCAATAGCTTCCATTACAAGATGAAATCTTAATGTACCAGACATCAGATCACAGCCTCTTTCAATAATGTGACTTATGATTTCGCTATAGCTTTCATTTTTCCCCTCTTGTTCATACCATTGCATTAAAGCCTCATAGAGATTATTCATAAAAGAATCCTCTACTGCATAGAGAATTTCGTTCTTGCTTCTGAAATAATAGTAGATAGATCCCTTACTAATATCTAGCTTTTCCGAAATTTCGGTCAGGCTTATCTCTTTAAATGACTTTTTTTCTAATAACTGTATCGTAGCATTTATTATTTTTTGTTTTATATTATCATTTATAGGCGCTGCCAATTTTTCCTCCAAATTCTAGTCTACAAGTATTTTCCATTCCACATTACAATATTTCAGTATTTTATCACATTTTAAGAAACTTTTAATACATTATGTAGCAAGTATTGAAATATCTATGTATATAACGCAAAAACTGATACACTATGTATGGTTTTTCCAACATCATTGATTAATACAATATCATTTTTATAAATTCCATTTCTACAATTTTTCCTCTTCCTTCACCTCATAGTCCGCCTCTATGATTTCTTCTTTTGATACATCCCGGTCATTGGAGGTTACATATTCAGAATTTTCTCGGCGTGACTTCATGATTTCTATCTTTGCCCATAGTTGAGCATTTAGAATGATTCCTCCTATAAGAAATACAGCATAAAAAATATAATTCAAATGAAGCATTCTAACTAAAATATTGCTCAGAACGAGTACAACCACTATGCCTACGAGCCTTCCAATCAGTATGATACCTCTGCCATTACTTCTATTCATATTCTCGACACTCCAAATTATTTTAAGCATATTAATCCCAATGCGGATTTAAAGCCCCTTCAAGCTTTGAATCACAAGCCTCGGCAAAAAAGCACTATAGAAAATAGCTACTTTATGCAAAGGGAGATTGTATATTAACAATATCCGTTATTCCAACTTTTGTCAAATTTATAGTACATAGCATATCTTTGCGATATTATTTCCTTTTGTGTACCTTACATAAAAAACAATTTATTACACGAATTAGCATTTGACTTTTTATATAAGGTATGGATTTTGTATTTAAAAGCATTTCAGAGGTATATACAAAAGTAAAAGCATTTCAAAATCAGTAAAAAAGCTTTATTTTTCAAAATTTTATTTGAAGCACTCATCTTAAATTACTATATTTATTATCACAATAAAGAACCTCACATATATGTGAGGTCCTATCAAAATTATTTATGGTTTCGTCTGTCCATATACGATTTGTAAAGTACAATTATTATTGCACTAATACCAAATGCTACATAACTAAGAAACTTATTTTCAATCAGAGAAGCTATCTTTGAACCACCAAATAGTAGAATGAAAATTATAAGAAAATCAATCACTTTTATTTGATTTTTCATAGTACACCTCCTTATATCTCTATTTATGTACTGTAGAATATCCTACAATATCACTTCCTATCTGAGATCCTCCAGACTTTTCAAATACTTTAAAGACTCTTTTAAATGTATATGATTTACCTCCATTATGTTTCTGATATAGATCTACAGTATAATATATCTTATCTAAATTTCTACGTATTACTTCACCTGCAACAACAGTAGCAACTGCTATACCCGCCCCTGGTACCAATGCCACGATAGCTGCACAAAGTGCCGCAGTACCTAAGCCTGCTACATTCATATTTCCTTTATGTGTTGTAATATATGAATAGTCACTACTTACACTAGAACTAAAATTAGTCTGTTTGAGAATCTTTAAATCTGATTCAGAAATAATATTTTTACAAGTTTTATTTCTAATATAGTCAACTGTTACCAGTTCTCCTGTCAATTTATTGAAAGTCGCCTCAGCTACAACATTGCCGTCTTTCAATAATTGTGAATGATTAACTAAATCAGATTCCTCCACAGTAACTTGATAAATTTCACCATTAATGCTCAACTCACTATTTGATGTAGCTGAACTCCTAACAGAACATTGAGCAACAATTACCATTGCTATTAAGATTATTAAAAGGCTTTTTTTGATATTAGATTTAATATTTAACATTATTTATCTCCTTATAGTTTTAATTTACATTAAGATCATTTTAAATGCCCATTGGAATCATCTTCTTTCTTTCTTTCTTTTCATCCCTATTGGATATGCTAGACCTTAATACTTAAACATTAAGGAGGTTCCACAATGCGAGGTACTAAACAACTAATCAAACTACATTTACACTTTCAATATACTCCAAAAAAAAATAAATGTCAATTTATTTTTATCTTAACACTTCTTTTAATATTTTTCTGCTATAAAGCATATCTTGTTAGCCTAGCCCTTATTTGATATAATGAAAAAATCAAATTAAAGAGGTTATTATGTTAGAGATTATACAATTTACTGATGTACTTTGCACATGGTGCTGGGGTGCACAAAAAAATGATAGAGCAATAAAATGGATTTACGGTGATCAGGTAGAAATTATCTACAAGCAGGGTGGTCTCGTTTCTCCTGAGGAAGGTATGCAGGAAGGCTTCATGGAGCATATACTCTCCCATTGGCATGAAGCTGCAGAAAAACACCTTATGCCGGTTGGCACTGGGGATCCAAAACTTATTTGCAAAGAGTGTCCGTCTTCATTCCCACAAGCCTTTGCTATTAAGGCAGCAGAATTACAGTCCAGAGATATCGGTTATTCTTTCATGAGAAGATTAAGAGAGGAGACTCATGCATATGGAATGCTTACTACTCGCATGAATGTTATGCACCAAATTGCTACTACCATAGATGGCTTGGATATAAATAAATGGCAGTCCGACATTGAATCTGGTGAAGCTGAAAAGCTATTTTATGAAGATGTAAATTTAGGAAATAGCTATGGTGTTGAAATTTTTCCGACTTATATTTTTAAATACAAGGGCAACACCCTCGTAAAAGGAGGAATATTTAAACTCGGTGAACTGCTCCATTTTATTGATGAGCTGAGTGGTAATACATTAAAAAAACGACATCTTGCTTTAACAAGGGAAAATATCACAGAGTATCTTAGAGAATTTGGCAAAAGTGCTCTGGCTGAAATTTCTATCGCCATGTCATCCGACCTTGATACTACCAAGGATCTGTTAGATACCCTTGTCGATGAAGGAAAGGTTATTGCCAATGAAGCTGGAAATAGCTACTTTTATCATTTAAAATAAATTCATAAGGATTGTACAGGTATACAAATGGACTATAGAAATATTATAAAAAAACATAATATAACAGCAATCACCTTTTCATCGAAGGACGCCGCTAAAGGGTCTATTTTTGTTGCATTGGTGGGTGCTTATACGGATGGGCACAACTATATCCAAGATGCTTTCAGCAGAGGCTGTCGTCATTTTCTGGTAGAAAGAGTGCCTGATATTTCATGTGACATTAAAGATAAAGCTAATTTTTTTATCGTATCTAACACACGTATCGAGCTTGGAAAATTAGCAAAGGCGTTTTATGGTAATATTTGTCCACTTAAGATTATCGGCATAACTGGTACAAAGGGGAAGACTACGACAGCGAGCTTGGTGTATGAATGTCTTAATGCCATGGGTAAAAAATGTGGCTTTATTGGAACGACAGGAGCTAAGCTTCCTGGTAAATCTTGGCCAACAAAAAACACAACGCCTGAAAGTCTGGAGCTTTTTCGTCTGATAAACGAAATGAAAGCTGAGGGAGCGGAATACCTGGTTATGGAAATTTCATCACAGGCTTTGAAATACCATCGTGTGGACGAGCTGAGACTGGAGCTTGGAGCCTTCCTGAACATCTTCAAGGAAGATCATATCGGCCCTACTGAGCATCCTACATATGATGATTATTTGGAAAGCAAAAGAAAAATATGGAATATTGCCGATAAGGTAATCGTAAACAAGGACGATGCTGAATTTAACGCAATAGTAAAGGGTCATAAGGCAATAACCTATGCCATAGATAATCAAGCCGACTACAAGGTTAATAACCTAAGACTTGGAGGCACCTTAGAAAATCCTATAACAAAATTTACTCTCTCCTCCCACGATGATACCACCTTTATAGCCAATATGATGGGGCGTTATAATGTCTACAATATAGTAAGTACCATAGCCATATTAGATCAGCTAGGTTTTCATCATGGATTTGAGGACGTTCTAAAGAGCATTCATATTGCCGACAGGCAAAATGTTTTTAAAGTAGAAGGTCGCTATATAATCATTGACTTTGCCCACAATAAAGATAGTGTTCTCGCCCTTGTACATGGTGTAAAGGATATACTAAGAGCACAAGGAAAGCTTTCTGAAAGCAAACTAATTCTCATATATGGAACCAGTGGAGGCCGTGGAATAGCAAGGCCTAGGGGACTAGCAGAGGCAGCTAGTAAGGAGGTTGACTTTTCAATAATTACCAATGAAGTTCCTTTCGATGAAGATCCACGGGAACTTGCATATAGAATTATCGATTATCTGGATAAGGATCATCCTTATATCCTTGAACTTGACCGTACACAAGCCTTTATTGAAGCATTTAAAGTAAGTAAACCTGGAGATATTATCATGTCCATTGGAGCAGAGGCATATATTACTATTAAAGGACATACCATTCCTTATTCAGAAAGAGAAAGTATTGAAAACCTACGTGCTTGGGCAAAAGAACATCCAATTAAGTAGAATTTAAAAACCCTATTGACAGCTGATATCCAACAGCTTCAATAGGGTTTTATATTACATATTACTCTTTAATTTTACAATGGCGTTAGGATTTAGAATGATGCTACGACTGCTTTACCATATTCCTTCTCAATAAATTTCTTAACGGCATCACTGTGAAGCGCTTTCTTAAGTGCCTTTGTCTTATCGCTATCCTTATCCTTTTCTCTAACTGCTACAATATTTACATAGGTCTTTGCTGCTTCAGAATCCTTACCTTCAAATGCCACAGCCTTATTTTCATCAATTTTTGCAGATAGAGCATAGTTTCCATTGATTACGCCAAATGCTAGATCATCCAGACTCCTAGGAATTACAGCAGCTTCAAGTTCAACAATTTCAACATTATTAGGGTTTTCAACAATATCCTGCTTAGTTGCTTTTAGACCAGCTCCATCTTTAAGCTTAATTACGCCTTCCTGCTCTAACAGTAGCAATGCTCTTGCCTCATTGGTAGCATCATTAGGAACACCAATTTTATCTCCAGCCTTTAAATCACTTAGCTTGCTTACTTTTCCTTGATAGATACCAAGTGGCTCATAGTGTACCTTAACTGCATCGACTAGATGAGTGTCTCTCTCATCATTAAACTGCTCTAAATAAGGTACATGCTGGAAAAAGTTAGCGTCTATCTCACCTTCCTCTAATGCAAGGTTAGGTTGTACATAATCCTGAAATTCTTTAACCTCCAGCTTATAGCCTTCCTTTTCAAGCTCTTTTTCTGCTGCCTTTAGAATGCCAGCATGAGGTGCCGGAGAAGCTCCTACTACTATAGTCTTATCTGCCCCCTTAGCATCCTCTTTATCGGAACATGCTCCTAATACACCTACTGATGCTACAAGCAATACTGCCAAAATAATACCTGTTAATCTCTTTTTCATAATTTCCTCCTCTAGTTTTATCTATCTTATTCTATTGTCTAATTTTCTTGCTATACTCATACCTATCCACTGCAAGGCTTGTACTAAGATTACAATTATTGCGATAGAAATCCACATTATATCAAGTTCAAATCGATATAGTCCATAATTTAATGCTATACTGCCTAGACCACCACCGCCTACAATACCTGCCATTGCCGTATATCCTAAAATTGTGATAAGGGAGACTACTCCTCCAACAATTAGTGAAGGCTTAGCCTCCACCAGCATGACTTTTCTGACTATTTGCCATGTGCTAGCACCCATTGACTGTGCAGCTTCGATAACCCCTTGGTCAATTTCCTTTATGGATGCCTCAACCATTCGTGCAACAAAAGGTGCAGCAGCTACTACAAGTCCTACAATTATTGCGGGATTACCTAGCACCGTTCCTACCACCAGCTTTGAAAAAGGCTGTATTGCAATGAGTAAGATCAAAAATGGAATTGATCTAATAATATTTACAATGACTCCAAATACGGAATTTATCCCTACATTTGGTGCAAGCCCCTTTTTGTCTGTTACCGCTAGTAATATTCCCATCGGAAGGCCTAACACATATGCTAATAAAGTGGAAATCAATGTAATATATATAGTTACTATTGTTTCCTGTCCCATTAAACTAAACATTATACCCTCCTTTCTCGATAGAATACTTAACTCCACTTTCTTCCAGATAATCTAACTGTTTTTTCCAAATTTCCTCATTACTTGAAAGCTGAATAACAAGCTGTCCTTTGGTATGCTCTTCCACCAGCTGCATGTTGCCATATAATATGTTAATTGGCTCACCATATTTCAAAATCATATTTGAAATTATTGGCTGGTACGCACTACTACCGTCAAATACAATTCTGACTACTGGGGATTCCTTAGATAGATTACCAATATCATTAAGCAGTACACCGCTGCTTTCTTCCGGCATTATGAGTCTTTTCGCTGCTACAGTCTTTGGGCTTGTGAAAATTTCATCCACTAGGCCCTGCTCTGCAATGATTCCTTCATCAATGATAGCCACCTTGTGGCAAATTTCCTGTATAACTCTCATTTCATGCGTTATTATGACAACCGTTATACCTAGTTTGCTGTTTATTTCTTTTAACAGCTCCAATATTGACTTTGTTGTTTTTGGATCCAATGCACTTGTAGCTTCATCACATAAAATTACCTTTGGGTCTGTTGCTAATGCTCTTGCGATTGCTACCCTCTGCTTCTGTCCTCCGGAAAGCTGGCTGGGATATGCATTGGCCCTTTCTTCCAAGTCTACCAGCTTCAGCAGCTTCATAGCCTTCTCTCTCGCCTTTGACTTATCCACTCCTTGAAGTTCTAATGGAAAACACACATTTTGGATCACATTCCTTTGCATTAATAGGTTGAATCCTTGAAAAATCATGGAAATTTCATGTCTTCTATTATTAAGCTCTTTTTTTGAGAGCTTCACTAAATCTTCTCCGCGAAAAAGAACTTTTCCTGTTGTAGGCTTCTCTAAAAGATTCATGCATCTTACCAAGGTACTCTTTCCTGCACCTGATAATCCAATAATCCCAAATATATCACCTTCATTTACAACAAGATCTATTGCTTTGAGCGCCTGTACCTGACCATTTTTACCCTCATATGTTTTTCCGAGCCGGTCAAGTCTAATAATTTCATTTTCATTATTATTCATTCATTTACTCCCAAGAATAAAAAAAGGCAGACACCCGTCTGCCATTAAATACATATCTCAACGCCAAAAAGGCGTTATGACCAGACTGGGCTAACACCGACTAAATTTATTAAATTCCATGCACATGACAACAGCAGCATCATGATTTTTATTGATGTTAATTAGTGTTCTAGTCATCATATGCACCTCCTAATAAATTTCGTACCCCCACTGGTTACTTTCTTAGTTTATCATATATTTGTTATTTGTCAACAATATTTTTTCATTTTTAATATTCAGTAGATACAAAGATGAAATTTTTCTGAAAAATTCACTATATTATCTACTACCCCTGTTTTTTATATTGCATTAGTGATAAAATATAAATATCTTGTTTATGCTTTGAGGAGGATTTATGTTCAGAGAAATGCACAAGAAGCATTTATCATTGCCACAGGACATCATAGAAGAAATTCTTATGCGAAATACTTCTGGTGTACTTGCTTTACATGGTGACGATGGCTACCCTTACGCACTTCCCATGACCTATGTATACAAAAATGGCAAGCTCCATTTTCATGGATTAAGTAAGGGCCATAAAATTGATGCTATCCATAATAATGCGAAAGTATCTTTTTGTGTCGTTGATAAGGATGAAGTACAGGCTGACGAGTTCAACACCCACTTCAGAAGTGTTATTGCTTTTGGCAGGATGCATGAGGTTTCTGACCCTTCTGAAATCATGGAGGAAATGAAGCCTGTGATTGGTAAATACAACCCAAATGCAGATAAGGATTTTTCCATTGCGTATATCAAAGAACATATGCCTGCTGTATCTACTTTTATTTTTGAAATAGAACATATTACTGGCAAAGAATCCACCTTTCTAGCAAATAAAAGACAAGAAATGAACCCTAAAGGAGTATAGTATGCTACTAACTACAACAAATGATGCACTTGGTAAGGAGATTGTTGAATACAAGGGACTTGTAAGCGGTGATGTTGCTGCCGGAATAAACTTTCTAAAGGATATTGGAGCAGGTCTAAGAAATATCATCGGTGGCAGGAGTGCAGGTTATGAAGATGAGATCGGAAATGCAAGAAAAGAGGCATTAGCTGAAATGGTGGCAAGAGCCGAACAAATGGGAGCTAACGCAGTTATCGGGCTAAAGATTGATTATGAAACTATGGGCGCAAATGGCTCCATGATTTATGTAGTTGCTACTGGTACTGCTGTAGTTGTTAAATAAATTCATTTAATGCAAGTATAAAAGACCCTAGTTGACATTACTATCTATCAGATCATTTCTGATACTTTAGTGTCCTGTCACCTAGGGTTATTTTAATATATACTTACTATGTTCAGCCTCTGCACGCCGGGCAGAAAAGACTGCCGATACTAAGTGCAAAGAATATCCATAAAAATCTATAGGAAATAGCAAGTGCAATAGCTAGCATGCCGATCCAAAGATATGTACTTTTTCTACGATAATCAAGGAATATTAAAGCTATAATCAAGATCACATCAAAAAGTACAAAAAGCAATGTCAAAAAGCTATGTTGCCAATAAAACTCTCTGAGGAAAAGTAGTTCTTTCCATCTATTTACTGTAAAGAATCCCGCCCAATATAATAAATTGGCAATATTAAATATCCATAGAATAGACTGTACAATTCTGCTTTTTACGAACCTCTTTCTCATGTATACTCCCTTTCCTTCATATTAGAGTACACCTTCTGATTCATTTAAAACATCCTTCGCATTTAATCATTTAGTTAGTTTTTTCAGATCTGCATTGCTGCATTTTACCCTCTTCCGATAATATAAATAATTTCCTATCCAAATGGCGAAATATATACCTGTCCAAACAAGCGCAAATCCGAAAATCGGTGCAAATTCTAGAGGAGTCCACCTTAAGTAAATGGCAGGTATAATGCCTGTCAATAAGCTTATTGTATAAGCAACAACTGTACTTTTAAGGATGCTCCATTTTTCTATGTCCCATACAACAGATGAGCCTGATAAAACAAAACCCATTATTGCAGTGACTATTAGCTGTATCACGGAAGCTCCAAGATTACTTCCAATTTTTTCTTCAAAAAACGGCGAGCAACTCATATATGTCCCTGTATTGTAGTAAATAGATACAATAACATTACATATTGCTCCAATGGTCACTCCAATAGGCATTCCTAAAAGTCCTCTTTTTAATATTTCTTTCATAACTGCCTCCTTTTTTATACACCCAAGGTATCCTTTACCTTCTTCATGTTGCGCCTGGAAACGAATGAACGACTACCATCCACCATTACTGCACAGATAGTACCAAACATATTCATGTCGAAATATTTTACCTTCCGCAAATTTATAATCTCCGAATTTGAAATTCTGATAAATTTATCTACTGCAAGTTGCTCTTCTAGTTCATAGAGACGTTTTTTTATCTGATAGTCTCCTGTTGGTGTACTGGCAAACACTTTTTGATCACGTCCATAAAATTTTATAATTTCTTCCTTTTTTAGCATTATTACCTTTTCGTCTATTAGCCCGACGATAGGTTTTTCTACGCTTTCCGTCAATTTTCGTATCAACTCATTAACTTCATCATTTAGCTCGGAGGCCATGATCGTCACATGTGTTTCCTTTAAGCTATTGTCAAGCTTAAAATCTATTTTCATACTCCCCCCTTTCTCATCTATCTAAACTAATTATATTATTTATTTTTGGCATTGCAACCATATTGCTACAAGTGGCTGTTTATAAAAGATAAGTGGTAGTATGCAATAAAAAAAGGACTGGAACAATCCAGCCCTTTCTTTATTTGCTATAAATTATTCAGCATCTTCTTCGATAGGTGGTTCACCACGTCTTCTTCTAGCTTCCTCAACTAGGAATGTAGCTACATCTATTCCGTGAGAATCTCTTCCGAAGCCTTGATCTATACCAGTCTTTAGTGCCTCTTCAGGAACTACCTGAGTACCACCGGCACAGATTATTACATCATCTCTGATACCTTTTTCAATAGCAAGCTCATTTATTCTCTTCATGTTCTTATAATGAACATTGTCATGAGAGATTATAGTAGAAGCTAAAATTGCATTTGCATTTAGCTCAATAGCTGCATCCACTAGCTTTTCTACTGGTACGGAAGTTCCAAGATAGTGAACCTCTACGCCCCACTTCTCAATGCCTCCGTGCTTGATATTGATGATTTCTCTAAGACCTACGGAATGCTCGTCCTCTCCAACGGTACCGCAAACAACTCTCATTGGATGCTCTTCAAGCTCTTTAAACAGGATAGCGTCGCTTAGGTGATGTGGTTCAGGTGGAATCTCAAGAGTAGTAGGATCTACATCAAATGGTACTCTACCCTTCATTTCAATTCTTGTTCCCTCTGCTTCCTGAAGAACTTCCTTACTTGTTACCTCGCAATCTTCAAGTCCAAGTCTAGCACCTATATCAAGAGCAGCCGCCTCTGCCATTCTCTTTTCGGTAGGAATCATCATTGTCATTAGAACAACACCGTCTCCACACCATTCAACTTCTGGCTTAATTGCATCGCCGTCAAGATACTTCTTAACCTTGGCAAGTCTTGCATCAACAGTATCCTCGTCAAGCTCATCAATGTATACAATCTTGCTTCTATCTTCAAAAGTACATCCACCGATTAGGGCAGAAGGATTCTCAGGATCTCCACCATACTGCTCTACATTGTTATATCCAAAGTGAGCTGTTACAGGAGCCATATAGTCTTCTTCTCTTTCAAAGATGAATCCATAGCCAACACCACCAGCAGACTTTCTGGCAATACCATCTCCATTTCTTTCTGGATATTTAGCAGAGTCAACGAAGAAGCCTTCTTCAACTGCATTGAAATAACCACCAACTTCGATGATCTCTTCCATGAACAGAACAGCTCTTTCCTTTAGGTCACGAACATGATCCTTAAGTGGTCCATCCTTCTTAAGTTCAACAAAGTCCATAAGTCCATCAAGTCCAATTAGGGTCTGCTTCGCAGTGTCGCAAGCCTCAATATTATAAATATGCCAAGGCACATTTCTTCCCTCGTCAGGAGTAATTGTGGACTGAATATCAGCTCTTGTTAGCTTGGAGATAAGCATATTTAGTACGTGAGTTACTGTAGCTTCTCTTACAGATGAGCAGATATACTTAGTGTTCTGCTGTGCTCTCATCTTATATCTATCGCAGAAATCTCTTAGTGCAATTGCATAAGGAAGGTCAAGATATACACAAGGAGCAGGAGTTGCTGTTGGAGGTACTGTAGATAAGCTGATGTTCTCAGGCTTTATACCAACCTTTTCTGAGAATAGAGAGTTGATAGCATGCTGAACGATAAGCTCAGGCATTACCTTCCAAGCTTCTCTAGCTGTAGCATTTGCGTTATGTGCTCCATCGATCTGAAGGATTCCTGCCCAAGCCATAACCTTCTTGGATTCACAGGCATCAACAAAAGATCTAACCATGTTAATATCTCTATAAAGTACATTGTACTGAGGATCCTGGTGAGCACCATTTATTCCTTCTTCAGCAAACATTACGGCAACGTCTGGACCTGCTACTCCTGATACATAGGAGTGATAATTAATAGGTCTTCCTACCTCTTCCTCGATTAAATCAAGGGCCTTTCTCTGTGCTCTAACCTGTTTTCTAGTAATAGGAACTCCACCTATACCCTGTGGTGTACCTTCCATAAGTCCATCAATATGAGACTGTCCCATATGTCTGATAACCATTATATGGTCTGCGCCGTGCCATGCAGCCATTCTCATTCTTCTGATATCGTCCTCGAAACGACCGGAAGCAATTTCAGTAGTGATTACTGGAAGTGGCTGAGGGTCAATATTTCCAAAGAACTTTGCAGGAGGAAGTCCAACGCTGTTCTTTAGCGGCTCTGATGCATCCTTATATACGAAAGGACCCATCTCAAGATTAGGTGCTGGTTTTCTCCAAACCCAACCTCTTCTCTTTGGCTCATACTTGTCCAAATCCTTTAGAATTTCACGCACATCAAGCTTTTCATTGTGCTTTAGAATCATATCTGCCATTATTTATCCTCCTTTTTTGTAAAGAGTGCAGCTACCTCGTCCCAGCCCTTTCCTTCAGCTAGCATTGTGCCTGCTTCAGGGATAGAAATGTTCTTTTCCTTTGATAGCTTGTACACTACATGACCTGCACCATGTCCCATAAGGCCACGGTCCATACAACCCTCTACAATCTTCTGGGTCTCAAGTGATGAGATTCCCATTCGAAGGAGCACGGCTCTTTCTACAGATGGAGTGGTATTCTTTCTACCATACTCAAGAAGTGGGTTTACTACCTGCTCGGTAAGCTCCCAAAATCTCTTGTAAAGCTCTTCATCTGAGAGATTCGCAATGTGCTTTCTACGCTCTTGAAAATCGTCTGCTCTTTTCATTCTACTTCTCCTTATTTTTATAAAACATAGCTATAGGGTCTTCAAAATCTCGCTAACAGCCTCTCTTACCCAAGCTTCATCCTTCTTAGTTTCTTCAGCAAGGAACTTGTAATCCTCATCTGTAGGATTCTTAGTGTAAGTCTTTAAGGCAGTTTTAATGAGAGATTTTCTCATGCGATCCATATCCTGATCTGTAGCTTTAATCAAAGATGGATGAGAAGGCAATATGATATTTTTACCTGGAACCTCGTCCTTAGGATCTCCAAACCTTACATCTATACCATTATCTTTTGCAAAATCCAGCTGTGGCTGAACATGCTTTCCAGCACCAGTATACTCAGTTTCCTGAACAACTATAATCTTATCCTCGTCTAACTCCTGTGCAAGTGCAAAAGCCGCAGTAAGCGCAGTATTACCTGCTGGTCCCTTTTCCATACCCTCAAGAGTTGCAAGGCATTCAGTAATATAAAATACACTTCCCTGAGTAACAGTCAAATATCTGTCCATATATCTAAGTGGTCTTGCTGCTGACCTTGGTACATCGGATCTATCAGGCCATACAGAAAATGGCACTCCAAATCCAGTATGTCCTGTAGTAAATGACTTTCTGTTAAAGTCTTTATCAGAAGCCATATGAAGACCTGTTAAATCTACAGAAGCTCCTACGACTACAGAATTTGCACCAGCCTTTTTAAGACCTCTTGCTGTACCTGTGAGGTTTCCGCCTCCTGCCTGCGTACATACTACATAGTCTGGATCACGTCCCTCTTGACTTCTAAACTGCTCAGCAAGCTCATAGCCTAATGTTTCAACACCAGCAATTCCAAATGGTGTATATAGAGAAGCATTAAAGTAGCCTGTTTCCTCTAGTAAAAGTAAAAACTTATAGAAAAGCTCAGGTCCTACTGTCAGCTGAACAACCTCTGCTCCCAAAGCTTCACACTTACGTGCTTTTTCAATGATTTCCGGCTGACCAACGCCATTAGAATCATAACATTCCTGCACAACTATACACTTTAGACCTGCCATGGCAGCCTGAGATGCTACAGCAGCACCATAGTTTCCGCTTGTAGCTGCAATTACTCCCTTGTAGCCTAACTTCTTTGCATGATATACAGCATTTGCTGCTCTTCTTGCCTTAAAGCTACTGGATGGATTAGCCGCCTCATCTTTTATAAAGATTCTTGCACCCTTTCCTGCCGGAGCCATTTTTCTTGCAAGTGCAGTCAGATTTCGCAGTTCAATGATAGGTGTATTTCCTACGCCAGTCTTACCCTGAATTTCCTTCATTTCTTCCAGGGTATATCCTGTTTCTTTCATCATTTTTTCATAATCAAATGCGATAGAGCCAGACTCAAACTCCGAAAAGTCTATGCCTACAGAGGCCTTCATAACCTCGGCTTTACGTCCCATTACGGAAGTGTAATCTGTTGGTTTACTCATTATTTATCACCTCCGAATAAAATTTCTCTTACCTGCTTATCGATTTGTAAAAGCTCTGGTACAAACTTTCCGAAGCTATGAGTATAGTATGGATTAACTTCGATAAGCTTTCCTGTTTCATGACGTCCAGTTACAGTCTCTACGGTAACCTCATCGCCCATTTCAGCATCCTCTAGCAGAAATCCTTTTACCCACATCTCAAGTGGTACCTGTTTTGTATCATCAGGTACTTGAGGGGCTCTACCAGAGGCGTCTAAAATATTCTTGTGGATTCTTACCCACTCACCTTTTTTAATCACTTTTCCTCCTAAAGAGCGGTCCCAAGTCGCTCTTATGAATTATATATTGAGCATGGGATAGGCTTCTACCCCATGCTCTATTAAGCATTATTAGATGTAAGCCTATATACACCTCTGGCTTACTTTACTAGCTTGCACTCTTCATCAATAAGATCTCTCATATCTCCCATGATAGCTCTTGGTACAGGAATGTCTATCATAGTCTTTAGACCAGGTCTAGCATTGATTACGTGTGGAATAGTATTCATAATCATTGCCATTGTGCCGATACCACCTTCAATTTCTGGAGTATTGGACATATTTACTGGAGGATTTCCCTGGATTTCAACATAGTCACCAGTGTATACTCCTACCTGCTCTGGCTCAATCTGCTGTGGGTGATCCATTTCGATCTTAACCTCTCCATCAACAGTTCCCCAGCCCTTCATAGCAACTCCAGCTACCTGTCCTGCCTTAGCAAATCCATAAGGAGATTTTCTATCTACATCAGTAACTATAGGCTCCATATCCTGTTCAAACTTCTCTAGCTTCCAGCCGAGTGCATCTGTAATCATAAGAACAGACTCTGCAAATCCTACGTGACCTGCCATAGTTCCTTCTGCTTTTCTCTTTTCAAACTCCTCTACTTCCATTCCGATTCCCTGCTCTTCCATAACTGCAGGTCCAAATGGAGACAGGCTGTTCACTCTTCTTGATACGATGTGATCAACAGTCTCACAAGCACCAGTCCATAGAATAACTAGAAGGTCCATGATTAGACCAGGGTTAATACCAGTTCCCAGGCAAGTAACACCATTAGCCTTACCAATCTCATCAAGCTTCTTAGCAAGCTCTGGCTCCTGTGCCTGTGGATATGCCATCTCTTCTGCAGAAGTGATAACATTCATTCCCTTTTCCATTACAAATACTAGTTTATCAAATACATCTCTTGTAAATGAATTGGTGCAAACAACAACTATATCTGCAGCTCCCTCTACGATTACTTCTTCTGCAGTTCCAACGATTACGTCTTCTCTGTCCCCTCTCTCAATACCAGGAACAACATCATATAAGCTCTTGCCCAGCTTATCACCAATGTCGATAGCTCCAACAATATCAACACCCTGCTTCTTCGCAAGCATCTTACCAATACCGCCACCCATGGCGCCTAATCCCCAGAGGATTACTTTTACATTCTTCATTATGCTGTCTCCTTCATCGTTACTTTAGCATATTTGCTCTATAAAATAATTATGTTTACAGAGTCTCTTTCTATTTTACGAAATATTGATAATCTAGTCAAACAAATTATATACAATTTAAGAAAATTCATCATATTTTTTCTGTAAATTGTAAAAATCATTATAAACTATGCTTTTTCAATTATTTTTATATATTCTCTTTTGAAAAATTTTACTGTATATTCAATATTTTTTGAAATACTCAATGAATAAAAATATAAAACTACCCTTTTTTACAGTATAATTATAGATATATTAAGACTTAATCGCCTTTCATTATTGCAGTAAATCACTTAATGTTGTATCATATATGGACGGAAAGGAGTTTTTAATGCGTATACGAAAAAACAATCCAGAATTATTAGAAGATAATGGTGAAGCTTTACAGACAATAGCCAATATTTCCGATGCTCTGGCTCATCCACTAAGGCTCTATTTATTCAGGCATATAGTACGAGAGAATAAGCAAATGAAACAGGTATGTACAAAGGATCTCGTAGAAGCATTTGACTACTCTCAGTCCACCATATCCCAGCATATGAAAAAACTAACGAAGGCTGGTCTTATAACGGTGAAAAATGTCGATAAATACACATATTATTATGCTAATTTAGGTGTGCTAATAAAATACATAGATCTTACAAAAAAATATTCTGTTATGTAAATTATCGGTATTATAAATTAAATGAGGGGTACCAGATACCCCTCATTTTTTATTGGACACTATGTTATATGCTGAAATTTTTATAGATTATTATGCTTCTTTACTTCCTGATATACCAGCTTGCTAATAGCCAATGCCGTACAAAGTAATATTAAGTACTCTACTGTCATTGCATCATCTCCTGTTTTAGGTGAAGAGTGCTTTGAATGTCCTTTAGCATCAGTAGTATTCTTTTTAAAGTTATCATCCTGCTTGCCAACTGTTATTTCTCTATTTTCAGATGATTCATTTGGTTTATCGGGATTAACAGGTTGGATTATTTCTCCCGGTTTATCAGGATTTACAGGTTTTTCCGGTCCTACAGGTTTTTCCGGTCCTACAAGTTTTTCTGGCTCTACTGGTTTCTCTGGTTCTACAGGTTTTTCTGGTCCTACTGGTTTTTCCGGTTCTACCGGCTTTTCTGGCTCTACAGGTGTTATAACCTCTTCTTTTTCCTTAACTACAACCCTGGCAAATGCCCTACTAAATGGTGCTGGACTTCCATCTTTAATAGCTGTAATATAATATGTTCCAGCTTTGTCAAAGGAAAGACTTCCTATGCCATTCTTATCGGTAGTATTTTCAGATACACCGTTTACGCCATCGT
Source organism: uncultured Eubacteriales bacterium (assembly GCA_949285555.1). GTDB lineage: Bacteria > Bacillota > Clostridia > Peptostreptococcales > Anaerovoracaceae > S5-A14a. The sequence continues at coordinate 3,300 of CASDYG010000011.1, read as the reverse complement.
CTGCAACTATATTAGCACCTTCTATTGGTTTTGGCTCAGGATTCGTACCGTCCATAGTCATAGCCACCCCAAGTAGTTTAAATTCTACTCTGTCACCGACATTAACTTCATATTCCTCATTTTCAAAGAATGATATGCCAGAACCGTCCATCCAATTAGGGTCATAATATACTACTATGTTATCTCCTTCTTGCAGCTTGTATAAATTGATAGTCACAGGTGCAAGTTTATTATTTACTAAGTACATATATGAGCCATCATCATTTATGTTATTCCACAAACCCTTACCTAACACCTTCATCCAGCTACCATTACTGATACAATCAAATTGCTCCTTGTCTCCAGTATTTACTCCCATAGATTGCAATGCCTTACTTATTGCTATAATAGGTACTGGCTGATCAAATGTTAGCTCAGTATAGTAATCCTTTCCCTTTTCCATTATTAAAGAATCAATTGTTACTGGAGTTTTAACTAGTACAGTGTTTAAATCATCTTCCAATCGTACTGTAACATTTAGTGGTTTAACCGTAACTTTTAGCTGACTTGTATATTCTTTGGCGCCCTTTACATATAAAGGTATATCAAATTCTCCTGCCTTTAATGCTATAAACTTGTGATCTTTTTCATCAAACTTGAAATTACCACCAATAGCAGTTTGATCTACTATAAGATTTTCACCAAGGGTTAATTTTTCACCTCTATACATAGCCTGTATATCAACTTCATCTCCCAGCTGTATAGGCTTTTCCAGAGGCTTTATTTCTAGTTTATTTTCCTTATCACTTTCGCTATAAATTACTTTTACAACGGTATCTTCCTTAAGCTCAAGCTCATATGAGTATGCCACACCATTTTGGGAAAGTTTTTTGGTAACATCTACATCATTAACCGTAACAGATTTTAACTCTTTATTGCTAGGCTCTGTAATACTAATAGTTGTCTTTTCACCAACATATGCTTGTTCCGCTGGCAATGAGCTACTTAGACCCTCTCCTTCCAATGTAAGCTTAACCTTATTTGCTCTAGGATATACAAATGTGACTTGATTATCTTCCTTTGTTATTGTTTTTGTAATATTTGCTGGTGCTTCATATCCTTTTATTTTATCAGGCTTAAATGTAAATTCTTTATTCTCTACATAGTAATTTCCACCAATGATAGACTTTCCTATCTCCTTATTTGTGAATACCTCTGATCCAAACGGATTCATATAGTCGAAATAGTAATGTCCATCACCCTCTGCAACCTTCTTTTCTGGTCGATATTTTCCTGGAACTTCAATTACCTTATTGTTTTCACTTCCTACTGCAAGAATATCATCCTTTAATTTTTTCCCCTGCTCATCTACAAATTTTATCGTCACTTGTTGTGGATTTACAACAGCTGATGTATTTTCTGCTGTAGCAAGGCCTGATTTATCATATACCTTTACAAATCTTTCATTTCCCTTTTCAATATTTGTTCCCGGTGCTTTTTTCTTGGCAGCAGTTCGCATGAAGATTCCATATGATCCTTCCCTGCCTCTTGAATCTTTATTTAATGATTTAACCGATGCAGGGATAGTGATCTCTTCTATAGTCGTAAATGCAAAAGCCTTTGTTCCTATCTCCTCTACTGTATCAGGTATTTCAATTGAGGAGATCATAGTTCCATTAAAAGCACCATCTCCTATTTTTTTCACAGTTTTGGGGATATTAATTTTTGAAATACCTGTATTCCCAAAGGCCTCTGTTCCTAATGACTGTATATTTCCTCCATCCTGAAAGACTACTTTTTTCAGATTCTCATTGCCCCAAAAAGTTCTTTCTCCTAAAGTTATAAGACTCTTAGGAATAAGGATTTCGGATAAATCATTTCCTTGAAATGACATGTATTGTGTGGTTTCAATACCTTCTGGTAGCTTTAATGTCTTGATGCGATTATTTAGTTTATTATCATAAGTAGAAAATCTAAATGCATTTTTTCCAATATGCTTTACAGGAACACCATTTATGCTTGCAGGAATTTCAAAATCCTCAGGGTTATTCTTTTCCTTTGTTCCATTAAGTGTATTAGTGCTTGCATCAAAAATCCATGGGCTTGGATCCTTAACATTTACTATGATTGTTGCACTCAGATCCGGATTTGATTTTTCCCCTAATATGAATGTCGCTATACCTTCCTTTTTACCAGTTACGATATATTTATCTCCGTCAATATCAACATCTATCAATTCAGGATTCTTATTATTCTTAAGTACAAGATTTACATTTCCCTTCTCACCACTATTTTTATATCCTATAACTGGCGTTTTTTCAGATGTTTTGCCCATCATAACTGTAATAGGAGAGCTTGGCTTTTCAAATCTAACGATTTTATTAGCTTCTTCCTCACTTCCAGCGTTAGCATCACTTATATTGACCTCTATTTTTAAAGGCTTAACATTTAGACTTTTATCCTTATATGTGACTTCAACTATAGATTTTCCTACCTTTTTTCCAGTAAATGTCACATTTGTAGTATCATTGCCACTAATATAGATGTTATCATTATCCGATTGCCATTGAATTTTTGTATATCTTGGAACTTCATCTCCAAAGTCTATATCCTCATCTGTTACCTCATAGCCAGAATCATCTGCTACCTCTGCTCCCACATACAATGTCTCATTAACTTTAATATTTACGGGACTAGACTTTGCATTGGGACTTAACAGTCCCGTAGTCTTCATCTGTAGCTTGAGATTTTCTGCTGCACTTACCTGTATCCCTTGCATGGATGGAAATAACAGAGAGAAAATCATAATCATAGCGACTAAAACACTAAGCTTCTTCTTCATGTAAACCTCCAGTTTAAATTTAAGCAAAAAAAAAACAGACCTAAGATTAGTCCGTTTTCACTAACATTCAAATATCTAAGCATGTAGGGAGTCCACGCCCAATGCCCATTGCTTAAGCAGGTCTCCTGGCTCGGTTTCTTCACCATATTGTCTTCCCAGTTTCCCAGTGACTTTTATATGGCTCCATCCTTACAGTGGCGGGTCCGCACAGGCTTTTCACCTATTTCCCTCTTAGCTACACCTACGGTTATCTATAGGGTAGAACTCAAGCTTACCAATATTATAACTAACTAGATTATACCATATGTTGAAAATATTTCAAATTGTTTATAAGTCTTATTATAAGTCTTAATTTACATTATCACTTTACTTAATATAAAAAAGACTAACTATTAAAAGTCAAGATTAAAATGAAAGTTTTTTGAATGAATTGCAGAAATGCATTTCAGATATAGTTGAACCTTGAAAACTGCATGACA
>CASDYG010000010.1 GCA_949285555.1 uncultured Eubacteriales bacterium | reverse complement strand
CTTTAGTTCTTCATTTTCCTGAGTCATTGCCTCATCTTCATAGTAGTGATGCTCTTCGATAAATGTACCCTTCTTTTCCTCTACAGGAGCAGGTACTTCTGGTTCTGGCTTCGGTTCAACTGGTTCTACAGGTTCGGTCTCTTCCTTTACATAATAATAGTTTATCACCTTATGCTTATTATTTTCAAAAAAGGCATTTTCGTAGGCTTTGCCCTTCTCATCTACTCCTGTAGTATCTGGTGTACCAGCTTCCATTTTCACCAGCTTATAGCCAGTCTTAGCAAGCCCCTCTTCACTAAAGGCACTAGAAATAATCTGGACACCATTCCTACCTTTTGTAGGCTCTTCTTGCTCTATTTTGCTGCTCGCATTCTCCTTGCCATTATTATATTCCTCCATAGATGAGAAGAAATAATGATTTTCAGCAAAGGTTCCGAGCGCATCAGATACACCGCTTCCACCGCTCTTATCAATCACTTCACTGATTTTTCCACCTGTAGGGAAGTTGGCATTTGGTTCAACAGTCAGATTATTAGGGATTTGCAAAAGCTCTCCTGCCTCTTTGTTTAGGTATCTGACCACATACATCATTACGAGAGTTTTACCATTTATTTTTTCCGCTGGAATAGTTACAGAAAAACCATTTTTTGCCGGATTTAGAGTCGCACTCAATCCCTCTACAGGAACAGGTGCTCCATCTTCTATTGCTGCAATAGTAAGCGCAGATGGATTGCCCTCTTCTGGATTTAGCCCATCCATTACAACAGCTGCATTGCCATATATACCTGGCATAGAATCTTCTATTACCATAGGCTCCGTCAAATCTCCCCTTGCAGCAGGATTGATTGATATTGTCCATAATATATGGTGTCCGTCATTAAATGGCTCATCCTCATATACCTCACCGCTCTTAGCTGCTGGAGGTAAGTTTCCAGTATCTATTTCATGCTTAACAACAGGTATGCTCCTGCCACCCACATTTAATGGTGTGTCTGGATTAGCCTTAAGAAGCTCGTTATTTGTAGAAATATCCAGTACAAACTCACCCTTGCTAAGGTTATTTACAGTTTCATTAAACCTGATGATAACAGTATTAGTATCACCATCTAAAGTAAATGTACCCTGTGGTGTACCATTGACGATAAAAGGCCTTTCAGCAGTAACAGTTGTTACCACAAAGCCATCTGGAACGTGAAGTATGAGATCCTTTCTTCCTACATCATCTCCTTTTTCTGTAGCAAACTCATATTTCAGCTTATAATTGTATGCTGCATCCTGCATATCAGAATAAGCTACTTGGCTGGCTTCAGTTTCACCGTCCTCATCTAAAAGCGTTACCTTGTCTATGGTGAAAAGATCTGCGGCTGATCCACCAGCTTCCATCTCTTTTCCCGTGTTTGCATATGTACTTTTTGCACCCATAGAGTAAACCGCTGTACTAACTAGTAGTGCAAGTACCAGTATAAGTCCAATTACTTTATTCATAGCGTTTGGCTTAGTCATTTGTGGACCTCCAAAAATAATTAAATAATTAAATATATCACATAAATTATACATTGATTTCAGCTATTTTTCCAGTTATTTTGAGTATGAATTCGAAATTTTTTAAAAATTTAATTTCAAACCATAATTTTACATGTACTATTTCATAATTTGTATCCTTAAATTACATTTTTCTGCAAAATTTTTCTAAACATAATATATAATCCGCCGTCTTATTGAGAAATTCTATATCGTGAGAGATTATAAATATTATATTATCTTCTTTTTTTATATCCCGTATAAGTTTGGATATTTTTAACATATTTTTATAGTCCATTCCGCTTGTAGGTTCGTCAAAATAAATGAATTTGGAATTTTTGCATATTACAGATGCGATGGCAACTCTTTGCTTTTCTCCACCAGATAGGCTCATGGGATGTCTTTCTTTTAAATGAATTAACCCGAGTGCATTTAATATTTCTTCTTTTTTTTGAGGTGCTAGATTTTTTATTCCCAGTTTTAGTTCCTCTTCCACCGAATCAGAAAAGAGCTGATGATTTACATCTTGCATCACAAGGCTTGAGTTTTTCAGCCTCTCTTTTTTTGATATTTCTTTTCCGTCAAGATATATTTTACTCTTATCCTTTTTATTTAGCCCCGTCATCACTCTAAAAAAGGTTGATTTTCCGCAGCCATTTTTTCCTACAATTCCATATATTTTCCCCATATCAAATGCTACATCTTCTACCTTTAATTCACATTCTCCATCAAATTCAATTTTAATATTTTTTATCAATAAATTTTTACCTTTTGTGACTTCATGTATTTGTAGAGGTGTTTTTTCTCTGGCGCGTAGTCCCCACTCTTTTAATTGTTCGTCTGCTAGTTCCATGAACTCTTTTCTTGAATATGTATTTTCTATTTTTCCTTTTTCTACTCGATATATTTTATCCACAATTTCCATAGAATAATAAATTCTGTGTTCTGCAAGTATTAAAGTTATTTTTTTTGATTTTAATTTTTTTAACATCTCTGTTATTATTTCTATATGTTTTTCATCCAAGTTGGCAGATGGTTCATCCAGCACTATTATTTTACATCCTGATATATATGCAGAAGCCACGCAAAGTATTTGTTTTTCTCCACCAGATAGTTCAAATATGCTACGTCCCAGCAGGTGTTCTATTGGGAAAAGTTTTAAGGTTTCATCCATGCGTTTATCCATTTCATCTGTAGTAAGCCCTATGTTTTCCAGGTAAAATAAAAGCTCAAGCGTGGTATTTACATTAAAAAAATGAGTTTTTGGATTTTGAAATACGCTAGATATAATAAGTGATGTCTCATAGAGTTCCTGATTTTTTATTTCCTTGCCATTTACTTTTATACTTCCGCTACTTTCTAAATTTTCATAAAAAAATAAAAGTGAATTTATAGAGTTTATGATTGAGGTTTTACCGCTTCCACTTTCACCAGTCAAGAGTACACATTCCCCATCCATGATTTTTAAGTTTATATTTTCCAGAATTTTATGCTCTCCGCTCTTTAGTGTAAAATCTTTTATTTCAAGCATATCCATCCTCCTACTACAGCTCCTAAAATTATTATCGCATATATAAAATCTATTGCACCCACATGTACTTTTATATATCTGGTCTTTTTTATGGGATTTGCTATTGCCTTAGTTTCTGCAGCTTTTGAGATATCATCAGCAATATTAGATGAAATAATTAAGAGTGGCACTGCTACATACTCTAAATATTTGAATGGATTTTTTGTATTCAGCCCTCTTATTTTTAATGCCATTTTAATATTATTTTTTTCTTCCACAAACGACGGAAAGAATCTAAACATTACAGCTACTGGAATAGATATTGCTTGAGGAATTTTTAATGCATCCATAGAGGAGATTATACTTCCCACATCTGAAGTTTTTATCAGAAATTTTCCTGCTATATACGGAATATAAAACATTCTAAGTACAAATAGTAAAGATAGAAATATTTTAATTAAAATCGGTAGATGAGACAATGCCTCGAAATTTGGAACAATAAAAAAGATTGCAAAAACTATAACATTGTTTATTGCATCTTTTTTGAATCCATTTATCATAAACATAATGGAAATTATAAGTATTATCAACCATTCAAAAATGGGATGTATGGAATTCACCACCGTAATCCCGAGTAATCCCACAACAAAAAGCTTTGTTATGGGATTGGGATTTAGTTTATTATTTTTTTGTAATTCCACTATGCAATTCCTGCTTTACTAAAATGTTTTTTTAGTAGCGCCTTTCCAATATATGCACCAATAATTCCACCGATGATAGCACCTAAATATACTAATGCCATATGCGGATATGTTATCAATTTTTCGATTGCATAAGCATAGTCTTCTCCCATCATCATAGATAATTCCATATATTTTTCTTTTGCAAGCAACATTTGCATGAGCGAACCACAGATCCATGTATTAAATATTGCATACGCAAACATGTTATATTTAAATGAATTATAACCGCCCATTCTCCTTATCATTTCAGCAATAAGCATTACAATAATTCCATGCAGAGCCAATACATATGTGTGTCCCATGGCAAACATGATTAGTGGTGATAATATCCCGAAAATAAATAATGCCCAAGGTTTTTGCACTTTTGCCATAAATAACATGACAATAGTTCCTCCTACTATACCAAGTACTGTAGGATATACTAAAAATAATATAGGTATCATACCCATCATACCTACTGCAAACATTACTATAAAGTAAATTACAGCAAAGACACCAATTGTCACTAAATCTTTGATTTTCAAATTTCCCTTCATAATTCCTCCTTTTCGATTTTATAAAGTCCAGTTGCTGGCACGCTCACGTGCTTCTATAAACGCTCTATATATACCTTCTGCCTCTATCAACTCGTCATGTTTTCCTTCTTGCACCAACTTACCGTCTTCGATAACCAGGATCTGATCTGCATTTCTAACGGTAGAAAGCCTATGGGCTATGGAAATAACCGTATGACCTTTCGATAGTTCTTCTATCGCCGCCAAAATCTCATGTTCATTTTCCGGATCCACAGAGCTTGTTGCCTCGTCCAAAAGAATGATAGGTGCATTTTTTAACAAGGCTCTTGCTATGGAGATACGTTGTTTTTCTCCTCCTGAAAGTGAGCTGCCACCTTCCCCTACCACAGTATTGTATCCGTCGGAAAGCTCCATAATGAAATTGTGACATCTCGCCTTTTTAGCAGCTTCTACTACCTCTTCATGACTTGCATCAGGCTTTGCAAAACGAATATTATTTTCTATTGTATCTTGGAACAGATATACATCTTGAAAAACCAGAGATAAATTTTTCAATAGGCTTTCCACCTTATATTCGCGTATATCCTTTCCCCCCAAGCTGATTTTTCCACTATCAACATCATGAAAACGTGCTATTAAATTTATAATAGTAGTTTTCCCTGATCCCGATGGTCCTACGATAGCAGTTTTTGAACCTTGCGGAATGGTAAAGGAAATATCTTTAAGTACCGAATTTCGATTATCATAGCTAAAGTGTACATTTTCAAAAGTAATATCCTTATTTTCCATCACCTCAAGACTGCCATCCTTTATTTCAGGAATATCTAATACATCTTCCAGATACTGCATATTAGCAGGATTTTTCACCATCAAAACTGCTGCATTCTCCAGCTGTTTCAAGCCTCCAAAAATCATAAAGCCAGCTGCCGAAACAGTTAGTGCCTGTGGCAGAAGGACCTCTCCTTTTGTATACAGATAGCATGAAAACAACGTAACAAGCAGACTGGAAAGATTTATTACAGTGGAGAAAATTCTTGAAAAGATTACAAATATGATTTCAAAGTGAATCTGTATTTTCATAAGCTTCTCAGAAGTAGTTGCTAACTTAGCATGAATCTCCTCTACCACTCCTTTATCTGCGTATGGAAAGCTACGAAGAACAGGTACTCCACTAATACTATCAACCAAAGCATCCCCTACATCAGTTAGCGCCTTGTGTTCACCTATCACCTCCCTCTTTGCAAGACGCATCATGACAAAAAAGCAAAGCCAGATAATGATTAGGCATATTAATGTTAAAAAACCTATCTTAGTATTTACACCAAACATTCCAATGAGCAGAAAAAATGATATTGATATTCCAGAAACAGTAAAATCTATACTCATTGCAGAGTAATTCTCAAGGCTTTTCATCACATTGGTAAATGCAGCCATAATTCTCGACAGACTTTGTTCTGCAAAATATCCCATCGGAGCTTTCTTTAGTTTCTCGCCAACCTCAAGTCTGTAATCCTTAAAAATACCGAAAAACACACCGTCGCTAAGCCCACTTTTGGCCCATCCTGTAAGGAAGTTGAATAAAAATGATATGACAAGCACACCAAATATTATCCACAGATGCTTTTCGCTTGTTTCATGCATCCAGCCGAATCCAAGATACAGTGCGAAGAAGGCGACAAGCATGGAAGCATTTTGCAGAAAAATAAGCAAGATACCAGCTTTGAGACGATTCTTATATTGTCCGGCTAGTTTTATAGATAATCTCAGAAATTCCATCTTTTACTCCTCCCCTAAGTATTGTTTCCAAAGTCCGGCATAAAGTGGTTCCTTTAGAAGCTCTTCGTGTGTTCCTCTGGCAATAATTTTGCCTTTGTCAATAAGTATTATTTGATGTGCCTGCTTAATTGTATTTAAACGATGGGCAACCATTACTAGATTTTTCTCTTTTACAAGCTCTGAGATTGCTTCCTGAATTAACGCTTCATTTTCAGGATCTGCATATGCAGTAGCTTCATCAAGGATAATGGTAGATGCCGGCTTTAACATTGCCCTTGCAAGGGTTATTCGTTGCCTTTCGCCACCTGATAACGCACCACCCGCTTCTCCAGCCTTAGTATCATAACCATCAGGAAGATTCATAATGAATTCATGGCAATGGGCGGCTTTAGATGCTGCAATAATCTCAGCTTCACTCGCATTGGGATTACCAAGCCTTATGTTATCTCTTAAACTAACATCAAAGAGGAAGTTATCCTGCGATACAAATGATATTTCTTCTGCAAGCTGCTTAAAAGAGATTTCTCTTGTATCTACACCTCCAAGATATATGCTTCCCTCTGTCTGATCCCAAAATCCTGCAAGCAGCTTGGCAATTGTTGACTTTCCTCCTCCAGATGGCCCCACCAAAGCGGTTACCTCACCTGGCTTTGTTTCAAAGGAAATATTATTAAGCACCTGCACGCCGTCGTAATATGAGAAGCTTACACTATCAAACCTTATCCCCTTATTATTATTTAAATTCACCCTTTCTTCTGAATCAGGTCTTTTTTGTATAGGAAGATCCAGTAGTTCCTGAATGGATACCCATGTATTTGAGGCCATTTGAAACAGTTCAAAGCTCATTATAATTGTATAAGCCTGTGGCAGTATTGTAATTGGAAGAACAAGAGCTAAAAGCAAGGTCTGTATTTCAATTTCTCCATTGCCATATAGATAGAATGCCAGTGGCATACTAGCTAACTGTGGTGACATCATGGCTGCTGTCATTAACGCTTTTCCAAACCAGCTCTGTCTCCACCACTTCATCGTCGAGAAATGGTAAAATTTTACCGCATCGGAAAATTTCCCATACGAAAGCTTATCTTGCACAAAGGCTTTTATAACTGGTATTCCCCGAACATACTCAGTGCTTCTATCTGCAACATTCGCATAGCTTGAAAGCCACACAGCCATTCTACTGCGATACTTATACATCATAGTAGCCATACCGATAAAGGCAATTGGCACTGGAACAAATATAGAAAGACCTATTCGCCAGTCTAAGCAAAATATAATCACTATGCATAGTATTGGATGCATTAGCTTGCTAGGAAGCTCCGGCATGAGGTGAGCCACCCAATCTTCCATATCCGATACCCTATCCATAATTATTACCTTTATTTTCCCTACCGGATTATCAATTAGGTATCCCATTGGGATTTTCTTAAGCTTTTCAAACAGGGTCTGTCTCAGCTTTGATAAGATTGAAAAGGATACTTTATGTGAAATGGTTGTACTAACGCCAGTAAATATAAAATAAAGTATTAGTGAGCATATTGCTAACAAGGCATATTTTAAAAGCCCATCAAATGCGGTTATGTTCCCACCGGCATTTTTTATAAGCCAGCCTGCAGCATAGGCACTAAAAAAGTAAGTGGCAAACCCAAAAAGCTCTCCTATACAAGCAAATATAATTGAGAACCTCATTTTCCCCTTATATTCCGGAGCAATAGCCATAAGCGCCTTATTTAATTCACCCATGCTTATTTTGGGCTTTTGTTCACTTTGCGTGGCATCGCTTTCTATTCGCTGCATAATCTCATCAGGGACATCCAAATTTAAACTTTCTACCTCATGAATCAGAGTCCCATTTAACTTTTGCTTTTTTGCCTTGGCTTTTGGAACATTGGGCTTTTCATTAGCATTATGAAGTCTGTCATTATGCTTTTCACCTTCCATTATTTTATCTCCCTTCCGTTAGTATTCGCTAACATATATTTAAAAAAATTTTCCTCTACTGTCGAAAATGAATATTATCATTAACAGCATGTGTATAATCCGTTGTACACACCAATATTCTAGAATTTTATATTCTAACCCTATACATTTTCATCCATGATGTTTAGAATCATCTTCTCTAAAATATGTCTATTTCTGGCAAGATTCTCTCTCGCTTCCAGTACATCTGATGCCAAAATGATCGCATTAATAAAATTAGTTATAAACTCAAAAATATTAGGATCATCCAGCCATTCTGGAACATCCCTCGTCAAAAAATTGAGCCTTGTTTTTGTCTTCTCCTTTAATTCTGACATTAAGTCACTTAGTTCTGGATTTCTCTTCTTTGCAATAAGCAGTTCAATGTATAGTGGCATATATGGATTGTCATCCAGCATTTTGTTTACAAGCTCCCTAGCAATAAAATCTCTTGTTACAACAGGTTGCTTTTCACCATGTAAATGCTGCTTTATAACGGTTTCTCTGTATTCAATACCACGTAGCATTATATCTTTAAAAATTTCAATGACGCTGCCATAATAATGATATACTCCACCCTTAGATAGAGTAGTTCCTGCAATAATATCTTCCATGGTGGTTTTTTCAAGCCCCTTAGATGAAATTATCCTGGCGGCAGCATCCATAATTTCTTGCTTTCGCTCTGTCTCACTTAGCCTTTTTGCAGCACACATATTTATACCTTTCCATATACCGACGATACCGTCAATAAGTACATTATACATTAGTTAGTTTATTCTAACAAGCCTTTTTTGTGAAAATATTTAAAGTATCCTGATATCTTTAAATATATATCCAATATTTTCCGTCATGTAATTCTTCCCCGCTTTTTTTATTTCTATCCAATAATTGTTCTACTGTAGTGCAAACACTTCGATTAATCCTAATTCTCTTACAAGAGTTTTATTTACTACTATAGGTTGTTCATCAAATAAATACATACCATCAAACACTCATTTCTTTTTCCAAATAAAAAGACGATAGTTTTTTCTTATATCGCCTTTGGTAACCATTTTTATGAAATTTTTTAGATTGATTTTATCGCTTCATTGATACCTTGTAAAAAAGCTATAACTGTTGCTCCAACCATCGGTATTCCGTATGGACTAACTAAGAATCCAATAATCAATGCTTCGATTCCGATGGTAACTTCTTTTTGCAGAAAAGAGGCAATTGCTCCAAATATGCAAAAAATCATCAGCAAATACAGTAGGGCTGTTCCGATACCAAGTAGAAATGTCAGAAATGCAGTGAGGATACTTAACAGCAATCTAATTGGAAATAAAATTATTTTTAATATCCATCTCATAAATACCCTCCATTTCTATTAAATCATCTTAAAATGCCTTAACGCATCCATGTGTCCTTCTTTCCGCTTTTAGACAAAAAAAACAGTAAACCTTTTTGATTTACTGTTCTGTGTTAGTATCTTTTAAATTATTTGCTCGAACTCGAACCTATTTAGTCAAGTCACTACTGATATTTTCAAATATTTCTTCTTTTAACCTCCATATACCTGAATAAGGCTGTTCTATATAACTTATGCCATTATCATTATACAAATAAGCTATACTTGGGTTTCCAACTGTATTCTCGTGGTGAAATTTAATAATAATATAGTCATCTATGTTTACAGGTTGGTCACTAACACTTTCTTTTCCTGTATTTTTAATGTTTTCCTTTATTTCACTAATAATTTTAGAAATTTCATCTTGTTCTGTAATTTTCTTATCACTTTTTGAAGTATTATTCACAATTTCAATTTCTGCTATATTTTTAGGTTCAGGTAAAGTTATTTTTTTATTAGTACCACAAGAAGTCAACGATAGGATACAGATTAAAGCTAAGGCTATTCCAATATACTTTTTCATATTTCCCCCTATAATTCAATTTTATTTAATTCTTTTCCGATTTTCATTTTCTTACGCCATTCTGGTGCCAATCCATCATCAGACCAATATTCATCCATTTCAATAATCAAATTATTTTCAAGATTGATAAAACTTACTACATGAAAAGACTCACTATTATCTGCTGAAAAAACTCGACAAGCTAAAATAATGGTATCTTCATTTTTTTCAATTCTCTTTATTTCTCCGTTCCAATTTCCTGGATATTCACAATTTGCCTTTATATACTCATCTAAGGTAAAAAACTCATTTGTACAATGCCCTTTTATAACAGCATTCTTTTGAAAATATTTCCTAAGTTATTCTGCATTTTGTGATAAAACCGTTTTGAAAAATCTATCTATTTTTTCAGGTGTACATTGTGGAATAATTTGTTTTTCTTTTTTTGATTTATTATAATTTTCTCTCAACTCTATTCCACATTCCCTTTTTATCTGTGCAATATATAATGTTGGAACTTTTAATTGAAATTTATTTCAAACATATTCTTTGATTTGAGTATATATTGCCTTACTTTCACCACTTATCAAATCAAGTTCATCCAGCTCTACTTCAACACTTATGTGCTTATCGACATTCAGTTTAGACAATAACACTACCGTCTCTACCTCCACCGTCTGTGGAAACATGTCAAAAGCCTTTACTTTTACAATCCTATATCCCATTTCCCCAAGGAGCCTTATATCTCTTGCCAGTGTAGCGGGATCACATGACACATATATAATATGATCTATTCTATTATCGACCATGGCTTCTAATAATCTATGATCACATCCGGCCCTTGGTGGATCTACTATAGCCACTTTCTTTTGCCATATATTTTCCTTTAATATTTCCTCTATTTTATTTTCGCAGGCGCCCTCCAAATACTGATATGAAACAAGTCCATTTAACATTGCATTCCTGTTTGCACTTAAAAAAGCATCATGATTTAACTCTATCCCCCTGACATTTAAGGTATTACTGCCGACAGCAAGTCCTATAGAGCCACAGCCACAATATAAGTCTAATATCAAAGTCTTATCCGCAGATTTAAGCAAAGAGGCGTTAATATATTTCTCCTCTGTATCATCCACTTCATCAATAACCGACATAAGGATTGTCCCTACTTCATCGTACAGTAGTTTTGCAACCTTATCATTTATCTGATAAAAGGATTCTGGTAAAATTTCCAGTCTTCTGCCATTGGAAAGATGATGATATGTAACACGATCACCTGCGATATGCTCATTCCCATAAAGGGAAAACAGGGTAGCTTTTTCATCAATTTTAGCCGCAAAAATATTCCATGGAAACTCTGAGTCCCTTACACCTTTATGGAATGTCAGCTTCACCAAAATTCCCTCTTCTAAAACATCGTTATTTTCATTCAGATAGACGCTTTTTCTTATCATTACACTTTTTACAAGCATGCCAACATCTGAGTTGGTTTTAAAAAAATCTCTAATCGCGTTATAACCGGTGGCAACTACAGGTTCCAAAAGCTTGCAGGAAGCACAGTCTATCACATTACTACTTCCTCTACCCTTAAATCCTACATTCCCATTGTCAACAAAGAATGTTACCTTGTTGCGATAGTTAGTTGTAACAGGCGATTCTTGAATTATCAGCTCTTTTTGAATATCCTCCAGCTTTACTGCACCAATGCGCCTGATAGCATTGAGAATCTTCCATTTTTTTAACATCAGTTGTTCTTCATAATTGACACCACCAAGACTACAACCACCACATCCCCTTTGTAAATATGGGCAATATTGATAATCTATAATAGGCGATTTTTCAAGGGTCTCTAAAATTCTTCCCTCACAGAATCCCTTTTTTACTTTTTCCAGTTTAATCTTGACCAGTTCACCTAGCCTGGCGTCAGGCACAAAACAAATAGCACCTTCTAATACTTTGCCAATACCCCTTCCCCTATCATCAATATCAAATATAGAGGTAGTAAACACATCATCTTTTTTCAAAAAATCTCTTAAATCCATATATGCATTATACCATTTTGTTTATGCTATGCCTATGTGTGTATCTATAAAGTAGTAAATAGAAAAGATAGAATACGGAGGTTTTATGAATACATATATAATTACTGGAGGAGGAAGTGGCATAGGCCTTGCTATTTCACATACCATTACGGACGGAAGGGTTTTAATTTCTGGTAGAAGCGAAGATAAGCTTCGAAAGGCAGTAGATGAGCTAAAAGGTAAAGGCATTGATGCTCACTATATGGTGGCAGATGTAACCGATAGGGCTTCTGTTGAGGCTCTTTTAAAAAAGGGAAAAGATTTAGGAAAGGTAAAGGGCATTATTAACTGTGCCGGAGTAAGTGGTGTGGGTCATGAGCCTATACAAACATTTAAAATAGATCTTGTAGGTGCAAAAATTTTGGCAGATGAAGCGCTGAAGATTGCCGAAGAGGGAATGACACTTATTCTCATAGCCTCCATGATGGGCTATGCTATTGCTCCTGATACTGCCCAAGATGAGCTTCTCATCAATCCTTTAGAAGATGAAAATATAAAAAAGCTTGTGGAGATTGCAGGTGATGATGGAAATAAAGCATACAATTTAAGTAAGCGAGGTTCTCATCTTTTAGTACAAGAAATGGCTGGTGAATTTGGTAAAAAAGGAGCAAGAATTCTAACTATTTCTCCTGGTATAATTATGACTGAGATGGCACTAAAAGCAGCTGAAGCTCACCCAGAGGCCATGGAAGGTCTCAAAAGGCTCACTCCAGCAGGACGTGTAGGAAGACCGGAAGACATTGCTAATGTAGCTAAATTTCTACTAAGTGATGAAGCTTCATTTATTACCGGTTCAGATATACCTGTAGATGGTGGCCTTCACCTTAATCTTCATCTTTTAGCCGGACTTAAAGGCTGAGGCTTGTCTCACTTCTTACATTAAATCTATAAATACTTAAAGCCCCTAAATTCATACCCGTCCCATTTGTCAGATTTGTCTTAATCTTTGGAGAGTATAAATCTAAGGGCTTTTTTAGTGAAAATCTTCATATTACACATGGGAGAATCCGCCTTATTCCCATCTTTGAGAAATTCCCCAGCGTGGAGACATTATACACCTAAGCTACTTCGAATTGACTATTATAAAGCTCGGCATAAAATCCATTTAAAGCTAAAAGTTCTTCATGGTTTCCACTTTCAATCACATCTCCATCCTTTAAAACCAGTATGCAATCTGCATTTTTAATCGTAGATACTCTATGGGCGATAACAAAGCTGGTACGGCCTTTTGAAATAATATCCATCGCCTTTTGAAGCTTAGCTTCCGTTCTCGTATCTACAGAGCTTGTAGCCTCATCAAGTATCAAGAGTGGGTGATCGGCAATCATTGCCCGTGCAATAGTGAAAAATTGCTTTTGCCCCTCTGATAGGCTTGCATTATCACCAAGTACTGTATCATAACCGTTAGGAAGCTGCTCTATCAGGTCCTTAAGCCCCACCATTTCACATATTTCATCTAATTTTTGATCGGTAACGCCCGCCTTATTATAAACCAGATTTTCTCTGACTGTTCCTTCAAACATCCAGGTATCTTGTAATACCATACCAAATATCTGATGCACCTGGCTTCTGCTCATATCCTTAATATTTATTCCATCAATGTAAATATTTCCACCTGTAGTGTCATAAAATCGCATCAGTAAATTTACAAGTGTAGTCTTACCTGCCCCTGTTGGTCCTACAATAGCTATCTTCTGTCCAGCCTTAATTTCCTCATTAAAATTTTTGATTATCAGTCGTTCTTCATCATATCCGAACCTTACATTTTCAAATTTTACATCACCTTTAATGTTCGACACATCTATGTCCAAAGCATCCTCTTTATTCATCTCTTCTTCATTCATAAATTCAAACACACGCTCGCAGGCGGCAGCCATCCCCTGTACACTAGCAAGAGCTTGTGAAATGTTCACCAGAGGAAATGTAAAGTTTCTAATATATAGCATGAAAGCTACTATCACACCAAAGCTGATTCTGCCCTTCATTACTAGTACAGCTCCCACTATGCAAACGACAACATAGGCGAAGTTACCAATAAAATTCATGAGAGGCATCATTAAACCAGACAAAAACTGGCTTTTCCATGCACTTTTATATAGCTCATCATTTCGTTTATTAAATTCTGTACGAAATTCGGTTTGTGCATTATATGCCTTAATTATTTTAATTCCGCCATAGCTCTCCTCCACATGACTGTTTATGCTTCCAAGGCTCTTCTGCTGCAATCTGAAATATTTTTGTGAATGCTTAATAATTACCACTACACCAGCAAAACCTATAAGTGCAGAAACGATGCCACTAAGTGCCATAATCCAATCTGTAATTATCATCATTATTGCAGCACCAAGAAATAATGCCAGTGAATAAATGAGGGTGGTAAAGCTTTGATTCATGGTTTGACCTACCATATCAACGTCATTGGTAATTCTACTTAAAGTATCTCCTATTGGATGAGAATCAAAGTATTTTAATGGAAGAGCATTGATTTTTTTCGAGATATCCCCTCTCATATTTTTTGTAATTTTCTGTGTAATGGTTGCCATCAAAAAGCCCTGAGCATAATTGATTATAAAGCTTAGCACATAAATCACGGCAAGCGTTGTAGCTACTTTTATAACAGCTGGCAGATCCATACGATTAAAGAAAGCTTCCTTTATCAAATCTGTCATTTCTCCTAATTTATGTGGCCCAATTAGAGCTAGGCATGCTGCTGCTACAGAAAAAACAAAGGATAATAAAAGTCCAACCTTATACTTGCCTATATAATTTAAAAAATCGGACATGGCACGTTTAAAATTCTTGGCACTTTCTCCGTTTCCCATGCGCCCTCTACCTATGCTTTGACGCTTACTATTTACTCTTTTTTCTGCCAATTTAAAGTTCCTCCTTAGATAGCTGTGATGCTGCAATTTCCTGATATTGCCTGCAATTATCCATTAGCTCTTCATGCCTGCCCATGCCAACAATCCTCCCATGATCTAAGACTATTATTTTATCCGCATTTTTCACGGTACTTATTCGCTGTGCAACGATGATTTTAGTTATATCTGGTAACTCCTCTGTCAGCTTTTTTCTAAGAAGGCTATCAGTCTTATAATCTAAAGCCGAAAATGAGTCATCAAAAATTAGAATACTGGCATCTCTTGCGATAGCTCTGGCGATGGAAAGTCGTTGCTTTTGTCCTCCTGATACATTACTTCCGCCCTGTGATATTACTTCATCCTCTCCATTCTCCATCTTGTAAACAAACTCACTGGCTTGAGCAATTTCCAGGGCCTTTTCTATACTTTTTTCCTTTTCTCTTCCCAGAAGAATATTGCTTGCTACAGTACCGGAAAATAAAACAGATTTTTGCGATACATAGCCAATCTTTTCCCTCAGCTCCTTCTGCCTATAGTGGCGAACATCCATACCATCTACCTTTACACTTCCTTCACGCACATCGTAGAATCTTGGAATTAAATTAATAAGAGTAGATTTTCCACAGCCTGTAGGCCCTATAAAAGCTACTGTCTCTCCTGGATTAATTCTAAACGATATATCGTGCAAGGTGTCACTTGCCCCATCAGGATATGTAAAGGAAACATTTTGAAATTCAACTGTTCCAGCATTTTCAACATCTAAGCTGTTAGAATCAATAGTTTTAATTGGATCCACAAGTGCAATGCACTTATCAAGCACCTCACATACTCTTTTTGCTGAAACCTCTGCACGCGGAAGCAAGATAAACATCATATTCATAAGCATAAACGCCATTATTACCTGCATAGCATAATTTGAAAATACTATCATGTCAGCAAAAATACCTAGCTTTTTCATTATGCCGGCTTCATATATTAGATATGCACCTATCCAATATACAGCTAATGTAAGTCCAACGCTTATGAAATTCATCATTGGCTGTAAAAGTGCCATGGTTCTACCTACTACAAGATTATTATCCGTGATATCTTGATTAGCTGCATCAAATTTCGCTTCCTGATATACCTCTGCATTGTACGCACGCACCACTCTAATGCCTGATAGCTGTTCTCTACTCACTCTGTTTATATTGTCGGTGAGAAATTGTATTCGCTTAAAACGAGGCAGGGCAATTGCAAGAAGTAGCATCATTACCAACATTAGAACGAATACGGCTATGCCTGTAGCTGTAGTCCAGTGCCAATCCTTACCAGCGATTTTAATAATTGCCCATATAGCTAAAATTGGTGCTTTTACCATTGCCTGAAGTCCCATTGCAATCAATGTCTGAAATTGTGTAATATCGTTTGTAGTACGATTTATAAGGCTGGCTATGGAAAAATGATCTAATTCCTCCATGGAAAATTCCAAGGTTTTATCATATACCTTTCTCCTTAATGTTCGAGAAAGTCCCGCCGCTACCTTTGCTACAAAATAACCTACAATCACAGATGAGAGAACGCTTCCAAATGCACATAATAACATGTATGCTCCCTGCATCAGTATATCTCCCATCTTGCTTCCCTCTGTCTGTACTAATTTTGTGATAGATGACATATAGTCAGGTAACTTCAAATCAAGCCATACCTGTCCCACTATAAATAGGACTGAAATTATTATGTACAGCCACTGTGTTTTAGATAGATACTTTCTAATTTTTAACATTTGTTGCTCCTTTTTTATTTAACAATTATTTTATTTTGATGAAATATTATAATTGTTCACCCTTAATATCCTTAAACAGTATTAAAATCATCAATTGTAGTTAATTTAATAGCATACTATTGATTTATTTTTTAAAAAAGCCCATCGGGGCTTTGGATCTAGTTCAAAGTTTTAGATTTAACCTCTTACTGTCTGATGTCTTAGCTCAGTACTAGCAGCTTCCTTTATCCAAAGGCTCCGCTAGTTTTTGTAAAAGTCTGTTAAGCTCCTTTACTTCATCCTGACTAAGCGGTGAAAGAAGCTTTTCTTCTGCACTTTTCATCTGATTTTTTGCAATTTTGCAGCATTCTTCACCCTGTGGCATAAGCTTCATTATCTTAGCCCTCTTGTCTTCACTGCTTTCTACTATTTCTACTAATCCTTTTTGTTGCATTCTTGATGATATACCTGCAATAGTTGGCTGTGATACATTGACTAGACGCTCTAGTTCCTTCAAACTCATCTTCCCGTCATTTTTTTGGCTTAACAAAAGAAGGACCCCCGCTTGCGTCATGGTAAGATCCATTTCTGCGAGCATCATATTAGCTTCTTTTTTGATAGCATCATTTATAAGCTTAATAATATAGCAGCTACTTTTCAGCTTCACATATGCCTCCTATGTACATGATTATTTTAGCCACATAATAATAGCATGCTATTGTTTTATTGTCAATAGCACGATATTGTTTTCATTTTTCTCTTGTAAATTTTACTATTGCTTAACTACACTTTGCTATCTACAATTTAAAAATTATTCTCTACTATATAATCTACTGTTAAATTCATGATTTTATTTGATTTTAACAAGCGTATATACTGATTACTACAGAAAATCACAAACAAAAAAGGACATACTATCCCAAAGGCATAGAATATCCCCTAGCTTCTATTATAATCCCTTTAGAAGCGTTACGATGTGGTGGAGATGTTATGGCTACAGATCTGTAATCCCTTTAGTTTTAAGAGTTTCAGAGGCCGTACTCCAAACATCTTCAATTTATCTCCAACTTTGTATTTAACTTTCCAAGCTTTTCTTCAGTATTTTAGTTCACGATTTGTATAGTCATTGTTTTTCTCTAATATTATTTTTTACTTGCTATTCTATTAAATGAGCGTTGGCGAGCGTTACGTAAGTGTTAAATGCGTGTTGGATTTCTGCATTTTGCTAAAAGTTAAGATTTTTATATTTATTATATGCGTGTTAAACGAGTGTTAGTTTAATCATTTCCACTATGGCGATATTTCGCATATCGTCCTTTGTTTATAGGTTCTAAAACTCCCTGGTCGACAAGACTCTTGAGCAATCTATAAGCTTTGTTATTATCAACATGTAATAGCTGAACTACGTCTGCACGTGAGATAAACTCATTGGTTTTAGCTAGATTGATAATCAGTTCAGGGTATCTGGTTTCATCAATATCAACTTGTCGCACATAACCAATGCGTTTTGATTTTGTGCTGTATATCTTTGGTGAAAGAATGTAAGTTCTGTTTCGACCACTTCCATAAATATCAACAATACCACATTCTATTGAAGTATCTAGTATTGCCTTTGTAGCAATCTCTGATAGGTTCACCGCTTCGGCGATATCGGTAAGATTTGAACGAGGTATGTCTTTCAATACATTTAGGACTAACAGAGTGTTTAACGATAATGGCCTGCCCAGGCGTTTCTGCTCACTGGATACAAGTTTTGCTATCTGCGAATCCGGCTTACTGCGTGGAATAAACAGCGACACCGTGACCAGAGTTGAATTGCTGTAGTCCGGAAGTGGATTCCCGTAAAGTAAAGAGCCTTCATATATACGATCAATCCCTCTACCCGTTTTCTCAGCTAAACCAATTCGTTTTAATGCATCGGCAAGTTGAGGATTCCTTCCATGTGGTTCTGCATTGAGAAGATTCTTTATGGATACACCCTCTATGAAACCGCCGGGATTTGCAATAGTAAGCCCATCATCATTAATAGCAATACGTACTCGTCCCATTTTTGAGTAATCTCGGTGGCTAAATGCATTAACAAGTGCTTCACGAAAAGCTCTCTTATTAAAATCAGGGATAGATATACGAAAAAGGCCCATCTCTATTTCTTGCTCAGGGTTCCAAGCATCCATATACGTATTAATTTTGTCAATGGTCGACAATAGAGGAAGACACATATCATCATTAATCTTTACATCAGTTCCGGCAAAAACCTGAAATGATGAAGTGTGAGTTGGTACATGACACTTAAGTGCATCGATTCTGCCTATCAACAAAAGTCCGGTAATTGTTGGAACCAACTGTCCGTTGAGATCGCGAACGAGGCCAAGAGCCTTAAATAAGTCTTCATCTGAAAGATCCAAAAGAGAACGCTCACCATTATAGGAAAGGATTACATTTCGTAACTGTTCTATCTCTAAAGGGTCAAAATCATCTATGGAACATTCCAAAACTGGCATTGCAGAGTAGTCAATCATCCGTAGTTCAGAAAGTCTACTTGCAAATTCTGCAGGATACATGGGTACGTTTTCCGGTGTTCCATCCGCTTTAATTCGACGTCGTAGGACTTTACCGGAGATTGTAGCAACAATTCCGTTATAAGACTTCGGAACAGATATTTTAAGTACAGGATGGTTCTCTTCTATTATCTCTGCTCGAACTGAGACAGGAGGAAGTGTGTTGTTCGCAATAAATGCAGTGAGTGTTGCATGATTTTTGTGATCCTTGTGTACACCTGTTACCTCCCCAGAGTCTTCTATACCAAGATACAAATCACCCCCCTCTGTATTAGCAAATGCAACAACCGCATCAAAAATGTCTGAATTCTGCAATTTGTTTCTATCGCTTTTAAACTCAATAGTTAAGGTTTCTTTCTTTGGTAGCATAATAACACCTCCGAAAACATTTTAACACATGTGCGCGTTAAAAACAAAGATTTTAACGAGTGATGCGTTAAAATTACAAATGATGCATTAGATCATATTATTATTGCTGTTTGTTATTATAAAAATACATTCAAAATCCGCAGGAAAATAAAAGTCAGTACATCGTGATTATAAAACGCTTTATTTCCTATAACAATCTAATTACATTTGAAGGCTTGCTACTGCAGACCTTATCACCCGAATTCCTTGCAATAAAAGAGCCCTGGCTATTATAAGCCAAGGCAATAAATGTGGTGGAGATGGCGAGAGTCGAACTCGCGTCCGCAAACCCCTCCACAAGACTTTCTCCGAGTACAGCTACTGTTTGAATTTAATAACCCATGGCTACAGATAGCAAAGCCACGTGCTACGATCCACTATGCTAGATGTACAGAACCGTGGATAAACTGCACACCTTCTCTCATAAATGATACCTGCTGTAGGGTCTGAGAGAATCCCCTAAGAGGCAGCTCCTGCAATTACGCTGCTAGAGCAAAATTATTATTCTTTTTAGCGTTTATATTTAAACGACCCTTTTTTACGTAGACTGGGTGACTACGACTCGCTTATCTTGTTTTAGTATCCACGTCGAAACCATTACATCCCCATGTTACTAACACATTTATTATACCACAACTTCAAGAAATTTAAAAGACAACAAATACATAGTGTCTAGCTATTCGTTTACTTTTTCACATATTTAAAATATAATATTCTCATATACAATATATAATTGAAGGAGGTTCTCAGTGTCCTATTTTTTTCAGGGAATTACCATTGGACTGGCCTATGTAGCCCCTATCGGACTTCAAAATTTATTCGTTATAAATTCGGCTCTGACCAGTGGCAGAGGAAGGGCATTTATAACTGCACTTATCGTTATTTTTTTTGATGTTACACTTGCACTTGCCTGCTTCTTTGGAATGGGTTACTTTATTCAGCGTTATGAAATTGTGCAGGAAGCCATCTTACTTATTGGAAGTCTTATTGTTATCTACATTGGATTTACATTGTTACGTAGCAAGGAAGAAGAGCTTAAACTGGATAGAAATAAAGTGAGTATCGGCAAAACGATCTATTCTGCCTGCGTAGTTACTTGGTTTAATCCACAGGCACTAATTGACGGCACTATGCTTCTTGGAGCATTTCGTGCAAATCTCCCTACTGAGCATTCTACAATGTTCATTCTTGGAGCTAACCTTGCCTCATTCATCTGGTTTATCGGCCTTTCCATGCTCATTTCAACCTTTAGCAAATACTTTACAAGCAAGGTGGTATATTATATTAACCTAATATGCGGAGCTGTAATTGTATTTTATGGACTAAAGCTGTTTTGGAATTTTATGGAGCACTTTATCTAGAAGAATTTAATATCCGAATAACACTTTTTGATTTAAAAATAGAAATGGGATAAACACAGTATTTGATTCATTATATTCAATTTGTGCCTTATTTAAAAAATAGGAGGGGTGGTTAAGCCCCTCCTTAAGTATAATCTCATCATATTCTAATTATTTTATAATAGCTAAAAAATTAATAATTACCCCTCTTTAGATATGGATATGCTTAAGGTAAATGTCACAAGTGATTTTATTTAAAATTTCGCTCAATGAAAAAATGTCTTTTTACATAAGTGATAATCGTATCGGCCCTGTTCCCTGGATTAGTTCAGATTTTTCTAACCGTTTTTA
Organism: uncultured Eubacteriales bacterium; assembly: GCA_949285555.1. Classification (GTDB taxonomy): domain Bacteria; phylum Bacillota; class Clostridia; order Peptostreptococcales; family Anaerovoracaceae; genus S5-A14a. The sequence continues at coordinate 12,492 of CASDYG010000010.1, read as the reverse complement.
AAATAAATAGTGCAAATGATCATATTAAATGAAAGAATTTTAAAAGACATTTTACAAAATCCCGTCCGCTATTTAATATTCGCACAATTTATCACCATTAGCAACAATTTAGATAGAAATAAAAATCCGACAAATGCCTTACTCCTTCTTTTCTACTTATAAGTAACTAAATAAAAAATACAGCAAACTTGCAAAACTCTTATAACAGAGGTTGCAAATCTACTGTACTATATACATTCACCTAAATCACATTAGTGAAAATTAGCAAGTTAAAATAAATTTTAGCTAAAATTACACTTATATCAGCTTATTTCCATTAGCATCCAGCAAGTTGTTACATAGAATGCGAATAAAGTCAACAATATTCCAAATAGCCACGACCGCTATAAAAATAGAACCTATATATATTACTGATGTTATCCAGCCAATTAAAGTGAGTGCACACATCAAGATGCCGGAACCAACTCGACCTAGATAGAATCTGTGAATTCCAATCTGACCAAGAACAAAGCACAATACTGCTGCGATGATCTTATTCTTACCCTGTAAAGTAGGAGCTTTCTCACCCAATATACCTCTGTTGTTATATTCATCACTCATAAAGCTTCCTCCATGCTAAACATAGTACTCTAGTAACACTTATTATATTTTAGTATACATTCGTTGTCAATATACTTTAGACATCCTTTCTCCAATGAAAATTCAGATGTTTTAGTAGAATGATAGATAGAATCTAAAAAGATTAAAAGTTGTTTTACGGTTAGCAAACATAAAATTGATGCTATATATCCTGTAAATTTTAGCCCCTCCTTTTCATTGCTTGCTCCATCCTTCGTTTTGCACTTTTTTCTGCAATACTATGTCTTTTATCATAGTTTTTCTTTCCTTTAGCCAGCCCTATAAGTAGCTTCGCCATGCCCTTACTATTCAGATAGACCTTAATTGGTACAAGCGTATAACCATCTTGCTTAATCTTACCGAAAAGATGCATTACTTCCTTTTTATGTAATAGCAGTTTCCTATCTCTGAGTGGATCTACATTAAAACGATTTCCAAATTCATATGGACTGATATTCATACCTATTATATAGGCTTCACCTTTAAAAATCCTCACATAGCTTTCCTTAATGCTCACTTTTCCAGCACGAATAGACTTAATCTCTGTACCTGTAAGCACAAGTCCCGCTTCAAATTCATCCTCTATAAAATAGTCATGAAAGGCTTTCTTATTATTGGCTAATACTTTCCCCCTGCCCAAAGCCATATATTAAATCTCCTTTTTTATGTATCCAAATCTTTTGCCAAGAGGAAAAAAGCGAAAAACTACGCGGCCGACGATGGAATCTGCCTCTACATCTCCTATCTCCTTATGGCGCGAATCAACGCTTCCCTGCCTATTATCCCCTAATACAAATACGCAATTTTTATCCACCTGATGATTATTCATCCTTCCAAGGGTAAAACCGTCTTTTGAAACTGTATCGTCTATCTTTCTTCCGTTGACGTAAACATCTCCATCCTTGATTGTGACAAAGTCTTTCTCCTCACCGACAACTCTCTTAATGAGATATCGGCCTTTTTTCTTTTCCTGACTTTTTTCTCGAAATATGATAACTTCTCCCATACCGGGCATTGACTTTCTGTAGGCCTGACGGCTGACCAGGATAAGATCTCCATCAAAAAAGTGCGGTTCCATAGATGAATTTCTCACCTGCATAGGCTGAAAGAAATACAAGAAAACACCCAGTCCAATAGCAGTACAGATCAACGTTAATACAACCATTTTTAAATGGTCCTTCTTCATATCCAACCTCGTATAACTTATTTAAAACGGATTTTTTATTAGCCCCATTTTCTTCACAGGAAGAAGTCTGAATACAGCCTTGCCGACAATACTATCCCTGGATACCATACCTACAGTGCCGCTCCTGCTATCAAGGCTAACTGGTCTATTATCGCCTAAGCAGAAATACTGATTTTTCCCCACCTTCTTATCTACTACATTACCTAATGTATAATCTACACTGATATAATCCTCTTTAAGCTCTGTTCCATTGACAAATACCTTGCCATTATTGATATCAATGGTATCACCCGGCACACCGATCACTCTCTTAATGAGTAGCTTATTATGATTTTTTTCTCCATTTTCAAGTGGAATGTGTGACTTGAAGACTATTACATCGCCTCTCTTTGGATCTCCAAAAAATTCATAGGCCTTTTTAGACAATATAACATAATCATTTTCTGAAAAATTAGGCTCCATTGAATGCTCCTTCACAATTGTAGGGGTGAAGAAAAACATTATAATAATGGCAAATAGGAGCGCAAACACAATAGTACGCAGCCACTCGATTATATCCTTTAAGCGATTTGGCTTTTCATACCCCATAAGCTCCTGCGTTCTGTCAATAGGCGGATCATAATCCGTTACTTCATCTTTTCTTTGTTGAATCATGTTGTTCCTAACTGTTACTCCCTTCTAATCCTAATGCTCTTTGAAACTTTGAATCTGTAATCGAAAAGTCTCTATCGTTTAAATAGTATAAAGGCGATTCACTTTGAATGTGCAATTTCAACCCTTGTGAAAGTAGCATTTGATGCTCGTATATACCGTCTTTGCCCTTAAATTCATGCCCACCATACTTTATATCGCCAGCCAGAGGATGTCCAATACTGGAAAGATGAAGCCTTATTTGATGACTTCTTCCAGTAAGTAGCCTTATCTTAATCAAAGTATATTTTCCATGTCCTACATCCTTTACAGGCTCAATATCTGTCGCAATATATTTGCTATCTCCCTTCCTAACATCGGAAAGGTAACTTCGATTTTTCTTTTCATCCTTTATTAAAAAACCCCTAAGCTGCATGGACTTATCTACGCAGCCCTCCACCAGGGCTAAATAAGTTTTTTCTACTGCAAACCTTCGTTGCATATCTGGCTGCACCTTTGTGTCTGAGCTATCACTTTTACATTCTGTCTCTTTTAGATTCCTCGCCATTACATTCTCATACATGATTTTTTCATCAAATCTGGCATTTTCATTTACTTTAATTGAAAAAAGCTTATTTAACTCTCGCAGACTTTGACTGTTTTTTCCAAAAATGACAAGCCCTTCCGTATTTCGATCAAGACGATTGGTAGAGGCAGGCCGAAATGTTGGTGAGCTTCTAGGTATAAAGGCACCAGTATAGATGAAATAATCAAGAATATAATTTGCAAGGTGCACTTTCTTTTCTCTACCATCTCCATGAGTTAGCATTCCTACAGGCTTATGAACCACGGCGATGTTTTCATCCTCATATATTATAAAAATATCATGCTGTGATAATACGCTTCTTCCCTGTAATATCAATGCCTTTTCTCCATTAAGTCCACCAGAGATTTGCTGCTTAGAGCTAGTATTACATGGTTTGATTAGCTTTGTCTGATTCCCTATATCTGCATGATATCCCCCAACATATGTCAGATGCCCTTCAAAAATCTGCCAGCGATGATCAAGCATTTCATTTAGTCTTTCCTCAGGCAAATACAACGCAATCTCACCTCCGGCAGTCAGTCTGAATGATTTATCCACCCTTTTTCTGTCCACCTTAATATCTTTTCTAATAAGTTTATAAATCAGTGATAGCGGAGCCCTCGGCATCAGCTTGCGTAAAAATCTATCTAATCTTTGTCCTTCGTCATTTGGTCCAATCTCAAAACTAATCATTATATAATTATATCATAGCCAGCATACTCTTAAAATACTATTATAAAATAAGGTTGCGTTTTCCTTGAGATTTTCATGCCTTTATGTTACATTATTAAGTGGGGGTAAGGGAAATGAAAAAACATAAGGATTTATTTCATGCATCTAACGATATTCTGCTGGCAATAATAATATTATCTATTGCAGCAGTACTTATATGGTGGAGGGTGGATGCCATAATGGCTTACCCAGATACATTAGTCAGTACACATAAGACCGTAGCAAAAGAAGAAAAAAATGAGAAAAAGTCTGTTTCTCATGAAGATATAAAGAAAAAGCTAAATGACGAAAAAAGTGAGGTGGATAAAGAGAAGAACAAAATTTCCGGCAGTCAGCTATGGAAAAATGATGTTCTTTCCAAGGAAGTTAGTATCACTATTGAACCTAATTCAATCGAAGGTGCGGTGAAAACCATCGTATCATCCGGCCTTCTTTCCTCATATAGTGAATATCTTAGCATATGTGAGCAGGAAGGAATTGATCCAAATACACTTAAAGCGGGAAGCTTTACTTTTACAAAGGGGTCTAAAAAGTCCGATGTAGTGAGAATTGTTACACAGTAGATACATTAGAAACAGTAGATACAGTAGAGATATAAAGGTTATTATCAATAACAGATAAGGAGGATGATATGGCATTTATAACTACTAAAGCGATGTTTGAGAAAGCACTCAAGGGAGATTTTGCAGTAGGAGCATTTAATGTAAATAACATGGAAATTATCCAGGGAATAGCCGAAGCTGTTGCCGAAGAAAATGCTCCAGTAATATTACAGGTATCTGCCGGGGCCAGAAAATATGCCAAGCCTGCATATCTTCTTAAGCTGGTAGAAGCAGCTATGATAGATACTGGAATAGATATAGCTCTTCATCTGGATCATGGCGAGGATTTTGCTATCTGTAAACAATGTATAGATGATGGCTTCACCTCTGTAATGATAGATGGCTCCAAGCATCCATTTGAAGAAAATATCGCACTTACCAAGCAGGTAGTTGAATACGCCCATAGTAAGGGTGTTGTGGTAGAAGCTGAGCTTGGCAAATTAGCCGGTGTGGAAGATGATGTGAATGTTAGCGCAAGAGATGCTACCTTTACTGACCCTGATGAGGCAGTAGAATTTGTAGAGCGTACAGGTGTAGATTCCCTTGCAATTGCCATAGGTACGAGCCATGGGGCATATAAATTTAAGGGAGATCCTTACCTTGATTATGAACGGCTGAAAAAGATTCATAGCATGCTCCCAGATACACCTCTTGTACTTCATGGAGCTTCTACAGTGATTCCTGAATTTGTCGAAAAATGCAATCAGTATGGTGGAAAGATTCCTGGAGCCCAGGGTGTACCTGAGGATATGATTCGTACGTCATGTGGACTTGGAATTTGCAAAGTTAATATTGACACAGACCTGCGACTTGCAATGACTGCCGAAATCAGACGCGTACTTACTGAAAATCCAGAAGAGTTTGATCCTCGAAAATATCTGGGACCTGGACGTGAGGCAATAAAGGCAATGGTAAAGCACAAGATTAAAAATGTATTAAATGCATCAGGTCAAAAATAAAGGACATCAGCCTTTGGTGTAACTACTCCCAAAGGCTTTTTATTTGCTTTTCTGTTTTTATGTAAAAGAGAGTTAGCAAAAAATTAGTTCGCATGAACCCTTCTACATAATAAAAAATGGAGTTACCTTAGTGGCAACTCCGTTAACACTATTCTTTATTAATCTAGCTTCATGATTTACTGTCATCCCCGTCATGGATATTATCAAGCATTGTTGATGCTATATATATTGCGCATAAAAGGCACAAGATTTTACAAAGAGCAAATTCGACAGGTGACCCATGTCCTATATCATACCTTTCACTATTAAAAGAATAATAAAGTGATATCATTATAAGAGTTACTTTTAATATTATATAAAAAGCTGTACCAATTTTCATAAAATCTCCTCCTTGCTTTAGAAGCTTTAATTTAATAATTTATAAGCTGATACTCACCATATTGTGGTGTTTTTATTGTATATGAATTGGATTTTATTACTTTTCCATTAATAGCATCGTAATACTCATTTATGCCTGTTTCAACTTTATAATACACTCGATATCCCATATAAACTCTCTTATTCTTGCCAACTTTTAATGTATACCCCGTAGAACTGCTAATGGAAATATTTGTTGATATACTTAATCCATTAATACTTCCCGATACACTACATCCAAATGAGACTTTTTTATTGGCTGTTATTGATCCTCCACTCTTCCCAGTTTTAATATTATCAGATACTCTTTTGAAAGAGGACCATTCATTATATGTCCTAACATTAGTTTTTCTATTCCTAACATGGTTTACATATATAGAACTAATATTTTCTTCTGTAATTAGTTGTTTTAATTCAGCTGACTCTATAGCTATTATTTCTTTTTCGCTAGCAGATTTATCCTCTTGTGCAAAGGCATGATTGGCTGGTATCGCTAGCCCTACCATCAATAAAGTCATCAAAATTGTAATATATAACTTTTTCTTTAATATGAAACCCCCTCACTTTCGATTTTTCTACAAAATTAATTAAAATCTTTTATCGAAAATAACTCAGTCTCCATTTTTATACCTCTGAGGATTTTTATAATACATTAATATCCCTCCTCACTTTTCTAAGTATATTACTTTAGCATTTGATAACATTCTTATTATTATATCTCTTATTTTATTACAGAAAGTTTATCATATTTATTTTTATAAGTCAATAATATTGATATATTTTTTGCTTTTACATGCTATGTAGGTTGTTTATAAAGGATTTAACTTCTCTGTAGGCACTCCTGATAAAGTACTAGCTAAACTTATTACAAATACTTGATATGCTATCACATCCAATCTCCTATTTATTATAAGAATTATCAATAGACCACTTTAGAAGATTAACGATAAGTCCTTATAAAAATTTGTTGCATGCAAAAACCGCCTAAATAAGACGGTTTTTAGCTTTTCAAAATCACAACGAAAGATTAAGTTAATAATTAAAAAGACGTATATCCTATGTGTATGGTTTAGTCTAAAACTCGTATAGGTAGATACTCAGTGCAGGTTGACCTACAGAAAATGATAGACTTCATTTGTGTTAACATCTCTCTACTTACCAATGATATTCTTCTTGTACTCGATAACCTTTAATATTTCATGGGCTACAAACTCTGCATATATCTTCGCTCCATCTGGATTTGGATGTACCCCGTCACCATATAGCCACTCTGTATGTTCCTTCGCCTTTGAATGCCAATGTATAATATGAAGGTTAGGATATTTTTTACCCATTTTTTCTAAAAGCCTGTTATTTCCTTCCTCCCAGCTTCTAGGAACCAACATATTGACTGCAAATATCATTCTTTTTTTGCCAATCACCTTCATGACCTGAGCAAAGTCATCCTCTGTAATGGTACCATTATTACCTAGTACAAGTACCACGACTTTCTTCAGCTCTCCTGCATTTTCCATTTCCTGTAGTTTTTCAGGTGCAGAATAAAACTGCCTTCCTACATCGCCCTCAGATATCATTGCCGGAAAATAATCTTTCAGATAGTCTTCAGTCGCTAGAAGTACCGAATCACCTAAAAAAGTAATCTCAAGGGAATCACCAATACGTTTTTGCGTTTTACTTATATTTCTGTGATCACTTGCTCCTTGTACGATTAAAATTGCCATAGCACGAGTCAGCTTTGCCCCTCCTGCACTTTTTTGTCTAAGTGCCAGTTCCAGCTGCATTTGCCCTGCATCCTTTTCTCGCTCTGCCCCGCTTACTACACCAGTAAGTCCTGCGCCTATTATAATTATGAAAATGAGTGCTATTATTATTTTTTGCTTCATATCGCCTCTCGCCTTGTTCTTACAAAATCTAATGCTCTGATAGGTAATCTCCGACAAAATAATTGTTATCAAAATTTGGAAAAATATCCCCTTATTTGATGATAGTCCTAGTCCACGAGCCATCGTTTCATATAATACACCTATAGAATATTGCCATAAATATAATATATAGCTTCTTTTACTAATCGCTACCAACAGAGAGCTGGAAAGTACCATGTTTAATATAGTATTTTTTTGTGCAGCTGCTACTACTAATAGTAGCGAAAGGATGGACAGTATTATAAAGCCCCCTCGGTAGCTAAAGCTGCTCACAGCACTGAAGTGAAATACTCCATAGCCCCATAGGAACAGCACTAAAATGCCCAAAGTGTTTTTTAGATAAAGATTCCATTTTATGATGTTGGCTCCACCTTTGCTGCCAAGTATATAGCCTGGTGATAAAATAGCTAATAAAGATCCCATTAGCAGGGTATAGCTTCTTGTCAATGTGCTATAATATACCCCCGTTGGATCCTGTCCATCTCTATATTTAAATGCCATATAGAGCATAGATAACAGCATGAGTGCACCCATGATAAGAAATAGCTGCCACCTGCCTCTTCCGCTATCCTTAGATCTCCTATTTATGTTAATTACAATAAAGCATATGATAGTTGCTACAATTACAAATTGCATTTGTACAGACAAAAACCACAGGTGTGAAAAAACTGAAGGAGATAAGAATTTATCAAAATATGAATTGCCCGATGCAATTTGCCACCAATTGTTGTAGAAGAGATTAGCCGATAAGAAATCCCCCCTGAGCCCGCTTAAAAGCGGCTTATTAAATACGAAAACAAAAAAGCTGACAATAGATGTAACTACAAGCAGCGGCAATGAAATACTCCAAATACGCTTTAGAAGATAGCTTCCTAACTCCTTTATAGCCGGCTTATGCCTTAACATATAATCTAAAGTAAAAAAACCGGTGATGATAAAGAATACCAATACTCCAATATGTCCACCGACAATTTTATTTGGCAATAAATGATATGCCAAAATACTAATCATCGCCAGACTTCTCAATCCTTCTATGCCTAAGTTTCTTCCACTGCCATTTATCTCAAGTTTCTTCGGGTTTATACTGCCAACCCTATGTTTTACAGTACCCTTATTTAATAGTTTCCTTCTTTTAAAAATGTTCAACTGCGTCTCCAAATACCCTTTTATAACAAATTCCATTCTATAATAGTTCTATTGCCATTATATCCCTTTAGTTTAAGCGACTGCCTGAAATATTCTCCTACCAGTTCCATTGGACATAAACCAATTATTTCTGTATTATAAATCTCCGTATTTCGCTCATGTGCTAGTATTTTAATCTTATTCACTATTTGATAGAGCGAGCTTTTATGGTAATCCACAATGTTCATAGATACCTGAGCCACCTTTCTTATGGATGTACCTTCCTTTAGCTTCACCTCTAGCCCAAGCGCCTTTACACCTGGCATACCACCATTTTTCTCTCGTATAATTCCTGCAATTTCCTTGGCAATATGAACATCATCTGTACCAAGATTAACATTAAATGCTATAAGTGGCTTTCTCACTCCTAGAGCAATAGCACCAGCTGTTTCATGCAGTAGCCTCGGTCCATAGTCTGGCATATAAGAAATGTGATTTTCTGTCAAATATTGAGTTTGTACCATATCATCCTGTGAATTAGCGGATGTTCTTACTTTACTTTCGCTGCATGATTCTCTATCGCCATGTGATTCATGGTCTTCATATGATGCCTTTTCACTACATGATGCTATGACGTCATATGATGCTTTTTCACCACCATGTAATTTAATAAGCTGTGCTCTTAGCTTTTCAAATCCCATATTTCGAAAGCTTGCAAGGTTTGTGCGATTTTTATCTTTAGCCGCTTTTTCATAAAGATAAACTGGAATTTTCAGCACATCACCTATAAACTGTCCTATTACATTTGCCAGCTTGACACATTCTTCATATGTGACCCCTTTAATCGGAACAAGTGGCACCACATCAACAGCCCCTATTCGGGGATGTACCCCTTCGTGAAAATTTAAATCTATCTCTTCCGTAGCTGCTTTTATAAGTCTAATAATGCTTCGTGTAATTTTAATTGGATCTGACATAAAGGTCAGCACAGTTCTATTATGACTATAGTCACTGGTTACATCAATTAGTGAAGCCTGCCCCTCTTTTACTGCGAGTGCGACTTTATCAATCACATCGATTCTTCTACCTTCACTAATGTTTACAATAGCCTCTATGACGGCTTTCTCTGAAAGGTTAATTTTTCTCACCCTTTCAATAAGAGCCTCTTCTAGCTGTAGTTCACTATCCTTTATTTTATCATTAGCGTTCAAGCTTACAATCCTCTTTCCAAATGGAAAAAATCTCTGCACCAGTCCTTAGATATTTAGCTGCATGCGTTAATATATCCTTTGACAGAGATTCATCCTTTATATACTTTCCATTGATTATCATATTCTGGTATCCCGATCTTAGAGCCAGATAGATACAATCTACACCCATCAAAAGATCACTTTTTAGCATGGGATTCGTCTTTCCTTCCAGTTCCTCCAATATTCTAAGTGCTATAATGGCAAATTCCATAAGCTTGGACGGTGGAATGGCTGCCTCAGATAAAGCCTTGTCGATTTCCTTTTTGCGAAGCTCTTTTTCGGAATCTGCATCCTGGGGCAACGCATAAGCTCTGGTAAGCTTGCTATATGCCTCCTGATCCTCATCCATTATGTTATATCCCAGCTCACGAATATCGGAAAGCTCTTCAATAGCATCCCTAAGCTCAGTATCATATTGTGCAAATTTCGGCTTTCCTACTGTCAACGAAAGGCATTTCAGCGCAAGAGAGCATCCCATTGCCAATTGTAATCCAGCAGCTGATCCTCCCCCTGGAATGGGTGCATCGGAGCCTAAATCATATAAATAATCACTAACAGATCTCTTGTGGCTTTTGTCCATATTTTTATTCATAGCTTATGCTCCTTTTCTATGTATAAATTTATTATACTACATATATCAAACTAGTTACAATAAAAAAGATGGGCACAGCCCATCTTAATTTTATTTATCTGCAATATATGGAAGTAAGGCTACCTGTCTAGCTCTCTTAATAGCCTTTACAATAGCTCTCTGGTGTCTTGCACTTGCTCCAGTAGCTCTTCTAGGTAGAATCTTACCTCTTTCGGAAATAAATACCTTTAGCTTATCTACATCCTTATAATCGATTCTATCTAGCTCTTCTGCAGAAAATTGGCAAACCTTCTTCCATCTTCTGTTAGAAAATCTTTTCTTTTCCATGTTTCTCCCCTTTCTTTAGAAAGGCATATCCTCATCAATAGATTCAAATGCAGGTGGAGCCTCACGAAAATCATCTCGTGTCTCTTCTTGCTGCATGCCCATAGATGAACTATTATCAAAGCCTCTTTGCGAAGCTTCAAAATCCTGTCCACCGCTATGGCTATTTCTTTGAGTATTGCCCCAATCTAAGAATTCAACGCGATCAGCAACTACATCTGTAGTGTATACGGTTCGTCCCTCTTTATTGGTATAGCTTCCAGTCTGTATTCTACCGGAAACAGCAGTCATTCTTCCCTTGGCTAAATATTTGCCACAGTTTTCGGCCTGCTTTCCAAATACTACTACACTTATGAAATCAGTCTGCTTCTCAGCTCCCGCTCTCATAGGTCTGTCAATGGCTAATGTAAATCTAGTCACAGCCATCTGACTGCCCTGTGTGTAGCTAACGGCTGGATCCTTTGTCAGTCTACCAATAAGAACTACACTGTTCATTTTTACCTCCTATTTCTCGTCTATATTGACGATCAGGTGTCTCATTACCTTGTCAGAAATCCTAAGTCTTCTGTCAAGCTCCTTTGGAAGGTCTGCATTAGCCTTGAAGTTTACCACTACATAGTAACCTTCTGACTTTTTCTGTATAGGATATGCTAGCTTTTTCATACCCCAAACATCAACTTTTTCGACCTCTCCATCGGCTGAGATAACCTCTTGAACAGTGTTTACCATAGCTTCCTTGCTCTCATCTTCTAAAGCAGGGTCTAAAATAAACATCAATTCGTAATTTGTCATATGTCACCTCCCTATGGCCTTATGGCACTCCTGTTATACGGAGTGCAGAGATTCACAGCAAAATTTGCATGCCTATATATTATACACTTTTTCTACAAAAAATCAAGAGCTATATTTTTCAGGCACATGCTTTTACCATGAATAGTTTATACATGGCTTTACTCTTCCTTGCAATGAAAAAGGGAGATTTCTCTCCCTTTTAAGCTCGTATATTAGTTCTCTTTTCTTTTAAGTGCAAGAAGTCCACCACTTGAAAGTACTAGTAAAGTCATAAGAGCTATGAAATCAGCCTCATCACCCGTCTTTGGTGCCTTAGCCGGCTCTGACTTCCTTGTAGCATCAGCCGTTTCTTTTGCACCATTCATCCAAGCCTTATACGCATCATCCAGCTTACTATATGCTCCTCTTAAATCAGCAAGAGTTGCATTAGGATCGACAAGCTGCTTCTTTGCTTTTTCTAACATTTCCTTGAGTGTATCAGTACCTTTTGCATTTGGATTTTCCTTAATTGCATTTTCAATCTTTTCGATTAAATCTTGAAGCTGCTTTTTAGCATCAGCTGTGTTCTCAGCCTTTTTATCACCATCAAGCTCTTCTGTTGCTTTCTTAAGGTCACTTGCCGCCTTGTCCACCTGATCCTGAGTAGCATTCTTGTCTGCTGCAACCTTTTCAGCTTCCTCTAAAGCCTTATCAAAGGCGTCTTTCTTTTCGGCTGTTGCATCCTTATATGCTGGTGTTTCCTTAGCCTCATTAGCCT
>CASDYG010000009.1 GCA_949285555.1 uncultured Eubacteriales bacterium | reverse complement strand
CGCATCCTCTGAGTTTACATCCTCATCGTAATCGAATGTCTTCTGGTTGAACTTCAGCTTTCCGTCTTCTCCATTTTCCTGAATCCATCTTTCAGCATCCGTTCCTACCTTTACAGTCACATCTACTTCATCTGTAGATCCGTCGCTGTAGGTTACTATTACCTTAGCTGGATAAGTACCAGGTACATCAGTATCCACCTTCTGCTTAAATGCAAAGGTTGGACTTCCCTTTAAGGTCTCGTTATTTTCAATAGCAGCCTGAGCATACTGAGATCCATGTGTAGGATCAAGTACTTCGCCCTTAGGAACGGTTACTGTTGTACCTACTGGATTCTGTCCATCAGCAATACTATCTGCCACCTGAATCTTACCAGCCACATCCTCTGTTGTACCGTCTGGATAGGTCACCTGATATTTAACATCCTGTTCCTTACCAGTAAGCGTATTGTCAAACTTAGGTGAGGATTTTAGAATTATGCTGGTGCCATTAGGTAGTGTCTTATTCTTATCGGTAACGGCCTTCTTAATCTGCTCCTCTGTAGGATCATTTCCGTAGCTTACTGTTATCTTTTCAGCTACAGGATTATATGTATCCTTTGCAGATTTTATTGTAGCCTTTGCACTGGTAGTAAGTGTAGAACCGTCTGTAAAGGTTACAGTTACATTAATGCTCTGTGGCTTAGTTGTAACTGTTGGAGATGTATTAACCTCTGGATTTAGAGCAAGTGTCACCTTTTGGGCTGTTCTGTCATTATCAAACATTGCCTTTTCAGTAATAAATGCCCACTTTTCATCGTCAGTCAAAGTATGTCCATAATCGAAGGTCTGATCATGTCCGGTAATTTCTGTTAGATCATGCTTCTTAAGCCAAGTATCAGCCTTAGATGTAATCTTAATGTTCAGGCTTGCTCTGTCAACAGAGGAATCCGGATATGTCACTACGATAGAGGCAGCCTTTGTTCCCGTCTCACTGGTATCCACAAGTGGACGCTCAAAAGCAATATTCGTGCCCGCTGGAAGCTTGCTTGCATCTACTGCAATCTTCGCAAGATTATCAGTAACGGTATCACCCTTACCAAGGTTAATCTCCTGTTGCTTCATTGCTGGCTCAAATGTAGTTGCCGCCTTTTCTATGGTAACATTACCTTTCACGCCTGCCTTGGACTTATCAGGGAATATTACTACGATAGTAGCTTCCTTGGTGTGCTCTCCGTCTGCTGGTGCAGCTTCAGTAACATGAGTATTTATATTACCGATTACCAGCTGTGCATCCTTAGGTAGCTTTTCCCTATTAGCAAGAAGATTTTCTTTCTTGGCAAGTCCATCACCCTTACTTAGGTCTTCATCATACTTAAAGGTATTTGTAACGAACTTTAGCTTTCCATTTTCACCATGCTCATGGGTCCATCTTTCAGCATCGGTTCCTATCTTTACAGTTACCTCGGCTTCCTTAGTCAGTCCATCATCAAAGGTTACAACTACTGTCGCCTTCTTAATGGCTGGCACAGAAGTGTCTACATCATTTTTGAACTTATATGTAGCATTCTGTGGAAGCTCCTTGTTATTTATAATCGCACTCTTAGCGTATTCTGCTCCAGCAGAAGGACCAAGCGGAGTATTCTTACTTACAACGATAGTCCCTCCCTGTGGATCAGTTTCAGAGTAAATACTTTCTCTTACAGTAATTTTACCCTGTACATTTTCAGTTGTTCCATCAGGATATGTGATGGTGTATGTAACAGTTTGCTCACCAGGCTGAGTATTATTTAATCCGGCTGTTAAGGCAATTGCTGTTCCACTTGGGAATGTCTTGCCTTTAGATGGTGTTACTGCCTTGTTGATTTCATCCTGAGTTGGATCCTGTCCATAGTCTACAGTAATAGGGGCAGCATTTGGATTGTATCCCGATGCATTAGCCAGATTTATAAATGCTTTCGCACTCTTAGTTATCTGAGATCCATCCTCATAGGTAACAGTTACCTGTACTGCCTGCTCATGTCTATTGTTTCCGTTAGGAGCTCCCGCAGGTGTAGTATTCACATCAGGGGTGATAGTCACAGTTCTTCCCTGTTTTTTCACCTTATTTTGATCTACTACAAAGCCCCACTTCATGTCATCTGTTACATTGGTTCCATAGTCAAAGGTCTGATCCTGTGCTTCAAAGTTATTCTTATCAGCCAGAGACTTAACCTCTACAGGTATTGTCATCGTATCAAACGACTTGTCTGGATATACTACTTTGATATCTGTATTGCTGATACCAGTATTAGCAGTAGAAGGTACGCCGTCCTTAAATTCTGCACTTGTACCCTTTGGAAGCTTGCTCATATTCACGGCAGCTTCAGCCTCTGTAGCAGCTATCGGTTGTTTAAGCATAGCCAAAATCTTAGTCTTAGCAGCTTCAGGATCAAATGTAGTAGCTGCCTTTTCTACGGTCACCTTACCTGTAACCTTTGCTACAGAATTATCCTTAAAGGTTATAGTTAGCGTAACATCTAGTTCATGGTGTTCACCTTTTGTAGCTGTAGTCACATGAGTGTCAATATTGCTTACAGTAAGAGATGCACCTTCCGGTAGCTGGTCAAAGTTTTGAAGCAGACCATTTTTCTTAGTCTCACTCACCTTTTCATCATACTTAAAGTGAGCAGTTTTAAATATAGGCTTTCCGTCTGCGCCATGTTCCTCAGTCCATCTCTGAGCATCGGTTCCTACCTTTACTGTAACTGTAACATCTTCCTTAGCCTTATCCGGATAGGTCACAACTACAGTGGCCCTCTGTACAGATGGCTTGCTGGTATTTACAGCAGATTTAAATGCATATTTTGTACCAGTAGGAAGATCTTTATTATTAGTAATTGCTTCCTTCGCCTTGTCGGCTCCGTTATCTGGATCTAGGACAGTATTCAGAGGTACGGTTATGGTACCACCCACAGGATCGTTCTTATCGGCTTCGCTGTCATTTACCTTAATCTGACCTGATACATTTTGTGTTGTTCCATCAGGATAGGATACGATATAGGTCACATTCTGAGGATTTCCAGTCTTCGTGTTGTCAAATGTTCCCTCTTTTAATGCAATCGATGTTCCCTCTGGGAATGTCTTTCCTGTAGGAGGCTTCACAGCATCATTTATCTGCTGCTGCGTAGGATTATTACCATAGTCTACAGTTATTAGAGCAGCTGTTGGCGTTCCAAGACTTTCTTTTGCAGTTCTAATAGTTACAGTGGCATTGTCGCTTAAGGTTGAGTCATCACTGAATGTGATAGTTACCTTTACTGGCTGCGTATGACCACCTGCCTTAGGACTTGTGTTTACAGCAGGCTCTACAGTTATGGTAACATCATTTTTCACAAACTTAGCTGGCTCAAGCACTAGATCCCATTTATTGTCCTCCGTTAAGGCCTGACCATAATCATAGGTCATATCCTTTGCCTTAAATCCTGTTGGATTCTGAGTCTTCCACTTATCTGCTAACGAAGTAACTACAATTGTAGACGAAATCTCATCAGTAGACTTGTCAGGATAGTTTACAAGTATTGGAGCAGTCTTTGTGCCTGTCTCCGTAGAAGTAGGCTTTGGATCCTTAAATGTAAACGTTGTTCCAGTTGGAAGTGATGCTGGAAGTCCTGTACTATTTACAGCCTGACTTGCAACCGAATCAGTAATGCTAGCATTTTTATCTACTGGGATTGTAATCACGCTTTGAGGATTAAAGGTATCCGCAGCAGTCTTAACCTCTACTGTACCAGCCTTTTCAAGGGATGATCCATCAGCAAATTCAATCTTCGCTGTTACAGGTACCTTGTGGTTAGCCTCATCTTTACCCTTCTCCTTGGTCACGTGAGTATCGATATTAGAAATAGTAACAGTTGCAGTGCTAGGAATAGTAGATCTATTTACAATAATAGATTCCTTCTTCGCCTTTACAGCTTCCTCATTTATCTTTTCATCATAGTCAAGTAGGATGGACTGAAGTGTAATATTTCCGTCACTTCCATTATCCTGTGACCATCTCTGAGCATCCGTTCCTATCTTAACCTCTACATTTACTTCCTTTGTAGAACCATCGCTAAAGGTTACGATAACAGGCTCTGTCTTTATAGCATATCTGCTTGTGTCTACAGTATTTTTAAAGGCATATGTAGTACCCTTAGGCATCTTGCCAGCATTGGTGATACCTCTCTGTGCCCAATCTGCACCTGCTGTTGGACTTAGAGCAGTATCCTTTTCTACCTGAATGCTTCCACCTGTAGGATCATTATCATCGGCCAGACTATTTCTAACCCTTATTACACCCTTTACCTTGTCTGTTGTACCGTCAGGATATGTAACAGTATAAGTCACTTCCTGATCCCTACCTGTCAGCTTGTTGTTGAAGGTTTCTTTATCCAAGGTAATAGCTGTTCCAGTAGGGAAGCTCTTTCCACCACCTGCTGTTACAGCCTGCTTTATTTCTGCCTCCGTCGGATTCTTTCCATAATCTACGGTAATCTTAGAAGCCTGCGGCGGATTAAGTGTATCTGCTGCACTTCTAATATTGGCATTGGCAGTAGCAGAAAGTGTGGAATTATCATCAAAAGTGATGGTTACAGTAACTGGCTGTGCCACGCCCACATTAGTTGGCGTTGTATTCACATCCGGATTTACCGCAATGCTCAGTTCTTCCTTATTGGTAAACTGATCCTTTTCTGCAACAAATCCCCACTTATCATTATTTGTAATCTGATGACCATAGTCAAAGATCTGGTCATTTCCTGAAATCTTCGCAAGCTTATGCTCCTCAAGCCATCTATCTGCCTTGGACTTTACTATGAAGTCAATCTGTCGCTCATCCTTAGATGAGTCCGGATATTTTACAACTATTGTGGCTTTTTCATTCTTGCTAGCATCAGTTGTAGGCAATGGCTTCTTAAAGGTAGCAGTCGTACCTGGAGGAAGTTTAGCTAGGTCCACAGTAGCTTCAGCATCCGCATCTGATACAGCGTCTTTTGTATTCTTGGCTATAGACTGCTTTAACATGGTAGGATCAAAGGTTGTAGTGGCAGTTTCCACATAAACAGTACCTTTTACAACAGCAATGCTGTTATCCTCAAACCTTACACCTACCGTTACTGGCACCTCGTGATTTTTAGTCGGCTCTGTTTCACTCTTTATCAGAGTATTGATGTTGGCACTTACAGTAGCCTTAGCTGGAAGGCTCTCACTATTTTCAATGAGTGCTTTCTTCTGTGCATCGGTTACTTTTTCATTGTACTTAAATGTAGCCGTCTTAAATTTCAGCTTTCCATTCTCACCATGCTCCTGGGTCCATCTTTCAGCATCTGTACCAATGACAACAGTCACCTGCACCTCATCTTCTGAACCGTCGGAGTACGTAACGACTACTGTTTCAGTCTTAGTAACTGCTACAGATGTATCCACCTTGTTCTTAAACCTGTATGTAGTATTTGCCGGCATGCTTGAAGCATTGGTGATAGCTTCTCCAGCTCTTGCAGACACATCCTCATTTAACTTAGCCTTAATAGTTCCACCAGTAGGTGTATTCTTATCGGCAAGACTCTTATTTACCTGAATCTTACCCTTTACCTGCTCAGTGCTCTTATCAGGATAGGTTACCGTATATGTTACTTCCTGCTCAGCATCCGTTTTCTTATTATTGAATGTGCTTGTAACAAGCTCAAACTTTGTTCCCTCTGGGAAGGTTTTTCCGTCTTCATCAGTGATAGCAGTTTTGATGGCTTCCGTAGTTGGGTTCTTTCCATAATCTACTGTTATCTTTGCAGCCTGTGGCTTGTATGTATCGCTGGCCTGCCTGATATTTGCATAAGTTGTATTTTCCAGATAAGATCCATCTCTAAATGTCACCCTTACAGTTACCTGCTGCCTGTGTCCATTTTCTCCCGGCTTGGTATTGATATTAGGAGTAACAGAGATAGTCTCATTTGCCTTATTAAATAATGTGGCTGAATTTGGTATGAAATTCCACTTGTCATCCTCTGATATGGTAGCACCATAATCGAAGGTCTGTTCCTGTACAGGTGGCTTTTCCATGGAGTTCGTTTTCTTCCACTTATCTGCTTCAGAAGTTACATCAACCGTTATTTTCTCATTGTCTACAGAGGCATCCGGATAAGTAATCTTTATGTTTGCAGTCTTATTTCCGGTGCTATCCGTGTCAACAGCAGGTGAAAACTCCGCAACAGTTCCCTGTGGCAATGTGCCTAGAGGTATAAGTGTACCTGCGACAGTATTAGCTATTGCCTCACCTAAATTCGCATTGTATACCTTAATAGTAGGCTTAGGATCAAAGGTATCCGCAGCCGTCTTTACAAGTACATCTCCACTGCGCTTAGGATCTGTTCCCACTTTTGCAGTTGAACCATCGGAGAATCTCACTACTACCCTTACAGGTATCTTGTGAGTACTTTCACCTTCTGCCACCTTGGTAGTAATATTAGTGTCTATATTGTTAGGAACAACTATTACAGTTGCAGTTGGTGGCAGAGTTTCAGATCCCTCAACAAGGGCTCTTTTCTCAGCATCACTAACCTTATGTCCGTAGTCAAATGCCGGAGGCTGTTTAAACTTTAGCACGCCATTTTCACCATGGGCATCTATGAAAGACTCTGCTTCACTTTTAACCACCACGGTTACGGCAACATCTTCTTGAGTTCCGTCAGGGTATGAAACCCTTACAGTACCCTGCTTGCTTCCACTTGTGCTAGTGTCTACCGCAGCTGTAAATGCATATGTAGTGCCCTCTGGAAGGTCAGTATTATTGGTAATAGCCTTCTTCGCCCATTCCTTTGCTGATTCAGCAGTAGCATTAATGGCCTCATTTAATGGCACCGTAATAGTACCGCCCACCGGAACATACTTCGTAGCCATATCCTCTTCATATTCAACTACAAAGGCTCTATCTGAAGATGATAGCTTCTTAAATACTGCTGCCAGCTTCTCCGGGCTTCTGATTACTCGGATATAACCCTTTGTGATTTCACTTCCATCGGAAAGTGTCGTCTTAACTGTCTTATTTAATGGAGCCACCTTTTCTATGCTGGACTTCTTTATGCTTGCAGATGCACCGGAAACTGATTTGAAGTTTTTAGTGTCAAGTACATCAGAACCAGCCTTTAGCTCCACTCTAAAGTTGCTGCCTTGGTTTTGTGCAGACTTATCATCGCTATATATAGCGACCATTCTTATTGTATCAACATTTATATTTCCGCTGGTGTCAGTAATTCTAAGAGCTCTTCCAGCTGCATCCTTAAGCTCTCTTATATCTATTGACTGACCCGCCAGAAGATTTATTCCCAAAGGAGTAGGGTTTTCATTTACAACGGAAAATACTTTCCAGTATAAGAACTGGGCACCAGCCTTAGTCGGCACCTCTCTTGGGGTTCTTATAACAGGATTAGATTCTACGTTATATAAATATCTAGGATTGTTTTGTGATTCATATTTATTAGGGAATAGCGCATGATGTACACTCTGTCCACCATTTAGATGGTAATCTACAGGCACTTCTACCAATGTAGTTCTTACACCAAAGATGTTCATTCCGGCATACTTATGGTAGCTATCTCCTGTAGTCTTACTGGTACCATAGGCAAAACCCGGAGACCATACATAAAAACCACGATCTCCACTCATACCAGTATAGTGAACCGCATCCATTCTTCTAGGATCTACCGTTCCATGGTTATTCTCACTCATGGCCTCATCCACATAAACTGGCCTAGTGTATCCATTCTTTACATCTCCCCTTAGAGAAATGTATGGGTCGTCTGCCGCAGGTGAATTATTCATCTTGGTCTGAATATAGGTATTTCCCAGCGCTGGTACGTCAATCCAAGATCCGTCTGGCAAGTCCGTCCATGTGAGGTCTTTTTCCTTCTTTGAATAGTCTCTTTCAGCGGCATTTACCTTGGTAGCCTTTACCTGCATATTTTCCACACCGTAGTTAAGATATGCACCCAGCTTTGCTGTACCACTTACCCACTCACTGTCGATAGTAAGGTCACTTTGAACATTGGTAATTTCCACATCGTAGGCAAGTCTAAGTGAGTTAAACTTACCTGCATTCCATCTGTCTTCATAAAGGCCTCCCCAGTTTTTACTGGTTCTGTTATGATTATCAGAGACTCTTGCCTGAGTTACCGCAGTCTCATCAATGCTTCCGTCAGCCTTATATCCCCACTTTAGCAGCGGACCAGTCCATGCTGAAGGCTTGGCGTCCATGAGTCTTATAGTTACCCTTGATCCTGCCAGTGGTCCACTCTGTGGATAGTATACGGATTTAGCATCTATGACCTTGCCGATAATCTGAGTATAATACCATTCCCAGAAGTCTCCACTATATCCATTCATCTTATAGGCATCCCAGTAGGCATCCCACCCCTCCTGCTCAGAGAAGAAGGATACTACGGTCTTATCACCCTTATAGACATAGCCCTTACCACTTCCAACATTATTATTGCCTGAATCATCTCCGGAGTAGTATGGCCTATACTGAGGTGTTTCCCTAGGAACTCTAGTTGTATCGGTAAACTGGCTAGGTCCAAATCTTGCCATTGGCTGTGGTGCACCAAATGTATATCCATTTATATGAAGCGCAGCAAGCCATGATGTATAGGTACTACCTCCACTATTTCTGGACCATGCCAGCTTATTTTGGTACATCTTAAGATGAACAGTTTCTCCCGGCTTGATATTACCATTGCCGGTGATTTCACCTACCATCACATCCTTTTCACTGCTATGCTTAAATCTATCTGTAAGACCTACGCCTTGACCTGCACCCGTCCAGTCTGACTTCTGATTGGCAGTTCCAGCGTCGGCAACAGTAAAGGCTGATGGCTTATGAAGATTTGCCGTAATTTTTGTATCAGAAGTAATCGTCGCTTCATACACGTAGGCAGATCTTCTTGCCGTAGATACGTCATTATATACCCTTACATTTTGTGAGCTTCCATTAGCAAGCACCGATACTTTGTTTCCTCTAGGTATGGAAACGGTAAAGTATACCTTTGCAATTCCCCCCTTTACATTTACAAATGGAGGACCATTTAGGATTATCTCATTGTTAAGCGTCTCATATGTAACACGGTACATCTTACCCTTTTCAAAATACTCAAAATAGATATTCGGGGTATTTGCACTATATTTATATGAGTTTTCGATGTTCGGATCCTGATTTTCTTCATAGCTAAAGAATACACGATCCTCGTGCTTTTCATTATAGCCAGAGCCTGTGCCCTCGTGGCTTTTTACGTCCATGAGGTTTGCCTTTCTAATAGGCATCTTAGCTTTGGTCTCTGGATCTACTACAAACGCCCTTACAAATTCGTAATTTGAAAGGTTAGGTGCACTATGCTTTGTGATAGCCCCACCTTTAAAATCCGCGTATGTAAAAGGCGTAGCGTCTGCATTAGCATCCAGCTCTCTTTTTACAATTGCCACCTTGAATTTACCCTTATCTGTAAATTCGGTGGATGGATAGTTTTTATCTCGCAATGGGTCATAAGCTGCACTGGCAGCAGGAGCTGCATGCGCTGTAGCACCCCACTGATGAAATGGCATCATGCCCATCACTAAAATAAGTGCGAGAAAAATCGATATAGATTTCTTACCTATCGCTTTCATCCCTTCTCCTTTAAATATAATAATTAATTTAAAATATAGCTTCTCCTATATATTTTATACCAAAATAAACACTGAAAAACTCTAATGTTTTTTAGTAGCCAAATATTCATAAGAGATTTTATAATATAATAGCCATAATATTAAAACATATTTTTATTGCAATTTCAATAGGAATTGATAGAAAAAATAATTATTTCTATAAATTTTTTCGAATTATTTAATTTATATATATATATATATATGCATAATAATTATAAAAATCTGAATATAGCTTCTATTTATTTTAATGAGACCTTATCCTGCACTTAAATTTACCCACTCTGGCTGATTTTACACATATAATTCTGGCTGATTTTACACATAAAAAGACGCCCTTTCGGACGTCTTTATTCCTAATGTGAAAGGTTTATATAAATCTTTACTTAGAAGTCTACCTTTCTTCCATAGTATGCAGCTTCATAAATCTTCTTAATATCTTCTGCACTGGTATTT
Source organism: uncultured Eubacteriales bacterium (assembly GCA_949285555.1). Taxonomy (GTDB): domain Bacteria; phylum Bacillota; class Clostridia; order Peptostreptococcales; family Anaerovoracaceae; genus S5-A14a. The sequence continues at coordinate 48,686 of CASDYG010000009.1, read as the reverse complement.
CTTGGATTTGTAAGAGTACAAGCATCATCAAATGCTCTCTGGCTCATCTTATCCAGAACTGCCAGGAAAGCATCCTCTTCTATAATTGTGTTCTTTCCATCCTTAATATTTACAGAAAGTCCAATGCTGGCATTAAGCTTTCTAACCTCCTCGGCAATATCGTCTACACCAAGGATTTTCTCAAGCTGATCGTACTTATCTGTACCCTTTCTGTTGTAATCAATGATATATGGAAGCATGATTGCATTTGCTTCACCGTGAGTGAGATGGAATTCTCCTCCAATTTTATGAGCCATGGAGTGTACTATTCCCAGTGAACAGTTGCTGAATGCCATACCAGCAATAGTAGAAGCAGTATGCATCTTATCACGAATCACTAAATCTTCTGGGTTATCAATAGCTTTCTTCAGATAACCAAATACTAGCTGAATAGCCTGAAGAGCAAGTGGATCTGTATAATCATCTGCTGCAGTTGATACATAAGCCTCAATTGCATGAGTCATTACGTCCATACCAGTCTGCGCTGTGATAAGAGCAGGCATTGTAGATGGTAGTTCTGGATCAAGTATTGCTACATCTGGAACAATATCCGGTGATACTAAAGGATATTTAATGTGATTATCAGTATCAGTAATTACAGAAAATGCTGTAATTTCAGAAGCTGTACCTGATGTAGAAGGTATACATGCAAGTCTTGCCTTTGTTCTTAGCTTAGGGAAGTTAAACTTTACAAGCTCCATGAAATCGTAGTCAGGATACTCATAAAATACCCACATAACCTTAGCTGCATCAAGAGAGGATCCTCCACCTAATGCAATTATCCAATCAGGCTCAAATTCAGCCATCTTTGCTCCACCCTCTTTACATGTAGCAATAGATGGATCTGGTTCTACTCCGTCTATAATAAGGACTTCCATTCCGCCCTGCTCAAGATATTTCTTAGCTTTATCTAAAAAACCAAATCTCTTCATGGAATTGCCACCTGTTACGATAGCAGCTTTCTTTCCTTCAAGCTGTGCTAAATGCTCAAGTGCATTTTCTCCATGAATTATCTGTCTAGGTACACTAAAAATTGCCATACACTCCTCCTAATTGTTAAGTTTTTCACCTATTTATTACAAATATATTATCACGAAATTGTTAATTCGTAAACATATTTTATTAAATTTTCGTAAATTTTTATCAAAGCTGCTATACTCATTACCCTGTACATAATCCATTTCAAATGCATACGCCATAATAGTCTATGCTGTAGGTTTTACCGTCAAAGCACCACCATATTGACTCGTACTAATTACATGTAAACTATATTTATGTTTCAAAAAAAGGACGCACCTGTGATGCGTCCTAATATTATCTCTTTTAACAGAATGAATGAAATGTATCATCAGATTAGTGCAGCCATTATTCTGCGTCTGCATTCTCCTCTGTGACCTCTTCAGCTTCTGCTTCCTCAGTCTCAGTCTCGGCTTCAACCTCTACAGCTTCTACCTCTTCCTCTACTGGCTCTGCTGCTTTCACCTCTTCTGCCTCAGCCTCATCTATAGCCTCGTCAGCCTCCTCAAAGCTCAGATCCCATGTATCCTTAAGACTTAAACCTACTCTCTTTCTTTCCTTATCAATGCTAACTATCTCAGCATTAACAATCTGACCGTTCTTTAAGTAGTCACTTGGATTTTCAACATGCTCATTCTTTATTTCAGAAACATGTACAAGTCCATCTATTCCCGGAGCGATTTCTACAAATGCACCAAAATCTCGAACCTGTACTACCTTGCCTTCTACGATGTCTCCTTCATGGAATATCTGGTCAATTATAGACCATGGCTCTGGTGTAAGCTGCTTAAGTCCAAGAGCAATTTTCTTGTTTTCTGGATTAATGTCCAGAATCTGTACTGTAACATCCTGACCCTCTTGAAGAATATCCTTAGGGTGTTTAATCTTACCCCATGTCATCTCAGAGATGTGAAGAAGTCCATCTACTCCACCTAAATTCACAAAAGCACCAAACTTAGTGAATCTCATCACCTTGCCTGTAACAAGATCGCCCGGCTTAATCTCTCCAGCCTCTACGCTTGCCCAGAACTGTTCTACCTGCTTCTTTTCTTCAGCCTTAAGAATAACCTTTCTGGAGAAGATAGCTCTACCCTTCTGTTTGTTAATCTTCATCACCTTAACTTCTAGGGTCTGGCCTACATACTCTTCACCACTTTCAACGAACTTAAGATCCAAATGTCCAAGAGGAATGAAGCCATGTACCTCCTTGTAGCTGGCAACAACGCCGCTCTTAACAGCCTTAATCACCTCTACTTCAACGATCTCATTTTCATTAAATGCCTTTTCTAACTCTTCCCAGTGCTCAAGCACCTTCAGACTTTTAGCAGAGACTCTAAGGCCACCTTCTTCTGTCTGATCTCCAAGGAATTGAACGACAATTTCATCTCCCACCTTGTACACATCCTTCAGCTCCTGGCCTTCTTCAAGAATTGCTTCGCTCTTAGGCAAAATACCATCCTTCTTGATACCCATGCTGATAATAACATCATCATCTCTTACTAAACTAACGATACCATGAACTAGCTCACCAGATCTGTAGCTGCGAACGCTTGCATCGATCTCGTCCATAAAGTCAGCCATAGTATCCATCTTCTTACCTTCAAGTGCTTTTTCACTCATTACAGCAATAACCTCCTTAATTACGGTCTCAGGAGTCGAAGCCCCTGCCGTAATACCTATTTTATTATATTTTGCCATTTCTTTCAATGGTAATTCTTGAATTTTTTCAATAAAATAAGCGTTTTTACAATGTTTTTTACAAATTTCAAACAGCTTTCTACTATTGCTGCTATTCTTACCACCTATTACCACCATAGCATCTACTTGTTTTGCAAGCTCCTGTGCCGCGCTTTGTCTTTCTCTTGTAGCACTACATATGGTATTTGCCACTTCAAGCTTGCATCCTTTTTCTTGCAAAGCACTTACTATTTCATGTAAAAGCTCTTCCTTTATGGTGGTTTGACACAGTACATAGTAATCACCCGTATCCAGTGCTTCTGCATCTGCTACCGACGAAACTACCGATGCCTGATTTTCACACCAACCATTTATTCCGATGACTTCTGGATGCCTAGGATCACCGATGATGATAATGTTTTTGCCCGCTTCATATGCATCCTGTGCAAGCCGATGAATTCGCTCCACGAATGGGCAGGTAGCATCTGTGATTTGTACGCCCTTATCCCCCGCTTTTTTATAAAAATCTCTGCCTTCTCCGTGAGATCTAATTATCACCATGGACGATGAATCTGCCTCATCAAGATCGGATATTGGCAGAATTCCCTGCTCGCGCAATTCATCTATTACCGTCTGATTATGTATCAACGGTCCAAAGGTATACACCCGCTTATCTCCATCCTTTGAAGCATAAGCCTTTTCAATGGCACGTTTTACCCCGAAGCAAAAGCCAGAATGTTTACTCCTATGTATTTCCACTTATAACTCCATTTTCTCTATTTTTTCTTTATTTTCAGCTTTTCAAGCTCATCTAAATATTTTTTTAGACTCTTTTCCATACCCCTATCGTTAGGCAAATATAGCTTCTCTCCTAGTTGAAGTAACTTGTCAGGTAAATAGTCCTGATCCACAAATGCTCCATCAAAATCATGTGGATACTTATATTCCTTGCCATATCCCATTTTCTTTGCTCCAGCATAATGAGAGTCACGAAGATGATCTGGTACAGGTAGATTTCCATGTTTTCTAACAATTGCCATTGCTTTATAATAGGCACTTATAGATGAATTTGATTTAGGCGAGCTTGCCATTAGTATTGTGGCCTGTGCCAATAATATGCCGGCTTCTGGATAGCCCACCTTATTTGCTCCGTCAACACATGCATTTACCACAGAAATTGCTTGAGGATAGGCAAGAGAAACATCCTCAGTCGCCATAACAAGTAATCTTCTGCCAATCATATTAATATCTGCTCCACCATCTATGAGCCTTGCAAGATAATACACACTTGCATCTGGATCAGAGCCTCTCACGGATTTTTGTAATGCAGATAGCAGATCGTATCTGTCATCTCCCTTTGTAAAAAAACCAATGGGTCTTTGAATGGCTTCTCCAACAATGGCAACATCAATTTCCTGCTTTTCAGAAGGCATATTTTCCAAAATGTAGCCTAGCGTATCTAAAAGGACACGTCCATCTCCATTGGCACGTTCGCAAAGTAAGCGCCTTGCCCCTTCATCAATATGAAAGTCACGCTCCTTGTTCATTTTATTTACATATTTTATCGCCTTTTGTACTAATTCATTTAAGCTATCATCATCAAGAGGCTTAAATTGAAATATATTGCCAACACGACTTAAAATGGCATTATTGATTGAAAAGTATGGATTTTCTGTGGTACTTCCTATAAATGCGATACTCCCTTCCTCCAAAGCCTTTAGCAGGGCATCCTGCTGAGACTTATTCCATCTGTGAAATTCGTCAACATATATAAATGTAGTCTTCTTGGTGATACCAAAAAAATCGTCTTGCGCTTTTTTCAAATACTTACGAAGCTCCGTAATACCAGTTTCGGATGCATTGATTTCCACAAACTGGCTATCAAGAATACCTGCTATGATCCTGGCAAGGGTGGTCTTGCCCGTACCTGAAGGTCCATGAAATATGGCAGATATAAGCTTACCTTGTTTTATTGCATTATAAAGCAGCGATCCTTTGTACAGAAAATGATGCTGTCCTACAAATTCATCTAATGACTTCGGTCTAAGCCGAGTGGAAAGTGGTATCATTTCATCTCCTTAGTCTTTTTCCATATTATACATTTTTATCGAGAAAAATAAAAGCTATTGTCTTTTATATTACTGCGTAAAGTGAGTTAGTTGACACATAACTACGACTGGCTAACATATCTACGAGACTCTATGATTTCTTATAATAATTTTTATGTCCACACTCAGCTGACTGCTCTAATTCTCACTTCTGGACAGCTTTGTTCATTTATTTCTTCTTTTCATACATGCATACATTAAAGCAAAAATAAAGTGAAGACTTTTGATAAATTTCAAGAAACCCTATTGACATAAGGCATTAATTTTGTTATCATAATCTCTGCACGCATGATGTGGTGTGGCGGTGTAGCTTAGTTGGCTAGAGCGTCCGGTTCATACCCGGAAGGTCGGTGGTTCGACTCCACTCGCCGCTACCATTAGGGCGCATAGCTCAGCTGGGAGAGCACCTGCCTTACAAGCAGGGGGTCATAGGTTCGAGCCCTATTGCGCCCACCATTTATAATTGGCCTGGTAGTTCAGTTGGTTAGAATGCCAGCCTGTCACGCTGGAGGTCGACGGTTCGAGCCCGTTCCAGGTCGCCAATTTCACATCATGTGTCACATGGTGGGTATCGTCAAGTGGTTAAGACACAGGGTTGTGGCTCCTGTATACGTGGGTTCGAATCCCACTATCCACCCCACGGTGGGGTATCGCCAAGCGGTAAGGCAACGGATTCTGATTCCGTCATGCGCAGGTTCGAATCCTGCTACCCTAGCCAATCTGGCGACATAGCCAAGCGGTAAGGCAGAGGTCTGCAAAACCTTTATTCCCCAGTTCAAATCTGGGTGTCGCCTCCAAAAAAACAGCTCCATATGGGGCTGTTTTTTATTTTTTCATTTATGATTATATTTTTATTTGCGGAGCTACACTAAAATTAATATTAAAATCATATTTCATTGCACCTTCATATTACAGGTATTTCCTTTGTGATACATATGCTATCCTTTTCAATATGACAACAAAAGGCTCGTACCTCTACTCCACTATCTATCGCTTCCGATAATGCTGCTCCAAATTCAGGATGCGTTTCTGTATTAGCCCTTACATCTAGTATATCTTCCATTTGCACTACGAATATAAGTCCTGCTGCCATTCCCAGTTTTTTTATACTTATCAGTTCTCTAATATGTTTTACCCCTCTTAGTGTAGGAGCATCTGGAAAAAGTGCTCTTCCGTCATGCTCTAAAGTAACTCCCTTTACCTCAAAATAACCCTTTTGCCCATTTTCATCTTCAAGATAAAAATCAACTCTGGACTTTCCGAAGCTTTTTTCTCTCTTTATACATGTAATACGGCCCATGGAATCAATTTTTATTGCTCCGCTTTTTAGCCCTTCCTCCACAACCTTGTTTGGGACCTGAGAATCCATATTGATGAGCATGCTATTTCCATATGGCAGCAGCTTCTCTACCCCTATTAGGGAAAACTCAAGCTTCCTTTTTCCCATACGGTTTCTAAAGTCCTCCATAAATACTTTTGTGCCATATGTTAAAAGCTCTTTGCATCTTCCTGTGTTCTTTACATGCACTTTCTGCTCTTTGCCCTCAATATCCACCAAAGCTACAAATCGATTCGGTCTTTCTATAAATTTTCCTTCAACTATTTTTTCATACTTCATAATTTGAATTTTACCACAGTTTTTAATATAATAGTAGAGTTATAACCATAAGGAGGAAATATGAAGTCACCAGGTGCTGTAGCCTTTACACTTTGGGGTATTGATGTACAAATATACGGTATACTCATTGGCATTGGCTTTGCAATAGCCATCTTTTTGGCATATAGTCGTGCAGAAAAATTTGGAATAAAAAAAGATGATGTGCTGAATTTCACCATACTGCTTATTCCAACATCAATCATCGGTGCCAGACTATATTATGTGCTTTTTATGTGGGATAACTACAAGGGAAGCCTATTTGACATTATCAATATACGCTCCGGAGGGCTTGCAATACACGGAGGTCTGTTAGCAGGGATACTTGTTGCTGCAATATATACTTATATTCGTAAGATAAACATTTTAAGGCTGGGAGATTTAGTTATGCCTGGCGTTGCCATTGCACAGGCAATTGGCAGGTGGGGAAATTTCTTTAACTCAGAAGCACATGGAGGACCTACTGATTTTCCTATTGCAGTTATAATTGATGGTCAAAGAATGCACGCCACCTTTCTATATGAGTCTATATTTTGTCTAATAATGGGACTATGGCTTTTATACAAGAGCAAGGGTGGCCTCTATAAATTCAATGGACAAATCCTCTCACTCTACCTTATAGGCTACTCATTTGAGCGTTTTTTCGTAGAAGGGCTGAGGACGGATTCACTTATGATTGGTAGCTTTAGAGTAGCACAATTAGTAAGTATTATAGCCTTTACCGTTGGCATATTCCTCTATTTCTATCTAAGAAATAAAAATAAGGCTAGCAGATTAAGCAATAACATCTAATCTATTATCAGGAAGGATTAATATGAAATTAGGAATCGTCGGACTACCTAACGTAGGTAAAAGTACATTATTTAACGCCATTACAAAAGCAGGGGCTGAAGCTGCAAATTATCCATTTTGTACAATTGAGCCCAATGTTGGTATCGTATTTGTACCAGATGAGCGAATAGCTAAATTACATGAAGTTTATAATTCAAAAAAGACCACCTATACTACAATAGAATTTTGTGACATAGCTGGACTTGTAAAGGGCGCTTCCAAGGGAGAAGGCCTGGGAAATAAGTTTTTAAGTCATATTCGTGAGGTGGCGGCTATTCTCCATGTGGTAAGATGCTTTGAAAATGAAAATATTGTACATGTGGACGGGCATCTTGATCCGTTATCTGATATTGATACAATAAATACCGAACTTATCCTGTCTGATATGGAAATTCTCCAAAGAAGAATAGCAAAAACTGAAAAGGCGATGAAAGCAGATAAGTCATTGGTACCTTCATATGAGCTTATGAAGAAAGTGATGACACATCTGGAGCAGGGTCTTTCTGCACGTGCCCTTGATTTAGATGACGAGGAGAGAAAGCAGGTGGAAGAGTATAACCTACTCAGCTTCAAGCCTATCATATATGTAGCTAATGTCTCAGAAGATGATATTGCTAATAAGGACAATCCTCTGGTTAAAAAGGTGGAGGATTTCGCCAAGACTGAAGACTCTATGGTTGTTACCATATGTGCTGATATTGAAGCCCAGATTGCAGAACTTGACGAGGATGAAAAAGAGCTATTCCTGTCTGAGCTGGGCCTTGAAAGCAGTGGACTAGATAAGCTTATAAAGGCTTCATACAGCCTGCTTAATCTCATTTCATTTCTGACTGCTGGGCAAGACGAGGTACGTGCATGGACTATAAAGCGTGGTACAAAGGCACCACAGGCCGCTGGTAAAATTCACACCGATTTTGAAAGGGGCTTTATACGAGCAGAAACTATTGCTTATGATACTCTTATGGAATGTGGTGGAAAGTTGTCTACTGCAAAGGAAAAGGGGCTTCTACGATCCGAAGGTAAGGATTATATAGTGCAGGATGGGGATGTAATGAACTTCCTATTTAATGTATAGCTGACAATATGTACAGTATAATCAAATGATGGCATAATAGTACCGATTATAAAGTGGTTTATCAATAAGAGCACCCTGATAGCATATATAACCTCGCTTAATTGCAAATTACTGGATACGGCTGGGTAATCATCAGATGTAGCTATTTACAAAGACAATTTCACAACCTCTTTTACTTAATCGGGCATACTGTATAAAATTAAAGTATTAGCAGGACTCCAATAAGTGAGCTTTTCACTTCGGAGTCCTTTTGTTTTGTACATTAGAACCAATTAAGAATATGAAATAGTCTACAAATTAGAGAGTTAGATGAAAGTCTGTCAGAGAGTTTGATAAAAAGTCTGTAAATTAAAATTAAGCCTTCTAGGGTAAAATATATCTACCATAGAAGACTTATTTGCAAAAACAAGCACGCATTGGTAAAGTTCAAGTTCTGGCAATTATCTTAATCATATGCAAATTTAATATGATTTATAATCCTCCCCTTATTTTAAAAGCCATTCACTTATATCTGCAATCTTAATTCCATCATACTCATCGTCAAGTGCTTTATCCAAAGTAATAACCATTTTTTGATAGTTGTTATGTATTTTTTGTAGCGATTTCAGCTCTCTTTCTCGAACTGAATCATTTTTCATACTTTCAGTTACCTGAATATATATTCTCTCATTTGCGTTTGTAGCAATGAAATCAACCTCTAAATTATCAATTTTTCCGATTGCTACATCATAACCTCGTCTTAGCAATTCAAAGTAAACTATATTCTCTAAAGCATGTCCCCTGTCTCGAGCTCTAAATCCAAGCAAATAATTTCTTAGCCCAATATCTACAATATAGTACTTGCCTAGAGTTCGTAAATATTCCTTACCTTTTATATCAAATCTTTTTACATCATAAAACATGTATGATTCTTTTAATGCTCCTACATATGATGCGATTGTTTTTGTAGCGGGTTTCCCCTGTCTCTCACGATTTTTAATCATATTTTCAGATACCAGTGTGTTGCTTACTGAATTAAGAGAAGTATTATTTCCAATGTTATCTGCTAAAAATAATATAATTTTTCGAAGTAACTCTGCATCAGTAATCTGTCTTAATCCTCTTCTTTTTTCGCGTTCAAGGATATCTCTAACAACGACAGTTGAATATATTCCATCAAGCAAGGTCGTCACTTTATCTTGTTCAAGACCTACATCAACTATTCCAGGCATTCCACCATATCGCATATATGCATCAAATAAGTCTCGTACTTCAACAATTTCACCCTTTTCATTTAATGCTCGTTTTTTAATTTCACCAATTGGAGTTTTATATTCTTTTAATTGGTATCCGTTAAAGTCTACAAATTCCTTAAATGATAGAGGATAAATTTTTATTTCTACGTATCTGCCAGATAGATATGTGGAATATTCCGATGACAATAGGTATGAATTAGATCCAGTTATATAAATGTCGCACTCAAAATCAACACGTAGTGAGTTTATTGCATCTTCCCATCTTTCTATTCTCTGAAGTTCATCAAAAAACAAATACACTCTTTTCGTAGTTGGAATTTTTTTCTTTACATATTCATACAATTCTTTGTAATTCATATCTTGAAATTCAAGGGATTCAAAATTCATAGCAATTATCTGATCTTGTCCCACCCCAGAGCTTAAAAGATATGCCTGCATTAGTTTTAATAAGCTGGATTTTCCACATCTTCTAATTCCTGTTATAACCTTTACAAGATCTTTATCTTTGAAGGCTATCAATTGATTCAAATATGTATTCCTAGCTTTCAGATTTATATCATACCGAAACATATTGCATTTCTCCATTTTTATTTAATTATACTCTAAACTTTCACTTTTTTCAAGTTTAGGGAATCAATGCCCTAAACTTTTATTTTTTGTAAGTTTAGAGACTTAATTCCCTAAATTTTACTCATCATAAGTTTAGGGTACTAATTTCTAAACTAGCTTATTTAAAATTCATAGCTGTAAATCAAACTACTCAACTAAGACTTCGTATACTACCATAAACAATAATGTGTTTTGTATTTCTCAAGCTTCATATGACCTTATAAAGCTATCTTACATTCCATTCAATTTAGCTGTTATATTTCACTTACATAGTTTCTTAGAAAAACAGTTTGTAATTTCACTTAACACATAATATTATTGATTTAACAAAATACATTTCCACGGGTACAAAAAATCCACCTATAGACTTTTGAACCGACCTCCCATCTGTTAGATTTTAGGTCTAACTTTTGAGGGTCACCTCATTTCATATAGGTGGATTCTTGATTATGTCATTATTTTATGGCGGTCACCATTTTCCTCTAAATGATAAATTTATCTGTTTCTAATAGCAGCCTGGGCAGCAGCTAGTCTTGCAATAGGGACTCTATATGGCGAGCAGGATACATACTGAAGTCCTACCCTATGGCAAAAATCTATAGATTTAGGATCTCCGCCGTGCTCTCCACATATACCAAGCTTAATGTTTGGTCTGCTCTTTTTACCTAATGTAACTGCCATTTCAACTAGCTTTCCTATTCCCTTTTGATCGATACTTTGGAATGGATCCGCACTTAAAATTTTCTTGTCCACATACTCTTTAATGAGATCTCCAGTATCATCTCTTGAGAAACCAAATCCCATTTGAGTCAGGTCATTTGTACCAAATGAGAAGAACTCTGCTTCCTGCGCAATTTCATCAGCAGTGAGTGCTGCCCTTGGAATTTCAATCATGGTACCTACCATATATTCCAAATCCACTCCAGCCTTTTCAATTATTTCATCGGCCTTTTCAACTACTGTAGTTTTTACATCCTTCATTTCTTCAACGCTGCCAATTAGTGGAATCATTATCTCAGGCACAATTTTTATATTTAGCCTTTCTCCTACTTCAATAGCAGCAGATATAATTGCCTCAGTTTGCATTTTGGCAATTTCTGGATATGTAACTGCTAGCCTGCAACCTCTGTGTCCGAGCATTGGATTAAATTCCTGTAATTCGGCTCTCTTTTCTACAATTCGTTCGAAGCTTACTCCCAGCTGCCTTGCCAACTCCTCCATTTCTTCCTTTGTATGAGGTAAAAACTCATGTAGTGGTGGATCCAGCAATCTTATGGTAACTGGTCTTCCTTCCATAACTTCATAAATTCCCATAAAGTCCTTTTTCTGGAATGGAAGTAATCTATCAAGTGCCTTTTCTCTCGCTTCAACATCATCTGCAAAAATCATTGCCCTTATCGCCGGAATTCTCTCTTCCTCAAAGAACATGTGCTCAGTCCTGCAAAGGCCAATACCCTCTGCACCAAAATCTACGGCAGCTTTAGCATCTCTAGGATTATCTGCATTTGTTCTCACTTTCATAGTACGGTATTTGTCCGCCCAATCCATGATTCTTCCAAAATATCCACTGAGGCTTGCTTGCTGGGTCTTTATCTCGCCTTCATAAACCGCACCAATAGTACCATTTAAGGAAATCATATCTCCTTCCTTAAATGTATCACTTCCGATTTTTAATGTTTTCTGTGATTCATCTACCACTATGCCAGAGCATCCGGCAACACAGCATTTTCCCATGCCTCTTGCTACTACTGCCGCATGAGATGTCATACCACCTCTTGCAGTAAGTATGCCCTCTGCCGCTACCATTCCTGCAAGGTCCTCTGGCGAAGTCTCTTTTCTGACTAACAATACTTTTTTTCCGGCTTCCGCAGCCTCTACTGCTTCATCGGCGTGAAAATATATAGCTCCTGTTGCGGCTCCTGGAGATGCAGGAAGTCCTTTTGCAAGTAGCCTTGCCTGTTTCTCAGCTACATCATCAAATGTAGGATGAAGAAGCTGGTTGATTTGATCTGGATCTATTCTCAGTACTGCTTCCTCTTCCGTAATCAGTCCCTCATCAACCATATCGCAGGCAATCTTGACTGCTGCCTGTGCTGTTCTCTTACCATTTCTAGTTTGCAGCATATAAAGTCTGTTTCTCTCAACAGTAAACTCCATATCCTGCATGTCCTTATAATGATTCTCAAGAATATTGGCAATTCTTTCAAAATCCTTATATACCTCTGGGAAGGATTCTGCCATCTCCTTTATAGGTTTTGGTGTTCGAATACCTGCTACTACATCTTCACCCTGAGCATTTACTAGAAATTCTCCGAATATCTCCTTATCTCCATTTGAGGCAGATCTTGTAAATGCTACACCTGTTCCGGAGGTATCTCCCATATTACCAAATACCATAGACTGGATATTAACAGCAGTACCAATGCTGTCATCTATACCATTTAGCTTCCTATACAGTATAGCCCTTGGATTATTCCATGATCTAAAAACTGCCTCTACAGCTTCTATTAGCTGCTCTTGTGGATCCTGTGGAAAATCTCGGCCCATTTCATTTCTAACAAGAATTTTATAGCCTTCGATGATGGTCTGTAAATCCTCAGTAGTTAAATCCACATCATAAGTAGCTCCCACCTTTTCCTTCTGAGCATCGAATACTTCATCGAATTTGCTCTTGGAAATTTCCATTACAACATCTCCAAACATCTGAATGAAGCGTCTGTAGCTATCATAGGCAAAACGAGGATTGTCCGTCAGCTCTGCTAAACCTACCACTGTTTCATCATTTAAACCTAGGTTCAATATGGTATCCATCATTCCTGGCATGGAAACTGCAGCACCAGATCTTACTGATACTAACAGGGGATTTTTCTTGTCGCCAAAGCCCTTATCAGTTACCTGCTCCAAATCAGCCAGCTTTGTTTTGATTTCGGAAATTATTTCCTCATCTAGCTTTTTACCATTACTATAATACTGTCTGCATGCATCTGTAATTACGGTAAAGCCAAATGGAACAGGAAGACCTATTCTCGTCATTTCTGCAAGATTTGATCCCTTTCCACCAAGCATAGCTAGCATATCTTTAGAACCCTCATTAAATGAATAAACAAACTTTTTCATCTCTAAATCTCCTTAAAACTTCGTTATCATTTCCACGTCTGTTTGGGACGCTGTTCTATCGAAAGCAAATTACTTATCTTATTTTACCACACTTGCACTTCAAAAAAAAGTTTTTGAAAACAAAACGTTCATTTCGAAAGCATTCGAAACCTCAATTGTATAATTTATAATTCATTACAAAAAAGGACAGATATTAGAATATCTAATATCTGTCCATATTTTTTAAAAATCTAGTCTTTCTTCTATGTAGCTTCTGACATCCTCTATGGATATTCTTACCTGCTCCATGGTATCTCTATCTCTTATGGTTACACAACCATCCTCAGCAGTATCAAAGTCAACACAAATGCAGAAAGGTGTTCCTATTTCATCTTCCCTTCTATATCTCTTACCAATAGCACCTGCCTCGTCATAGTCGAGCATAAAATACTTAGATAGCTTTCTGTAAAGTTCCTTTGCTTCCTCAGACTGCTTCTTTGTCAGCGGAAGAACCGCCGCCTTAAATGGTGCTAACGCAGGATGAAGTCTCAGTACAGTTCGCACATCCTCCTGTCCCTTTCCATTTACCAATGTCTCCTCATCATATGCATCTACAAGAAAAGCAAGTGCCACTCTGTCTGCTCCAAGGGATGGTTCTATACAATATGGAATATATCGACGCTTTGGATCATCCTTTGGAAGCTCTTCAAAATCAGGATCCATATAATACATTGATTGTCCCGATGTATCATGGTGTGCCTTTAGGTCAAAATCTGTACGATCTGCAATACCCCAAAGCTCACCCCATCCAAATGGGAATTTATATTCAATATCAGTTGTGCCTGCACTATAGTGGGAAAGCTCTTCCTTAGAATGATCTCTCATTCTTATATTTTCCTCTTTCATTCCCAATGAGATTAGGAAATCATGGCAATATTTCTTCCAATACTCAAACCATTCAAGATCTGTACCTGGTTTGCAGAAAAACTCAAGCTCCATCTGCTCAAATTCCCTGGTTCTAAATGTAAAATTACCTGGGGTAATTTCATTTCTGAATGATTTACCAATCTGTGCAATACCAAAAGGAAGCTTTTTTCTTGAAGTTCTTTGTACATTTCTAAAATTCACAAATATACCCTGTGCAGTCTCAGGTCTAAGGAATATTTCTGACTTGGAATCCTCTGTTACCCCCTGAAAGGTTTTAAACATAAGATTAAATTGTCTTATTCCTGTAAAGTCGTGGGCTGAACACTCAGGACATTTTATATTATGCTCTGAAATGTACTTTTGCATCTCATCATTAGTCCATCCATCTACAACTACAGGCTCCAAATCATTCTCAGCGATATAATCCTCGATTAGTTTATCAGCACGAAATCTGGATTTGCAAGCCTTACAGTCCAAAAGTGGGTCAGAAAAACCACCAACATGGCCCGATGCTACCCATGTTGTAGGATTCATAAGAATTGCAGAATCCAGTCCGACATTATATTCTGACTCCTGAACAAATTTTCTCCACCAAGCTTTTTTTACATTATTTTTAAATTCAACGCCCAGCGGACCATAATCCCAAGTATTGGAAAGTCCACCATAAATCTCAGAACCTGGATAAACAAAGCCCCTGTTTTTTGCCAGTGCGGTTATTTTATCCATGGAAAAATCCTTAGCCATCTATACTCCTATCTTCACTTATCTTCGTTTAATTTAAAAGGCTAAGAAGCCTTATCTCTTAGCCTTTTTCAGTTGCTTTTTAATGCCTTTAAGCTTTTTCTTAGCACGCTTTTGCGCTCTCTTTGAAAGCTTTTTGCTATCCCTTACTGCCTTCTTAGCTTCTCTCTTGGCTGCTTTAAGTCTTTTTATAGCATCCTTTTTATTCTTTCTTGAAGACTTAATAGCACTTCCAATCATGGAAATAGCAGTAGCAATTACTCCTTTAGTTTTTTTTTTGCTTTTCTGCAGCCGCCTTTACATCTTCAGCTGCATTTTCTACTGCTGTTTTTGCCTTGTTTGCAGTCTTCTTTGCATCAGCCTTAAGGTCTACTGCCTTGTCCTTAGCTTTATCTGCTAAATCAGCTCCCTTGCTTTTTGCATCTGAAGCCGCATCCTTAGCCTTATCTGCCAGGCTTTCTACCTCATCCTTAGCCTTTTCAGCAAGCTCAGCTGCCTTATCCTTAGCGTCATTTGCTACATCTTTTGCCTTATCTGCCAAATCCTGTGCTTTATTCTTTAGGTTCTCTAACATGATATCTCCTTATCTTATTTTATAGTGCTTATGCTATGCTGTGACATTTACACAGCGTCATGTTCCATACGGTTTAGTTCTAATTTCTTATCTGGCAAGTCCCTTTTCTAGCTTTTGAATCTTCTTATCTAACTCTCTTAGGGTTTTATCAGCATCTCTTTTTGCCTTGCCACTAAGATCCTCTGCCATATCCCTGGCATCTTCTGCCTTATCCTTAAGCTCCTCGAGAAGATCTTCTCCACTACCCTTGGCTTCCTTTGCCTTAGCCTTAACCTGCTTCTCAAGATCGTCTGCCATAGCTTCAAGATCGCTAAAAACATCCTTGCCCTTATCCTTAGCTTCATCTACTAGATCCTCAGCCTTATCTGCAGCACTTCCCAGCTTACTTTTTACCTTGCCAAAAAGACCTTTAGCTTCTCTCTCACCCTTGTTCTTAATCTCCTTAGCTTCATCTACAGCATCTTCTGCTACATCCTGAGCCTTGTCCTTTATTTCATCCCATTTAACCTCAGCATCATCTTTTTTATCTTTTATCTTGCTTTTGGCATCCTGATAAGCATCCTTTGCTCTGTCAATAGCCTCATTGCCAAGGTCCTTAATATCATCATATACCTCTGGAACTTTTCTTTTTAGCTCGTTATAAGCATTTACGCTCTTTTCCTTTGTATCCTCATAGATATCTCCGGCCTTATCGTAAATAACTTCAGCTTTTTCGCTTATATTGATAATGCTGCCGTCTTCCTTCACAACCTGAATCTTGCATTTAAATCCAAAGGCGGCTACAACACCAGCAATCATAGCCCATGGTGCAAGAGCAACACCAATAACGCCAACTGTCACTGGTAAATTTAGCACTATTTTATTTCCATTTTTAACAAGAATCTTAGTGACATTACCCTGTCTTACTACATCCTTTAGGGTATTTATCAAAGCATTAGATCTTTCCTTAGTACTCTTTTTTTCCTTTTTCACATCATCAACTACTTTTTCTATGGCAATAATAGCCTCTACTACATTGCCTTCTACCTTTTCCAAAGCTTCCTTAGCTTCTTCATAGCTAACTCCAGTTCTATCCTTAACTAATTCAATCTTCTCTAAAGAAATGTCCATGGTTACCTCCCATCATGGCTGTCATTTAACAATCTCTTTATGTCCAGAGCATCACTTTTTAACTCTTCTATATTGAGATGATACAGTATATACCTTCTAATAAAGCTCTGAAACTCCTCGGCCTTATCAGCCTTTAGCCTAATATTTTTTAAATCCTTAAATTCCAACCTCTTCAAGTATTTTATGCTTTCTATTATATCAAAGTCCTCAGATATTTTCAAATTATTCCAAATTTGTATATCTATATTATTGTTACCCGATCTTTTAAGCTCGTCATGACACTTATTGCAAATTGCATGACCTGAGCTTATACCAATCAGCTTTAGACTTTTCTCATTTCCGCAGATACCACACTTATCAAGCTGTGGCATTATTCCCATGTTATCAATAAGATGCAGCTCATATGCAATAAGAAGAATGAGCGGATCTTTATCTCGGTCATTTAGAGCCTTCATAAATTCGGTCAACAGGCTAAGTAGCCTAGGATTTTTTTCACCCTCTAAAGTAGTTAAATCTGTCAGCTCCACCGCTACTGATCCAAGATAAAACTTCTCCACATCCTGACCTATATGAAAAAAACTTTCAATAACCTGAGCTCTGCTCATGTTAAAAATATTACCATGCTTATATCCATCATATCGTGTAAGTGAAAAAGTCTTTATGCCAAGAGAGGATCTTCCCTTTCCTACATAGCCCGCAGGTACACCGAGGGTAATCTTACCAAAATCATCTGTTAAAACTGTCAGAAGGCTTTTACCACCAACTATTTGAGTTCTCTTTAGAACCAATCCGTCAAAGGATACCTGCATTTAGCACTCCTACATCTCACATATTTCACACCATACTACTTATCGCTACATCTAGCAGGCATCGGTTATTTATCACCATACCCTAAATTTTTCAACATGAAATCACTGTCACGCCAGTTTTCCTTCACCTTGACCCATAAATTTAAAAGCACCTTTACGCCGAGCATTTGCTCTATGTCCATTCTGGCACTTTTACCAATGCCTTTTAATTTTCTGCCTTCTTTTCCAATAATGATACCCTTATGTGATTTTTTCTCACAATAAATAACTGCATCTATTATCACAATATCCTTTTTTTCTTTGAAGCTTTCTATCTCTACAGCTACACCATGGGGCACTTCTTCATCGAGAAAATGCAATGCCTTTTCTCTGATAATTTCAGCAGCTATAAATTTTTCAGGATGATCCGTATGCATATCCACGGGATAAAACATATAGCCTTCCTTTAGATGAGCCTCTATATCCTTTAGCAGGCTGTCTACATGGACTCTTTCAAGCGCACTTATTCCACACACTTTGTGAAAAATCCCAAGACTTTCATAGTAATCATATGTGTATTTAAAATCCTGAGGGCTCATCTGGTCAATTTTATTTATCACCAGAAATTTCACGGCATTTGCAGATTTTACACTATCCAAAATTGCCATATCTCCCGGACCAGCATCCGGTCTTCCATCAACTAAAAAGAGAAGTACATCTGCATCACCAAAGGATGACAATGCCATATCCGTCATGGCTTTGCCCAGCTTATTTTTCCCCTTATGAATGCCTGGTGTATCAATAAAGACCATCTGTAATGTATCTTTTTCATCCTGTCTTGTATAAATTCCTCTTATCCTATTTCTGGTAGTTTGAGGCTTAGCTGAAGTAATAGCTACCTTTTCACCTAAAATACTATTAAGTAATGTAGACTTTCCTACATTGGGTCTGCCAACAATAGATACAAATCCGGATTTTATCATCATAGCTCCTTATATTAGCTTTTTAAAATTTATTATAATCAAAGGTCTCTTCTAGCCTGAATCCCTCTGGAAGAAGTTCCTTTATGGTCTTCTCCTGAAGATGATTCTCATCAGGCCCCGTTATAACTGGCACATCTGGAGCAAATTCATATAAGAATTGTCTGCACATTCCACATGGCCATCCAAAGCCCTCTGAGGTTGCAATCGCAATCATTTCAAAATCTTTGCATCCTTCTGTAATTGCATTTAAGCAAGCATTACGCTCCGCACAGATTGTACCTCCAAATGATGAGTTTTCTACATTTACACCTTTAAATATTCTTCCATCCTTTGCAAGTATTGCTGCTCCCACCTTGAATCCTGAAAATGGTGTATAAGCATTCTTTAATACTTCCTTTGCAATCAGATATAATTCCTTCTTATCCATATCTTACCTCAATTTTCTATCTCTCTACGCCAATCTTATTCATAAGCTGCTCTTCTAAAGCACGCATTTTTCGTTTGTCCTCTTCCGTCATATGGTCATACCCGACAAGATGCAATATACTATGTACTGCCAAATAAAGGAACTCTCTTTCATAGGTATGACCAAACTCCAAAGCCTGACGTTCACATACAGGCCTGCATATGACAATGTCACCTAACATCAAATATGTAGTATCCGTCGGTATCAGCTCATACTGAGGAAATGAGAGCACGTCAGTTTCCCTATCTACACTCCTGTATTCCAAATTAAGCTCGCGGATTTCTTTCTCACCTACAACACTTATGCTTATCTCAATTTCACGAGCTGTCCGAGCATGCTCTTTCATAACAATTCTTGCAGCTTCTTTTAGCTTATCTAAAAAGCCTTCCTCCACCTTGGACAGATTAGTATGCTCAATATTGATTTTCAATGCTTTTCATCCTTTTTAGAAAAATATTCATCATATGCTCTTATAATGCGTTTTACTAGCTTATGTCTAACTACATCTGCGGCAGCTAAATATACAAAAGAAAGTCCGGACACATTTTTCAGCACTTTCATTGCCACAAGCAGGCCAGATTTTCTATCCTTCGGCAAATCTATCTGGGTGATGTCACCAGTGATAATCATGCGGGATCCAAATCCCATTCTAGTCAGGAACATCTTCATCTGCTCTCCTGTAGTATTTTGTGCTTCATCGAGAATTATAAAAGCATTATCCAAAGTACGGCCTCGCATATATGCTAATGGAACTACTTCAATCGCCTCCTTTTCCTTCAGGCGTAAAGCTGTTTCCCTCCCCATTATATCATAAAGAGCATCATAAAGAGGTCTTAGATATGGATCCACCTTATCCTGTAGATCTCCAGGCAGAAAGCCAAGTCTTTCTCCTGCTTCAACAGCAGGCCTTGTCAAAATAATCTTATCCACCTCTTTATTTTTAAATGCTTTTACTGCTTGTGCTACTGCCAGATAGGTTTTACCCGTTCCTGCTGGTCCTATGGCAAACACTATCTCCTTTTGATTCATAGCTTTGATATATTCCTTTTGTCCTATGGTCTTGGCTTTTACAGGCTTTCCTTTAGTAGTGAAGCAAATAATATCCTTTCCCAGCGCTTCTTTTATAAAGCTTTCTCCATTTTTAGCCAAGTCTAATATGTAGCTGACCTTATGCTCATCCAATCGTTCTCCCAGCTTTAATGCCTCCTGAAGCTCGCCTATCATGCGTTTTGCCATTTGGTCATCACCACCTCGAAGAAGCAGGCAGTCCTCCCTTTGGAGTATTTCACAGCCTGTTTCTTCTTCAATGGCCTTAATATTACAATCCAGATTTCCAAAAAGGTCACTTCGTTCTATTTCTTCTAAAATAGGTACTCTTAAAAATTCTCCGTCCATAAGCCTCCATGTTCTCATACGAGAATTTAATTATTGCGTTAAGATGTATTTAAGCTTAGCCAATTACAGCGATTAATTCTCCCGCTTTAACCTGTTGACCTTCCTTGATATAGATTTTCTCCACTATACCTTTGGCTGTAGATAGAATATTAGTTTCCATCTTCATTGCCTCTATGACTGCAATAGGCTGATTTTCTTCTACCGTATCCCCTTCTGCAACCAGTACTTTAATAATTCCTCCAGGAATGTTGGCTCCCACTTCATTTGGATTATTTTCATCCGCCATCTGAATACTCATGCTGGCTACGGAGCTTTGTACCTCATTATCTTTTATTCTAACGTGGCGTCTGTTGCCATTAGCTTCAAATATAAGCTCTCTATATCCGGTTTCATCCACCTCACCTATTTCCGCCAGTTTTATAATAATTACTCTACCTGGAGAAACTTCTACCTGACATGTTTCGCCCTCACTTAGTCCATGGAAGAAAATATCAGAACCCATATGCCTGAAATCGCCCACATCTCTAATATACTTTATGTAGTCTTCAAATACCTTTGGATAAAGTGCATAGCTGATAACATCTTGGTCTGTGGCTTCCATATCCAGCTCGTCCTTAAGATGCTGCCTGATTTTTTCAAAATCTTCATCCTCAAGCAGCTCTCCCGGTCTACATGTAATAGGCTGCTTATCCTTTAAAATTAACTTTTGAAGATCCTTTGGGAATCCACCCTCAGGCTGACCCATCATACCCTCAAAGTAGGAAACAATTGAGTCTGGATAGTCGATTCCCTTGCCTTTTTCTAAAATATTTTCTGCCGTAAGATCATTTTGTACCATGAAAATTGCCATATCTCCTACAGCTTTAGATGAAGGCGTAACCTTTACAATATCTCCTAGCATTTTATTAACTTCACGAAACATTTCCTTGACCTCATGAAACTTATGTCCAAGGCCAAAGCTTTCTACCTGTGGCTTTAAATTAGAATATTGCCCTCCAGGTATTTCATATCTGTAGATTTCTGCAGCTGGTGTCTTAAGATCAGATTCAAAATTTATATATACAGGTCTAACATCCTGCCAATATTCTGATATGCACTGGATCTCATCTACGGATATACCTGTATCTCTATCGCTGTTTTCAAGGGCAGCTACGATAGAATTCAGTGCCGGCTGAGATGTCAAACCAGACATGCTATTAAATGCTGTATCTATAATATCAACCCCTGTCTCAGCAGCCATTAAGAGAGTTGCCACTCCATTTCCACTTGTATCATGTGTATGTAAATGGATAGGTATGCTTATCTCATCCTTTAGAGCCTTGACCAGCTTTCTAGCCGCCATAGGCTTTATAAGACCCGCCATATCCTTGATGCCCAGGATATGTGTTCCTCTCTTTTCCAGCTCCTTGGCCATCTTTACATAGTAATCTAGTCCATACTTAGTTCTGCTATCGTCCAGAATATCTCCTGTATAGCATATGGCTGTTTCAGCTATCTTTCCTTCACTTAGTACCTCGTCAAGAGAAACGACCATTCCCTCTATCCAGTTGAGAGAGTCGAATATTCTAAATAAATCTATTCCTGCTTTTGAAGCTTCCTGTATAAACTTCCTTACCACATTGTCAGGATAATTTTTATATCCAACAGCATTCGCTCCTCTTATTAACATTTGAAATAGAATATTTGGTATTTGTTCTCTTAATGTGGCAAGTCTTTCCCATGGGGATTCCTTTAAGAATCTAAATGAAGTATCAAATGTGGCACCTCCCCACATTTCCAATGAGAAAATATCCTTACCATATTTGGCAACAGCTGGAGCAATCTTTTCCATATCTCGTGTTCTCACCCTTGTAGCCATAAGTGATTGCTGTGCATCTCTCATTGTAGTATCTGTTATTAACAGTCTATTCTGCCTTAGTACCCAGTCTGCAAGCCCCTTAGGACCAAGCTCTTCGAATAGCTGCTTTGTACCCTTTAAGTTCTCTACCTCTTCCCTGTTTATTTCAGGATATACAGGCACATTAAACAAAGGCTTATGTCCCTTTGTATCATTTACTACCTTATCGCCTATGTATTTTAGAACTCTAAGTTCCCTGTCCTTTTTGTCCTTAATGTGAAATAGCTCTGGATTTGCTGCAATGAATCCTGTACTTGCATCTCCACTTTTAAATGTAGGATGATTTAGCACATTGAGTAAAAATCCAATATTTGTCTTTACACCTTTTATTTTAGTTTCTCTAAGTGCTCGTACAGACTTATTGATAGTTTCGTTCCAAGATCTTGCCCATGATGTAATCTTCACCAACAGGGAATCATAATACGGAGTGATTTCAGCACCGGTAAATCCATTTCCACCATCAAGCCTGATACCATAGCCTGATGATGACCTATACACCTCAATAACACCTGTATCTGGAGCAAAATCATTTGCTGGATCCTCTGTAGTCACACGACACTGTATGGCATGACCCCTCATCACCACATCATCCTGCCCTTTGATGTCAATTTCTTCACTATCAAGACTAAAACCCTGGGCAATTAAAATTTGAGCACGAACTATATCAATTCCGGTTACCATTTCAGTAACTGTATGCTCAACCTGTATTCTCGGATTCATTTCAATAAAATAGTGATTACCATTAGAATCCAAAAGAAATTCCACAGTTCCGGCGCTTCTATAATTAACTGCTTTAGCTATCTTTACAGCATCGTCGCAGATAGCCTTTCTCTGTTTTTCACTTAGGCAAAGGGCTGGAGTGAACTCTATAACTTTCTGATGCCTTCTTTGAATAGAGCAATCTCTTTCAAATAGATGCACCAGATTTCCTGCCTTGTCACCTAGGATCTGCACCTCTATATGCTTAGGATTTTCAAGATATTTTTCAATGAATACATCATCTATTCCAAACGCCTTTTTCGCCTCACTTTTAGCGCTTTTGTATTCTGCTATAAGCTTATCCTTTGAACGAACGATTCTCATTCCACGACCACCGCCACCTGCGGCAGCCTTCAGCATTACTGGGTAGCCACATTCATCTGCAAATTTTATGGCTTCTTCTTCAGTTTCAATGGCCTTCTCTACACCGGGAATAGTAGGTACACCTACCTCATCCGCAACAATTTTAGACTTAATCTTATCGCCAAGCTTATCCATCATTTCATGAGTTGGACCAATAAATTCAATTCCTGCATCCTCACATGCCTTGGCAAACTCCACATTTTCTGATAGGAAGCCATATCCCGGGTGAATGGCATCAACACCCTTTGACTTTGCCAACTGAATAATCTCATCTATTCCCAGGTATGCAGCTACCGGCGACTTTCCTCTACCTATAAGATAGGCTTCATCAGCTTTAGTTCGGAAGAGAGAATTTTTATCCTCCTCTGAGTATATGGCAACAGTTCTAATGCCCAGCTCACCACATGCTCTAAATATTCTGATAGCAATCTCACCTCTATTGGCAACCATAATTCGCTTAAACTTTTTAAAAGCCATATTTCACCTCTATTTCTTCTTAATATGTATATCCATCTGTGGATATGGAATGTTTATATTCATCTCATCAAACGCAAGCTTTATATTTTCCAGCAAAAAGTATTTTGCCGAAACATAATCTTCCTTTTTCACCCATACCTTGAGGTCTAGATCTATACTACTTTCACCATGCGCTGCAACGCCTGCCGTAATTCCATTTTCTGAAATAGTATACGGACAGGAGGCGGATACTTCATGAACTATTTCCAGGGCTTTATTTATGTCCGTTTCATAGCCAACTGAAATAATTAAATCCACCCTTCTTGTTTCTTCACGTGAATGATTTATAACAACCTTTTCAGTGAGTAGGCTATTTGGTACAGTAACCATTTTATTATCATATGTATGTATGGTAGTAAAGAAAAGATCTATGCTGTGTACAACTCCTGTTACCTGCTCTACCTCTATTATCTCACCCTTTAAAAAGTGTCCTGCTCCCAATATTACAAGGCCACTTGCAACATTGGCAAGATTGGTTTTAAGCGCTAAGGCTACCGCGGCTCCTGTCGCACCTAGTACGGTAACTATAGGAACTGTAGGAATTTTAAGTGCCGCTAAAATTACCGCAAGCAATATAAAAATAAGCATTACCTTCATAGCAGTAATAATAAAGCTATGTAGCGCTTCGTCCAGACGAGTTCGCTTTAGAAGCTTTCTACTTATTAATAATATTATTTTGATAGCTATTAATCCTACGATAAGAATTAATAAAATTTGTAGCCCCTGTAATACAAAGCCCTTGTCTATGGTAAGCCCAAAAGCTTCATACTTATCCGCTAGTACTTCCAAGGGCTGATCAGCCGAATTACCATTCATTATCTTCCTGCCCTTCTTCTTTCTATTTCCTTCAGCAGCTTTTTCCTAAGTCTTATATTTTTTGGAGTAACTTCTACAAGCTCATCTGCCTCTATAAATTCCAAAGCCTCTTCTAAACTCATAATCTTAGGTGGCGAAAGCTTGATTGCGTCATCATTTCCAGCAGCTCGCATGTTTGTAGCCTTTTTAGATTTGCAAGGGTTAACCTCCATATCTTCTCCCCTTGAGTTCATTCCCACTATCATGCCTTCATAGACTCTTTCACCCGCACCGATGAAAAGCTGCACTCGCTGACTGATATTATCAAGAGCATATCCGGTACTTGTACCGTCTTCCATAGATATGGCCACACCATTATTTCTAGTCGGCATAGCTCCCTTATATTCCTCAAAGCTGAAAAAACGTCTTTCCATTGTTCCTTCACCTCTGGTATCATTTATGAATTCACTGCTATATCCAATTAGCCCTCTGGTAGGTGCAACAAATTCCATACGGACATAGCCTGCATTTTCAGTCATGGAAGTCATAACTGCCTTTCTTGTGTTTAGTTTTCCAATGACGGTCCCTGAATAATCACTTGGACAGCTTATAACCACTTTTTCTATTGGCTCAAGCTTTCTGCCATTTTCATCTTTTTTAATTATAACCTCTGGTCTTGATACTGCAAGCTCATACCCCTCTCTTCTCATATTTTCAATGAGAATGGATAGATGTAATTCTCCCCTGCCAGACACCTTAAATACATCCGGGCTTTCCGTATCCTCCACGCGCAGGCCTACATTTACTTCCAGTTCCTTTGCCAGTCTTTCTCTTATATGTCTTGAGGTTACAAGCTTTCCATCTTCTCCTGCAAATGGTGATGTATTTACCATAAAATTCATGGATAAGGTAGGCTCTTCTATGATAATTTCACCTTGAGATACTGGTTTTCCAAATGGACAGATTGTATCTCCAATGGAAATATCATCTATACCACTTACCACGACCATATCCCCGGAAAAAGCTTCTTCCTGTGCAATTCTTTTTAGTCCTGCATAAGTAAAGAGATTGGATATTTTCCCATTATTGCTGCTGCCATCAGCCTTTGCAATGCTTACCTGCTCACCCGTTCTCAAACTTCCGCTTGTTATTCTGCCAATACCTAGTCTTCCTATATAGTCATCATATCCAAGAGTGGAGATCTGAAGACTTAATTCTTCCTTATCTCTATCCGGATAAGGTTTACAGTGATTGATTATAGTTTTAAATAATGGCTCTATTGACAAACCCTCATACCCTTGCGGTGTATGTGGTGCTCTTTTCCCATCCTTGAAAAAATCTATATTTTCTATATCGACAGGATCTGAAACTACGATTCCCTGTCTGGCAACACCATAAAGTATAGGGAAATCCAGTTGTGCATCATTAGCATCAAGATCCATGAATAATTCATACACCAAATCTACAACTTCATCAATTCGTGCTTCCTTCTTATCTATCTTGTTTATAAGTAATATAGGAACCATACCTTGATCCAGAGCTTTCTTTAATACGAATCTAGTCTGAGGCATAGGCCCTTCAGAGGAATCCACCAACAGAATAACTGTATCTACGGTACGCATTATTCTTTCCACTTCTGAGGAGAAATCTGCATGTCCTGGAGTATCTACAATATTTATCTTATATTCATTGTGCGTGACAGAGCAATTCTTTGAATATATTGTAATGCCCCTTTCACGTTCTATATCATCACTATCCATGACACAGTCTACTACCTCTTCATTCTGCCTAAATACACCGCTTTGGTTTAAAAAGGCATCTACAAGGGTAGATTTCCCAGCATCAACGTGAGCTATTACTGCAATATTTATAATTTTCTGTTTTTCCTTCATCTATCCTCCGATAAAAAATATATCATTTAATTTTACCATGTTACAGCTTTTTTTGCAAAAATTATTAACAGTATTTATATTAAAATTTTAATGTTTTAAGGGATTCTTGCAAATGCTTAGACATAAAAAAAGAGTGCCAAAGCACCCCTTTCTTTTACTACTTTATCAACTGTAAATTATTTTGTAAAGTCTTTATCATATAGTAGAACTGCAATTAGTACAACTAAACATGAACCAACATTATGTACAAGTGCTCCTGTCGTTGGAGTAAGAACCTTTAGCACAGATAAAATCACAGCTACTATATTGATAGCCATGGATAAAGCTATGCTAAGCTTAATTGTTTTTAAAGTTCCTTTTGCCAATTTTGTAAGGTAAACCAGCTTTTCTATTCTATCGCCCATAAGTCCAATATCTGCTGCTTCCATCGCCATGTCGCTTCCGCTGCTGGCCATGGCAATTCCAACATGGGCCTTTTTAAGTGCCGGGGCATCATTTATTCCATCTCCTATCATACATGTGTTTTGAGATGCTGACAGCTTTTCTACCTCATTTAGCTTATTGACAGGTAGTAAATTTGCCTTTATATTATCAATTCCCACTTTGAGTCCTATCTCTTCTGCAACCTTTTCATTATCACCAGTAAGAAGATACGTGGATATTCCCATTTTCTTTATTTCTTCAATCGTCTTTTTTGCATCATCACGGATTTCATCAGTAAGACTTATAATACCTTGAAGCTTACCTTCTACTGCAACCAGAATAATTGCTCTGCCTTTTTTTATTTCGCTCTTTAGCTGAAAAGAAAGCTCTTCATCTATAATTACACCCATTTTTTCTATAAACCTTGAGCTTCCACATATTACCTCTTTTCCCTTAACTTTACCACTTATTCCAAGTCCTCCATGGGATTTAAAAGCTTCAACAGCTTCCATTGTGATATGATGCTCTTTGCCATACTCTATTATAGCCTTGCCTAAAGGATGTTCACTATGTGCTTCTAAGGAGCAGCACCATTTCAACAGCGCTTCTTCATCTACGGCTTTAGCTTTATAAATCGAAAGAACATTAATATTACCTTTAGTTATGGTGCCTGTCTTATCAAACGCAATAGCTGATACCTTGCCCATGGTTTCAAGCGCCTGACCTGATTTGATAATAACTCCATGCTTTGTAGCCTGACCAACCGCTGCCATTATGGCAGTAGGAGTTGCCAACACTAAAGCACATGGACATATAACTACTAAGATTGTTACAGCTACATTTAAGTTGTTCATAATTAAGCCTGCGATAATGGCGATTAAAAGTGCAACTGGCACCAACCAGCTAGCCACCTTATCTGCAATTCTTTGCACTTTTGCCTGACTTGCCTCTGCCATGCGAATCATTTCAATGAGCTTTGAAAGTGAGCTTTCCGTACTTATTGCCGACACCTGCAGAATCATGCTTCCAAATTCATTTAATGTTCCGCAATATACATGATCTCCTGGTTCTTTTTCTACAGGAATTGACTCGCCAGTTACAATGGACTGATTCACTGAACTATTTCCACTTATAACTTTGCCGTCTACAGGTATTCTTTCTCCCGGCACTACTCTTACTAAATCCCCAACCTTTAGCTCTTCTATTTTAACCTTTTTTACATTATCTTTTATTAAAATGTTTGCATACCTAGGCGAAATACTAATTAATTTATCAAGTCCTTTTTGAGCACGCTTTGTAGTTTTTTCTTCCAGCAAGGCCCCTATGGCCATGATAAATACTACCTCACCCGCAGCAAAAATATCTCCTATGTAAAGAGCTGCTACCATTGCCATGCAAATAAGTAAAGCAGATGAAATCTTACTTATCCCCGGATTATAGATAACTCGCCATATGGCTAAATATAACAAAGGAAGTCCAGATACAATTACCGAAATCCAAGCAGGGTCTAGCGGTACTGATATATGATTATATTTAAAATATAAACTGATTATTAAAAATAAGCCAGATACAATCGTCATAGGCAAAGCAGCCAAAAAATCGGTAATTTTTTTTAACATTTTCTTCTCCATTATTGACAACTTTATGGATAAGTTATAAAATTTATTCATAAAGTATAGGGTTATATTTTTATTTTAGCTATTGCTAACAATATGTTCAATAAATAAAACCCTTTCCCTGTTTAAAATGCTACATAAAAGAGTATTTGTCTAAAATTAAAACGAGGTAGTTATGGACAAGAGACGAGAAAAGACCAGAAAAGCCATTTTTGGCGCTTTATGGGAGCTTCTTAAAAAGAAGAACTATAAGTATATCACTGTTCAGGAAATTATTGATACGGCGTGTATTGGCAGGAGTACCTTCTACTCTCACTTTGAAACAAAGGATGAGCTTCTAAGGGTAATGTGCCACGATTTATTTAAGCATATTTTTTCCAATAACAGATCCTGCGAAAGTCATGATTTCACAAAGGAGGACTATAATCTTGAGAAGCAGCTTGCACACATTCTCTACCATGTAAGGGATAATCGCAAGGAGCTAAAGGCTATTTTATTTGATGAAAACAGTCATATTTTCTTAAGATTTTTCAACGAATATTTAAAGGATTTATTCACTCCATACATATACGAGGCTACGCTAAAGGTTCCTTTGGTATTTGCTCAGTACATTACTATTACCAGTTTTGTAGATACTATTAGATGGTATATTACAGAAGGAAAAACTTATACTCCGGAGCAGGTGGCACAATACTATATGTTAACCTCAATTTTTACCAGAAAAAACAATAGATAAAATAGATAAAACTGAAGATTTAAAAAGCTCATGATGAAGCTACTAAAATGTAACATCCAGATGTAAATGTAGTGCCATTTGGAATACAATGTAGCTTCAGTCATGAGCCTTTTTTATTACTTTTATTGTAGATTATATTTTACTTTTAATTTTATATAAATTTATTCCGTCACTTCCACAGCGTTCTTCCACCTCGCCCAGTTCGACCAGATGTTTTAGGTGGGAGGCAGCTTCTCCAACAGCAAACCACTTTTGCATAATTGGAAAATGATCCCAGCCCTTTCCATCAGTTTTAATATTCCATGTCAGATTCATGGTTACATCTCTCACGCTGGACTCGCCTAGCTTTTCCAGGGTGCTTCTCGTTTCTTCAAGCCTTTCTGCATGATGTCCTAAAAGCTCATCAATCCTGGCATTTACATCCTCTACAAGATGTCTATGAGAGCTAAAAAGATATTTTATATTAAGCTCCTTAAGCTTTTTGATATTAGACATATAAATTCCAAGGCTGTCTCCATATCGATCTGCCCAATAAGTAATATTAGGAGTAATCTTGCCAAGCACGTGATCACCACAAAAAAGAATACTTTTTTCTCTGTCATACATGCCAAGCATTCCAGGAGTATGTCCAGCCTCATCTATAGCTTCAAAATGGAAGTCACCAAAGTCTAAAGTGAATCCCGGATCTACGGGTATATACTCAAATGTTTCTTTAGGTCGGTTCAAAAATCCAGGATGGTTATCAAGTGTAATGTTTTCCACACCAAGTCCTTGCCATCTGGCATTCTCTTCCATAAGTCTCCACTGAATACCATCTCTTCTTGTACCAGTTCTAACTATTTCCCCATCAACTCTGGATAGGTAAATTTTACCAATTCCTTTCTTTTGCAAAAAGCTTGCAAGACCGACATGGTCAGAATGCAGATGTGTTAGAAAAAGGATGGATTTCTCAAGCCTTATTCCCATCTTATCAACATAATCTAGCATGTGCTCCCTAACTTCGGGGTTATCAAAACCAGTATCAAAAATAAGCCCGCTCTCGCCATCTTTTACTATAAAAATATTTATGCTTTTGAGAGGATTTCCCGTAAGAGGGAGTTGCCTCATAAAGACGCCTTTATACACCTCATATATATTTGTATCTATAGACATACCTTCCTCCTCAAATCATGAATATACATATTGCTACCCAATTATTTATCGTAAGATGAATTTACTCTTAATATGGTAATCATACTATGCAAATCAGAATACAATACATATTTTCAGCAGCTACCATGAGCCGCCACCGCCTCCGCCAAAGCCGCCTCCGGAGAAGCCACCGCCTCCGCCATCGCCTCCGCCAAAGCTTCCAAAATCCGATGATCCACCTGTATCCTGACTTTTCATTACTTCACTTATTATATCGTCAAGTCCATCCTGAAATGAGTCCATGGAATAGTTCATTGCCCGATTTAAATACCATGCTGAGAGAAGACTATTTTCATTCATATTATATGAAGAAAACCACTTTGGTTCCTCCACTTTTATCTTCTCAACTAAGGATATCCATTCCTTTGTCAGGCCAAATACATAGGCGTATGGTAAAACATCAAAAAAGTAGTTAGGATTTTCATGCACCAGCATGTTTATCCGCTCTATCTCTGCAACCTTTATAAACTCCCTAAAACCTTTAATCCTACCAATCAGTTTAAGCTTCTTTTTATTAGGGGTAACAATGTTTACTATTATGAAATGCCCGATAAACAGAGTGGCAAAAATGCATATTCCACCGATGTCTGCCAGTCTGTAACCCTGAATATTTACATTCCCTGCCCTATATAGAGCACTGGTAAAGCCCGCTCCCAAAAATAAGGATGAAGCAAATGTCAAAACAGTTGGAAGAATCCTATAAAAGAAATATCTCACTCGGCTCTTGTTTAGTCCTCTTACTATTATTCTACCACTTAGCATCATAGCCATCAGATATATTAGGGTAAAAATACACATTGCCACTATGAAACCTTCTGCCTCTAATGTAGTGTGGACTAATACTGATGTTCCTAATATGACTAACAGAAGAATGCCAGTCATAATCCGTCTTAAATATCTACTTTTTTTATCCCAGACAGACTTAAGACATGACTGATAAATATTAGTCTTTATAAGTTCTTCATTTGTATATAGCCTGTCCGGCATCTCATCTGTGAACACGCCCTCATCCTTTTTATGAAAAATACCATTAAACATAAGAAGTACGTGATTAGGTTCAGAAGAATCAGGAGTTTTCAGCTTTTGTAGCCATATCCTGTCATCCTCTCTTTCTTCAATCCGCAAATAGCCTTTCTGGGCAAGATAAATTAAAAGAGAACGGACATGCTTATCACTGACTTTTCCATCCATAATGGCCCCGGCTTCACATGGAGTAATATTATCTGGTGGATAGAATTCAACTGTCACAGGTATCACTGGATCTCTGCCCCATTTCATGAAGATAATTATTGACAGTAATAAAACCAAAAGGTATAAAGCAGGTACTACATATAGTAGATATTTTGTGCTGGCCTCACCTGTGAAATAATTCTCTTTAAGGATTGATGCTATGGTAAGACCACTGTGGGAGCCCCAGTTTACATTCACTCCGCTGATTTCTATTTCCTTGCCATCTTCGTTAATTTTATATGAGACATTTTCTATTGGATCTTTTACAATATCCTGCGTAGAACCATAAGATCCATGGTACAAAGCCATATCAGATGTATTCCATTTTTCCGGCATGTGCAATTTTACATTAAAATTTTGAATGGGATATTTCCACTCAGTCGGAATAAGGTCTAGATTTAACGTATCTTGCTCTGCATTGCGATCCTCATAACCTATAATCTTGTAGCTTATTTTGAACTCATGTACTCCACTTAGATATTTATCAGCACTTCCAAGCTTAATTATGACATTACTGTTCTCACTTCTTGTTTCGAACTTATGTGTCGTACTTTTTGCATCTTTGATCTTGGATTCACCTTTGCTGTATGGTATATATCTATATATTCCATGTCTGTTATTATTGCCAAAATCCATCGTAATGGTTTCATCAACGGTAAAGACCTTATCCTTACTTACCCTGACATCAACATCATAACTTTTTGTGACAATATCAGATTCACCGGCATATACCGGAGTCGTATACCAAATCTGCAATAAAATGCTAATAATAAGCATTGTTGCAATTATACACAAGAATTTAAGCGAGCGTTTCTCTGACAAATAGTTCATCATTCCCCCTTAAGATAGTGCTAAATTCCATTTCTAGTTGTCAAAGCTTACCTTAACTGCTTC
Source organism: uncultured Eubacteriales bacterium (assembly GCA_949285555.1). Taxonomy (GTDB): domain Bacteria; phylum Bacillota; class Clostridia; order Peptostreptococcales; family Anaerovoracaceae; genus S5-A14a. Next base: position 16,049 of record CASDYG010000009.1, on the reverse strand, counting down.
GCGTTCTATGGTATCTCCTACTTCAAACATCGGCTTTTTCTTAAACCCGAAAATACCTGCAATAATCTTACTTGGAAACATCTCAATCTTATTGGTATATTCCCTTACCTGTCCATTATAATATTTTCTTGACTGCGCAATATCTTCCTCAATCTTAGTCAGATCATTTTGCAGCTGTATAAAATTTTCATTAGCTTTAAGCTCTGGATATGCCTCAGCAACTGCAAATAGGCTTCCTATAGCTGATTTCATGGCAAGCTGTCCCTGATTTTTTTCTTCCAGGTTTCTGGCATTGGCATATTCTTTACGAGCATCTGCAACCTTAGTAAATACTTCTTTTTCGTGTGAAGCATATTTCTTCACAGTTTCTACCAAATTTGGAATTAGGTCAAATCTCTTTTTAAGATATACATCCATTGTTGAAAAAGCTTCATTTACAAGATTATTCAGTGCAATCAGTTTATTATACGTACCCACTACCCAAAGCAGTATTAGAAGTATAATAAAAACAATTATTAAAATTAGCATCAGTCCGTTCATTGTTCCTCCTTAATATCAAATGGCAGGCTCCATTCTATTGGAGCTTTACCATGATTAATCAGAAATTGATTCGTCGGTATAAAATAGTCCTTTTGTTTAAAGTATCTGTATGACAGAGGGCTGGGGTGTCCACCTTCAATGATAAGGTGCATATCTTTTTGCTTCTCTTCGTCTAAGATTATACTTTTCTTACTTTTCGCATGATTTCCCCAGAGTATAAATACCTTAGGCTCTTCATCTTGAGCTAAAATTCCAATCACTTTGTCTGTCAGCTTCTCCCAGCCTATTTTGCTATGGCTTGCAGCGACTTTCTCTTCTACAGTCAAGGCTGTGTTGAGCAAAAATACACCCTGTCTTACCCATGGAGTCAGTATTGAGGCTTCTTCATCATTTTCATCAAAGCAGCAAAGAGCTTCACTTAAGTTTTTAAACTGCAATTTTCCAAAGCCATGATTTCTTTCCAGCTCCTCCATAACCTTCTTTCTTATATTTTTCAATGATGGAGGAAGCTTTTCTCCTCGGGGAACTGAAAATGCATATCCATCTGCTTTTCCAAATGTATGATATGGATCTTGCCCCAGTATGACACATTTTACTTCTGAGGGAGATAACTCTCTAAAAATACGAAAAATTTTATCTTGAGAAGGAAAAACCCTTGTAGTACGCCTTCTTTCTTCGACATATTTTATAAGGTCAGAGAATTGCTCACTACATAAATAATTATCTAGCAGCCTTTCCCACTCCTTTCCCATGTGCAAAAAGGACTTGTTATCACCTGTTTTCATAAGATACATTATACATCATATAATTGGATATGAAAAGAAGCGAGATACTTATACGAAGTAAATACTGCATACTTCTTATCGGCCACTTTTATACACTAAACTCTTTTTATAAATCGCTTGCATATTAATGCTCACTATCTTTATTACCCGTACTGATTCATCTTCTTTATGTAAACTGTTCGCTTATGGTCTGTGTTTTTACTATTCATCTATTCCAATGGTTTATGATATAATAAAAGCAAGCAAAATCTTATTGTAAAGGAATTAAACATGCTTGTTGATGTAGGTATAGCATCTGTAGATTTAGCCTCAGAGCTTAAAGAAAAAATACATGCTTCTAAGCTTATTCTCATTGAGTTTAAAGGACCAGATGATTTTATTAGTCCGATCAAAAACCATTCGGATTTATTTTTTTGTGAATATCACGCAAAAAATTGTAATTTCTTTAATTGCTCAAATTCGAAAGTATCTGGTAAGCCACAAATTTTTAGCATATCAGAGAAAATAGATACAATTATTTGTAGCAATCAGGGATTTGTCAGAATATACAAGCTTAAGGAGCTCATACTGGCTAATCTAAAGCTTTTACGAGATGTCTTGCCACATAATATAGCTTCAATAGTCTGTCATCTTGGATTTTCATCCAGCAATGCAGATGATATTGTATACGACAAAAAATTCGCTGCGCAAAAAAGCAGTGTGAATTCAAAATGCTTTAAAGGCATGATTGATACTATTAATGCTGAAATGCACTGCGTTAAAAAAAATATGTCACAATCAGATAATTCCAATAACGAAGTCATGGTTCTTCTGCTGGCATTATTGCAAATTTACATATATTCTTTGGAATACAAAAATGAATTTATACCGATGAATAAGTTTTCTGAGATTTTAAGGCTTCCAACATATCCGAAGAAGATAGTTAGCGGTTATCCTGATGAGGCTTTACTTTGTCACCTCCATACCCCTAGCCTTTCTATTATCGGAGCCAAAATTCCAGATGCTTCTCATATCACAAACGATATAAATGCAATTGTGACCAATTTTTATAAAGAACATTTTTACCAAGAACATTTAGATGTGGGCATCAAACATTTTGAATACAATTCAAAGGATTTATTACATACAAATCCTGAAAAATTACATATTGATGAACATAGAAAGATAATAAAGGTTCGCCAAGGCTACATAAGATGTAACACCCTGGCATTAGATGACAACACTTTTATTACATCGGACAGAGGAATAGAGAAGGCATTACTGAAAGAAGGAATGCTCACCTTCTTTCTTAATCCTTGTAACATCACGCTTAAAGGCTATAAAAATGGATTTATAGGTGGTTGTGGAGGTGTGAAAAATATGAAAGGTAAAACAACCTTATTTCTTAACGGTGATCCATTTTTATTTTCTGAACAGAAAGTAATGATAGAAGAGATAATGAGAAGACTACCACATATAAATTTAATTTACGCAAAGGGAAAACAACTTGCAGATGTGGGGTCGGTTTTATTTGGACATTTAGTTATATAGAAAAGGAATGAGTGAATTGAAAAAGAAGATGATAATTCCCATTTTTATACCACACAATGGTTGTAAAAATGACTGTGTTTTTTGTAATCAGCGAAGAATAACTGCTTGCGACAGACCTCCTACTATAGAGGAAGCTGTTCAAGCCATAAAAAATTATCTGTCGACTAAATCCAGCTATACTAGCGCTTCTATCGCTTTCTATGGTGGTTCTTTTACCGGTATTCCTATCTCCGAGCAAAAAGAATATCTGGATATGGCTTTAGAATTTGTTGCTTCTGGAAGTGTTGAAAATATTCATCTTTCTACCAGACCCGACTATATAAACGATGAAATTTTAACCTTTCTATCCGGCTACCCAATTGAGCTCATCGAGCTTGGATGTCAATCATTTAGCGACAAGGTTCTCGCTGCGACAAACAGAGGACATACTGCTTCTGACATTTATACTGCAATTGATTTGATAAAAGTATATGGCTTTAATTTCGGAATCCAGCTAATGATAGGACTGCCTGAAAGTACACCTTATGACGAGATTTTCTCCGCTAGATGTACCGTTAAACTACAGCCTAAGACATGCCGGCTTTATCCTACCATTGTAATACCAGATACAAAGCTTTATGATGATACCATTACTGGACTGTACAAGCCTCTTTCTCTTGATGATGCTGTCTTAAGATGCTCCAAAATGTACAAAATCATCGCTAAAGGTGGAATTGACATTATAAGGGTAGGACTGAAAAGCTCTCTTACCGCTACAGGAGATCCATTACTTGGTAATACCTTCCACCCTGCATTCAGACAGCTTGTAGAGGGAGTCATCGCATATTCCGATATATGCCAGCTAATTGACTCTGAGCTTAAAAAAAACACCTATAGATTATCAGATGATAGGTCTCCATTGCTAATACAGCTTTTTGCCAACTCAAGAAGCCTCCCTGCACTTGTAGGTCATAAAGGGGAAAACAGGCTTAAGCTTTCAAATAGATATCCATATGCACAGTTTAAATTTAAAACTGATACTACTTTGCCACAATTGACTTTTAAGGTCATTATTGGTAAACTTTAACATATTAAAGGAGAACAATATGAATACAAAAAGCTTAAACGAGAAAAGGTCTAATGAGAAAGCTGTTGTAACAGTAATCGGCAAGGACATGGTCGGTATACTGGCAAAAACCTCCACACAGTGTGCAAATGCCGGTGGAAATGTTCTGGAAGTAAGCCAATCTGTTATGGACGGCTTTTTTTCTATGATTATGATTATAGAAATCAGCGAAATGACAATAAGCTTAAAAGAGCTGGAAAATAATATTGCCAATGATCTGCCACATATGCAGGTACTTGTGATGCATGAAAATATCTTTCAGTCCATGCATAGAATATAACAGAACTTTAAACATAAATTAAATAGCAAAAGGAGAAACACCATGATAAACATGGGTGATATAATGGAAACAATCACCATGATTCAGAATGAAAATTTAGATATACGTACGATAACCATGGGTATATCTTTGTTGGATTGTGGCGATAGTGATATAAATAAGTCATGTAACAAAATCTACGATAAAATCTGCAAAAGAGCCGACAAGCTCGTTGCAACTGGTGAAGCTATCAGCAAAAAATACGGAATTCCAATTGTAAACAAACGAATATCGGTTACTCCTATATCAATACTCGCTGGTATTTCCGGAGGAGATGTCATAAAATATGCCAAGCTTTTAGATAAAGCGGCACATACTGTGGGAATTGATTTTATCGGCGGATATTCTTCGCTGGTGGAAAAAGGCTTTGCTCCCGGTGATGAAGCGCTAATTGCCTCCATTCCTCAGGCCCTTGCAGAAACTAATCTAGTATGTTCATCTGTCAACATTGGCAGCACCAAGGCTGGTATAAATATGGATGCTGTTAAGGTAATGGGAAAACAGATCTTAGAAAGTGCACAACTTACAAAAGACAAGCAATGCGTAGGTGCTGCAAAACTGGTGGTATTTTGTAATGCTGTTCCAGACAATCCATTTATGGCTGGTGCATTTCATGGCGTTGGAGAAGCAGATACTGTTTTAAGCGTAGGTGTTTCTGGTCCTGGCGTGGTCAGATCTGCACTAGACAAGCTGGATAAGTCTGCCTCTCTCACCCAAGTTGCAGAAACTGTAAAGAAAACTGCCTTTAAAATCACAAGGGTGGGTCAATTAGTAGGAAGTGAAGCTGCACAGAAACTGAAAGTTCCATTTGGAATAGTGGATTTATCTCTGGCACCTACTCCTGCAATTGGTGACTCGGTAGCTAACGTACTTGAGGCCATGGGGCTTGAGCAATGTGGTACGCACGGAACTACAGCAGCCTTAGCCCTTTTAAATGATGCTGTAAAAAAGGGCGGCGTCATGGCTTCCTCAAGTGTTGGAGGGCTTTCTGGCGCATTTATTCCAGTATCAGAAGATGAGGGAATGATTCAAGCTGCCAGAAGCGGTGCATTGACTTTAGAAAAGCTGGAAGCCATGACAGCAGTCTGCTCAGTAGGACTTGATATGATAGTGCTGCCAGGGGATACAGATGCCAGCACTATCTCTGCTATCATTGCAGACGAGGCTGCTATCGGAATGGTCAACTCAAAAACTACAGCGGTTAGGGTAATTCCTGCAATTGGCTGCAAGGATGGTGATGAGCTTGATTTTGGTGGACTACTTGGTAGTGGGCCTATAATGAGCATAAACTCAAAGTCATCAGCTGCTTTTATAAATCGTGGAGGCAGAATACCTGCTCCCCTTCAAAGTTTGAAAAACTAAACATTATAGTCAGCATTTACCAATGCATATTGCATATGATAACATTCCCCATTTATAGGGCTATGCGTATTTTGAACTAGCTCTATATGGGGATTTTGTTTGCCAATAAATATAAAACTCCTAGATGCCTTAGCAACTGTTTGCCAAAGCTGTATACTTCTAGGAGTTAATATTACATAATATATTTGAATATCTGATTTGATTTTTCAGGCTTACTAATATTCAGGGAAAATTTTAATACCATTATCAAATGTAGGCATTTTTTCCAGTTTAAACTTGTTCTGCCTGTGCTTTTGATCAATGATATCCTTTATATTTTGATCCTCTATTTCACCCGTTCGTAAATAATGATCAAGTACAGCGTATGAGAAGCCCAGATTATCTTCATCGCTTTTTCCGGTCAGACCATCCGATGGAACCTTTTCCACAAGATCCTCAGAAAGACCTAAATATTTTCCAATAGCCTTTACCTCAGCAACGGTAAAATAAGCAAGGGGTGAAAAATCACCTGCGGCATCACCAAACTTAGTTGAATAGCCTACCCAATCTTCTGAAAGATTGCATGTATTAGCGACTCTACCGTTCATGGATTGGGAAATTGCATATGCAGCTGCCATACGAAGTCTTGGAGCGAGATTTATCCTAGTCTGATCACTTACCTTTACCGGAAGCTTCATAACAAGCTGTCCCATAAGCTTATCATATGCACCACCAATATTAATTTCACAATGCTCTATGTCAAGTTGCTTCACAAGGCTATATGCTTTGTCTATATCAGGCTGCATATCATTAGGTAGAAGAACACCAAAAACTCTGTCTTTTCCTAGAGCCTTAACACAAAGTGCTGCTACTACCGAGCTGTCTTTTCCACCACTTATGGCAACAATTGCCTTACAGTCTTTACCATTTTTTTCAAACCATGCCCTAATCCACTCTACGGCACTTTTAGTCATTGCTGCGGCATCAAAACTATATCCCATTTTTTACAGAAGCTCCTTTATATTCTCTTCCAATCTCTCCATGCCCTCTGTAGGTTCAAATCTATCTACAACATTACCCTGCCTATCAATGAGGAATTTTGTAAAATTCCATTTAATGTCATCACTTTCTGCATAGTCAGGTCTAATATTTCTAATATATTCATCAAGTCCCTTTCCAGGCTCCTTGCTTAGATCAAATCCCTTAAATGGCTTATTGCCATATAGATACTTAAAGAGCTGTTCTGCTCTCTCTCCGTTAACCTCCGTCTTTTTGAATCTCTTAAATTTAGTATTAAACTTCATGCTACAGAACTGATTGATTTCCTCATCACTTCCTGGTGCCTGTCCACCAAACTGATTGCATGGAAATTCTAATATAGCCAGTCCTTTATCAGCGTATTTCTCATGGAGTGCTTCCAGCTCTTCATATTGTGGCGTAAAACCACATTCAGTAGCAGAGTTAAATACCAGCACTACCTTTCCTTCATAATCCTTCAGAGAAACCTCCTGTCCCTTCTGATCTTTAACCTTAAAATCGTAAAATTTCATAAGTCACCTCCTGTAAATAATATACCACTCTGGTAGTCATTCAACCAAGCTAAATATCCCACTTTTAATTTAAAATACTTTACAATGTACCATTAAGTCTCTAAAATATTATTAAATGTAATAAAAATGGAGGCAATATGACTACAATACAAAAAATATCTACAGAGAAAGCTCCTAAGGCACTAGGTCCGTACTCTCAGGGCATTATCGCTGGCAATTTCATCTTTGTATCAGGTCAAGGAGGCATAGACCCTAAGTCAGGCGTCCTAGCAGATGGAATTGAAGCTCAAAGCCATCAAATTTTTCAAAATATCCAGAGTATTTTAGAAGAGGCCGGCAGTGGACTTGATAATGTTGTAAAAACTACATGCTTTTTAAAGAATCTTGATGACTTTCAAGCATTTAATAAGATTTACGAAAATTATTTAACCAAAAAGCCTGCCAGAAGCTGCATCGAGGCATCAGACCTACCTGGTGGCTTCCTTGTAGAGGTCGAAGTGATTGCATGCTTATAGTAAGCTCACTAGTATAATTAATATAAACTAGTTTAATTAGTGTAATTCGCATATTTTGAAAAGTAACACTTACCCATTTCTATCGTATCTAAATTAAAAGCCTGCCACCAGTTTATACTGACAAGCAGGCTTTTTCATTGTTATATTTTAATTATTATATGGATATGGTTCATTTTGCGAATCTCACTCAAAGGATATTTCTTCTAATAACTTTTAATATGCATGAGCAAATTGCCACAAAATCTATTGTGCTATATTTTTTACAACTATCTTTCTTATCTAGATACCATTTATCGATTAAAAGCGAGTCCCACAGTTATTTCTCTTTACAATTAGTGTTTGATACTACCCAAAACTCAATGCCTTTTTGCATAACATATTATTTCATACATTTGATGAATATCCCTTCTCTCTAAATTGATTTTGAATCGTTTAAAGTTACGGAGTGTTTTTAATCCCTGTCAATTTCCAAATTTCTTTGAGGAAATAATATATCAATTACAGTTCCTTCTCCGAGTCTACTCTGCAGGCTTATTTTCCCACTGTGATACAAAACGGCATGTTTAACGATGGATAAACCCAGTCCCGTTCCTCCAATCTTTTTTGAATGACTTTTGTCTGCTCTGTAAAAACGTTCAAACACCTTTTCCTGATCTTCTGGCGATATACCGATTCCATTATCAGAAATCTGAAATTTAACCTCTTCTCCATTACATGTGATAAAAATGTGCACATTGCCATCTTCATTATTATACTTTATGGCATTTTCACATAAATTATATATTATCTCATAAATCAGTCTGTATACTCCATAAACCGTTCCTTCATCCCCTTCTATGATGACAGAAATATTCTTCTTTTTCGCTATATCCGCCAGATAATTTTTAACCTCATAAGATACTTTTTTCAATGAAATATTTTCCCACTCCATATTAGTGTTTTCATCAATTTGTGAAAGCCTGATAATATCATCTATTAACTTAACTAGTCTTTCTGCTTCATTATGAATATGTCCCAAAAATCTAGGTACATCTGATTCCTCAACCATGTCATTTTTTAATAGCTCTGAAGCGCCTATGATGGACTGCAGCGGAGTCTTAAGCTCGTGGCTGACATTGGCTGTAAATTCTTTCCTATTTTTTTCTGCATTTGACTGCTCTGTTATATCATAGCCGAGAATTACAAGTCCTCTTCTTTTTCCATTAGCATCTATTCTGCTAAGGTCAAAGTGATATTTTTTGAATCCCATATCGCTGCTAAAGCTTGCACGTCCAGCCTTAACTGCTTCGTCAACAGCTCTGTGCATTAGAAAGCTTCTATCAATGGCTGAAACATCCTCGCCTATACATGACTTATCAGTATTAAAAAGAGACTTTCCCGCAGGATTAATACTAACTATGCAATTAGATTTATCTAATATTACTAATGCCTCCCGCATATTTCCGGTAATCTGATCAAACTCTTCTTGCTTCTGTCTCAGACTCCGTATCTGTGCTTGTATCTGATGCTGCTGATTTTTGATATATTGATAAAAAGGTGCAAGCTCTTCATAAACTTCATTTTCAATTGTTGTATCTAGGGCTAAATTGTTGATTGGTGCAACTACACGCTTTGCCATACGACGAGATAAAAAAATGGATAAAATAATTGCAATTACCATTACTACAAAAAAAGGCTGCATCATGCCTAAAACCAGCACCAGTATAGAAGCACGACTAATAGATAGGCGAAGTATACTGCCATCATTTAGCTTTACAGCCTCATACAAGGTAGATTCTGTAAGAGTGGATGAATACCTCATGCTGTGGCCAGTTCCTGAGATAATAGCCTCTTGGATTTCCTTTCTTTTTAAATGATTATCCAATTCTTTTGTAGCTATTTGATTATCAAAAATAACGCTGCCATCCTGTCTTATCCATGTAATTCTGTATTTATCATTATTTAAATTCTCAAGATATGATGTTCCCAGCTGCTCTGTGGCAATGGCAATGCCATGTAGCTCTTCTCTCAGCTGATTTTCCTGTATTTCTGAGAAGTATTGATATAGTATACCCATTACGATGGTGAAGCTCGCTATAATAACTATAATGACAACCGTCATAATTGACCGAAAAATTTTACCTGTCAATCTCTTCCTCCCATCTATAGCCTATATTCCTTATGGTTTTAATCATTTCTCCATATTTCCCCAGTTTTTTTCTAAGGCTGCGAATGTGCGAATCTAATGTTCTAGAATCTTTGATGTAGCTTAAATTCCATACCTGATTGAAAATCTGTTCTCGCGTATGTACTATGCCTGGCTTTAACAGGAAAATGCTAAGTAATTCAAATTCTTTATAAGTTAGATCAATAAGCTTATTGTTTAAATGTACAGTGTGTTCTGCCAGATTCATAACCAGCTTGTCTACCTTAAGGATATTAGCATTACGATCTGGTGCAGAGCGTCTAAGAACAGCCTTTACCCTGGCTACCATCTCTATTATACTAAATGGCTTAACAATATAATCATCCGCCCCTATATCTAAGGCACTTACCCTGTCATATTCCTCACCTTTGGCAGTAGCCATAATTACAGGTATATTGCGTAGATTTACACTATCTTTCATTAGCGATAAAATTTCTAAACCATCCATACCAGGTAGCATTATATCTAAAACTATAAGCTCAGGGGATTCTTTTTTCAGAGCGTTCCACAAGGAAATACCATCCTCAAATCCCCTCGTTTCAAATCCAGCAGACTTTAAAGCATATAAGCCTATATCACGTATACTTGAATCATCCTCAGCATACCAAATCACACTATACCTCCTTATGTCTACCTGTTACAGCATATATTACCCATTCAGCTATATTTGTTGCATGATCACCGATTCGTTCAAAATATTTACACACCATCAGCATATCAAGCGCAAGTTCTCCATTCTCATATGCTTCAGATATTAGAGCAATTATATCACACTTTATTTTATAAAAGTAGTTATCCACTTTGTCATCACTTATAATTACCTTTTTTGCTAGTTCTATGTCTTTTTTTATGAAAGCATCAATACTTGTACTTACCATTTTTACAGTCTCTGCTGCCATTTCTTTAACCATATTTGTACTAGGTATTTTCTTCCCTTTAAGGGATCTGGCTATCTCGGCAATATCCTCAGCCTGGTCACCTATTCTCTCCATATCCGTAATCATCTTCAATGCGGCCGAAATAAGACGGAGATCTCTAGCTACAGGCTGCTGGTGAAGTAAAAGCTTCATACATAGATTTTCAATATTTCTTTCCATCTGATCGATTATATTTCCGTCTTTTATGGTTTTTTCTGCCGTTTTTACATTGCCTGTCACAACGGATTCTATGGCAGAATTGATTAGTTTCTCACACATGGCTCCCATTTCTATCAGCTCTTTATTTAATTCAAAAAGCTGTTTGTCAAATTGATTTCTCATTTTATCTCCTTACCCAAATCTACCAGTAATATAATCTTCTGTTTTTCTATTTACAGGCCTTGAGAAAATATCATCTGTTTTACCAAACTCCACTAGCTCTCCAAGCAGGAAAAAAGCTGTATAGTCTGATACACGTAACGCCTGCTGCATATTGTGTGTTACCATGACTATAGTATATCGCCTCTTCAGGTCCACTACTAATTCCTCTATTCGGGATGTGGATATAGGATCAAGAGCTGATGTAGGTTCATCCATTAGTAAAATTTCAGGCTGTACTGCCAATGCTCTTGCAATGCAAAGACGTTGCTGTTGTCCACCCGAAAGGCTTAGTGCGTTTTTTTTAAGCCTGTCCTTTACTTCTTCCCATATAGCAGCATCTCTCAAAGAACGCTCAACAATTTCATCTAGCGTGCTTCTTTTCCTTATTCCATGTGTAATTGGACCATATGCAATATTATCATAAATACTCATGGGAAATGGATTTGGTTTTTGAAAAACCATACCGATATTTTTTCTCAAATTATTTATATCTACATCTTCAGAGTAGATATCCATTCCTGAATATCTGACTTCTCCCTTTATTTTTACTTCAGGGATAAGATCATTCATGCGGTTTAATGTTTTTATAAATGTAGATTTACCACATCCTGAAGGGCCAATAAATGCTGTAATACTATTTTTAGGTATATCAAGATTTATATTTTTTAGTGCTTGATTATATCCATACCATAATGATAGCTTTTTTACGGAAATAATATCTTTCATGCTTCTCACCTTCTGCTAAATATTTTCTGGACCAGTATAACCGCAAAATTTATTAGGATATTTAATAACATCAATATCATTGCAATTGCAAATGCGACCTCAAACTCGCCCTGTTCCTTTGCATAAACATATAATGCAACAGTAAGAGTAGCTCCTGGTTCCTTAAATGCATCCAATACTCCATTTAACGAATGTGCAAATCCCGCAGTAAAAAGTAATGCTGCCGACTCGCCAAGTATACGTCCAACTGAGAGTATGGTACCTGTTACAACTCCATCTGCACAACACGGCAGGACAATTGTTCTTACAACTCTCCACTTACCTGCACCAAGTCCAAATCCTCCCTCACGAAATGACATGGGAACTGTCTTTAAACTTTCCTGTGTAGTTCTTATGATAGTCGGCAAATTCATGATTGCCAGCGTTAAAGCACCTGCTGTAAGAGAGGTTCCAAAGCTATTTGCAAATATGAGCATACCCACCAGTCCATAGATTATCGATGGTATTGCCGACAATGTTTCTGTTGCATATTCAATGATGGATACTATTTTTTTATTTCTGGCATATTCTGTTAAATAAATTGCTGATCCAACACCTAATGGAATAACTATAACCAGAGTCATAAAAACAATATATAACGTATTTAAAATATCAGGTAAAATACCTATTTGATCATTTATATAACTAGGCTTTGTAGAAATAAGCTCCCAGCTTACATTATGTATCCCCTTTACTAGGAGATATATAATCATAAATAATACCAAAGATGCGCTAATACCTACAGATATTGACATTATCAGTCTTGTAATAAAGCCAAACCATCTCCTTTGGGATAATATCGAGTTATTCATCATAATTAGTCCTTATCTTTTTTCAGAAAATAATTAAAGATAGCATTTATCATCATTATAAATAGGAAGAGAACCAGGGCGATTGAAAACAAAGCCTGTCTTTGTAGCCCACTAGAGTAGGCCATTTCGCTAGCAATAGCTGTTGTCAGGAAACGTACGCTTTGAAAAATAGAAGTTGGCATATTTGCCACATTCCCTGCTACCATCATAACTGCCATTGCTTCACCTATGGCACGCCCTACACCTAACACTAAAGCTGCTACAAGACCGCTTCTGGCTGCTGGAACTGATATTTTAAAATAGGTTTCATAAGCAGTAGCACCAAGAGCCAGTGAAGCATGCTCATATTCCTTTGGCACCTGATCAAGTGCATCGATGGACATCTTAACCATTGAAGGAAGTATAATTATAGAAAGGACAATAATAGCGGCAAGTAGGCTTGCTCCATCAGAAAGTCTAAAAGAACTTTTAATGCCAGGTATGAGGACAAGCATACCAATAAGTCCATATACTACTGATGGTATTCCTGCAAGCAGACTAATAGCAAACTGCATGATAGATTTTACTTTTCTTGATGCAAATTTTGACAAATATAGTGCGGTCATAAAACCAATTGGTGCTCCTAATAGAATTGCCCCACTGATACCGTATACGCTAGTTAAAATAAATGGTAAAATACCATACGTTGGATTATTAGCAGTAGGTTTCCATTGGTTGCCAAATAGAAAATTTACTATTCCTATCTCCTTAATTGCAGGTATTCCCGATACAATTAAATAGCCTGTTATCAGGAGCACGCACATAACTGTAAGAAAACCTATTACAAAGAATATTGCATGTATTATTTTCTCTATAAGGTCTGTTTTTTTCACTATTATTATCCTTTTTAATTTTCTATATTTTTATATTAGTTTGCAGGCACCATTCCTGTTGCAGTAATGACTTCCCTAGCTTTAGCAGAGATTGCAAAGTCAAAGAATTTTTGAGCTGAATCTGATAATGGCTTTTGACTATTAGTTACTAATAAAAGTGGTCTTTGAACTAAGTAACTACCATTTTTGATATTTTCTTCCGTAGGCTCTACGCCAGCTACCTTAATTGGTTTTACATTATCTTTAATCGATGCTAAAGACGCATATCCAATGGCTCCTTTATTTTGGGAAACAGTTGTTATAACATCTCCTGTTGATGATAGCTCCTGACGATAGGCGCATTGTTCTTCTGTACCTGTTATTGACTCAAATCCGTCACGAGTACCCGATCCTGCTTCACGGCCTATGAGAACAATTGGAGATGATTCTCCCCCTACTTGATCCCAATTTGTTATTTCCCCTTTATAGATTTTCGCTATGTCATCGAGGCTTAAATCACCTATAGGATTATCCTTATTTACTATAATAGCAATGCCATCGTATGCCAGAACCGTTCCCTCAAGTCCACTGTCTTTTTCTTCAGTTTTGAGTTCACGAGAAGCTAATCCAATGTCACATCTTCCCTCTTGAACCGCTTTAATTCCGGCACTTGACCCAGTCGGATTATAACTAAAGCCTATATCCGTATCTTTTTGAAACACCTCACCAAGTGCACCTATGATTTTTTCCATTGATGTTGAACCATCAGTGACTACACCTTTTTCACTCTTCTTTTCACCACAAGCGGTCAATAAGGTTATGGATAAAATAAATACCATAATTGTTACAATAGATTTTTTCATTGAATTTCTCCTTTATTAAAATATTGGTATTTGCCTTATAATTTAATTTTAAGTTTCTAATGTAAAATCAAAAATACATATAATGTAAAATCTGTGTAAAATTAGTAAAAAAAAAAGAACCTTATTTTTGAACTGACCCCAAAAAGTTGGACCTAAAAAATCAATTTTTTGGAGGTCAGTTTTTTCATGGCAAAATATAGTACAGAATTAAAAATGAAAGTAGTGAAAGCATACCTAAATAATGAAGGTGGCTATGAATTTTTAGCTAATAAATATGGAATTAGTAATAAATCAATTGTAAGAAGATGGATTAACGCATTTAATTCCAAGGATATGATGGTATAAAAGTTTCTAGAAAAAATAATAAATACTCTTTTGAATTCAAGCAAAATATAGTAAAGTTATACTTAACAGGAGAAATGTCCTATCAAGAGCTTGCTAATCAATTTAAGATTAATAATCCATCTTTAATTGCTAGGTGGGTAATTGATTTTAGAAATCAAGGCCTTGAAGGACTTAAGCCAAAGAAGAGAGGAAGGCCTTCAAGTATGACTAAAGATAATAAATTACCTAAAAAACAACTTAAAAAAGAATATTCTGAAGAAGAGATAGATGAGATTAAAAGGCTTAAAGAAGAGCTTTACTGGGCTCAAATGGAGATAGATTTCTTAAAAAAAAAGATGGAATTAGAGGACGAGGAAGATCTAAAAATGAGATGATAGCTAGAATAATTCACTCATTAAGAGAAAAATATCAATTAAAGGATTTGCTCAAGTATTGTAATTTCCCTAAATCAACATACATGTATTGGCAAAAAAGATTTGATAGAAAAGATAAAGATGAGCTTTTTGAAGAAAAAATCAAGGAAATAAGAAAAGATAATCCAAACTATGGATATAGAAGAATACATGCCATGCTTAGAAGACTTGGAGTTTTAATAAATAAGAAAAAAGTACAAAGGCTAATCCAAAAGCTAAAACTTCAGGTAACAAACTTTGCACGTAAATCGAGAAAATATTACTCATATAAAGGAACTGTGGGTAAAGTAGCACCAAATAGGATAAAAAGAAGATTTAGCACTTGTGTAGTACATCAGAAAATCACTACAGATACAAGTGAATTTAAATACTATGAAGCTGATAAGTCAGGAAATATGCAAGTTAAAAAGCTTTATCTAAATCCATTCCTAGATATGTTTAATGGGGAAATAATCAGTTATTCAATAGCAAGTTCTCCAACATTAGATGCGATAATAGCTCCCCTTGAAGAAGCGATAAAAAAGACTTCTGATTGCAAGTTCAAGAGAATATTTCATTCAGATCAAGGATGGGCATATCAATTAAAACAATACACTAACAAGTTAGAAAACAATGGAATTTTACAAAGTATGTCAAGAAAAGGAAATTGTTTAGATAACTCTCCAATGGAGAATTTCTTTGGAATATTAAAACAAGAAATTTACTATGGCAATACATTTAAGTCTTTTAACGAGCTTAAAAACACAATAGAAAAGTATATAAAATACTACAACGAGAATAGAATAAAGGCAAAACTTGGATATTTAAGTCCAGTTGAGTATAGAAAATTAAA
>CASDYG010000008.1 GCA_949285555.1 uncultured Eubacteriales bacterium | reverse complement strand
TATATATATCGAGCAAAGCAAGGCTGATAATGGTTAAAAAATAAACATTTTAAAGGTATTGACAAACATAGAGGGATATCATAAACTATAGAATATACAGGATATATGTAAGGGGTTTAGTCTGTAATATATGTATAAAAATTTATATTCGAACATTATGCAGATTCTTTACATATTCGTATATTTATAAATATACCTACTCTAATAATGTTGTAAGAATGCAAAAAGTGATTGAAATAATTAAATATCAGATTAAATATCACATATTTCAATCATTTTTCGATGCAATTATATCCCTTAAGCATATTAGGTGAGTATATAGAGCTTATAACCAATATTAAAATTTATATTTAAGATTATGAAAGGAGAAAAGATGAACAAGTATCAAGTTCACACAGCAAAGGCTTATAAGAAGTATCTTCTTAAGGCTGTTGCACTTATCTTTGTTCTAGGTCTTGCTTTTGGGTATCAAGGTCTAGAAAATAAGGCGTTTGCTGAAGATAATGCTGATTCGCCTGCTATTGCAAGAACAATGGGTACAGCTGCGGTATCATCTGCCAATGGAAATCCATATGAAGGAGATGGAACCGTAAGAGAGGGTTCTACATTCGAAATTAATTCAATTCGATTTAAGGACAACTATACTCTTGAAAGTAAGAACCTGGAGCTAGATGTTCTTGCCACATGGGAAGGAACAGGACTTAAGGCTGGTGACTCATATGTTATGCAGATGCCAGACGAGTTTGACTCCATTACAAAGATAGTAAAGAAGAAATTTGCTGCTAATGGAGAGCCAGATTTTGGAGAAGTAACATTAGATTATAATAATCGAACTATTACGGTAAAGTTACTTAAAGACATGGAGGAAGGTCGTATCTATAATGGAACCTTGAAAATAGGCACATTTGCTAATAGAGCTTCCTTTACAGACTTGGTTAATTATGAAAGAGAAATCACTTTTAGGACTAAGGCTGGTAAGGAATTTAAGAATAAGGTATCCGTGGTATACGACATTACGATGCATCCAATGGCTGAGGATTTCAATATAGCATATCCTATGGCTGAAAAAATGCACCTTGGTGATAGAACCATTGACTGGGTTGGTATTGTCAATAAAGCTAAGAACCAGATGGAGAATGGATACATCTATCTGTCACCAATGCAGATCAGCAAGATGCTTGCAGAAGGTGATGGACATGGTGGAGTAGCTTCTAACGGAATTGAGTTTGTAGCTAATGCTGCACCAAATTACACAATTTTGCCTGAAACGGTAGAAGTATATGAGGCAGAAAATGTAACAGACAGCTTCCACTACACACTTGGTAAGAAGCTAACACCAGATGTAGACTACAATCTTGGACAGTCTCAGTTTGATCCTGCTATAAAAGATCAGGTAGACGCTTTGTGGGAAAAGTATGATGCTGAAACAGACCCTGCCGAGCAGGCTAAAATAGAAGCTCAGATTGATGAACTTATTAAGAAAAGCAGCGTATACGTTGTGCGTTTTGAAGGTGCATATGCAAATACCAATAAGACCTTTGTAGTAAAACACAGAGGTAAAAATGAAAGTGGTGATAAAGTAACCTTCGATATGGGTGTAATGTATACCGACAGGGCAAATATGACTGTACCAGCATATGCAAGAGGTACGGAGATCTACCTAAACGATGTGAATGCAAACCTTGAAGGAACAGAGGTGCCTAAGGGAACGATTATAGCAGTACATATTGACGATGATACTGGTCATCTGATCATTCCGGAAGAATTCGTTAAGAAAAATGAGGCAGTAGGGGCTGACTATAAGGTAATTGAAGGAACAAATGAGAATTATAAAGGATACCAGGACGAAGCATTTAAAAATGACAGCAAGGCTGAAGAATATAAAAATGCTTTTGACGGATATCGCCTAGAAGGCCTTGGATTTGATTCTGAGCCAATGATGGGTACGGTAGAAGAAGGTATCAAAAGAGTTTTCCTCTATTATAAAAAAATAGTAGGTAGCGTTAAGGTTGTTTACATAGATGAAGCAACTGGACAGCCTATAGAAGTAGAAGGACAGCCAGATCCAAATGCCATAGAAGCTTATGCCAATACGGATAGCGGAGAGGCTAAAGATAAGAAGGTAGATACAGCATATACTACAGAGGAGAAGACCTTCAATGGCTATGAATTCGCTTATATGGGATATGGATCAGCAGAAAAGAATGGAAAGGTTACAGAAGGAACAAAGACTGTAGTTTACGTATATCGTAAGACAGCCGAACCAGAAGAACCAGCCGAAAAGACTGGAAATGTAATTCTTAAGTATGTTGACCAGGAAGGAAACACTATCAAAGCCGACAAAGAGGTGGCTAATGGTAATGTGGGAGAAGGATATGAAATCGTTAGAAATGATGAGAAAAATCCTTCTGACTTAACAGATCAAGGCTATGAATTTGTACGCGTTGAGGTAGCATCTGACCCTGAAAAGGGAGAAATAAAGGAAGAAACACAGGTTATCGTTTATGTGTACAAAAAGGTTACTGGTAATGTAACAGTTAAGTATGTAGATCAGGACGGTACACCTATTGCTGCTGAGGAGAAGATAGTAACCGATGCAAAAGAAGACACTGCATACAGCGTGGATGCTGATAAGAGAGGTGCCAATAAGCAGATCGAAGGATATACATACAAGAGGATAGAGACATCTTCTGATCCAGAAGAAGGTAAAATCTCCAAGGATAGACTAAATAGAACTATTGTATATGTATATAAGAAAAATGAAGAACCACCTGTTGTTGCAAAGAAAGGCTCTGTAAAGGTTGTCCACGTCTATGAGGGTGGAGAAACAGTTGTAAAATATATCCATGAAAATGTAGATGTAGACACTGAATACACCACATCTCAGGAACCAAAGGAGGGCTACGAAGCAGGTGTTGTAACCACAGGTACTGCTACAGGTAAGGTTACAGAGGGTGAAACGACAATTGTTTACTATTATGCTAAGACACCTGAAACTCCAGAGGAACCAGTGGCAAAGAAGGGTACAGTAACAATAGTTTATATTGATGATAAAGGTCAGATTATTAAAACTGATCGAGACAAGACAGAACACAATGTAAATGAAAAATATCAGGTAAATGTTGATCCTGAAATAAATGTTGAAGATAAGACTTATGAATACAGGTATGGAAACGGTGAAATAACTGTTAAAGAAGGCGAAAATACTGTAGTGGTATTGTATGCAGAAAAGAAGACTGAAGTACCTCCAGCGCCAGCAAAGGGTACAGTGGTTCTTGTATACATGGATGGAGATGGCAATGTCATCAAGGAAGTACCTGTAGAGGAAGAAAAGAATGTAGGCGATAAGTATGTTGTCAAAGGTGATGACACTATTACTAGCGACGATGGCAGCAAGACATACGAATACAAGTATGGAAACGGTGAAATAACTGTTAAAGAAGGTGAAAATAAGGTTATACTTTTATACAAAGAGAAGGTAACCACTCCAGCACCTGAAGCTAAGAAGGGCTCTGTAAAGGTTGTGCATATTTATGAAGGTGGACAGACAGTTACAGAATATGCGGTGCAAAATGTTGATGTAGATACACCATATACATCTGAGGCTAAGGATAAGGAAGGCTTTGAGAAGGGTGTTGTTGCCGTAGGAGACAAGGACGGAGTAGTGAAGGAAGGTGAAACTACTGTAATTTACTATTATGCTAAGACTCCTGCCGAGCCTGGAGAAGAGCCTGAAGCACCTAAGACAGGTTCTGTAAAGGTGGTTCATGTATATGAAGGAGGCGAAACTGAGTCTGAATATATCTTGCAGGATCAGGCACTTGACACTCCTTATGATGCTAATGAGAAGCCTAAGGCTGGATACGAAGCTGGAAAGATTACTCTTGGTGAGAAGACTGGTAAGGTAACTGAAGGTGAAACTACAGTTGTTTACTATTATGCAAGAACTCCAGAGCCAGTGCCTCCAGCAGAAAAAGAAAAGGGAACTATTACCATTATCTATGTTGATGATGAAGGCAATAAGATAAAGGAGAAAAATGTTCCTGGAGAATTTACAGATGGTGACAGCTATACTGTAAACGTAGATAACAAGATCACTAAAGATGGCAATGACTACGAATACAAGTATGGAAATGGTGAAATAACTGTAAAGGGTGGCAACAATAAGGTGATTGTTCTTTACAAGAAGGTAGTAAAGGAAGAACCTAAGCCACCAGTAGATCCAAAGAAGGGTAACCTGACTATTGTATATATTGACAATGAAGGCAATAAGCTTCAGGCAGATAAAGTGATTACTGGTCTGAAAGCGGGAGATAAGTATACAGTTAGTGAAAAGGATCAACAGTTAGGAGATGATGTAGCTGATAAGGAAAAATACAAGAAGGTTTATGGTGATGAGTCTATTATAATAAATGAGGGAGAAAACAATTTAGTATACTTCTTCAGTAAGGAAAAGGAGTGTGAGCCATGCCCACCAGCGCCAGAAAAACCAGAAGTGACCGATAACGGAACTCAGACTGATCCAGAACCGGATCCTGAGACACCGCCAGTACCAGAAAAACCAGAGGTAACTGATAACGGAACTCAGACTGATCCAGAACCAGATCCTGAGACACCACCAGCACCAGAGCAACCTGTTACACCTGGAGAGCCGGAAAATATTAAGCCGCAGACTCCAGCAAGCACAACACCAGTGACACCTTCAACACCTGTATCCAGAGGAAATGGTAAAGCAGGAAATAAGGCGCCAAAGACAGGCGATGCTGAAAATATAATGTTATATACAGTATTACTTGCAGGTGCTGTAGCAGCTCTTGGAAAAAGAAGATTTGAAAAATAATTCAAATTAAACAAAGAAAAGGCTAGATTATATACCGACCTCTAACTTTGGACATATGTCTAAATTGTTGGGGTCGGTATTATTATGTATGCCAGCTTTTTTGGTACAAAAAAGCAGCTTGATAATAAGCTGCCTTTTTTTCTATATTATCTGTTAAAAAATTAAATGTCACTTTAATTTACTACTGTGGCTTTACCTACTTCAGGCATTTTTTCAACATTTATAGCTTCTATATATTGGAATGGACCAAATACTGTATTATGCCCCTGCCTTAAAATCCCCTGGATTTTAATCCAGCTTTCTTTATTTTTTAGCTTAGAAAGATCCTGATCCCCTTTAAATTCAAAGGACACGTAGCCTCCCATACAATATGGACAGGTAGGACCAAATCTTCCTACCAGCTTGTAGTCCCCTAAATCTATATAGTAGCCTTCAATTTCAACAGTTTTGCCGGCATATGCTGTAGGATTGATGAACCAATCATTTATCTGTGTAGCATAGTAGTCATCGCCAACAACTATATCAATATTTTTCGCATCAAAGCTTTTTCTATCCTTTCGAACGTTATATGGATAGGTGCTTTTTCCGTTTATTACATCTGCCTGAGTTTTGGCGTCCTTTTGATCCTGTGTGAGGGGAGCATTTTTTTCATTTGCTGACTTAAGGGATTCACTCTGATTTGTACTTGAGTTTTCAAGCTCTTTTATTCGGGTGTCCCTGTCTTTATTTTTGCAGCCAGTAAAGCAGAAGACTACTGCCATCAGACAAATGAGAATGACACAGCTCCTTTGTAATTGCTTCATTAAGTATACCTCTCTATATAAAATGTTTTTAGCTAAGATTATATTGCCTATAATAAAGGACGAGATACTATTTGCCTTCTATCCATTATTATATCAGTTTATAAAAGTCTTGTGCCAATAACGCTTGCTGTATCCATGTCTATTTGGAGCGCGCCTTTTCTAAGATCCATAGGGATGAAAAGAGAATCATATTAAGTATGACTATGCTTGCTCCAGGTGGTGTATTGTGGATAAAGGAAAAATATATTCCTATTACAAAGCACACTACTGATATTATAGCAGAAAGACAGATAACTGCGAAGAACCTTTTGCTAATTCGCATTGCAGAAAGAGATGGAAATACAATTAGACTGGATATGAGTAAGGCACCCATCATCCTCATGCCTAAAACTACGGTAATTGAAGTAAGAAGTGCCAAAATCATATTATAGAATGAAGTTTTTACTCCTGTAGCCGTGGCAAAATCGGCATCAAAGGTAATAGAAAATATTTTATGATAGCAAAAAATATAAAGGAGTATCACTATTATGGAAAGACCGATGGATAGAAAAACATCGGATCTGCTCATAGCTAGTATGCTTCCAAACATATAGTTACATACATCAGTATTCATACCCCTGGTAAGTGAGATGGTCATAACACCTATAGCAAGTGAGCCACTACAAAGTATAGCTGTGGCGGCATCTCCTTGTATCTTGGAATTTTCGGTAAGTCTTAACAGAAGGAATGCAGCTACAAGACATACAGGTATGGCAACGCTAAGAGGTGCAATGTTTAATGCGTAGGCAATGGCAAGTGAGGCAAATCCAATATGTGAAAGACCATCTCCTATCATAGAGTAGCGTTTGAGTACAAGGCTAACTCCGAGCAGAGAAGCGCAAAGGGCTACAAGTACGCCCACGACTATGGCATTTACCAAAAATGGATATTGTAGCATGCGTATGAACTGTTCCATTTATGCTTCTCCTTTCTCAATATCTATTTCTTCGCCCATTATAGTAATGGTTTTAGATTTCCTGTTATCAAGTAGTGGTCTTATGGCAGGCTCATTTAAGTAATCTGACACATTGCCAAAGAACCGATAGTCTTGCTCGATGTGAAGTATATTTTTTGAAAATTTTATTGCTCCATGCAGATCATGACTGACCATGATGACGGTTATCTTTTCATCTTGATTCAGTTTTGTGACCAGATCATAAAAATCCTGGGAGGTTTTTGGATCTAAGCCAGTTACAGGTTCATCTAATACTATGCAGCTAGTAGTGGCGCAAAGTGCTCTTGCCAGTAAGACTCGTTGCTGTTGTCCTCCTGAAAGTTCACGGAAACAATGTTTTTTTAAATTCTCAATACCAAGAGAGGACAGGGCGTGATTTGCACTGTCCCTGTCCTCTTTATTAAAGAAAGGAGCTATACCCTTTCTGTTAAGCCTACCTGATAGTACGACTTCGAAAACGCCTGCAGGGAAATCCTTTTGTACTGCCTTTTGCTGTGGTAAATAGCCTATGTGATGAGGCTTTAAGCTTTGTGAATACTCGATACTACCCTTTGCCGGATCCTTAAGGCGCAAAAGCCCTTTCATTAAAGTGCTTTTTCCGGCTCCATTTGAACCAAGTATGGTTAGAAAATCACCATCCTCCAC
Source organism: uncultured Eubacteriales bacterium (assembly GCA_949285555.1). Classification (GTDB taxonomy): domain Bacteria; phylum Bacillota; class Clostridia; order Peptostreptococcales; family Anaerovoracaceae; genus S5-A14a. Next base: position 46,012 of record CASDYG010000008.1, on the reverse strand, counting down.
ATGAAAGCTCAGATTTTCAAAGACTATCTTGCCGTCATAGGCGAAGCTTAAATCTCTGCAGGTTATTAAATTCATCTAATTAAGTGCCTCCTTTAATGCCTTTATATTGTCTTGCATTAGTGAGAGATAGGTTGCACCATTATCAAAATCTTTTTGACTAACGTTATGCATGGAATGAAGAAGTAGCTTCTTTGCACCTGTTGCATCGCATAGGGCATCTGCAATCTTTTCGTTGGAAAGTTCTCTGTGGAATACCACTGGAATTTTATCTTCCTTAATCTTGTCTGTTAGGAATGCAATGGTTTTAGCACTTGCCTCTGTTTCCGTAGCGCAGCCAGGGAAAGCGGCATAATATTTAATATCATAGTCATCCACTAAATATCTGAACGGGAATCTATCTCCTACTATTATTTCATTTCTCTTTGCATCCTTGACTACACCTTTAAGCTCCTTATCAAGACCTTTTAGTTTTTCGATGTAATCTTTAGCATTTTTTTCATAAAAATCCTTGTTGTCAGGATCAAGCTTACCTAATTCCTTAGTAAGTGCTTTTACTATTTTAATAGCATTCTTTGGAGATGTCCATACATGCTCATCATATTCCACGTCTTCATCATGGTTCTTGTCTCCGTCAACATGCTCATCGTCCTTGTCAGAATCGTGGTCATGATCGTGATCAGCATCCTTATCGTGGTCGTGATCGGAGTCATGATCGTGATCAGCATCCTCGTCATGGTCTGAATCATGATGATGTCCGTCGTGATGGTGGTCGTGTTCTTCTTCCATTCCTTCAACGGTTTCTTCTGGGACGGTCTTAACATAGTCCATAAGCTTTCCTAATTTTAAATCCTTGTTTTTAGTAGAATCTAAAATATCTTCAACCCACTCATCGGAATCTCCACCAACATATATAAATAGATCAGTATCATTGATAGTATTTATGTCCTTTGGAGTAGGCTCATATGTATGACTTTCTGCACCAGGCTTAAGAAGCATGGTAAGGTCGATTCTATCTTTACCTATTTCCTTTAAGAAATCATATTGTGGAAAGATTGTGGTTACAACCTTTAGCTTATCACCTTTTTTTGTGCCATCCGCTTTCTTTCCACAAGCGGCAAAACCTCCTGCTACCATGACTATTGTCATAATGAGTGCTAAAATCTTTAAACTTCGTTTCATATCAACTATATCCTTTCTTTTATACTACTTGCTTTGGAGTAGCCTGCATACCTTTCACCACCACTTTTTGTTTCCCTACATGTTTTGCACAGCCCCAAAAGGATGGCCTTGTGTGTGTTAACCTTAAACTGATGCTCATCTAATAGATGAAGGCATAAATTCCTTATGGTATTACAGTGAATATCCACCAACCTGCCGCAGCTCTCACATTGGAGATGAATAGGGGGAATTTCTCCTTTTTGCAGGAAAAAGTATGTTTCCTTTTCACCTGGAGGATTTGACACTCGCAATATACCATCCCTTGCCATTCTATTTAGATGACGATATACAGTTGTAAGACCGATGTCATGACCCATTCTCATCAAATCTGCACATGCGGATTTTGCAGTAACAGCTTCATTTACATGCTCTTGCAAATAATCTGCTATTATATTTCCTTGTTTGGTGGAATATCTTTTTGCAGTATTTAATTTTTTATCCACATCTACCTCCAAATGTTATATGCTTTCTCAAATAAGAGACAGCAACTTTTAAGCAATGAAGAGAAAACAAAATCATGATGAAAATGAAATCCATTTTCATTTTATTACCTTTACCTTGTTTTGTCAATTTGCCTACAATCCTTTAGTGTGATATAATATCAAAGTAATTATGAAAAATAATTATGTGTTTTTATAGGAATGTTATTGTAAACGAAAGAGAAGGAGAGGGTTTATGAGCAAGTATTTTGACGCGATAAACGGTGTAGTAGGCACCCTCAATGACTGGCTCTATGGCTATATTTTATTTTGGATATTAATAGCTGTAGGATTGCTATTTACAATTAGAACGGGAGTAGTTCAGCTTAGACTTTTCCCAGAAGGGATAAGGGTTCTTAAGGAGAAGAGCCACGAGGGTGGTATTTCATCTTTTCAGGCTCTAATGATTGCTACTGCTTCCAGAGTAGGTACAGGAAATATTGCAGGTGTAGCTACAGCAGTGGTGCTTGGTGGACCTGGAGCTGTATGCTGGATGTGGATTATGGCGATTATAGGATCTGCTTCTGCATTTATTGAATCTACTTTAGCCCAGATATATAAGCAGAAAGATGGCAGCATATATAAGGGAGGCCCATCATACTATATTGAAAGAGCATTGGGATATAGATGGCTTGGAGTTCTTTTCTCCATTATACTTATTATCACATTTGCCATGGGCTTCAATTCATTGCAGTCATTTAACATAGCATCCGCATTTGAGCATTATGCAGGTGCAGAGCATTACCAGATGGTAGCAGCCGGAATCGGAATCCTTCTATCGGTAGTATCTGCCTTCCTATTCTTTGGTGGAGCTACTAAAATAGGTACACTTTCTTCAGTACTGGTACCAATAATGGCATCTATCTATATAATTATGGGTCTTGCTATTACAGTAATAAACTATAAGACCCTACCAGAGGTATTTGGAACAATCTTCAAGGAAGCATTTGATTTTCAGGCTATTTTTGGCGGCTTTGCAGGTTCATGCATGGTGATAGGTATTAAGAGAGGTCTGTTCAGTAATGAGGCAGGTATGGGTTCCGCACCTAATGCAGCAGCTTCAGCGGATGTAAGCCATCCTGTTAAGCAGGGTCTGGTGCAGGTAATTTCCGTTTTCATAGATACCATTATAATCTGTTCCACAACAGTATTCATCGTTTTAACTACAAACATGCATGTAAATGCGGGAGATCTAAATGGTATTCCTGTTGTACAAAAGAGCGTTCAGACAGTATTTGGGGAAACAGGTGTAGCGGTATTAACATTCTCTGTTGCTTTATTTGCATTTACTTCGCTAATAGGCAATTACTTCTATGCTGAATTTAATATGCGTTTCATAACCGAAAGCAAGAGCGCAATGCTAGCATTTAGAATACTATGTGTAGTAATGGTATTCATAGGTGCAAATCTAGACCTTACATTGGCATGGAATATTGCTGACGTGACCATGGCGTTTATGGCACTTGTGAACTGTATAGCAATGCTGTTCCTTGGCAATATTGCCTGCAAGGCACTTAAGGATTATCAAAAGCAAAGAAAGCAGGGATTAGATCCTGTATTTAAGGCTGCTGATATAGGCATCACAAATACAGACTGCTGGAAATAATAGCTGATAAAAGATAGTAAAGAAGCTTCCTTTTGGAGGCTTCTTTTTCTTTGGCAAGTATTAGCTGGAATTTGATTTCAAATTTTAGTTGAAAAATGTATTGTATAATTTTAAACACGGGAGTATAATGAGGTTGAAAAATTTGTGTTTTCACTCGTAGTGTAAATCCCTCATTAATTATCTAATTAAGGTATAGCATTTTCAGTGGGGATGATTCATTGAGAGAAGGTGATTCCAATGGGCTATTATTTTATTTAAACATTTAGAAAGATGATAGCAATATGGGTAAATGTGAAATAGAGGTGAAGTATGAAGCTTAATAAAGCATATGCCTATAGTAATTTAATAGTTCAGATACTGTTAATAGTAGGGCAACTGATATTCCTTCACACAAACTATAACCCAAGAAGAAATCAAATGAGTAGCATGTATCTTTTCTTTCTAATCATTGTTATACTGGATTTTTTCTGGTGGATATGGGGAATGAGTAAATATTATAAGTTAAAAAAGGAGATTCAAGAGGTGGAAACCATTGTGAAGTTTCGGGCACTACTTGGAGTACAGATTGCTGTAGTAGTTTCCATTATTCTTGACTGTTTTAAAAATCTTATTTGATGTCAGTTATAATATTGATGAGCAAACTTTCAAAAATCAATATGAAGGAAACATATAGAGGGGATTACAATCCCCTTTTTTAGTAAAAAGATTATTAGGAGAAATTAACAAGAGCAACATAAATCTTTTAGCAGATACATTTAGGAGATGGAATAGGAGGTATCTTTTTACCGATTTATTTTGAAAAAATAAAATTATAGAAAATTAATTTATATGGTATAATAAAAAAATGAAAAAAGTCTCAGTAGATACAGGAAAAATTAGTGGAATAATTTTTGATTTGGATGGAACTCTGATAGATTCCATGCCTCTGTGGCACACATGTGGATACAGATTCTTAAAAAAACAGGGTATAGAGGCACCAAGGGATATAGGGAGTCTATTTTTCTCGATGACCCCTATAATGGTAGCAAATTACATGATAGATACCTTTGGAGTTCCCCTTGAAGTAGATGATATAATCTGCGGTCTTAGGGATGAAATGCGGCTTGGATATGAGACTGGATTTTCTTTAAAAAAAGGTGTCATCCCTCTTCTTGATAAATTGAAAGAGAAACAAGTTCCTATGGTGATACTTACATCTACAGACTATGAGCTTGCCAGCATTGGCGTAAAACGAAGTGGGCTAGATGGATACTTTTCTCATATACTGACAAGTGACAGTATTGGATTTAGTAAGAGAGATACCAAAGCCTTTTATCATGCTATCTCTAAGCTGGGTATAGAGCCTGATGAAGAAAGCAAGCTGGACGACATATGGGTATTTGAAGACGGACTATATGCGGTAAAGGTGGCGGATAGCTTAGGTATGACTACTGTGGGAATATATGATCCTGTTAGTGAGTCAGAACAGGCTGAACTTAAGCAAGTTTCAAGTATATACGTGCATTCGCTAGAGGAGTTAGAGGCTTTATGATACGCTTTAAGATGATGAAAGCGAATACAATGTAGATATGAAGGAGTAATATGGGAAGAAAGCTTAATGTGACTTATGCAGCCATACATGGTACTTACTGGATGTACTATGGAATCATCGGATCCTTCGTTTCATTATTTCTTTTGCCTAAGGGTTATAGCAGCGAATATATTGGGATGATCATAGCTACGGGCAATGTACTGGCAGTGCTAGTGCAGCCATTTTTTGCTGATATTGCAGATAGATCTAAGCGCTTAGACGTGATGGGCATGAGCATTTTATTAACTCTGTTAATGTGTGCTGGCGGGCTGCTGTTTTTTATTCTTGATGAAAAATCCCTCATGCTGACTTCTTTATATATTTTTCAGCTGGCAATTGTGGCAGCCTTGCAGGGACTACTAAATACTATGCCCTTCGCCTTTGAAAGCAAGGGAGAAAAAATAAATTTCGGGTTAGATAGGAGCTTTGGATCATTAGCATTTGCAGCAATGAGTGCCCTTATGGGAACGGTGATTAAGCTTTACGGGGAAGCCAGTATTCCAGTAGCAGGTATTATTTTTCTTGCCGGGCTTATTATCACGACAGCATATATGACATTTTGTTACAGAAAATTAGATACTAATCATATTGGGCTTAGGCAAAATTTCGCTAAAATTGACAATGAAGCCTTAACCATTGAAGGTTCAGATGATTGTTTTAAAAAAAGTGATGAACTTATGGTTTGTGCAGAAATTCCACATATGTCAGTTGGTGGAATGATGGAAGGTTCCGAAAGTCTAACTACAATTGAGCAGGTTACATTTTCTGATATAGAGCATGTGAAGCTTGATGATGAAAAGATAGGGCTTTGGCTTTTTCTAAAAAGAAATAAAAATTTCTTTTTTATGAGTATAGGTACTGCATTTGTTTTTTTTAACAATGGTATATTGAATAGTTTTATGCCACAAATTATATTCAGTGTCAATGGAGATAGTAGCCATGTGGGATTTGCGCTTGGAATTATGGCGTTTTTGGAAATTCCTACCTTGTGTGCTTTTCATTTACTGCATAAGCGATTTGGATGTCGGCTTTTGCTTAAAGTGGCGGCAATTGGATTTTGCATAAAAATAGGCATATGCTATTTAGCAAACAGCGTTATGGTAATTTATCTGGCACACTTATTTCAGCCAGTATCATTTGCTCTTTATCTTCCTGCCATGGTGCAGTTCATCGGAGAGACGATGGAAAAGGGAGAGGCCGTAAAAGGTCAGTCCTTATTTACCATTATGATAACCTTAGGGATGGTATTTGCCAGCTTGATAGGTGGAAAAGTGTTAGATGAGCACGGGGCAAAGAGTATGCTGCTGTTATCAACACTGGTGACAATTGTAGGTGCAATAATTATAATTTTTTTCATAGATAGGGTGAAACAATGGAATCAAAGAGAGAAAAAATCTTAATAGTAGACGATAATCCTGATATTAGAGAAGTGCTAGGGGTACTGCTCAAAACAGAAGGATTTCATGTGGAAGATGTGGAAAATGGGGAAGATGCACTGCTTAAAATTAAAAATGATAACAAGTGGGATCTGCTTATTTTCGATATTATGATGCCTGGGATAAATGGCATTGAGCTTTGTGCTAAGGTAAGACAGTTTTCCAATGCACCGGTATTATTTTTGACCGCAGACTCAAGTGAAAGCAGCAAGATGGATGCATATGAGCAAGGTGGAGATGATTACCTGGAAAAACCTTTTGACCATGAAGAACTGCTTATGAAGGTCAGGGTACTTATTCGTAGATATAATAAATATCAGGGTAAGGTATATAGGAAATCTCATATAGAAATTCTTTCTCATGGCATAGAATTAGACACTAAAAAAAGATATATAATAAAGCATGGGACCAGACTTTCGCTTACAGATAAGGAGTATGATATTTTAAGATGCCTGCTTGACCATAGGGGTGAAACAGTATCCGCTAAGGAATTGTTTGAAAATGTATGGGGAGAAGAATATAAAAGTAGCTCAGGAAATAAAATTATGGTTCATGTATTAAATTTGCGTCGAAAGCTCGATGAACCAGGCAGTGACGAAAATATAGTACAAACAGTTTGGGGCAAAGGATATAAAATAGGATAATCATAGAAGCTTTAAAAGGATGTACATGAAAAGGAGCAATAGTTCTAAGGGTAATAGCAAGAAAAAATTTTCCTTAAAAAAAGGAATTTATCTATTTAAAAAAGGTGGTAGCAGCTACGAGGGATACTTTATATCCCTTGGTGCAAAGACAGCCATTTGCTTTGTGTGCAGTCTTTTGATTGCAGCTGCCATTTATTTTCTTTTTGATAGTGCTGGAGAGCAGGTGGTAAAAAGATACTATAAGGATCCTGAGGTGATGCGAAAGACTATCAATCAAAAGTTTGAAGAGTTTCAGGAATATGTGGTTAGAAATGAGGTATCAGGGCAGGATCGAGATGAGCTTTCTAAATGGGCCAAGAAAAATACCTATACCTTTTTTACCGTATACGATAGCTATCATACATACTATGAGTCTCCGTGGGTCTTGGATTTTAACAGGGAGGCAGACAAGAAGCTTGTTGTTGCCAAGGAAGATATTTCCCAAAAACAGCTTACATCAAGTGGACCATATATAGATTCTTCCGTCGTTAAAGAGGACTTTAGAAACAGAATTTTGACTTTCTCTGATGGTCAGTATCTGGTTCATATGGAAAACTATTCTGCTGAAAGATTTAAAGGAAGAGTATTAATAATCGGTTTTCTGGTGAGCCTTTTTACATTTATCCTACTCATTGTTGTATTCAATCAAAGGGTGCTTCGAAGGCTAAGCAGAATTACAACTCAGATTATGGAAGTCAGTGGAGGAGAAATATATAAAGAGATTAAAGCCAAGGGACATGACGAGCTAACGCTTCTTGCGAAGGGAGCTGATGATATGAGAAGATCTATTATCAGAAGGCTGGAAAACGAGAGGCAGGCATTTGAGGCTAATTCTCAGCTAATAACCTCAATGTCTCATGATATTAGGACTCCGCTAACATCGCTTATAGGCTATTTGGATATTATCCAGAAAAATAAGTATACCAGTCAAGAGGAACTATTTTCCTATATTGAGTCATGCAAGAATAAGTCTAACCAGCTAAAAGAAATGTCTGATAAGCTTTTTCAGTATTTTTTGGTGTTTGGCGATAATGATGCCTCACAAGATAAGGAAGTAGTGGATGCTGATCTTTTGTTTCAGCAGCTTCTTACTGAGCATGTGGCAGAGCTTATAAGCAATGATTTTGTGGTAGATATGCAATTTGATTTAAACGAACTGTTGGTGGAACTGGATATATTTGCAGTAAGAAGACTTTTTGATAATGTTTTCTCCAATATGATGAAGTATGCAGAACCGACAGATTCTATCATAATAAGCGCTATGATGCAGGATGAGAATATTGTAATTAGCTTCATAAATGCCATTGCGAAGGTAGCACGTAAGGTAGAGAGTACAAAGATAGGCCTCAAAACATGTGAAAAAATCAGCAAGAACATGGGCGGGGAATTTATCTATAAGGAAGGCAATAGATTTTTCAAGGCTGTCATCGTACTTCCGATCAATGCGGTAAAGGTTGAAGATGAGAAAATAGAAGAGGACGATGCTTTAGAAGATGGGACTGTAGCAATTTAGGGAGGACATAATGAGCGAAGATGTAAAAGTGAAAAAGCCGCTTCCTAAGGTCAATGGAAAGCTTAGGGCCAAAAATTTACATATTCCGGAGATTATTTGGAAGGCACCTGGAATAGTTGTCATGGGCAGACGAATAAAGTCTGTTATCTTTACTACGGATATAGCAATTATAAGAAATTGTAATGCAGATGCTGTGTTGGCTGTATATCCATTTACGCCACAGCAAATTATTTCACAGTCCATTATAACAGCTGCATCTATACCTGTATTTGCAGGAGTAGGTGGAGGGACCACTCAAGGCTTTAGAGCAGTGGTAATGGCCAAGGATGCAGAGGCGCATGGTGCATATGGAGTAGTCGTTAATTCCCCTATGAGCAATGAAAATATAAGACTTATAAGTAAGGTGGTAGACATTCCTATTATAGTTACTGTGGTAAGCCATACGACGGATATAGCATCTAGAATTGAAGCTGGGGCGACGATTCTCAATGTATCTGCCGGTCCTAATACTCCGGAAATAGTTCGAGGTATAAGAGAAAAATACCCTGATCTACCAATTATTGCCACAGGCGGACCGACGGAAGAAAGCATAAAGGCTACAATAGATGCTGGTGCTAACACCATTAGCTATACGCCACCTTCAACAGCAGATATTTTTACAGGTATGATGGAGAAATACCGTCATGAGGTTGAAGATCATCATGTACAGGAGCAGGGTAATACGGATTTATCCAAGATGCTAGAACTATTATAACAATTTCAATGCTAGAGTGATTAAGAGGCTGTGGCCTCTTTTTTATATGTGAAAAGGAAAGACATTCTGCGAGGTAAACTAATGTAAAAACAAAAAGAATATAAGATGACATACTCATTAATTAGCTGAACTTTTTTAAAAAATCCCTTGACAATAAAATATGGACATGCTAAAATGATATAGTTGTTTAATGAATATACACCCATAGCTCAGCTGGCAGAGCACCTGACTCTTAATCAGGGTGTCCAGGGTTCGATCCCCTGTGGGTGTACCACGAAGCCTAGATGTATCTAGGCTTTTTTATTTTGACTTAAAGGAATGGAATATGTAATAATATAAATATGCGATTTTTGTAATCGAAAGGAGAAGCTATGGATGTTAATCAGGTAAGTAAGATTGCACTCAGTAAACATAAGCAGTGGAAAGGAAAGCTCGATGTACAGCTTAAAGAACCTATTACAAATCGTAAGGAGCTATCTATAGCGTATACTCCCGGCGTAGCAGCTCCTTGTATGGAAATTGCCAAGGATGAGCAAAATGCGTATGAATATACTGGAAAGGGCAATACTGTTGCGGTCATCACTGATGGAAGCGCAGTACTGGGATTAGGAGACATAGGACCTCAAGCGGCAATGCCTGTTATGGAAGGTAAGTGTGCTTTATTTAAGCAATTTGCCAATATAGATGCAGTACCGATTTGTATTGATAGTAAGGATACAAAAGAAATTGTAAATATTGTTACAGCTATATCTAAAAGCTTTGGAGGAATAAACTTAGAGGATATAAGTGCACCCCGTTGTTTTGAAATTGAGAAGCTGCTTAGCGAGAGTTGCGATATACCTGTATTTCACGATGACCAGCATGGCACAGCTATTGTAACATGTGCGGCACTTATAAATGCCAAGAAGGTATTAGGGAAAAAAGAGTGTAAGATTGTAATTAGCGGAGCTGGTTCAGCAGGCATTGCCATAGCAAGATTGATTATTCATATGAAGCTTGGCAATGTTATTATATGCGATAAATTTGGTATCATATATAGGGGATGTGAAAGCAATAATAATGCTCAGGAGGAAATCGCACAGATTACAAATCAAGATGATATAAGGGGTAGTCTGGCAGATGCACTGGTAGGAGCAGATGTCCTTATAGGTGTAAGTCGTGGTGGCATTGTAAGCAAGGATATGATAAGAAGTATGGCAGATGATCCAATTGTATTTGTAATGAGTAATCCGGAGCCGGAAATTATGCCAGATTTGGCAAAGGAAGCTGGAGCTGCTATTGTAGGAACTGGTAGATCGGATTTTCCTAATCAAATAAATAATGTAATGGCATTTCCAGGAATCTTTAGAGGATTACTTGATCATCGTGTGAAGCAAGTAACATTAGATATGAAAATGGCATCAGCTATAGCACTTTCTGAAGTAATCGAAAATCCCGACAGAGATCATATATTGCCTGACCCGTTTGATAGAAACGTTGTGCCTGCAATTGCAGAGGCTATTGGCAAAGTGAAAAACTTATAACTATCATGTTATGGAAGTAGAACCATAGTAAGTATTATGACAGGAGTATTGCTATGAATCATAAAAAAAGCAAAAATAAAAAAGAGAATGACAGCTTTAGGATTGAACTGGATTCAATGGGAGAAATCAGGGTTCCCAGTGATGCTATGTGGGGGGCACAAACTCAAAGAAGCCTAGAAAATTTTCCAATAGGTAGTTATAGGATGCCGCTTTTAATAATAAAAAGTTATCTTAAAATTAAAGCAGCTGCGGCATTGGCAAATTTTCATCTGGGAAGGCTTGATGACGAAAGGTATAGATGTATCTCTAAAGCCATTGAGAGCATTGAATCACAAAAAATGTGGGATGAATTTCCGTTAAAGGTATTTCAGACGGGAAGTGGTACACAGACAAATATGAATGTCAATGAAGTAATAGCCAATCTGGGTAATATCTATGCGGGAAAGGCGCTGATACATCCTAATGACCATGTAAATATGAGTCAAAGCTCAAATGATACATTCCCAACGGCATTAAAAATCTCTATCATATATGCTGTGGAGAAGTGGCTTCTACCTAGCCTACAGGAAATGATAAGCGTTCTGATAGATAAGGAAAAAGAATTTACTGGAGTAATCAAGGTCGGAAGAACACATTTGCAGGATGCTGCTCCAATTCGTGTAAGTGGTGAAATAGCAGGCTGGCGAAAGGCGATAGAGATGGGAGTAGATAGGCTAAAGGATACCTTAAAAGAACTGTACACACTTCCTATTGGTGGCACTGCAGTAGGTAGTGGCCTTAATGCTCCATGCGGCTTCGATAAAGAGGTAGTGGGTATTTTAAATGATAACTTGAGCCTGCAAGGAAATCTAGTATCGGCTGACAGCAAATACTATAGCATGAGCTTTAGAGATGATATTTCAGCTGTTTCAGATTGTGTTGCCAATATAGGTGGTAGTCTTTTTAAAATAGTTAATGATATCAGATGGCTGGCGTGTGGCCCTTCATGTGGTATTGGAGAGCTAATTCTTCCAGCGAATGAGCCGGGTAGTTCTATTATGCCAGGTAAGGTGAATCCTACGCAGTGCGAGGCACTTGCAATGGTTTGTTCAAGAGTATTTGGTAATCAGGCGACGATAAATTTTGCTACATCTCAGGGACATTTCCAGCTTAATACATATATGCCGATTATGGCACATGTAATTCTTGAAAGTATTGAGATTATGAGTGATGGTATAAATTCTTTTGTGGATAGGTGCTTAAAGGGTATACAATTAAACATTGCAAGGATTGATCAGCATAACGAAAAAAATTTGATGCTTATCACAGCGTTAAATACAATTGTGGGATATGAAAAGGCTGCATACGTAGCTAAAAAGGCTCAAAATGAAGATAGAAGCGTAAAGGAAGTCATTATTGAAGAGGGTATATTGGATGAGAAGGATGCGGATATTTTACTGGACCCTCACAATATGATTTAGATTATAACCTGTCATGATATGTAGGTAGTAAAACAGTCATGGCAGTTTTTTATTGCTGAATAGTGCCGTTTAAGATACTTGATTAGGGGAATATATCTATATAGAGATATTAAGAGGTGGATATGAATACTAATGCGTTAAAAATTTTGATAGGAATACATCGTATGGCTAATGCCATTGATAGGAAAACATCATTAATTGTAAAAAAATATGGATTAAGCATGGGTCAGTTTGCTGTTCTTGAGGCACTTCACAATAAGGGGGAAATGAGTATTGGCCAGGTACAAGAAGCCATATTAAGTAGTTGCGGTACTATGCCACTTATAGTGAACAACTTGCTTAAAAGAAATTTGATTGCCAAAAGAACAGATGAAGCTGACAGAAGACGAAGCTATCTTTCGCTTACTGAAGAGGGGGAGAAGCTAATTGTACAGGTGGAGCCTGAAAATAGACAGATGATAGAAAAGGAATTGGAAATCTTTAATAATGATGAACAGGAGCAAATGGTTTGCTACTTGAAAAAATACCATGAGTTAAAAGTATGATGAGGTAATGAAATTATGGAAAGAAGGGTAATAAAAAAGGTCAGAGGATTTGAAACAATCGATGGAGCAGGAGTAAAGCTGGTCAGAGTTTTAGGTCATAACACGGTACACGACTTTGATCCCATATTGATGCTTGACTCGTTTGATAGTTATAATCCAGATGATTATACGGCTGGATTTCCAATGCACCCTCATAGAGGTATTGAAACTATCAGTTATGTGCTGAAAGGTGCTATGCAGCATAAAGATAGTATGGGAAACAGTGATACAGTTGGTGATGGTCAGGTGCAATGGATGACGGCTGGATCGGGAATAATGCATGAGGAGAAGCTACCGGCTACAGACAGAATGCTTGGCGTACAGCTATGGCTTAATCTTCCTGCCAAAGATAAGATGACATCTCCGGATTATCACAGCATCAAGGAAGGAGATATAAAGGAAATCACTGTTGAAGGAGGCAGGATAAGACTGCTGGCAGGGGAGTTTGAAAATAAGGAAGGTTTTAAGAGTAATTTCCTGCCTTTTGATTATTATGATATTGCAATAAATCCAAGGTCTAAGGTAGTCGTAAATTGTAATCCAGAGGCCTCTGTAATGTTATTTACTTTACTGGGAGATGTAAAGGTAGCAGATGATGAAATTGAAGAAAAAACGGCAGCTAAGCTAAGTAATGGAAACTCAGTGTCCATAGAAAATCTTAGTGATAACGAGGCAAGGGTACTTTTTATCGCCTCTAAAAGGTTAGGAGAAGAGGTGCATTGGGGTGGACCTATTGTCATGGATACGAGAGAGGGCCTTAATAAAGCATTTGAAGAGCTTAGAAATGGTAACTTTATTAAGAAAGAAATAAAATATTAATTTTTATAAGGCTGTAGCTTGTTAGAGGGGTCTGAAAGTTAGAGATAAAATCTAACGCATTGGAACGATAAACTTGCTATAGTTTTTTATTTGAAAGGGAACAGAGCTGAAGTTAATTTATTAAAAATATTTTCAGAACTAATGTTTACAAATGTATTGATTAATGATATACTTTTTCCATGGGGAGTGTGGAAAAGGGGGCTTGATATTTGGACAAAAAGTGCTACATTGCCATAGATCTCAAATCATTTTATGCTTCGGTAGAGTGCGTGGATAGAGGGTTAGATCCGCTCGATACGAATTTAGTAGTTGCTGATAAAGAGAGGAGCAATAAGACCATCTGTCTTGCAGTTACTCCACCACTTAAAGAATTAGGAATACCTGGTAGACCTAGATTATTTGAGGTCGAACAGACCATAGCTAAGCTCAATGCCCAAAGAAGTCGCCTTACCAGAGGTGGTGGCTTACTTAAAAAAAGTATATCGAGAGGAGAGCTAATAAATAATAAAGAGCTTTTGATAGACTATATAATTGCTACCCCTCGCATGTCACGATATATAGAAGCGAGTACGGAAATTTATAATATTTATTTAGATTTTATATCAGAAGAAGATATTCACGTATATTCTATAGACGAGGTGTTTATTGACCTTACGCCTTACCTTAATACATATGATAGGAGTGGGGAAGAAATAGGGAGTAGCATAGCAAGAAAGGTTTTTGAGTTAACTGGTATTACAGCTACTGTAGGGGTTGGTACGAATTTGTATCTGGCTAAAATAGCTATGGATATGGTGGCTAAGCATATGAATCCTGACAGATTTGGTATACGCATTGCAGCATTGGACGAGCTCAAGTATCGCAAGTTACTCTGGAATCACAGGCCAATTACTGACTTTTGGAGAGTAGGAAAAGGATATGCACGAAGGCTGGCAAGTGTAGGCCTTAATACTATGGGCGATATAGCTATATGCTCTATGGGAGATAAGGAATCCTACTATAACGACAGTCTTATATATCGCATTTTTGGCATCAATGGTGAGCTTCTTATTGATCATGCATGGGGCTATGAGCCTTGCAGTATGTCTGATATAAAAAATTATGAACCAGAAAGTCAAAGTGTTTGTCAGTCACAGGTGCTACATGAAGCATATGAGTATAATAAGGTGCGAATAATCGTATATGAAATGGCAGAATCGCTGTCATTACAATTAGCAGAAAAGGGTATGCTGGCCAGACACTTTCACCTCAGAGTTGGATATGACTTAAAGAATCTAAGGAAAATTATAGATAATGATGATTTTAATGGAGAATTAGTGAGTGATTCTTTTGGAAGAGTAAAACCAAAGCATGTATCAGGCAGAACGAAGTTAACATACTATACAAATTCTACTATACCCATTAGAAATGTGCTATTAGAGCTTTTTACCAGGATTGTGGATAAAAGATTATACATAAGGCGCATATCCATTGCGGCTATTGATCCCATAACTGAGGCAGAGTCTGCTAACAATGAGTTATTAAAGCTAATTGGCAGGGATAATTCCTACAAAGAAAGGAAAAATCGGGAAGTGGAAAGGGTAATAATGGATATAAAGAAAAAATTTGGTAAAAATTCTATTGTTAGAGGAACCAGTATGCAAGAAGGTGCAACAGGAAGAGAAAGAAATAACCAAATAGGTGGGCATAAGGCGTAGATTTTTAAAAATAACTCTTTAATATTGTTATATGGTACTAAATATGAAGGTGAAGGACTATATACGGATTATAAATCTGGACTATGAAAGTATAAAAAAAGTGGGTATGCCCATATCAAAACGAGCAGCACAATTTGCACCTTTTTCAGCGCTCAAAGGTTATGAGGAGGCATTAGAGCAAAGCAGAGTAAATAGAGAAGCCAAGCTAGAAAAACAAAATTATTATATGGTAGATGAAAGTAGCTGGGGAGACTTTCTGGAATAGATGACGGTACTTAGAAATGTGGATATAGCTAGTGACTTATTTGATAAATCATTTTAAATAAGTGCAATCTTTATGTAGAAAATGTCTAACAATTAAAATCATATATTACAACTAAATAAAAACCACAGCATGATATGAACCGACCCCAAAAAGTTAGACCTAAAATCTAACAGATGGGAGGTCGGTTCAATAACTGTGGTTTTTCAACTAAATGGTTTATAGTCAACATTTAGATTGAAGTGCGATGGACCTAAACACTCTAAACCTTCTTTTGTTAGCCACTCTTTTGGTGCTGGTAAAGCTACAATGTTAATTGTATCTCCTTTTTTAAAATTAGGAGTAGTTATAGGATAGCCATTATCACCTAGCATACAAATTAAATCAGGAACCATAGCAACTACCTTGTCATTGTGATAGGCAATAATATTTTCATTTTTAAAGTTAATTTTAAAATAGTCATCTTGATTTTCATGAAGACCTTGTAAAAGTATTTCTCCGAAGTTAAATCCTTCTCTTGTTTCACAAGAAAAATCATTTATAATGCCTTCAAATAATTTTTTACCTTTTAGCTTATTTGTTAATTGATTGATAATATAGTCGCACGGTTTTTTTTCTATATTCAGGGCTTGAGTAATTATACTACCTATTGTGTCAGCGTAGGTAATCATTTGTGGGATAAGTGCATTTTTAAGTTTCTTTGCCTTATGAACGTGGTCGCAAACTCCTACCATGTTATCACTGGCAACGGCAATTGCTCTAACGATATCTTCCGCTCGATAGTCATTGACTACATTCTCAATAACAATTGTATCTCCAAATGTTGTAGCAACACTTAGAGGAGCTATTGATACATTATTTAAGAAATAGGTTGAGTGTTGTAATTCTGGAACAGAACGTCCAGCGGGATCTGCGTCTACTAAAGGAATTCCCATAGCTTTGGCTGCACAAAAAGCTTCTGCAGAATTTGACCCTCCAAGTTCAGTAGTGGTAACTGCAAAAACTTTTTCATCTATATATTTTTCTATAGCTTTTAAAGCCAGTATAGATGGTATTGATGTTACTTTTTTGAGATTTTTAAATTGAGGGTCACTTTTAGCATCTGGAGCACCACAGCTATAAGGTGTAGCGATATATTTGTCGTCAGGTATTTCAGAAAGTTGGATTAGTTCTATATAATCATCCTCTTCAAAATATTGATTAATCATAGTAATTCCCTCTTCTAGAGAACCACCACCCCCCGTACCCAGTAAGGAGCATCCTATTAAGATTCTTATTATGTCTTCTTTAAATATTTTTTCATTCAAAGCCTCCTTTTTATTGTTTAGTGGTCTAGAACTTGATGGAATAAATTTCTCGATGACTAGGTATATGATAAGGGCAATGAAGATTCCTAAGAATTCAATTTTGGTCAATACTGCTAGGGGTATTGAAGCAGCCCATGTTAGTATACCCGCCCAATTAAAACCTTCTATAGGTTTAAAGTTTTCTGGTTTTCCACGGCCGACTATCCAATAATCGGCAAGAAGTATGCCGCCTATAGGGCAAACAGCATATGAAAGCCAACTTAGTACATTTTCAATTTCATCTAATATGCCAAGAGCACAGAGTATGATGCCTATGATTCCCGATATTAGTGTTGCCTCTCTTCTTTTAGTATCTTTAATATTGAAAGCCATTACTAGGTTAAGTCCTGCGCTGTAAGCATTGCTTGAATTAGTAGTCCATGTGGAAATTACTAAAGCTATCACTCCGAGTAAAGGCATACCAACCTTTATTAACACCATGCCTATATCATATTCTGCTGATATCTTTGTCAGTAGTATTCCAAGTACCAAAGTAATAACACCCATCGGAAATACTCCGTAAAAGGTGGATTTTACAGTATCAATACGACTTTTTTGAAAACGCGTATAGTCTGCTGCTGTTATAGTTCCGACAGCGGTGAAATTAAAAGATAATGCAACACCAGAGAAAAAACTCATAGTATAATTAGAATCTTTATCTAATCCTGAAACTCCATAAATTTTAAAAGCTAAATAAGTACCAACTACCATAATAACCATTAGTAGCGGTATGGAGATTTTATCCAGCTTCTCCAATGCAGACACACCATAAATAGCAGTAAGCAGCATGATAATTCCCCAAATGATGCTTGATGCTGTAACAGGAATATAAAATCCTGTCATGTCTTTAATAGCGTTGCTAAAAGCTTCTCCGCATACCTGATTATTGATTCCAAACCATCCAATCATATTGATAGCAAAGATTGTGCTTACAATGATTCGTGCTCCACGTTTTCCAAACCCTGCTTCACATGCGGTACATGAAGCTATGCCAAGATCAGTACCCATGAATCCTATTATTATCATGCCTATAACCACTAATAAATAGCCCAAAGAACCAGAAATGATAGCTGGAATAATAGGCATTCCCTCTGCAAGCAGAGCACCTAACAAAAAGGCGGGTACACATACACAAATTCCTGCTTGTACAAAAGCCAATGATAGCCAACTCATTCTTTGACTTTGAGGAATAGGTGATAAAGCTGTTTCTTCAATACAGTAATTCTTTTCTTTGCCCATAAGTACCTCCTTTAGATGATTTTACTGGAATTATAACATCTTTGCGATAATTTGTTTTTATCAATGTGTACAATGCAACAAATATACTTTGTGCACATGAACAAATAATATATAATAATGTTAGAGGTGATGTTATGTTATGTACAATTAGGGACTGTTTGAAGTTGCCATGTTTGAAAAATAGTAAGGTTATTGCTGGTTTTACAGGTCTAGGAAGCATCGTTAGATCTGTCTCAGTTATGGAATTTTTTTCTAATGATGAGTTTAATGACTATACTCCAAATGAAATTATAATTACCGCCTTTTATAGTTATAGTAAAGATGTGAATAAACAATGTGAAGCTATTAGATATTTGAAAGATACTGGTGCTATAGCCTTAATTA
The DNA here is from genome assembly GCA_949285555.1 of uncultured Eubacteriales bacterium. Taxonomy (GTDB): domain Bacteria; phylum Bacillota; class Clostridia; order Peptostreptococcales; family Anaerovoracaceae; genus S5-A14a. The sequence goes on along the minus strand of CASDYG010000008.1, from coordinate 27,439 downwards.
TTTTTTATAGCACAGAAATTATGGGCAGCATATCGCCTCAAGTTTGTGATTTAGCTAATACTATAGGATTACCTCTTATTGTTTTAGATGATAAAAAAGATAGAAAGGTAAAGTACAGCGATATAATTATGCAGGTAACAAGTATGATTTATGAGCACAAGGATGATTCGCTGAACCTGGTAAACATTGCTAAAGCAAACTTGAAAGACATATTAATTGAGAATAGAAATTTTGATTCTTATATAAAGACATATTAATTGAGAATAGAAATTTTGATTCTTATATTAAGAATATTGCTGTCACATTTAAATGTAGCATAATTATTAAGCCTATAATATCGATTTGCAGCAGATGTTATTATTATTTATATCGAGGAATTGGTATAGAAGAATATAACCGAATAAAGCAATTAAATTTCAACGTACCCTCAGATTATAAAGTGTTAGATATTGATGAAGAGCTTTTCAGCATAAAAGGGATAAATATTGGTGGGGAAATCTGTGACTGTATTGTTATTTCTAAAAAGGGGAATTTACTAACTGAACAAACAAATCAAATAAAGACATTACTAGAAGAGTTTGAAAATATTTGGGGTAACAGAAGATATATAAGAAATAGAATAAATGCAATCTATTTTTTGCTGAAAGAGGGTATAGGTTACGAGATAGGTAAGTGTTTGCAACTAGACACAAATGATAAGCTAAAAATGATCGTAATAAGTGGACATTACTATAAAGATAAAAAAAGTAATGCAAACAAGATAAAGGAACTATTTGATAGCTATGAACTTAGATATGATTGTTCCTTGATAGATGGTAACTATGTCTTTCTTATTGCGTGCAAAGAATCGAATATCATTAAGGAAATAGGATACAGGATAGAGCGTATAGCATATAGTAAGGAAAAAGAGACTATAAATATTTTTTGTAGTGAACAGGTAAATGATTTAGATGCATTGTATGATGAATATAAGGAGTTTCTAAAGTTTCATAACCTTTTAGAACGTGTTTATGATAAGAAGAGAATTTGGAATAGAAGTTATATTAAAGCGATTACCAATGTTTTAGAAAGTAATTCTGCAAGAAAAGAGTGGAAAAATATACTTAATAGGCTAGTAGAATATGATTTATGTGATACTTTAGCAATATATTTAATTGATGCAGATGCACAGGCTTATAAAGCATCTGGTATTATGCGTTTACATCGTAATACTATTCGTTACAGACTGATGAAAATAGAAGAAGTCTTAGATTGTAGTTTGGATTGCTTACCTATAATTTCAAACCTATATTTTGTTATGATATTATGGAGAATTCAAAATAGCGATAAGTAAGATGTTGATAGAGGTGTTAAAAAATGGTAATATTGGTAAAGTGAGTATTTTAGCATATTAAATTAATAAACTTAATTTAAGTATAGTGTATCTAACTTTAAAAAATAAATTTGATTGAAAAGGAGGCATATGGATTTAAAAGTTGAAAGGCCGAGGTTGCCAAATAAGATTTTAGCGCTTTTTCCTATTGTACTTTTATTGGTAATGATGATTTCAAATTATATATTTGAATTCGGAGCGGATCCACACATACCAGTGGTAATAGCAGGTGCTGCAGCGATGATTGTAGGAAAGCTTTGTGGCTGGTCATACAAGGATTTGCTGGCAGGAGCACTAGATGCAGTCAGTATGTCATTAGAAGCAATTATTATAATATTGTTTGTAGGCTGTTTAATAGGCTCATTTGAATATGCAGGGACTATTCCGGCAGTTGTGTACTATGGTTTGAAGATTATTACACCTGCGATGTTTTTGCCATTAGCATGTATATTATGTGCTATTGTAGGCATAGCGCTAGGCTCCGCTTGGACTGTTACAGCAACATTAGGAATTGCATTTATGGCGATGGGTGCTACAATGGGGATTCATCCTGGGCTAGTAGCAGGAATGATTCTTTCTGGAGCCTGCTGTGGTGATAAATTTAGTCCTCTATCAGATTCGACAAATCTAGCAGCGGGTGCGGCACAAACAGGTCTATTTGATCATGTTAGAGCTATGATTAGTACTACATTTCCAAGTTTAATAATTGCTATAATAATATATACTTTTTTGTCGTTAAAACATAATACAGGATATGACCCAACAGTGGCAAATGAGCTTTCGAATGCTATCTTAAATCAGTATCAATATATGAGTCCAATTTTATTAGTGCCGATGATATTGATTGTAGTTGTAGCTGTTTTAAGAGTTCCAGCCATACCTGCGGTCCTTTTAATTGCATCCGTAGGCTGCCTTTTTGCTGCTGTTTTTCAGGGTGCAGACTTTGCTGACTGTATCTCTATGTTACATTATGGGTACAAAGCTGAAACTGGTAATGAATTGGCAGATAAGCTTATGAATAGAGGTGGTATGGATGCCATGCTTTGGACAAATAACCTTGTCATAGTGGCAGTGGCTTTTGGAGGTATACTACATAAAATAGGTGCAGTAGAAGCATTGTTAGGAGATATGATAAAAAAGGTAAAAACTCCCTTCCAATTAGTAGTTGTTACGATAATAACTGGTCTTTTTTGCATAACCACCATGTGTGACCAATATTTAGGATTAATTATACCGAGCAGTATGTATAAAGAAAAATATGATGAGTTAGGACTATCTAGAAACATGCTGTCTAGAACTTTAGAGGATGGCGGTACTCTTTGGTCCCCTCTAGTGCCATGGTCTTCATGTGGTGCATACCATTCTAGTATTCTAGGAGTCTCAACATTATCATATTTGCCGTTCTGCTTTATGAACATTATTAATCCAATCTATGCCATCATTACTGCATCTATGGGAGTGAATATATTTTATGCAGATGGTACATATACAAATATTCTGAGAAAATTAAAAAAAGGCAGAGTAGCAGAAGCACCGGAAGAAGCTCATAAAATGGCAGTAACTGCACTAGAAGAATTACGTAAGATGGGGAAAGCACCATCACTCTAGAAAGGTTATAGGTCTATGAATATATATGGGGATATAAAGAAAAAAAGTACAGCCCTAAAGATAGCAGGGGGATTCGCTTTTGTAATAAGTTTTATTATGGCCATGTATTCAAAGAACTATCTTTATGTAGGCGTCAGTTTCTTAATTCTTTTAGCAACGTTCTTGGAAAAAGAATATATTGTTAATGCAAATGGTGTAAATATTGCATTTAGCTTTTTTAATATTAAGAGTGACTTTATGTGGCTGTGGAGTGACATTGATACAGTACATTGCGATTATGTAAAAAAGTATCCTAAAGTAATACTGCATTTTGGCAAGGATGTAGTTGTAAGAAGTTTTGTATTTGAAGCAAGAGATGTTGAGAATATCATTATGCTTGCCAAAAGAGCAAACCCTAGCATATATATTAAAAAATAAATTAAATATCTGTTACGAATGTTAGATAAAACTAAAAGCCTGCTCACTATCTTTCGTAAGAAATTGTCTAAAAATGGCAAAATCCGGAAAGTTATGAGCAGGCTATTTTAATGTTCAATATTTATTCTAAATTATCAAAATCAAAAGCAGCAGCCTTTGTGTAATTGGTTACTTTGGCTTCAAAGAAGTCAGTTTTGGTGCTGTTAATATTGGAAAAACCGTCTATCCAAGCCATTGGATGATCGACAATTTCAGGGTAGAGAACTTCGAAGCCTATGGCACGTAGTCTTAAATTTGATAAATATTTAATATATTTATCAATAAGATCATTGTTGATACCAAGAATTTCGTTATTAGTCACATATTGGCCCCATTCTATTTCGTTTTCGACGCCTATACGCATCATTTCTCTAAGCTCCTCGATGGTATCAGCATCAAATAGTTCTGGGTTCTCCTTCCTAAGCTCCTTTATCATATCCTGAAAGAGAATGAGATGAGTAACTTCATCTCTATTTATATATTTAAAAATAGTTGCAGTAGCAGTCATTTTACCCTGCCTGGCTAAAGTATAGAAAAAGCTAAAACCAGAGTAGAAGTAAATACCTTCAAGTATGTAGTTGGCCATTATCGTGCTAAGTAGATTAGTTGTATTTGGCTCGTCACTAAAGCGTTGATAAATTTCTGCAATGAACTTATTTCTACCTAAAAGCACGGGGTCTGTACGCCATTCGTCATATATTTTATCCCTGTTAACAGGATTGGTAACAGTATCTAATATATAGGAATAGCTTTGAGCATGTATTTCTTCCTGAAATGCCTGGATGTTCAGAAGGGAAGAAACCTCAGGGGCAGTTATATATCTAGAAAGATTTGGGAGATTCTCACTTTGGATTGAATCTAAAAAATTCAGGAAGGAGATGATTTTATCAAAAGCATTTCTTTCTCCTGATGTGAGATATGGAAACTGTTTCACATCTTCGTTTAGAGCAATTTCCTCAGGAATCCAAAAGTTGTTAAGCATAGTTCTGTAAAGAACGTTTGCCCAGTCATATTTAATTCTATTCCATTCTCTCAAATTAGTAGTATTTCCATCTATTAGGCTTTGTGTGCCTCTAAGGCCAAGCTCATTAAAAATCTTCTTCTTATCCATTGTAGCTCCTTATTTATTGATTCTTATAGGAATATTTTTATTTTAGCTTGAGCAGCTTGTGCATTCATCCATCTCAAGAGATTGGTTTCGTACATAATATATTGTCTTTATACCTTGTTCATAGGCATTTATATAAAGATCTAATATTTCTTTCGCACTCATTGTTGGAGTGATGTACAGATTAAAGGACTGAGACTGATCGATATGTCTGCCACGAACTCCACAGGCCTTTATACTCCACATTTGATCTATGGTGTGTGCTTCCTTGTATAGCCAGAAATTTTCTTCACATAGATCAGGGGCAGTCTTTGGAATGAAATTACCTTTCTTTTCTTCAATGAAGAATTTTTTGAAAATAGGATCTATTCCTGCTGTGGTGTTTGCTATATTAGATGTACTTCCTGTAGGTGCAATGGCCATTATATATCCATTTCTAAGTCCATATTTATGTACATCTTCGCGTAGCTTTTGCCATCTTTCAGAATTATAGCCTCTGCGTTCAAAGTATACACCTGTATCCCATTCGGAGCCTTTAAACTTTGGATATGCTCCTTTTTCCTTAGCAAGCTCCATAGAAGCCTTAATAGCATAATAATTAATGTCCTCGAAAAGCTGATCAGCTTCCTTGATATGTTCATCGCTTTCCCATTTGATTCCATTATTTACAAGATAGTGGTGATAACCGCTGGTGCCAAGACCGATGGCACGATATTTTTTAGCGGTAATTTCTGCCTCCTTGACTGGGAAATTATTAAGGGTTACAACATTATCCAGCATGCGAATTTGGAGAGCGATATTTTCTTCAAGCTCTTCTCTATGTATTTTACCTAGATTTATGGAGTTAAGATTACATGTAACCATATCGCCAATTGCAGCTTTGCTGATGATCTGATCGTCTTCATATTCAATAGCGGTTAAATCTGTGAATCCTAAATTTTGTGCAATTTCGTGGCATAGGTTAGATGCATAAATCATTCCTTCGTGCTTATTTGGATTCATTTCATTTACTGTATCCCTGAAGAAGATAAAAGGCGTACCCGTTTCCACTGCGGATTTCATTATCTTTTTCATAATATCAAGGGCCGATACTTCGATTTTGCTGAGTTCAGGATGGTTTTCACATTCTAAGTATCTTTGAGTAAATGCTTTATCATCACCATCATCATAAAAATCTTCTAGATTAAAGCCCATCTTGTTGGAAATTTCATGTGGATCGAACAGGGTGAAAGAGCCTCTTGACTTGAGTCTTTCCATAAAGATGTTCGGTATGGAGACAGATGGGAATATATCGTGTGCCTTTCTCCTATCATCTCCGTTATTCGTACGAATATCAATAAATTCGTATAAATCCTTGTGCCAAATATCTAAAGTTACAGTAGCTCCACCCTTTCGTTTTCCTAATTGATCGACAGCTACAGCGGTGTCGTTGTAAAGCCTTACCCAAGGAATTACACCTCCGGAAGCGTTTTTGAATCCACGAATATCACTGTTTAGCGCTCTTACTTTGCCCAAGTAGATACCAAGTGCACCGCCATGTTTGGACACTTGTGAGAACTTGCTGTTTACATCGTATATGGACCAAAGATTATCACCGACGCCAGAAATGAAGCAGCTGGATAGCTGGAAATGACTAGTAGCACTATTGGCAAGAGTAGGTGTTGCAACGGTCATCTTTAGCTTGCTCATAAGGTCGTAAAATTTCTTTGCGTATTTAACCTTATCCTTTCCTTCCTGTATGGCAAGGTGCATTGCTATAGCCATAAAACGTTCCTGAGGCAGCTCATATACTTCTTTGTTGTAACCTTTTACAAGATAACGGTCGGAAAGAAGCTTTATGCCTTCATAGTTGAAAAGATAATCCCTCTTAGGCTCAATATAATCTCCCAGCTCTTCAATCTCTTCGGCAGTATAGTTTTCTTTTATGAAAGAGCCATATCCACCATTGTTGCTTAGTATATCCACCAGGTGATTGAAATTTCCATATCCAAAAGCTTTGTATTTTCTGTTGATAGCGGCTTCCTTATATAAATCAAAAAGATATAGTCTTGCTGCAACATACTGCCAATTTTGATTCATTTTATTTACAACATTACCGAATTCATCTGTTGTTTTTTGTATTACTTTTTCAATCGCAGCCTGTATCAGAATCTTTTGTATAGCCTTTGTAGTCATCTTATCTCTAAAAAGGATTTTGGCGTCCATTTCCAGCTCCAGAGGATCACAGCCTTCAACCCCCTGGCATGCATAGGCGGCCATCTTTTTTGTTTTGTCTACGGCAAGAGGTTCGAGTCTACCGTCACGTTTTTCAATGAGAATTTCCATTGACTCCTCCTAAATTAAATTGTATTAGCATGAAAGATATGAAAGCTTAAAAGATTGAATTTTCAAGCTTCACTAGATGTCTGTAAATTGTAAGAAATAAATAAAATAGGCAGGTCGTTGACATGCCATAGTGAGACTATATTATATCATATTTTTGGGGGAAATAATATAAGGAATTTCATGAAAATATATAAACTTTTCAAAAATTTTTCTTTTAAATATTCAAAAAATGAATTTTTATGATATTATAATACATAAGACATTTAAGGAGACAATATCACTGAAAATATACGGGCATTTTAGATTATAAATTAAATATTTTAGTGGTTTTTGTCAACCTAAGTTTAAATATTATGATTGGAGTAAGGTATGAAGAATAGTTTGATGTGGGAAAGCCCTGCTACTATTGAAGGCGGATTGGCTAAGATAAGGGTTAAGCTTACAAGCATGTGGGTCCTCTTGGCGGCGGTCGTATTGCTACTTGTGTATGATGAGCTGTTTGAAAGATTGCAGAAGCCTATATATAGCGTTATAGAAAAAAATGCATATAATAAAAATTTGATTGAGCTGTTATTTTTCGCGCTAATTACTATTGGAACTCTTTTGATTGCTAAGGTATTTCAAAAGAATTCGTGGCATGAATTAGGTTTTGTGAAAAAGGGCTGGCTTAAAGAGTATGGCATTGGATGGGTGCTAGGTGCTGCAATGCTTGTAGTCTCTGTACTTATTATGTGGGCGCTTGGGGGCGTTAAAATCGTGGGCTTTCAGTTCAATGCAAGGCTGTTAGTCAGATTTATACCGATTGTTATAGCTTGGTGTATTCAGGGTAATGCTGAAGAAGTGCTGAGCAGAAGCTGGATAGGTAATCACATATCAAGAAAAAATAGTGTAGTTGTTGGAATCATCGTATCAGCAACTTTCTTTATGGCAATGCACCTTGGAAACGATAATATGGGGATACTCCCTGTACTGGATTTGTTCTTGTTCGGCATATTTGCATACTTGTTTATGATGAAGAGAGGTAACATCTGGGCACCTTCTGGTTTTCATACGGCGTGGAACTGCTTCCAGGGCAATATTTTTAACTTCCCAGTGAGTGGTACTCCAACTGGAGATGCATTCATACTTGTAAAGACGCAAGGAAATACAGTAATATCTGGGGGAGAATTTGGAGTTGAGGGAAGTATCGTCAGCGTCATCGTGCAGCTAGTAATTATATTGTGGCTAATCTATGATATTTTTGTAAAAAACAGAAAGGCTGTAATGTAAGCATATAATTTGCAGAGGATAATTAAAAGAGGAACGTTTTTGCCCTCAAATGAAATTAAACAGGTGTTACTATGGTTTATATAATCTCAGTAACACCTGTTTTTTATATACTATATACCTATTTTCAATTGTGACATATATTGCTGAAGATGAGATAGGTATAAAAGTAATTATTGATAGTAATAGATGTAACGCAGTCAGTAAAATATAAAGGACTATACTAAACGGAACAACGACAGTTAAAAAATATATCATCTCATGACGTAGGTGTGAGGTTGTTTGCTATAAAGCCACAAAAACTATCAAATGGAGGATGAAGTAGAAAGCTAAACAAGATATATCAAACAAATTTTTAAAATATAATTTAAAGCCTTCAAGGTGGTGATTGATTTATCGTCATATGTCGATTACAATATGAGTGTATGTATAAATTAGTAGAAAGCAGGGCTATATGAAAATTATTATTTCGCCATCTAAAACAAAGGTGGAAACGAATGTTAAGGGGCAAGGGATCCCTGTGTTCTTAGAACAAAGTGAAGAAATCTTAAACTGGCTTAAATCCATGAATTATGATGAGTTCAAAGGACTATTAGGAGCTTCAGATAAAATATGTAATATGGAGTTTGAACGTATCAGGGAATTAAATCTAAAAGAGCTTTGTAGCTATGGTCGAGCAGCTATTAACACATATAGCGGTGCAGTATTCAAAAACATAGGAACCTTGGACATGGAAGAGAACACTTTCAACTTCATGAATGAACATTTGCGAATAATGTCTGCATTTTATGGTATGTTGCGACCAGAAGACAATATATTGCCTTACAGACTTGACATGGAAAATCATAGGATGTTGAAAGAAATATGGAAGCCTAAAGTAACTGCTGTATTACAAAAGGAAGATGTTGTCTTCAACCTTGCCAGCAAGGAATATGGAGAAGATTTGCTAAAGGACACGCCTGTAAATCTGGTGGGATTTGAGTTTATAATTTTGAAGGGTGGTAAGAAACGAAGTAATAATATGCTTATAAAGAAAAGCCGAGGTCAGATGGTTAGATTCATATGTGATCTTAAAATTCAAACCTTAGATATGGAAGCTTTTAAAGAGTTTCAATACGAGGGATTTAGACTCAGTTCTTTTTCTGAAAATAAGCTTACCTATGTTAAGGAGATTAAATAGTAAAAATAGCTACAGAAAATATCAAAAATGTGGTATAATTCCTTGAGTCAATTAGATATAAATATAAAATAGGAGATGGCAAAATGGCTGTTATAGATATTGTAGAGTTGCATAAAAAATATGAAGAGCTTGATGGACAAAAGGTAACTATAGAAGGATGGGTAAAGGGAAATAGAAGTTCGAATAAGTTTGGCTTTATGTCTATCAATGACGGGACCTGCTTTGCTCCGGTGCAGGTAGTATATGAATCGGAATTAGGGGATTTTGCTAAAATAAGCAAGATATCCATTTCAAGTGCCATAACAGTAGAAGGAACTTTGATAGTCACACCGGAGGCAAAACAGCCTTTTGAAATTAAGGCGGACAAGATTAGTCTTGAGGCTGATTCAGATAGCGACTATCCTCTTCAGAAAAAGCGTCACACCTTAGAATTTTTGAGAGAAATTGCCCACCTAAGACCTAGAAGTAATACCTTCATGGCAGTTTTCAGGCTACGCTCAATAGTAGCATTTGCCATACATAAGTTTTTCAATGAGAGAGGCTTTGTATATGCTCATACACCAATTATTACCGCAAATGATTGTGAAGGAGCAGGAGAACTGTTTCAGGTTACGACATTAGATTTAGATGCAATTTCCGGAAGTGATAAATCAATAGATTATTCGAGGGACTTTTTTGGTAAACAAGCGGGCCTTACGGTAAGTGGACAACTAGAGGCGGAAATATTTGCGCTGGCTTTTAAAAATGTATATACATTTGGGCCGACATTTAGAGCCGAAAACTCCAATACACCAAGACATGCATCTGAATTTTGGATGATAGAGCCAGAGATAGCTTTTGCCGATTTAGAAGATAATATGAAGCTTGCAGAGGATCTCATAAAATACATAATCAATTATGTACTGGAAAATGCCAAGGAAGAAATGAAATTTTTCGATTCATTTATTGCAAAGGGAGTTTTGGAGAGAATGAGCACTCTGGCAAAATCTGATTTTAAGAGAGTGACTTACACCGAAGCTATTAAGCTCTTGAAAGAGTCAGGACATAATTTTGAATATCCAGTAGAGTGGGGTGTTGATCTTCAGACGGAGCATGAGAGATATTTGACTGAAAAAATATTTGAAGGTCCAGTATTTGTTACCGACTATCCAAAGGAGATTAAAGCTTTCTACATGAGGATGAACGATGACGGAAAGACCGTGGCAGCTTGCGACCTGCTGGTTCCTGGAGTCGGAGAGATAGTTGGAGGAAGTCAGAGAGAAGAAAGAATGGATATACTGCAAGCTCGTATGAAGGAAATGGGAGTTGGCGAGGAAGAAATGTGGTGGTATCTAGATCTTAGAAAATACGGTGGCGTAAAGCATGCAGGCTTTGGAATGGGGTTTGAGCGAATCCTCATGTACCTAAGTGGTATGAGTAATATCAGAGACGTAATTCCGTTCCCTAGAACGCCAAGGAACGCCGAATTTTAAAACTATTAAAACTAATAACATTTTAAGAAATCGAGGGTAAAATGAGAGTAATAAGTAAGCTTTGGGGGATAATTTATTGCTTAACACTGATTGCTTTTCTTGCAATAATCTTTTACTTGCATCTATTGCCTAATCATCTAATGATAATTGCGATAGGTGTAAGCTTAATCGTAAGCCTATTCATATTTCCGCCTTTATATTTTAAAAATATAAAGCGTAGTCGAAAGGTAATTGCGTGGTTTCTGTCGCTTCTGCTGATTCCTACATTTGTATTAGGCACGGTCTATATGGGTTTTGCAATGCATCTGTTTGATGAAATTAGCGGAGCTGAGGGACTTCCAATGGATTACTACATCTACGCTAGAACGGACTATGAACATGATAGCTTGGCGGATGTAAAGGAAGGAACGATCCACATAAATGGAGATTGCCCTAAGTATAAGCGTGATGGAATTACTGAGGCTGTAGAAAATTTAGGATTAGACTGTGATGAAGAAGATGACATTCCAACTTTAGGCACTTTAGGAATTTCAGGGGAAGCTGAGATGGTGGCCTTGAACAGTGAAGAAAAAGAGTATATGGCCAAAATTTCGGATACCTTTTTTGATGATATGAAACAGATAGGCGTCATTACAGCTAAGGTAAAGTCAGGGGCAAGGAGTAAGCCCGCCAAAATTGGTAAAGAATCCTTCAATGTGCTATTGCTCGGCATGGACACATACGGACCGATAGATAAAGAAGGCAGATCCGATGTTAATATGATAGCTACGATAAATCCTAAAACGAAAAAAATTCTCTTAACATCAATACCGAGAGATTATGCAATAAATCTAAGAGACCATGATGATGCACTCGACAAGCTTACTCATGCAGGGCTTTATGGAGCGCAGGCATCGGCCTATGCAGTAGAGGATTTGCTGGATATTGACATAAATTATACGGTGAAAATCAATTTCACTACGTTTGTAAAACTGATAGATGCCATAGGCGGTATAGACGTGGATTCCGATATAGAGCTGGACGAAGGGGATTACTACGGTGATGGCAGACTATGGGTGATACATAAGGGTATGAATCATATGAATGGTGACATTGCTCTGATGTTTGCCAGAGAGCGTAATTCATATCAGGAAGGAGATTTGCACAGAAACAGCAACCAGCAGAAGGTGTTCAAGTCGATATTTGATAAAGTAACGAGCAAAAAAACCATACTTACAAAGTTTATTACTATAGTAAATTCGCTAAAGGATCAGATTGACACCAACTTTACTTCGAAGGAACTGCAAGAAATCACTTTTAGACAGCTCATAAACATGGGTGCATGGAGTATAGAAAACCAAAATATTACAGGTGAAGGAAATGCAAGACCTCTATATTCAGCCGGAGGAGCAGTTGGATACATCATGGACCAGGATGAGGACAGTATAAATGAAGCAAGAGATAAAATTATATCGGTGATGAATGAGTAAAGATGAAGGGAGGGCGCATAATGGATGCGTCCTTTTTAAGTTTGACAACAAAAGTAAGGTGGAGTTTTATTAAGGATTAGGCTTAAAGCTGTACTAAGAGAGAAGAAAAGAGATTCAAAAAGTTTAATATTATATGTATAAAGACTTTTAATAATATTTTAAATGATTTAAAGTGAAATCATACATAAAAATTATAACGGTATAGATGCAGGTGATTTTTAACGTTTTTAACTTGACAATGTATAGGTTTTGTAATAACATATATAGGCAACTTTAGAGTTTACACTATGAATATATTTGGGAAGTGGGGCGTTGCCCTACCTTTTAGTGTTATTTAATATATTAAGAAAGGTGATACCATGAGAGTTAAAGTTACAATGGCTTGCACTGAATGCAAGAACAGAAATTACAACACTGTAAAAAACAAGAAAAACGATCCTGACAGGCTAGAAGCTAATAAGTATTGCAAGCACTGCCAGAAGACTACTTTGCACAAGGAAACTAAGTAGTTATAGTAGATTTGGAGAAAACAATGGCAATAAATAGGGAAAGTATAAAGAGAAATGCTGTTGCAAAAGCAAAAAGCAGAAAAAAAGGCAGCATGAAGGAATACTTCAAAGGTGTAAAGAAAGAACTGAGCAAGGTTGTTTGGCCCACAAAGAAAGAGTTGGGTACATTTACAGCTGTTGTGCTCGGAGCGTGTGCTTTCTTTGCCCTTGCATTTTGGCTGATTGATTCTGGAGTACTTTTAGCACTTAGAAGCGTTCTGGGTATTCAGTAGGCCCAAAAGAGAAGGAGAGGACATGTCAGAAAAGGTTACGGGCGCATCCCCTATTAGTGGAGAGGGGATAAGAGGTGACGGTCAAGCCCATTGGTACGTAGTACATACTTATTCTGGACACGAAAAAAAGGTTAAGACCAGCATTGAGAAAATGGTGGAAAACAGAGGGATGCAAGACGAGATTGTGGAAGTATCTATCCCGATGGATGACATTTTAGACTCTAAGACTGGCAAAATCAGGAAGGAAGCCAAAAAGCGATTTCCTGGATATGTACTCATAAAGATGATCGTTAATAATGAGACTTGGTATTTGGTTAGAAATACACAGGGTGTAACAGGCTTTGTTGGCAATGGGGCAAATCCTATACCATTAACAAAGGAAGAAACTGTTAGAATGGGTGTGGAGAAGGTTCATATTGATTTAGATATGGAGGTCGGAGAGACGATCAAGGTTATCAGTGGACCATTTGAAGGCTTCGTAGCAGTGATCGAAAAGATTAACCCTGAAAAGCAGACTTTAGGTGTGAAGATGACAGTTTTAGGTCGAGAAACACCTGTGGAGCTGGAGTTTCGTAATGTAGATAAGCTAGATGGCTAAGCGTATATTTTGTCCACAGCAATTTATGGTTTATCAAGTACCTATTAGGATAAAAAGGCATCTATATAAGAGAAAGTTCAGCCATGGAAAAGCTAATGTTATCGATTATATGATTTATCATACCAATTCGATTCATTATAAAAATTAAGAAAGGAGAGATTATGGCAAAGAAGATTGAAGGTTACATTAAGCTTCAGATTCCTGCCGGAAATGCTACTCCAGCACCTCCAGTTGGACCTGCTCTAGGTCAGAAGGGCGTGAATATCATGGACTTCTGTAAGCAGTTTAATGCTAAGACGCAGGATCAGCCTGGAATGGTTATACCAGTAGTAATTACTGTATATTCCGACAGATCATTTACTTTTGTGACTAAGACACCGCCAGCTGCTGTTCTGTTAAAGAAAGCTGCAGGCCTTGACGCTGCTTCTGGTGAGCCTAACAAGAAGAAGGTGGCTACACTAACAAGAGCTCAGGTGGAAGAAATTGCAAAGGTAAAAATGCCAGACTTAAATGCTGCGAATATTGACTCTGCTATTAGCATGGTTAGTGGCACAGCTAGAAGTATGGGAATCGTAGTAGAAGAATAATTTAGGATGGGAGACATTTGTCGTTAGAACCACGAGGAGGTAAAAATGCCAAAGAGAGGCAAAGGCTATCAAGCTAGCCTGGAAAAGCTTGAGAAAAACAAGTTATATGAAGTGTCTGAGGCTATGGAGACTGTAGTTTCTACAGCTAGAGCAAAGTTTGATGAGACTGTTGAAGTACATGTTAAGCTTGGAGTTGATGGAAGACACGCAGACCAACAGGTAAGAGGAGCTATAGTTTTACCTAACGGAACTGGTAAAACAAAGAAGGTTCTAGTATTTGCCAAGGGTCCAAAAGCAACAGAAGCAGAGGAAGCAGGTGCTGACTTTGTGGGAGCTGAGGACATGGCAGAAAAGATCCAAAAGGGATGGTTTGACTTTGATGCAGTAGTAGCTACACCTGATATGATGGGAGTAGTAGGAAGATTAGGTAAGGTGCTTGGTCCTAGGGGACTTATGCCAAACCCTAAGTCTGGAACTGTAACTATGGATCTAGGAAAGGCACTTGCCGAAATTAAAGCTGGTAAGGTGGAATATCGTCTGGACAAGCAGAACATTATTCATACACCTATTGGAAAGGTTTCCTTTGGCGCAGATAAGCTAAAAGAAAACTTGGATGCACTATTAGATGCTATTGTTAAAGCAAAGCCAGCAGCCGCTAAGGGACAATACCTTAGAAGTGTAACAGTAGCGACAACAATGGGACCTGGAGTTAAATTAAATCCAGCAATCATTGGAAACTAGGTTAAATTAGAATATACACCGAAGACAGCGGGTGCTAAGGCTTAATATCCCGCCGAGGTACGACATAGATGTTGCAAACCTCCTTCGGCAGAACGCAGGAGGTTTTTCTTTACTCTATAGGGTACCGAATAATTTGAGGGTCACCTCAGAAAGGAGAAAGAATGTCAGTAGAAGCAAAACAGGCCAAGCAACTAATTATTGATGAGATTAAAGGCAAGCTGGACGGTGCACAGGGCGCTGTAGTTGTAGACTACATGGGACTGACTGTTGCAGAAGCAGATGCTATGAGAAAGAGACTCAGAGAGGCTGGAGTAGACTATACTGTTTATAAAAATACTCTTATTAAGAGAGCCATCTCTGGTACAGAATTTGAGTCCATGGCAGAGGTTCTTGATGGGCCTACCGCTCTAGCTATAAGTAAGGAAGATGCTACTCTTGCTGCTCGTGAGTTGAACGCCATAATCAAGGATATGAAGAAAATGGAGTTTAAGGCTGGAGTAGTAGAGGGACAATTCTACGATAAGACAGGAATTCAGCAAATCGCTGATATACCTTCAAGAGATGTTCTTGTTGCTAAGTTTATGGGCAGCATTCAGTCACCAATTTCTAAGGCTGTTAGAACATTTCAAGCTATTGCAGATGCAAAGGCAGAGTAATAGTACAACAAAATCAAAAAATGCTTAAGAAAAATAATTTATAAGGAGATAAAAATGACTAAGGAACAAATCATTGAAGCAATAAAAGAGATGTCCGTACTAGAGCTAAATGAGCTAGTAAAGGCTTGCGAAGAAGAATTTGGCGTATCTGCTGCAGCACCTGTAGCAGTAGCAGCAGCTGGTGGAGCAGCTGGTGGAGCAGAGGAGAAATCCGAGTTTGATGTAGTACTTGCAGAAGCTGGTGCTGAAAAGATTAAGGTAATCAAGGCTGTAAGAGAAATCAAGGGTCTAGGTCTAAAGGAAGCTAAGGAATTAGTTGACGGTGCTCCTTCTGTAATTAAGGAAGGCGCTGAGAAGGCTGAGGCAGAAGCTATCAAGGCACAGCTAGAAGAAGTAGGAGCTAAGGTAGAGCTTAAGTAATCTTTATCACATGAAATAAGGCCGGGCTATGCTCGGCTTTTTTATATTTATATTTTGGTTTTATTACATGTGTTGTTTATAATACATAGTCATGAGAATACAATTTTTTTGTGAGAATTTGTAAATGTTAGATTTTTTATCTTGAAAATTTGTCAAAAATATGATATTATATTAGACTGCCATATAGCATAAACGGAATAATAAGGAGTGAACAATATGCATAGACCAGTCCAAGTTGGCCGTAAAGAGAGAATGACATTTTCGAAGATCAAGCAGGTCGGAGAGATGCCAAACCTTATTGACGTGCAAACAAAGTCTTACAAATGGTTCATTGAGGAAGGACTCAGGGAAGTATTTGAAGATTTTTCGCCTATTCGTGACTATTCCAATAGTATATTGACTATGGAGTTTCTCGACTATAAGGTAAATGAAGAGTTTAAATATGATGAAGAGGAATGTAAGGAGCGAGATGTTACCTATGCAGCCTCTCTCATGGTAAATGTAAGATTGATAAATAATATTACGGGACTTATCAAAGAAGAAGAGGTCTTCATGGGTGAGTTCCCTAAGATGACGGATAAGGGGACCTTCGTTTACAACGGAGCTGAAAGAGTAATCGTAACTCAGCTTGTTAGATCACCTGGAGCCTATTATAGTGAGTCCAAAGACAAGATGGGTCAGACCCTGTACTATTCACAGATCATTCCTAATAGAGGAGCTTGGATTGAGTGTGAGATGGAAAGTACAGGTTCTATTGCTGTGCGTATTGATAGAACAAGAAAATTACCACTTACCACCTTCCTGAGAGCTCTCGGTCTTGCGGAGGATGAACAGATATTAGAAGTGTTTGGCGATGAACCTCTTATTAAAGAGACGCTTACAAAGGATGTATCAAATAGTTTTGAAAGTGGAATCAGAGAGCTTTATAGGAAGATTAAGCCTACTGAACCACCACATATAGAGAATGCCAAGGCTACTATCCACGCTATGTTCTTTGAGGAAAAGAGATATGATGTGGCAAAGGTTGGTAGATACAAGTACAATAAGAAGCTTGGGCTTGCTGAAAGATTACCTGGCTGTGTATTGGCCGAGGATGCTGTGGATCCAATGTCTGGTGATGTAATTGCCTCTGAAGGCACGTTAGTTACACGCCAAATGGCACAAGATATTGAAAATGCCGGTATAAGCGTTATTCATGTTCTCAGTAAGCTGGATGATACAACCAAGGTAAGAGTTATTGGTAATAACTTCGTTGAGCTTCAATCATTTGTTGCATTTGATGTAAAAGGAAATAGGCTTCCGGAGACTGTGTATTTTCCAAAGCTCAAAGAGCTATTGGAAGAAGGACTTGAGGGAGAAGCGTTAATTGAGGCGATAAACAATAATAGAGATGAGCTGCATCCAAAGCATATTATTGTTGATGATATCATTGCATCAGTAAGCTATTTGATAAATTTAAATTACGGCATTGGATCAGTAGATGACATAGATCATTTTGCCAATAGAAGGCTACGAACTGTAGGTGAACTGCTTCAGAACCAATTTAGAATCGGCCTTTCCCGTATGGAAAAAATAATTAAGGAAAGAATGACAAACGGAGAAGCAGATGCAGCTACTCCAAGTAATTTGATAAATATAAAGCCTGTTACGGGTGCAATAAAGGAATTTTTTGGAAGCTCGCAGCTATCTCAGTTCATGGATCAGAATAATCCTTTAGCTGAACTGACTCACAAGAGAAGGCTATCAGCTCTAGGTCCTGGCGGACTTTCAAGAGAAAGAGCTGGCTTTGAGGTGCGAGATGTGCAACACTCTCACTATGGAAGAATGTGCCCTATTGAAACTCCAGAAGGACCAAACATCGGTCTGATCGGTTCATTAAGTACTTATGGAATTGTGGATGAATATGGATTTATTCAGACTCCATATAGGATTGTTGACAAAGAAAATGCAAGAGTAACAGACGAGGTTAGATATTTTTCTGCTGATGAAGAAGAACACCTAATTATTGCACAGGCTAATGAACCACTTGATGCAGAGGGACATTTTATCAATGAAAAGGTTGCTTGTCGTGGTGATGGTGGAGAAATTGCCATGTTCCCTAAGGACGTGGTAGACTGCATGGACGTATCTCCTAAGCAGGTAGTATCCGTGGCTACTGCGATGATTCCGTTCCTTGAAAATGACGACGCAAACAGAGCCCTAATGGGATCTAACATGCAGAGACAGGCTGTACCTCTTCTTGTGACAGAGGCTCCCATTGTAGGTACTGGAATGGAATTTCAGGCAGCTAGAGATTCAGGTGCAGTAGTTCTTGCAAAAGCTGCTGGTACGGTTGAATTTGTAGATGCGAAGGAAATTCACGTAAGGCGTGATGAAGATAATGAACTTGATGTATATAAGTTGCTTAAGTTTAAGCGTTCCAATCAAGGTACATGTATAAACCAAAAGCCGATTGTTTCTCAAGGAGAGAGAGTAGATAAGGGTGAAACTATTGCAGATGGACCTTCTACTGATCTTGGAGAAATTGCCCTTGGAAAGAACCTACTAGTAGGATTCATGACATGGGAAGGTTACAACTATGAGGATGCTATCATATTAAATGAGAAAATCTTAGTTGATGATGTATTAACATCTCTTCACATTACTGAATACGAACTTGAGTCACGAGACACAAAGCTTGGACCTGAGGAAATAACCAGGGATATACCAAATGTGAGCGGTAAGAAGCTTTCAAATCTTGATGAAGATGGAATTATTCGCATAGGTGCAGAGGTAGGACCTATGGATATACTGGTTGGAAAGGTAACACCGAAGGGTGAGAGTGATCTGACGCCGGAAGAAAGCCTGGCCAACTCCATCTTCGGAGTAAAAGGAAAGGGCGTGAGAGATGCTTCCTTAAAGGTTCCTCATGGTGAAAAAGGTATAGTCGTTGATGTAAAACGTTATTCGCGAGAAAATAAGGACGAACTGCCACCTGGAGTTAATAAGCTCATAAGAGTATATGTAGCTACTAAAAGAAAAATTAACGTTGGTGATAAGATGGCTGGACGTCATGGTAATAAAGGTGTTATTTCAAGAATATTACCAGAAGAGGATATGCCATTTATGGATAATGGGCAAAGCCTTCAGGTTATGCTAAATCCGTTAGGTGTGCCATCTCGAATGAACGTTGGACAGGTACTTGAGGTACATCTGGGACTTGCGGCAAAGGCTAAGGACTGGTATATTGCAACACCTGTATTTGATGGTGTGACAGAGGCAGATATTATTGAACTATTAAAGGAATGTGGTTATTCAGAAACTGGAAAGCTATGGCTCAGAGATGGACGTACTGGTGAATATTTTGATCATCCAGTTACAGTAGGCTATATGTATATGCTGAAGCTCCACCATTTAGTAGATGATAAGATTCACGCAAGAAGTATAGGACCATATTCACTTGTTACACAGCAGCCTCTTGGAGGAAAGGCACAGTTTGGTGGCCAGAGATTTGGAGAGATGGAGGTATGGGCACTAGAAGCATATGGTGCGGCGTATACACTCCAGGAAATTCTGACGGTTAAGTCAGACGATATGTCTGGAAGAAATCAAACTTACGATGCAATTGTACATGGAAGAAATATTCCATCGCCAGGAATACCTGAATCATTTAAGGTTTTAATCAAGGAAATGCAAAGTTTGGGCCTTGATGTAAGCGTGTTCAGTGACGAGGATGGAGAGATGCCTCTTAGTGAAATTGGCGAAGCCGAAACAGTAGTTCCTTCTCTTGAGAGCATCATTAAGGAGGCTACAAGGCTTGAGCAGGAAGCTCTGGAAGCACAAAGAGCTCAGGAAGAGGAAGAAAACCTTTCAGAAACTGGAAATGAAGTGGATGATAAAGAGTTCCATGTAAGTATTGAAGAAGTTGACGAAGACGGTATTACATTTGTAGATGCGGATGACGCAGAATAGGAGAAGACTTTGAGCAATAAGATTATAAACACTGAACATTTGAACACTTCTACCTTTGATTCCCTACAAATTAGGCTGGCTTCTCCAGAAAAAATAAGGCAGTGGTCTTATGGTGAGGTAACAAAGCCTGAGACTATTAACTACAGAAGCCTAAAGCCTGAGAAGGATGGCCTTTTCTGTGAGAAGATATTTGGACCTACAAAGGACTGGGAATGTAACTGCGGAAAGTATAAGAGAGCTCGCTATAAAGGTATTATTTGTGACCGTTGTGGTGTTGAAGTGACAAGGGCAAAGGTTCGAAGAAGCCGTATGGGACATATAGATCTTGCGGCTCCAGTTTCCCACATATGGTATTTCAAAGGTATTCCATCACGCATGGGATTGATACTTGATATGGCCCCAAGGACTCTTGAAAAAATTCTTTATTTCTCTGAATTCGTTGTACTTGAGCCTGGTGATAGCCCGTACTCTTACAAAGAAGCTATTGATGAAATAAAGTATCGTGAAGCAAGAGATACCTACGCAGGCTTTAGAGGTGGTATAGGTGCCGAGGCAGTAAAGGAGCTTTTACAAAGAGAGGATCTGGATGAGCTTTCCAAATCTTTACGTGCTGAAATTGTAGGAGCTACAGGTCAGAAAAAGTTTAAGCTTATTAGAAGGCTTGAAGTTGTTGAGGCCTTTAGACTATCGGGTAATAAGCCTGAATGGATGATCATGGATGTAATTCCAGTAATTCCACCTGATTTAAGACCTATGGTACAGCTTGATGGTGGAAGATTTGCTACATCTGATTTAAACGATTTATACAGACGTGTAATAAATAGAAATAATAGATTAAAAAGACTAGAGCAGCTAGTTGCTCCAGAGATAATTACTCGAAATGAAAAGAGAATGCTACAGGAAGCTGTGGATGCTCTTATTGACAATGGTAGGCGAGGCAGACCTATAACAGGTGCTGGTGGAAGAACTCTAAAATCGTTGAGCAATATGCTTAAGGGTAAACAGGGACGTTTTAGACAGAATCTGCTTGGAAAAAGAGTTGACTATTCTGGTCGTTCTGTAATTGTTGTAGGACCGGAACTGAAGTTTTATCAGTGCGGACTGCCTAAAACCATGGCTAAGGAGCTGTTTAGACCTTTTATTGCAAGAGAGCTTTTAGCTAATGGTCATGCAGAAAACATTAAGGATGCACAAAAGAAGATTGATGAAGAAAATCCAAAGAGTGAAAGTGATGTTTCAAATGTTTGGAATGCACTTGATAAAGTAATCAAGGAGCATCCGGTGATGCTAAACAGAGCACCTACACTTCACAGACTGGGAATACAGGCGTTTGAACCAGTGCTGGTAGAAGGTAAGGCCATTAAGCTTCACCCGCTTGTTTGTACTGCTTTTAATGCGGACTTTGACGGAGACCAGATGGCGGTACATGTACCACTTTCTGTGGAAGCACAGGCAGAAGCTAGATTCCTGATGCTTTCAACGAATAACATATTGGCTCCAAAGGATGGGTCACCAATCACCACTCCTACACAGGATATGATCTTAGGTGCATATTACCTGACACATCCAGGTAACTGTATGAAAAAAGAAATCGTTGATGGTGAAGAGAGAACCTATTACAGAATGGATGAACATGCTGATCCTATCAGTATGAGAAAGAACCATGATGATGGGTATGAAAGAATTCCAGAAAAGGGAGATGGCAAGGTATTTACCGACATCGATGAAATGATGATGGCATACAAGAATGGCGTAGTGGATGTTCATGCCAGAGTAAAGGTAAGAGTTAAAACATCTCCAGACGACAGGGGCAAACTGGTAGAATCTACTGTTGGCAGATTTATATATAATCAGGGAATTCCTCAGGATATTGGTTTTGTCAATAGAGATAAGGATCCATATTCACTTGAAGTAGATTTTATTTGTGACAAGAAAAATCTTGGTAAAATAGTAGATAAATGCTACAAGACTCATGGAAATACACGAACAGCTCAAATGCTTGATTATATAAAGAGCAGGGGTTACCACTACTCCACAAAGGCAGCTGTAACTATCGGTATTGATGATATGGAGATCCCTAAAAATAAGTGGGAAATCATAAAGGGAGCACAGGATCAGGTAGATAAATACGATAAGGCCTACAGGAGAGGACTGGTATCTGCATCTGAAAGATATGAGAAGATTATAAATATCTGGAATGAAACTACAGATACTGTTGCAGAGGCGCTCATGGATTCGCTTAAGCCGAGCAACAATCTTAATATCATGGCATCTTCAGGTGCGAGAGGTAGCAAGAATCAGATCAGACAGATTGGTGGTATGAGAGGCTTGATGGCGAATGCTACAGGTAAGACAGTAGAAATTCCTATAAAGGCTAATTTCCGTGAAGGACTATCAATTTTGGAGTACTTCATTTCATCTAACGGTGCTAGAAAAGGTCTTGCAGATACAGCACTTAGAACTGCGGACTCGGGATATCTAACTCGTAGATTGGTAGACGTTTCGCATAATGCAATAATTAGAGAAGATGACTGCGGAACTACTGAGGGTGTGCTCGTTGAAGCCTTTACTGATGGCAGAGAAATTATTGAACCACTTGACCAGAGGATAAAGGGCAGAACTGCTGTTGACGAAATAGTTGACCCTCATAGTGGGCATGTTATTGTGCAGGCAGGAGAGGAGATTTCCGATGAGCAGGCAGAGGCTATTGTAGCTTGTGGCATTACGTCTGTAAAAATCAGATCAGTAATGACATGTAAATGTAAAAATGGAATTTGTGCAAAATGCTACGGTAGAAATCTGGCTACGGGAGAAAGCGTAAATCTTGGAGAGTCTGTAGGTATCACTGCCGCTCAATCCATTGGTGAACCAGGTACACAGCTGACCATGAGAACCTTCCATACAGGTGGTGTTGCAGGATCAGATATAACACACGGTCTTCCTAGAGTAGAGGAATTATTTGAAGCACGTAGCCCTAGAGGTCTGGCAGAAATATGCAGAGAGGATGGAAAGGTAAAATCCATTGAGCTGCAAAGTGATAATACCACGGAGGTTATTGTTGCAAGTGATGATGGTGGAGAAACCAACTATAGAATTCCTTATGGTGCCAGACTGGCTGTCAAAGAGGGGGATGCTGTCAAGGCAGGAGATAATATAACTGTTGGTCCTCTAAATCCACATGATATCTTTGCTTATAAGGGTGCAGAGGGTGTATATCAGTATCTGTTAAAGGAAGTACAGCGAGTATACAAAAACCAAGGTGTAGACATTAATGACAAGCATATTGAAGTTATCGTCAGTCAGATGCTCTCCAAGTATAAAATTGATGATGCTGGAGACACTAATTTGCTTCCAGGCGGCTTATACAGCAAAACTGAGATTGATGATGAGAATGCAAGAGTAGAGGCAGAGGGAGGAAATCCTGCACAGGTACACAGGAACCTGCTAGGTATAACTAAGGCTTCCCTTGCTACAGGGTCATTCTTATCTGCAGCATCTTTCCAAGAGACTACAAGAGTGCTGACAGATGCAGCTATTAAAGGCAAGGTGGATAGACTTAGTGGTCTTAAAGAAAATGTTATAATTGGTAAGCTTATACCAGCTGGAACAGGAATGAAGCGATACTCCAATATAGAAGTAGATTATGGTGAAAACCAGGATTATGTAGAAAACTATAATAATTACGCAAACAGCTATTTTGATGACGATATTAGCATGGACGAATACAATGTTTTGTCCGAGGATGATGTGTTAACTTCTACCCGTGGCTTTTCCATAATTGAAGGAGAAGAGTAAACATAAAACGGGCTGAGCTTTTGAAGCGCTCCAATAGTTAGGAGGAAAATAAAATCTAACTAATGGAGGTATATTCACTTTGCTCAGTCCGTTTTTGATAGATAATTATTTGATATAGATATATAAATGTAATCATGTAAAAATTTTAGTATCAAATATCACTTAATAACATTGAAATTATTTTATGTATGTGATACAATGGTTGGTAGCCTTTTTTGGAAATTGATTTATTGAAAAGGAAAAAGGTTATGTGAATTTGTGCGTAATATAAAGAAATAATCACCACAAATTTGCAAGAGGCTATTAAATAGCCGATTTTTCGTGTGTAGAGATAAGGAATTTGAATTATTAAAACATAGTCATGTATTGATAATAAAGCATCTTATCCTATCGCAATACGCTCTAACAGTAAAAGGGCGCATAAAGAAATATTTAAGGGAAGGAGAAAATAATGCCTACTATTAACCAACTAGTACGTCAGGGCAGGACTAGCTCCATTAAGAAGTCTGACTCCCCAGCTCTAGGTAAGGGTCTAAACTCCCTCAAAAGAGTAGCAACAGATGTGAATGCACCTCAGAAAAGAGGCGTTTGTACATCAGTTAAGACCGTGACTCCTAAGAAACCAAACTCAGCGCTGAGAAAGGTTGCCAGAGTTAGACTGACAAATGGAATAGAGGTAACAGCCTACATACCAGGTATTGGTCACAATCTGCAGGAGCACCACGTAGTGCTAATAAGAGGCGGAAGAGTAAAGGACCTACCGGGTGTTAGATACCACATCATCCGTGGAACGCTGGATGCTTCCGGAGTAGCTAACAGAGCCCAGGGCCGTTCAAAGTACGGTGCAAAGAAACCAAAGAAGAAGTAGTATAGTTCGGGAGAGTAGTGCCCTTAATATATTTCATATATTGAGCGCCACGGGGGCTTTATAAAGCTCTCGAGTACCACCGAATGACTTGAAGGAGGGAAGAGAAGTGCCAAGAAAAGGTAACGTACCAAAGAGAGAAGTACTTCCAGATCCAGTATACGGAAGCGTGGTTGTAGCCAAGCTTATCAACAGCATCATGCTTGACGGTAAGAAGGGAACTGCACAAAGCATAGTATACAGTGCCTTTGAAAAGGTTAAGGATATAACAGGCGAAGAGCCGCTGGAAGTTTTTGAGAGAGCTATGGCAAATATTATGCCTGTTCTAGAAGTAAAGGCTCGCAGAGTGGGTGGAGCTAACTATCAGGTACCTATTGAGGTTAGACCTGAGAGAAGACAAACACTAGGTCTTCGCTGGCTTACAAAATACACCCGACTCAGAGGCGAGAAGACTATGGCTGATAGACTTGCCAAAGAGCTAATTGATGCTGCCAACAATACTGGAGCTTCCGTAAAGAAGAAGGAAGATACTCATAAGATGGCAGAAGCAAACAAGGCATTTGCACATTTCAGATGGTAGTGCTTTGTTCAAGTAGAAAAAGGAGGAAAATGGATGGCCGGTAGAGAATTTTCACTGGAAAAAACTAGAAATATCGGAATAATGGCCCACATAGATGCGGGTAAGACAACAACTACTGAGCGTATCCTGTTCTATACTGGTAGAACTCATAAAATCGGAGAAACTCACGATGGAGCTGCCACAATGGACTACATGGCTCAGGAAAAGGAACGTGGTATAACCATTACCTCTGCTGCTACTACTGCTCAATGGAAGGGTCATAGAATAAATATTATTGATACACCAGGACACGTAGATTTTACAGTAGAGGTGGAGAGATCTCTTAAAGTTCTCGACGGAGCTGTAACAGTACTTTGTGCTAAGGGTGGTGTAGAGCCTCAGTCTGAAACCGTATGGAGACAGGCGGATAAGTATGGTGTTCCAAGAATGATTTTCGTAAATAAGATGGATATCATTGGAGCAAACTTCTTCCGTGTTGTTAAGATGGTTAAAGAAAGACTAAAGGCTAATGCAGTGCCTGTACAGCTTCCGATTGGAGCAGAAGATACCTTTGTGGGAATTATTGACCTTGTAACAATGAAGGCAGAGGTTTATAAGGACCAGGAGGGTAAGGAGTTTGAAATCGTAGATATTCCTGATGATTATAAGGATCTGGCAGATGAATGGAGAGAAAAGCTTCTGGAGTCTGTGGCAGAATGCGATGAAGAACTTATGATGAAGTTCCTCGAGGGAGAGACTCTGACAGAGGCAGAGCTTCGAAAGGTTATCCGTAAGGAAACTATCGAAGGAAGAATGATCCCAATGCTATGCGGATCAGCATATAAGAATAAGGGTGTGCAGATGATGCTTGATGCGGTAATAGACTATATGCCATCACCTGTAGACATTCCGCCAATTAAGGGTATAAACCCTGCAACAGAAGCAGAAGATGAAAGAAAGCCTAGTGATGAGGAGCCATTTGCAGCTCTAGCATTTAAGATTATAGCTGACCCATTCGTTGGAAAGCTTGCTTTCTTCCGTGTATATTCTGGAACCTTAGAGTCCGGTTCTTATGTATATAACTCTTCAAAGGGTAAAAAGGAAAGAATCGGAAGAATCATGCAGATGCATGCTAATAAGAGGGATGAAATCGACAAGGTATATGCAGGAGATATTGCAGCTGCAGTTGGTCTAAAGGATACAACTACAGGTGATACTCTATGTGATGACAAGCATGAAATCGTGCTTGAGTCTATGGAATTCCCAGATCCTGTTATTGAAATAGCTATTGAGCCTAAAACAAAGGCAGGTCAGGAGAAAATGGGTATTGCTCTTAATAAGCTGGCTGAAGAAGACCCTACATTTAAGACCTATACCAATGAAGAGACTGGACAGACTATTATTGCTGGTATGGGTGAGCTTCACCTTGAAATCATCGTTGATAGATTACTAAGAGAATTCAAAGTAGAAGCTAACGTTGGTAAACCACAGGTATCCTATAAAGAAACTATTTCCAATGCTGTGGATGTTGACCATAAGTATGCTAAGCAGTCTGGTGGTCGTGGACAGTATGGACATGTTAAGATTAAGGTATATCCTAAGGAACCAGGTAGCGGATTTGAGTTTACTAACTCAATTGTTGGAGGAGCTATTCCTAAGGAGTACATTCCAAAAGTTGAGGATGGTATCAAGGAAGCTATGCAGACAGGACCTCTTGCAGGGTATCAGGTAGTAGACGTAGGTGTAGAACTTTATGATGGATCATATCATGAAGTAGACTCATCTGAAATGGCCTTTAAGATTGCGGGTTCCATGGCATTTAAGGAGGCTGCTAAGAAGGCTAAACCTGTACTACTTGAGCCAATCTTCAAGGTAGAAGTAATCGTACCAGAAGAATATATGGGTGATGTCATTGGAGATATCAGCTCAAGAAGAGGTAGAATTGAAGGATCCGACATGGAAAATGGTGCTGTTACAGTAAAGGGTATGGTACCACTTTCTGAGATGTTTGGATATGCAACAGACCTGCGTTCAAGGACACAGGGAAGAGGTAACTACTCAATGGAATTTGACCATTTCGAGAAGATGCCGGACAATCTAGTAGAAAAAATTAATTCAAAATAAATTATCCTAAAGGAGAACTAAAATGGCAAAGCAAAAATTCGAGAGAACCAAACCACATATTAACATTGGTACAATCGGACACGTAGACCATGGAAAGACAACACTG
>CASDYG010000007.1 GCA_949285555.1 uncultured Eubacteriales bacterium | reverse complement strand
CAAAGGCTGAGCTAAATGAGGATGGCTCTGAGGCTGTAGGAAGTTATATTGCAGATGAGGCAGTAAAGGTTGTATATAAATATGTAAAGGAAAAGGAAGAACCAATCGAGCCATCTCCAGAGCCTGAGCAACCAAATCCAAATCCGCAGCCTGATCCAGGCACGGAGCCTGAGCAGCCAAATCCTCCAAAACCGGAGCCAGTAGTGCCAGAAAAACCTGATTCTGAGAAGCCAGTAACTCCACCAGTGGACAATGGTAATAAACAGAAGGTAGAAAAATCCTTGGATAAGTCTAAGGATGCAAATAAAGCTCCTAAGACGGGAGATGATACAAATCCTTTAGTCGGCATGGGAATGCTTGCAGCAGCTTCTATGGGACTGGTTTTGACGAGAAGAAAATACAGCGTGAAATAGGCTTGATTAAAAGATGAGATATGAATGTATCTCATCTTTTTTTTAGAAGCCAGAGGATGATGGATGAATAATATATTAATTTTAAGTGCAGTAGTAATATTTGCTTGTATATTGTTGAATCGTATTTCTGAAAAGTTTGGTGTCCCAATGCTACTTGCGTTTATAGTACTAGGGATGATTTTTGGTAGTGACGGCTTATTGAAAATACCATTTGACAATTTTAAGGTTGCCTACGACCTTTGTTCCATAGCCTTGGTGTTTATAATGTTTTATGGTGGCTTTGGTACAAATTGGAATGAAGCAAAGCCAGTCTATAAACGAGCCATAGCCTTATCGAGTATAGGTGTCCTTATAACCTGCATCATAGTGGGGTTTTTAACACATTATTTTTTAAATCTATCTATGTTTAATGCATTGCTTGTAGGGGCAGTAGTAAGCTCGACAGATGCAGCATCAGTTTTTTCGATATTGAGAAATAGAAATTTGGGATTGAAGGAAAATACGGCATCACTACTTGAAATAGAAAGTGGATCCAATGACCCATTTGCATATATGCTTACCGCAATTTTTTTAGGACTTAATCAGAGTAGTGATGAAATCAGCTATTCACATATAGGTATCGAAATAGCACTTCAAATAGGAGTGGGACTGCTTGTGGGTATAGGTTTGGCATATTTTGCTATATGGGCTTTTAAAAATTTTAATTTTTCCATATCTGGATTTAATATGGCGTTCATGGTAGGAATAGCAATTTTTTCTTATGCACTGTCCACTAAGTTTGATGGCAATGGATATTTAGCGGCATATGTTGTTGGAATAATATCAGGTAATAAGCAAATAAGAGATACAAAGGAATTATCCCACTTCTTTGATGGAATTACAGGTCTTATGCAGATGTTCATATTCTTCATTTTAGGCCTTTTGGTTAATCCGACAGATTTGATTCCGGTTATACCTGTTGCTGTTGTAATTTTTGCAATCTTGACTTTAATAGCAAGACCAATATGCACATATATCATTATGAGACCATTTAGATCCAGTCTTTCGCAGATAGCATTGGTTAGCTTCTGTGGGTTACGTGGTGCCGCCTCCATTGTATTTGCCATATTTGCAATCCAAGAGGAAAATATTTTTAAGGATGTATTTAATATAACATTTATAATAGTACTTCTTTCCATACTGCTTCAAGGAAGCCTTTTACCAATGGTTGCAAGAGGGTTAAAAATGGTAGACATGGAAGAAAATATTCTAAAAACATTTACTGACTATAGTGAAGAAATACCGGTAAATTTCATACATTTTAATATACCGGCAAATCATAAGTGGATAGGTAGAGAACTGAAAGACATCACCTTGCCTCCAGATACATTAGTAGCCATCGTTAAGCGAAATGGGGAGTATATTTTGCCAGACGGGGAAACAAGAATTCATGAAAATGACAAATTCATTTTATGCGCAACCGTGGCAAAAAACATGGAAAGACTTAAAATTGCTGAAATTACAGTAAATGCAGACAGTGAATTTATAGATAAGAGGATTTCAGAGCTTTGCCTAGAAAAGGGAAGTCAGATAGTCGTGGTAAGACGAGGTAAGAGGGCAATAATTCCTAGAGGAGATACTATGATAAAAGAGGGAGACTTTCTTCTGATACATAAGATGGATAACATAGCTAAATGATAATTATGAAAGCTTTAGATTTTCAATAAGCCCTTGGGAGATGGATGATGATATCATTATTTCACATGAAGTATAAATATTTGACTATTTCTAAATGATAAATTATAATCATTTTAGCAAAGGAGAATGAATATGGGTTATTTCAGTAAAGGATTTGGTCTAGGCGTTGGAGCTACGCTGGGCAGTATTGCTACCGTAAGCATGATCGAAGCCAGACAACGAAAGATTTATGAAAAGTATAAAAAGGCATATACTGAGTACAGAGCATCAATATATGATCCCGTAGTTAGAAATGATCTAAATGAAATTCTTGCCTTTAGCAAGCTTAAGAAGATGAGTAAGCCATTTGTGATTGAAAAACAGAGCTTCGTTGATACCTATATTGGCAAGAAGGCCCTTTTCATCATTCCAATCATAGGTATCCTAACAATGTTTACAACTCCCAAGGCCAGTGACAATATAATGGATAATCCTATAGTAATAGGTATTTTTTCAATTGCCTTTTTATTTGGAATCTGGATGTTAATAAAACGTGGCAGGTTAAAAAAACAGAAGTATAAGCCGGAGCTTGAGCAGGATGGTGAAAAATACTGGTATGTCAGAGAATATATCAGGCAGGCTTTAGAATCCGGAGAAATGAATAGAGATGATGCAGTCAGAAAGCTCAGTAATACTGCTTTGGTACAGCAATTTCCAGATACAGTAGAGGAAATCGAGGCGAACGCATTCTATTACAAGCAGCAGCTACTTGGAGATAAGGCTGGTGCGATTTAATCCACTTTAGCACATGCTGCTGATGTATACACGGCTACTGGAAGCCTGGCGCTATATTTTAAATCATATAGATGATATTTTTGTATCTGTAATCAGTTTTGGTTACAGATATTTTTATATGAAATTTCTCTAACTATATCATAAGTTGACACTACAAATGCTAAATGATAGTATAAATGTATCAATAAAAATAAGAGGTTATTATGAATAATATTACTATAGAGGTTAAGGATAACTTATACTATCTGGGAGTTAATGACAGAGAGACCCCAAGATTTGAAAATCTTTGGCCACTGGACTATGGTGTTGCCTATAACGCCTATATCATAATTGACGAAAAGGTTGCCTTGCTTGACACAGTAAAAATTACGAAAATTGAGGGTTTCAAATCTAACTATGAAGAAATCTTAGGAGATAGAAAGCTTGACTACCTTATTTTACACCATATTGAACCTGACCACGGAGGAGCTATTGCTGATATTATTGAGAAATATCCAGATATACAGCTGGTCGGAAATAAACAGACAAAAAAGCTTCTAAAAGTGATGTATGGTATTGAAAATGTGAATTTCTTGGAGGTTAAGGAAGGTGACGAGCTTTGCTTAGGTAAGCGCACTTTAAAGTTCTTTACAACACCAATGTGTCACTGGCCGGAATCCATGGTTAGCTATGAGCCAAATGAAAAGATTCTGTTCTCGCAGGATATATTCGGTTCTTTTGGTGCCCTTGACGGTAGTATCTTTGACGATGAGATGGACTATAGCCGTGTGCGATCTGATATGAGAAGATATTTTTCCAACATTATTGGCAAGCAGGCACAACAGGCGAAAATGGCCCTTGAAAAGCTGGAAAATCTTGAAATAGATATGATATGTCCAGTACATGGTATCATATGGAGAACACATACAAGAAAGGTAATAGAGGAATACACCAAGTGGGCTAACTTTCAGGTAGAGCCTGGGGTTGTTCTAGTTTATGGATCCATGTATGGAACCACAGAGGCGGTAGCAGACAAGCTAGCAAGATTTCTAGTGGAGGCAGGTGTTAAGACCGTAAAGGTATTTGATGCATCCAAGACTCATGCATCGTACATAATCAATCAAATTTGGAAGTACAATGGACTTATTATCGGAAGCTGCACATATAATGTGCATTTACTGCCTGTTATTAAAAATCTGGTTAGTATTTTAGAGCATTATAAGATTAAAAATCATTTTCTTGGTTATTTCTCAACCTATGGCTGGGCAAGCCAGGCTAATAATGAATTAAAGGCTTTTGCAGAGGCCTCGGGCTTTGATTATATAGATCAGAAGATTGATATAAACGGTATGGCTACAGAGGAACATGAAAAACAGCTTAGAGAGCTAGCTAAAAGCATGGCAGACAAAGTAAACGGATAGTTAATAATATAGTGCTGTTTATTAGATATAACATACTCTTGAAATCAAGGGTATGTTATTTTGTATAGATGAAATGTAAAGGAATTCTAAAGGAATATAAGATGAAGAAAATTTTACTCATTGCCACTGGAGGTACCATAGCTTCAAAGCCGACGGAAAATGGGCTTGTACCTTCTATTACATCAGAGGAAATTCTGGCTTTTCTTCCACAGATAGGAGAGATTTGTCAGGTAGAGGCTATTCAGCTTATGAATATAGATAGTAGTAATATGAGCCCCAGTGGCTGGCTTAAAATTGCAAGAACAATAGAGGCGCATTATGATAGCTTCGATGGCTTTGTCATCACACATGGAACGGACACGCTTGCATATACGGCGGCAGCTATGTCATATTTAATTCAAAATTCACGCAAACCCATTGTTCTAACAGGCTCACAAAAATCCATATATTTAAGAGATACGGATGCCAGAAAAAACCTTACAGATGCCTTTCGTTTTGCTTGTGATGAATATGCACAGGGAGTACATATTGTATTTGACTCAAAAATTATCCTTGGAACACGTGGCAGAAAGACAAAGACGCATAGCTATAATGCTTTTGATAGTGTTGATTTCCCGCAGATAGGACAGATTTTTGATGAAAAAATTATCTATTATATAAAGGAGCGTACAGAGAAAGATACAGTATTTTATCATGAGCTAAATGACAGGGTGTGTATTTTAAAACTTGTACCAGGTCTGTCGCCTGAAATACTTAAATTCATGGGAGATAATTCTGATGTAGTAATTATTGAGGGATTTGGAACTGGAGGTATACCCGCATTTGATGAAAGCGAGCGTTTAAGAGAAATTGTAAAGGAACTAAGAGATAAAGGTAAGTTTGTAATTCTCACCACATCAGTTCCTCACGAAGGTAGCAACACGCAGGTGTATCAGGTGGGAAATGAAATTAGTGAAACGTTAGACCTCATGGAAAATTACAACATGACCATTGAATCCACGGTATGCAAGATGATGTGGCTTACTGCAATTACACAGGAGTATGATGAGGTAAAGGCGGGATTTTATAGCCCGGTAGCACATGATCTATTATTATGAGTACCCAAATGTATGACAAAAATAAAGGACTGACGATACATCAGTCCTTTTTTGCTATTTAGGATTTTACTACTGGTAGTATAGATTTATAGCATGAATGGGTCAGTCTCCCAATCAATAAGCTCCTTTGGATCAGCAGCGTTTGTATCTCTTCCTTCTGGTGGAAGATTTCTAGCACTTTCTGGATCAGCTGGCTTAGTTGGCTCATCAAGACTTCTGTCTCTTGAATTTAGCTTCTGCCATTCATCACGATTAGTTGCTGTATTTGGAGTTAAATCAACAGTATCGATGTCAATCTCAAGTGCCTTTGCAACTCCCTTTCCATATTCAGGATCTGCTGCATAGCAATTTCTGATGTATCTATGCTTTATCTGCATAGTAGCATCGCCCATTGCTCTGGCTGTATTTTCACATAATACCAGCTTTTGCTCATCGGTCATGGCATTAAATAATAATCCAGGCTGAGTGTAGTAGTCGTGATCCATCTCTCTGAAATCATATCTCTTAATATCTCCGCCCTTATCTGTTGGTAGCTCTAGTGATCTATCATCCTGCCAGCCACCATAGGAGTTTGGACCATAAGAAATCTCAGATCCGTTATTTCCATCTACTCTCATTAGACCATCACGGTGGTATGCATGAGGATGTTCAACGCCAAGAGGTGAATTTACTGGAATTTGATGATGATTTACACCAAGCCTATATCTGTGTGCGTCTGAGTAGAAAAAGGCTCTTGCCTGAAGCATTCTATCTGGGGATAGACCTATACCAGGTATAATATTTGCTGGTGAAAATGCTACCTGCTCAACATCCTGGAAATAGTTATCCGCATTTTTGTTAAGAACCATTTCACCTACTGGGATTAGAGGGAAGTCTTTCTTAAGCCACATCTTGGTTAAATCAAATGGATTGTATGGAAGCTTTTCAGCCTCTTCTTCAGTCATTACCTGAATATACATCTTCCACTTTGGATACATACCTTTTTCAATAGCCTCATATAAATCACGACCACTGCTTTCTCTATCAGCACCTACTACCTTAGCCGCTTCCTGATCTGTGAAGTTTTGGATTCCCTGCTGGGATCTAAAGTGGAATTTCACCCATACTCGCTCGCCCTTATCGTTAAACATGCTATAGGTGTGTGAACCGAAGCCGTGCATATATCTGAATGAAGAAGGGATTCCTCTATCAGACATGATAATTGTAGTCTGTAGAAGTGATTCAGGTAGAGATGACCAATAATCCCAGTTTGTATTAGGATTTCTCAAATTAGTTCTAGGGTCTCTTTTTACTGCATGATTTAAATCTATAAATTTCATTGGGTCACGGAAGAAAAATACAGGAGTATTATTTCCTACGATATCCCAGTTTCCTTCTTCAGTAAAGAATCTTACAGCAAATCCTCTGATGTCTCGCTCAGCATCGGCAGCACCACGCTCTCCAGCTACAGTAGACATTCTTGAGAATAGCTTTACCTTGTTTCCTACCTTGGAGAAAAGCTTGGCCTTTGTGTATTTTGAGATATCGTGAGTAACGGTAAATTCACCCCATGCACCCCAGCCCTTGGCATGCATTCTTCTTTCAGGAATTACTTCCCTGTTAAAATGTGCCTGCTTTTCAAACAGCCATAAATCTTGAATTGAAATATGACCTCTTTCTCCGGCGGTCATGGTGTCTTCGTTGTTATCTACTACCTGACCACCAGCTCTTCTCAGAACCTTGTCATTTACAGTGTCATTTTTGCTTGGTAATGGCTCACCAAGACCATTTTTTTCCATTGGATCTTTCATAGTTCCTCCTTTTTAAAATTTAGTTTTAGTTAATCTTACTTTCGTGTTTGCTTTTACCTTTAATAATACAGTATATAAGGAATAAAAGGTGTTTTATACCTAATAAAGGATGATGAATCAAAAGCCTTTTTCCGCTGTATCGCATAGCCTGCCTTACAATGTCATCCGGCTTGTGGCAGGGCCTTGGGCAGTTGTGACAAAAGGTCTTGTATCCCATATGTGGACACCGGATGCTTTGTGCCACAAGTCTATTTGCTGATTTTATACAGTCCTTGCACAGGTAAACCTTTCTTCCTGCTTCGGGAGAAGAAAATTCCAGACGAGAATTATGGTGTGCCTTGCAATACATTTCAAGCATAAGCAGGCTGACATCTATCTCCAATTTTCTTCTACTTTCTTTTCTAGACTGAGAAATATAATCCGTTTTGGGAATTTTAAATTTTTTATACTTTCTCATACATTATATATATACCTCATAAACGTTTCTTTATTCTCCTATTATAGCAAAAAATTCATATTTTATTTACAAATGGACAGCAATATAAAAATATAAAACATAAAAAGACTATTTGTATTGTAAAAATACTTTAAGCTTTTTGTATATGCAACTTAAAAAACAGGTACTTTATGCTTTTCGCAAAAAATGCTGATATATCGTTCATAGTCTTAAATGTAATCACGCTTTATGTAGTATGTGTTATTGCTCACAACATTTTGAGAATATTAAAAAAGAAATTGAACACATTATTGACACTGTAGGAAAAGTGCTATATAATAGCATTGTAGCAACATACGCTTCATGTTCCCTATGTAAATAGGGCTAAGAGGGAAAGGGGTGCAAATCCTCTACGGTCCCGCCACTGTAATTGGTATACTCATCTAATTTCATCATCTGATGAAGCCACTGAGTAATTGGGAAGGTATAGATGAGCTCTAGCCATGAGTCAGGAGACCTGCATGAAAGCTCTTTACGTCGGCGGTGAACCGATAGGTAAAGGAACCAATATACAGCAAATACGGGCTGTGGGCGATCCATGGTCCTTTTTATTTTCAATGACCGGGTAGCCGATGCTTTTCATTCTTTGGGCAGGTCTCGTCAGCCTGCCCCAGACCTTATTACCGGGCTAGCCCGGTTTTTTTGTGTATGTTTTCCTGAGAGGTTAAAGCTTTTGCCTTTAGTAAGTATATGTAATATTTTAAGCACTAGCCTCAATTACATTTGAGAGTACTTTATAAAGATATATAGGGTAGAGTTATGTAAAATTCAATGGTTTTTAATTGTAAAAATTCTTGATAATTTAGATGTAGTAAGTGGACTACCGCCTATGTAATGATGTAGCTATCCTTTTTTATACAGGCCATTTATGTTAAAATTGATATGAAGGAGATAATGATGAATCTAGACCATTTAAATAGTCAGCAGCAGGAGGCTGTAAAGCAAATTGATGGCTCAGTACTAATTTTAGCAGGAGCGGGAAGTGGCAAGACGGGAACTATGATCCACAGGATAGCATACATGCTAAGCGAGGGCATAAGTCCGTCTAATATTTTGGCAGTTACATTTACGAATAAGGCTGCCCAGGAAATGCGAGATAGAATAGGAACACTTGTATCCAGGGAGCTTGCCAGCCAAATCTGGATTAAGACATTTCACTCCATGGCACTGGCTATTTTAAAAAGGCATGCAGATGTACTTGGTTATACCAGTAGCTTTGTGATATATGATCCACAGGATCAAAAGGCGCTTATCCGAGATATTTTGAAGCAGCAAAATATAGAGCTTGATGTTAATACATTACTATATAAAATAGGTGATTATAAGGAAGCTATTATTCCGCCTGCAAAGGTGATTATGGAGGCCAGCGATACTATTGAAGAGGAAATAGGGCAAGTATATAAGACTTATGAGCTTAGAATGCGCGAAAATAACGCTATGGACTTCAATGATCTTCTCCTCAATCTATATGGACTTTTTAAAGCTTCAGATGAAATTTTAAATAGATACAGGCAGCAATTTCAGTACATTATGGTGGATGAGTACCAAGATACCAACAGACTTCAGTATGAAATTATACGTATGCTTGCCGAGCATCATGGCAATATCTGTGTTGTTGGAGATGATGATCAGTGTATCTATGAATGGAGAGGTGCAAATATTCAAAATATTTTGAATTTTGAGAGAGACTTTCCAGGTACGAGAGTCATTAAGCTGGAGCAGAATTACCGTTCAACAGGGCATATTCTGAATGTTGCCCATTCAGTAATTAAAAATAATAGAGGTAGAAAGTCGAAGAAGCTATGGACTGAGGGACATGATGGAGATAAGGTCATACACAGGGCTGTCGACACGGAAATAGGCGAGGCAAAGTTTGTGGCTAGTGAAATTGAGCGTCTGCATTATGATAAACAAGTAAGCTATAAGGATATAGCTATTTTATACAGGGGCAATAACCAGTCGAGAACTTTGGAAAGTATATTGGCGGAAAATAAGATTCCTTTTAGAGTGCTATCAGGGGTAAGATATTATGATAGAAAAGAAGTGAAGGATATGCTTGCATACCTTCGACTTGTTGTAAACCCCAGTGATGACATTGCTTTTTCACGCATAATAAACGAACCTAAACGAGGGATAGGTGATGCCACTTTAAGAAAAGTAATTGCACTAAGAGATGAAATGGCAAGTGGAGAGGCTCTGCTCCCATTTATTGTAAATAATAAACTTACAGAAGTGTTTCCGGCTAAGGCAAGGAATGCAGTTTCGAACCTTATAAATCTGTATGAGTACATGTGGGAGCACAAGGATGAATATACAATTGAGGGGGTATATGATAACCTGCTTAAAGGCTCTGGCTACTGGGAAGCTCTTGTAAATAGCAAAAAAGAAGAGGATAATAGCAGACTGGATAACTTGCTGGAATTAAAGACGGCAATAAGTGAGTTTGAAAAAGAAACCGAGGAAGCTACACTTGAAGCCTTTTTAGAGTCTATCACACTTATGAGTGAGGTGGATAATCTGGATCAAAATGCCGAAGCGGTAGTACTTATGACCTTGCATAGCTCAAAGGGCTTAGAGTATCCTGTAGTGTTTATTGTCGGCATGGAAGAAGAAATTTTTCCTAGCTACCGGGCAATTGCAGACGGAAATATTGATGAAGAGCGTAGACTTTGCTATGTAGGTATTACCAGAGCGAAAGAGAAGCTATATATTACCAGAGCCCTTGAAAGAAACAGATTTGGAAATAGGCAATATATGAAAAAGTCCAGATTCCTAGATGAGATGGATGAAGATTCAGTGGAAGGCCTCAGGGAGGAGAGCAAGCCATCAAGTAGATACTGGGGTGACCTTTACACGGACGGCCCAGATGGTTATGCGGGTAAACCTATGAAAAAACCTTTTTCTACAGGCAATAGAAAACCTTACGGTAGTGGAAATAGTGACGGACTATTTACAGGAATGGGATCCTATATAATTAATAAGAATACCAATTCCAAAAAGGATTTTGAACCAATTAGCAATGGTCAAAGGATCAGTCATGCAAAATTTGGAAAGGGCATCGTAGTCGATCAGGATAATAGTACCTGGACAGTTATATTTGATGATGCTGGTACGAAGAAAATGGCTAAAGGAATTGCTAAATTAAATAAAATTTAGATGGAGATGTATGAAAGATAAAAAAGAACGAATTCGTCATTTGATCAGTTTACTTAATGATGCCTCACGAAGCTACTATCAGGAAGCTGATGAAATAATGTCAAACGAAGAATACGACAGACTATATGATGAGCTTTTAAATTTGGAGAAGGATACGGGCATCGTCTTCTCCAATAGTCCAACTCAAAATGTGGGATATGAAGTAGTTTCTGGGCTACCTAAGGAAGAGCATCAATCCCCGATGCTCTCATTAGACAAGACGAAGGACAAAGAGGCTTTAGAAGCATGGCTTGGTTCTCAGAAAGGTATATTATCGTGGAAGCTTGATGGGCTGACGGTAGTACTCACCTATGAGGAGGGGCACTTAGTAAAAGGACTAACACGCGGAAATGGCATGGTGGGAGAAGTTATTACTCCCAATGTCAGGGCGTTTCAAAATGTGCCGATTAATATCTCGTATAAAGGGCGTTTAGTAGTAAGAGGCGAGGCTGTAATTTCATATGAGGACTTTGCAAAAATAAATGATTCACTTCCGGAGGGAGAGGAACCATATAAAAATCCGAGAAATCTTTGTAGTGGAGCTGTAAGGCAGCTAAACAGTGGGATTACTGCAAAAAGACAGGTTAATTTCATGGCGTTTTCTATGAATGATATAGAAGATGTAGATTTTTCAAACTCCCATGAGAAACAACTTAAATGGCTACAGCAGCAAGGCTTTGATGTAGTAGAATATGTTATTGTAGAGCCAACTACTGTATCAGCTGCTATCGAGGACTTCAAGGCCAAAATACAAGAAAATCCATATCCGTCAGATGGGCTTGTACTTCTGATGGACGATATTAAATATGGACAGAGCCTTGGGGCTACATCTAAATTTCCACGCAACTCCATGGCCTTTAAGTGGGCTGATGAACAGCAGGAAACCATACTTCAGGAAATTCTTTGGAGTCCATCCAGAACTGGTCTTATTAATCCAATTGCTATCTTTGATCCAGTCAGTTTAGAAGGAACTACGGTAAGCAGAGCTTCTCTTCATAATGTCAGCATTTTTCAAAAGCTATCCTTAGGAGCAGGAGATAGAATAAAAGTATATAAGGCAAATATGATTATTCCTCAGGTTAGCGAAAATATGACGCCAGGAGAGGCGGACCCGCTTCCAAGTACGTGTCCTGCTTGTAATATGCCAGTAAGATTACAGGATGAAAATGGGGTAAAGACTCTATGGTGTGACAATGATCAGTGTCCAGCAAAAAAGATAAAAAGTTATGCGCTTTTGGTTAGCAGAGATGCTTTAAATGTTGACGGATTATCAGAAGAGCGAATAAAAAAGCTTATTGAAGAGGGGCTTATTCATTCGAAAGCAGATATTTTCAGACTTGCAGACCATAAAGAAGAGATTATTAAAATGGAAGGATTTGGAGAGAAATCCTACAATAAGTTAATATCGGCAATAGAGGATGCAAGAACAACCACATTAGATAGATTTATCTATTCTTTGGGAATTGAAGGGTTTGGACGTGCTACAGCCAAGCTGGTAAGTGCCTTTGTAGATAATCGTTTAGAGCGAATATATGAGCTTAATGAAGCTCAGCTTGCAACAATTGATGGCATAGGTATGGTATTGGCTAAAAGCTTTACGAGCTTTTTTAATGATGATATTAAGAACATGGAAGCAAGGGAGCTTGCCCGCGAGCTTGTTATTAAGGTACCAAGTACAGGTGAAACCTTTCTAAAAGGAATAACTTTTGTAATTACAGGCAGTCTGGAAAGTTTCAATAACAGAGATGAGCTGAAAGAGGCGATAGAAAAAGCCGGTGGCAAGGTAGCCTCTAGTGTTAGCAATAATACTGATTTTTTAATAAATAATGATATTACCTCAGCTTCAGGTAAAAATAAGAAAGCAAAAAGTCTTGGGGTGCCGATAATAGATGAAAAAACTATTCTGGCAGCTTTAGCAAATAAAAGCAAGCCTCAATAATTCAGGAGAGAAGATGGAATATAACAAGGAATTACCAGTAGGAAAGCTTGATACACAGATATTAGAGGAAATTGTATTAAAGCCTATATCGAAAAGTCACGCAGGATTAATTACTCCTCCGGGATTAGGTCTTGATTGTGGTATTTTAGATTTTGATGACAATCAGTGCATCGTAACCAGCGATCCTATTTCTGCTACAGTGCAAAGTATTGGAAGCTTAGCGATTGATATAAACTGTAATGACATTGCTACAACAGGCACTTCTCCTATGGCGATTTCTCTTGTTCTCATGCTTCCTGTAGGTACTACTGCAAAGGATATAGATATAATTATGACGGATGCCAGGCGAAGGGCAGATGACCTGGGTGTGATGATTGTAGCGGGGCATACGGAGATTACAGAAGCGGTAAAACAGCCGCTTGTAGTAGCTACAGCTATAGGGAAAAAAGCAAAGAAGGATGCTTTAGATATTAAGCCGAAAAATGGTGATCTAATTTTAATGACAAAGCAGGCGGGAATTGAAGGCACGGGGATAATTTTTTCAGAGCTTGAAGAGCCTCTTTCAAAATATTTCTCGACTGATGAAATTGCCAGCGGTAAGAAACTTTTAGAGCAGACAAGTGTGGTTAGAGAGGGAGTTATCGCGGGTAAATATCCTGTATCTATGATGCACGATATAACCGAGGGTGGTGTACTTGGTGCAATATGGGAAATGTGTAAAGCAAGTGAGCTTGGATGTGAAGTCTACGAAGATAAGATTCCTGTACTAAACCTTACAAGACAATTAGCCAAGACTTTGGATATAGAGTATATGCGGCTTATTTCCAGTGGAAGTATGATTATTTTCATAGATGAAGGAAGTAAAAACTCTCTGATTGAAGGACTTTCAGATAGTGGAATTGATTGCTGCGTCATAGGGCATTTAACTGATAATTCTCCTTTACTCATAGACAAAAATGGAGTCTCAACAGAGATATTACCACCTGGGGCAGATGAATTATATAAAGCACTAAAATGGCGTGGATAAATTGACATAAATAAGATGAAAATATATAATATATGAAGGATATTGCCCCTAGCTAGCTCCGCTATAGGTGATGGTCCTGCACAATAGGAGTCTGTGAACCTTGTCAGGTCCGGAAGGAAGCAGCAATAAGCGGAAACTCTTATGTGATGCAGCTAAGCCACCACTGTAAGTGGAGCTAGCTAGGGGCAATGTTAATTGCCATAGAAAGGATGATTCATGTACCAAGCTCTATATAGAAGTGAAAGGCCAGAGACCTTTTCGCAGGTCATCGGGCAAAAGCACGTAGTAAGTGTGCTTAAGAATCAAATCGCAAATGATCAGGTAGCTCATGCTTATATCTTTTCTGGTACAAGGGGCACGGGCAAGACTACTATGGCAAGAATTTTAGCTAAAGCAGTAAACTGTACTGAGCAAGATGCTCCATGCGGAGTATGTGATACATGTCAGAGTATTAAAAACGGTACATATGTTGATGTTATCGAGCTAGACGCTGCATCCAATAACGGTATTGATAATATCCGTGATTTAAGAGAGAGTATTAATTTTCCCCCAGTAGCAGGTAAAAAAAAGGTGTATATAATCGATGAGGCACATATGTTGTCAAATCAGGCCTTTAATGCACTTCTTAAAACCTTGGAGGAGCCACCAGAATATGTGATTATTATACTTGCTACGACAGACCCA
Organism: uncultured Eubacteriales bacterium; assembly: GCA_949285555.1. Taxonomy (GTDB): domain Bacteria; phylum Bacillota; class Clostridia; order Peptostreptococcales; family Anaerovoracaceae; genus S5-A14a. The sequence goes on along the minus strand of CASDYG010000007.1, from coordinate 77,652 downwards.
CAAAAGCTGCCAGCAACAATTTTATCCAGATGTCAAAGGCTGGAGTTTCGTCCAATTGCTGATGCTCTGATGGAGGAATACCTCAAGGATTTGCTTGCAAGAAAAGGTGTTGCCATGGAAAACGAGGCAATCTCACTTATCGTAAGGAGAGGGGAGGGTTCCGTCAGAGATACTTTAAGTATATTGGAGCAGACAATAGCAGCCGGTAAGACGGAAATAAATGAAAAATATGTGCTTGATCTTCTGGGCATTGGATCCATGGAATTCTTTGTAAGGCTCACGGACGAAATAGCAAAAGGTAACGGTGAGTCTGCTATTGAGCTGATAGATGCAGCTATAGGTGAGGGTAAAGAGCCATATATGCTCATGAAGGATCTTTTAAAGCATTTTAGAAATTTAATGGTAGCTTTATTTCTTAAAGAACCATCAAGGCTGATACATGGTGCGGCGAAAGATGTAGAAATGGTGAAAAGGCAGGCTATGTCCTTAGAGCCGCAGCAAATAGAGATATATTTAGAAGAAACCGCCCTAGCTGTCGATAGATGCAGGCTATCAAGTCAAAAATCTATTGCACTTGAGGTTCTTGTGCTTAGACTTTGCAGAGGTTTGAAAGCCATACAAATAAAAGAATTTCCTCATCAAAAAAAGCAACAGGGCGAAAATGAGGCTAGCTATTCATCTGATGTAGCAGGTAATACTGCTTCACAAGCCATAGCTTCAGAGGAATCGCTCAAAAAAGAACCATGCATTGAACTTGAAAAAGTAAAGGAAGTATGGCCGAGAATAGTATCAATGGTAAGTAAATTCTTTCCTGATCTTAATGAAGATATGAATAAATGTAATATCGTACAAGTAAAGGGTCAGGATATTATTGCTCTTCTTCCAAGCGTTGAGGCAAGGAATCATCTGCATGAAGAGAGTGGCAAGATCAGAGGGGCTGTTAAAAAGTTGTTTGGAGAAGATGCAGAGATTCATTTCGTATGTACAAAAGAAGAAACAAAGAGTATAGAAAATGCAGACAGCCAGGTGACTAATAGCAATGAAGATAGCGAGTTAACAAATACCGTCCATTCAGAAAATGAGGCTGACACAGGTGCTTTGCAGTTTGGACCTGTAGGTACAGAAGCTTCAGGTGTAAAAATGACAGGAAAAGAAGCTTTAGACTCAGCTTTAGCAGCTTCTGAGGGTGTAAAGACCATAGAGGATATGGATAACGCAGAAAATGCCTCTACTGTATCAAAAGCCATGGAGTTAAACTCGCAGGGAATGCAGGCAAACGAAGATAATGAAATAAGTAAGGAAAATGCATCTCAAAGTAGCAGTATTAATGAAAGTGCTGATGCCAGAGCTCTTGAAGAACGAAAAAAGCTGGCAGAGGAGGTATCTGCCATATTAGAGATGGATGTTACAATATGACAAATAGTATAAAAAAAGCTTATACATTTCATACAATTGTATTATATGGATAAAAATTTTATTATTGCACGCATTACTTGAAACCATTTGTGATAAAATAATACCCAACTAATGTCTGCTAAATTCACCAATAGCTTAGCAGATGAAATAAAGCTACAGAGGTATTATATGAAAAGAATGATTAGAGACATTTTTGTGGTGGGGTTTGCCATGTTCGCTATCTTTTTTGGCTCAGGGAATTTGATTTTTCCGCCACAAATAGGACTTGCTGCTGGAAATCATGTATTTTTTGCAATTATAGGATTAGCACTTACGGGTATTTTATTTCCTATGCTGGCAGTAGCATCGGTTAGCAACGTGGGATATGGAATTCAAGATATGATGCAGAGAGTCACACCATGGTGGCATCTGCTGTACATGGTAATGGGACTATTTGTTGTCTGCTTTGGTACCATACCAAGGTGCGGAGGTGTAGCTTTTGAAGCTGGATTTCAGTCAATAGTAGGAACGCAGCTACCTACGGTATACAAAATTGTATTTTTATTTGTTTTCTTTGCAATTTCCTATTATTTTGCAATGAATAAGTCTACGGTTATTGATAAAATTGGAAACTATCTGACGCCAGTACTGCTTATTGCACTTCTTATTGTAATAGGGATAGCAATAGTTAAGCCTATTGATACTCTTCATGCAGGCAGTATTGCAACGGGTAGTGGAGCCTTTCTAAATGGCTTTACGACAGGTTATAATACAGGAGATGTAGGAACAGGAATTGTATGTGCAGGTATCTTTATTACTGCATTTATGGAAAAGGGATACAAAGATAGAAGCGACTTTAAAAAGCTTATGCTGGGTATAATCATCATAGGGTTTGTACTACTTTTCGCCGTTTATGCAGGGCTGTCATATTTGGGAGCGCAGGGTACGCAAATCTATACTGGCAAGGAAGACTCTACTTTTTTACTATCAGATCTAGTAAATCGTGTAGCAGGTTATAGCGGAAGTATTTTCCTTTCATTAGCAATACTCTTCGCCTGTTTGACTACTGCTATAGGAATGATAGCTACTACCGGATTATGGCTTGAATCACTTACAAAGCAGAAATTAAATTACAAATATGGATCACTGATTATTACTATTATAATTTTTATGGTATCTTCTATGGGAGTAACAAAGGTTCTGACTATTTCAGGTCCGTTATTTATGTTGCTTTTCCCAATGTCTGTGGTTCTCACTTTGTTGGGAATTTTCAGGCGTTTTGTGCCTAATGATGGTGCATGGAAGGGAGCCGTAATAGTAGCAACATTGATGTCAATCTTTGACGCCTTGAATGTGGCTAATGCAAATGGGCTGACTAGTATTAATCTTAGCAGTGTAAATCAAATCCTTAGCTACATACCTTTTTCAGAGGCAGGATTTACATGGCTTGTACCAACCATTATTGGATTTTTTGCTGGAGCGATAATTTTTAAGCTAATGGGGAAAGAAAGCATACCATATAAGTTCTAGCCTACCGGTGGGTACGTTTAAAGGAGTTAAGTATACGCTTATAAAATAAATAAATTGTGAGGTAGAATATGGGAAGAGGAATGAAGGCTGGAAAGAGGCCAAAGAATAGTGGTGGTGGAAAGATGAGCCAGATGCAGCAAATGCAGAAGCTACAGGCATTGCAGCGAGAAGCTGATGCTATACAGGCTGAGATAGAGCAGAAGGAAATCACTACTACTGCTGGTGGCGGTGCTGTAGAGGTAACTGTGAATGGTAAGAAAGAGATTACAGCACTTAAGCTGGATAAGGAAGTAGTGGATCCAGATGATGTTGAAATGCTACAGGATTTAGTTATATCTGCGGTAAACGAAGCCATGAGACAAATTGAAGAAATTGCCAATAACGAGATGAGCAAGCTTACTGGCGGAATGAATATTCCGGGACTCATGTAATATGGAATATCCAAAGCCACTGGAAAGATTGATTGGCAGGCTTGCAGCTCTGCCGGGAGTAGGAAGAAAGACAGCTCAGCGCCTGGCTTTTCATATCATGTCGATGGATGAGTATGATGTAGAGCAGCTAGTGGAAGCCATTAGTGAGGGAAAGAAGAATCTTCATTTTTGTAGCAGGTGTGGAAACCTAACAGATGTAGATCCATGTAATATATGTACTAGCGATGAAAGAGATCATAAAGTCATTTGTGTTGTGGAAACGCCTCAGGATCTGATGGCAATGGAGCGAATGAAGGAATTTCATGGTCTTTATCATGTTTTGCATGGAGTGATTTCTCCTTTGGAGGGAACGACTATAAGTGATCTTAACATGATGAGCTTGGTTAAGCGTATGAGTGAGGAACCTATTGAAGAAGTAATAGTTGCTACTAATCCTACGGTTGAGGGGGAGGCAACGGCAATGTATATTGCTTCTTTATTAAAGCCCGCAGGAATTAAGGTGAGCAGAATAGCACATGGGCTTCCTGTTGGAGGTGATCTGGAGTATGCGGACGAGGTCACATTGTTAAAAGCTCTAGAGGGAAGACGAAATATTTGATATTATGATGTAGTTTGTGAATGATAGACTAAAGATGAGTTTAAAGGGGCATGTATGCCCTTTTTTATTGAGATGTAATGTCAATATCATTTGTGTAGGAACGATGAGCAATATAGCGATGAGTATGTGGTTTATATCTTGTAAGGCTGAAAAGAAAAAGCCCTACATATGTAGGGCTTTATAGGAGAATTATATCGCACTATCTAACGGCTAAATTAAATTTTGTGCAAAATCTGTATTTTATGTTTATCTAATTTCTTTCTTATAATATCAGCTGAGGTAGCCTATTGGAAATCCAGTTTTAGAATAAAGCTGGGATGATTCCAAAGTTTACAAGCTGACCGTAAAGTACCAAAGCCATGATGAGTGGAGCTACGACCTTAAGGCATAGGTGGTACAAAGCTTTCCACTTAAGCGCTCCGGTAAGCTCTATTTCTGTATCAAGATAGCCCGGCTTAAACCAGCCAAAGATTACACCTAGTAGAAGGGCACTCACTGGCATCAATACACCTTCTGCTACAAGGTCGAATGTATCAAGCCATGTTCCCTGTCCAAATATCTGTGGGAAGCCATGAGATCCAAGTCCATCAAGTGATACAAAAACAGCACCTACAGCAATTACCAGAGATGATGTAACTGTTATAGCCTTTCTGTTTATTGGCTTTCCGGCTTCAGTTTTCTTATCAACGATAACAGCTACTACAGTTTCAAGTAACGCTATTGAAGAGGTTATAGCTGCTATGAATACCAGGAAGTAGAAAGCTGCACCAAATGCAGGGCCTACTGATCCCATAGAAGCAAAAACAGTCTGTAGTGTTACGAATATTAGACCAGGGCCAGCTGCTGGATCAAGACCTGATGCAAATACTGCAGGCATGATTGCTAGTCCAGCCATTATAGCTATTACAGTGTCTGCAAATGGTATAACAAAAGCGTTAAATTGCAGACTTTCAGTTTTCTTAAGATATGATCCGTAAGTAACGGTTATACCCATTCCTAGTGATAATGAGAAGAATACCTGTCCACCGGCCGATGCAAGTACATTTATCCAGCCTGTACCCTTGAATACTTCCCAGTTAGGGCTAAACAGGAACTTGATACCTTCGCTTGCTCCTGGCATGGTAACGCTTCTAACGATTACTGCTACCAGCATGAAGAATAGAAGAGGCATCGCTACCTTGGAAAATTTTTCGATTCCACTTGAAACACCACCTAAAACTATTAGTGCTGTCAGTCCCATGAATACGAGCGTATATACTGATGTCTGTAGCTGATCAGTGAAGAAACCCTGGAAGTATGCTCCGCTATCTGCACCAGCTACTCCCCAGCTGGCATTAAATACATCACCAAGATTGGCTACAATATATTTAACACAATAGCCACCTAGCATAGTGTAAAAGAATAGGATGAGGAATGGAGAGATTACTCCAAACCAGCCTAGTGGCTTATACTTCTTATCTACTGTTGTCCATGCAGATACGATACCCTTGCCTGTCTTTCGTCCTAAGGCTAGTTCTGATAGTACCATTACTACACCAACTAAAATTACTAGAAGAACATATATAATTAGAAAGGCGAAGCCGCCATTTTTACCTAGCTTATAGGGGAACCCCCAAAGATTACCTAAACCTACTGCAGAGCCTATGGCCGCCATCAAAAAGCCGAACTGACTGCCCCATTGGCCCTTTCCTTTCCCATGTTCCATGAATAATACCTCCTAAAATAAAAATATAGTCATGCTTTTCAAATGTACGATATAAAATAATTGCAATGACAAATGCTATTATACTTCGTTAAAAAATTTTGTCAACAGAAATAATAAAAATTTTAAAATTTTGTTTAAAATAACAAAAAACTATATTTAAAAAGATTAAATTTTGTTATTGCAAATACCTGCATAAATGGTACAATCAATATGTAGGAGAAGTGGATATACAGTAAAGGGGAATACCATGGAGGGAAAAGTTTTAGGAATGGATAAAAAGAGGTGGAAGTTTACAATTAAAAGAATTATCTTTTGCACCATTGGAGCTGCAATTATTGCCTTTAATATAAAGAGCTTTGTAAGGACTGGAGGACTTTTCCCAGGTGGCTTTAATGGATTGACACTACTTATACAACAGAGTCTGAGTAATTATTTTAACATAAATATCGGCTTTTCCCTTATTTACATTCCTGTTAATATGATTCCCATGTATATTGGTATTAAATACCTGGGACGCAGATTCACCATATATTCCATATATGTAATTTTACTTTCATCATTTTTAGTTGATATTATACCTGATATTATCATTACATATGATAAGCTACTTATCTGTATTTTTGGTGGACTGTTGAATGGATTAGCAGTCTTTTTATGCCTTGTAGTTGGGGCAAGTGCGGGTGGAACGGATTTTGTCTCTATCTTCATGTCTGAAAGGCGAGGCGTAGATGCGTGGAATTATATACTGCTTGCAAATGTGGTGATGCTCACAGTCGCAGGAGTACTGTTTGGCTTTGACAGAGCTATGTACTCTGTAATATTCCAATATTGTAACACTCAGATTATACAAGCACTGTTTAAGAGATACAGAAAGCATACATTATTTATTATTACAGATAAGCCTATGTCGGTATATGGCAAAATTAAGGAAATAACTAATCATGATGCTACCCTCTTTAGGGGAAAGGGTTGCTATCAAGGAGCCGATAGAAATATGTTATTTTCAGTAGTTTCAAGTGATGAGGTGGATCATGTGATAGCTAGTATACGTGAGATTGATCCTAAAGCATTTATAAATGTGATTAAAACAGAACAACTGACTGGAAAATTTTATAAGAGACCTCATGACTAAATAATAAACCTTCCTATGAAAGCAATATAATTGTACAATGCGAAGCAATGCAAACTAGCTGGACATAAGCTCCTATAACTTGCGGGCACATGAAAAGTATTTATATAATTTATGTGTTAATACGATATGAACAGTTTATTAGAATTCCCTTGACGCTTTGAGGGAATTTTTTTGTGGTATAATGGTAATGTGGAGGCATTAAATGAGTGATATGTCAAGGGATATATTCAAGATAAAATCAGAATTTTCAATGATGGGTGACCAGCCACAGGCAGTAGAACGCCTGGTGGATGGTTTTTTAGGTGGCAAAAAACATCAGACCCTTCTTGGTGTAACGGGTTCAGGAAAGACATTCACAATGGCAAATATCATCGAGAGACTGAACAGACCAACGCTTGTAATATCTCATAATAAAACCTTGGCAGCACAGCTTCATGGAGAATTCAAGGAATTTTTTCCCAATAATGCGGTGGAATATTTTGTGTCATATTATGACTACTATCAGCCAGAGGCGTATGTAGCATCTACAGATACATATATTGAGAAGGATTCTGATATAAATGAAGAAATTGAGAAGCTAAGACATTCTGCAACGGCCGCATTGCAGGAAAGAAGAGATGTAATTATAGTAGCCAGTGTTTCATGTATTTATGGACTGGGAGATCCTGATGCGTATGGAAGTCAGATGCTGTCTATACGTGTGGGAAATAACATGGGTAGAACGGATCTGCTTCGTGGACTTATACGAATACAATACAACCGTAATGATATGTCACTGGAGAGAGGAAGCTTTCGAGTAAGAGGAGATATAATTGATATTTTTCCGGCTGGCGAAGACAAGGTGCTAAGAGTAGAGCTGTTTGGTGATGAGGTAGATTCTATAAAAGAAATGAGTCCAGTTACTGGAGAAATTATAGGAATTCGTAATCATGCGTCTGTTTTTCCTGCATCACATTATGTGGCGTCGTCTGAATCAATTGGTAGAGCACTATTGACAATAGAAGAAGAACTGGAGGAAAGAATAAGATTTTTCAAAGACAGGGGTAAGCTCTTAGAAGCGCAGCGTATTGAGGAAAGAACCAGGTACGATATGGAGATGCTGCGAGAGTTAGGGACATGTAAAGGAGTAGAAAACTATTCACGACATATAAATGGACTTAAGGCGGGCGCAAGGCCATATACACTTATTGACTATTTCCCTGATGATTTTATAACCTTAATAGATGAGTCTCATGTAATGCTACCTCAATTAAGAGCAATGTATGCAGGAGATAGAAGCAGAAAGCAAGCACTGGTAGATTATGGTTTTAGATTGCCGTCTGCCCTGGATAATAGACCACTTCAGTTTGATGAATTTCAGTCCATTGTAGGGCAGAGCCTGTATGTCAGTGCTACACCAGGTCCTTATGAAAAGGAAGTTAGTGGAGGTATTGGCGCAGAGCAGATTATCAGACCTACAGGATTACTTGATCCGCCAATTGAGGTAGTGCCTTCTGAAGGGCAGATAGATCATCTTATTGGAGAGATCAATAAAACTGTGGAAGCGGGAAATAGAGTATTTGTTACCACGCTTACTAAGAAAATGGCTGAATCCTTAAGTGGATACCTTCAGGGAGCAGGTATTAAGGTGAAATATCTTCACTCTGAGATTGATACATTGGAGAGGCTTGAAATCATCAGAGATCTTAGATTGGGCAAGTTTCACGTACTTGTAGGGATAAATCTGCTCAGAGAGGGACTTGATGTTCCAGAGGTGGGACTTGTCGCTATACTTGATGCAGATAAAGAAGGCTTTTTAAGGACAGAAGCCTCATTGATACAGACCATAGGCAGGGCTGCAAGAAATGTCTGTGGTAGGGTGATAATGTATGCAGATAATATTAGCCCTGCAATGAAAAGGGCAATAGATGAAACCGAGAGAAGACGCAGCCTACAGCAGGCGTATAACGAAGAACATGGAATAACACCAAGGAGTGTATCCAAATCGGTTCGAGCTGTTATAGAGGCTACTAAAAAGATTGACGGTGAGATTGAAGAAGAATTAAGGCCATCAGAGATGACTAAAAAGGAGCTTAAAGATTATATTAAGTTATTGGAAAAGGATATGAAGGAAGCGGCGGCAGCGTTGCAGTTTGAACGTGCAGCTGAGCTAAGAGATATTATCTTTGAATATAAGGCGGCTCTTTAGTACAACATAAATTAGTCTTTGCTACATAGAATTGATACAGGCGACAGATAGAATAAGAAAAGATTATCGAGAACAAAGCTAGAAACTACGGAGGACGGATGACAACTCTAAAGGAAATTTTTATAAAGGGTGCAAAGGAAAATAACCTTAAAAATATAGATGTAAGGATTCCAAGAGATAAGATGGTGGTTCTAACCGGACTTTCAGGTTCCGGCAAGACATCACTGGCTTTTGATACCATATATGCTGAGGGGCAGCGAAGATATGTGGAAAGCTTATCTGCGTATGCAAGACAGTTCTTGGGACAGATGGACAAGCCAGATGTAGAGTTTATAGAAGGACTTTCGCCGGCCATATCTATCGACCAAAAGACTACCAGCAAGAACCCCAGATCCACGGTAGGAACCGTAACAGAGATACATGATTATCTAAGGCTTCTATTTGCAAGAATAGGTAAGCCACATTGCCCAATATGTGGAAAGCCAATTGAAAGTCAAAGCGTAGATCAAATCGTAGATGCATTAAAAGAAATTCCTGACGGAGTGCGCTATATGGTTCTTGCTCCTATTGTGCGTGATAGAAAGGGAGAACATGTTAAGCTACTGGAAAAGGTTGCAAGGGAAGGCTTTACCAGAGTGGTAGTAGATGGAGAGGTGAAGCTACTAGGTGAAGATGAGATAAAGCTTGGCAAAAATTTTAAGCATAGTATAGAAATCGTTGTAGATAGACTGGTAGGTGGGCGAACGGAAGATAGCAGGCTGGCAGAAGCGGTAGAAACAGCTCAGGCTCATGGCAATGGCCTCGTTATGTATGAGCTGCTGGATGATAGTAAAAGCCGAAGATTATTTTCTACCAAATTTGCATGTCCTGATCATGGAGTAAGCATCGAAGAGCTGGAACCGCGTATGTTCTCTTTCAATAGTCCATTTGGTGCATGTGAGAGCTGTAATGGACTTGGTTTTAATCTTAGATTAATGCCAAAAATGATGGTGGATAAAGATGCACCTCTCTTAAATGGAGGATTATCAAAGCTGTTTGCATTTATGGAGTACAGCCTTTATCATAAGCAGGTGATACGTGCTCTTGCGCATGAACATGGCGTGGATTTAAGGCTACCACTTTCTGAAATGCCAGATGATTTCATGAAGGAGGTTTACTATGGCACGGGTGAAAGGCATCTGAAATACACGGTGCATAGCAAAAGCGGGCGTACTCAAAACAGAGATCACACCTATGAAGGATTAGTAAATCAATTAGAACGCAAGTATCGTGAAACAGCATCTGATTTTGTGAAAGAAAAGATGGAAGCATATATGGAGCTTGAGCCTTGTAAGGAGTGCCAAGGCAAAAGGTTAAAACCAGAGGTATTAGCAGTAACTGTAGGAGATCTAAATATTGCTCAAATAAGTGATTTATCCATTAAAGATGCCATCGAATTTTTTGACAGTTTGCAGCTTTCAGAAAAGGACGCTATAATCGGATATCAGATACTTCGTGAGATAAAAGAACGCTTAAAATTTTTAGTAGATGTTGGGCTGGACTATCTGACATTATCGCGAGGAGCGGCAACCCTATCGGGAGGAGAAACGCAGAGAATAAGACTAGCCTCGCAAATAGGATCTGGGCTTATGGGCGTGCTATACATATTGGATGAACCAAGTATAGGTCTTCACCAAAGAGATAATGACAGACTTTTAAAGACTCTTAGACATCTAACGGATGTAGGAAATACGCTCCTGATTGTAGAGCATGATGAGGATACAATGTATGCAGCGGATCATATAGTGGATATAGGCCCCGGTGCTGGAGTAGGAGGCGGTAGGCTCATAGCTCAAGGTACGGTAGAGGATATTAAAAGTGTAAAGGATTCCATTACAGGGCAATACCTATCAGGCAGAAAGAAAATATTGGTTCCTGATGCCAGAAGAGAGGGAAATGGAAAATTTATAAAAATAAATGGTGCAATAGCTAATAATTTAAAAAATATCGAGGTAGAAATTCCTTTGGGAAGACTAGTCTGTGTAACGGGAGTATCCGGTTCCGGAAAGAGCAGTCTTGTAAATCAGGTACTATACGCAGGACTTAAAAACCTAGAAGGTATTACTATTGGTAAAGGCAAGGGTGAAAAACTGTCTGCTGTTGGCAGTGTAATTACAGCATCTTCCAGCTTTGCATCAGCCAAGGAGCTTTTAAAAAAATATAAAGAACTTAAGGATAGCAGTATAGGCTATATGCACTCAAGTGAATGCAGGTATATCACTGGACTTGAAAATATAGATAAGGTTGTTGATATAGACCAAAGCCCAATAGGCAGAACTCCAAGATCTAATCCTGCCACATATACTGGAATGATGACTCCGATTCGCGATCTTTTTGCGTCTCTTCCGGAAGCTAAGCTTCGTGGCTATACTAAGAGCAGATTCAGCTTTAATGTAAAGGGGGGACGCTGTGAAGCCTGCAAGGGTGACGGCATGATAAAAATCGAAATGCATTTTCTTTCAGATGTTTACGTTCCATGTGATGTCTGTAAGGGAAAAAGATATAATCGAGAAACATTAGAGGTCAAATATAAGGGTAAAAGTATATTTGATGTGCTAAATATGACAGTTAGTGAGGCATGTGACTTTTTTAAAAATATCCCTTCAATAATGAAGCAGCTAAATACATTGAAAGAGGTAGGGCTTGGCTATATTAAGCTCGGACAGCCATCCACACAGCTTTCGGGAGGAGAGGCTCAGCGCGTAAAGTTGGCATCTGAGCTGTCGAAAAAAGCTACGGGACGAACGTTATATATATTAGATGAGCCTACTACAGGACTTCATTTCGCTGATGTTGACAGGCTTGTACACGTTTTGGAAAAGCTTGTTGATGCAGGCAATACAGTTTTAGTCATAGAACACAACCTGGATGTGATTAAGCGTGCAGACTATATTATAGATCTAGGTCCCGAAGGGGGAAATGGTGGCGGTGAGGTAATTGCCAAAGGAACACCGGAAGATGTTATTAAAATAGATAAATCGTATACAGGAAGGTTCTTGAAAAAACATATAGAGAGATTGTAATTGTAAGCCGGCATTGAGCCGGCATTTTTTGTGTAATTTATATATTTTGCATAAAAAATGTATAAAAAATAAAAAAATAATTGTATTTTCATGATAAAAATAAATAGCACATTACATTAAAAAATAAAAAACAGGACAGCAAGAGTTAATTTAAATAAAATATTTTAATATCATATTTAAAAACACTATCAAAATCTTTTATTTAAAAACAAAAAGAAAAAACTGTCTATTAATACCGCTTTTTCGTAGTTGAAATAGAAATGCTAAAGTAATAAAATCATAGCTACCAAAAGGTATGGTAATACTTCTAGAAGATGGCTAGGAGTGAGTTTTTGTTACTTATTAATATTTATTTTATATTCATTTTGGAAAGGAGTTTGCTTGTGAAAAGTAAGAATCTTAGGAAGACGCTAGCGCTTCTGCTGATCGTTTCTCTGCTGGGATTTTTAAAATTTCCTGTAATGGCAGATGAAACTCCGGAAAAGGACTTATCTTCAATCGTACAGTCAGTTAAATGGATGGTATACGAAAATGATGAAGATACGACCGGAAGAGACATAATGGGTGAAGAGACCCCTACTAAATATGATGAGACTACGGCTAAAAATAAGCTCATCATCGATCTGAAGTTTTTGGCTGATAGTGGTATGACTATCAATAAGGGGGATAAGCTGGTAATCAAGCTAAATAGTGAGAGCAGTGAAAAGGATTTGCTGCTCATCGATTATGCTACAAGCTTAAATAAGGTTCTCAAGGATGGGGAAAAGGTTGTAGCCAGCCTTGATATGGATGACAGAAGAAGTATAACATTTACTTTTGAGGAAAATTTAGCTGATTTTAATGCTCATCTTGAGCTACCATTGGGAATTAGAAGTAACACTTCTTCAGATTACTTTAAAAATCATCCTATGGAAACCAATATTCCTTTCACATATAATATATCCATAAATGATAAGGACCTTGGTAAGCCGGTAAAATACACATATGATAGACCGCCGGTACAACCGGCAGAAAAGTATGCCAATAAAACTGCTGGTTCATATGATCAGGGTAAATCTGAGCTGGGTAAAGGACAGTTCCTATACAACTTAATTATCGGAACTGAAATGTCCCGTGAAAATGAGTTCTTCATCTATGATGCTCCTGATATTAACCTAAAATCAACGGATTATATCAATATCTATAATGGAGAAAATAAACAGGATTTTACGGAGCAGCTTATCAAGGTGGGAGAAAAGAAAAACTCATATAAGGAAGAACCACCTGAAGGAACGGAAGTTCCTGAGGATAAGCTCATGCAGGTAAATGTATATCATATATACTACCTGACTAAAGAAAGCGAAGATCCTACCAAGCCCAGAGAGGCTGAGTGGGAAGCTAAGAAGGTTCAGATAGAGAAGAATGGTGCTATGACAGAAAGTGCTGAGGAAGCATTAGTGCCAAAGAATATCATTCTTGAAAAGCCGGCAGGTGAAGCCCTTACGCCAGAGGAAGAAAAGTTGATAGAGGAAGCTGGTGGACTGAACAAGGTAGTAGGTAAAGGCTTTAAAATTCACATAAAGAATTTTAAAGGAATTGGAAGAGAAAAGGGTGGCTGGTTAACGGTAGTTTATTCCAATGAAATCGTGAACAACTCACCAGATTTAGATAAGGATAAATTCCCGATTTACCACAATTCCTTTGCTTACTATGCACAGGATAAGGAATCAAGTCCTGACGGAACCGGACCAAGAATTGAGAAAACTCCTATTGAGGATGGAAAGAGTCCTGCACCAAAGAAAAGGACGGGTACGGTAGTACCAGGTGTAATAGGAGCTCAGGTAAGTGAATATAGTACTGCTGTAATTACGAAGGTAAGCGAGGAAGAAAAGGAAGGCGAACCTGGCATAAAGCAGCCAATTGAGGGTGCGAAATTCACTTTGTATGCTTTAGGTAAAAATAATGAAAGAACTGTTGCCACCAATGAAGACGGTGTAAAGCTGGAGAACTTGGTGACAAATGCTAAGGGAGAGCTTTGCCTTGAAGGTGATCTTGAACATCCTGTAAAGGTGAAGGTAGTAAGAGGAAACTATATCTTAAAGGAGCTTTCCGCACCGAAGCAATATGATCTAACTGATGGCAAGGATGAGCACCTTATTTCAGTTGGACTTGCAAATAATAATTTCCAAATTGAAAATAAGCTAAAGCCAGAATGGAAGAAGAGATATAAGGCGAAGCATACGTTTGAATCAGCTACTAAGGGCTGGAGTCTTCCGACAGAGGTGACTACTCTAAAGCCTGCTGATATTGAAAATCTAAAGAATGAATCCAGTGTATCACCGACGGATCCTTCTAAGAAAACAGTTAAGGTGACGGAAGGTACATGGACGTTTGATGGCTGGGAGCCTAAGACTGCAAAGATAAATGCAGATGATGTTACATTTGTAGGTAAGTGGTCATTTGTAGAGGCGAACAAGTATAAGATAATACACAAATTTAAGGCAGCCGATGGAGTTACAAGAGAACTTCCACCAGAAGTTACTGCTAAGCTTCCAAAGGATGTAAATGATGTGTATGATGAAACTACCGCAAGGCCTACAGACCTGAAAGAGAGCGATAAGGATGTAAGCGTGGTAGAAGGAAACTGGCATTTTGACGGTTGGGATGCTAGTGAAAAACAGATAAGAGGTGGAAATGTAACATTTACTGGTACATGGAGCTTTGTGGAAAATCCAAAGTATGATGTAGTACACAGATTTGAGCCTGCACAGGGTGCACCTGCTCTACCTGAATCTGTAAAGTCAAAGCTTCCAAAGGATCAGAAAGGTGTATATAAGGGCGTTACTGTTTCACCTACAGACTTTACCGGCAAGACGGTTAAGGAACTCAACGGAACATGGACATTTGATGGCTGGAAGCCAGCGAATGCTGTAGTTGGAGATTCTAATGTTGAATTTGTTGGTACATGGTCATTTGTTGAGGCGCCAAAACATAATGTTATATATCAGTTTGCAGCTAAGGGTACAACCAAAGAGCTTCCAGTAGAAATTAACAATTACCTCCCTCCTGCACAGAATGATGTGTATGAAGGAACTCCTATTACCGCCGCTGATCCTACTACTAAAACACATAAGGTAGTAGAGGGTACATGGAACTTCGATAGCTGGGATCTTGCACCTAATACGGTTATGGGTAAAAGCGATCTGACTATTACAGGTTCCTGGACTTTCACAGAAGGTACTAAATATAAGGCGACACATACCTATGTGGTTGAGCAGGCGGCAGGTAGAACATTGCCAAATGAGATTCTCAATAGCAAACCAAATGATATTGAGGGACTTTATGATGGAATGACTGCATCTGCTGTAGATGTAGCTGTTAAGACTGTAAGAGTTACAGAGGGTACATGGACCTTTAAGGGCTGGGATCAGCCTACCAAGGTTATAAATGGTGCAAATGTTGAATTCGTAGGAACATGGGGCTTTACTGAAGCACCGAAATACGATGTAACTCATAGATATGAGCCGGCAGAGGGTAGCCCTTCCACATTGCCACAGGAGGTAAATGCCACACTCCCTGCAAATATTACAGATGTATATGAGGGAAGCACCGTAAGACCTAATAGTCCTACTACTGAAAGCGTGAAGCTTTATAATGGTACATGGACATTTGATGGCTGGACTCCTACTGAGTTAGTAGTAAATGGCCCATCAGAGTTTGTTGGCAAGTGGCATTTTACTGAAGCAGACAAGTACAATGTAACTTATAGATTTGCTGTAGCAGATGGAGAATCACGACCACTTCCTGCTGAGATAGAAAAATATAAGCCTGAGAATCAGCAAAATGTATACAATGAAACTGTTGTAAATCCACAGGCTCCTACTGCGACTGAGCATAAGGTGACAGAAGGAAAGTGGACATTCTTAGGCTGGGATAAGGATTCTAAGCAAATCAATGGTGGGGATATAGAGTTCCTAGGTAAATGGAGCTTCACAGAGGCTAACAAGTATGATGTACTTTACAAGTTTGAGGCAAAGGCAGGAGAGACCAGAGCTCTTCCTCCTGAAATAGAAGGCTATAAGCCTGCTACTCAAAAGGGCGTATATGATGAGGTGGTTGTAACACCACAGGACCCAACAAATAATACACATACATTACTTGAGGGAACATGGACATTTGATGGCTGGGATGCAAAATCCAAGAAGATAGAAGGTGCAAATATAACCTTTACAGGAACATGGAGCTTTGTAGAGGCACCTAAGCACAATATTACATATAAATTTATTGCAAGTGGCACGGATAAACCATTGCCAGCAGAAATAAATCAGTATCTACCTGAAAATCAGACAGATGTATATGAAAAGACCCCTATACAGGCAGCTGATCCAAAGCAGAAGACTCATAAGGTAACAGAGGGAGTATGGAGCTTTAATAGTTGGGATCTACCTGCGGGAAGCGTAATGGGAACAGCGGACCTTGTAATAACAGGAACCTGGACCTTTACAGAGGGCGAGAAGTACAAGGCAATCCATGAGTTTGTAGCGGCAGCTACAGCAGGAAGAGCACTTCCGCAAGAGGTACTTCAGCATAAGCCTGAAAATATTGAAGGTTTCTATGATGGAATGACAGCTACCGCAACTAAGGTGGCAGTACAGTCGGTTAAGGTAACAGAGGGTACATGGACATTTGCTGGCTGGGATAAGGAAAGCAAACAGATAAATAAGGGTGATGTAACCTTCACAGGTACATGGAATTTCACTGAAGCAGATAAGGTGAATGTAACCCATAGATTTGTTCCAGCGGCGGGTAGTCCTAGTACACTTCCACCTGAGGTAGAGGCTGCACTTCCAGATGATATAGAAGATGTTTATGTGGAAACTACAGTAAGGCCAAATCCTCCTAAGAAGCAAAGTGTTAAACTACCTAATGGTACTTGGACATTTGACAGCTGGGATGAAGAGAGTAAAACTGTAGGCAAAAATACTGTATTTACAGGTACTTGGAGCTTCAATAAGTATAAGGTAAAGCATGTCTTTGAACCTGCAGCAGGAACAGATAGACAGTTACCAGAAGTGGTTACACAGAAGCTGCCAGCAGACATAGAAAATGTATATGATGAAAGCATGGCACATCCTACACCAATCACAGATGTAGATGTAGAAGTAGTAGAGGGCTTCTGGCACTTCAATGGCTGGGATGAAGACGAAAAGCAGGTAAATGGAGGAGATGTAACCTTCACAGGAACATGGAGCTTCACAGAAAAGCCAAAGCATGATGTAATACATAGCTTCGTACCAGCAGCAGGCTCACCAGAGCTGCCAGACTCCATAAAAGGAAAGCTTCCACCAAAGAAGGAAGGAATCTACAAGGGAGTAAGGGTAACTCCAGATGAGATAACAGATAAGACTGTAAAGGAACCAAATGGAACATGGACATTTAATGGCTGGGGACCAACAGAGGCCACAGTAGGAGATGAGGATGTAACCTTTACAGGAACATGGAGCTTTACAGAGGCACCAAAGCATAAGGTAGTATATAGGTTTGTAGCAAAGGATACAGATAAGCCACTACCAGAAGCGATAAATGCATATCTGCCAGAAGAAAAGACCAATGTATATGAGGAAGCAGATGTAACAGCAGATGCACCAAAGCAGAATACTCATAAGGTAACAGAGGGAGTATGGACCTTTGATAGCTGGGATAAGCCAACCGCCAAGATGGGAACAGAAGATCTTGTAATAACAGGAAGCTGGACCTTCACAGAGGGCGAGAAGTACAAGGCGGTTCATGAGTTTGTAGCGGCAGCTACAGCAGGAAGAACGCTGCCACCAGAGGTGCTACAGCAAAAGCCAGCAAATATTGAAGGACTGTATGACGGAGTAACAGTAACAGCTCAGGCAGCAGATGTTGCAGTAAAGACTGTTAAGGTAACAGAGGGAACATGGACATTTGATGGCTGGGATCATGACAGCAAGCAGGTAAACAAGGGAGATGTAACCTTCACAGGAACTTGGAGCTTCACAGAGGCACCAAAGTATACGGTAACATATAACTTTAAGCCTGATGGAAACAGTCCTGAAATACCTGAAGAGATTAAGAAGCTAACTCCTCCGGATAAGCCTGATGTATATGAGGGTGTAGTAGTAACACCAGACCCAATAGACAAAACTACTGTTAAGGTAAGGACTGGTACATGGACATTTAATGGTTGGGATAATCCTAGCCTGACAGTTACTGATAAGAATCACAGCTTCACAGGAACATGGACCTTTACTGAAGGGAATAAGTACAATGTGAGCTATGAGTTTACAAGTAATGATGGCAGCCCAGTTCCAGAGCAAGTTATGAACCTGCTTCCACCTGCTCACACAGATCTGTACGAAGGTGATGAGATCACAGCTACAGAAATACCTGATGGTGAGGTAAAGGTAAGAGAAGGTACATGGACGTTCACCGGTTGGGATAAGGATAAGATTACTGTAACCAACAAGAATGAAAAGTTCACTGGTGTATGGACGTTTACTGAGGGTGAGAAAAAGCAGGTAACATATGAGTTTGTAGGAGATGATCCTAATACTGTACTTCCAGAAGAGGTTATGGAGCTATTGCCAAAGGATAATGCTTATTATTATCATGGCGACTTAGTAGCTGTTATGGAACTTAAATCTGGTATGGTTGAAACTTATGATGCCATCTACACATTCAAAGAATGGGATAAGTTAAATGTAACTATTTCAGAAGATCCTGCCGTGTTTACTGGAATATGGCATAAGGAGATGAAACCTGAGTACACTATAACTCACGAGTTTATATCGGAGGATGGAAGTGAAATACCAGAAGCAATAAAGAGGCTTCTACCACCAGAAAGAAAGCAGTATGAGGGAAGCAAGGCTACGCCATTTAAGATTAGTGGTGAATATACTCACCTAACTGTGATTGGTGGTACATGGAAGTTTGTAGGCTGGGATGCAGATGAAAAGCTAGTGGATAAGGATGTTAAGTTTGTCGGAACATGGAAGTTTGTTCCTGAAAAACCGGCAGATAAAAAGACACCTGATAATAAGAAAAAGGCTCCAAAAACCGGAGATGAGGAAAATCCATTGGCACTATTATCTCTAGGTATCTTAGCGGGTCTGGCTGCTGCCGTATCAAGGCGAAAGGCCAGAGGCTAAAACTTAACCATATTGGTTAAATGGTAAGTAATAAAAGGCTACAGCTATGCTGTAGTCTTTTTTTCAGGGGAAATAGCCATAATGCAACATAGTATTTAACTGCAACTCACATGTACAATTGATAATTTGTGCAAAATTTAATGATACATCAATATATGCTTAAAAAGCTTGCCATATGAGTTATTAGATGTCACTTAATACTCTCTTCCTTGAAGAAGTTATAAAAGTGATATATAATAGGCATAGTGACACTCTTTATGATTTGAGGGTCATTAGAACTTACAGGTATGTCTTAGGAGAACATATGAAAAGCATTAAAGACGGCTATGGTATTGATAATCTTACTATGCTCACCGATTTTTATGAGCTAACCATGGCAAACGGATATTTTCAAGCTGGACTGGACGATAGAATAGCATATTTCGATTTATTTTTCAGAAGAGTACCAGACGGTGGAGGCTTTGCCATTATGGCAGGCTTACAGCAGGTAGTAGAATATTTAAAGGAACTAAGGTTCACATCGGAGGATATACAGTATCTTAGAAGCAAGCAGCTTTTTTGTGAAGAATTTCTTGAATATCTGGAAGCTTTCGAATTTAAATGTGATGTATGGGCTGTACCTGATGGCACGCCTATATTTCCACACGAGCCTATATTAACCGTCAGGGGTCCTATAATGCAGGCCCAGTTTATAGAAACAATGCTGCTTTTGATAGTGAATCATCAAAGTCTGATTGCGACTAAGGCTAATCGAATAGTTAGAGCGGCGAAGGGGATACCCGTATTAGAGTTTGGCACGCGAAGAGCTCATGGGGCATCTGCCGCAATATATGGCGCTAAGGCAGCATATATTGGTGGATGTGTCGGAACGGCATGTACCATTGCTGATAGAGATTTTAATGTGCCTGCTCAAGGTACGATGGCTCATAGCTGGGTTCAGATGTTCCCAAATGAGTATGAAGCATTTAAAACCTATGCAAAGATATATCCGGACAACTGTATTTTGCTGGTAGATACTTACAATGTTCTAAAGTCAGGAGTTCCTGCTGCCATAAAGGTATTTAAAGAGATTAGACCAAGGCATATGGGAATCAGAATCGATAGTGGAGATATTGCGTATCTTACTAAGAGAGCAAGAAAAATGCTGGATGATGCGGATCTTCATGAAGTGAAAATTACTGTTTCAAATTCCCTTGATGAACATATTATTTCTGATGTGCTTGCTGAGGGAGCTAAAATAGATGGCTTTGGTGTAGGTGAAAGATTGATTACTGCCAAGTCAGAATCAGTCTTTGGTGGAGTATATAAGCTTTCTGCTATTGAAGAAAATGGCAAGATTATCCCGAAGATAAAGATTTCTGAAAATGTAGAAAAGATTACAAATCCAGGCTTTAAGACACTTTATAGATTGTATGATAAGGCTACAGGGAAGGCACTTGCTGATCTTATTGCACTGGACGGTGAAGAAGCTCCAAAAAATGACGGATACGAAATTTTTGATCCTAATGCCATATGGAAGCGAAAGACACTTTGCAACTATGAGGCAATAAATCTGCGAAAGGCGATATTTTTAGAAGGGAAATGTGTCTATGATGTTCCCGCCATTGATGAAACCAGAGAATATTGTAAGGAGCAGATTGCAAGACTTTGGGATGAAACTCTGAGATTCGAGAATCCTCAGACATACTATGTGGATTTAACGCAAAAGCTTTGGGATATGAAGTCAGACCTTCTCAGAAATATAAATACGAAGCTCTAGCAGGGAACCTACAAATGATGTTATAAGTGCCTAATCTGTATTGTGGCAGGTTAGGCTTTTTGTTATATTAGGCAATAAAAAAGCAGCCGAAGGCTGCATTGTGGTGGAGAATAGGGGACTTGAACCCCTGACCTTTTGACTGCCAGTCAAACGCGCTCCCAGCTGCGCCAATCCCCCACGAAGTTAATGTTTTACATTATGTATTTACTTTTCATATTGTAACTAACATTTATATTATCAAAATTTTATGTTTTTGACAATACTATAATGAAAGCTTGTTACAAAAGGATTTTTAAAGTAAAATATATTATATGTGCGTAGATGGATTTGTTGATGATATATGAAATATGTATTTGGGAAAGGGAGAACCGATGGCTAAATTAGATATTTCACCTATAAAATTTGAATCAGACAGGCTGCTTTTACTAGATCAGACCAGACTTCCGGGAGAAGAAGTTTTTATAGAAATAGAAACACAAGAGGATATTTATGATGCTATAAAAAAGCTCAAGGTTAGAGGTGCTCCTGCCATTGGTGTAGCAGCAGCACTGGGGTTATGGAAATCTGTTGACTGGACCATAAATGACAGAAAAAAATTAGCGCTGGATTTTCACGAAAAGGCAGACTATATTGCCAGCTCCAGACCTACTGCTGTAAATTTGGAATGGGCGATTAACAGGATGTGCAGGGTATTCGATGATACGGCCTTTGGCGTTGGAAATGATAAACTTAGGGATGTACTTAGAACTGAAGCTGTTTCCATAATGGAAGAGGATATTAAGGCTTCAAAAAAAATGGGAGAGTATGGATTATCGCTTTTGAAGGAAGGCATGGGGATTCTTACTCACTGTAATGCTGGAACAATAGCAACGACCAAATACGGTACCTGTCTTGCCCCCGTTCATTTAGCTAAAGAAAAAGGGATGAAAATAAAGGTTTTTGCGGACGAGACAAGGCCACTTCTGCAGGGAGCAAGGCTTACAGCCTGGGAACTTGATAAAGCAGGGATAGATGTAACCCTGATATGTGATAATATGGCAGCTACAGTTATGAGCCAGGGCAAGATAGATGCTGTCGTAGTAGGGTGTGACAGAATGGCTGCAAATGGAGATGGTGCTAACAAAATCGGTACTATGGGAGTAGCAATTTTAGCAAAGGAATATGGTATACCATTTTATATGTTTGTACCTACTTCAACTATTGATTTAAACACTAAAACTGGTGCAGATATACCTATTGAAGAGCGTGATGGAGAAGAAATTTACAAAATGTGGTATGCAAAGGATATGGCTCCTAAGGGTATAAAAACATTTAATCCTGCCTTTGATGTTACACCGGCTAAATATATTACCGCAGTTGTGACTGAAAGAGGAATTGCCTATCCTCCTTATGAGGAGTCACTTAAAAAGCTTGTTGAACAGGAGTAGAAAAGCTTTGAAAAGTTTCGTAGAAAGATATGTTAAGCTCATTGTTGTTATTGCTGTTGTCTGTGGATCCGCATCAGGAATATTTGGTGCCCTCATAAATGCTCCCTCCATGGCTATAGGCTTTTGGAGGTTAACATTGGCACTCCCTGTTTTTGTTATTTCAGTATTTGTAGGTCGTAATAAAGGGTTAGAGCAGTTTAAAGGCTTAACAGTTAAGGATTATTCTTTAACAGCAATGGCTGGAATATTTTTGTTCGGGCATTTTTTTACATGGTTTAATGCAGTTAAGCTTACAAACATAGCAAGTGCAGTAGTACTTGCCGCTTTACATCCACTTGTAGTCATTGTTTTATCTCTTTTTATTTTAAAAAAGAGGACAAGGCTTCAATCCCTTATTGGGATAGTATTCGCCATTTTTGGGAGTGTGATTATTGCAGGACTGGATTACCAAAAGCTGACTCAGAGTAACTGGCAGGGTGATATTTTAGCAATTGCTGCTGCCATATTTATGGGAATATACTTTTTTATCGGTCATGTAGCAAGAAAGAGAATAGCAGGTTCCATATATGTACTTTTAGTGTTTCTATTTTGCTGGATTTCATTTTTTGTAGGTTGTATTTTAACGGGAACGCAGTTAATAGGTTATTCACCGCGGGATTATGTATATATAATAATGCTTACAATCATTTGCCAGTTAGGTGCTCACGCAGTATTTAATCTTTGCCTTGATAAAGTAGATTCACTTTATGTTTCCACCTTGGAGTCGGGTGAAGCAGTATCTGCTATCCTTTTAGCATTTATATTCTTGCAGCAGCTCCCAACATGGTGGCAACTAGCAGGGTGTGTAATAGTGGTAGGTGGACTTATATATTACAATAGAAGTGAGGGAGAAATAGATGAGCTACAAGGTTAGACTTCCTATCTTTGAAGGTCCTTTTGATCTTCTTGTATATCTTATAGAAAATGCCGAGATGGATATATATGATATTGAGATTTCAGAAATAACAAGGCAGTATCTGGAATATATCACTACAATGAAGGAGCTTAATGTTGTAGTTGCTACGGAGTTCATGGTACTTGCAGCAAATCTGATTGAAATTAAGTCCAAATTACTTCTTCCAAGGAGTACGGGAGATAGCTTGGCAGTGATGGAGGATGATCCTAGAAAGGAATTAGTACAAAAGATCCTCGAATACAAAAAAGTTAAACTACAGGCAGCATTACTTGAAGAAGCCTTCGAAATTAATCAGTCAATATATAGTAAGCCTCAGGAAGACATTAGTTTTTATCTGGATAATCCAGACGAGGTACTGTCTTTAGATTTAGAGGAGCTTTCCAAAGCATTTGGAGATTTTTTAGCCAGAAAACAACGGTTAGATCAGGTAAAAAGTCATTATACCAGACTGGAGAGGGAAAGAATTTCCACCGAAACAAAAATGGAAAGCATCCTAGAACACCTGGTAACGGCTCTCAAGGAGGGGCATAAGGTACTAGATTTCACTGAACTTTTGGATTTCTCATCTAGTCCATCTGTAGATATGGATGATTTTACGCAGATAGCTTATGGGGAGGAATACTGGCAAAATTATGAAAGGGCAGTTACTTTTGTTGCCCTGTTGCAGATGGTGCGAAATAGACAGGTGGACTGTGAGCAAACAGTCAATTATGGCGATATTAAGGTATCACTTATAGAAGAAAGTTAAGGATTAGGCTAGGTTAGTCGGATTGAATTTAAAATAACTGATAGATGCTGGAGTGTGGAAATGAGTCAGAAGGAATTATATAAAGCTGCCGTGGAAGGAATGCTGTTTACGTGGGGTCAGCCTCTAAGCTTGTCTTCCATAATGAAGGTAATAGATCTGGAAAAAACAGAAGCAAAGGAGCTAATGGATGAGCTTATTTCTGAATATGAAGTAGGCAGGCGAGGGCTCAGAATAAGACAGATAGGAAAGGGATATCAGCTTGTGACTGCAAGTGAGGTAGCTCCTTTTATTGAAAGACTGTGTACCCCCGTAAAGGTGAGGAAATTATCTCAGTCTGCTCTTGAGGTGCTTGCCATTATTGCTTATAATCAACCTGTTACAAAAGGAGAGATGGAAGCGGTCAGAGGAGTTAGATCCGACAGAGTGGTAGAGGGACTTCTTCAAAAGGGACTGATTATGGAAAAGGGTCGAGCTGATACTGTTGGCAGACCTACAGTATATGGAACTACAGATCTTTTTCTTGAAAAGTTTGGATTTGCAAGTATTAAGGAATTACCAGAGCTTGAAGATTTAAGTGTGCTTGTGTCTGGTGAAAAAGAAGATGAAGAAGATGGAGAGCAGCTTAGAATCGACATTCCGCTTTCCGGTGCAAGTGAAGAGGTATAGCAGATACAGGCATATACTGTAAATAGCAAAAGCTTGTCTGTAAGGGTAGCTGATAGGCGATTATATAAAGTTGGATGAAATAATTACATTTTAAATTTTGGAGCACATATGAATGTTGTACTTATGGGAATGCCAGCAAGTGGGAAAAGTACAGTTGGCAGAGAATTAGCAAGACTTGCGAGCATGAATTTTGTAGATGTAGATCATAAAATTGAGGAAAGGGCAGGAAAGCCGTTGCAAAAAATCATAGATGATGAAGGGCTCTCAGAGTTTGCCAGGATTGAAGAGGATACTCTTAATAATTTGATTTTAACAAATACGGTAGTAGCACCCGGAGGAAGTGGTATCTATTATCCTGATGCTCTAAAAAAAATTGCTGGGGATAAGGGGTATGTGATTTATTTAAGGTATAGCCTTGATACCATCCTAGGCAGACTAAATAACCTGTCTGATAGAGGTGTGACATTAAAGCCGGGACAGACTTTAGAGGATTTATACTATGAAAGATGTCCCCTATATGAAGCAGGTTGTGACATAATTATTGATGGGGATAATAAGAGTTTGCTGGAGATTACCCGAGAAATTTTAAAAATAATTGGAAGATAGTATTGGTATCCGTACCTCTTGTAACTATGAAATAGATACAGCTCACGGTAAATGATAAGAATTGTTACCGCTCATTGGAAGAAATAAAAGCAGCCAAAGTCACTTGTTAATAGATTTTGGCTGCTATTTTTAATTAAACTTATCTTTATACACCTTATCAAAAATCCACTGTAGATTTATAAAAGGCGCTGTCTGCTGATCAATTAAAGGCTTCAAAAAATCATGTATATTATTTTTTGCTTCATGTTCATCAATCGTAGTGGGGTCCAGTTCGTATATAAAATCAGATGAACTATAAACTTTTTCCATTTTAAATTTATAATCAAAGTCATACATTGTGCCAGTTATTATATTGTTAAATAAATACCCTTGTTTTCCATCAAGGTCTGTTGATGTAAAAAAACTTGTCTGCTCATTGTTTTTGTCAAATGTCAAAATTGCAGGTGGTCCGTCAAAATCATATTCTATCCCATCTACATCAGGCTGATATATCCAATATAAATTATCAACTAACATCATAAGTACAGGTTCGGTACCTTTCTTATGTGGAGTATGTTTAGCATAATATACAGAATTCACCTTTAAATTACAGTAAATATATCCATATATTAAAAACAATATAATTAATACCAAAGAAACAGTTATTAGCCTTTTTTTATTCATTTCTTTCTCCTCTGTTTCCATAGTCTTTTAAAAAATTTACCAATTGGCTTTGCTATTTTATTTAATGAATTTAGTTACCGGCTTAACTACATTGCGATGAATATATTTGGCAACATGCTTCACCATTTTACTAAGCATTTCAATTATATATTATACCCTAATCTCAATTGTGGAAAAAGTATAAAAAATATAGTTTTAGGTCTTTCTTCTATCACTTATTACAAATTTAAACCATTTATTTTAATTAACACTACTAGCCCTATACTTTTTTTAAAAAATAGCTTAGCGGCATACTATGAGGATATATTTCAAGGAATATTCTTTTATTAATAGGTGTGATAATAGCTAGAATTTACAGTCTATATATGGTAAAATAGATTATCTATCTTAAAAGAAGAATTACATGAAAGGAGGCATTATGAACGAGCTGATTAGACTTGATAGTCTTTCTAAAACCTTTGGAGAAACTACGGTGCTGGACGATTTCTCTTTGGATGTCAAGGAAAATGAGTTCATAACCCTCCTTGGTCCGTCTGGGTGTGGTAAAACTACAACTCTGAGAATTGTAGGAGGCTTTGAACAGCCTGACAGTGGGAAGGTCTATTTTGAAGGTAAGGATATTACTAATCTTCCGCCTAATCAGAGGAATATCAATACGGTATTTCAAAAATACGCCCTGTTTCCACATATGAATATTGGAGAAAATATTGCCTTTGGGCTTAAAATAAAGGGCAAAACAGATGCCTATATTAAGGATAAAGTGAAATATGCATTAAAGCTTGTGAATCTATCTGGATATGAAAAGAGGAAGGTGGACTCACTATCTGGTGGACAGCAGCAGAGAATCGCTATTGCCAGAGCTATTGTAAATGAACCTAAGGTGTTACTGCTGGATGAACCGCTAGGAGCATTAGATCTGAAGCTTAGACAGGATATGGAATATGAGCTTATTAGGCTCAAAAATGAACTTGGCATAACTTTCATATACGTAACTCATGATCAAGAAGAAGCTCTTACAATGAGTGACAAGGTGGTCGTTATGAATGGAGGCTACATACAGCAGATGGGAACTCCGGAGCAAATTTATAATGAACCTGAAAATGCCTTTGTTGCTGATTTTATTGGAGATAGCAATATCCTAGATGGAGTAATGATAAGGGATAGACTGGTAGAAGTCTGTCATACACCTTTTGATTGCATTGATGAAGGCTTCGGTACAAATACACCAGTCGATGTGGTGATAAGACCTGAAGATATCGTTATAAGCCCACCAGGAGTAGGCAGGCTTGAAGGCATGATAACTCATAATGTTTTTATTGGCGTGCATTATGAGATGGAGATAGATGCTGGTGGATACACATGGCTTGCACAAAATACAAAGAATTATCCAGTAGGCACCAAGGTAAGCATTGATGTCATACCGGAAAATATACAGATAATGCATAAGCCTCAATCCAAAGAAGGGGAGGCAATGGAAATTGACTTATAGAAAATTTTTTGCCAGTCCGTTTATCATTTGGATTTTAGGAGGAACCATAATACCCTTTCTTGTAATAGCGTATTATGGTTTTACTACAAGTAGTGGTACATTTACTTGGGACAATGTTGTATCTATATTTAGGCTGGAGCATATAAAGGGGCTTGGGCTTTCTATTTACTTAGCACTTATTAGCACCGCAATATGCTTCTTAATAGCCTTTCCTCTTGCCATGATTTTGAGGGAAAGAAGGCTTGGAAATAAGAGTTTAATTATTTTTATCTTCATTTTGCCAATGTGGATGAATATCCTGCTTAGAACTATGGCATGGCAGGTGCTTCTTGAAAAAGGTGGAGTAGTAAATAGCCTGATGGCAGCTATTGGTATTGGGGGCATACACATAATTAACACAAAAATGGCAGTCGTGCTGGGAATGGTATATGATTTTCTGCCTTTTATGATTTTACCGATATACAATGTGCTTATGCGTATTGAAGATAGTATCATAGAGGCAGCTTATGATTTGGGAGCTACTAAAATGAAGGTCATCAGGAGTATTATCTTTCCAATGAGTGTTCCTGGAATTGTAAGCGGAGTAACCATGGTATTTGTGCCAGCCTTGACTACATTTGTCATTCCTAATATTTTAGGAGGAGGAAAGTTATATCTTATTGGCAATATTATTGAGCAAGAGTTTACATTTGCATCTAACTGGAACCTGGGTTCGGGTCTTTCTATGATTATGATGGTGTTCGTTCTTATTACCATGGCTTTGTTTTCCAAGTTGGGAGATGAGCGGGGAGGAGGCATACTATGAAGCACCACCGTACCAGCACTGCGTTAAGTGGAATATATATGGTGATTGTTATGCTTTTTCTATATGTTCCCATTCTCACGCTCGTAGTGTTATCGTTTAACAATAGCAAATCCATGACAGTATGGGCGGGATTTTCATTAAGATGGTATAAGGAAATGCTGGCTGATCCCATGATAATTTCAGCAATAATAAATACATTTGTGATTGCCATATTAAGTGCCGTTATTTCAACGGTAATAGGAGTATTGGCTTGCATAGGTATATCCAGCATGACAAAGAAGTGGGAAAACGGACTTATGATTTTAAATAATATTCCACTTCTAAATGCGGATATAGTTACTGGTATATCTCTGATGATGACTTTTTTGGTTTTCTCAATCAGTCTTAGCCGGGGTACGGTCCTTATGGCACATATCACCTTTTGTATACCATACGTTATACTTTCTGTAATGCCACGCTTTAAACAGCTGGCTAAGACGAACTATGAAGCCGCTTTAGATCTTGGAGCAACGCCTTTATATGCCTTTTACAAGGTGGTACTGCCCGAACTTAGACCTGGTATAGTAAGTGGACTTTTGCTGGCATTTACCATGTCTGTGGATGATTTTGTAGTTACTCATTTCACCAGAGGTGCAGGAATCAATACCATATCTACACTCATTTATTCACAGGTAAAGGTAGGCATTCGTCCGACGCTTTTTGCATTAAGTACAATAATTTTTGTTCTGGTGCTTGTCTTTTTGAGTATCAGTAATTTCTCCATGGCACGAGAGGAGGTTGACAATGAATAGTTTGAAAAAAAGTTCAATCTACCTTCGAAACAGAGGTCTTTTTGGCTGCCTGATTATAGTGATGCTAGTCGGAGTAACTATATTGTTTGCGGGCTGTACGGCAAGTAAGGGCAAACTATACATCTGTAATTTTGGAGATTATATTGATCCAAAGCTCATAGGGGAATTTACTAAAGAGACAGGCATAGAGGTAGTATATAGTACATTTGACACAAATGAAGAGCTATATCCTATTATCAACAAACATATGGCGGATTACGATGTGATTTGTACATCTGATTATATGGCACATAGGTTGAAAGAAGAGGGACTGCTAAAGGAATTTGATAAGGAAAATATTCCTAATTTATCCAATATTTTGCCACAATATATGAAGCAGGTTTCAGGCTTTGATAAAAATGGTACTTATGTGGTACCTCATACATTCGGTATACTAGGGATTATGTATGATAAGAGAAAAATAAGCTATGAGAAGGTACATAGCTGGCGATCCTTGTGGTCGCAGGAGCTTAAGGATGACATTGTTATGCTCGACTCCATGAGAGATACTATGGGAATAGGACTAAAGGCTCTAGGATATGATATTAATACTAAGAATAAAAAGGAAATTAAAGAGGCGTCAAGCTATTTGCGTAAGCAAAAAAAAATCGTCTATAAATATGCTAATGATGCCACAAGAGATTTAGTCCTCGGTGGATCGGCCTCGGTGGGGGTATTATGGAGCGGCGAGTATGCCTATGCCAGGGAGATAAGTGATGATGTGGGGTTTGTAGTACCTGAAGAGGGGACTGAGACCTTTGTTGATTGCTGGGCTCTCCCGAAGTGGGGCAAGAATAAAGAGGCGGCAGAAAAATGGATTAATTTCATGCTGTCAAAGTCCAGTGCTATAAAAAACTATGAATATTTAGGCTATACAATTCCTAACAAATATGTCTATGAGTATGTAAAAAAAGAGGGTGAACTTGATGATGAGCTTATGGGGATTATTTTTCCAAGCCAGGAAACTCTCGATAAAGGTGCTCTTCTGCAATATTTAGGACAGGAGGCAGATCATATCTATAGTGAGTACTGGAAACTGTTTAAAACCAATTAAAGTTAAATGCTATAAATATAGGTGAGAAGTTATGGAAAGATTAGATAAAAGAGATAATTTTAAATCGAAATTTGGTTTTATTTTAGCGTGTATAGGATCTTCAGTAGGAATGGGAAACATATGGCTGTTTCCTTATAGAGTAACAGATTTAGGTGGTGCGGCATTTCTAATTCCATATTTCATTTTCGTGATTGGAATTGGATATGTTGGTGTAGTAGCAGAAATGAGCTTTGGACGCTACACGGGCAGCGGTCCTCTTTCCGCATTCAAAAAGGTATTTGATACAAAAGGGAAAAAAGGCGGAACAATAGTAGGATGTATTCCTGTCATTGGATCACTAGGAATTGCACTTGGATATACTATTGTAATAGGATGGATACTAAGATTTCTCATTGGCAGTATTACAGGTGATGTACTAAAGGGTGGAGCTGGCGAAGTATTTGGAAAGCTTGCTTCAACTATGGGATCATTGCCATATCATATAGCTGCTATAGTAATAACCTTCTTAGTGATGAGTCTGGGTATTTCTAAGGGAATTGAAAAAATCAATAAGGTGATGATGCCTCTGTTCTTCTTTATGTTTGTTATTTTGGCAGTAAGAGTAGTAACACTTCCTGGAGCAGGAGCTGGCTATGAATATTTGTTCAATCCGAAGTGGGAGAGCCTTCTGAATATAAAGACGTGGATTTTTGCTCTAGGTCAGGCATTTTTCTCGTTATCATTAGCAGGTAGTGGAACAGTAGTATACGGATCTTATCTGAATAAGAACGAAGATATCCCAAACAATGCAAAATATGTAGCGATTTTTGATACCTTGGCAGCAATTCTTGCAGCCATAGTAATAGTGCCAGCAGTTTTCGTATACGGAATCGAAACGACGGCAGGCCCATCGCTCCTGTTTATAACCATGCCTCATGTCTTTGAATCAATGCCAGCTGGACAATTATTTGCCATAATTTTCTTCGTAGCTGTGCTTTTTGCAGGACTTACATCGCTTGTAAATCTATATGAATCAGCTGTGGAGATGATGGAGGATAGATTTAAGATGAAGAGGCACATGGCTGCTATTGTAATAGGAATTGTGGGTATCCTGGGAGGCCTTGCCCTTGAGGACGGAAATTTACTGGGTACATGGATGGATATGGTATCAATATATTTCATACCAGTAGGTGCTCTTCTGGCTTCAATTGTATTTTTCTGGATGTTAGATAAGAAGGCTGCCATAGATGAAATTAGCAGGGGACATGATGGAAATGATTTTGGCTCAGTGTTTCATACGTACGGAAAGTACATTTTTGTAGGGGTTACATTTGTAGTATGTGTGCTAAGTATAATATATCAGGGCATAGGTTAAACAGTAATTCCTATAAGTGGATAATGTACATTTAATTTATAAAGTATGAATTTAAAAAGGTGTATCTTTATGTACCGAGTCTCATGCGTTAGAATTGAGTTCTAAGCTTGGAATCGACAGATAAATGATACACCTTTTTGTTAGTTGATTTTTCTTCACACAAAGAAAAATTTAAGTTCTGATTAAAGTCCGAGAGAAGGACGAATTAAATCAAATGCGCAATAGAATAAAATGATTCCCATAACAAAATTGAATGGACGATAATATTTTTGCAGCCAGCTATGTAAAAGACCTCCAGCCAGTCCCCATGTAATCAGTCCTGTAGAACAAAGACATACCATATAAAGTGCGTTTAGAAATAGATGTGGAAACCCTATTTCCTTTGGTATGAGGTAGGCTGAGTGGACCGTCAATGAATAAAGAATGATTTTTACATTAGCAAATTGCAGGCAAAAGCCTTTTATGAAGCTGGGATCATAGCCATGTCCTTCTTTTGGTTTGCTTTTCATAATGCTAATTCCAAGCCAGGCAATGTACAATGCTCCAATGTAGGGAAGGTATTTTAAAATGGACGGTAAGAGCTTTGAAAAACCTACCGTAAATGAGGCGCAGCAAAGCATTACACAGTAAAATCCTGTGAGCATACCCAGATACATAAGCTTGCTTCTTTTAAACCCGTGCTGGCTCATCAGATAAAGTGATACCACATTGTTAGGACCTGGAGTTATGGCAGTAACAAGTCCGTAAAGTGTGTATGATAATAATGCTGAAATCATTGATATCTCCTATAGTTTATTTGAAAAAAAATAAAATATAAATAGCGTGTAGACTACTTAATTATAGTAGATGTGTAATATAATCATTTAATGCTCGTGCTAGTAGTGAGCCTCCCAAAGCCGTAAAATATTAAGTTGTGGCATATTAGAGGAAGGTGCCAGAGCAGGCTGATAATTACAGTAGTTATTGTACTATAATTTAACTTCAAAATAAAGGAGTGGTGGCTGTCAATTTAGATTAATATGTCCGGTAGTGTTTAAATTAGTTTTGCACCATAACTCATAAAGCAGGTACACATATAAAGCGATGTACGCTTAGCTTTTTGCTTACCTTACTTTGTTTTTATAATGAAGTTTTGTGTTTGCTTGACAAGGAGACGATACTTTAAAAATGGTTGCATTATCTGGTAACAATGTAAATAGGGAGTTATGAATATACAGACTAACAAGCAGATTATCATAATGACGTATGATTACTGGGGGTAAATGAAATAAAATATCAAAAATTTTAAAAAATAATATAATATTTGTGTTTATGTTTTTGACAATGGGATATATTAATAATAGAATGTTAGCAATGGATAACTAAAGTGGCTAATTTGATAATACCCACATTTAGTTAAAGA
This sequence comes from uncultured Eubacteriales bacterium, assembly GCA_949285555.1. GTDB lineage: Bacteria > Bacillota > Clostridia > Peptostreptococcales > Anaerovoracaceae > S5-A14a. Next base: position 44,702 of record CASDYG010000007.1, on the reverse strand, counting down.
TAGAAGGAAAAATTTAAGGAGGAAATATGTTACAGAAATTTAATAAGCATTTAGCAAATTTAGCAGTTTGGACTTTCAAGCTACATAATATTCATTGGAATGTAGTAGGCGCACAGTTCATGTCTATCCATAATTTTACGGAACAGGAATATGACAAGGCTTTTGAAAGACTTGATGAGGTTGCAGAGCATATCAAATTCTTTAAAGAGATGCCAGTTGTACGTTTAGATCAGTTTAAGGAATTAGCAACAATTGAGGAACTGGATGCAAGATCGTTCTCCTGCAAGGAAGCCCTGGAAATTATTCAGAAGGATATGGAGCTTTTAAGAGATGAAGCTACCGAGCTGAGAAATGCTTGTGATGATGAAGGTTGGTTCTCTGCAGTTGGTATGCTGGAGGATGAAGTGAATGACTACAATAAGCAGCTTTGGTTCATAAGAGCAATGCTTGAAGAAAAATAGAAGTTTAAAGGATGCAGAAAGTCTGCATCTTTTTTATTGCCAATATTAAAAACAGCAATATTCAAAATCGGAAGTTAGCTATGAGCTAATATCAATATGTGTGTAAATGAGATGATAGGTAAAAGAGCTAAATTAAAATATTTAAACAAACATAGATTTATCAAAAAAGATAAAAATAATGGAGCTTTACGATTTTTTACTATTTTTTATTTTGTAATGTAATATTATTATTTTGTGACTCGTGCAGGCATATAGTATAAAGAGTATACACATTGATTCTACTTGATTAGAAGGGAGGATATATGATATGTATTCCAATTCATACTAGGGAATGTACAAAAAGGGTAAGTCTACAGGATGTACTTAAGATTGAAAAGCGAAATAGAGTTGTTACGCTAAATACTACGGATGAAGATTTTCGTATTTATGATAAGTTAGACAATTTAATTCCATACCTTGATGAAAATTTTGTCCCATGCTTAAAGAATTGTTATATTAACTTAAAGCATGTGCAATCTATGGAAGATCAAAGCATTATATTTGATAACGGTATGATTTATTATTTAGGTAGAAATAACTACATCCGCACCAGACAGCTGTTTGCAAGATATTTGCTTGAAGAAAAACAAAGATTTTTACAGCTCCATACCAATTATGGTAGCATGGTAGCGGAGAAGAATATGCTTTATGACAGAGAAATTATTTATTTTGATTTTTCTCAAAAAAGCACAAAACAAAATAATGGGATAAAAAAGGAAACCATCCACTAACTGACGATTTGTGGATAGCTTCTAAATCAATGTAGAATCAATCTTATGCATTAGGAGGGGCTATTACCTTTCTGATGCATTTTTTTATCATCTCTCCTGTCCTCCTGCTTGCTTAACAGGGAGGCCATATATCCACTTCCTATGATAATTATCATACCAATTAAAGTGGTTGTTTTAAGATATTCACCAAAGAATATAAGTCCCAGTATTGGTGAAATTACAACTCCTGCATAGTCAAAAAGAGTGACGTTAGAAGCCTTTGATGAAGTGTAGGCAAGAGTGATGAAATACTGGCCACCTGCGGCAAAGACGCCTATAAGAATGAGTTGTAAAAGCTGTAACGGTGTTGGGATTATATAGTTATTTACCATATGAGGTATAACTGCTATAGTGGAAAATATGGAAAAGCTCAATATTATTACCATTCCATTTACTTTTCCTGCCATTCTTCCAACCATAACATATGCAAGTCCTCCGAAAAGAGCGGACAATACACCTATTAGAGCAGGGAGAACATCTTTAAACTCTCCTTGTGGCTGAATGACTATGGCTGCTCCAATGAAACCCAATAACAAAAGCAGTAGTCTTTTTCCGCTAAGCCCCTCTTTTAAAAAGAGTATCGCAAATATGGTTACGAAAAACGGATTTAATTTTTGCAGTATTTGTGCGTCCGCTAAATGTAGATGATTATTAGCGTAGAAAACACAGCACATTCCAAGGTAGCCGAAAAAGCACCTCAAAAATAGTGTGAATCGCTGTCCTTTCGGAACACTGAAGCTTATGTTCTTTCTTCTCATTAAAAAAAAGATGAAAAAGAGCATGACAAAATTTCTGAAAAAGAGTTGCTGAAATAAAGGTACGCCCTGTCCAGACATGCCCGACATCTTAATCATTGCTGCCATCATGGCAAAGGATGTGGAGGAGATGAGCATGGCCAGCATGGCTTTGGTATTTCTATTTCTGATTACGGAGTAGCTTTTGTCCTGATCCATATTATTTTACCAGTTCTCCCTCATAGTCCAGAATCCCTCCAATATTGATGACATTTTCGTACCCCATATGATCGAGAAAAAGCTTTGCTTCTTCACTCCTGTGTCCAGAGCGACAGTAAACTAATATAGGTTGCTCCTTTGGATAGCTGAGGCCCTTTGGAATCTCATTGAGTGGCACATGTATTGCATTTGGCAAATGCCCTTCATCAAATTCTTCCTTCATGCGAACATCTATTAGAGGCAGACTTTTATCGTAGTTGTTTATATCCATGTGTTCTCCTTTTTTGTTTTTTTAAATTTCATTTATTTAAAGTTTATACTGTTATAGAGTATATGCTCATGTAAAAAGTATCACTAGAGCATGTATAGGCAAAATTATGCACCTTCTATTTTTTCTGCTAGTCATTTAATTTCTACACATAAAATATCCTACACTAAAAACCATAAAAGTAAACATTGATGCTTTCGAGTATGAAAAATTATTTTTTATATTTGCAAAAAGAGCATGACAAGGAGTAGTCTGTTGCACGCGTATAAATAATAAAATAGCATATAAATGAACCGAAAACGAATCATAAAAGTCAACAGAATTTTAAAGTTGTTCATAACTAACTAAATTAGCTACAAAACATGAAATTTGAGTCATTTATTTATTTGACATAGGTGATTATGGAGAGTAATATAAAAGTAAGGCATTTTAATATTTAAACATTTAGATAAACAATGCATTTTACAATTAAGAGCAACACAAATTAAAAGGAGGTACGATTTGTGAGAAGTTTAAAGACGATGGACGGAAACACAGCTGCCGCACATGTGGCTTATGCGTTTTCAGAAGTTGCTGCAATCTACCCTATCACACCATCCTCTCCAATGGCAGAGAGTATGGACGAATGGGTTTCTCAGGATAGAAAGAATATCTTTGGAGAGCCGGTAAACATCGTAGAAATGCAGTCTGAGGGAGGAGCAGCAGGAGCTGTACATGGTGCCGCATCTGCAGGTTCATACACTTCAACTTTTACAGCTTCACAGGGATTATTACTTATGATTCCTAACATGTATAAGCTGGCTGGTGAAGGTGCTCCATCAGTATTTCACGTAGCAGCTAGAGCTATTGCCAGTCATGCTCTATCCATATTCGGAGATCATTCTGACGTTATGGGAGCAAGGCAGACAGGATTTGCTTTACTTGCATCTAATAGTGTACAGCAGACTATGGACCTGGCAGCAGTTGCACATTTGGCTACTATTGCCGGAAAGGTGCCATGTTTACATTTCTTTGATGGATTTAGAACATCCCACGAGCAGCAGAAAATTGAAGTATGGGATTATGATGAGCTTAAGGAAATGGTGGATTGGGATGCAGTTGCTGCTTTCAGGAAGAGAGCACTTAACCCATCTCACGGAAAAGCTATGGGATCTGCTGAGCAGCCAGAGACATTTTTCCAGCACAGAGAAGCTTGCAACACAGCCTATGAACAGACTATTGATGTATTCGTAGAATACATGAATAAGGTAAATGAAAAAATAGGTACAAACTATAAGCCATTTAACTACTATGGTGATCCAAATGCAACAGATATTATTGTAGCAATGGGATCTGTATGTGAGGCTACTGAGGAAGTGGTTGATTACCTAATGGAGCAGGGCAAGAAGGTAGGTATTATTGAAGTACATCTTTACAGACCTTTCTCCGTTAAGCACATGCTAGAGGTTCTCCCTGAAACAGTAGAAAGATTTGCTGTTTTAGACAGAACGAAGGAGCCTGGTTCAATTGGTGAACCATTATACCTAGATGTGATAACTGCACTAAGAGATACAAAGTTCAAGGATGCGCTTGTTACAAGAGGAAGATATGGCCTTGGATCTAAGGACGTTCAGCCAGGAGATATTCTTGCCGTATATGAAAATCTATGGGCAGAAAATCCAAAACCTGAATTCACAATTTCAATTGTAGACGATGTAACAAATCTTTCGCTTACACCTTCTACATATCCAGTTACATCTGCTAAGGGTACTATCGCCTGCAAGTTCTGGGGACTTGGTTCAGACGGTACAGTAGGTGCAAACAAGAATAGTATCAAGATCATTGGTGACCATACAGATAAGAAGGTACAGGCATACTTCCAGTACGACTCTAAGAAGTCTGGTGGTATAACAATTTCTCACCTAAGATTTGGCGATAAGCCAATCCAGTCTACATATTATGTAAATCAGGCTGACTTTGTTGCCTGTCACATGCAGTCGTACATGCATAGATATGACATCGTGCAGGATGTAAAGCCGGGTGGATATTTCCTATTAAATACTACTTGGAAGGGTGAAGAGTTAGAGAAAATGATCCCTGGAAATGTAAAGAGATATATTGCCAATAACAATATTAACTTCTATACATGTGATGCAGTTTCTCTGGCAAAGGAAATAGGCCTTGGACCTACAAGAACAAATACAGTACTTCAATCTGCATTCTTTAAAATAACAAACGTAATTCCAATCGAAAAGGCTACCGAATATATGAAGGATGCTATTGAGAAGACTTACGGACGTAAGGGTGAAAAGATTGTAAACATGAATAAGGCTGCAGTAGATGCTGGACAGGAAAATATAGTAAAGATTGATGTGCCTGAGAGCTGGAAAACCGCTGAAGGTGAGATGTGCTACTACAAGCCTGAAGGTAGAAATGAATATCATACTAAGTATCTAAATGAGGTTATGATTCCATTTAATGCCATGAAGGGAGATAGCCTACCTGTATCAGTATTTATGGATACTGCAAATGGAGAAATTCCTGCTGGTACGGCTGCATTTGAAAAGAGAGAAATTGCGGCAGATATACCTGTTTGGAAACCTGAAAATTGTATTCAGTGTAACAGATGTGCATATGTATGTCCACATGCTGTAATTAGGGCGTTTGGACTTAACGAAAAGGATGCTGAGCCTATTAAGGATCAGGTACTTGATATGATGGGATCAAAGGGCGATTATTTCACTATTGCCATTTCCTCTATGGACTGTACTGGATGCGGATCTTGTGCGTCAGTATGTCCTGCTAAGAATAAGGCACTTGAAATGACACCTGTTAATCCTGAGCTGATGAATGAAACTCAGAAGAAGTTTAACTATGTATTCCATGGCACAGAAAGAATTAAGGTTCCATTTAAGGAAGAGACACTTAAAGGATCTCAGTTCTTACAGCCACTTCTTGAGTTCTCCGGAGCATGTCCTGGATGTGGAGAGACTCCATATGCCAGACTGATTACACAGCTTTATGGAGACAGAATGTTCATAGCTAACGCAACTGGTTGTTCATCCATTTGGGGATGTTCTGCTCCAAGTACACCATATACTGTGAATCCTGAAGGAAAGGGTCCAGCTTGGGCCAACTCTCTATTCGAAGATAATGCTGAATTCGGATTAGGTATGCATCTGGCGATGAAGGCTAGACGAAATGAGATGAAGTCTGCTGTTACAAGATTATTGGAAGTACCTGAACTCAAGGAAGAAGCACAGGCATGGATAGATAACATGGATGAAGGAACTGGCTCAAAGGTTGCTTCTGCAAATCTGCTATCTGCAATTAAGGCATATGGCAAGGAAAATGCCGACACCAAGTACGTTCTAGATAATGAAGAGGTACTTGTGAAGCCTTCAGTTTGGATCTTTGGTGGAGACGGCTGGGCATATGATATTGGATATGGTGGACTCGACCATGTTATAGCATCTGGTGAGGATGTAAATATCTTTGTATTTGATACAGAGGTATATTCTAACACTGGTGGACAGTCATCTAAGGCTACACCGATGGGAGCTGTTGCAAAATTCGCTGCCAGCGGTAAGGAAGTTAAGAAGAAGGACCTTGCACAGATTGCAATGGCATATGGATATGTGTATGTAGCACAGATAGCTATGGGTGCAGATCCTAACCAGACGCTCAAGGCGATTAGAGAGGCTGAGGCTTATAAGGGACCTTCCCTAATCATCGCATATGCTCCATGTATCAACCATGGTATCAGTATGACCACTTCACAGGCGGAAACAAAGAAGGCTGTAGAAGTTGGATACTGGAGCATGCTCAGATATAATCCTGATCTACTCAAGGAGGGTAAGAACCCACTATCAGTAGATTGCAAGGAGCCAAAAGAAGGATTTAAGGACTTCATGCTAAGTGAGGTAAGATATAGCTCACTCACAAGAAAGTTCCCTGAAAAAGCTGAGGAGCTTTTCGATCATGCCGAGCAGGATGCTATGAGAAGATATGAGTATCTTGTAGAGCAGAAAAAGGCTTTTGAAGCATTGGCAAAGGATAATGAAGAAAAGACTGAAGCAGATGCAACTCCTGAATCTATTGATAAGGAAAGAGCTCTATAAAGAAATGAAGAAAAGAGGGTCATGTACCCTCTTTTTTGCTTGAGTTATACGATTAAGGAATTAAGGTGAGGAGAAGAGGGAAGAAAAATTAAGGCGGAATTCCACCTTAATTTTTTGTTATAAAAGATTGAAATTATGGTGCTGTTTTTATGCTTGAAATATTTTGCAAATATATCTAGCTAGATTTCGTCTATTACCCCTTTTTTTATTATCTGCCAAGTTTTTCATATAATAAAATACCGGCCGCAGGTCAGAATGATCTAACCGCGGTCGGTAATATTGCCATGTACATTTCAAGCATGTAGGATTCTGTTTAAACGATACCCTGTGCCATCATTGCTTCTGCCACCTTTTCAAAGCCGGCAATGTTAGCACCCTTTACTAGGTTATAACCCATGCCATACTTTCTGGAAGCTTCTGCGGAGCTGTGGTGAATGTTAATCATAATTGCCTCAAGCTGTTCGTATACTTGAGCAGGAGAGAATACGGTCTTTCCTGCATTCTGTCCCATCTCAATGCAGGAGCAAGCTACACCACCAGCATTTGCAGCTTTTGAAGGCCCTACTACTACATTGTTTTCCTGTAGATATGCGATTGCCTCATTGGTTGTAGGCATGTTTGCACCTTCGCATAGATATCTAGCATTATTTTGAACCATTAGCTTAGCATCTTCAATAGTAATTTCATTTTGAGTAGCACATGGAATGTAGATATCTGCCTTTACGCCCCATGGCTTTTCGCCGGCAAAGAACTGAGCATTAGGGAATTTCTCAACATATGGCTGACAAATATTCTTTCCACTATTTCTTAGCTCAAGCATGTATTCTTCTTTTTCACCTACTATTCCATCCTCGTCTAGGATGTAGCCGTCTGGTCCAGATATGGTAATAACTTTAGCGCCTAGCTGATTTAGCTTCTGTACTGTACCCCATGCAACATTTCCAAAACCGGATACAACAACAGTTTTACCCTTAAGCTCATCACCGAAGTGACGAAGCATCTGTCTAACGAAGAAAACAATACCATAGCCTGTAGCTTCGCTACGTCCAGCAAGTCCGCCATAGCTTAGGCCCTTGCCTGTTAAAACTCCACAGTATCTGTTAGTTAGTCTCTTATACTGTCCAAACATGTAGCCTATTTCTCTTGCACCAACGCCAAGATCTCCGGCAGGTACGTCTGTTTCAGGTCCAATGTGTCTGTATAGCTCAGTGATAAAAGACTGACAGAATCTCATGATTTCTCCATCACTTTTACCATTTGGATCGAAGTCGGAACCACCCTTGCCTCCGCCAATAGGAAGACCTGTAAGGCTGTTTTTAAAAATTTGTTCAAACCCCAAGAACTTTACGATACCGCTATATACGCTAGGTGCAAAACGAAGCCCACCTTTGTATGGGCCGAGCGCACTGTTGAACTGGCATCTGAAGCCTCTGTTTACCTGAACCTTACCATTGTCGTCCACCCAAGGAACTCTGAATGTCACCATTCTCTCAGGCTCTATAATTCTTTCTACAAGACCGGCCTCTACATATTCTGGATGTGCTTCTAGCACTGGTTCGATGGATGTTAATACTTCTTCAAGAGTCTGTAAAAATTCAGGCTCTCCAGGATTTCTCTTCTTAGCAATTTCCAAATATTGCTCAACTAATTTAGCCATTTCTCTCTCCTTAACTCTTAGAAATTAGATCTAAAAAAATTACCGTGTATATCGGTATCCATACTCTAACTATAACACTTTATGAGGTGAAAAACAACCATAAAAGATAAAAATTTAGCAATTATTTCAAAGTTTTTTAAAGCCTGATAACTTGCATAATTCAGGTTATTTGTTTTATAATAAAAAATAGTAATTTTAAGCAGATAATTATAAAAATATTGGACGTTTACTGGCGATAATTTATTTAAGAGAGGAGGAATTATGGAAGCTAATTATGATTATGAAGAAGTAAAAGACGAAGTAATAGAAACCCTCCTAAAGCTCTTGAATGAAAAAAAGTATTTTAAGGCTCGAGATGAACTTTTGAAGCTGAATTTTGTAGATGCTGCCGATGCTTTAGAGGAAGTTAGTGAAGAGGTGGGAGTAGACAAGGCTGTGATATTGTTCAGGCTACTACCTAAGGATATATCCGTAGAAGTGTTTGCAGAGCTTCATCCTGATGATCAGCAAAGCATTGTGAACAGCATTACACACAGCGAGCTGGAATACATTTTGCAGGAAATGGACTTTGACGACAAAATCGATATTTTGGAAGAACTGCCTGCCAATGTAGTTGATAAAATACTTGAAAATACACCAAAGGATGAGCGAAGGCTAATAAATACCTTTTTAAATTATCCCCCTACGTGTGCAGGAAGCCTTATGACCCCAGACTACATAAGTCTGGATAAGGACTGGAATGTGCAAAAGGCCCTTGAACATATTAAAACTGTGGGCATGGATGCGGAGACAATCTATACATGTTATGTTAAGGACAGGGGAAGAAAGCTTATAGGGATTGTATCTCTGAGCACTCTTGTAATAAGCGATCCTCTCGTAAAGATACGTGATATCATGATTACTGAATATATTTGGGAAAATGTATATGAGGATCAAGAGGTAGTGGCAGATGATTTCAGAAAATATGGATTTTTAGCCCTGCCAGTGGTTGACAATGAACATCGTCTTGTAGGAATTGTGACGGTCGATGACATCTTGGACGTAATAGAGGAAGAAACTACCGAAGACTTTGAAAGAATGAACGGTGTACTTGACTTTGATTCTACGGAAAGGGAGTATCTAGATATTCCCGTGTATCAGCATGTCATAAACAGGTTGCCATGGCTTGTGATTTTAATGGTTTCGTACATTGTTACAGGAAGTGTAATCAATGGATTTGAAAAGATGATTTCGTCTGTTGTAGCTTTGGTTGCATATATGCCTATGCTAATGGGAACAGGTGGAAATACTGGCTCGCAGGCAGCCACCCTCATTATTCGTGGCCTTGCAACGGATGAGGTGGATACATCTGACGCCATTAAAATTTTATGGAAGGAATTTAGAATCGGATTTTCCATAGGTGCAATTTTGAGTATAATTAACTTTTTCAGAATTATTTATCTGGATGGAGAGTCTGTAGGTATTGCACTGACCATATGTGTATCTATGCTAGTAATTGTTATATTTGCAAAGGCACTGGGCAGTATGATTCCAATTTTGGCAAAGGTATGTAAAATCGACCCTGCTCTTATTGCTAATCCAGCAATTTCATCGATTTCAGATACGGTTTCATGTCTGACTTATTTTACTGTGGCCACATTATTTTTGAATCTATAATAAGACCACCTTCGGGTGGTTTTTGTCTATTTTAAGATACAGCCGGTTACTTAGCTTAGAACGAGGTGGAAATGAAGAAAGAGAATGTACAAATGCAGAAGCTTGAAAAAATTAAGATTAACAGTCTTAACTTTTGCCATATGAAAAACCTTCTGCCGCCCCGAGAAAAAAATAGTTATAAAAACTCGAACGGAAGATTGTTTTTGGGAGCGGGATATAACGCAATAGGTGCCGGAGTTATGGCTGCTTCTTCTGCATATGTTTCGGGAGCAGGAATGGTTTATACTGATAATAAAGCCATAGTTGAACACGTGCCTGAGGTAATCCTGATGAATGATGAGGTCAATGCCCAGTCAAATATTAAAGCGGCATTATGGGGTCCTGGGTGTGGTATAAATGAGAATGGTATTAGTGAAATTCTAACATGGCTGGGTGAAGAAGCCTATCTTGTTTTTGATGCAGATGGAATAGGAAGTATTGCTCAGTCAAAGATGTTACGTGAAAGGCTAATAAAAAGGGGGAAAACAGTCTACACTCCTCATTTGGGAGAGGCTAGATCCATGCTGATTTCCGCTGTGGAAGATAAGCTAGTTACCTTTACAGGTGAAGAGATAAGGATACGGGGAGTGGAAAATCACTTCTTGCTAAAATCGTCCATAACAAAGGATGACTTTCTAAAAATGCAAGCTCCATCATATGATGATTGGAAGATGGGATCAGTTCTTTGTGTTGTTTTGGGAATCGCATTTAATTGTGGAATAATCCTAAAGGGATCATCAAGCCTGCTTTTTGACGGTGAAGGCTTAGGCGCTGCTAATCAATGTAATGAAGAAATAAGCTGCATCGTATGGAAAAATAATATCACATCTAAGGTACTTGCACAGGCTGGATCTGGGGACGTACTTTCGGGGCTTCTTACAGGCTTTCTTGCTCAGGGAATCGATAAGCTTAATGCAATGAAATTAGCCTGCTTTTATCATAGCATGGGAGCAAGATATGGATCTATAGATATGGGCATAAGAGGAATGAATAATAGCCTTCTTCCAGTGTATGTTGCTCAAGCAATGAAGAGCATGGAGTGAAATTACAGCTATGACCAGTCTATAATGTATTGCGACATTGAAAATGTGGTATAATATTTAAGTTAAATACAGTAAAAATAGTAATAATAGTATTTTTTATAGGAGGACGAAAGTGAAGCTTTCAACAAAAGAACTATACAATATATCTAACAAAATTAGAATAGAGCTTCTAAAGGCTATATATGAGGCGAAGTCTGGACATCCAGGAGGCTCATTGTCGGCTGCTGAAATTCTGACGACGTTGTATTTTGATGAAATGAATATTAATCCGCAAGATCCTAAAATGGAGGGCAGAGATAGATTTGTGCTATCAAAGGGACATGCAGCTCCGGTCCTATATGCAACATTAGGAGAGCGTGGCTATTTTCCAGTAGAGGATATCCGTACTTTGCGAAAGATAGATAGTCATTTTCAGGGTCATCCTAACATGGACAAGGTAGCTGGAGTGGAAATGTCCACAGGCTCGCTAGGTCAGGGGATTTCTGCGGCGGTAGGTATGGCGCTTGCTGCAAGAGTTGATAAAAATGGTGCCAGAGTTTATGCTTTGCTGGGAGATGGAGAGCTTCAAGAAGGAATTGTATGGGAGGCATTTATGGCCGCCGCTCATTATAAGCTTTCCAACCTCTGTGCTTTCATTGACTGGAATGGACTGCAAATAGATGGTGAAAATGATAAGGTGATGAAGGTTACACCTATTGATGCTAAATTAAAGGCATTTGGTTGGAACGTTTTATCCATAGATGGCCATGATATTGATTCTATAAAGAAAGCTTTGAAAGAAGCTAAGGAGTATAAAGAGGGACCTACAGCAATTATTGCAAAGACTCATAAGGGACAGGGTGTATCCTTTATGACCGATGAAGCAGGTTGGCATGGAAAGGCACCTTCGGAGGATGAGTTAAACAGGGCTTTAGAAGAAATAGGAGGTAGATTATAATGGGAGATATTAAAAAAGAAGCCACAAGAGCCGCCTATGGAAGAGCCTTGGTGGAGATAGGAAGAGAAAATGAGAAGCTGGTAGTGCTTGACGGAGATTTGTCTAAATCCACCATGACCGCAGGTTTTGGTAAGGAATTTCCAGAGCGCTTCTTCAACATGGGAATTGCAGAGCAGAATTTATATGGCGTTGCAGCAGGGCTTGCTCATGGTGGCAAGATCCCTTGCGCAAGTACATTTGCTATGTTTGCTGCCGGCAGGGCGTTTGAGATAATAAGAAATTCAATTGGATATACTAATGCAAATGTAAAGATATGTGCTACACATTCGGGAATTACCGTTGGTGAGGATGGTGCTAGTCATCAGACATTTGAGGATTTGGCACTTATGCGAAGCATACCGACTATGACAGTATTAAATCCTTCAGACGGAGTATCTACAGAGGTGCTTCTAAGGGAGGCAGTTGATCTGAATGGACCTGTGTATATTAGATTAGGTCGTGCTGCTGTCCCAACAGTTTATGATGATGAGATGGCAAGGAGCATAAAAATAGGTAAGGCTACAAAGCTTCGTGAAGGAGATGATGTCACCATCATTGCTACAGGAATTATGGTGGCAGATGCTCTTGAGGCATGCGATGTTTTGCTAAGAGAAGGGATAAAAGCCAGGGTGGTTGATATGCATACTATCAAGCCACTAGACGAAGCAATGATTTTAGATAGTGCTGCTAAAACAGGAGCTATCGTAACTGCTGAAGAGCATTCTGTAATAGGCGGTCTTGGTGCAGCCGTTGCAGAGGTGCTTGTGAAGAATATGCCAGTCCCAGTAGAGATGGTGGGACAGCTGGATGTATTTGGTGAATCAGGTAAGCCCGACGAGCTTAAGAAAAAATATCATATGACAGCTGATGATATTGTAAAAATGGTTAAGAAGGTGATAGATAGAAAGTAATATGGAAAAGCTTACAGGACTTGAGGCAGTAACACGTGCTTATGACCTGCTAAAGGATGAGCAGGCGTGTCGGACTCAGGCAAGAATTTTAAAAGATACTCTTGATAGAATGAAGCGGCAGGAGATGACGCTATCAATAATCGGCCAGTTTAAGAGAGGGAAAAGTAGCCTGTCTAATGCAATTTTAGGAGAAGATATCCTTCCGGTAGGTATTGTACCTATCACAAGTGCCGTGACGAAGGTCACCTATGGCGGTTTAAGTGGTAAAGTGGCATTTGAAAATGGTGCTGTAATACCTGTGGAAATTGATGAACTTTCTAAATACATTAGCGAGCAGGAAAATAAAAATAATGAGCTTGAGGTCGCAAGTGTCCATATTACATGCCTATCAAAATTTTTGAAGAATGGTATCGTGTTTGTCGATACCCCGGGAGTAGGCTCTTTTCATACGAACAATACTCTTACGGCTACGGAATATTTGAAAGAAAGTGATGGCGTTATATTTCTTCTTTCTGTAGATAGTCCAATAAATCAAATAGAGATGGATTTTCTCGCAAAGAGCAAAGAATATGCAGGCAAACTATATTTTGTAGTAAACAAGATTGATTTAATAAGTGATACTGAATTAAAGTCTTACTTGGAATATTGCCGGAAGATATTGAGCCAGCTTATGGATGTATGTGTAGACGATATTGACCTTGTACCAGTTAGTGCGAAAACAGGCGAAGGTATAGACAAGCTTAAGAGTATGGTTGTGCATGATCAGAAAAGACTGAAAAGTCAGATTATGGATGAATCGGCCAAACGAAAGCTAAGGGATCTCATTCAGGAGACAATTACGCAACTTCACTTTTTCTGGAAGGCAATGAATATGGAATATGCGTGCCTTGATGAAGCCTTTGAAACTATGGAAAAAGGATGTCTGGATATATATGAACAGGCGCGAAAGGCAACAGACGGATATGAAATTGCCTTAAATGAGGTGAAGCTGAAGGTTAGCGAGCTTATTAAAAAGCTCTTCTCTATGGATTATAGCTATTTCATAGAAAATTGGGAGCAGGAAGAGCAGCACATGGATAGGCAGGAATATGAGCAAAAGTTACATGAGATTTTAGAGAGCATCGTGCCTACAATGAAAGAGCTTTTACTTTATCGCGATGAAAATGCGTACAAGGTAGTACGTAGAATTGCCAATGTAAATCTACTTGCAAAAAGACTTAGGGAAATAGAAAGGCGACTGGATTAGAGCGCTTAAATGAACTTTTATTGATGACCAGTAGATTTTTAGTTAGCCAAAAATAACATAAATATGCAAAAAAATTGCTAATTTGGACTTACTGTAGTTGGCTTGAGCTTACATAAGTCTTATAAACACTTGTGTGTAGCTGTTTCTAACATTGTTTACATGCATGAATATTCGTGCTAAAATTAAAATGTAAGTCCTTAAAATAAATGAGGAGGAAGCTATGAAAAAGCATCGTTTTTGGGCATGGGCAACCGTTTTTTGCTTTGCCATTACTATGATGACTGGATATGGCAAATACGGAAAGAAATCATAGTAAATCGGCTAGAAGAGGTACATGCTAATAGTTAGGTAAGCTGGATTTTAGGTGATTTATTTTAAATAAGGAGGAAGATATGTATAATTTTGACAAGAAATGCTTGAAAAAAGTAGGTTTATTTGTAGGTGGAGTGCTCTTTGGAAGCGCTGGATTTAAACTTCTGGGAAGCAATGACGCAAAGAGAGTTTACGCAGAGGTAGTAGCTGCAGGTATGAGAGCGAAGGATTCGATTATGGATACTGCCGAGTGTGTACAGACAAGTGTTGAGGATATTGTGGCTTCTGCAAAGTTTATCAATGAGACTAGAGATCTTCTAGATGATGAAATGCTTTTTGAAGATTTTGATGAGCTAGATCCTAATCTTGAAGAGGAGCCTGAACTATAAAAAGGGTACGGGTAGATAAATGAGATTTAAAATAAGACATTTTGTACCCAAGAGAATACGAATACAGCTTATGTGCGCCCCCCTATCATTTAAACAGGCTGATGAATTGGAATACTTTTTAACCTGCCAGGAGGGAGTAGAATCTGCTAAGGTAAGACATCGTACTTCCTGCGTCATTATGACATTTAAAGATCGTGGGGAGGATGTATCAGAGATACTAGAAGCACTGAGAAGCTTTAAGCTGGGGAGTATTGAGGTTCCACAATATGTATATGACAGCTCCGGCAGAGCCTTGAATGAAGAATATAAGGGCAAAATTTTTAATCAAATTACAAAGAGGCTAGTCACAAAGACATTGTTGCCATTGCCGCTTAGAGTGATATACACAGGTGTGACATCTATTCCTTACATAAAAGAAGGTCTATCTCTTTTGAGACAGAAAAGATTGGAAGTACCAGTGCTTGATGCTGCAGCTATAACGGCGGCCATGGCGATGGGAGATTTTGATACAGCTGGTTCTGTAATGTTCATGCTCGGTATTGGAGAGACTATGGAAGAATGGACCAGAAAAAAATCTATCGGAGATCTGGCAAAGTCCATGTCCCTTAATATAAGCCATGTATGGCTCAGAGAAAAGGACGAAGAACGACTTGTGTCTGCCAATGAGGTAAAGGTTGGAGATGAAATCGTTGTCCATATGGGAAATGTAATTCCATTTGACGGAGAAGCTGTAAATGGCTCTGTACTAGTAAATCAGGCTTCCATGACAGGTGAGCCGCTTGCCGTAGAAAAGAAGGCCGGTTCTACGGTATATGCAGGTACAGTAGTTGAAGAAGGAAATCTTATATTTAAGGTTAAGGAAGTGCAGGGAAGTAGCAGGTATGAGCAAATCGTTAATATAATTGAGGAATCCGAAAAGCTCAAATCAGCTTCGGAGAGTAAGGCGGAGCATCTGGCAGATAAGCTTGTACCATATACATTCATGGGAACGATAGGAGCGTTTTTACTTACACGCAATTGGATGAGAGCAATGTCCGTACTTATGGTAGACTATTCCTGTGCCCTGAAGCTGGCAATGCCTGTAGCAGTACTGTCGGCAATAAGAGAAGCAAATAAGCATAATATTAATGTAAAGGGTGGAAAATTTTTTGAAGCAGTAGCTGAAGCGGACACTATCGTATTTGATAAGACTGGAACACTTACTAAGGCTACTCCGACAGTTGAGAAAATTATTTCATTTAACGATGATATGGATGAGGCTGAAATTCTTAGAATTGCAGCCTGCCTTGAGGAACATTTTCCTCATTCAGTAGCTACTGCTGTGGTGAATGAAGCGAAAAAACGCGGCATTGAGCATGAAGAGCTACATTCTGAGGTAGAATACATTGTTGCCCATGGAATTGCGTCAAGAATAGAGGATAAAAAAGCTATAATAGGAAGCGGCCACTTTGTATTTGATGATGAAGGCACGAAAATACCAAGGGGTAAGAAAAAGCTCTTTGATAATCTGCCTGAGGAATTTTCCCACCTGCACCTTGCAGTAGATGGAAAACTACTTGCGACATTATGTATCTCTGATCCGCTTAGAGATGAGGTCCCTGAGGTAATAAAAACTATAAAGGAGCTTGGTGTAAGCAGGGTGGTAATGATGACGGGAGATCACCATAAGACTGCAATGGCTATAGCTAAGCAGGCAGGTATAGATGAAGTCTATGCAGAAGTTCTCCCAGAAGATAAGGCTGCCTTTGTGGAAAAGGAAAAGGCTGCTGGCCACAAGGTTATCATGCTTGGTGATGGCATAAATGATACTCCGGCACTTTCAGCAGCTCATGTAGGTATTGCAATAAGTGATGGTGCGGAGATTGCCAGAGAGATTGCGGATATAACTATATCTGAAAATAATCTTTGGTCAATCGTTAATTTGATAAAGCTAAGCCATGCCCTTATGAAGAGGATAGATAGCAACTATAAGAAAATTATAGGCATTAATTCTGCTCTGATAGGACTTGGTGTTACGGGGCTTATACAGCCAACTACATCAGCGCTTATACATAATACCTCTACTTTGGCTATTGGCCTTGACAGTCAGAAGGCGTATCTTACAGAGGATGAAGAAGCTGTAGATAGTAAGGTATGTGAAATAGCATAACGATACAATAAATATACGAATGCACTGTTTTTTGCAGATAGATATTAAATCTGTTTTGCAAAAGGCAGTGTTTTTTTATGATAGTTTATTGAAAAAAACTGGAAATTTATATACAATTTGTTAGAAGTGTCTAACTTCGTACCCCTATGCTAACAAAATTGTTGACAGAGGTTAACAAAGGTTGTATGATATATGGGCGTTAGTGTAGACTGACATATAATATACAAGGAGGTATTTATGCCATTATCATTTGCAAATATCGGTGAAAAGCTGGTGGTATCACGTATTTCCGGAAATGAGGAGCAACGTCGTCATTTGCATAATCTTGGATTTGTAGAGAATGCTCATGTGGTGGTTGTATCACAGACGGGTGGTAATCTTATTGTAAATGTGAAGGATGTTAGAATCGCTCTAAGCAAAGAGATGGCAGGAAAAATTATTGTAAGTCCTTGTGTTTAAGAAGGAGGGGTTATGCAGACGTTAAGAAGCATTCCAGCAGGTAGTAAGGCTACTGTTAAAAGGCTTCATGGAGAAGGTGCTACTAAAAGACGTATCATGGATATGGGAATTACAAAGGGCACTGTTATTGAGGTGGTAAAGGTAGCACCACTGGGAGATCCTATGGAGCTGACTGTTAGAGGTTATCAGCTTTCTATAAGAAAGAATGATGCCGATATGATTGAAGTAGAATAAGGAGGAAGGATGAATAAACTCACTATTGCACTAGCGGGTAATCCGAATAGTGGTAAGACGACTTTGTTCAATGCACTTACGGGATCAAACCAGTATGTTGGTAACTGGCCGGGTGTAACGGTAGAGAAGAAGGAAGGAAAATACAAGGGTGATAAAAATGTTAAAATTACAGACCTTCCAGGTATTTATTCTCTATCTCCATACACTCTTGAGGAAGTAGTTGCCAGAAATTATTTATTAAATGATAAACCAGACGCAATTTTAAACATTATTGATGGTACAAATTTAGAAAGAAATCTCTATCTTACAACTCAGCTTTTAGAGCTAGGCATTCCTATGGTTATTGCCGTAAACATGATGGACGTTGTGAACAAAAGAGGGGATAAAATAGATATTAAGGCACTTGAGGGAAAGCTGGGCTGTCCTGTTGTAACTATCTCCGCCATTAAAAATGAGGGAATAAAGGAAGCAGCAGCAAAGGCTATCGAAGTGGCAAGTACTGGTGATAAGAGAGTGCCAAACCATATCTTTTCTGGAAGTGTAGAGCATGCATTAGCTCATATTGAAGAAGCAGTTGTTCACAATATGCCTGCTCATGAACAGAGATGGTATGCTGTTAAGTTGTTTGAAAGAGATGATAAGATACATGAAGCTTTAAACCTCCCAAAGGAGGCTATTGAGCATCTTGAAAATGATATTACTGCTTGTGAGAAGGAAATGGATGATGATGCTGAAAGTATCATTACTAATGAAAGATACGTGTATATCTCTTCAATTATTGGAGACTGTTACACGAAAAAGCATAATAATGTCCTTTCCGCATCGGATAAAATTGACAGAATTGTTACTAATAGATTCTTAGCACTGCCTATTTTTGCATTGATCATGTACTTAGTTTACTACATTTCCATTACTACTGTTGGAGGCATGGCGACAGACTTTGTAAACGACAGTATTTTTGGCGAGAGCTGGAGCCTATTTGGTAAAGAGATACCTTCAATACCTACCGTATTTAGCTCAATCCTTGAGTCTGTAGGTGCTGCCGAATGGCTTCATAACCTTGTAGTAGATGGAATAGTAGCAGGTGTAGGTGCTGTTTTGGGATTCGTACCACAGATGCTTGTTCTTTATCTGTGTCTCTCAATATTAGAAGGCTGTGGCTATATGGCAAGGGTGGCCTTCATTATGGATAGAATCTTTAGAAAATTTGGTCTATCCGGAAAATCTTTCATACCAATGTTAATAGGTACTGGATGTAGTGTACCAGCTATTATGGCAACAAGAACCATTGAGAATGAAAGAGATAGAAGAATGACTATCATGACGACGGCATTTATTCCTTGCGGTGCAAAGCTGCCTGTTATAGCTCTGTTTGCCGGTGCTATCTTTAATGGTGCAAGCTGGGTGGCCTGGAGTGCATATTTCGTAGGTGTAGCAGCAATTATTATTTCCGGTATCATGCTTAAGAAAACAAGTATGTTTGCGGGAGACCCTGCACCATTTGTACTTGAGCTTCCGGACTATCATATTCCGACAGTAGGTTCCGTGCTAAGAGCTACATGGGAAAGAGGCTGGTCCTTCATCAAGAAGGCAGGAACAATCATCCTTCTTGCACAGATACTTATCTGGTTCACATCTGGATATGGCTGGGCAGGCGGTTCATTTGGAGCAGTAGACATGGAGGAAAGCATCCTGGCAAAGGTAGGAAGTATCGTTGCACCAATCTTCGCTCCGCTTGGATTTGGTTCATGGAAGCCGACAGTAGGTGCTGTAACAGGACTTATTGCAAAGGAAAATGTGGTAGGAACATTTGGTGTACTATATGGACACATGGACGAGGTAGCAGAGGACGGAGCTGAAATATGGAAGCTTGTAGCTGCTTCATTCACTACATTGTCTGCTTATTCATATTTGGTATTCAACCTTCTTTGTGCACCTTGCTTTGCTGCAATTGGAGCTATCAGAAGAGAAATGAATAACTGGAAGTGGACAGTGTTTGCAGTAGCATATATGTGCATATTTGCCTACGCTATTTCGCTTATGATTTATCAATTTGGTATGGCAATAAAAGGAGAAATAGGAGTTGGAACCTTAGTGGCTGCAATAGTGCTAATTGGCATGCTTTATATGCTCTTTAAGCCATATAAGGAATCGACCAAGCTTTCAGGACATAACCTTACTGCTGTAGAGGCGGCCAAGTAATGAGCTTTTTACAGGAAAACTGGGGAAGCCTTTTGGTTGGAGGAATTCTTCTGCTCATAGTAGGTGCTATTATTAGAAGTATTTACATTAAGAAAAAATCAGGTCAGAGCGCTTGTGGATGCGGCTGTGGAGGCTGCTCTGGAGGTTGTTCGTGCTCAGGCGGAAATAGTCTTACGACAGAAGAAATGGAAAAGGTTCAAAAAGCTCTTGATGAGGCAAGGACGGAAAGAGCCAGAGAGCTTGAGCGTTTTGGAGAGGATGTTCCCATAGAAAAAGAATAAAAACAAAAGCCTTTCTCGAAAAAGAGAAAGGCTTTCTTGTTTTATGGATATTTTTTTAATACACTATATATAGGAGAGTATTTAGTGTATGTTTTTTTATGTAATTATCACATTGCTTATTTTAGTTTCCATTTCAGCTTTTTTACTACTGCCAAGTAGGAATGGAATTAAAGTGGCTGAGTCAATCTTAGAATATAACTTTCAGGCTAAACCATATATTTTTGCCCACAGGGGTTTTCATAACACTGGATTTGGACAGACAAGCCTTCATATACCAGAGAATTCTATTGCAGCTATTGAAATGGCTATAAATAGAGGTCTTGCCATAGAAATAGATGTACAATTTAGCAGAGATGGAGAGCTTTTTGTTTTTCATGATGACAGCTTAAAGAGAATGACGGGAGTGAATAAGCGATTAGACAGAAGTGATAGCGAGACAATTCACAGCTTGCACCTTATTGATTCTAACGAAAAAATACCTACTCTTAAGGAAGTGCTGCAATTAGTTTCGGGTAAGAGTTTGATATTATTGGAGATAAAAAGAAATAAGTGGTTTTATAAATACAAGGAACGCCTTATTGATATGATAGATGCATATGTAGCAAAATATCAAATGAAAATATTGGTACAATCTTTTGATCCTCGTATAT
Source organism: uncultured Eubacteriales bacterium (assembly GCA_949285555.1). GTDB lineage: Bacteria > Bacillota > Clostridia > Peptostreptococcales > Anaerovoracaceae > S5-A14a. The sequence goes on along the minus strand of CASDYG010000007.1, from coordinate 23,907 downwards.
TATATACAATGAGAAAGCACATGAGGGGTGAGGTGCCATGCGGGCTTTTGACTCAAGCGCACTTTAAAAAAGCAGGATTCTTGGAAAGCTTGATTCTGAGTATGGGACTATTAAATGTTATGGCTCGTCCTTCATTTATTTCACATAGGCAAAGCGAACGCCCCAGATTTACCATTAGATTTATTCATAAGGTTTTTCATATTCCTATGCTTGCATGGACTGTTAACAAAAGAACGATTGAAGAATATCAAAAAGAATATATGAAAGGTACTTTTGAAAGCGGGAAGGATAAAATCTTGTATGATGGTCTGATTTTTGAAGAGCGTGACATATGATGCAAGTCGCGGCAGCTACGTCTAAATTATTGCTACTAAAGAAAGGAGCCGTAATAGGGTTACTATATTAATAAGCATTAATTATGTTACTAGTTCAAATTGACAGCTTTAAAAGTAGGTGTTCACAACTCTAAAAAAATACTGTATAATGTTGCATAGCATTTTTAGAAAGAGTGAGAAATAAAAGATAATGAATAGAAGTGATGGATATAAGCTACGTAGTGCAGATCCTTTCTATGAAATGATTCCCTATATAATGAAACAGAGAAATGATGCTGTAAACTATGTGAGCCTGCAAATAGACCGAGATGCTGTTCAAAACTATGTGAATGACTGCAAGAAGCGTGGGATAAACATGAAGCATATGAGCGTTGTCATAGCAGCTTATCTGCGACTTGTATCTCAAAATCCATATCTCAATCGGTTTGTGGTAAACAAAAAAATTTATGCAAGAAATCATTTTTGTGTAACTTTTGTAGCACTTAAGGGCGATACTGAGACCGTAATAAAATTATATTTCAATCTCGATGATGATATTTTTGAGGTCAATAGAAAGGTGACGGAGGGCATTGAAAAAAATCAGGATGTTCAGGAGGAAAACTCCATGGATATTATCTTGAAGAAGATTATGCAAATTCCATTTCTAGTAGGAAGTACTGTGGCCTTGCTGAAGTGGTGGGATAAGCATTTTTCGCTTCCGTTTAAGCTGGTTGACGCTAGTCCATTTCATAGTTCGCTATTCATTACCAACTTGGCATCCATAAGACTTGATGCTGTATATCATCATATTTATAACTTCGGAACTACCAGCATTTTTATTGCCATGGGAAAGACGAAGGAAAAGCTGGAGAAAGCATCGCAAGGTGAAATAAAACAAAGCAAATACATTCCTCTAAAAATATCGACGGATGAACGAATTGCATCGGGATATTATTTTGCAAAATGCTTCAGAGAATTTAATCGCTACATTAAAAATCCAAAGCAGTTAGAGGAAAAACCGGACCATATTGTGAAAGACCCTCATATTAAGACGAAGAATCCTAAATTTATAGTAAAGGAGTAGAAAAGGAGCAATTATGAAGAAGAAATACGTATTTTTAACATTTTTAGTATCACTGTTTGGACTTTTAAATCTGGCACTGATTATCAATTATATGATAAGAATGGATGTAGCTGCAAACAAGTTTAACACAACTAGTGCTCAGCTGATAGGTGGAGATTACTGGTTCTATCTTAGCATCGGAAATATAGCTCTTCAGGTGATTGGAGTTATACTCATCATTCTGACGATGGGAGCTATTGCAAAAGAGGCGTTCAAGAAGAAAGAAAAGGTGGTTACGACATATGAACAAAATCCTGTTACAGGAGCTACTGTGAAGGAGACCACTATTGAGGAAGAAACTAATTCCCAAATTTAATTTTGATAATAGGCTTTTGTATCTTTACAAAAGCAAGAAAAAAAGTGTGGATTTATTTATCCACCTTTTTTATTGTGCCTGAATGTGGTACAATTACTTAATAGGATTTATATAATGGCCTACAGTATAAGGAGGAGAAATGGCATTAAAAGAGTCGGGCGAGATGTATTTGGAAACTATTCTGATACTTAGCCAAGAAAAGAAGCATGTACGTGCTATTGACATCGCAAATGAAAGAGATTTTTCAAGAGCAAGTGTTAGCAGAGCACTTTCACTTTTAAAGGACAGTGGACATGTGGAAATCGATGAAGATGATTTTATAACCTTGACAGATAAGGGAATGGAGCTTGCCAATGAAATTTATAACAGGCATTTAGTTCTTTCTGAAATTTTTCAAAAGCTGGGAGTTGATGAAGAGCAGGCCACTACTGACGCTTGCAAAATTGAACATCACATAAGTTCTGAAACCTTTAATGCTATAAAGAAGCATTTTGGGTATAAATAAAATCTATTTGTTCTTAAGGAGAACCGTTAATGGACATATTTGCTATAATCACTTTGGTAGGTGGACTAGCTCTGTTTTTGTATGGAATGAATGTAATGTCACAGGGGCTGGAAAAGCTAGCTGGTGGTAAGCTTGAGGCCATACTCAAAAGAATGACCTCTAATGCATTCAAATCTCTGCTTTTGGGAGTGGGAATTACGGCGATAATACAAAGCTCATCGGCAATAACCGTAATGCTTGTAGGTCTGGTAAATTCAGGCATTATGGAAATTGGACAGACAGTTGGTGTTATAATGGGCTCTAATATTGGAACTACAGTTACAGCATGGTTACTCAGCCTTGTAGGCATTGAAAGTGATAATCTGCTGCTCAAAATGTTAAAGCCGTCTTCATTTTCACCTCTTCTTGCATGTGTGGGCGTGATTATGCTCATGGTTTGCAAGAAAAGTAAAAAAAGAGATATCGGTAGTATACTTGTTGGATTTGCCATACTTATGACGGGTATGGAATTTATGAGTGGCGCAGTGACGCCACTGGCAGATGATCCGGATTTTGCAAGCATGCTCATAGCATTTAAAAATCCTTTACTAGGACTTCTTACAGGTCTTGTATTAACTGCAATTATTCAAAGCTCATCCGCATCCGTAGGTATACTTCAGGCATTATCCATGACTAATGGTATCACCTATGGAATGGCTATTCCAATTATAATGGGACAGAATATCGGTACTTGCGTTACTGCTGTAATTTCCAGTGTCGGTGTTAGCAAAAATGCTAAAAGAGTTGCAATAATACATATTTCATTTAATATAATTGGCAGTTTAGCGTGTCTTTTGATTTATATGCTATGCGACTATATATTTGATATGGCTGCACTTGATAAGACAATAAATCCTGTTGGTGTTGCAGTTGCCCATACATGCTTTAATTTATTTACTACTGCTATGCTTTTACCATTTTCCAAGTGGCTTGTGAAGCTGGCTAAGGATACTATTAAGGTAGAACCGGAGAGGAAGGTGGGCTTCCTAGATGAAAGATTGCTCAAGACACCTTCAGTGGCACTCAGAGAATGTCACTCCATGATGGTTGAAATGGCATATTTGGCAGGTGATACTGTATTTAAGGCCATGGATATGATGAAAAATTACTCCGAAGAGGACATAAAGCTCATCGAAAAGATGGAAAAGGATGTAGATAAATACGAGGATAGGATAGGTTCCTTCCTTGTGAAGCTGTCCTCTGTAGAGTTGTCAGATCGAGATGCCAGGAGAGTGGCACAGATGCTTTACTCCATAGGTGATATTGAGAGAGTAAGTGACCACGGTCTCAGTATTATGAAGGCAATTAGAGAAAAAGAGGAACAGGGTGTACAGCTTTCTCAATCCGCAGATGAAGAAATCAGGCACTTGGGAAGTGCTTTGCGAGATATTATGGCACTCACATTAGATGCTTTTAAGGAAAATGATCTTGACAAGGCCAGACAGGTAGAACCGTTTGAAGAAGTAATAGATAACCTGACGGAGTACGTAAAAGAAAGACATGTGCAGAGGCTGACTACAGGTGAATGCACAATGGAGCAGGGGTTCGTACTAAATGAGTTGCTAATAAGCTATGAACGAATAAGCGATCATTGCTCAAATATAGCAGTCGCCATGCTGGAGATAGCCAAAGATAGATTTGAAACTCATAAATATATGAAGAAGCTTAAAACACGTGATGGTGAGAAATTCCGTGAGGACTATCTCAAATTTGCCAGAAAATACGGCTTTGATGTTGAAGAGGAACAACTGCGGCTGGATATAAATTATGCAAAATAATCCGTTCAGAAATCATATCTGGACAAGGGAAAAGGGGAGAAATAATGGCATTTGTAAATGAAGTAGGAATAGATCTAGGTACTGCTAATGTACTTGTTTATGTAAAGAATAAAGGGGTGGTTTTAAACGAACCATCAGTGGTTGCTGTAAATAAAGATAGTGACGAAATTCTGGCTGTAGGAGAAGAGGCCCGAAGAATGCTTGGACGTACGCCGGCAAATATAGTAGCACTTCGCCCGCTAAAGGATGGGGTTATCTCCGACTACGATATAACTGAACGAATGCTCAAATATTTCATCAAAAAAACATGTGGCAGTGGCAGATTTTTTAGACCAAAAATCATGGTATGTGTTCCAAGTGGCGTTACTGAGGTAGAAAAACGTGCAGTTAGAGAAGCCGCTACACAGGCTGGGGGAAAGGATGTATTTCTCATGGAAGAGCCTGTTGCTGCTGCAATTGGAGCAGGTCTTGATATTTCTCAGCCAGATGGCGTAATGGTCATCGATATAGGAGGTGGCACAACTGATGTGGCTGTCATTTCTCTCGGGGGAATAGTAGCATCAAAGTCGGTGAAAATGGCCGGCGATAAGTTTGATGAATATATAATTAGATATATGAGGAATGTTCATAAGTTATATATTGGAGAACGTACAGGAGAAGAACTGAAACGAACTATTGGTACTGCCTACCCAAGAGAAGATGTAATAGAGATGGAGTGCAGGGGAAGGGATCTTGTTACCGGCCTTCCAAAGACAGTAATAGTGACCTCTGATGAAATGATGAAGGCACTTGAAGAGCCACTATATACCATATGTGAGGCTGTTCATTCAGTGCTGGAAATTACTCCTCCTGAATTAGCAGCTGACATAAGTAATTCTGGTATTATGCTGACAGGCGGAGGAGCTCTGCTATATGGAATAGATAAACGCATATCAGAACGTATGGGTATCGAAGTGAAAATAGCTGAAAATCCAATGGATTGTGTTGCTATCGGAACAGGCAAGGCACTTAATACACTAGAAAAGCTTGAAAGCAACAGGCTGAATAGAAAGGAACCACTCATTTAGATAGATGAAATTAACTTTAGTTGCTACTACTGCCTTCGGACTGGAGGCAGTAGTAAAGCGTGAAATAGAAAAGCTAGAATATAAAATCCTTAAGGTTGAGGATGGAAGAATTATTTTCTTGGGTGATGAAAGAGCAATTGTTCGCACCAATTTATGGCTTCGAAGTGCTGACAGAGTACAGATTTTAATGGGTGACTTTAAAGCTGGTACCTTTGAGGAGCTATTTCAGCAAATCAAAGCTATAAAGTGGCATGAAATAATTCCTTTGGATGGTGCCTTTCCCGTAGAGGCTACATCGGTAAAATCGACACTTACAAGCTTACCTGCCATCCAGAGAACTGCTAAAAAAGCAGTGGTACTGTCCTTAGAGGATTTTTTTAATGTCCCTCTTACAGAAACGCGTGGTACATATAAAATTAAAATTAGCCTTGTTAAGGATAGGTGCTTTGTAACGTTAGATACGAGTGGAGCAGGCCTTCATAAGAGAGGCTATAGAGTAAAACAGGGTAAAGCCCCTATGAAGGAAACTCTTGCAGCCGCTTTGGTGCAACTTTCCTTTTGGAATAAGGATAGAGTGCTTTTAGATCCATGCTGTGGGTCTGCTACAATTCCCATCGAGGCAGCTATGATAGGAAGAAATATTGCGCCTGGTTTAGGAAGAAATTTCGCATTTGAAAGCTGGGATATTATATCTGAAGAGTTGATTCGCAGCGAGAAGAGGCAAGCTTCTGAAAAAGCTGATTTCTCAATACCACTTAAGATTTTTGCAAGAGATATTGACGCTTCCATGGTAAAAATTGCTATGACAAATGCGGATGAGGTAGGGCTATTAGAAGATATTAATATTAAAAAAGCTGATATGACAAAAGGTATCATACTTCCGTCCAACATAGAAGCTGAGGATGTGGTGATGATTTGTAATCCTCCTTATGGGGAGAGAATCGGAGATAAAGAGATTTTAAAAAATACCATTTATAATTCTCTGGCAAATACTTTAAAGCTACATGATAATTGGTCACTTTTTTTAATTACAAGCCAAAGAGATATAGAAAAGGTGATAAAAAAAGGTGGTGCTGATAGGAGAAGGAAGCTGTATAATGGAAATTACGAGACGTGCTTTTTTCAGTATTATGGAAGGCGACAAGGAAAGAAGCAAAGCTAATCAGTAATATTTAAATTTTATTTAGTTGGTTTTGTTTATATAAAACATAAAAAAATTGCCTCTGGTGGATTACGGTGACCACCGGAGGCTTGTTTTTATATGATTGATTTACCAGATAATGATCATTTAAATATGATCTACTAATGAGTAACTATTATCGGCTATTGGCTATATTCGCATCAAACTCTTCCGCCTGCCTGCTCATTTCATCCATAAGCTCTGTATCAAACATTTTTTCTGCATAAGGGAAGACAACTCCATTTTCTTTCTCTATATGCCTTCTCAGCAAATATACGTAGGACATGGTGTTACCGATAATGCAAACCTTGTCTTTCATATTCTTTTTCTTTTCATAACGATCAAGTGCATTTGAAAGCTCTGACACATAAAGTCTTGCCAAATCATGTTCCACCAGCATACCGTGTTTTACAAGATTTTCGGCTACAGAACCAAGTCTGTCTATCATTTCCTTAAATAATATTTCCTCTTCTTTTTTATGGTGTGTACCGTCGGCATAGTTGCGTATGAAATCCACATATTCTCTGAATTTCTCTATATCTATTTCATCGTACTCCACAAAATAAATACAAGCTTCTTCAAGCTCATCAACAAAAGCACTAATTCTGTTATGTTCCTCAATCAATCTTTCTACTATATTAATCATTGTATAACCTGTACCTGTTTCTATCTAATCTTTCAAGCTTATATATACTGTTTTCAAGTAAGCCTTTTACAAAAGCATACCTAATGTCTAAAAAAAGTATTTCCGTTTTATCATTTTTCATATACGGTCTGTGCAAATCGAGATTTAACTCCCAGATTATGGAAGTTTCCGTATTTTCCAGAAATATCAGACCATTGTCGCAAGGCATTCCATCCAGAGTATGAAATCTGACCCGGTTAAAGGCTTCAGTAAGAGTTTGCTCCTTTTCAAGTGTATTTCCTACTCTCTTGCCGATATTATAAATAGCATCTGTTATTTTTTGATCCAGCTCAGGTGATAGACAGTCTTCTATAGCTCCAATTTGTCGTAACTCTGAACGGGTAACCCTTTCTGCAAGCCAAGGATGTATCATTGAATCTCCTATCAGCTCTTTAAGATCACCTTCTTCGATTGCAGGTGCGAACCTATTTAAATCGCAGCTTTGCTCCGATGTTTCAACAATAGTTTTGGTTATTTCCTCATTTAGGTGAATCTTATCAAAAACGATATAGTGTATGGGGCCTAAAAATAAGCTCATTATCCCTCCTTATTATATTTTAGAACCAATTAGAACCAGCTTTAGTTAGCGATTTAATTGTAGCTGACTACAAACCAGCATATTATATGATATATTAAAAATAAATTATATTCCGTTGAATTTTCAACACTTGATAATTATGCTATAATTAGACTATGGAATTTCAAATATTTGATGATGTATCACACAAGAAAGTCAATGAGTTTTTAGAAAAGGTTTCACTGCAAAAGCGTGTATATGATAAAGGTGAATGTATTTTACAAAGTGGAAGTATCACGGATAGAATACATATGATTGTATCTGGCAGTGTGGAGGTCGTACATTATGACCTTTGGGGCAATAAGCTAATAATTGGCAAGTTTCCTAAGGGCAATATATTTGCTGAATCATATGCATTAAATGAAGGCATAGAAATAGAAGTTGACGTCTGTGCTTTAGAAAAAACGGAAATTTATTCATTTAGTACAGCTAATGTAGTAGATGTTTGCTTTAATATTGGCTGCCCTAAATTGATTTATAACCTGCTCAAAGCAGTATCTGAAAAAAATATTCACCTTGCTAAGAGGCTACAGCTTGTAACGCAAAAAGGGGTGAAAAGTAGGGTTCTCTTATATCTTTCTGACTATGCAAAGTCGGTAGGGAAGACCTCATTTACAATACCTTTGAACAGACAGCAACTTGCGGACTACCTTTCCGTTGATAGAAGTGGTCTTTCCGTTGTCCTGACGCAGTTGAAGGATGAAGGTGTTATTGATTTTGAGAAAAACTATTTTTCACTGAAAATAAGGTAGCTTACAATGACCTATACAAAATTATCTGGATGCGAAATTAAGATTAAAACTTTGCTTAAAAACTAGTGGAGATATAACGATGAGCCTTGTGATTCAAATAGATAAAAATAAGCCTACACCTATATATTGGCAGATTGTTAAGCAGATAAAGAGACGTATTGCTGAAGGCAGCCTTCAGGCAGGTGCTATTTTACCGTCAGAAAGGCAGCTAGCCAAAGAACTTGATGTGCATAGAAACACAGTCATTAAGGCGTTTTCTGAGCTCAAGCATCAGGGATTTTTACAGTCCAAGCAGGGACGGGGCTATAGAGTCTCGCCACATATTAAAGACAATTATGCTTCCAAAACGCATTTCAGCGATGAAAAAAATGTTGGTGATTTGATAATGAAGGAAGGTCGCTGGAAAGGAAGTGGAAATCTACCATCACATGGAGATGGTGGTCGCCCTGTTAATTGGATACATAGTATAAAGGATCCATTTCTGGATTTGGGAAATCGTTTTGATGATATATTTCAGGATTTTAGTTCGGCGGGTAAAATATCCATGGCAGCGGGAATCCCACTTTCCTTATATAGTAAAAAAGAAATAATAGCGGACATAGAAGATATTTTTAAGAGAGATGTTAGCAGTTCTTATTATTTTTCACCCTACAGGGGAGATTTGCAGCTGAGAAGGAGCATACAATCGTTTTTAAAGTTAAAGGGTATAGATGCCAGCTTGTCTCAAATACAAATTCTATCCGAATCCAATCAGGCGATAGACTTTATCATATCCACGTTACTTGTTCCAGGGGATAAGGTGATTGTTGAGGAGCCTATATCGCCAGATGTGCACAGGGCTTTGGCACTGGCAGGGTGCAAGGCGATTACTGTTCCAATAGATGATGAGGGTATTATTTGTGAAAATATTGAAACTATTATAGAGCAGTCAAAGCCAAGGTTTATATATGTAAATAGCAGTTATCAGGACCCTACGGGTATATGCCTAAGTAATAGAAGAAGGAGCATGCTCATAGAAATAAGTGAAAGATATGGTATACCTATCATTGAGGATGATGCGGCTTCTGAACTGGGATTTGAAGGAAATATGCCAGTTACAATAAAGTCTATGGATAGGGGAAACAATGTAATTTACATATATTCATTTGCACTGACCTTCATTCCGGGAATGTCCATGGCATTTGTAGTAGCGGCTCCAGTTTTAATCAAGGCTTTGGAAAAGTTAGTTTCACTTAGACTGATGTCTTTAGAATGGATGAGTCAAAAGCTGATTGCCCGTGCGCTTGAGGATGGAAGATATATTCAAAAAACCCGTGAGGAAGCAATACAAAATAAGAGAAAAATGCAGGTAGTAATAGATGCACTTGACGAGATGAAGGAACTAGGGGTCACATATATTAAGCCAAAGGGTGGAGTGTATCTTTGGTGCAATCTGCCCAGTCATATTGACGGTAGAGTGTTTACAGAAAGGGCATATCTTAGAGGACTTGCCATTACTCCAGGTTATTTATTTTATCCTAAAAATAGCGGAGGGAAAAATCAAGTAAGAATAGCCTTTGCATATGAAGATGATGAAAATTTAAAACGTGGAATGGAAATATTCAAGGTCGTGCTCGAGCATATGTGCAAGAAAGATGTTAATAATACAAGGAATAACCAATAGTTAGTAAAATATTATTTTTAAGAGAGAAAGCATATCAGAATAACTGGTATGCTTTTTTTTTGGATAACTGGTACTTTTAATTATATTCAAATGTAGTATGATTAATATAGGCTAACAAGCTTAAATAAGCCCAAAATTATTATTTCACAAAAAAGAAGGAGAAATATCATGGCTGTAAATCTAAAAGGAAGAAGCTTTTTAACATTAATGGATTTTACTCCAGAAGAAATCAGATATCTTTTAGACCTTTCTCACGATTTAAAGGCAAAGAAGAGAGCTGGAGTTTATAACTACGTGCTAAGAGGAAAGAGCATCGTTCTTCTATTTGAGAAGACTTCAACAAGAACTAGATGTGCTTTTGAAGTAGCTTGCATGGAAGAAGGCGGACAGGTTACTTTCCTAGATTCTGGCAGCTCCCAGATGGGTAAGAAGGAGTCTTTAGAAGATACTGCTAAAGTTCTTGGTAGATTCTATGATGGTATTGAATACAGAGGATATGATCAGAAAGTTGTAGAACAGCTTGCAGAGCATGCAGGTGTTCCTGTATGGAATGGTCTAACTGACGTGGATCACCCAACTCAGATTCTTGCTGACCTTCTAACTATTGAAGAACACATTGCAAAGCCACTTAACAAGGTTAAGGTAGTATTCTGTGGCGACATCAGAAACAACATGGCATACGCTTGGATGTACGGTTGTGCTAAGATGGGAATGCACTTTGTGGCTTATGGTCCAGAAGAACTGGCTAACGAAGTGGATAAGAATGTTCTAGAAAGAGCAAGAGCTGTTGCTAAGGAAACAGGAGCAACTATTGAAGTAAGCTCAGACAAGGCTTGCCTAAAGGGTGCTGATGTTCTTTATACTGACATCTGGGCATCTATGGGAGAAGAGGATCAGATTCCAGAAAGAGTTAGAATGCTAACTCCTTACAGAGTAACAATGGATATGATCAAAGAGACAGAAAATGATGATGTAATCTTCATGCACTGTCTGCCATCCTTCCACGATATGGAAACTACTATGGCTAAGACTCAGATGGATCTTGGTTATGACATTCGTGAGGTTACCGACGAGGTATTCAGATCCAGATACTCAAAGGTATTTGATGAGGCTGAAAACAGAATGCATACAATTAAGGCTGTTATTGTTTCCACAATCGCATAATCTTAATACTGCAATTTTAAGTGGACGGCCGAGCTGCCGTCCACTTGATTATATGGAGAAAATAAACTAGGAAGATATACTAGTAAAACTAGGAGAATCTATCATGGGAATACACAATTATTCAGAAATTGGAAAATTAAATAAAGTTTTACTTCACCGGCTGGGCGAAGAAATTGAAGGACTTGTACCAAATAACTTTGAAAGATTGCTATTTGATGATATACCTTATCTTAAGGTTGCTAAAGAGGAGCATGATGCCTTTGCCGATCTATTAAGAAAGAACGGAGTAGAGGTTGTTTACTATACTGAAGAAACAGCTAAGGCAATAAAGGATGCAAAGGTTAAGGAAAAGTTCCTGAATGAAATTTTAGATGCAAGCAATATTAAATCTCAAGGTATTAGAGAAGCTCTATATGACTACCTGGCAGGAATGGATGAAGAGCGTATGGTCGAGAAGATTATTGCAGGTGTGCAGAAAGATGAGATCGGTGCTATTGAGGGTAAATCTCTGGCAGATCACATTGCTTCATCTTATCCATTTTATATGGATCCAATGCCAAATCTTTATTTTACAAGAGATCCAGGTGCTTGCGTAGGAGATGGTCTTTCAGTTCATCACATGCATACAGCAGCTAGACAGAGGGAACCTATTTTCCTCAAATACATGTTTGACTATAATAAGGATTTTGCACCGGAAGGTTCGCAGCTTTGGTATAATCACGATATGGATTATTCCATTGAAGGTGGAGATGTTCTTGTGCTAAATAAAGATATAGTAGCCATTGGATTAAGTGAAAGAACTACAGCAGATGCCATTGAGAGATTTGCCAGAAATGTACTCGGAAAATCTACATTTAACAAGATTTTGGTGTTTGACATTCCTAAGCGTCGTGCATTCATGCATCTTGATACTGTCTTTACAATGGTAGATCATGATAAGTTTACAATCCACCCTGAGATTGAAGGTCCATTACAGCTGTTTGAAATAAGTCTTGATAAGGAAGGAAATCCAAGATTTTCATCAATTACAGACGCTCTTCCAAATATTTTGGCACATGAGCTGAAGCTTCCAGCAGTAGATTTAATCAGATGTGGCGGAGCAGATTTTATGGCAGCTCAAAGAGAACAGTGGAATGATGGTTCTAACACACTTGCTATTGCACCAGGTAAGGTTGTTACATATGAGAGGAATTATGTGACAAATGACTTGCTTGACAAGAAGGGAATTAAGGTGCTTACTATTCCAAGTGCGGAAATTTCCCGTGGTAGAGGTGGTCCAAGATGTATGTCTTGCCCAATAAATAGAGATGACTTATAAGATAAGAGGAGAAAGTTATGGCAGAAAAAATTGTTATTGCTCTAGGTGGTAATGCTCTTCAGTCTGGAAAGGCAGATCCAACAGCAGAAGCTCAGCTAGAGGTTGTTAAGAAAACTTGTCAGCACATTGCAGAAATTAGCTGCAAGGGATATGAAATAGGTCTTGTTCATGGTAATGGACCTCAGGTAGGAAGAATACTTTTAGCATCAGAGGCGGCTAAGGATGTTACTCCTGCAATGCCATTTGATGTTTGTGGAGCTATGTCACAGGGATATATTGGTTATCATTTACAGCAAGCTCTAAAATTTGCTCTAGCAGAAAGAGGCAAGAATATTCCTGTTCTTACTATTGTTACTCAGATGGTAGTGGATAAGGAAGACAAGGGCTTCAAGAATCCAACTAAGCCAATTGGTCCATTCTACACAGAAGAAGAGGCTAAAGAGCTTGAGGCTACAAAGGGCTATTCCATGAAGGAAGATGCTGGCAGAGGCTACAGACGTGTTGTTGCTTCCCCTATTCCAACAGAAATTATGGAAATTGATGCAGTTAAGGCACTTTGGGATAGCTCTATCGTGATTTCTTGCGGTGGTGGTGGAATTCCAGTTGTAAGAAATGTTGACGGAAGTCTTGATGGTGTAGCTGCAGTTATTGATAAGGACTTTGCGGCAGAACTACTTGCAGAGCAGGTGGATGCTGATGTGCTAATGATTTTAACTGAAGTAGAGAAGGTAGCTATTAACTTCAACAAGCCTGATCAAAAGGATCTAGGTGAGCTAACTATTGCTGAAGCTGAAAAATACATTGCTGAGGGACATTTCGCTCCAGGAAGCATGCTTCCAAAGGTAGAAGCTGCTCTTAAATTTGTGAAGGCAAATCCTGAAAAGAAAGCAATCATCACTGCATTAGATAAGGCAGTAGATGCTCTTGAAGGAAAGACTGGAACGGTAATTAAGGCAAAATAATAAATCGGTTTCAGGCTATGTAAGGCTGCTTAATAAAATTAAAAATAATGCCGACCCGCATCTTGAAGGGTCGGTATTTTATTTGTTCTAACTTATATCATTTTATAGATATGCTTCTAAAAAAAGAATCGTTAGGGTATAATAAAAAAGAAATATAGAGTTAAAGAGTTTAAACGAGGAGGAAATGTGACAGATAAGCTTAAAAAGACCCTGTTTATAGCCGTATTTGTTTCTGTTTCTGCCCAGATAAATACCGAGTTTTTTACTAAGGGCTTCATCATTGCCATGTCGGTGCTGGTAATGAATATTTTCATTTATTGCTATGAGGACTTAGAACCTACATATATTGCTTTTTGCTCTGGGATATTTTCCCCTTTGTTCAGGCTTTTTGTAGCATATCTGGATAAAGGATATTTGGACAATCTTCTTCCGATGATACTCCCTGATATGGTTTTTTTCTTTACCTACGGCTTTGTATTTCCTATGTTTCTCTATTTTTTTAAGGAGGAGCGAAGAAAGTTAAGAATATTTCCATATGTGGTTTTTCTAAGTGAGATACTCTCTAATATTGCTGAGCTCGGGGCAAGGAGCTATATTGCCGGAGAGAATTTAGTTTCCATAAGAGTAATTGCCTATTTGATGCTAATATCCCTTGTCAGAGTGATTCTTTTACAGGTGATTTTATTAGCCATAGATCGTTATTCATCTATGCTCATTAAATCTGAAAATGAAAAGGAGTATAGAAAGCTGCTTTTGCTTGCTGGAGACCTGAGAAAAGAACTTCATCTTATGACAAAGAATGCGATAGAGGTTGAACATATTATGAAGGCATCTTATGAGGTATATCAAGATAGTAAAAGACTTAATTTGCCTGATGAGATGAGAAGGAAGCTCTTACATATTGCGCAGAATGCTCATGAAGTAAAAGGAGATTTTCAGGGAATAGTAAAAAATATTCAGCAGGTATTTGTTTCAGATTATGAGCATGTTGAAATGTCTATTAAAGATATAATTGCTATACAAAAAAGCGAACTGTTAAAACAGGCGGAGCAAAAAGGACTTGGCATAACAATAAATGTAAATGTACGCAATAACTTCAAGGTGTATAGTTACTTTAAAATGATGGCTATAGTTGGTAATCTTATGAAAAATGCTGTAGATGCTATCGGACTAAGGGAAGGGAAAATAGACATAAGGGTGCGCAAAACAGAAGGCGTATACGTAATTTCTGTAAAAGATAATGGAGATGGAATAAATCCAGACATGATAGATGCAGTCTTTTATCCAGGCTTTTCCACCAAATTTAATGAAAAAACTGGAGAGGTTGCCAGAGGTATTGGACTTTCTACAGTAAAAGAATATGTAGAAGACTTTGGCGGAAGTATCAGTGTAGATAGTGAAGTAGGAAAGTACACAGAATTTATTGTGAAATTAGATCCTAACGAAGTAGAAGAGGTGGGAGATGATGAATATATTTATAGTAGATGATGTTATAGGAGTTGTAAAAACTCTCCAAAATATTGTAGAAAAAAACAGATTGGGAAGTGTAGTGGGCTATACGACAAATGCGATGAAGGCTACAGAGGAAATTTTAAGATTAAAGCCGCAGCTGGTAATGATAGACCTTCTCATGGATGGTATGGATGGAATAGATGTGGTCAATCAGGTCAAGGAAAAAGATTCATCAATTTCCTTTATCATGATATCCAAAGTACAGGATAAGGAGATGGTAGAGCGAGCCTACAATGCAGGAGTGGAATTTTTTATTAGCAAGCCCATAAATGTGATAGAGGTTCAAAGAGTTATAGGACATGTATCTGAAAAACTACGAATGAATCAAATTGTAAGCCAGATAGGAATGCTTATTTCCGATGATAAGCTAAAGGAGAAGGAAGCTTATAGTGATGAGCCTACAGATGATGTAGATAATGTTAATGGACTAAGTCGTGGCGAAGCTGAAGAATTGAAAAAGACTGAAAAGGCGATTCACAACACTGTAGATACCATAGCAGGTAATCGAGAAATAGAAAGACTTATGGGACTACTCGGAATGATGGGAGAAAAGGGAACTAGAGATATACTTGAAGTATGCAACATCATAGATCAGCAAGGTGGGGTGTATGCCAAAGAAGCAATTGAAAAGGTTGCCGAGATGAGAAATGATAGTGTCCGAAATATTGAACAACGCATTCGTCGCGCTATTAAAAGAGGGCTTACAAATGTCGCTGCTGTAGGAATAGACGATTTTAACAACGAAGTGTTTCAAATATATGCAAATTATGTATATGATTTCAAGAGTATAAAGGATGAGATGGATAAGTTAAAAGGGTTAAATTCCAATGGAGGTAGGGTTAATATACCAAAGTTTATAGAGGGACTGTATCTTTATAAAAATACTAAAATTGGATAAAAAATTTTTCTGTTGTTTTTTGAAGTTTTTTGAATATGGTATTGTATAATTTAATTGGGTTTATTTTGAGCGAAAGCTAGAAAGGAATTATTTATTATGTTTGGAAATAGTTTTGCGGAATTCACAGGTAATATCGCAGGTCTCCTGTGGAGTTCCCCACTAGTATATCTGGCCATTTTCGTAGGCGTGGTATACTCAATTATTTTAGGCGTTCCTCAGGTAAGACTTGTAAAGGATCAAGTGAAATACCTACTAGGAGGAAGTAGCAGTGATTCAGGAATATCTTCTTTCCAGGGCTTTGCAATGGCTCTAGGTGGAAGAGTAGGTGTAGGTAATATTGCCGGTGTAGCTACTGCTATATGCTATGGTGGACCTGGTTCAATTTTTTGGATGTGGATTATAGCTATCGTAGGAGCTGGCTCTGCATTTGCAGAATCCTCACTAGCACAGACTTATAAGCTACAGTTCGAAGGAGAATATCGTGGAGGTCCTGCTTACTATATAGAAGCTGGTCTAAAGATTCCGGTAATAGGTAAGGCTCTTGCTGTACTATGGGCTCTGACAGGTGTACTTGCCAATGGTATTACTGGACCTACTATCCAAGGCTTTAATATTGCAGAGGCAGCAAATAATGCATGGGGTATTAACACATACATCACTGCTGGTGTAGTAACCTTACTTTTCATCCTTGTAGTATTTGGTGGAATGAAGAGAATAGGAACATTCGCAGGATTGGTAGTACCTGTAATGGCTGCAATTTATATTCTATTAGCAATAGTTATCCTAGCTGTAAACTACGACAGAATTCTCCCTATGTTTGGTCTGATCTTCAGAGCAGCATTTAACCAGGATTCATTCTTTGGAGCTGTTTGGGGAAGCACAATCATGTGGGGTGTTAAGAGAGGTATCTACTCTAACGAGGCAGGTATGGGTTCTGGAGCGCACGCTTCTGCTGCTGCAGAGGTAAGCCACCCTGCAAAGCAAGGTCTGGCTCAGTCCTTCTCAGTATATGTAGACACATTGCTGGTTTGTACAGCTACTGGTATTATGATTCTATCTACTGGAATGTACAACATTCAGGTAGAATCTACTAAGGAGATGCTAGTTGAAACTCTACCTGGAGTTGCTCCTGGTACTGGATATACTCAGGCTGCTATTGATACATTTATCCCTGGATTTGGTTCTTCATTTATAGCAATTGCAGTATTCTTCTTCGCATTCACAACCCTGCTTTCATTTGCATTCTACACAGAAGCAAACGTAGCATTCCTAGTGAAGGGCATTAAGAGCGATAAGGTTAAGAAGACAGCTGTTTTAATCGGAAATCTAGTACTTGCTGCAATTATCTTTGTAGGATCTACAAGAGAGTCCGCTGCAGCTTGGAATCTGGCAGACGTTGGAGTAGGTTCCATGGCATGGGTAAACTTCGTTGCACTGGTACTATTAATGAATCAGGTAAGAAAGGTGCTCAAGGACTTCGAAAGACAAAAGAAAATGGGTCTGGATCCAGTATTTGTTCCAGAAGATTGTGGTATAGATGCACCACTTTGGGATGAAATCGCTAGAACTAGATATGCAGATCTACTAGAGGCTAAGAAGAAGGCTGAAATGGAACTAGTAAATAAATAACTTTGAAGTAACGAGTGTATTTTCCATATTATTTCAAGAAGGGGCATATGCCCCTTTTTGATTGCAAAAAACGTGAGATAAGTTGTAGCTAAATTTAATAGTTTCCGTGATGACATTTTGCAAAACTTATTTCTCTAAAAACAACATTAGTAATATTTTGAATGCTGCGTTATAATATTAGGATAAGAGAGGTAGGATTTGGATAGAAAAGATTTTGAACTTCTAATGCCAGTAGGTGGTCGCGATCAGCTTTTTGCAGCTGTAGAAAATGGGTGCGATGCAGTATACTTCGGTCTTAATGGCTTTAATGCACGCATGAAAGCGGATAATTTCACATTGGATGATTTACCCTTTGTCTTAGACTATTGTCATCTCAAGGGTGTATATTGCTATTTGACACTTAACACATTAGCAGACGATAAAAGTGTGGCAGGAAGCGTCGAGCTTGGAGTAAAGGCGTGGGATATGGGTGTTGATGCTATCATAGTACAGGATCTGGGGGTAGCATATGAACTACAAAGAAGAAGACCCAAAATAAACCTTCACCTTTCTACTCAAGGTAGTGTATATAATATTGAGGGTGTTAGGCAGGCTAAGAAGCTTGGTTTTAGCAGAGTTGTATTAGCCAGAGAATTGCCATATCAAGATATTGAGGAAATATCTGGTGCTAATCTTTTAGAGCTGGAAGTTTTTGTACATGGTGCACTTTGTTTTTCCTACTCCGGACAGTGTCATATGAGTAGAAATATGGGTGGAAGAAGTGCAAACTGTGGTGTATGTGCTCAGCCCTGCAGACTTTTGTACGAGCATAAGAAAGCTGCCGGGCAATCTTCGCAAAAGGGTACAGATCAAAATTTAACTAAATATGAACGAATATTAAGTCCTAAAGAGTTATCTCTGGTGGAACATTTGCCGATGCTAATGAAGCTGGGTGTTAAATCATTTAAGGTTGAAGGGCGAATGAGGAGTCCAGGGTATGTGGCTACTGTAGCAAGAATTTTCAATGAGCAGATTACGAAAATCTGTAAACAAAAAACAGATTCGCATACAGATTGTATAAAAGACTTAGTGGGAATCGATGCACAAAGAAAAAAAGAACTTACGCAGGTTTACAGTAGAGAGGGATTTACTGCGGGAAGGATGCTGTCTTCTCAAAATAAGGGTAAATTAGCAGGAACCAGAAGGGCAAATGATATAAATACACTTACAAACGGTGAAATGAGTGGTGGTACGGGTAAACATAGTGGAATCTATGCAGGAGATGTTGTTAATATTGTTAAGGGAAAACGTGGTTTTGTTGTTAAGGCGCAGCTTTTTGAAGACGCTGAAAACGGGGATTTGATAGAGTTACGTGATGAAAAAAATAGTATTGCTACATTTACATTGACATATCTAAAAAAAGATGGATGCTATCATTGGCTTGGAGATGTAATGTCATTAGAGCGACAGATAACGCCTAAGGATAAACTAACATTGCAAAGATTAGTCTCAAAAAAACTGACAGAGAAGTCTATAGAATCCTTTTCGAAATTAGGAGAGTATGAAATACCTAATAAACGAAAAAGCGAAGTTGAAATGAATTTACAATATGTTGATGGGCAGGTGATTCTTTCAGCAACTACATCTGTGCTTGGTGAAAAAATAAGCTGTGTAGCTAAAACGACGGCAGAAAACAATAATACATTGGATAAAGCTAGGCATGGTAAGCTTCTTGCCGGTATAAAGAAAACGGGAAACACTGTTTTTGAAGTGAGCAAAGCTTTCGTTTCGGAAGAGGTTCCCATGATGCCGGTCGCTTTGGTGAACTCGTTAAGAAGAGAGGTGCTTGAAAAGCTTGAAGCAGCAATTTTGCAAAAATGGATGCATGCCAGAGAAGACCAAGGTAGCGGAGTCATGGCTTATACAAGAGAAATTTCTGATTCCATTAAAACTAATCATTTAAATAAAAATGAGAAGCATTTCACCAGGCAAGAAGGGGAACGATGTAAATTTATATATTTCTATGAGATAGAGGATTTTTTAAGCTTTTTAAGCAGAACAGAGGCATCTAAATGTCGTGGAAAGAATTCTTGTACTGATTATAAGACATATGCCCTGCTGCCTCTTGTGGAACTAATCCAGATATTTAAGTTGGAAAAAGCTCATGAAATTAAGCTAACATTAGATAATGCAAGGGATGTATTTAATGGATATATTCCGTATATAGGTCATATTAGCCGTGGCAATGAGGACAAAATTTTAAGAGAAGAAATAAATAATGGTGGAGATAATATCAAAAAAGTGACAGAAGCTATCTGCAAAAATGATATCAAGATGATGGTTGATAATATAGGCCACTTCAATTTTGCAAGCAAAATTGCTTTAATATTAGATGATGAAGCTGCTGGAGAATCACAGTATAATAAACTGGAAATTATAGGGGGTCCTCATCTAAACTGTATCAATGCCGCTTGTAGGAAAGTATATGAAAAGATGGGTGTAACCATGGTTTTGCCACAGATGGAAAAGCTTACAAAGGACAATGGCTGTATTCCCCTTATGACTACAGAATATACTCTGAATGTGGATGCGTTTAAGGATAGAAAAAATGTAGAGTATAAGGTGGTAAGTAGATGTTATTCTGATGCGAAGATTATTACTTGGAAGCATTGCCATGGGGAAAGGGGAATATATAAGCCCAAATTATATAATTCTAATGAAGTGAATATATTTTTTTATAGCAGATAAATATTTGGAAAATTTTCTTAAACGGTGTTGACCTATTGACGCAAATAATATAGTATAGAAAGGTAGATTTATAAATTTTTAACAAAGTATATTTAGGACGTAGAAGTTCTAAAAGGAGGAGAATTGAACCAGCTTAGAAAAGAATGGGAAGGCTTTATTGCCGGAGACTGGACAGAAAACATCCATGTGGATGATTTCATTAGACTGAATTATACTCCATATGAAGGAGATGAATCCTTTCTAGAGGGGCCTACTGATAGGACGAATGAAGTAAATGATAAGGTTAAGGCACTTTTGGTAGAAGAACGAAAGGCCGGTGGTACGCTTAAAGTAGATGCTAGTAGAATAATGCGTATCAATGCATTTGGACCTGGATATATAGAGGAAGGCAAGGATATTATTGTAGGTCTTCAAACAGATGAGCCTTTAAAGAGAGGAATTTGCCCATTTGGTGGCATTAGAATGGTCAGGGAAGAAGTCAAGGAATACGGGGCAAGCTTACCTGATGACATTGAATTTTTGTTTAAGTATATGACATCACATAATGATGGCGTATTTAAGGCATATTCTAAAGAAATGAAGGCTGCTAGACATTTAGGGTATATCACTGGTCTGCCAGATGCTTACGGAAGAGGTAGGATTATTGGTGACTATAGACGCTGTGCCCTTTATGGTATAGATCATCTTATTAAGATGAAACAAAAGGATCACGAAGAAATAGCTTCTCGTGAAGAAATGAACGAGGAGAATATCAGGCTGGCAGAAGAAGTATGGAACCAAATCGCTGCATTAAAGGAAATAAAAGAAATGGCCATGGCTTATGGCTATGACATATCTCAGCCGGCATCCGATGTTAAAGAAGCAATACAGTGGACCTATTTTGCCTATCTAGCTGGACTAAAGGAAGAAAATGGTGCGGCTATGTCATTAGGCAGAACATCTACATTTATAGATGTTTATGCAGAACGAGATCTGGCAAGGGGCAAATATACTGAAAAAGAAATACAGGAGTTTGTGGATGACTTCATCTTGAAGCTTCGAGTAGCAAGACATTTAAGAACCAGCGAATATAATGAACTGTTTGGTGGGGACCCTATGTGGATAACTGAGGGCCTTGGTGGAATTGGAAATGATGGACGACATAGGATTACTAAAAATACCTATAGAGTACTTAATACATTGTATAACCTTGGACCTGCACCAGAACCAAATCTGACAGTACTATGGTCAAAGGATCTGCCGGAAGCTTTTAAGCGTTTTTGTGCGAAGGTATCTATTGATACTGATTCCATTCAATATGAAAACGATGATAAGATGAGAAACACCTGTGGTGGAGATTATTCAATCGCATGCTGCGTTTCCGCTATCCAGATGGGAGAGCAGATGCAGTTCTTTGGAGCTCGTTGCAACCTAGCTAAAACATTGCTGTTAGCAATTAATGGAGGAGTAGATGAGCGTACTGGAGAACATATAGGCCCGCAGATGGAACCTATGGGAGACGGTCCTTTGGACTTTGATGAAGTTTGGAGAAGATATAATATCTATCTGGAATGGTTAATGGGTGTCTACTCAAGAATCATGAATATCATTCACTTTATGCATGATAAATATGATTATGAGCGTTCACAGATGGCATTTTTACACTCCGAGGTAAAGAGACTTATGGCTTTTGGAGTTGCAGGATTTTCAGTAGCAGCTGATTCACTTTCTGCAATTAAATATGCTAAAGTGACTCCTATTAAAAATGAGCAGGGTATTATCGTGGATTATAAGACGGAGGGAGAATTCCCTACATATGGAAACGATGATGACAGGGTGGATAACATAGCTGTTGCAATTTCTGAAAAAGCAATAGGTGAGCTGCGTAAGCATAAATCCTATAGAAACGCCGTACCTACTTTATCTGTATTAACCATTACTTCCAATGTTATGTATGGCAAAAAGACAGGTAATACGCCAGACGGTAGAAGAGAAGGTACACCTTTCGCCCCAGGAGCAAACCCTATGCACTGCAGAGACCAGGAAGGAGCTGTAGCATCTTTAAATTCCGTTGCAAAAATTAACTGGGATACATGTCAGGATGGTATTTCCAATACATTTACCATTACACCAAATTCACTTGGTAAGGATGAAGAAATGCGAAAGGATAATCTAGTAGGACTACTTAGTGGATATTTTGAGCAGGGGGCACATCATCTTAATGTTAATGTTCTTAATAAGGATACACTTATTGATGCATACGAAAATCCTGATAAATATCCTAGCCTTACAATTCGAGTGAGTGGATATGCGGTGCGTTTCAATGCGCTTTCAAAGGCTCATCAGAGGGAGGTTATAGAAAGAACCTTCCATCACTCTATTTAATATGAAATGAAATAACCTGTAATATTTTGAATAGCATTCGTTCATATTAAGTAGAAGTGTGATATAATTAGATAAAGCTTTGTAAATATGCCCTTTGTACTGAAATAGGTATCAGTGCAAGGGGCAGTTTTGGAGAAATATGGAAGGAAGATTGCATTCAATAGAAACCTTTGGAGCCGTAGATGGACCAGGTATCAGGACGGTGTTTTTTTTGCAGGGCTGCCCTGCTAGATGTGCTTATTGCCACAATCCAGATACATGGAATCCTAACAAAGGTAGAGCCATACAGGTTGAAGAGATAATAAAAAGAGCTATAAGAAGCAAGCCTTACTACGGAAGCAGAGGTGGTGTCACCTTTTCGGGGGGAGAGCCACTTTTACAAGGAAAGTTTGTCATCGAAGCAATAAAGTCGCTTCATGAATGTGGTATTCACTGTGCGGTAGACACTAGTGGGACTTATTTTGATGAAGATAGTGATGCTGTAATAGCGGAAAGTGACATGCTACTTTTAGATGTTAAGCATATAGACGAGGTTAGATTTCAAGAATTAACAGGCAGACATCAGGGACCGCTAGTAGATATAATAGAAAGCATTAACAGACACAGGAAACCTATATGGATCAGGCAGGTGGTTATACCAGGATTTAATGATTCAAAAGAATATATTGATGCTTTAAATGAATTTGTTAACAGGATCGATACTGTTGAAAAAATAGAGCTTTTGGGCTACCATGATATGGGTAGTAAAAAATATGAAGAGCTTGGTATTAATTACAAGCTTAAGGATGTAAAGCCTATGAGTGATGATAGATTGAAGGAACTCATGGCACTTACTAAAATAAAAAATAGATAATACAGTGAATGAAATAATAACTAAATAGTTTGGGGAGGAAGTCCATATGAAGGAGTGGCTTCCTTTTTTGTTGCAATATTTTATAATCTTGTAAAAAAGTTGCAAATGTAAAAAGCCGTTATGCTTTGATGACAATATAATAAATATTATAGAAGGATATGGTAGTGGTAAACTTGAGAAAATGCTGGACTTGAGAACCAGAATTAAATACACATAAGAAGTAGTATTGATATATGAAAATAGCATGAAAATAGCATGAAAATTAGAGAAATCAAAAATTTTTAATTTTTCTTGAAAAAATTTCAAAAAACCTGTTGACAAGGAAAAAAATAAGTGCTAATATAGATAAGCTGTTCGAAAGCAGGAGGCCAAAAAGCCAAAAGTTGAGTGAAAAAAAGAAAGAAAATTTCAAAAAGTCACTTGACAAGCAGTAAGTAGAATGGTAATATATTAATGTTGCTCTGATAGAGAGTGACAAGCC
>CASDYG010000006.1 GCA_949285555.1 uncultured Eubacteriales bacterium | reverse complement strand
TAGGGCAGGGACTGCCCGAATTAACGCCTGTGGAGATAGTAGGTTACGAGGTCTGGGAAGCAGGAAGCCCACTGGCTTTAGACAATGGGTAGTTCACAATACTAGTCCACTGTAGTTTGATTTTAGGTCTAATTATTGATGGTCAATAAAAAAGCCCCTAATGGGGCTTTTTTATTAGTCTTCTTTTCTTCTTCTAGCTAGAGAAGCTAGACCAACTGAAGCTGCTAAAAGTGTAGCAAGCTCAAGTGCAAATCCATCATCACCAGTCTTTGGTGCCTTCGCCTTATTATCAGGTGTTTCTGGCTTTTGTGGTGCTGGCTTATCTGGATTTGGTTTATCCGGATTAGCTGGCTTATCTGGTGTTGGCTTATCTGGATTTGCAGGATTTTCTGGATCAGGCTCTATTGGTGTAGCAGGAATTATTGTCTTATATGACCATGTACCTGTATAAGTTACATCTCCACCATCTACCGTTACCTTATCCTTATCCCATCCATCAAAGGTCCAAACTCTCTTCTTTCCTTCTCCAAGATCTTCATCATATGTAGGATTCTTCACCTCTGCTGGTGATACCTCACTACCATTTAGCTTGCTGTATTCCTTGGAAGGAACTAGTTTCTTCACTTCTTCTGGAAGCTCTACATCAGGATCAGCGGACTTAAATGTATAGTTTACACTGTAAAGAGGAACTATAGGAGTTCCAGGTATTCTAGTCTTGTATGACCATGTTCCTGTATAGGTAACATCTCCACCATCTATAGTAACCTTATCCTTATCCCATCCATCAAAGGTCCAAACTCTGCTCTTACCTTCTCCAAGCTCTTCCTCATATGTAGGAGTCTTCACCTCTGCTGGTGATACCTCGCTGCCATTTAACTTACTATTTTCAGTAGGTGGCACAAGCTTCTTCACTTCTTCAGGCAGATCAACATCTGGATCATTGGATTCAAATGTATAATTCACACTGTATAGTGGAACAATTGGTGTTGCAGGAACCTTTGTCTTAAACTCCCAGGTTCCAACAAATTTTACATTTGCACCATCTATAGTCTTAGTATCTTCATCCCATGACTTAAATGTCCAGATTCTTTCCTTGCCATCTCCTAGATCCTCAGTAATAGGATCTTTTGCAATAGGATCTGCATTTACTACTGCCTTATTTAAAAGATTTCGCTTCACTGCAGGTAGCAGTGCATTTACCGCCTCTGGTAATGCTACATTAGGATCTGAACTTACAAATTCAAACTCAGCTACATAAAGTGGCTGTACCTCAGTCCATGGAATGCTTTCTGTCCAGATAGCGTAAACAGTAATATTGTCTGTTATAGGTGTGGATGAATCAAAGTCCTCTCCACTGCCATCTTCTTTTGTATTCCACTTCTTGAATTTGTACGTCTTATTGCCTTCCTTATTCCTAGTAGGATTTTCTGGATGACGATCACCTACTGAGGTGTTCTTGGATACCTCAGTAACTTCCTCATATGGATCAGGAGTTGCTCCAGGGTAGTTGCTCTTATAAGTTACAGTATATACCTTTTCCCATTCGCCTGTGAACAGATTCTCACCCTCTGTAGTAACAAGGCTGGTCTTTGGAGTTTTTCCATCCTTATAGCCATTAAATTTCCAAGTATAATTTCCAACAACTACCTTGCTGTTATCAGGGTCCGTAGCGTTTACTGTTTCACCCAGTTTATGTGTAGTAGTTGGAGGTATTAACTTCTCTATTTCTTCTGGAAGCTTGCCTCCGTCCTTATCTATGAAGGTGTAGGTAACCTTTGTATCAATTCGCTTCCAGTAACCAATAAATTTATTATCACCATCCTGAATTGTAAGCTCAGTTACTGCCTCTCCATCTAAATCAGACTTGTAGCCTTCAAATCTCCAGGTGTTGCCAGCAGCGTCCTTCACCTCTGTAAGCGGTGTTGGATCTACTGGAGTAGCCTTTTCACCAGCCTTATAATCCTTAGCATCTGTAGGTAGGTTATTATTTACCTCTGTTGGAACAGGTATTTCCTTTAGAGTATCTCCGCTGGCATCAATACCCTTAAACTCGTAGGTAACATTAAATAGCTTTTCCTTACTCCAAGTTCCCACGAACTCCACATCTGCCTTGTTAATTTGTACGCTGGTAGGATCATTCCATCCGTTAAATGTCCAAAGATACTTTACGCCATCCTTGGTTTCTGTATAGGTTGTAGCCTTTGGAGCTTCAGCATTTACAGTAGTACCATTAGCCTGCTTTTCCTTTCCTTGCGGTAATAGGTCATTTAATGCAGTAGGTAAATCATTTCCATTAAATCTGTAGGAAACGTTGTAAAGCTCCTCCCATTCACCTACAAACTTGTTTTCACCATTTGTAGTAGTGAGCGTGTCTGTCTTAGCTCCATTTACCTTATAGCCATTGAAACGCCAATAGTGAGTTCCAATCTTCACTTCAGTAGTATTATCTTTTGGCTGGCTTGCTGTTACATCCTCATTTAACTCATGGGTGCTGTTTTCAGGCTTTAGGTTCTGAATCTCCTGTGGAGCAGGCTGTCCGTCTGTATCCACAAAGTCATAGGTTACTGTAGCCTTCTGCGGTACAGGCTCTCCTGTTCTCTTCCATACACCCTTAAACTTATTTACATTCGCATCATTATTATCATTGTAGTCGTTTGCAGTGAAAGATTTGCTGGCTTCGATATTTGTGCTATCGCTTGTGCTACCTGCATTATCCTTCATCCAGCCTACAAAGGTCCACTGGGATCCATCAACAGTAGAAGTAACTACATTATCGCCAACAGATTTTGCAGACACCTTATCACCGAATCCGTATTCCTCATTAAGAGCCGCAGCCTTTTCCTTAATATCACTAGGAAGATCTATACTTGCATCCTGAGAAAGATATTCATACTTAACAGGAATCTTTAGCTCTACCAGCTTAATTTCGAACCTGTAGTTTATATTTGCGTTCTCACCACCGTTCATGTTTTGACCTTCATATTGTACAACCTTTGGTTTAACCTCGCCAGTACGGCGATCAGCTCCAAGCATGTATCCTAGCCAAAGTGATTTTTTAAGATCCGCCTCATATCCAGTGGTTCTTAACGGAGTAAGATTCTCTGGTATATTATGCCTAGCTAAATCATCCGAAGTAATCGGATTATTTAAATCAATGCTCCAGGTTGTACTGGTATTTTTATCCGTAGCATATTCTACAGGCTTATCTACCATAACGGCAGCAATACGCACTCCCTTGCCTACTTTTCCATACTTCTTGGAATCACCTGCAATCTTCTCTGTTGTAGCATCAGCTTCTGATACAAACACAGCTGGTAGCTTCTTAAAGCCAGCATTTTTTCTACTTGCAACATCTGCATTTTTAAATGTTTCTCTTATGTATTCTCCCTCTTTCTTTAGATCTTCAGTAATCTTTTCATATATTGGAAGAATAGGATCATTTTCTTGTACATCTGCTGGTAGAAATTGTTCTACAATTTCCATGGACTTAGAATAGTTATGATCCGTCAGTTCATCTGTAGATGAATATGAAAAGAACATATTTGAAGCAGCACCAGCCAAGCCGTCTTTATATTTACCCTGATCTATCTTATCTTTATAGACGACTTCATAGTTAGAGAGGGTATTAACTGAAATCCATTTATTTGGACCAATTAAACCCTTTAGACTATTATCCTTTCTCTTATCAAATTTTGCAGTCAGGGAATCATCTGCAATTATTTTTACCTCTGCTCCCACAAATATTCCCGGGAATCCTTCAGCCGCATAGGCATATCTAGTGGACTGTGGGTAAAATTGCAGTGTAAGAGCCAAAACAACAAGACTTACCAGTGCTTTTTTGACCTTACTAAATGCCTTACTTTTCACAATAAATCCTCCTTATATTTTTATTATTTCATTTAATAATATCTTGTTAATAAATTTAAACTAAAAGTCACAGTTAGTCACTTTGCTGAATAACATTTTGACTAACATTTATCAATAAGCCATCTTTTTAAGTAAATTATACCACTTTACCTTAATTTTACACTATATTTTATTGAAATTCAAATATTTTTTAAGATTTTACTTAATTTTCCAATGTATTTAACGATTTTCTAAATTTATATTTTATTATAAAAAACAAAAACTGGCACAAAGTTCATGCCAGTCTTTTAAATAACAGTTTATGTTTTAAATTTCTTGCTTCTTTTTACCTAATTTTATACCAAATAGTCCTGCTATGATAAGCACTATGTAAGAAACCAGACTATTTTCATCGCCAGTCTTTGGAGCAGAAGTAGCTTTCTTGATTTCTTCTTTATTTTCAGAAGTAGCTTTACTATTTGATTTCTCAAAATTTGCTACCTGATTATCTGATGCTGTCTTAGCTGTGTCTTCATTAATAAGCTCTTCCTTCTTACCAGCTTCAGGTTTTTCTTCTGCTTCGTTAGCGTCTTCTTCACCAGGTGCTGGCTTTCCTTCTTCGCCATTTCCTTCTACAGTGCCAGATTCAGGTTTTTCTGCTTCTCCGCCATTTCCTGCTTCAGTACCTGCGCCAGTTTCTACATCTTCACCTTCTTCTTTTTCCTTATCGCCTGTTTCAGCAGGTGGCTGTGGTGTAGGTGCTTCTGGTTCTGTTACTGGAGCTTCTGGCTCTGTTACAGTTTCTTCTGGCTCGGTAACTGGCACCTCCGGCTCATCTTCTGGCTCCTTCGGATCTACTTCTGGCTTTCCTTCTTCGCCATTTCCTTCTTCAGTGCCTGCACCAGTTTCTGCATCTTCACCATTTCCTGCTTCAGTACCTGCGCCAGTTTCTGCATCTCCACCTTCTTCTTTTTCCTTATCGCCTGTTTCAGTAGGTGGCTGTGGTGCAGGTGCTTCTGGCTCTGTTACAGTTTCGCCTGGCTCTGTAACTGGTTCTGTTTCCTTTTCTGGAAGATTAGGAATTTCATTTTCTATATTTTCCACAATTTTGATACCATCTTCAAAAACATTTCTTATATTTCCAAAGGCGGCAGCTAGCTTTTCAGAATCAGCAGCATTATATTCATTTCCTCTGGTGTCAATATCATTTAATTGTCCTAGAATTCTATCTCTTTCTCCAATCAAACGATCTCTTAGCTGATTTTTGGCTTCTTCATCTTTTTCTGCCTTATCTATTGCAGCAAGCACTTCGTCAGCCTTTTCGTTTATTTTTTTCATTGCTACCTCTTTATCAAATGTAGCTGTGGTACTGTAAATGCTATACTTGATATTTTCAAATAGCTGTTCATTGCTGGCAAAGTCATACTTATGAGCTTCCATCTGTGCAAGGATGCCTGCCTTATAGTCGTTTAGCATTGCCTCTGTCTCAGGAAATACCTTGTAATCATTTCCAAAGTTAACAAAACGATCTAATACAAACTTGGAATGAATAAATGACTCTTCATTCATTTCGTTTATCTTGTCGGTTAGCTTTCTAACTGCTTCATCTGTCAGCTGTCTAGCACTTTCCACACTTTCTGCAGCCTGAATCTGACCTCTTAATTCATTGGCTAGCATTCTAACTGGATCAATATATGACTGATCACTGGCAGCACCTAAAGTGAAATTCACAGAATCTACAAGCTTGTTAATTTTTTCAATACCTTCACTTATTGCAGCATCCTTATCTTGATTTTCTTCCTGTGCATAAACCTTATCTAAATTAATAGTACCTGTATATACACCACATGAGAAAATCATAACCGAGCATATACTTGCTAATAATAATTTTTTCATGTTCTCTCCAATCCTCCAACCTAAGTTATATAAAATTTACAATATCTTATCATGTTACAAATTCATTGTCAATATTTATATTTATATACTTTTTGCTAAAATGTGAAAGTTTATTTTTCTAATAAAATATAAATAAAAAAGCATCGTCACCTTACAATAGCAACGATGCTACATTTATGTATCAATAATAAATTACTCTCTATGGTATACGCCTGTATAACGCCAGGTGCCTCTTTCTCCATATCTTCTAAAGTATCCATTACCATAGTAACCATTTTCAAAGCTAGCATCTAGAAAATAAGTATCTCCTCCCGATCGGATTTCGACCCATCCATGAGGCTCGTTATAGCCATTCCCATTAGGAACATAGCCCTTTACAAAGTAGGCATCATAGCCTAGTATCTTAGCCATAACCGTAACGCATGAGGCCATCACATAACAGTTTCCATGCCTATTATCAAACCCATAATTTGCAAACCAATTCATCCTAGTTGAGTTAGAAGGATACATTCTATAGTAGCGGATTCCATTTACCACCCAGTCGTAGCCTGCCCTGAGATTAAATCCCACTGCCCTTAATATGGCACTACCCTTAGCGAAGGCACCGTTGTACAACCTGCCATTTTCATTGAAATCATACCATTTCCCTTCTATCTTAAGGCTATTATTAGCCACCATTATTCCAGAGCTATTTAGGTAGTAATAGTCACTTCCACTCTTGAGCCATCCCGTCTGCATAATACCCTTTGAATCAAAGTGATACCAATAGCCACCTATATATTTCCAATCACCTTTTACAACCCGTCCAGAAGCATCATAATACCTATAGCTACCGTCAGAATTCTTATACCAGCCTACTACCATAGCTCCGGTCTTATCTAAAAAATATGATTCGCCATTTAGCTCTAGTATCCCAGTAGCCATAATACCATTGATATCAAAATAGTACCATCTACCATCTATGAGTTTCCATGCAGCCTGTATCTTATGCCCATTATTATCAAGATAAATATAATGGCCTGCCTCATAAATCCACCCTGTAACCATGCGTCCATCATCATCAAACAGGTATTCTTGATTTTCTAGATAATGCCTACCAGTCTGCATAATTCCCTCGGCATCAAAATAATACCAATATCCACCGATCAGTCTAGTACAACTCCTCGCCATAGCTCCATCAGACTGCAAGTAATAGGTGTTTCCATTCTCCTTATGCAAGCCTGTCACCATGATTCCATTATCATCAAAGAGGTAGGTAATATTCCCTAGTGTAGCAAAGCCTGTTTGCAGATGTCCCTCACCATCTAAGTAGTACCAAGCTCCATCTAAAAGCCTGAAGCCATAGGTGACCTTTACACCCTTTTCTAGATATATCCACTGCTGAGTGGCATCCTTATTCCAGCCGGTACTTACTAAATCATCACCAGTATCATGGCCATTATAAAGGGTATTATTCTCAAAATCAAAGCTATCATCTGATTTAGCCGCTACCTCCATACCATTGCATTTATCCGTAACTATTACTTCAGCATATGATAGCTTAACACCATAAATGCCACAAACCCCTAAGATTAAAATGCTAGAAATCATATATATATATATGATTTATCTTCATTAATTCTCCTTTCATAAAATCTTATTCTTGCTTATTATAAATAAAGGTGGCAATAAGCCACCTTTTGCCTTCTATCACTCTCTGTGGTATATGTCTGCATAACGCCAGGTGCCTCTTTCTCCATATCTTCTAAAGTATCCATTACCCCAGCCTGTACTTTCGAAGTCAGGATCAAGAAAATATGTAGTTCCATCAGATACAATCTCCACCCATCCATGAGGTGCATTATAGCCATTTCCATTAGGTACATAGCCCTTTACAAAATAGGCATCATAGCCTAGTATCTTAGCCATAACTGTCACGCAGGAGGCCATAACATAACAGTTTCCATATCTATTATCAAATCCATAGTTTGCAAACCAATTCATTCTGATAGATGAATCTGGATAGAAACGATAGTATGGAATATTATTGATAACCCAATTATAACCTGCTCTAAGATTCCAGCCCACTGCACTTAATATGGCACTTCCCTTGGCAAAGGCACCGCTGTACAGCTTGCCATTTTCATTGAAATCATACCATTTTCCATCTATTTTAAGGCTATTATTAGCCACCATTATTCCAGAGCTATTTAGGTAGTAATAGTCACTTCCACTCTTGAGCCATCCCGTCTGCATAATGCCATTTGAATCAAAGTGATACCAGTAGCCACCTATATATTTCCAGTCGTTAGCCACTATTCGTCCAGAAGCATCATAATACCTATAGCTACCATCTGGATTCTTATACCAACCTACCACCATGGCTCCGGTCTTATCGAATTGATATCTGACTCCATTGACCTCCACATTTCCTGTAGTCATGAAGCCATCACTGTCGAAATAGTACCACTTTCCATCTATGTACTTCCAATTGAGGGTTACCATTGCACCATTAGAGTCAAACCATCTATAATTACTATCCTGGCGTAGCCAGCCTGTAACCATACGTCCATTCTCATCGAAACAGTACGCATGCTCTCCAAGGTAAAAGCAACCAGTCTGCATAATTCCATCGGCATCAAAATAGTACCAATATCCACCTATAAGCCTAGTGCAACTCTTAGCCATAGCTCCATCAGCCTGCAAGTAGTAGGTTCTTCCATTCTCCTCATGAAAGCCTGTAACCATGATTCCATTATCATCAAAGAGGTAGGTAATATTCCCTAGTGTAACAAAACCTGTTTGTAGATGTCCCTCACCATTAAAGTAATACCAAGCTCCATCTAAAAGTCTAAAGCCGTAGGTGACCTTTACACCCTTTTCTAGATATATCCACTGCTGAGTGGCATCCTTATTCCAGCCTGTAATGTGGGAATTTACAGCCTCCTCACTATTAAGGCTAGAATTACTTTGTTCATTATCATGCGAATCAGAAGCTACATTATTTAGTGCTTCATCCTTAGGTACAGCTTCACTTTCGCTCGCTGCCTCGGTATCTGATACTGAATCGCTGATTATATCAGAAGAATTAGTAGCTGATCCCTGTATCCCTTCCCCTGACGTCTCTACAACATTGCTAGTATCATCCACTCCAGTATCAGCATATACGGTATTGATATTAAAGCCTATACCTATAGCAACAGCTAAGCTAACTATTATATATATATATATATATAGATTCCTTTTTTCATTCATACAAATCCTCCTAAAATTATCATAAAAATCGCTTAAACAGAGGTAACTGCTTGAGCATTATTATAGTCAAATAGGAAAGCAAAAAAATTCCCACAATAAGTACAATAAAGTTCAATACTACAAAATCGCTATAAGGATTAAACTGCAGATATCGAAGTATCAGCCTTGCAAACAAAACATGTATGAGATAGATACCAAAGGTGGTAGCATCAATATGCTTCCACAGAGAAGTCTTCTTAGGCTTCATATTAAGTGATAGTCTAAACAGAGCTACGCTCTGCAAAACTACCACTATTGACGAATACTGCCATATGGCCTCTAATGCTGGATCATTGTGAACCCATCTCATATAAGTGGTTATTCCTATGAGAAGAGATGTTATCACCAATATAGCTATGGCCATTACATTTGTTATCCTGATCCTATTTTCAAAAATCATATGTCCTAGGAAAAGGTATATAGGATAGATGGTAGCAGTCTGGATATAAAAGCCTAGCTTTATCTTATACACGGCCAGCATTGGCATTATGGAAATAAAGAATAGTGCAACCAGCGTAAGCACTTTAAGCTCCGAATCAATACAGTGCTTAGCCACCTTAGTATAGGCTGGTAGCATGAGATAAAGCCCAATAAGCATGTATATATACCAGAGATGAGACCATCCAGTACCACTTATCAGCTCTTTAATATTATTTAATATCCATGCTGTACTAAACTCTTCCACATCAAATATAAAATCAAATATGTCAAAAATTATCACAAATACCACGAGAGCTATCACTATCCTGAGTAGATATGTTCCATATATTTTTTTAATATTTAATTCTCGTTTAGGTGATAAAAGCAAGGCTCCACTGACCATTATGAATATAGGCACTGCCCACATGGTCAAATTCGTAATCATATTCGTATATGCCATCTCCACTACACCGAGATTATCTCGATGTAGCAAAAATGACATATATGATATATGTAGTGCCACTATTGCAATAGCAGCAATTGATCTCATTTTACATATTCTATAATCCATAGATTTTCAGAACCTTTTAATATACTAAGCCGTCAGTAATACATCCCTCTTGATTAGGTACATCAGCCGGTGCTGCTGCAGTCTCTGCAGGGGCTGGTGCTCCACTCTGAACTGGAGCTGGAGCTGCCACCTGCTGAACAGGTGCTGGCTCTGGTGCGGCCTGCTCCTCGGCTACTGGTGCTTCTTCCTTAACAGGCATAGCAGCTTTTAGCTCTACCGGCTTTTTATCCTTATTATACTTTACTATTACCTCAGACTCAGTAATCGCAATAGTAGCATCACTAATCTTATAAAGCTCATCTAATGCTACCTCTACCTTTTCATCACCTACAGTGACTACCACCTTACCCTTAGCACTCTTATCAATGCTATATGTCAGATGATTATCCGTCTTTTTATTCACCTCACCGAGAGGCTTATCCTCGCCATCTTTAAACAGCTTTACATTGTCAAAGGATACACCCTCACTGACGGTCACCTCAAAGGAGCCTTCGAAGGCCTTTTCCTTTTTTTCTTCCTTTTTCTTATCTCCACATGCAGTCATTCCAATGACTAGTGCGAAAATAAATACAACTGATAGTAACTTTTTTAAACTCATTTTTCTCCCTTCTCCTCAGTTTAAAAATTTAATTCATAGGACCATAATTCACATATCTACTTGTGCCTGGAGACCTATATTGCTTCATGAACTGATCAGTATGCGTGTACCATTCATTTTCAGGATCACATATGTAGGTAACTCCATTCACCCTAACCTCACACCAGCCGTGGGCTTGATTACCGTGGCTTAAGGTCTGCACATATCCCTTCATAACTCTAGCATCATAGCCCATAGCTGCTGCCATTGCATAGAAGGTGGCTGCAAATACATAGCAATTACCATTTTTATAATAAAGTCCCTCAGCCGCAAGATCCTCTACTGTTGTACTGGAGGTTAGATTATAACCAGAATAGCTCATATTGCTAATAACCCAATTATAACAATTCCTCAAGCTAAAGTCTAGGCTTTTCGCAAGACTGTAGGCATATTTATATACACCGGCCATCTGACCGCTTGCATCCATATATATGCGACCTACATAGGTGTTCTTAGCCATTTTCTTAGTATCAGTAGCAAAGTAATAGGTCTCTCCACCAATGGTTTGCCAGCCTGATAAGAATTTTCCATCGACACCAGCATAATAATAGTCATCACCAAATTTAATCCATCTGTTCTTAAGAACGCCACCAGTCTCGCTATCTCTGAAATACTTATCGTTTCCAATGATTACGATTCCGCTACCTGCCTTGAGCCTACCATCTGCCTCTAGCTTAAAGGATAGACCATCTACTACTACAGTCTCGTTGACTGCAAGAAGCCCACTAGACTTTGCATAGTAAATGCCAGAATCCATCATGATAAAACCATCTCTATGTAGACTTCCATCAGCCTTGGTGGCAACCTTAATATCTCCATAGGTTCTAACAGCCTCTCCCATATCAATGAAGCCATTAGCTGGATTACCATAATACAGACTAATACCTATATAGTAGAAGCCCTTAGCAAAATCTCCATCAGCCTTAGCATATGCATACTGAGTATCATTGACCTTCACCCATCCATTACGAGTGATGCCTCCATCCTTATTTATGAAAAAGGTCTTGCCATCTCTAGATACAATCTTCGGACCTAGCTCAATAAATCCTTCATCATCACTTACATATAGAGTGCTGCCTATGTAGTAGTTACCAATAGCTATGCTTCCATCTCCGGATGCATAGGCACTTTTATCTCCAAAGTAAAGCCATCTGCTTCTGTACAGAGCACCGTTTGGCTGGGAGAAGTATCTCTTGCCATTATAGTCTATCCATCTAGCCTTTTTCTCTATCTTGCCATGTTCATCGGCATAATAGCGATCCTGGCCTACATAAAACAGCCCCTTAGCATAAGCACCATTTGTCATGCGATATGCCATACCACCAGCTACATTCACAAAGCCAGGCTCTATCACATAGCCTTCCTCATCGCTAGTGTATTTAGTTGTTCCCACATAATAGGTGCCTATTCCCGCTGCTCCGTCTACTCCTACATATGCCTTCTTATCTCCAAAGTAAAGCCATCTACTTCTGTACAGAGCACCATTTGGCTGGGAGAAGTATCTCTTGCCATTATAATCTATCCATCTAGCCTTCTTCTCTATCTTGCCATTTTCATCGGCATAGTAGCGATCCTTGCCTACATAAAACAGCCCCTTAGCATAAGCACCATTTGTCATACGATATGCCATACCATCATCGTATACCACAAATCCAGCACGAACAGGCTCTATAACAAAGCCATCTGCATCAGTAGTATACTTGTTAGGCCCTACATAATAAGTTCCCTTGGCAATGATACCTCTGTCGTTAGCATATGCCTTTTTATCATTCCAATAAACCCAGTCAGAGACTACTATCTTGCCACTTTCTAGCACAAAGTATCTATTTTCATCAAACTCTACAATGGATACTTTATTAAGAAGAGCAAAGGTGTTTAGATCTAGATAATAAAAGCTACCATTGTCTTCAATAACACCTGATTGCTTAACACCATTTTTATAATAATAGGTATGCCCTTCCTCTGTGACAAATCTCTCCTTTGGAGAAGCACTTCTTTCTAGAGAGTTCTTTTCAGCTGAAGCTGGAATGGATGAATCCTCTACATTGGAAGTAACCACTGCATCTTCAGATGCTTTCTCAGAATCTGAAGGATTTTCTGAATAAGTAGTGCTTTCACTTCCTATCGCCTCTGTTATAGAATCATCTGTTGTAGCTGCACTGGCAGAATTATTAAAACCAGCACAGAAAAATAATGCCGAAAAAATAATACTATATATAAGGACTAAGCGAAATCTTTTCATATTCTCCTCCTTATATATATATATATATATGGGGTATTTGTCAATATAAAAACTATATACAGGTACAAAAAAATTGTAAATGTTAAAATATAATATAACTTTAAATTATATAATTCATTACGTTTTAGACTAATCTCTTTCCTTATATGTGCTATTAAAACTGCTAAATTAGAATTAATTATTTTATTAAATTCATAATAAATCTAATTTCTATATAATTTTTGATTTAGCTTTTTACTATTAAACTATAAAAAAACCGGCACAAAGCTCGAAGGCTTCATGCCGATTTATTTTCGATATTAATCCTCTTTTTTCTTCCTTGAGATACCAAAGAGCCCAAGTATAGATGCAATGATTGCAAATAGTTCAAATCCAAAGCCATCATCTCCAGTTTTTGGTGCCTTTGGAGCATCAGATACTCCAGGTACCTGTGGATTTTCTTCAGGTCTTCCAGGTTTTTCTGGTATAACCGGTTTTGTTGGCTCCGTTGGTACAACAGGCTTTGTCGGATCTGTTGGCTCAACAGGCTTGGTTGGATCTGTAGGGTCTGTCGGATCAGTTGGATCTGTAGGTTCAACAGGCTCAGGTGGATTTATCTCCGTTTTCGCCCATGTTCCCACAAATAGTACATTATCATTATTGATAGTGTCTTGATTCTTATCCCATGACTTGAATCTCCAAACTATCTGTCCTCCATCTTCTCTTGGAATCACTACCTCTGTAGCTGATAACTCAGAAGGTGTTACAACCTCGCCATTAGTCTTTCCACTCACATTTTGTGGTCGCAGCTTCGTAACATCGACAGGAAGCTCACTTCCATCCTCTGCTACAAATTGATGCGTTACGAAATAAGTAAGTGGTGTTGACGGAATAATGGTCTTATATTCCCACACTCCTACGAAAGCAAGATCTCCACCTTCAACTACTGCACTTTCCTTATCCCATGAGGTAAATGTCCACACTCTTGCGCTTCCACCTCCCAGATCCTCAGTTACACTTGGGAATGTATCCGGCTCAGCATTTACAGTTGTTCCATCAAACAGGGATGTCCTATCCTGTGGAAGTAGCTTTGTTACGCCTTCTGGTAGCGGAACATTAGGATCTGCACTCTCAAAGGTGAAAATAGCCTTGTAAAGTGGTTTTATTTCAGTCCATGGAATGCTCTCTTCCCATATAGCATAAACAATCTTATCTTCTGTTATTGGGGTGCTTGGATCAAAGTCCTCTCCACTTCCGTCAGGGCTTGAATTCCAACGTTTGAACTTGTATGTCTTGTTACCTTCCTTCTCCCTTACAGGGTCTGTTGGGTGCTCCTTGACTACATTATTGCCCTTCTTGATGTTTGGTATTTCATGGTAAGGATCAGGATCGGCGTTAGGATAGTTGCTCTTATAAGTAACTTTATACAGCCTCTCCTTGCTCCATACACCTACGAATTCTACATCTGCACCATTTACAACCTTTTGCTCGGCATCCCAGCCTTCGAAGGTCCATCTGTATGTAACTCCGTCAGCTACCACCTCATCATAGGTCGTATTATCTTCATCGATCGCCTTCGGTGTGACAATAGTTCCATTAAGCTTGCTTGTCTCACTTTCCGGTAAACGCTTCTTGATTGCCTCTGGAAGCACGTCCGTCTTTTCCTTTGGCTCGAATCTGTAGGTAACATTGTAAAGTGGCTTTATATCCGTCCACGGAATACTCTCCGTCCAAATAGCATACACTATTTTATCACCAGTGATTGGCGTGCTTGGATCAAAGTCCTCTCCATTTCCGTCCGGGCTTGAGTTCCACTTTTTAAACTTATATGTCTTGTTGCCTTCCTTTTCCCTTACAGGATCCTTCGGATGGTCCTTAACCACATTACCACCAGACTCTATGTCTGGTACCTTATGATAGACTTCAGGATCTGCATCAGGATAGTTGTACTTATAGGTAACGGTATAAAGTGGAGTCTTTTCCCATATTCCTACAAACTCTTCATCTGCATTGTCGATGGTTCTAGTGGTAGGCTCTTCCCAATTCTTGAATTTCCAGATGTAGGTTCTTTCACCTTCCTTGCTCTTAACATTCTTAGGTTCAAAGCTAGTAGGGCTTACCTTATCTCCATTAGCCTTTTCATTTTGAGGCTTAGGTGTCTGGTCAACCACTTCTTTAGGTAGCTTACTATTATCAGCTGCCTTAAATAGATGAGTTACATTAAATAACTCCTCCCATTCTCCAGTAAACAGGTTCTCACCTTCTGTAGTAACAAGGCTTGTCTTTGGAATATCTCCGTCCTTATAGCCATTGAATCTCCATGTATGGCCATTAACTACTTCCTTCGTCTTTTCCGGAGTTTTAGCCTGTACGTTTTCACCCAGCTTGTGGCTGCTCTTGGCTGGTATCAGCTTAGTTATTTCAGCTGGCAGCTCTCCGCCACCCTTCTTCACGAACTTATAGGTTACTTCCGTATCTACCTTCTGCCAGTAGCCGATAAACTTGTTTTCGCCATCCTTTATGGTTAGCTTTGTTACAGGCTCTCCATCTACAGATGGTCTGTAGTTTTCGAATCTCCAGGTGTTTCCATCCTTATCCTTTACCTCTGTTTTAGGTGCAGGTGCTGACGGATTAGCTTCTTCATTAAGCCTGTAGTCCTTATCGTCTGTAGGCAGATTTGCCTTTACCTCATCTGGTACCACTACCTCCTTAGGCGTACCACCTGAATAATCTACTCCCTTAAATTCATAGGTTACCTTGTAAAGCTTATGCTTCTCCCATGTTCCTACGAACTCTTGGTTGTCACCAGCAATTACCTTTTCACTCTTATCCCATGAATCAAATATCCATAGATACTTATCTGTTCCTTCAGTTACGGTAACACTCTTAGGTGTAAAGTCAGTTGGAGTTACCTTCGACTTGTTTTCCTTTTCTACCTGTGGAGCTGGCAGAAGCTTTGTTACTTCCTCCGGAAGCTTACTTCCGTCCTTGCTCTTAAACTTATGGGTTACACTATAAAGTCTCTCCCACTCTCCGGTAAACAGGTTATCGCCTTCTCTGGTAACAAGGCTAGTCTTTGGAGTTTCTCCGTCCTTATAACCATTGAATCTCCATACATATCCGTCAGGATCAGTAATTTTTTCCTTGGTAGGATTCTTAGCAGTTACATTTTCACCTAGCTTATGAGTAGTCTTTGTAGGAGTGAGATTTACAATCTCTTCCGGCAGATCTCCTGGATCCTTATTTACAAACTTGTAGGTTACTACTGTATCTACCTTCTTCCAGTAGCCGACAAACTTATTTTCGCCGTCCTTTATGGTTAGCTCTGTTACAGTATCTCCAGCTAGGGCAGTCTTGTATGCTTCAAATCTCCAGGTATTTCCATCACTATCCTTTACCTCGGTCTTTGGATCTGGATTTTTAGCATCTACCTTTGCTCCTGCCCTGTAGTCCTCAGTATCAGTTGGCAGATTATCTGTTACTTCCTTTGGTACAGCAACCTCTACTGGCTGCTCTCCACTTTCATCAATTCCCTTAAATTCATAGGTTACATTGTAAAGCTTATGCTTCTCCCATACTCCTACGAATTTAACATCTGCTCTATTGATTGTTACTGTGCTTGGATCCTGCCACTTTTCGAAGCTCCACTCAACCTTTGCACCATTTTCAGCTACCTTTACACTCTTTGTGGCAAAGTCTGTTGGTGTTACCTTCTCGCCATTTGACTTTCTATTTTGTCCCTCTGGCAGCAGTTCCTTTACCTCCTGTGGAAGCACGCTTCCATCCTTAGCTACAAACTCGTGAGTTACATTGTAGGTCTCTTCCCAGAATCCTACGAACTTGTTCTCACCCTCTACGGTAGTGAGGCTGTTTTTCTCAGCTCCATTGTCCTTGTAGCCTTTGAAGATCCAGATGTGCTTAGTTGCCTCATCTGTCAGCTCGCTCTTAGTAGGCTGAACTGCAATAACATCTTCCTGTAGCTTATGTATGCTCTTAGGTGGCAGAAGGTCTGTTATCATCTGAGGAAGTGGACTTCCTGCATCATCCTCATTTTTAAACTCGTATGTAACTTCAGTTGTTACCTTCTTCCAGTAGCCGGTGAATTTGTTTTCACCATCCTTTATGGTTAGCTTTGTTACAGGATTTCCATCTACAGATGGTCTGTAGTTTTC
Source organism: uncultured Eubacteriales bacterium (assembly GCA_949285555.1). Lineage (GTDB taxonomy): Bacteria > Bacillota > Clostridia > Peptostreptococcales > Anaerovoracaceae > S5-A14a. The sequence continues at coordinate 86,761 of CASDYG010000006.1, read as the reverse complement.
GAATCTCCAGGTGTTTCCATCCTTATCCTTTACATCTGTTTTAGGTGCAGGATCCTTTGCATTTACTTCTGTTCCAACTCTATATTCAGTCGGATCTTTAGGTAGATTTGCCTTTACCTCATCTGGTACCACTACCTCCTTAGGTGTCTCACCTGAATAATCTACTCCCTTAAACTCATATACTACCGTTTTTAGCTTATGCTTATCCCACATTCCTACGAAATGAGCATCAGCCTTATTTATAGTTGCATTTGCAGGAGACCATGAGTCAAATACCCACTCAATGCTATCTCCATTCTCAACAACCTTTACACTCTTTGTGTTAAAGTCTGTAGGAGAAACTTGGGTAGTATCCTCTTTTTCAGTTTGATTTGCCGGAACCAGCTTCAGGACATCTTCCGGAAGCTGGCTTCCGTCCTTGGCCCTAAACTCGTGGGTAACATTATATAGTTCTTCCCACTCTCCGACAAACTTATTTTCTCCTTCGGTGGTGATCAGCTTATTCTTTTCTTTCTCACCGTCTTTATAGCCATTGAATCTCCATACGTGTCCGGTTTCAACAACAGTAACCTTCTTACTCTTAGGTTCTACTGCCGTCACCTCTTCTTCAAGCTTGTGCTTTGTCGAAGGTGGAAGGAGCTTCTTAATTGTTTCAGGTAAATCCTTGCCAGCATCCTTGTTCTTAAACTCGTAGGTGACATTTGTAACTACTTTTATCCAGTAGCCGACAAACTTATTTTCGCCGTCCTTTATGGTTAGCTTAGTTATGGTATCTGTAGCTGTAGGAGATAGCTTAAAGCCCATGAATCTCCATGTATCACCACTGGCATCCTTAACCGTTAGAGGACTTACCTGCTTTGCATTTACGTCAGTACCTACCTCATAACTACCTGTATCACTTGGTAGAAGCTGAGCAATCTCATCAGGTACAGCAACTTCCGTTATAGCTTCCCCTGATGGGTCTAATGCCTTGAATTCGTAGGAAACATTATATAGCTTATGCTTTTCCCAGATTCCCACAAAATGTTCGTCTGCATTATTTATGCGTCTTGAGGTATTGCCCTCCCAATTCTTAAATTTCCAGATGTACTTTTGTCCGTCAGCTTCAGTTACTGTAACGCTTTGAGTATCTAGCGTCTTAGGCGTAACGGTTGCACCATTTTCCTTTTCTCTTTCCTTAGGAGGAAGTAAATTTGTTACCTCACCTGGTAGCTGATCTGCTTCATTTGCAGGCTTAAACTCATATGTAACACTGAAGAATTCCTGCCAGAAGCCGAAGAACTTGTTAAGACCTTCAGCAGTTACAAGCTCTGTTCTGTCAGCTGTTGCATCTTCCGACTTGTAGCCCTTAAATTTCCATACATGATCCGTGGCTGTCTCTGTCACAGAAGCATCAGTTGGATTATTAGCTACTACTCTTTCACTTAGCTTATGCTTTGTAGGTTGTGGAACAAGTGCCTTCACCTCAGTTGGAACATCTCTTCCATTAAGGTCAATATTCTTGAACTCATAGGTCACATCTGTTACGATTTTCTGCCAGTAGCCGACAAACTTATTTTCGCCGTCTGCAATTTCTAGCTCTGTAACATTATCTTGTGCATTAAAGGCAGACTTGTAGCCTACGAACCTCCATGTATCACCGTTATCATCTATAACTTCATTTAAAGCTGGCTGCTTAGGCAGTGCCTGTTCACCAATCTTATATTCATTAGAATCCTGAGGAAGATTGTCATTAGCCTGCTTCGGTGCAGCTACTTCCTGAGGTGTACCACTGGAGGAGTCGATACCTTTGAATTGATAGATTACATTGTAGAGCTTATTCTTTTCCCATTGTCCTATGAAATGAGCATCTGCTCTATTGATAACATCTCTGTCTTTATTCCATTTATCAAAGGTCCATTCGAATCTGTCGCTTCCTTCAGTTACCTTTACACTCTTAGTTGTAAACTCTGAAGGGGTGACTGGTGAACCATTTAGTTTCTTAGTCTGAGGAGAAGGAACTAGTGCAGTAACTTCTTTCGGAAGCGAACCACCATCCTTGTCCACAAACTCATGAGTCACATTGTATGTTTCAGCCCAGAAGCCGACAAACTTATTTTCACCTTCTACAGTAACAAGGCTGTCCTTTGTAGCCCCACCATCCTTATAGCCTCTAAAGAGCCATACATGCGAAGTGGCTTCATCCACTACTTCTTGCTCAGTTGGATTTACAGCCTGAACTGTTTCCTCCAGCTTATGGGTGGTAGTTGTTGGAAGCAGCGCCTCTACCACCTGTGGAAGTACGCTTCCCTGTGGATCATCATTTTTAAATTCATAGGTTACCTTAGTAGTAATCTTTTCCCAGTAACCAATAAATTTATTATCACCATCCTTAACCACCAAGCTGTCTACATTTTCTGTAGCATCCATGGAGGATTTGAAGCCTATGAATTTCCAAGTATCACCATTATCGTCCTTATCTTTCAAAGGAGTAACAGTCTTAGCGTTTACATTTTCACCAACCTTATAATCACCATTATCTGTTGGCAGATACTGATTGAACTTCTCCGGCAGCTTAATCTCAACAGTCTTACCGCTGGATTTATCTACGCCTTTAAATTCGTAGGTAACATTATATAATGGCTTCTTCACCCATACACCTACGAAATGTTCGTCAGCCTTATTTATCTGTCTTGATGAGTCACCTTCCCACTTTTCAAAGGTCCACTCATATTTTTTACCAGCCTTTGTTTCTATATAAGTTTTTCCTTTTGGCTCAGCAGGTGTGATGCTGCTGCCATTTTCTTTCTTATATTCCTTATCTGGCAAAAATCTTGTCTTTATTTCTTCTGGAAGAACATCACCAGCTTCTTTAGCTTTAAAATCATAGGTTACATTGTAAAGTTTCTCCCATACTCCAGTAAACTTGTTTTCACCAGCTTTAGTAGTTAGACTTGAAGAATTTCTACCATCTACTTGATATCCGTTAAAACGCCAGAAATGATCTCCAATCTTAATTTCTCTTTGATTTCCTTTAGGATCAGCAGCATCTACTGAAATTCCTATTTGATGTTCACTATCTTCTGGTTTTAAGTTTTGTATCTCGCTTGGAGCTGGAGCACCATCTGTGTCTACATATTCATATGTAACATTAGTATTTTGAGGAACTGGCTCCTGAGTGCGTTTCCAAACACCAATGAATTTATTTACCTTTGGATCTTTAGCATCATTATAGTTATTTGGCATTAAGCTATGTGTAGCAACAAGATTTCCATCAGTACGATCATCATCTGTCAAAACATTTTGCCAGCCTGCAAATGTCCAAACAGAACCATCGTTTGCAGTAATCTCTTTATTTGGAACATCCTTTGTCGTTACAGCTTTTTTAGTATTATACTCATATTCCTGATCTAGGTCTTTAGCAAGTTCAGCTATTTCTGCAGGAAGGACTAAACCTTTATCCTGAGGTACATATTCATATTTTACAGGAATCTTAAGTTCTACTACTTTAATTTCATAATTATAAGTTAGCGTGGCCTCTCCCTTACCACCTGCATTCTGAGGCTCATTATAAAATAAATCAGAATTTGGTCTATAGTCATTAGCAACAGCATATGCAAAGAGTATTGCAGCATTTAATGTATTATTAACAACACTTATTTTAAATTCTTTTGGAATTTCAAATTTTTCTGGTATACCGCGTTCTTTAAGATGTTCCTTTGTAAAAGGTCTATTTAAATCTACATTCATTGCCAATTTAGAGTCATAGACAGTTGCTTTATCTGAAAATACTGCAGCAAATCGAGTACCGGTTGTTAAAGTTTGATACTTTGTAGTATCTCCTGCAATTTTTTCAGTAGTAGCTTCACTTTCTTCTACAAATTTCTCTGGGAAATTGTTTTTAAAAGCATTAAAGAGTCTTGTATCTTTTGTAGCATTTTTAATTGTCTCCCTGATAACCTCTCCTTCAGCTTTAAAATTGTCATGTATTGTCTGTAGTAGAGTAAGAGAATCTACTCCTTCAGCTGCATCTGCTGGTATATAGTGTGGAAATGCTGTACCAGCAGAATATGTCATTCCTTCACCTTTAGGGGTAGAAAAGAAACGACTTTGATCATGATTTTGATCACCATATTTACTCTCAGCTATTTTATCCTTAAAAACATCTGTATAAGTAAAAAGTTCGCCAACAGTCTTTTCTTTGCCAAGTAGATTTTTCAAAGCATTGTCTCTTCTTCCAAGTTTTTTTTGAAAACTGGATTCAACAGAAAATTTTACCTTAGCATCTACTACAAGATGCGGCCATTCGTTTGCAGCATAGGAATATCTGCTCTGCGGTGGATAAAATTGCAGCACCATTGCAAGAATTACAATGCTGACCAGAATCCTCCTTCCTAAATCATGAAATCTACGTTTCAAAATACCTCCTCCTTTTATATTTATATTATTGTTTTCTTAAAAAGTGTATTTATTATGGTATACCACTTTTGTGCTTATTTCAACATATAGAGTGTTAAAAAAGTACAATTTTTTAGAATAGTTTCGTAAAATTTTACAGTCGTATTGCAAGAAATATAAAAATTATATTTTCCCTCCTTCAAATGCTGTTCATATGCTTGGATTACTATCTGTATCCATACTTATCGATCATTCTTCTGGCAACCAGTACACCACTTGCAGACGCCTGTGATAGGGAGTGCGTAACGCCTGATCCATCACCGATTGCGTATAGATTATTTACTCCCGTTTCCAAATTTTCATCCACTACAACTTTTGAATTATAAAATTTAACCTCCACTCCATAAAGCAGTGTGTCCTCATTAGCAGTACCAGGAGCAATTCGATCAAGTGCATATATCATCTCAATAATTCCATCTAACTGCCTCTTTGGGATTACAAGACTAAGATCTCCTGGAGTAGCCTTCAGAGTTGGCCTTGTAAAGCATTTTTCCATCCTGCGCTCGCTGCTTCGCCTGCCCTTTACTAAATCTCCAAATCTTTGTAAAAGAACCCCTCCTCCCAGCAGATTGGAAAGTCTTGCAATGGACTCACCATATTCATTGCTGTCATCAAATGGCTCTGTAAACTGGTTAGACACCAAAAGGGCAAAATTCGTATTTTCCGTATGAAGGCTTGGATCACCATAGCTATGACCATTTACGGTAACTATGCCATTGGTATTTTCCGAAACCACCTCACCATAAGGATTCATGCAGAAAGTTCGCACAAGGTCATTGTACTTTTCTGTTTTATAGACTATCTTACTTTCATACACCTCATCGGTAATCTCCTTAAAAATTTCTGCCGGAAGCTCTACACGAACACCTATATCCACTCTATTCTTTTTTTGCTCAAGCCCAAAGCTCTTACATACCTTATCAAGCCATTTCGAGCCGGATCTTCCTGTTGCAAGTATTAGATCCTTACAGGTGTACTCACCTTTGCTTGTAATAACCTTAAATCCTGCGTCTGCTTTTTCGACGGTAATAATTTCTTCATAGAAGTTCATGTCCACATATTCCGAAGAAATTTCATAGATTTTTTTGAGTATCTCAAGATTTCTATCAGTTCCAAGATGACGTACCTTTGCTGAAAGAAGATGTAAATTATTTTGCAGAGCAAGGGTCTTCACTTTTGCATTTTCAGTAGTATATAGCTTCGCCTCATCGCCACCCATTTCACAAAGTACGCTGTCTACATACTCCATGGTCTGCATTGCCTTCTCCACGCCCACATACTTGTGCAAATCTCCCCCAAACTGTGTGGTAATATTATATTTACCGTCAGAAAGTGTACCGGCACCTCCATATCCGTTCATTATGTGACATGGCTTGCATTTTATACATGTAGGCGTCTTTCCAGCCTTTATTGGGCAAATCCTTCTATCTACAGGTGCGCCCTTATCTATAACTAAAACTTTCGCGTCCACATGGTTTTTAGCCATTTCATAGGCGAAGAATACTCCACCGGCTCCAGCACCAGCTACTATTATGTCATATACTTTCAAAACTTCCTCCAAACAAAATAAAAAGGCTGGTCTCCCAGCCCCTGCATTACATTACCGGGAGTAACCCACTATTTTGCGTCTTCTTCTCCCATTTCCTTCATGATATTTTCAAATTCTTGAACTACCTCTTCAAACAGAGCTTCATCTTCAATATCTGCCAGTTCAAATTCTTCTCCATCTTCTTCCTCAATGTATTCGTAGATGTAAATATCATCAGTATCATCAAGAGGTGCAACGCTCATATATTCCTTATCCTTATATTCAAAGACGCCTAACATTGCGCATTCAATGCTTCCATCTTCATCAAATTCTAGTGTGATAATATCTTCTTCAGGAATGTCTGCAAAATATTTTTTATTACTGGACATAATTCCCCCCTTTATAAAAACTCTTTCTTTAATATAACATTTTTCCCTTTATATTTCAACCAGATACCTTACTCACTTCTAAAATATTCCTGAATTTTTTTAGCAAGTCTAAAGGTTATTCCCTCTACCTTGCAGAGCTCATCTAAGGTAGCACTCCTTACCTGATCAACACTCTTAAAATGTTCTAGTAAAAGATTTCTCTTTTTGGGGCCAATACCCTCTATGTTATCAAGTACGGACCCTATTTGCTTACCTCGAATATTATGATGATAGGATATGGCGAATCGATGCACCTCCTCCTGCAAACGTCCGCAGAAGCTATATAATACACCCCTTTTCTTCAGATCAATCTCACATCCAGAATTAAAGACCATTCTGGACGTTCGGTGTCCCTTACCTTTAGCAAGACCGATTACAGGTATATTGAGTCCAAGTGCTGAAAGAACCTTATTGCAAGCATTGACATGTCCTATTCCTCCGTCCATAAAAATAATATCAGGGAGCTTACTAAAGCTTTTATCACCATCTAGCGCTCTTTTAAACCTTCTATATATTACCTCCTGGGTACTTCCATAATCATTTGGTCCCTCTATGGTCTTAACCTTAAATCTCCTATATTCCTTAGGGGCAAAATTCATGCCTATTGATACTATCATAGCTCCAACAGAATCTACACCATTGGTATTAGATATGTCATATGCCTCACATCTAAAATTTGCAGCAAGCTTAGTTTCCATTTGAAAATGCTCTTTAAGAAGCTCTGATAGCTCTTTTTTCAGAGTACTTATCCTTTCTAGTTTGGCATCGTTTTTCTCCTTTATCCCCTTGGTCATTTCATCCCTGTCTTTTTGTGCCATTAATAGCAGGGCCTTTCTTCGGCCTTTTATTGGAGTGTAAATATGTACCTTATGCCCCTCTTCGCCAAGAAGCGTTTCTATCATATTCTGATCTGGGATTGATTTTTCAATGATTATCTCTGACGGGATACCACTCAGCACAGTATAATATTGCTTTAAAAACTGTCCCACCGTTTCATCTTTTCCAAGATACATCCCCTCCATAATATGGGTGCTTCTTCCAACAAGCTGCCCGCTTCTAATATTAAATAGTACGATAGAATACTCATCATCACCTGAACTAACGGGAAGAACAATATCAATATTATCCTCCGCAGTAGTAGATGCTCTCTGAAGCTGATTCAGTGCCTCCATGTCTTCCAAAATATCCCTGTAAAGTGCAGCCGTTTCAAAATTTAACGCAGCAGATGCTTCATTCATTTTATCTTCAAGTATTTTTCTGTTCTTTTTTTTATCTCCACTAAAAAAACTTTCTATAGTCTTAATGCTATTAGCGTATTCTTCCTTACTCACCGCCCCTGTGCATACTCCCTGGCACGCTGCTATATGAAAATTCAAACAGGGCTTGAAGCCATCCTTAAAATCCCTTGCCTTACATGTCTTAAGTGCAAATAGCCTATTGAGGTTATCTATTATCCTGTTTACGGCTCCGACATCTGAGAACGGCCCATAATATTTACTTCCGTCATTTAATATTCGCCTTGTTTTTATCAGCCTTGGAAATGGCTCTCCAAGGGTTAGTGCAATATATGGATAGCTCTTATCATCCTTCAGTAAAACATTATACTTGGGGCGATACTTTTTGATTAAATTGCACTCCAAAATTAGAGCCTCCATCTCACTGCCACATGTAATATATTCAAATTCTGCAATTTGCTCTCGCAGTGCTTTGAGCTTTGGATTTTTTAGTGAGCTTGCCTGAAAGTACTGTCTGACCCTATTTTTCAGTGAAACAGCCTTACCAACATATATTATTTCATCAGCAGCATTTTTATGAAGATAAACGCCGGGGCAATCAGGAAGCCTTTTTAATCCTTCCTTAATATCAAACATTAAAAATACCAGCCTCTTCTTCTTTTAGATTCTTCTTCTTGTAGCTGTCTTATCGCCTCCTGTCTAATTAGTTCTTTTCTTAACCTTGCTCTTCTTCTTGCCATTCTTTTATTATATCGTCTTATTCTATATATGCAGAAAAGAATAAACAAGATAATTAGCCCGATAATGATAACCGTGAGATTAGATAAGCCTATTTTGCTGAATATCCACCCCTTACCAACAGCGTCCTTTACCACAAGAGGTATTTTATTGGTCTGCTCATCAGCAACGTAAATAAGCAGATATCCAACTTCATCGCCCTGCTTCAAAGGAGGCTTTATATCCGATTTAAATTCTGCCTTGGTAGTTATTAGATTCTTAGTAGCTTCCTTTGGAAGAAAGGCCTTACCATCATAGGCAGCATAAGTTTTTACCTTCGTTTTTGCACCGCCAAAAAGTCTGACCTTTTCTATATATTCACCCTTTCTTACTACGGTAACACCTTTCACTATTTTTTTACCATAATTTATGAGCTTCTTGGCATCACTTAATCTATTTGCAGTAGTTCCACTATTATATAATGCTACAATAAGCTTCAGACCATTTTCCTCATATCCAAATATCACACCTGGACTTCCATCAACGCTGCTTGTCTTCACCCATGTAACATATTTATTTTTTGCCTCTTCACTATCTGCTGCTACCTCTACCTTTCGTGCTGTAGTAGACAGCTTGAAGCTTTTTGTAGATCCGGCGGTTTTAAGAAGTCCATTTTCCATAAGAGCCTTGGCAAGATAAACCATATCCATTGCTGTTGAATAATTCTCTGCATCCTTTACTCCAAATGGTGACGAAAAATGTGTACGGCTACAGCCTGCCTTTTGTGCAGTTTCATTCATTATGTCAACAATATTACTTCCATCAGTTATGGCAGTAGAAAGAAGGGTCGAGGTGGCATCTCCGGCAGAAACAAGCATGGCCAGCTTCACTAAATCTTCTACGGCAACTTCTTCTCCTGACACAAGACCAAAGCTGGATATACCCTTACCTACATCGCCGTCATTTACCTTCACCTTTTTATCCTGCGGCATTCTCTCAAGAGCTATATGGGTAGATAACATAAGTGTAGCTTCTCCCGGCTCTATGCGTGTATTTGCATTTTTCTTATATATCACCTCTCCCGTATTTTCACAATACAATACAGCAGATGATGATTTTAGCTTTAATGCCTGTTCATCATCTTCTCCTGCACTTTCCTCTTTTTTATCGCTCTTACCACTTGACGATTTCCCCTTTTTTTCATTTTTATTGTTATCGGTATTTTTCTTGTCCGTTTTACTTGTATCTTTATCAAGTGCAAAAGACATAGTAGGAGCAGATGAAAATGCTCCAACAAAAATTATCATCAAAATAAGTAATATGCTAAAAGATTTTAAGAAAATTTTTTTCATCGAAATACTATTCATGCTCTTCCTCATGCTCCAGGAATCCTATGATTCCACCTATTTCATGTAGCTCTTTAAATTTAAAATGTCTTATATGAATGCTATCCTCACAAAACCCTTGTTTTAATATATCAGCTTTTAAGTTTTTTTTACTTTTAATTATATTATTGTTTTGCTTCATTAACTGATTTTTTGTTGCCGATGCAAATGGAACAGGATGTTTCCCATGGCTGCCGTCCTGAACATAAGTATAGTGATCCGCAAGTACAGCTACCGACCAGTCATATTCTCGTCTTTTTAGTTCTTCTAAAAGCTCACCTACACTTTTATCTATCATTTCTATAGACTTAATTTTGTCAGCTACGGACTGCCTGTGAGATGCCTCATCCGGACCGTCAAAATGAAGTAGTACAAAATCTGATCCAGCATCTAGTTCCTTTATTGCAGTCTCTGTTTTTTCTTTATAATCTGTTCTATAGTCACCTGTAGCACCTCTTAGCTTAGGTGTGTTAAGACCAAGAATTCTACCTATGCCACGCAAGATTTCTGTAGCTGTAATCACACTTCCGGTTCGTGAATATTTCTCCAGCATTGCAGGAAGCTTCATGCGTTTACCCTGTCCCCATATCCATATGGCGTTTGGACTTTTTACTGCTGTTAAATTATTTTCAGTTATACTTTTAATCTCATCCGCAGTAAATATTCTCAAACTTTCAAGCAATATGCTCATCTGGATGTTTAGCTTGCCTTCATTATTTTTTATATTGTAGCTATGAAAATCACCTAATGCTTTACCAACAAGAAAATGAGGTGGCAAAAGAGGCGTAGATAAGTCAAAAGCTTGCCATGCTTTATGGTGAATATTTTTCAGCACCATAAATCCCCTATACCCATCAGCTGGATATAATTTAGCCATTCCTTCTTTAAATGGCGACAGCTTATGTCCAAGTCTTTCATTTAACTCATCATATATTTTTTGCTTATTTTCCGGCAAAAAAATGGTGCTGCTACTTTTTAGCATTAGAGAGTTATTTTTAAACATAACATTGTTTTCCAAGACTGGCATAGCTTTGCTGCCTGCATAGGATAAATTATCTATCAATGGCTTATGTGCACACTCATGATATATACTTTGATTATTTACATTTTGCTGTGATTTTGCTTGCTGTAATGAGACCTTATTACATTTTACTTCACCAGCCACCCTCTCAAAGCTTTTGTGCTTTTTCAATGAAGATTTATTATCAACTTGCCTGAAATCATTTTGAATGAAATCATCAGATACTAGCTGTACAGTATTTAGTCTATATATTAAGTCATCAGATCCAAACTCCGCATCACAGTCTGTCCCCATTATTTCTAAGGGTGCTCTGCCTGTAATGAGATGTGGATCATATCCTAAAATAGACACATGCCCTACATCCGTTCCTCCTTCTAAATCCTGAGGGATTGTAGGTGCCAGATACATGTAGCCTGCACTGGCTATTTTATCCAAGTTGGGAGTATAAGAAAACTGTAGAGGCGTTTTACCTCCCAAGCAGGCAACACCTCTATCAGCAGCTCCATCTAATACAACTACTATATATCTTTTACCCATGCTATGCATTGGCTTTTTCAAATTCCTGCATGAAAGCAATCAATCTGTCTACCCCTTCTTCTGGCATGGCGTTATAGATGCTTGCTCTCATTCCACCAATGGATCTGTGTCCGCCAAGATTTATTAAACCATGGGATTTTGCGGCTTCAATAAATTTCTTATCTAACTCCTTATCTCCTGTAACAAAAACAACGTTCATGATCGATCTATCCTCCTTTGCTACAGGACAGGAAAATAACTTTGAGCTATCAAGGTAATTATACAGCTTACTTGCTTTTTCCTCATTTGCCTTTTGCTTGGCGGAAAGTCCACCCTTTGCAACAAGGTCCTTAAATACAAGGCCGGCTACATAGATTGCAAAGCAAGGTGGTGTATTATATAATGAATCATTTTCACTATGAGTTTTGTAGTCAAGGTATACAGGTGTCATTGGATGTGCATGTCCTATTAGATCCTCTCTAACAATAGCAATAGTTACGCCTGCAGGTCCAATATTTTTTTGTGCGCCTGCAATAATTGCACCAAACCTGCTAACGTCTATTTCCTCAGACAAAATGCATGATGACATATCTGCAATGATTGGTATATCTACATCTGGTATGTAATTGTAGTGTGTTCCGTAAATAGTGTTGTTATAGCATATATAAAGATAGTCTGCATCTTCCCTTACCATGGACTTATCTACCTTAGGAATATATGTGAAAACATCCTCTTCAGATGATGCTACTGCCTTTACATCTCCATACCTTGCAGCCTCCTTCATAGCCTTTTTTGCCCAGGAACCCGTAATAACATAGTCCGCCTTATGATTCTTGTACATAAAGTTTAAGGCTACCATGGAAAATTGGAGAGTTCCTCCACCCTGTATGAACATAACCTTATAATTTTCAGGAATATTCATAAGCTCTCTTAAATCACTCTCAGCTTCCTTAATAATTTTATCAAATTCCTTTGACCTGTGGCTCATCTCCATTACAGACTGTCCACTTTCCTTATAGCAAACAAGTTCACCTTGTACATCCTCAAGCACATTCAAAGGCAAAATGGAAGGGCCAGCAGAAAAATTGAAAACTCGATTCTTGTTCATTTTATCACTCATAATAATACCTCATATAAATTACTTGTTTTAATTATACCACTAAGTATATTGAAGGTAAAATGAGAAAATGCTATAATTTTGCACATGATATATAATTTTAGGAGGTAATATGGAACAGATTCATCAGTTTAAGGTAAAAACATTTAATAAAATTTCAAAAGCCGGGCTGGATTTATTTGGAGATAGATATGAGGTTTCAGCCGAGGCAGAAAATCCTGCCGGTATTATCTTGAGAAGTCAGAGCCTGCACGATATGGAAATTCCTGATAGTCTGCTTGCCATTGCAAGAGCTGGCGCGGGTGTAAATAATATTCCTATTGATAAGTGCTCTGCAGAAGGCGTAGTTGTATTTAATGCCCCAGGAGCTAATGCTAATGCAGTCAAGGAGCTTGTACTTGCATCAATGATTATGAGCTCACGTAACTTATATGATTCTATTAACTGGGCATGTTCCCTTACTGATGATATTTCAAAAGAGGTGGAAAAGGGTAAAGGACAGTTTGCCGGTACCGAAATATTCGGTAAGACCATAGGTGTGTTTGGTCTTGGCTCGATAGGCGTAAAGGTTGCAAATATCTGCCACGATCTTGGCATGAATGTAATCGGATACGATCCATACTTATCGCTTAGATCAGCTCATCAGTTAAACAGTAATGTCTCTGTCGTAAGTGATGTCGAGCAGATGTTAAGCAATGCAGACTTTATAACTCTTCATGTTCCATACAATGATAATACAAAGGAAATGTTTAATGAGGATATTATAAATATGTGTAAGGATGGTGCTGTCCTTCTTAATTTTTCCAGAAACTTTCTTGTAAATGAGGACCATCTTCTTGCTGCAATTGAATCAGGAAAACTAAAGCAATACATAACCGACTTTCCTACTGATAAAATAATGTGTAAGCCTGGCGTCCTTGCACTTCCTCATCTAGGCGCTTCCACTTCTGAAGCAGAAGATAACTGTGCAAAAATGGCTGCCCGTGAGTTAATGGACTTTATTGAAAATGGAAATATCACCAATTCCGTAAACTTTCCTAGTGCTTCCCTTGGCCCAATTACCCCGGAAGAATCAAGAATTTGCCTAATGACATATGGTATTGAAAGTCCTGTACCTTTTGCCATTGACATGTTTAAGGATTTGGATATTACCGCAGCTGTAGGTGGCCTGCGAGGAAAGCTTGGATATGTTCTATTAAGGTCTAATACCTTTGTTGAAAAAGTAAATATGAAAGAAGGCGTACTAAGAGTAAGAGTTATACAGGATCTTTAGATAACATGCCGACATCAGAATTAACCAATAAAAAAAGAGGCAATGCCTCTTTTTTAATTACTTAGAAACTCAGTTACAAGCTCCTTTACCAAATTGCCGTCAGCTCTACCCTTTACCTTAAGCATAAGAGCTCCCATGAGTTTTCCCATGCTAGCCTTATTCTTCTCAATTCCAAGAGCTGTAGCAGTTTCTTCAATTATCTCCTTGAGCTTGTCTTTGCTATACTCCTCAGGAAGATATTTTTGAAGAATTTCTATTTCTGCGTTATATGAAGCTACCAAATCTTCTCTTCCGGCTTTTTCAAAGTCAGCAAGCGCATCCCTTCGCATCTTAACCTGTTTAGTCAGAATGCCAATTATACCTGCTTCATCAATCTCGACTCTATTATCTACCTCATATTGTTTGATAGCAGCTCTTGCTAAATTTATAGCATTTTTAGCTACTACATCCTTATTCTTCATGGCAGTTTTAAAGTCTTCTGTCAATTTCTGTTTTAAATCCATATCGACTTACCTAAAACTTTCTAGCCTTCTTTCTAGCAGCCTCAGACTTTTTCTTTCTCTTAACACTTGGCTTTTCATAGTACTCTCTTTTTCTAATCTCAGCCATTATTCCATCTCTGGCACAGGCTCTCTTAAATCTTTTAAGAGCACTTTCTAAGCTTTCATTTTCTCTAACGCTAATATTTGCCATATTCCATTTCACCTCCTGACTACATGAAATATAGTGCCGTCAGGTCACGCAGATACTATATTATACATCAAAAGTAATGCATTTGGCAAGTATTTCCTTTGATAAACCATACGTATCTATATAGGTTACTTGTTCAAATTTTTTTCTTTACATAATGAATGCAGACTGACAAACATGAGTCCTACACTCTTATGCTTTTTAGCTTATGCTTATTATACTGTTACCTTGGAAGCTTAACCTGCTGGCCAATTCATTTTTCTCTTACCCATTAAATGTATATGTAAATGTTCCACAGTTTGACCACCGTCCTCACCAGTATTTATTACAGCTCTGTAACCCTCTTTAAGCTCTAATAATTCAGCTATCTTTTTAATTGACACCATAATATGCCCCATTTTCTGTTCGTCCTGTTTTGACAAGTCATCTAATGATTTAACATGAAATTTGGGAACAATCAGGACATGTACTGGCGCCTGTGGTTCTAAATCATGAAAACAAACGAAAACATCATCCTCAAAAACAATTTTTGCCGGTATTTCACCAGAGGCTATTTTACAAAATATGCAATCACTCATCTACAATTACCCCCTTTACTATTCCATTGCAAACTGAAATTAGCCTAACATTTACAAACTCATTTACAAACTCATCTAAATTATTTCCTTCAATTAGCACTCTTATGTAATTATCAGTATATCCCGAAAGCATTGGTTCAGTACTTATTTTATTGTCAACTAATATTTCCTCACCAAGTACTCGGAATGTTTTACCAATCATTGATTTAAGCACTCTTGATTCGATTTTATCACCTAGCTTCATCAGTCTTTGCATTCTGTCATCTTTTGCCTTGGCATCTACTTGATTGCTCATAATAGCTGCCTTTGTGCCATCCCTTTTTGAAAATTTAAAAGGGTGTATTCTTAGAAAATTAATTTCATCGGCAAACCTTGCAGTCTCCAGAAAATCTTCTTCGTCTTCACCTGGAAAACCAACAATAATATCAGTTGTAATTCCAAAATCAGGATCCTTTTGTCTAATTGCAGCCACTATATCTTTGTACTCCGTTGTCGTATAATGCCTGTTCATATTCTTAAGGATTTTATCACATCCACTTTGTATTGAAAGATGCAAATGATTGCATAGCTTGGGAATATTCATAAGTCCCATTACATATTCTTTGTTAATTACAGCAGGTTCAAGGGAGCTTAATCTGATTCTAAATTCACCATCTAGCTGTGACAGCGTTAAAAGGAGCTCCTTCATAGCCTTGCCCTCTGCCCCACCTATTTTATCATATCCATACAAGGCTGTATTGATACCTGTTAAAACTATCTCCTTGAAGCCCTTTTGAATTAACTCCCTTGCTTCCTGTAAAATTTCCGCTTCATCTCGGCTTCTTATCTTCCCTCTAGCATAAGGAATAATGCAATATGAGCAAAATCTATTGCAGCCTTCTTGTATTTTTATATATGCTCTTTGTCTATCTTCTGCCAAGGTAACGACTCCATTACTTTTATACTGACAAAGCTCTTCATAGCTGGATACATGCACTTCTTCTTTACATGTGTCTAAGTAACCTGTCGTCATTGCATTTTCAATATATTCTATAATATTGTTTTTCTCATTTGTTCCAGCCACTATATTGACACCATCAATAGCAGCCACCTCCTCAGGCTTTATTTGAGCATAGCAGCCTGTAACTGCCACTATAGCGTCTGGATTTTGCTTTTTGAATCTTCTTATGAATTGCCTAGATTTTCTATCTGCCATGTTTGTCACCGTACATGTATTTATTACATATACGTGTGCAAAGTCTTCGTCCCTTACTATTTCATAGCCTCGACTAATACACCTTTCCTTTAAGGCCTCTGTCTCATATTGGTTCACCTTACATCCCAAGGTTTTAAAGGCAATTCTTACTCTATCTTCTCTTTCAATTGATCTATTATCTTTCAAAGTTATTCCTTACCTGTATATATTCTGAATATTCATTATAGGATAAAAGCAAAGTCTGGTCAATTAAATAAAGGTTCATACTCATTTTACTATAAAACTAGATGTACCTTGATGATAATTGTGCTATCTAACATAATAGAGCATCCAGTAAAATTAATCTACTTTGTTATAAAAAAATAGATGCCAAAATAAGTATCTAAATCAGCATCTATGTAAATTACAGCTCAAGCTCATACAAAGCCATACAAACGGTGCTAATAGCTGCTGTCTCGGTTCTTAATATACGACTTCCAAGGGATAAAGGCTCAATATTTCTTGAAATAAGCTCCTGTTTTTCCCTTGGTGAAAAGCCTCCTTCCGGACCAATAATTATACCTATATTTATTGGATAACTATTAGAAGCCTTATCTTCAATCTCACCCTTTATTTCACGCAGAAAATCTTTTATACTCCTGCCATCCATACTTTCATGGGGAAATATCACATGATCCATAGTTTCTAGCTTATCAAGACACTTCTCAAATGTAATGGGAGCTTCTACCGCTGGAATTAGCGTGCCTCCACACTGTTTGATAGTCTCTGTAGCAATTTTTTGCCACCGTTCTTTCTTTTTGTCACCCTTACCCTTATCTACGGATATGGATCTATCCATATAAATTGGTACAATTTGTATACAGCCAAGTTCTACTACCTTTTGAATAATAGTTTCTAATTTACCCGCCTTTGGCATTCCTTGAAAAAGAGTTAGCCTAAATAGCTTACTTTCCTCTCCACCACAAAACATATCCTCTATGGACACTTCTACCCGTTTTTCTTTTAAAGAAATAATTGTGCCCTCATAGACGATACCTCTTCCGTCTGTCAGCTTTAGCCTCTTTCCACTGGATACTCTCATGACATCAAGCAGATGATGCAAAACCTTCTCATCCTCAATAATAATTCTATCATTTAAAACCCAATTTGAATCAATCAGGACATTATTCATAGTATCTCCACTACTGTGCAATAAAATGATAAGTTAGCAGCAATAATCAGCTGAACCACTCCTTAAGCTTATCCGTAAAGCTTTTTTTGCCACTATAAGCTTCTTCGTCCAATATGCTTCCTAAGCTTGCTATAGCCTCACGCTGCTTATCATTTAAGTTCTTTGGTACCTCTAGCTTCACCTTAACGTAAAGATTTCCTCTGCGTCCACTGTGAGGATTTGGCATACCCTTTCCTCTCATTCTAAAAATACTCTCAGGCTGTGTTCCAGCTGGCACCTTATAAGATAGCTTTTCATCCACCGTCGGCACCTGTATTTCATCTCCAAGCGCAGCCTGGTCAAAGGTTATAGGTACATCTATATACAGGTCATCTCCATTACGCTTTAATATACTATGTGGTCTGACTCTCGTTTCAATGTACAGATTTCCTGCGGGTGCGCCCTGCTGCCCTGCTTCACCCTGTCCACGAAGTGTAATAATGTTGCCATTATCCACACCAGCAGGTATATTTACTTTTATAGTAACTCTCTTTTGGACTCTGCCTTGACCACCACATTCAGAACATTTTTCTTTTATAATTGTTCCAGTACCGTTACATTCCGGACATGTTGTCTGTGTTTGAAATGCACCAAAAGGTGTCTGCTGTACTCTATTTATAACTCCTGTACCATGACAATTTGGACAAGTCTCTTTTTCTGTTCCTGGTTCGTTTCCATGTCCATGACAATGCTCACATTCAGTAAGCTTTGTAATGGCAATGGTTTTTTCTACTCCGTGGAAGGCTTCATCGAAATCAATTGTTATAGTCTGCTTTATATCTCTTCCTGGGCTTGGCCCTCTTCTTTGCGCACCAAAACCGCCAAAGCCACTAAAGCCACCATTTCCACCAAAACCGAATGATGAGAAGATATCTTCAAAACCGCCAAAACCACCAAAGCCTTCAAAGCCACCGCCACCAAAGCCGGCATTGGGGTCTACTCCTGCATGGCCAAATTGATCATATCTCTTCTTTTTTTCTGGGTCGGAAAGGATGCTGTATGCTTCATTTACCTCCTTAAATGACTCCTCCGCAGCCTTATCTCCCTGATTTCTATCAGGATGATATTTGAGAGCCATCTTTCTAAAGGCCTTTTTTATTTCATCATCGCTTGCACCCTTTGAAAGTCCCAATATCTCATAATAATCTCTTTTATTTGCCATAATCTTCCTTTACATATTTAAGATAGGAGGCGTCTGCCTCCTATCTTAATCACATTTCCATATTATTTATTATCGTCTACTACTTCAAAGTCTGCATCCACTACATTATCATCTGTCTTATTCTCTTCAGTAGCAGCGTTTCCACCAGCCTGTGCCTGCTGTTCTTTTGCAGCCTTCTCATATAGCTTTGTTGAGATGATATGGAATTTTTCAGTAAGTGCATCACTCTTTGCCTTTATATCATCCATTACATTGCTATCAAGTGCCTTTTGAAGCTCTTCCTTTGCTGCTTCAATGTCTTTTTTCTCATCTTCACTTATAGCATCACCTAGCTCTTTCAAGGATTTATCTGTTTCGTAAATAAGGTTTTCTGCTTTATTTTTCGCTTCTATCTCCTCTTTACGCTTTTTATCTTCCTCTGCATATTGCTCTGCTTCAGCAACCTTTTGCTTAATTTCCTCTTCAGAAAGCTTAGTAGAAGATGTAATTGTAATATTCTGCTCCTTGCCGGTGCCCATATCCTTAGCACTTACATTTACAATACCATTTGAGTCGATGTCAAATGTTACTTCAATCTGTGGAATTCCACGTGGAGCAGGTGCAATACCAGTAAGCTGGAAACGACCTAATGTAATATTTCCAGATGCCATCTCTCTTTCTCCCTGCATTACATGTATATCTACCGCAGTCTGATTATCAGCTGCTGTGGAGAAAATCTGACTTTTCTTTGTTGGAATAGTAGTGTTTCTCTCTATCAGCTTAGTTGCCACACCACCAAGTGTTTCTATTGAAAGTGATAATGGGGTAACATCAAGTAGTAATACATCATTTACCTCACCTGTTAGTACGCCAGCCTGAACAGCTGCACCCATAGCAACACATTCATCAGGGTTAATTCCCTTATATGGCTCTTTTCCTGTAACCTTCTTAACTGCTTCCTGTACTGCTGGAATTCTTGTAGAACCACCAACTAATATAACCTTCTCAATATCACTATTACTTACACCTGCATCTGCCATAGCCTTCTTCATAGGCTCAATAGTTCTATCTACAAGATTACTTGTTAACTGTTCAAACTTTGCTCTGGTAATATCAATATCCAGATTTAAAGGTCCTTCACTTGTTACAGATATAAATGGTAGATTTACATTTGCCTTCTGTGCACTTGAAAGCTCCTTCTTTGCCTTTTCAGCAGCTTCCTTTAATCTTTGAAGTGCCATATTTTCTTTTCTTAAATCTACACCATGCTCCTTTTGGAAGGTATCAGCCAGGTAATCCATAATTGCCTTATCAAAGTCATCTCCACCAAGCTTAGTATCACCATTTGTAGCAAGTACATGGAATACTCCATCTCCTAATTCCAGTATGGATACGTCAAATGTACCACCACCTAGGTCATACACCAATATCTTGTGATTTCCATCTTCCTTATCAAGACCATATGCAAGAGAAGCTGCAGTAGGCTCATTTATAATTCTCTTAACATCAAGACCTGCAATCTTACCAGCATCCTTTGTTGCCTGCTTTTGGGCATCAGAGAAATAAGCTGGAACTGTAATAACAGCTTCACTTACCTTTTCTCCCAAATAGCTTTCAGCATCTGCCTTAAGCTTGCTTAAAATCATTGCTGAAATATCCTGTGGGGTGTATGATTTATCATCTACTGTTACCTTATAGCTCTCACCCATATGTCTTTTGATTGAAGAAATTGTTCTGTCCGGATTAGTTACAGCCTGTCTTTTAGCAATCTCTCCTACAAGTCTTTCTCCATCCTTTGCAAAAGCCACAACCGAAGGAGTAGTTCTGTCTCCCTCTGCATTAGCAATTACTACTGGTTCTCCGCCTTCTAATACTGATACACAGCTATTTGTTGTTCCTAAATCAATTCCAATTACTTTTGCCATTTGTATTCTCCTATCTATTTAACTAAATTTTTTAACTATATCCTATTTAATAACCTGTAATTTTTGTGTTTATAACTTATTGGTGCACCTTTACCATAGCAGGCCTTAGCACCTTTCCTTTTAAACTATATCCCTTTTGCAACACTTCTGTTACCTGATTTTGTTTAAATCCTTCCTTTTCTTCCATCATAATTGCCTGATGTTCCCTTGGATCAAACTCACAGCCAATTGGATCTATAGCAGAAAGTCCATGCTTTGTCAGTATATCAATATACTGCTTATGCACTAAACGAATTCCATCAAGAAGTCCCTTATCTGCCGTATCCTCTTGTACTAAAGCCCTTTCCAGATTATCAATAACCGTTAGAAGATCCTTTATTAAATCTTCATTTGCCATCTGATAAATCTGAGCTCTATCTCTTTCACTTCTTTTTTTGAAATTTTGAAACTCAGCATATAGTCTCACATATTTTTCCTGCCAAGCTTCCTCTACGTCTTCCTTTTCTATCTCACCATCATCCTGGATCTCACTGTTTATCTCCGAGGACTGTTCTGGCTCTTCATGGGATTCATCCTGCTTTTCATCAGCAGAGCTGCAATTATCATAAGCAGACCCGTCTTTGTTCTCAGCAGCCTTATCGCCAGATGTGCCAGTTTCTTCACACTTACAATTTTCAGTATTAAATTCATCACTACCATCCTTTTTTGAATCAACCGCAGCGTTTACTTCCGACATATTACTCTTGTTTGCCTTCTTCAAAGCCTCCTCCTATCTATTATCATCTTCATTGCCATCACCTATAGTGAAACTATTTGAAAGATTATCTGTTAAGTATTCAATGATAGATGTTATTTCACCATATTTCATTCTTGTTGGACCAATTACTCCAAGCTTTCCAACAAGCCTGCCATCAACATGATAGCTAGCAGTAATTAAAGAACATTCATTAAGTGAATCATCCATATTTTCATCGCCAATTGTTACTATAACTCCATCTTCACGTTCTAAAATCTGTCTCCTGAAATCATCTCTACGTTCTAAAAGCTTGAAAAAGCTCTTTGCCCTATCAAGATTGGTATATTCTGGTAAATCAAATATATTTGTAAGACCATCCAGATAAAGCTCAACATCCAGCATTTTCTCAAGAGTCTTCATAAAATTAGGCATTACCATATCTGCGAGTGAGTTCATTGCAATCATATCGCTTTCAAACGCCTCTATTATGTGGTGTTTTAGCACCTCAGACAGCCTTTTGCCTTGAAAATTATATGTGAAGCTTTTCCCTAATATCTGAAGCTGCTCGGCAGTATAATCCATATTCATTTTAATTGCTGTATTGGATACTCTTCCAGATTTGGTAACAATCATCATTAGCACTGTTTCCTCATCCATTGGAATAAATTGTACAAGCCGAATCATCTCCTCATCATTGGTAGGACTTATGACAAATGATGTAAGATTGGTAATGGTAGAAAGAAGTCTTGCTGCATGCTTAATTGTCTCGTCAAGCTCATTTACATTGACTTTCAGATGCTTTTTTATATTTCGCTTATCTGCCGCCGAAAGCTTTGGCTTATTCATAAGCTCATTTACATAAAGCCTATATGCCTTATCCGACGGAACTCTGCCAGCAGATGTATGTGGATGTGTGAGATATCCCATCTCCTCTAGATCTGCCATTTCATTACGAATAGTAGCAGCACTAAAGCTAATATCCTCCCTTTTTGAAAGGGTTCTTGATCCAACAGGCTCAGCATTAGTAATATAATCATTTATAATGGCCTGAAGGATTTTTAACTTACGTTTAGTAAGCTCCATTTACGACCTCCTTTCTCCAGTTAAGATTTTTATTATTAGCACTCATAATGCGAGAGTGCTAATATCTGTATATAGAATACTCCTTTTTTTTAACATTGTCAACACTTATTTTTATTTATTTTTAAGTTTTTTGCTTTTAAACCTTACATGCTTTTATTTTGAAAATTAAAATATAGTATATGATGATATTAGGTTAATCTAAAAATATCAAAGAACAAATTGCGAAATACTTTACCTAAAATTATAAAGTAATAATGTGATGATATATTAAGATGAAAATTGAATTATCCACTATATCCTTATGTAACCATTATCAGACAATAAAAAAGGTGCTTATAAAGCACCTGGTGCCCAGACTCGGAATTGAACCAAGGACACGAAGATTTTCAGTCTTCTGCTCTACCAACTGAGCTATCTGGGCATATTGGTGGGCCATCGGGGACTTGAACCCAGGACCTGCCGGTTATGAGCCGGACGCTCTGACCAACTGAGCTAATGGCCCGAAATATGGTCGGGGTGGCAGGATTTGAACCCGCGGCCCACTGGTCCCAAACCAGTTGCGCTACCAAGCTGCGCTACACCCCGATGATTTCGTGAATGGCAGGGGCAGTAGGAATCGAACCCACGACACGTGGTTTTGGAGACCACTGCTCTACCAACTGAGCTATACCCCTACATGGCGGAGAAGATGGGATTCGAACCCATGCGGCCCTAATATGAACCCTAACGGTTTAGCAAACCGTCCTCTTCAGCCTCTTGAGTACTTCTCCAGATCTGTATGGCGGAGAGGGTGGGATTCGAACCCACGGTCCCTTTCGGAATCACTGGTTTTCAAGACCAGCTCCTTAAACCACTCGGACACCTCTCCACATGGATTCTACATTGGGCTAATAAATTGGTGATCCATCGGAGATTCGAACTCCGGACACCTTGATTAAAAGTCAAGTGCTCTACCGACTGAGCTAATGGATCCTGTTGGCTGGGGTAGCAGGAATCGAACCTACGCATGACGGAGTCAAAGTCCGTCGCCTTACCGCTTGGCTATACCCCACTATCTCACCTTGCAAAAAATGGTGAGCCCACAGGGATTCGAACCCCGGACACACGGCTTAGAAGGCCGTTGCTCTATCCAACTGAGCTATGAGCCCACACTTTTAAGAAAAAAATGGAGCGGATGATGAGAATCGAACTCACGCCATCAGCTTGGAAGGCTGAGGTTCTACCATTGAACTACATCCGCATATTGGAGCGGAAGACGAGATTCGAACTCGCGACCCTCGCCTTGGCAAGGCGATGCTCTACCCCTGAGCCACTTCCGCTTATAATTGGTCGAGGGAGATGGATTCGAACCATCGAAAGCAAAGCTAACGGATTTACAGTCCGCCCCCTTTGGCCACTCGGGAATCCCTCGAAATACCCTAGCCTCGTGAGTAATGAGGTTGGAGCTGGCGGAGGGAATCGAACCCCCAACCTGCTGATTACAAATCAGCTGCTCTACCGTTGAGCCACGCCAGCAAGTATAAAAAATTGGCGACCTGGAACGGGCTCGAACCGTCGACCTCCAGCGTGACAGGCTGGCATTCTAACCAACTGAACTACCAGGCCAATTTTTTGTGATTGTATGGTGGGCGCAATAGGGCTCGAACCTATGACCCCCTGCTTGTAAGGCAGGTGCTCTCCCAGCTGAGCTATGCGCCCGTATGCCTTAGCACATTTATATATGTTATATGAAAATAAACTGTTTGTCAAGCACTTTTTAAAAATTTCTCATGTATTCTGGTTAGGTATTGAAATTTACATATTTTCAATATATATTTTACAGTCAGTAAATCTAAATATCCTCTTAAATTACTTTAAATTACTCATCAACCAGCCAGTAAAAATATTCGTAAAAGTTCATATAGCATTACATTTTAACCCAAAACATGATTCATCGCATATGCTGTTTACAGTCTTAAAGAAATCTTTTATCTTATCTTTTCCTAAATTTATTTATCTGACTTAATCAATGAAATAATATCTTTTTTTTCTTCTATTACACGTCTTCCTAATGCAAGATTGGACAGATAACCTTCAAATCCTTCCTCATCTTCCACCGGAATAACTACATCCACATGTACCCTCTGATCATACTCAACCTTATCTATTCTTCCTCTAAAATTAGTAATGTTTTTTTCCAGGATACTATATTTATCATAGTCAAGCTTAAGGCGTAACCTGCGCATATCCATGCCAAAGGCTAATCCTGCTACATCAAGGTATGCCTTTACAGCATCTGTGTATGCACGCACAAGCCCACCTGTACCTAGCTTTGTCCCACCAAAGTATCTTGTTACCACTAAAGCAATATTGGTAATGCCTTCATTTTCTAAAAGCTTTAATATTGGAGGCCCTGATGTCCCCTGAGGTTCTCCGTCATCACTTGCCCACATATGCTCCATTTTGTTTCCTACTATAAACGCAGGTACATTATGAGTAGCATCTTTGTGCATTTCCTTGATTTCTTCTATAAAAGCTCTTGCCTGCTCTATGGTATCTACAGGTGTACCATGAGCGATAAACTTAGATCTTTTTATTTCAATGCTGGCCTCTGCCCGTTTATATGCTGTTTTATATAATATCATTTTATTTCATACTCTTTAAAGCGATTATAATCCTCTTCTATTAGTTTGCAGCTTCCGATTATTCCATTTTCATCGTATTCATAAACCATGCTGCTTGCAGCCTTACACAGCTTCGAAAATACATCCCCCTTATCAAAAGGCAGCCTAAATTTCAGTTCTATTTCCACTCCATATGCGACCTCATAAATTGAATTTATAAGCTTTTTTAATCCACTTCCAGTTTTTGCGGAAATTATATGAGTTTCTAAATTATTGCCAGCACATACATCTTCTACAAGCTTTTTTTCCAGTATAGATTCCTCTAGTAAATCGCTCTTATTGTATACATTGATTACTTTTTCTTCTTCCACACCTAGTTCCTTCATGACCGACTTTGTAACCCTTGCTTCCTGCAACATATGATCGCTGGATATATCTTGTACATGCAAAACTACACTTGCATCCTTAAGCTCTTCAAGTGTAGATTTAAAAGCCGAAATAAGACTATGTGGCAGCTTGCTGACGAATCCTACCGTATCAATCAATATGAGTTCGCCTCTGCTGTCTAGCTTCACCCTACGGTGATGTGTATCTAAGGTAGCAAAAAGCTGATTTTTTTCAAATACCTTTTTAGATGAATACTCATCTACTTCAGGTTTGTTTTCTGGGTTCAGATCAAGCAGCTTGTTCATTATGGCTGACTTACCAACATTTGTATATCCTACAAGAGCAACTATCGGTAGCCCGGATTTTCTACGAGCCTGCTGATGTAAATTCCTAGTACGCCTGCTCTTTTTTATATCATTTTCAATGGCAATGAGTCTGCTCTCAATATGTCTTCTATCAGTCTCAAGCTTTTTCTCACCGGGGCCTCTAGTTCCTATACCTCCTCCAGGTCTTGACAGAGCCTTGCCAAAGCCAGTAAGCCTGCTCATACGATATTTTAATTGAGCATGCTCCACCTGCAATGAACCTTCCTTAGATGTTGCTCTACTTGCAAAAATATCTAAAATAAGGATAGTTCTGTCAATAACCTTGACATTTAGTGCTTCCTCCAGATTTCTAAGCTGGATTCCAGATAGCTCACTATCAAAAACCACTGTATCGGCTTCCAGCTTTGCCACTAAATCAGCAATCTCCTCTACAGCACCCCTTCCCATGTAAAATGCAGGATTTATAGATTTAGGATAATAAGCCCTTACTCCTATAACCTCCCCTTCAGCTGCTTCAACTAAAGCTTCCAGTTCGCTTAGTGAATCTTCTGCTTGCATTGTAACCACATCTCGATAGTTTTTTGCATCACCTGCCTTTGGGTACACACCAACTAAAATAGAGGAGAACCCTGCCTCTCTCTCAATGACTTTGTTATCATCAGTAAATTTAATCAAGCTCTCCTCCCATATTATAGTTTTAATATAGCTGTATTTCTAATTTGCCTTACAAATTATTACATATTTTTATAAATATTAGCATGTAAAGTTCACATTATCTACAATATATATCTATCAAGATCGTGAGCATCTATTTTTGAGGCAAATACACCTCTTACATACTCTCTGTCTATTACTATATTTTTTTCAGCAGCATCTGATCCCTCAAAGGATATTTCTTCTAATAACTTTTCAAGGATTGTATGCAGTCTTCTCGCTCCAATATTTTCCTGTTCGATGTTCATCAGGTATGCCATTTCAGCAATTTCCTCTAATGCCTCATCGTCAAAGCTAAGACTAAGTCCTTCTGTTGCCATTAAGGCTATATTTTGCTTTATAAGGGCATTTTGAGGTACAGTAAGAATGGCTTTAAAATCTTCTTTATTTAAAGATTTTAAATTTACTCTAATTGGAAATCTTCCTTGAAGTTCTGGAATAAGATCAGATGGTTTTGCCATGTGAAATGCACCAGAGCCTATAAACAATATATGATCTGTTTTTATGGTACCGTGCTTGGTATTCACAACACTACCCTCCACGATTGGGAGAATATCTCTTTGCACACCATCTCTTGAAACATCAGCTCCCTGTTTAAATCCGTTTGAAGCAATCTTATCTATTTCATCAATAAATATAATGCCATTTTCCTCCGCATTAAATAAAGCCTCACTACTAACCTCATCCATATCGATTAGCTTTTGTGATTCATTATCTATTAGAGTCTTTCTAGCATCTCGAACGTGCATCTTCCTGGATTTCTTTTGAGTAGGAGCATTTCCACCGAAAATATTGCCGATAGCTATAGACATGCCAGAGCCACCTACATCTAGGTTTCCGGAATCAAACATTGGAACATCAACAGTTATTTCAACAATTTCATCCTCAAGTAGTCCCTCTCTGAGCTGCTTTCTCACCTGCTCTCTAGCCATCGCTATATTAGTATCCTTAGTATCTGATGACTTTTCTATGGATTCCTCGTATTCTTCCTTTTGCGTCTTATAATCTGGTCTTGAAAAAAGCTCCATTACATTAAGAGGCGTGGTAGTTTTTTTCTTTTCCGACTTATCTGGTACCAAAGCAGCTACAAGAGCATCCTCAGCCAGTTTCTCAGCAATTTCTCTCTTTTCTTCAAGCTTTCTATTTTTTACAAGTCTAACTGATGCCTCTACCAGATCTCTGATCATGGATTCTACATCACGACCCACATATCCTACCTCGGTAAATTTAGTAGCTTCCACCTTTACAAATGGTGCATCCATAAGTTTGGCTAGCCTACGTGCAATTTCAGTTTTTCCAACACCGGTAGGTCCCATCATCAAAATATTTTTAGGCGTTACTTCTTCACGAAGCTCAGCATCAAGCTTACTTCTTCTATATCTGTTTCTAAGGGCAATAGCGACGGATTTTTTCGCTTCCTCCTGTCCTATGATGTATTTGTCTAGTTCAGCAACAATCTCCTTTGGGGTCATGTCCTTCATCTGTTTTTTATCTGACATCTCTTTCTCCTACTATTACAGCTTTTCAATTGAAATATGATCATTAGTATATACACAAATAGATGCAGCAATTTTCAGCGATTTCATAACTACGTCCTCAGCACTTAAATCAGTATTATTATATAGTGCACTAGCTGCTGCATATGCATAATTACCTCCTGATCCAATGGCAATATATGGCTCATCAGGGGCTATTACCTCTCCATTGCCAGATACTACCAAAAGTTCATCTTTATCTGCCACAATCATGAGTGCCTCCAGATTTCGCATACCTTTATCTGAACGCCATAGCTGTGCTAAAGATACTGCAGCCCTTTTGAGGTTCCCACCATGCTCATCTAATTTTTTTTCGAATTTTTCCGTCAGGGAAAATGCATCAGCTACAGAGCCGGCAAAACCACTTAGCACAGTACCATTGTAGATTTTCTTTACTTTTTTGGCACCATTTTTCATAATTGCACTTTTCCCCATGGTTACCTGTCCGTCTCCACCTATTGCTATATCTCCATTATCTCGTCTAACAGCGCATATTGTCGTACCGTGAAATTCCACAGCTACCTCCTTTATTAAAACGCTTTTATTATAACATATTCATATTTTCACAACTAACAAAAGCTTAATAAAAATAATCTATACTATTCCTTATACCCACAGTCCTTATTTGTACACATGCTGTACTTTGCCTTCGGCTTCTTTGTCATCGGGCTGCCACATTTAGGACATGATACTCCCGTAGGTGGGTCCCAAGATACAAAATCACATTCCGGATAATTACTACATCCGTAAAAAATGCGTCCCTTCTTGCTTTTACGCTCAATTATTTCACCACCACATTTTGGACATTTAACTCCCAGCTTTTTTTGAATAGGTTTACTATTTTTACAGTCTGGGAATCCACTGCACGCCAAAAATGGTCCAAACCTTCCCTCTCGTATCAGCATTGGCCTGCCACACTTTTCGCAAATCTCTCCACTTTCTTTAGGTGGCACCTTTAAATATTCCATATTAGCCATAGCGTTTTCAAGCTTTTCTTCAAATCCTTCATAAAAGCTATGGATAACGTCATGCCAATTTTTTTCCTGCTTTTCTACATCGTCTAGGTTTTCCTCCATGCTGGCAGTAAAACCTACATCAACAATATTATCAAAATATTTTTTAAAAGCATTTGTCACCAATCTTCCAATTGTCGTAGGTACAAGCTGCTTTTCCTGTTTTACTACATAATTCCTATCAAGCAGTGTGGAAATGATTGTTGCATATGTACTAGGTCTTCCAATGTTTTTGTCTTCCAATTCCTTTACTATACTTGCTTCTGTAAAGCGTGCTGGTGGATTGGTGAATTTTTGTAGCTTTTCAATTGGTTCAATCAGCTTTACTTCGTCTCCCTTTTCCACTTCTGGAATTAGCTTATCTCTTTCATCCCCAGAGAAATTATACTCTTTCTTGTAACCATCAAATACTTGTATTGATCCATTAGCTTTAAAGTCATATTCACCCTGGCTTATTACTACATTAGTGGATTGAAATTCAGATGGTGCCATCTGTGACGCTACAAATCTTCTCCATATTAAATTATAGAGCTTAAACTGATCTGCTGTAAGAGATGATTTTATACTCTCTGGATGCATGTACACATCACTAGGTCTGATAGCCTCATGAGCATCTTGTATATCTTTTTTCTTATTTGAAAAAACATTATTTTTATAATATTTTTCCCCATGAATACCCGTAATATATTCTTTAGCAGCCGCCTTAGCCTGCGGAGAAATTCTAACAGAGTCAGTTCTCAGATATGTGATAAGACCTGTAGTTCCCTTACCTTTTATTTCTATACCTTCATATAACTGTTGGGCAATTTGCATCGTCTTCTTCGATGAAAAACCTAATCTTGTAGCTGCATCTTGCTGCATACTACTTGTAGTAAACGGAGGTGCAGGACTTCTCTTAGTGAGTTTTTTTTCTGTACTGGAAATAACGCCATTTGTTCCCAAGCTGCCTGCTATATCCTCTACCATTTCTCCAGAAGTAATATTTAACTTCTTTTTACTACCCGTTTTATTATGCAGTATGGCTTTAATGACGCTCCCGTCATCGAGCTGAAAATTTCCGTAAATTTCCCAGTATTCCTGAGGAACAAAGGCATCTATTTCATCCTCTCTGTCACAGATAATACGAAGAGCTACAGACTGTACCCTACCTGCCGTAAGACCCTTACCACCTTTCCTCCATAATAATGGGCTAAGCTTATATCCTACGAGCCTATCTAGCACCCTCCTTGCCTGCTGTGCATTTACCAGCCCCATGTCAAGACTGTGAGGACTTTTCAAAGCTTCTAGTACCTTATCCTTTGTTACTTCATTAAAAGTTACACGCCAATCATCACCATCAGGCAGTCCTATAAGACTTCCTATATGCCATGCTATAGCCTCTCCTTCCCTATCTGGGTCAGTAGCCACATAAATATTTTCTGCTTTAGCTGCCGCAGACTTTATTTCTTTTATAACCTTTGCTTTTCCACGAACCTGAATATATTCAGGTTCAAAATTATTTTCTGTATCTACTCCAAGCTTGCTTTTTGGCAAATCAATTATATGTCCTACTGAAGCAATTACATTGTATTTGCTCCCTAAATATTTGCCTATTGTCTTGGCTTTCGATGGTGACTCGACTATTAGCAGACTTCCTTTTTTATCACCATGGTTTACTTTTGATTTTGTACTCTTTACTGCCAAATTATGCTCCTTTGCTTCGATAAATGTCATAGGGCACAATCATTACATTAAAAATAATCTTCCCGAAACATTCTCGATAGCTCCTTCTATTTCTAAAACAGATATTATAACACGAAGCCTGTTGGTGTCAATATTCATTTTTTTGGCAAGTGTAAAAAAATATACCCCATCATCTTTCTTAATATGCTCTAGTGCTTCACTAATCAGTACATTACTAATAAAATTCCCCTGATAATACATTTTATTTTAGTCCCAAATCTCTTAGCATTTCTTCAATCACAACTAAAGGTCTAGCTCCATATTGAATTAGCCTATTTGTACCCAGACTGTTAATTGAACTGATATTTCCTGGCATGCTATACACTTCTCTACCCATTTCAATGGCAAGCTCTGCTGTAATAAGTGCTCCGCTTCGGGTGGCTGCTTCTACCACAACAGTAGCAGCTGAGATTGCAGCTATCAGCCTGTTTCTCATAGGAAAGGTATATCTTCTTGGCTGACTACCAAGTTCCCATTCAGAAATCAAGAGCCCTTCATTTGCTACTCTTTCAAATAATTGCCAGTTGCTAGCCGGATAGCAAATATCTAAACCACAACCTAATATCCCAATAGTTCCTCCTTCTCCTTTTAATCCTCCTATGTGAGCGTAGCTGTCAATTCCTCTTGCAAGGCCACTAACCACCACCTTATCTGCTTCCGATAACTTAGTTGCTATTTTCTCACTCATTTTCTTTCCATATTCTGAACAGTCTCTTGATCCTACAACAGCTATCTTTTCTTTTTCAAGGAGCTTTAAATTTCCATACACAAATATTTTTTCAGGAGGGCATGGTGCATCCAGTAATGAATCAGGGTATAGCTTATCTCCCCTTTTTATAACATGATAATTTTCTCTTATGCTTGCGATTAAATTCCCTCCATGAACATAGTTATATCGTCCTTCACTCATATTCTTTAATCCTCATCATATTAGCAGCTTCCATAAGCTCCTGCTGATTTATTTCCTCTTTCCCATTTAGTACCATAATACTGGTAGCTACATCAAGTAGAGAAGATTCATCTAAATCAGTAATTTCATGTGTTTTAATAAAACTTCTAATTTCTTTTTCTTCGTATAGCACTTCTCCCATTTGAGTTTTATGTATACTTTCTACGTTTCTATCCTCCCTATTATGGCAAATATAATTATTCCCACACCTTTTTATATTTTTTATTTGCCTCATTGCAACTTTTATTTTATATCTGATACTATCTAAATTATTTAGGCTTAATGCTTCTTCTAGCTCCGTTGATAAATCATCTAAATTTATATAAATTTTGATATGCTCTTTTAAATACTTGGCTGGTGTCTGACGATATTTATAAATATCATGTAAACTACAGCTACATCGTTTTGCATTTGAAAAAAGTCCTCCACATTTACAGCTTTTCATAGCAAATATGCAAAGTGGACTAAAGTAATCACTTAACTTCACATTTTCACTATACCTGCTCTTCCTATTTTCCTTCTCCTCCTGTGAATCCCCATAGCCAAGCACCCTACATAATCCTCGTAAAAACGCTGTGCTATGACTAGCTGTGTCCTTTATACAAAGTATTCCTTTATGAGCTAAATAAATATATCCAAGTCCCATATTTTTATCTGATACCAGCATCTCCTTAACTGATTCTGTTCCATCCAAAACCACCATATTATATATGAACTGTCCCTGGGCATTATTTCTTCTAAAAATATTACTATTGGTGCTATAGGCGTAGCTTTTCTTACATAACTCTATAAGTGATCTATCAATTAAATCCATTTTTTCTGGAACAAAAATTTTATTAAATATATCCATAAAAGACTTAAGCCTATTATCATGATTTGTTTCCACTAATATGTTATGCTTTCCACATATGGCAGTCATTATCTTCATAATGAGTTCATTTTCAATTATAAAATCACTGTCATTATTATCTCTATTCCCCTCCACGTTATTATCTATTATGCAATCATTTAGCATTTTATTTTCATTATATAGGGTGTCACTTTGCTGATGTTCTTCATAAGGTTCTTTATAATAGTTCTTAACGTACTTTTCCCTAAGTTTATTAAAGTCAATATCAATATTTCCATTTGTATCCAAAATATCAGTAAAATTGCTAATTCCTATAACTCTTTCGTCATTAATTTTAAATCCTTTTAAGTTTTCCCATGGCACCAAAATATATTCGGCATCAGAGTGCAGTAAAGCTAAAAGAAGGGGATAAAAGTATTCTAGCGGCTCTATATTTCCTAAAAGAGATATATTTCCAATGGCTGCAAGTCTAGTATTTCTATTATTTTCTTTCTTACATGTGGCAGTTAACGCTATGGCAATGGGTAATTCCATATGCTCCACACTTATTACATCTTCCAAGTTAGGATTAAAATTTAAAGTGAATTTCTTGTTTAGCTTAATATCAATTATGGCCTTTAACATACTTCTAATCCGAGTTATGGAAGAGACAAATTTACTTTGTTTGACTCCCGCCAGCATAATTTTGGGCAGACCATTTTGGCTGAGGCACTCCAGCTTAACTACTTTAGCAGTATCTCCGCATATGGCTGAGGTTATCACCACATGGCTTCTTATAGGGGTATTTACTGTTGTATTTGATCTTATCTGCATACGTTGCTCCTATTCTATATCTACTGTATGAACATCTATTGCAACTGCAATAAATTCTATGGCTTTGAAAAAATACTTACTTTGCTTCAAATATTCAATTGCTGTTTTTTTCATGGACGAAAGCTTTTGCCCATCAATTGAATAAATGGCACCCTCATCATTGTTAAATCTAACTTTCACCTCTACGAAATATATGACATCCTGCTTTTCAAAAATCAAATCCACTTCACCATGTTTTGAATAAAAGTTTCTGGCTAAATATTTATATCCTCTCTGTTCAAAAGCTAGCTTAGCCATGTCCTCTCCTAGGCTGCCTAATTTCTTATCATAATTAGCTCCCATATGTATCACCTGCCTTTAATCCAAATTTTATCAAAATTTTTTTAAGGTGCTCACATCAAAAAGTAGAAAAACTAGTCAATTTTCAACTTTTTATTTTTTATAAAATGGTGACGTAGACAGATAAAATTGAATGCTAAATAGTAAAAGCTTTAGAGGAATTCTAAGTCATTACATAGCTTGATAATTATCAAAAAAAGAAGGGCTCAAAGCCCTTTTACTTTAATATTTATAGCATTTTCACCAAAAATAGTATGTGCATAAACGCCAATAGCAGAAATACGAATTTTTGCTTTGGTCTTATGAATATCATTGAAATAATTATTGGAATCATTATCGCAAGCCCAGCGACAATGTACGGCATATGCTCTCTATTTTGAGCTATGGTTATAAAATATCCATAGGCTAATACCACTATTAGCTCCGTTATCATAACTATATAAAATGTGATATCGGAATTATATGATTTGTTATCATTTATTTGAGAAGAAGTCATCATATAACACTCCCTTCTTCAGTATTCACTAATATGTTTTAATTATAAATCGTATTAAATGTGCTTTATCAAAACTAATTACCAATAAAGATATAGACTTATGTATAGTGTCATCTCGTTTTCCCATTCTATAACACTACTTTATTTCTATTTTAAATAGCCCATGGGTCTATACCTCCTATCTTTAATGTGATAATTATATTACTTTATATCAAAGGTTACAATGATTATATTAAAAAACTTTTTTTCTTTTAAAATCTGTGTATTTGTCATACTTTAAACTATTTTTTAAGTTATATGTGTTATATAAGATGTGCAATACTTTTCCTAAATCAACTCATCTAAAATTAACAGTAAAAAAACACAAAATAGTATTGGTACCTAAATATATTTATTAAAGTTTTACTCTAACTTTTAGGGCAACTTTATTTTGTGTTCGATTAAATTTAGAAAAACTTGTAGTACTAGTTTATATTCTATGTATGCTCTATTTCTTGTAACCTGTATTATACTTACCTATGTTATGATAAGATATAGCAAGTAAATACATTTAAAGAATAAACTTATCATGCTTTAAACACCTGCTCAATAGCCACAGCTACTCCATCCTCCTTATTAGAAGCCGTGATATATTTGCATTCTGCCTTAATTTCTTCGCTGGCATTTCCCATTGCTACGCCTACTTTGGCAAGCTTAAGCATTTCAAGATCATTTAGGCTATCTCCACAAGCCATTAAATTATCCGCTGATAGGTGAAATTTTGCCAAAAGATGCTTAAGTGCCTCGCCTTTAGTTGCAGTAACATTTCCTATTTCTACATTATATGGAAATGAAGAAGTCAGATGAACTGCTTCTACTTCAGAAAACATTTCCATCACCTTGCTTTTTTGCTCTGCTTCAGGAAATGTAACGCTGATATTCTCAATATGCTCTTTATTTTGTAAAGCAAACTCAAATATATCTTCAGTCACTTTTCTGGTATTTCTAACATACTCCTTATCCCTATATGGGTGCTTATCCTCTAAAATTTCTTCTAAGGCTTTTCTACCAATATAAGAAGCACCCTGTGTAAATATTTCCATAACAAGAGATGATTTTCTCATAATTTGAACAATGCTCTCAACCGCAGCTTCAGGAATGTAGCTAGTATCAACAATTTCATGCTTTTCTCCTTCAAGCCTAGTTGTAACAGCTCCATTAGAGGTTATAACATAATCTATAAATTCTAGCTCCCAAATATGCTGCGGAAGTGAATGAAAAGCTCGGCCTGTGGCAATAACCACATTCGCGCCTTTTTTGTGTGCAAGTTTAAAGCTTTCCACTGTTCTAGAGGTGAATACATTAGCTGGACTAATGGATGTACCATCTAAATCCAAAGCAATCATCCTTACATCAAGGTTTGAAAAATTAAAATTCGTTATATTTTTTTCTATATTCAAAATATCACTCCTAATTATATTGCCATATCAAAATTCTATAGTTATTCAAATACCCTTTCTTTGCCAGAAAGAAGCGTTTGAAAATCTACATTCTGTTTTCTCACATACTCCATTGTAGCCTTTACATCATGCCCTGGATAAATGGTCACGTCATCTGGGAGTTTATCCAATACATTTTGAGTTGTCCACATTAGCTCTTTTTCACTTCCACCCTCAAATTTAGAAAATCCCATATCTACATCAAAAAGAGTATCACCTGTAAAGCAAATCTTTTCTTTAGGTAGATAAAATCCTACGCCACCTGGAGTATGACCAGGCATGTTAAGTACATGTATTTCTGTTTCTTCCAGCATGAGTATTTCTCCACCTTTGAGCAGAATATCACCTTGATTCTTATACATGGTATTATCTCGTTCATGTATATAGATTGGCGTATTTATAGCTTCACTTATTTTTTTTGCCGCACCTACATGGTCATGATGGGCGTGAGTAAGAAGTATTCCTTTAATATTAAGATCATGCTCTTTGATAAAAGCCACATGTTCTTCCCATCTATAACCCGGATCTATGACATATCCTTCCCCACCATCATTATAATATATTCGATAGCTATTCGTAGATAAATAGCCTGCTACTAGTCTGTCTATTTTTATCATACTTTCCTCCATTTTTCACATTATAGCAAATTTACTTATCAATGTCTTGTATACTTGCAAAAAAACTTTACTTGATTTAAAATATTTATGGTCTTAGGTTAGCCTAAGGCCTAATTGTTTTTGGGGAATTTCTCATTAAATTCTGGATTACTATTTCAGAATTAAGTGAACGCATATAAATCATATAAATATATTATTTGCAAGCAAGAAGTTCTCATGGAAAAGAGGTTTTTATGAACGTTGCCATTGTAGGTGCTGGGAAATTAGGAATAAAAGTAGCAGAAGCACTTTTAGAAGGTGACTATGGTATCACCATTATAGATACTGATGAAGAAAAGCTACAAAGAATCGGACAGCAGTTAGATGTTATGACCATCAATGAAGATGCCAGAGATACAAATGTATTAAAGAATATGAAAATCGAGGACTATACATTTTTACTTTCTACGACAGATAGTGATGAAGCCAATATCATCATTGCTTCTGCTGCCAAGAAAATGGGATGTAAGCATGTAATTGCCAGAGTAAGAGATCCTGAGCATATGAACCAGTTTAGATTTTTAAAAGAACATTTTAGCATTGATATGCTTGTTAATCCAGATCTTGCAATTACCAATGAAATATACAAATACCTAGTGGAAATGTATACTCTTAGCAATGGTATTTTCACAAGTGGTCAAATTTCACTGCTCGAATTTGTAGCCAAGGATTATCCTCAGCTAATTGGCATGAATATGACACAGGTTAGAAGTATTTTGCCGAATATTATCGTGATTGCCATTTCAAAAAATGGAAAAATCACTCTGCCTCATGGTGAGGATGTTATAGAAGAAAACGATTTTCTATATGTTTCTGGTGAAAAATCTGTTATTTACGAACTAAATAAACAGGTACATCATCGTGAAAAATATACTGGTCTGCAAACTGCCATGATTATAGGTGGTGGGAAAACTGGATTTTATCTGGCTGAAAAGTTATCAGAATTCGGTATTTCCGTAAAGCTTATCGAGCAAAGCAAGCAGAGATGTCAGTATCTATCCACACATCTTAAGAATGTTATGGTGCTTCATGGCGATGGTACAGATACCTCTCTGTTGCTGGACGAAAATGTAGAGGACATGGATGCATTTATTACAGCCACAGGCTATGATGAAGAAAATCTACTCCTTGCACTTACTGCGAAACAATATAATGTAAAGAATGTTATTTCGAAGGTGAGCCGTGCCAGCTATAAAAACCTCATCGAGCATATGGGTGTGGATATAGTATTAAATCCTCTGAATATAACAGCAAGTAATATACTGCATTTTATGCAAGGATCTACAAAGCTCGTATCCTCCCACCTGATACAAGGACAGGCGGAAATTGTGGAAATAATCGCTATAACTGGTATGAAAATCACCAATATTCCACTTAGCAAATTGCAGCTGCCTTCAGGGGTTCTGATTGCTGGTATCCACAGACAAGGTAGAGCAGTTATTCCAGATGGTGATACTATCATAAAGGAAAATGATAGGGTACTTATGTTAAGTCTTCTATCAGATATCGGTGAGCTTGAAAAGTTATTGAAAAACAAGGCAGGAGAAAAAAATAAATGACGGTCAATCTTTCAAATGTGCTTAGAATCCTGGGCTTTTTATCACTAGTCCTGGCTGCCGCATTTATATTGCCTATAGCAACAGCAATATACTATGGGGAATATTTTTGTATGCGTGTATTTATATACACTGCATTTTTTGCTTTCTTCATCGGAAGTATTATAAGAAAATATATACCTTCATCACTGGTTAAATTTAAACCTCGCGACGGTTTTTTGTCCGTAGTACTGGCCTGGCTTTTCGGCTCAGCACTAGGGGCAATTCCTTTTGTTGCTACAGGAGCAATTCCAAATGCTATCGATGCATATTTTGAATCTGTTTCAGGCTTTACTACGACGGGTTCTTCCATACTTACCGATATTGAGGTATTGCCTCGCTCCGTACTAATGTGGCGTGGATTTACTCATTGGCTAGGTGGTATGGGTATTGTATTTTTAACGGTTGCCTTTTTAGCTAATACAGGCGTTAAGGGGCAGCTTATGACTGATGCAGAATCCAGCGGAGGACTAAACAGTGATAAGTTTTTACCTAGATATAACGATGTGATTAAAAATCTCTACTATATCTACATCTTTTTTACCTTCAGTCTCATTTTCCTATATCTGCTTGGTGGTATGAATTTATTTGATGCAATGAATCACAGCTTTGCAACAGTAGGAACGGGAGGCTTTTCCACTTATAATGATAGTCTTGGGCATTTCAAGAGCCTTTATATTCACTGGATTACTATTGTATATATGATTCTATGTGGTACAAACTTCTCTCTTTTCATTTTACTGATTAGAGGTAAATGGAAAAGCTTTATAAAGGATAATGAATTAAGACTATATCTTGGAATTATCTTCATTTTCTCTATCATCATATTTGTAACTATGAAGCTAAAGGGATGGAATACAGACAATGACAGACTATTCACAAATATAGTTTTTCAAATTTCCTCCGTTCTTACCACTACAGGATTTGCTACTCACGATTACGAAATATGGCCTATTACGGGGCAAATGCTGATTTTCTTCTGTCTACTAATAGGAGGATGCTCCTCATCCACAAGTGGAGGTATAAAATGTGTTAGAGTTGTACTTGCTTTAAAGCTCATAAAAAGGGCTATTGGAAGAAAGCTCCACCCTAGCAGGATACACCCTATTAAGCTCAATGGCAGATCGGTTAGTCAGGATATATCCATAAATGTAATCAATTTCATATTTACCTATTTATTTTTCATGCTAATTTGCACAGGCATTCTGACGCTGGTAGGAACTGATTTAATAAGCTCGCTTTCGGCAGTAGCTACCTGCATGGGTAATATGGGCCCTGGCTTTAATATTGTTGGACCAACGAAAAACTTTTCAAGCCTACCTGAAATATCCAAGTTTGTTCTTTGCCTTGCAATGATAGCAGGAAGACTTGAAGTATTTACATTCTTAATGCTATTTTCACCTCACTATTGGAACTCCAATAAGCCATAGGAGAATATTAAAGTATATAACTTTCATCTAAACAGGCTAAGAATGTCAATTAAAGAATTGCAAATATCTGCATTTTGACTATAGTTTACAAACAATTAACAAACATTAAGGACAAGGTAATAAAATGAATAAATACATAATGGTAAAAACATTATCTACCATTTTAATCTTTGAAGGCATAGCTATGATTCCCGCCATTATAGTAGGCTATATATATCAGGAGTTTTATCTGATTCCTGCATTTATTAGTATTGCCTTCACCTCCCTACTTCTTGGTCTTGCCTTATTTAAGATATTGAGGCCTTTTAAGACAACTCTAAATAACAGATATGGTCTTATGCTTGTTACCATTAGCTGGATAGTAATATGTCTTATAGGTACACTTCCTTACTACCTGAGCGGCCTTGATTACAGCTTTGTGGATTGCCTTTTTGAATCCATTTCCGGTTGGACCACGACAGGTGGCTTTGTAATTGATCCAATCAAGCTTCCAATGGCTGTTTTAATGTGGAAAGCGACTACTAATTGGCTAGGCGGTGTCGGTATTCTTGTACTGACAATCTCCATACTTCCAAGCCTTGGAATAAGTGGACTTAAGCTGGCTTCAAGCGAAATAACCGGTCCTGAAATAGTTAAGACTTCTGCCAGAATAAGCGATACAGCAAAAACCACATATTTAATATACATCTTTTTAACAGCAGTTGAGTTTCTACTATTATATCTATCAAAAATGGGACTCTTTCCAGCTCTTATAAACACGATGACAACCATAAGCACGGCAGGTATATATAGCACAGGAGGAGAAATTGCTCTTGGCTTTTCACCATATGTCAAAGCTGTAATCACGCTTTTCACCATACTTGGCTCTATCAACTTTATAATCTTTTTTCACACATATACTAAACAGTGGCAAAAAATTAAAAAGGACCCTGAGCTCAAGTGGTATATTTCCTTAATAATCATTACATCTATTGTAATGGGAGTGGCTATGAGACTCAGTAGCCTCTATGATGATCTTTTCTCTGCCATGGGGGATGCACTTGTGCAGGTAGTAGGATATGTTTCTACATCAGGCTTTTCCATTACAAATGTCAACGAGCTTCCAAATATATCTCAGTTTATTTTGCTCATTTTACTATTAATTGGTGGGTGTAGTGGTTCAACTGCCGGCTCATTAAAAATAATAAGGGTAATGGTATTCATAAAGTTAATCATCCGAGGAATTTATAAACGAATACATCCAAAGGCAGTAAAGCCTGTATTGATAAATGGTAATATTGTTAGTGCTGCCAATGCATCATCCATTAGTGTATACATCCTCATGTATTTATTCGTGCTTGCTATCGGCATGTTTTTGCTATCCTTTGAGGACCAGAACCTAATGACAACTATCTCTGGTGCAATTGCATCATTAAGTAATAACGGTGCTGGGCTTGCAGAAATAGCAAATGGAGACTTTAATTGCTTTTCAAGCTTTGGTAAGCTTGTATGTGCTACACTTATGTTATTTGGCAGGCTGGAAATCTATGCCCTACTAATTATATTTTCAAGGTCATTTTGGAAGCCAAACCAAGCTTTTTCATAAAGTATAAAATGGATAAGCTTTCATAATGCTAAGATACTACCATGTTTAGAATATATAACTTTAATTTAAAAAAAAAAGAAGGGGGCTACCCTTTCTTTTTTTTGAGGTACTTTTTTGAAAAACTTAATATGTTAGGTAATGCTAACTATATTATACACCTTTATAGCATGTTGTCAATAGCTAACATAAAATTTATGTATTTTCCCCTTTATTTTTTATATTCTTAATATTAATTGATAAAACAGCCACAATAATAAGCACACAACCTATAAGCTGAATCATATTTGTTTTCTCTCCCACTATGAAAATACCAGCCAAGATTTGTATCACGGTACTTAAATTATTAAAGACACTCATCTGTGTAGCTGTAATATATTTAAGACTATAACTTGTCAGATAGGCACTTAATAATGTTGAAAGTAT
The DNA here is from genome assembly GCA_949285555.1 of uncultured Eubacteriales bacterium. GTDB lineage: Bacteria > Bacillota > Clostridia > Peptostreptococcales > Anaerovoracaceae > S5-A14a. The sequence goes on along the minus strand of CASDYG010000006.1, from coordinate 45,632 downwards.
AGAAAGATATAATACGCCTCTTATGAAGGTGCTGCTCTTTAGAGGTATGATCATTTGATACCACTGCCCATCTATACTATGCATTAGTATGGAAAATATTAGGCTAACTACTACTGCCTGCCCCATAAGGAAAAATAAAAATTCATAGCCATTATACTCTCCTCTTGTTCCCCTAAGTAAAATTGTATAGACGGAAAAAGATATGGTAGACAAAATTGCTATTAAAATCCCACCTACGGAAATGTTCTCAATTGAAATTCCATGACTTGCTACTATAAGAATTACGCCTATTGCTGAAACAAATACCGATAGTCTTTGTAAGACTGTTGTTGTTTCCTTTAATATTATTGCGGCAAGTATTAGTGTTATCACGGGAGCCATCGCAAAAATTCCAGCTACTTCTACTGCATTTCCAAGTTTTAAAGCTAGTGCTTGACCAGCAAAGAAAACAAGTGGATATGCAAATCCTATTACACTAAGCTTTTTTAGCTTTTTAATGCAAAAATTCACCCTGCCCTTCATGAATGGAAAGCTGAAAGCAAGAGGTAAAAATCCAGCTATAAATCTATATGTTAGGGCATCATAGGTAGTGGTAAAATGCAGGGTATCACGAACAAACAGAAAAGAAAAGCCAACTGTTACCGATACTATAAGTGCGGATAGATATGCACGCCATTTCATCTCTGTAACCCTCCTATTTACAAGCTATTGATCATAGCCACTGTAGTGACATTATATCACAAAAAGAAACCCCCGACTAATCGGGGGTAGCTTTTCAATTTGTTTGAGGTACTTTTGAAAAACTCAATATGTTAGGTAATGCTAACTATATTATACACTTTTGTAGTTTGTTGTCAATAGGTAACATTATTTTTTTAAATTTTTCTTTTAGAAATTTATATTATATGCCTAAACAGTAAAAAAGGTGCCGACTGGCACCTTTTTAATTACATTAAATTCATCTTGCTTTTGTGACATATATAATCAGTCACAAATATTGATAATGTCTATCTAGAATAATCCAGCTCCAAATAATGGTGCGAATACTAGAGAAACTATTGTCATAAGCTTAATTAAGATATTGATAGATGGACCAGAGGTGTCCTTAAATGGATCTCCTACTGTATCTCCTACAACTGCCGCCTTGTGAGAGTCAGATCCCTTTCCACCAAAGTGACCTTCTTCTATGTATTTTTTCGCATTATCCCATGCTCCTCCAGCATTTGCCATCATGATAGCAAGTAAAACACCGGATGATAGAGCTCCACCAAGAAGTCCAGCAAGTGCAGCTGCTCCTAAAATAAATCCTACAGCTATAGGAGCGATTATTGCCATTAAGCCTGGAATAACCATTTCCTTTAATGCTGCGCCTGTAGAAATTTCTACACACCTAGCGTAGTCAGGCTTAGTAGTTCCTTCCATAATACCCTTATTTTCTCTGAACTGGCGTCTAACCTCTTCTATCATCTGGTTAGCAGCCTTTCCTACTGAATTCATAGTAAGAGCAGAGAATAGGAATGGAAGCATAGCTCCAATAAATAATCCAACAATTACAATTGGGTCAAGCAGGCTAACTATATCTAGTTTTGCTACTGTTGCGTATGAAGCAAATAGAGCTAATGCAGTAAGAGCTGCTGATCCTATAGCGAATCCCTTACCGATAGCTGCTGTAGTATTTCCAACTGAGTCAAGCTTGTCAGTTATTTCTCTTACTTCATGTGGTAGTTCGGCCATTTCTGCTATACCACCAGCGTTATCTGATACTGGACCATAAGCATCCACAGCAACTGTCATACCTGTAGTTGAAAGCATTCCTACTGCTGAAAGTGCAATACCATAAAGTCCTGCAAAGTAATAGCTGGCAATAATTCCAACAACTATAAATAGGATTGGCCAAAGCGTAGATAGCATACCTACACCAAGACCACTTATAATAGTGGTGGCAGATCCTGTCTGAGACTGGTCTGCAATTTTCTTTACGAATTTGTAGTCACCGGAGGTATAAATTTCTGTAACCTTACCAATAGCTATACCTACAATTAGTCCAGCGATAATCGCATATGCATAGTTAAGACTTCCAAGCATATATTTGCTCAATAGAACGGAGCCGATAATAACTATGATACCGCTGATATAAGTACCCATATTAAGTGCGGATGCAGGATTCTTACCCTCTCCACCTCTTACAAATAGAATACCTATAATAGATGCAATGATTCCAAGTCCTGATAAAAGAAGTGGAAAAGCACCTGCATCTAAAGTTGTGAAGCTTGCATCACTAGGTGCATTGGTAACAGCTACTGCTCCAAGAGTAATGGCAGAAATAATGGAACCAACATATGATTCGAAAAGGTCAGATCCCATACCTGCAACGTCACCTACGTTATCACCTACATTGTCAGCAATAACTGCAGGGTTACGTGGATCATCCTCTGGAATACCAGCCTCTACCTTTCCAACAAGGTCTGCTCCTACGTCAGCTGCCTTCGTATAGATACCACCACCTACTCTTCCAAAAAGAGCCATAGATGAAGCTCCAAGACCGAAGCCTGTAACACACTCTGTAACGGTAGCAAGATCTAGTACGCAAAATACGATTCCAAGTCCAATAAGTCCAAGACCTGATACGCAAAGCCCCATAACAGCACCACTTCTGAAAGCAATCTGAAGTGCCTTTGCCATTCCTGACTCTTTAGCTGCCCATGCTGTTCTAACATTACCTTTTGTTGCAACATTCATGCCAAAAAATCCTGCTAGTACTGATAATAAAGCACCTAATAAATAAAGAATGGCTGTTATCCAATTATGAAGTCCAAAGCCTATAAGTAAGAATAAAGCGGCTACTACTATAACCATGGTTCTATATTCTCTCTTAAGAAACGCCATGGCACCTTCTCTAATAAAGCCACTCAGCTCCTTCATTCTGTCTGTTCCTTCACTGCTCTTGCTAATCCAAGAACCAAGGATGAAGGCCACAATGAGTCCAATAGCTGCAGCCACAACGGGTAGCCACTGCAAATTAATCATAAATACCTCCTAAAAAATAATTCCTGCTATCAAACTAGATAGCATATACTTAATGAAATAAGTATCTACTTTGATAATACTACAAGGGCTAGAGATATTACTATAAAGCAGATAGCTGCTACTACTGTAATTTTCTCCAATATTGCCTCATATCCTTTACTTTTCTTCTTACCGAAAAGTTGCTCTGCACCTCCAGATATAGATCCGGACAGTCCATCACTATTACCCGATTGAAGAAGAACACTAGCAATCAATATGACGCTACAAATGGCTAACAGTACCATTAAAGCTGTGTTCATAGATATTCACCTCCTAGTAATGTAACTATACTAATTTATCATAAAAAAGGTTAAAAATCAAGATTTCCATTGCTTTATCATGTTTTCATACTCACATCACTTAAGTGCTATAAAAAGCATACAATATTATATATTACCTGATAGTATGTACAAAAACTTCCATATCTCCTGATTTTTAATTTCAGTAAGAAAGCATATATTAAAAATTATATATTTTCTCAAACTCGTCCGCATTTAAACTGGCACCACCAACAAGGGCACCATCTATATCTGGCATATCAAGGATTTCCTTTGTATTTTCCGCCTTTACACTTCCTCCATACTGTATGCGAACAGCCTGTGCAGCAGTATCATCATACAACTTCTCTATGCACTTTCTAATGAAGGCACACATTTCTTGAGCATCCTTTGCGCTGGCTGTTTTCCCTGTACCGATTGCCCAAATAGGCTCATAGGCAATTGTAAGCTCCTTAACATAGCAGCTGTCAATGCCATCCAGATTTTTTCTTAGCTGAGCACCTACCACTTCTTTTTCTTTGCCCGACTCTCTTTCAGCAAGACTTTCACCAACACACAAAATTGTACGCAATGTTGATTTTGATAAAGCAGAAAGCTTTTTATTTATAAGTTCATCGGACTCTCCAAAAATATTTCTTCTCTCTGAATGTCCAATCACTACATAGTCTACTCCTATTTCCTCAAGCATCGGTATTGATACTTCACCTGTAAAAGCCCCTTCCTTTTCAAAATACACATTCTGTGCACCTAAAAGCAAATTAACACCATGCTTTGAAATAAAATTTTTTGCAGTAGTTAAATTTACAAATGGCACTGTAATTCCAACCTGCATATTTTCATTACTGACTTTTTGAAATGCACTTAGGAATTCCTCCGTAGCTTTTGGACCCTTATACATTTTCCAATTAGCTGCAACAAAAGACTTTCTCATTTTTACCTCTCTATTTATCTTCAATTACTTCAATACCAGGAAGTGACTTTCCCTCAATAAATTCTAACGATGCCCCACCGCCAGTGGACACATGACTAAAGAGGTCCTTCATACCAAATCCGGAAACAGCAGCCGCAGAATCTCCTCCACCTATTATAGATATAGCTTCTGACTTGGCAATAGCTTCAGCTACTGCTTTGGTTCCATTCTCAAAAGTCTTCATTTCAAATACTCCCATCGGACCATTCCAAAGTACTGTGGCAGCATTTTTTATAACCTCTGCATACTTTTCACGTGTAACGGGTCCAATATCAAGTCCCATCATATCAGAAGGAATTTCTTTTACGCTTACTGACTTAATATTACCCTTTTCAGAAAAGGTATCGGATACTACCACATCTACAGGAAGCAAAAGCTTAGCGCCCGATTCTTCTGCAATTTTGAAAATATCACCTATTAGATCCAGGCTCTCTTCATCGACTATGGAAGTTCCCACTTCATATCCCTGATATTTAAAAAATGTGTAGCTCATTCCACCACCAATTATGAGACAGTCCACTTTTTTAAGCAGATTTTCAATAACCGGCAGCTTATCCTTAACCTTTGCACCACCCATTATTGCAACCAAAGGCCTTTTAGGATTATTTAGTGCCTCGCCCAGATAAGCTATTTCCTTTTCAACTAGAAGCCCACTGTACACTGGAAGAAACTTTGCAATAGCATGGGTTGAACTATGAGCTCGGTGAACCGTTCCAAAGGCCTCCTGCACAAATACATCTCCCATTTTAGCAAGCTCACCTGCGAAAGCTTCATCATCCTTTGTTTCCTCTGCACGAAAACGCAAATTTTCAATAAGTGCAATTTCTCCCGGCTTTAAGGCCTGTACTTTTTCAAGTACCTCTTCATCTATGACTTTATCAGAGCCAATGAATGCTACATCCTTTTTCAGTAAATCAGCTAGCCTTGCTGCTACTGGCTTTAGACTTAACTCAGGCACTACCTCGCCCTTAGGTCTTCCCATATGGGACATAAGAACCACACAGGCTCCCATTTCTACAAGTCTGTTTATAGTCGGAATCGCTGCTCTAATTCTGGTATCATCTGTGATAACTCCATCCTTCATAGGCACATTAAAATCACATCTTACAAGCACTCGCTTTCCTTTGGCATTCATGTCATTGATTGTCTTCTTCATCTGTTTCTCCTCATAAAAGCATTTTAATATGGAAAAATAGAGGCACACAAGCCTCTATTTATTGTCTACCTCATACATATGCCTTATCATCTCCAGAGTTTTGCTGGAATATCCATATTCGTTATCATAAAATGCAATAATTTTAAAGAACTTGGAATTTAATTCAATTCCCTCTCTTGCATCAAATATTGAAGTATGTCCGTCACCAATAAAATCACTGGAAACTACTTCATCATCCACAAACTCTAATACTCCCTTTAGATAGGATTCTGAAGCTTCCTTCATTTTCTTGCAAATTTCTTCATAATTGGTATCCTTTTTAAGTAAAACATTTAGATCAATTACAGAAACATTTGCTGTAGGTACTCTATAGGAAATACCTGTCATTTTCCCAGCAAGCTCTGGAATAACCAGTCCTACTGCCTTGGCAGCTCCAGTAGTAGATGGAATAATATTTCCAAATACGCTTCTTCCAGTTCGCCAGTCTTTCATAGATCTGGCATCCACAACCTTCTGCTTTGCTGTAGCGGAATGAATAGTGGACATAAGGCCTTGCTCTATACCAAAATTATCTTCTAACACCTTACAGATAGGGGCAAGACAATTGGTAGTACATGAAGCATTGGATATTACCTGCATATCCTTACAATATTCATCAGAATTCACTCCATATACAAAGGTTGGTGTATCCTTATCTTTAGCTGGCGCAGATATGATTACCTTCTTTGCACCCGCCTTAATATGTGCCATGGCTTTTTCTGTAGTAGTGTATGCACCTGTAGCATCTACTACATATTCTACGCCTGCATCCTTCCATGGAATGGATTCGGCATCGGAAAAGCTGTATACTGGCACTTTTTTGCCATCTATTATAAGTCCATCCTCATATTTATCAAGAGACCTCGGAAATCTGCCAAAGGTCGAATCATATTTCAACATATATAGCAGGTATTCCAAATCTGCATTCCTAACATTTATTGCAGCTATATCTACGTCTTCCATAGTAGTAGCCACCCTTACAATTACCCTTGCAATTCTTCCAAAACCATTGATACCAACTTTAATTGCCATTCTCTAATTCCTCCCTCGCAATTCAGTCGCATTTCGGCTTTTTTGAAGCCTCCTTCTATATTATATTTTAGTGCATTTAATGCTTCTTGGCAACCGTAAATAAAAAGTATTTCAGTCTCTTAATGCCCTATTGCAAATATGTGTAATTAGAATTGCAGATAGATGAAAAATCTTGTCTTCTTACATACTCATCCTCCTTTATGTGTGGTCTTATTCATTGATACTTACTTAAACAAGACAATTACTATGGCATTTAAGTCTTGTAATAAAAAAGGCAATCATTCGACTGCCCATGTGATTTCATAGTTTTTCACCAACTTATTCTACACTCACTACGCTTATCGTAAAACTGCAACGCCATCAGTTCTTAAAAATTAGTGTTTTCCCGCCAGCTTCATTAAGTTACTTATTCTAGCTATTCTCCATTATCTAAAGTGTGGCATATATTTCATTATTTCTATGATTTTTGTAACTATATCTTGATTCTATAGTATTATTTATTTTAACTCAGGAAACCCTAGCTGCCTCAATGCTTCAAACAATATTATATTGGCTGAATTGGACAAGTTAAAGGATCGTAATCTTGTATTTGCACTCATGGGAATACGAATGGTTCGATCAATATTTTTAGCTATCAGTTCTTTAGGAAGCCCTGCCGTTTCTCGTCCAAACAAAAACATATCCTCATCCTTATACACGTTCTCAGTATAAAGTCTTTTCGCCTTCGTTGTAGCCAAAAACATTCTTTTATCCTTATACTTGGCTAAAAAATCATCTAATGATTCATGTACCTCAAGATTTACAAATTCCCAGTAATCCAGTCCAGCCCTTCGTACCGCCTTACTGTCAATATCAAATCCAAGTGGCTTAACCAGGTGAAGTACAGTATTTGTAGCAGCACATGTGCGTGCAATATTTCCTGTATTTGGTGGTATTTCCGGATTAACAAAAACTACATGTAAGGACATTTTCCCTCCTATTTCATAAATAAGTTATGCATTTTTATTATAACACTTAAGGCATATATTCTCCATAAGTATGATATAATATAAAAAATCATATGAAAGGAATTATTGATGAGAACTATTAAAATAGCTATTTTAGGACTTGGAAATGTTGGAGGAGCAACATCTCAAATTATTTTAAACAAAAAGAATGCTTTAGCTGACTTTACAGGGAAAAATATAGAGATAAAATATGTTTTAGTTAACGATATAAATAAAAAGAGGAATTGGGATACTGAAAATATAGTTATTACTGATGATTTTCAAGCTATTCTAAATGATGCAGAGGTAGAAATTGTTGCAGAGGCTCTCGGTGGCATTCACCCAGCATATGAATACATGAAAAGTTGTCTACTTGCAGGAAAGCATGTAGTCACAGCCAACAAGGCAGCACTTGCTCACGGACTTAAAGAGCTTCACCAGATTGCAGACGAGAAAGGACTTAGCCTGCTTTATGAAGCCAGTGTTGGAGGTGCCATACCTGGCCTAACTGCTATTAGTATACCACTTTGTGCAAATTCATTTACAAAGGTTCGTGGCATTCTTAATGGTACTTGCAATTACATACTTACAATGATGGAAAGAGAGGGTATGGAGTTTGATCAAGTGCTAAAATTAGCACAAGAAAAGGGATTTGCTGAAGCAGATCCAACAGCAGATATTGAAGGAATAGATGTCGCCAATAAACTGTCGATCCTGACCTATCTTGCACTGGGAACTTATATTCCACCTACACAAATTTCAAGGCAGGGTATATCTCACATAGGTATGACAGATATTGAAGAAGCTAAAAAAGACGGAAAACGTCTTCGCCTAATTGGAGAGGCACACATAAATGAGCAAGGATCCATTAGCTGTAATGTTGGAGTTACTGCTCTTGAAGCCGAAGATCCACTCTACAATGTTTGTGATGAATTCAATGCCATATATGTAGAAGGTGATCTTTCTGGACCTGTAATGTTTTATGGCAAGGGTGCCGGTCCTTTCCCTACTGGAAGTGCTGTAGCCGGAGATATTGCCCAAATCGCAAAACTTTTGTAAAATATATATGAATTTAATATTAAGGAGTTAATATGTCACTTTATCAAGAATGGGAAAAGCTATTACACGAACAGACAGATGCAACATTTGAAAAGTTTTGGGAGGAGTATTCTAAGGCAGAAATAGCTATATATACCCACCTGCTTACTGAAAAAAAGACAAAATGGGAAACCTCTATAGATGAAATTTGCAATCAGTTTGAAATCAGACCTGTTATGGCCATGGGATTCTTAGATGGTATCCAGACATCTCTTACTAATGAAGAAATGAAGCTTGATAATATAAAGGAAAATGATACATTCACCCTAAATATAGATTTTGAAAAGCTTTTTTACAACATGATTGGTGCAAAGGCGGATCACCTTTATTCTATTGATGCATGGGCAGATGTACTTAGTGAAGATAAAAGAGCAAGCATATATAAGGACTACAAAAGAGATAATATTGTTGTTGGAACAAAGGCTCCGGGAAGAAATGAGCCTTGTCCTTGTGGAAGTGGCAAAAAGTACAAGAAATGCTGCGGCAAAGGTGCTTAATAGTTGTAGAAAAATAAAATAATAAGCTGGTAGGATTTATATCTACTCCAACAGTTAGAACTAACATCTAACGCATGAATGGTAGTAGCTATAAAAGCTGCCAGCCTTTTTTAATATTAAGATAAGTTATTAATCTATTTAAATATATTATAAATTTTTTATTGTAAATCTAAATGTTTAATCTTTTTTTGAGTATATTGTATTTCCTAAATATTAAGGCTTTTTTTGTTATTTTTTCATTCCAAATCTAGCATTGACGCATATTAAGTCTATTTTATATTTGTCCTAACTAGTGCAAAAAAAAAGGGCAAACGCCCTTAATTACTTACGTAGTCCTAGACGAGAGATAAGATCTCTGTACGCCTCTACATCACGATCCTTAAGATAGTTAAGAAGGTTTCTCCTCTGTCCTACCATCTTAAGTAGACCTCTTCTTGAGTGATGATCCTTCTTATGAACCTTAAGGTGCTCATTTAAATCATTGATTCTAGCAGTTAGTATTGCAATCTGCACCTGTGGAGATCCAGTATCTCCTTCCTTAAGTCCATACTCCTTTACCAGCTCCTGCTTCATTTCCTTTGTAATCATAATATCTCCTCTCTTATTTCATCCTCTCCCAGTAAGGGGACGGAGTGACCACCCACCGAGTAAAGGACACAAAATCCTTATCATTATACCATTTAAAACGGTTTTAATCAAGTATCTTTGGCAGTCTTTATTCATGTAAATAGCCATGCTCAATGTGATAATTTCTTGCTTCACGACAATCTCTGAGTATTTGCTCTTTGAGTGGCTGTAGCCCATGAAATTTCACCTCATCACGTAGCTTTAACAGAAATTCAACCTTTATTTCCTTGCCGTATAATTCCTTGTCAAATCCAAAAATATGAGTTTCAGCATTTCGCTCATATTCGCCTATTGTAGGTTTGTTTCCTACATTTGTAACGCTTGGATAAATATGTTTCCCATAGCTGCACAAAGTTATATAGACTCCATTTGGAGGTGTGACTTTACGATGATCAAGATCTAAGTTTGAGGTAGGAAAACCGATAGTTTTGCCCAATTTATTGCCGACTACTACCTCACCAGCTACAGTATAATTCCTTCCCATGTATGTCATGCATCTATCTACCTGACCTGCTGCAATCATAGTACGAATCATAGTTGAGCTAACAAGATTATCATCTATTATCACTGGATCAATAGTGACAGTTTCATATCCAAACTCATCTCCCATAAGTTTAAGACTTGACACGTCACCTCCCGCCATATATCCAAATCTATAATTATGTCCTGTTACACCTAACTTCATGTGAAGCCTTTCTGAAAGAAACTTTTGAGCAAATTCTCTTTCCGACATTGTCATCATAGGTTGATCAAAGGGTATATTGAAAATATAATCTACTCCCAGATTTGCAATTATCTCTTCCTTTTCCTTATTGCTTAAAAGCAGTTTTACAGGCTCCTCCTTTGGAATTAGGTTCTTAGGATGAGTTGAAAATGTTAAAACAGCAGTCTTTAAAGAACGCTTTTTCCCCTCTTCAATAGTACGCTCTATAAGCTTCATATGCCCCCTATGAACCCCATCAAAGTTTCCAAGTGCAATTGCAAGCGGCTCACTAATCTTTATTTCCTCTAATTTTCTGAATACCTTCATTTATTACTTTTTCTCCCCTGAGACTTCCATTTTCCAGCTTTCCTACTCCGTAAAAAGTCTCTTCATTGAAATCATATACCCTATATTTATTAGAAAATTTACTACATCCCTCATACATAGAGTCGATGTTTGGTTTTGCTATTATCTTAAAGCCTTTTTTGCCTATAGCCTGTCCATTAGTAAATTTCATGATGCCATTATCATCCAGTAATATTTTACCAAGCTTTACCAAATATCCATCTATTCCCTCGTAATGAGCTTCTATTTTTCTAATTCGTTCTATTTTATCTAAATTAATACTACTTTTAGACTCACAATTAGTTCTTTTATTATCTATTTCACTTAACTTCTTGGCATCTAGCAACGCAAAAATATCTCGACTAGATATAGCTCCATCAAGCTGCATCTTTCCGCATGATGAGCGTTCTAGTTTAATCATTGTGGCGGGTAATCCAAGCCTTGCTCCGATATCTCTACATAGACTTCTTATATAGGTTCCCTTAGAGCATCTCACTTCAAAGCACATAATTTGCTTAGGTATTGGCGTAAATTTTTCACCATCTATCTCAATGCCATTACTTAAAAATATCTCTTCACCTGATACATCTAAACTTTTTATGCTCATAATGTGAACATTCCTGCTTGGTATTTCTACCACCCGACCCTCTCGGGCGTATTCATAGAGCCTTTTTCCACCTACATGTACTGCAGAATACATTGGTGGGTATTGCTTTATATGCCCCAAGAAATTTTTTAATAAATGTTCAAAATCAGATTTTTTTAAATTCTCAAGTACATCTATATTTTCCAGCTTTTTTGAAATAATCTTTCCGTCTGCATCTAGGGTATCCGTTTCAACACCTAAAAACATGGTGCACCTATAGGTTTTGTAGTCTTCATCTAAGTATTCAATAAATCTTGTTGTCTTACCTACGCAAATGGGCAAAAGTCCCTCTGCCATGGGATCAAGCGTTCCGCAGTGTCCAATTTTTTTAATACCTAGGAGCTTTCTTAAAGCATAGACTACGGATCCAGATGTAATACCTTTCTCCTTATTTACCCTTATTAAAACAGATTTTCCATCATATACTAAAGGCATGTAACTAGCTCCTTTTTAACTAGCTCCATAGCCTCATTAAGTGGCAACATCAATGTAAATCCAGCTGCCTTTTTATGGCCTCCTCCACCGTACTTTTCAGCAATCTGAGCTACATTACCCTCATCGCTAACTCTCATGCTAACCTTTATCTGCTCGTCATCTTCTTCTCTTAAAAATGCTGCCAGCTTTACCCCCGCAACGCTACGGGCAATTTCTATAATTCCATCTGTATCACCTTTTTGTGCGCCAAGCTCATCCAGCCATCGTTTTTTCACATGGCATATTGCACACTTTCCGTCAGCAAAAAGTTCTATACTCTCTGCTGCCATAGATCTCAGTTTCACCTTATATAGTGGCTGTGTTTCATAAACCATGCGATATACATAATTGTTTCTAGCCCCTACTTCCATTAACTCAGCTGCAATACCATGTATATGACTTGTCACATTGGAATAGCAAAAACAGCCTGTATCTGTAAGTATGGCAGTATAAATAGCTTCAGCAATTTCAACATCAAGCTCAACTTCTAGCTCCTTTATTAGCTCATATACTAGCTCTCCTGTAGCGGCTGCACTTGGAACGATAATACTAATATCAAAAATATCCTTAGATGTTCTATGATGATCAAGACACGCTGTAACTGCTGCTTTAAAAAACAGTTCCTTTCTTTCAGGAAATCTGTTTGGATCTCCATTATCAATAGCGATGGATAAATCGGCTGATTCGATGCTGTCATAATCCATGCGACTGTAATCTTTATCTAAAAATTTAAAATTAGCTGGAGAATTTTCCTCCAGAATTATTTCCGGCTTTTTTCCAAGTTTTCTAAGTGCCAAATATAAAGCTACAGAAGCTCCCATAGCATCACCATCTGGATTAACATGTGGAAACAAATATATTTTTTCACTATCTAATATAGCTTTTTTCAAAGCCTTAATTTTTTCTTTCATCCAATCCTCTACTCTATAGTTTTTAGTATCTCTTCAATATGTCTTCCATATTCTAATGATTTATCACGTTTAAAAATCAGTTCAGGTACACGCCTTAGTTTAATGCTTTGTCCTATGTGTTTTTTCATAAGCCCCTTTGCACTATTAAGCCCTGCAAGAACTTCTCTTTCTACGCTTTCATCCTCACCTTTATCATTTAAAATGGTAAAATAACAAGTTGCATAGCTTCCATCTCTTGTAACATCTACTTGAGAAATGGTAATCATTGCATCCTGAAGCCTTTTATCCTTTATATCCGTAATTAGCATGCTACTTATTAGCTTTCTAATCTCTTCTCCCAGTCTGCCTTGTTTAAAAGTATTCATATTTCTCCTTTATTAGTCTATACCACATTCTGACAAATATAAAAGGGATTACCACAGCCGGCAATCCCCTCATGTCTGGTCTATGCCAGCCGTAAGTATATATCCTCATTTACTTTAAAATAGGATGTACATATCTGCCTCTATCCTTTGTCTTTTCTCCATAATCTATACAATGTGCAGGACATCTTTGAATGCATGCCATACAATGCGTACAATGATCTTTAATCCAAACAGGATGTCCCTTCATAGTTATAGCTCTCGCTGGACAATGAAATTGGCAAAGTCCACATTTTATGCACTTCTTTTCATCTACCTTAAACGCTTTCGTCTTATTTAGCTTTCTATATATTAGCCCTCCAAAGCCAGATAAGATTCCCTGCCATATATTGGATGTGTAAGGAACTCTGTAATTAAATAATATATTATCTATCACATTATCCAGTTCCTCTTCAGCTCTGCGTTGCTTCATTGTTTCTTCTTCTGGTAGCGGCATCTTAAAAAACACCACATAGTTGTCAATCATTCTTACTGGATAAACTGCTTTGAAATTTAAATTCTTCCCTTTCAGTTTATTTTTAATGATTCGGTCCAAGCCACCTATAGAGCTACCACATGTGGCAACGCATACAAAATCTGCAGGTTCTCCTTTGAAAGTTATTTTCTCCAAAAAGTCACTCACTAAATTAGGTAGATTAAAGTAATATGTAGGACAGACAAGGAAGATTCTCTCTCCCTTAGCAGCCTCATATTCAAATTCCTCATGACGAAGAGCATCATCAATTTTGATACTTTTGTCATTAAATTTTTCTTCTAGCTTAGTGGCTACATATTTGGAATTTCCTGTAGCAGAAAAGTAAAATATCATATTCTTGACGCATTATGATCTTTCCACTTCCACCATGTGGAAGCACTCGATCAAATCGCCCTCCTTTATATCATTATAATCTTCAATTCCTATACCACACTCATATCCACTGTTTACTTCCTTAACATCATCCTTGAATCGCTTCAGTGAAGAAATCTTTCCTTCATGGATAAGGATTCCGTCTCTGACCAGTCTTACCTGAGCATTTCTAATAATTTTGCCCTCTGTAACATATGCTCCACCTATTATGCCAACACCTGGAACCTTAAATGTATTTCTGATTTCCACTTTTCCAAGCACTTCTTCCTTAAATTCAGGATCTAAAAGCCCCTTCATGGCATTTTCCACATCATCTATTACATCATAGATAACACGATAGGTTCTAATTTCAATACCTTCTCTATCCGCAAGTGTAGTAACAGCAGTAGATGGTCTAACATTAAAACCGATTATGATTGAGTTTGTAGTTCCAGCAAGCATAACATCTGATTCTGTAACCGTACCAACACCTGTATGCACCACATTAACCTTTACTTCAGAGCTATTGAGTTTTTCTAAGGAAGCCACAAGAGCTCCAACAGAACCCTGTACATCTCCTTTGATTATGAGGTTAAGCTCCTTAACATCACCCTCCTGGATTTGGCTAAATAGCTTCTCAAGTGTAGTGCCAGCATTCTTTGCCAAGACCTCTTCCCTTAGCTTCATCTTCCTTGTCTCAGCAATTTCTCTGGCCTGCTTGTCATCTTTAAGCGCATTAAACTCATCACCTGCCTGTGGTACTTCTGTAAGACCTAATATTTCTACAGCTGTTGCAGGAGGGGCCTCCTTAATAGTATCACCCTTATAGTCAGTCATCAGCCTTATTCTGCCAGAACATGTACCAGCAACAACACTATCTCCAGATTTAAGCGTACCGTTGGTAACTAGAAGTGTAGCCACCGGACCTTTAGATTTATCTAATCTTGCTTCAATAACTGATCCAAGCGCAAGCCTGTTTGGATTTGCTTTAAGCTCTAGGACTTCAGCCTGTAGTAATATCATCTCAAGTAGATTTACAATACCATCGCCAGTCTTGGCAGATACCGGTACGCTAATTACATCTCCGCCCCAGTCTTCTACAAGTACACCATGCTCTGAAAGGTCAGTTTTGACCCTATCAGGATTAGCACCTGGCTTATCCATTTTATTTATTGCAACAATCATAGGTACACCTGCTGCCTTAGCATGACTGATAGATTCAATAGTCTGCGGCTTTACACTGTCATCAGCTGCAACAACTAGGACTGCAATATCTGTAACATGTGCTCCTCTCGCTCTCATAGCAGTAAATGCTTCATGTCCCGGTGTATCTAAGAATACAATCTTCTCACCATTTATCTCTACCTCGGAAGCACCAATATGCTGGGTTATTCCACCTGATTCACTAGCTGTTACATTGGTTTTTCTTATAGCATCAAGAAGAGAAGTCTTACCATGATCTACATGTCCCATAACAGTAATAATTGGAGGTCTATGTCTTAGCTCCTCTTCACTGTCCTCATGCAGCTCAATACCTTCTTCGATTTCATCTGCCTCTACATTTCCAATAACAACCTCTATTCCCAGTTCATCAGCAAGTACAGCAAGTGTGTCTTCATCTATATTCTGATTTATATTGGCCATTATTCCCATCTTCATCAGCGTCATAATTACCTGAGCCTGAGATACTTCAGCTTGCTCGCAGAAGCCGGCTACTGTTATCGGAACGTTAACTACTATTGTACCCTCTGGCAATGTTTCCTCAATAGCAGGAGCTTCTTCCACCTGTGGCTTATTCTTGTACTTCTTACGAGATTTCTTTTCTAGGCTATATCCATCTAAGCTCTTAAGCTTATTTCTGCTTTCAAGCTTCTCGAACTTACTCTTTCTATTATCGCCCTTTTGTTTTTTCTTCTTATCATCTCTTTTGCTATAGCTAGGCTTTGTTTCCATTGCCACAGCATCATCACGTCTGCGATCATCATGAGATTTCTTGTTGCGATTAGCATATCCCTCTTTTTTATCAGAATTGCGTTCTTTACTTCCTGAGGATTTAGTTTTATCGTGTTTGCTATCATGCTTTCTTGTATCATTATTTTTGTTTCTGTCAATATCCTCCGGCTTTTTCTTTTTAACAGCCTTTTTTAGAATATTTACACCTGCAATAACTGGTCTTCCCTCATTATCTCTTGCAAACACCTGAGAAGGATCCACCTTTCGAATACCCTGAAGCTTTTCCTCCTCCTTCTGAACTTTAATTTCATCAAGAGCCTTTCTAAGCTTCTCTTCCTTGGATTTAGCCTTAAGTGTCTTTTCCTTACCCTTATCGTTAGCATTATGAGCTACATGCTTCTTGCTGTCATTTTCCTTATCTAGCTGGACTTTATGCGTAGCTTTAGTGGTAGCCTCGCCTTTAATTTCCTTTGCTGAGGCATTTGTTTTATTTTCGGAGGCAGTTTCAATAGCCTGAGCATTTTTATGGGTATCAGCTATTTTCTCCTTTTCTATATTTTTTTGAGAACCTTTTTGTACGTCAACATGGGCAGTGTCAGTCTTTTTAACATCACTTCCTGCCTTTGTAGTTTCATCATTCTTTTTTTCTACAGGAGTTTTATTCTCCTCATTTTGTCTAGTTTCAGCTACAGGCTCTTTTTCTAAAGTGCCCGCTTTTGCCACTTTATCCTCTTTGACTACAGCCTTAGAATTACTTTGCTTTTGCGAAAGCATCTGCGCTTCCTTACGCTTTTCTTCCATAGCCTTACGATTACTATTAAAGTAGTCATCGCTTACAACCGCCTTAGCCTGTAATCCTCCAAGAGCTTGCTTTTGTGGAGATACAATTGTAGCCATGAGCCCTTTTCCAATTTCGGTACTCTCTCCTTTATCTCCCTTATCTACTTTTTCTGCTTCACTATCAGCTCCTATTGCAGCTCTTAGCTTTTTTTCATCGTCAGGACTTATAGCAGAGCTGTGCGTTTTCACACTTAGACCTATTTCCTGTGCCTTTTCAACCACATCACGGCTCTTCATACCCAGCTCCTTAGCCAATTCGTGGATTTTTTTTGACATTCATATACCTCCTAATTGCCAGCTTTAGCCCACTTATTTATATTTTACTGTGTTACTCTTATTTTCCTTAAAGATTATTTAATTCAAGAGATGAGATAATAGCCTTTGCTAAATTTTCATCTGAAATCCCAAAGACGCCTTTATTAATCAGACCTAGTCTTTCGGACAGAGTAACGCAGCTTCCTTTTTGCAGGCACATGACATGGGCCTTATCACATGCCTTTAATATTTTTTTACGAGTATTTTCCCCTACCTCATCACAAATGATTACAAGATAAGGTTTTCTTGATGAGGACAAGCTGTAAAGTAAAGTGTTGCTGCCCCAAAGCAAATTACCACTTTTTCTGGCAAATCCCATATAAGTGATCCACTTATCATTAACACTTGTCATCCTCATGCTCCCGTATATACTTTTTGATATCTTCGTACGCCTCTTTTAAGATGGCATCATCAATATTTTTTCTTAGCGTCCTGGAAAAGGCTCTAGTTTTAATTGCCTGCTCCAAAGCTTCTGGTGTAGGCAGTATGTACATTCCTCTGCCGCTTATACTTCTACTCTCATCCACCATTATTTTTCCATCATGCTCTACCAATCTTAAGAGCATGCTCTGAGGGAAAGAGCTTTTAAGAGCAATACATCTTCGAAGCCTTGCCTTATGATCCTTCTTCCTAGCCACTACTTATTATCTTTGTCAGCATATTCATCATACACTGCATCCTCTAAACTCTTACCTTTTTCTTCATCATCTGCCACAAGCTTTTCCATGTTCTTTGCTACCTGAACATTGCCTTGTTCCTTGAAGCTTTCATGTGCTAAAAGCTCATCTTCATTGATGCACTGAGGCTTTTCATTTTCATCATAGGCGACAAAATCCCTGTCACAGCCTTGATTTTCCACATATGTAGCAGTAGCCTCATGAGCAGGACCTTCATCTTTCAAATACGTATCTTCACCATCTATGTATTCAGCCTGCACCTTTTCCTCTATGGTAAGCTCTCTATTCTCTGCTCCATGACTTGCCATTTCTCTTGCAGCCTTAGCCGTACCACTCTTTTCCTGTGCTACATAGCTGTCCTTGGCAAGCTCTGCATCAACATCCACCTTCTCGTCCAGTTCATGCTTATCATAAACATTCATTTCCTTGTTATCATTTGTCATAGCGTCATCCTCCTCTTCTGAATTTCTTACTGTAGCATCATCTAACATATGTCCTTCATTAGAGTCACCTATTAAAGCAATAACATCTTCCTGAGCTCTTTCGTAGTCACTTTCACCATACATAGCTTCAAAGTCAGATAAGCTTTTTATATCTATTTTATATCCTGTAACCTTGGCTGCCAGTCTAACATTTTGACCAGATCTACCTATGGCAAGTGAAAGCTGATTATCATCTACTACTACCAAAGCGCTTAGATCATCTTCATCAAATATAACCTTTAGTACCTTTGCCGGCTTCAGGGCATTTATGATGTACTCTTCTGGATTTTCCCTATATTCAACAAGATCAATCTTCTCACCATGAAGCTCATCGCTTATATGCTGAATTCTTATGAACCCTCCACCAAGACAGGCACCTATTGGATCTACCTCTTCATCGTGACTTACAACTGCAACCTTTGATCTAGAACCAGCATCCCTTGCAACGGATACAATTTCTACAATGCCATCTTCTATTTCAGGCACTTCAAGCTGGAATATCCCTTCTAAAAATGCAGGTGTAGTTCTGGAAAGCACAATTTGTACATCCTTGCTAGTTTTTCTCACCTCAGAGATTACTGCCCTTACACTGGAACCGATTCTAAATGACTCTCCTCTTATCTGATCTCTATTTGAGAGCATTCCTTCACCACTTCCAATATTCACAAAGTAGTTGATTCTTCCCTGTCTATTTCTGGATTCTTTTTCAACCGTTCCTGTAATAAGCTCGCCTTCACGCACCTTATATTCGTTGTAAATATTTTCCTTATGCTCTTCCTTGATCTTTTGGATCATATTCTGCTTTGCATCTTGAGCAGCTATTCTGCCAAAATTTTTCGGTGAAATTTGATAAGTTATAATATCCCCCACCTCATATCTTGGGTCAATTTGTTCCCTTGCATCCTTAAGACTTATCTGAGCGTTGGCATTTTCCACCTCTTCAACTACATCCTTGAAAAGTAAAATACTCACCTCTCCATTATCTTCATTGATATCAACAGTAATCTGATCATCCGGGTTATAATTTTTTCTATAAGCTGCTATAATTGAGTCCTTAACAATCTCTATAAGTCTCTCTTTGGAAATACCCATCTGCTGCTTGATGCTATCAATAGAATCAAAAAATCCTAGCTCAATACCCATTTATGCCTCCGTTACCTTCAATCTAAAATTCAAAAACTGCATTAACCTTTGCAATATTATCCTTTGGAATATGCAGTCTATCTTCATTTATTTCAACAATTAACTCGTCTGGCTTATTTTCCAGCAATATCACTTCTATTTTTTTGCCGATTTTCTCATAGCCATCTAAAGCTTT
Organism: uncultured Eubacteriales bacterium; assembly: GCA_949285555.1. Taxonomy (GTDB): domain Bacteria; phylum Bacillota; class Clostridia; order Peptostreptococcales; family Anaerovoracaceae; genus S5-A14a. The sequence continues at coordinate 25,971 of CASDYG010000006.1, read as the reverse complement.
GTACAGGCTAATTGCAATTTTTTCACCTATATATGGTGCAAAATGGTTATCTCGGCTCAGATTAAGTCTTCTTTCAAGACCGGGTGAAGAAACCTCCAGTGTATATTTCATACTCAGCTGTGGATCATCATCAAGCATGCCACTGACAAATTCACTTACAAGCTGACATTCAACTGTACTGACATAGGTTCTATCCATGCCTTCCTGCCACGGCTTATCTATATATATTCTTAAAAACTGCTCTCTTCCTTCCTTCACCCATTCTATGTCATATACAATCAAATCACGATCTTTAAGGAAGAGATTAATATTACCTTCCAGTTCATGCAATAGTGCTTTTGTATTCATCTTTTCTCCTAATAAAACGAAAGAGCGGGTCACCCCACTCTCCAACACTCCACACACATATGAAATTCTATCATATTCTTTACAAATTGTCAAATTTGCTAATGTCCTTAGCTTTTTTATTTCTCATTTAGAAACAACTACTTGTTTGATTTAATGAGTCCATGTTACCTTGCATACGTATAGTGATTGGAATTTTTTTAATATCATATGGCAGTTTGCATCAGTTGACATATAAATATATCACTTTCTCAGCATCAATATATTCATATCTACATTTCCATTTATACCATCAAGCATGCCACTTTCACTATACTGCCACATTAGAAATCCGTAAGGAAATGTGGGTCTCTCCTCATAGTGAGCAAGCCATATATAGCAATCCTCTATTTTTTTCAGGTCTACCATACTATCAAACCAGTGAGGATTCCCATATATCATCGCCTTAAATCCATAATCCTTAATTCTTCTAATGAATGAACTTGCAATTTCCTCACGTTCATCGTCCGAAAGAATATCTATTCGAGCTTCTTCACTTGTTTGCTCCATATCAAATGCAACAGGTAAATCCAATTCCATAGGTGAAACAATATCACGCACAAATCTAGCTTCCTCTTCCGCCTCTTCTTTAGTAGTGGCCTGGGAAAAGAAATAAACTCCTAATTTAATACCATTAGATCTTGCTTCCTTGAAATTATCACGAAAATATGCATCTTCTCTTATTTCTCCGGTAGTCGTACCTCTATAGCCTATCCTTAGCATGGCGTGGTTTATTCCCTGCTTTTTAACTGCCTCCCAGTCTATTTTATGCTGATGCTCTGAAACATCAATCACAATTACTCCCCTGTACTCATCATCTTCATATGTCATGAAACCCTCTGAAATGTTAAATCTGGAATAATCATATTTACTTGCAAATACGCCCTGCTCTCTTGCAGAAATATAATGCCTTGCAACATCAATGCATAACAGCAATAAAAGAAAGGCAAATATTGCTGTCAACACCCTTCTTTTCTTTGTTTCAAATAATAAAAATTTTTTTCTACGCTTTTTCCCTCTTTTTTTCTTCATTTCCTCATTATATCAAAAAATAAAACTTAAAAGAAATATCCCTTTATAAGTTATATTTCTTTTACTATGAGTGAAAAAAGTAGTACAATATATAAGACAGGATTAAATGAAGGGTTTTGGACTCTCACAAAAAGGAGGAGTCATGGACTTTAAACAATTACAATCAGAAATAATTGATCATAGGAGAAACCTGCACAAAATACCGGAATTAGGCTTTTTGGTATATAAAACTGCAGCCTATTTAAAGGAAGTTATGTCCAATTATGATTGCACAATTGAGACTGTAGCAACTACTGGTCTTGCCTGTCTATTTGACTTTAATAAGGAAGAAACTATAGCATTTCGGGCAGACATGGACGCACTTCCAATTGAGGAAAATACAGGACTTTCATATTGCTCTACTCATCTTGGAGCAATGCATGCCTGCGGTCACGATGGACACATGGCTACAATGCTCGGCTTTGCACATCTGCTTGATAGTTATAAAAAAACTATGAGGCCGGTAAATTGTAATGTACTTATAATATTTCAGCCTGCTGAGGAAACTATAGATGGTGCACAGGCTATCGTTGACTCAAAAATACTGGAAAAATACAAAGTTAAAAGTATTTTTGGCATGCATCTGTGGCCTATGCTTGAAAAAGGAGAAATTGCCTCAAGGCCTGGCCCAATGATGGCAAAATCCACTGAAGTTTCCATAACCATTGAAGGTGAAAGCAGTCACTGTGGTGAACCTGAAAAAGGAATCGACGCCCTCCAGGCAGCATGTGACTTTGTTAATAAAATATATGAATTTAAAGACTTGTATGTACAGGATCGTTCCATCTTGAAATTTGGTCATATGGTAAGTGGTACTGTCAGAAACGCGATTTCACCCTATACAAAAATCGAAGGGACAATGCGTACATTTCAAGATAGAACGTGGGATATTTTAGCACGAGCTATGAAACACCTAGGAGAGTCTATCGAAAAAGCCTACGGTGTCACTTTTTCACTCGATTTATCCAAAAGTCATCCAGCAGTTATAAATGATGAAGAGCTTTATATGAAAGTTAAACCCTATCTAAACACATTAAACTATGTTGAGCTTAGAAGGCCTGTTATGATTGCAGAGGATTTTTCCTGTTTTGAGAAAGTACTGCCTGGTATTTTCTTTTTCCTTGGAACAGGTACGGGGATACCTCTTCACAGCAAGGATTTTAACTTTGATGATTCCATACTTATTGAAGGAGTAAGGCTTTTTGATACCATACTCACAGGAACCAGCGATAGCTTAGCATAATTGCTGATAATTATCAGGTAGCCTATTGGCTCTAATCTGTTTGAAAAATATGTAAAATATATCTTATAAAAACGACCTCCATTTGTTAGATTTTTAGTTCTAACTTCTGGAGGTCAGCATATTTTTTGTCACTTTTAATTTATCCATTTACCCTATATATACCTTGTACTCATTGCACTCTTTTTTTTGCCGCTTCTGCTAATTCCTCTTTTTCAAAAAGACTCTCACCCAGAAAATCATTAGCAAAAGTGCTACAACGATAACTATTATTTTCATAGAAATAGAATCTGCCTTTTCAAAAGCTTTGTATGTACTAAGTCCGGTTAACAATGCCATGAAAACAAATAAAAAAAGATTAAATAATTTAACTCTATCCATATCTACCTCTTATTTCTATTTCTATCTATATCTATATGGTATAATAAATGTGTGAAAAATACAATTAGAATCAATACAATAAACAATTATTTAAAAAAGATTTTCAAGGAGAAGACCGTCAAGCTAACCATAGACGGTGGCTTTACTTGTCCAAATAGAGACGGTAGCAAAGGCTTTGGCGGATGTTCTTTCTGCTCATCTACCGGCAGTGGTGAGTTTACCTCAAACAATATACATACACAAATTCAGCGTTTAAGTGATAAATGGCCAAAAGCAAAATATCTTGCCTACCTGCAAAATCATACTAATACCTATGGTAGTATCGAGTATTTATCAGAGCTTTACCATGGTCTCTTGGCCGAACCTTTAATTGAAGGCCTTATCATAGGTACAAGACCTGATTGTATCAGCGATGATGTTTTACAGTTACTGAAAGAGATACACCGGGACAATTTTATGTGGCTTGAACTGGGGCTTCAAACAAAAAATGATGTCATTGCCAAAAACATAAATCGTATGTACGAAACAAAAGTCTATGATGAAACCATGCATAGGCTTACTGATGCAGGTATCCCTGTAGTGACTCATGTAATACTTGGACTCCCAGGTGAAGATGAAAATGATATGAAAGATACCATTGAGCATGCAGTAAAGATGGGAACATGGGGAATTAAGCTACACTTACTTAACATAGTCAAAGGCTCGCCTATGGAAAAAACCCACAGTAGCTATCTGCCATTTGAATCTATTGAGCATTATGTTAATACTGTAGTTAAACTGCTGACTTTTATTCCTGAAAATGTTACAATTCACAGGTTAACTGCAGACGCACATCGAAAAATTTTAATTTCACCTCCATGGAGCTATATGAAAAGAACAATATTAAATGGAATAAATAATCAGATGATCAGTCAAAATCTATATCAAGGTATGAATGTGTCTACTTCAATAAGTGAAGTTAAGCTTCCATCACCTGTTCCTACAAACACACTATGATTTATCTGAAATCAAACTTTATGATTATAGCTTATCTATAAAAAGCACTGAAAAAAGCAAAAAAAAAGCCCTTACGGGCATGGTATCGCCTAGGGGAGTCGAACCCCTGATTTAGCCGTGAGAGGGCTACGTCTTGACCACTTGACCAAGGCGACACAGTAATCAGTTGAAAAACAACTTTATTTATTATATACTTAAAAAATAAAAAAATCAAGCAAAAAAATATTTTTTCGAGGAAAATTATGAATTATATCAGTACCAGAGATAAAAACAAAATACTTACTGCGTCACAGGCTATCATTCAAGGCATCAGCCCAGATGGTGGTTTATTTGTTCCAGAGCATATACCATCTATGCCGTTTAGTATAGAAAGTATGGTTGGTAAATCTTATCAGGAAATTGCTATTCCTATCCTTTCCGCATTTTTAACAGACTTTTCAGAATCAGAAATACGTAATTGTGTCTATAATGCATATGATGAAAAATTTAGTACAAAGGATATAACAGCAATCAGTGCAGTTGACAATAAATTTTTTCTTGAATTATATCATGGCAAGACTGCTGCATTTAAGGATATGGCACTTTCCATTCTTCCTCACCTTTTAATCACCAGTCTTAGAAAAAATAATCGTAAAGATCAGGTTTGCATTCTGACTGCTACCTCAGGTGATACTGGAAAAGCTGCACTGGAAGGCTTTGCAAATATTGAGGATACGCATATCATTGTTTTCTATCCAAGAGGAGGTGTCAGCAAGGCGCAGGAACTACAAATGCTTACTCAGGCTGGAAATAATACCCATGTAGCCTCCATAGATGGAAATTTTGATCAGGCACAAAGCTCTGTAAAAGAAATCTTTGGTGACGCCTCATTCGCACATCTGCTGTCCCAAAAAGGAATTATAATTTCCTCTGCTAATTCTATAAACATAGGTCGTCTGGTTCCACAGGTTGTCTATTACATATATGGATATATCAAGCTTTTAGAAGCTGGCTCAATTAGTAATGGTGACAAAATAAATATATGTGTTCCAACTGGCAATTTCGGCAATATTCTTGCTGCATATTACGCTAAGAAAATGGGACTTCCTGTTAACAAGCTAATATGTGCCTCTAACGACAATAAGATACTTGCTGATTTCTTTAATTCTGGTTCTTATGATTTAAGGAGGGATTTCATATTAACCACGTCACCTTCCATGGATATAATAATCTCTAGCAATTTAGAAAGATTAGTTTACGAAATATGTAACAAAGACTCTGTGAAGGTATCCTTACTTATGAAGCAAATGAAGGATGAAGGATTCTATAATCTAAATGCTATATTGGAGCAGGATGATTTTTATGGTGGATATGCTACCATGGATCAGGTTAAGGAAACTATTAAAAAATATTATGCTCTAAATTACCTTATAGATCCACATACAGCAGTAGCAACAAAGGTTTTGGAAGACTACATGGAAACATCAAAAGACAGAACAACTACACTTATAGCTTCTACTGCTAGTCCTTACAAATTTGCTACGACAGTATTAAATGCAATTACAGAAAAAGATTATGCAGATGATATTAAAAACATTTATCTATTGGAAAAGGCATCTAATACAAGAATACCTTATCCTTTGATGCAGCTTGATAAAAAGCCCATACTGCATGATGATGATATCTCTACTAAAGATATGAAAGCATATATAACCAGAACGCTTTCACTATAATTTTAAATAAAAAAAGCCGCAATGCGGCTTTTTTATTATCTTGACTTTTTCCTTCTATTAGCCGTAGCTAAGCATCCAACTGCCAATAGCATACTTACCAAATATAAACCTATACTGTTATCATCTCCTGTCTTAGGATTTTCATTCTTTGGTTTATCTGGTGTGCCTGGCTCATTAGGATTTGGATTATCAGGGATTCCCGGCTCATTTGGGTTTGGATTATCAGGGATTCCCGGCTCATTCGGATTTGGGTTATCTGGGATTCCCGGCTCATTTGGATTTGGATTATCTGGGATTCCCGGCTCATTCGGATTTGGGTTATCTGGAATTCCCGGCTCATTTGGATTTGGATTATCAGGGATTCCCGGCTCTACTGGTATTTCAGGAGCAATATTTTTCACTAAATAAATTGCACCTAGTACATTGCTGGTAATCTCATCCACAATTATTGCTCCATATTTGTCACCATTAACTTCCTCAATTCTATATGTGAATTTGTGAATTACCGATTCTTTTTCATTTACAGTTCCATCATTATTATAAACTATAATCTCATGCTTGATAGGTAGTTCTTTAAGCTTAATGCTAAACTCGTTCTCCTTACCTACAGTCACCTGTGCATAGAGCTTTTCTAAGCCATTTTCATCTATCTGATAAATATTGAATATTGAATCAGGTACTTTTGCCAGTGATTCTTCTGACAGGCTCTTGCCATTAATATCCTCCCAGATTTTTATAATCTGCAAGTTCATAACATCCTTGAGTTTAATTTTTACCGGATTTGATGGCTGACCATTAACCTGTGCAGTATTTATAGCTTCATTATTACCAGCTTTTATTTTCTCAAGATCCAGAACATTTCCATTTTCAAGAACCAGCTTTCCATCCACAAGCTTTCCACTAATTTCAGGAATCTCCATAGGTAATATGAGTTCAGCACCATCTGCTGGATTTATGCCTTTTCCGTTCTTTAGTTCCATTTTAACCTTATATACTTGTGAAAGATCGAAGTCTCCTTCAAGAATTCTTCCCTCCTTATCGTAGTAGGTTACCTGGAAATTCTGAGGCACTTTGATTTTTTCCCTTAATACCGGTCTTATACCATATTCATCCAGATTTGGCAGTATATCCTCAAATACCAGTTCTGAGATTAGGCTTTCATAGCCTCCCATACTACTAGTATCTGTAGTAGCATCAGCTTTAAAGGTTATTTTGTAATCAAATTTATCCCCTAAGGTAAGGTTAGCAGTACCCTGAAACCATTCATCATCAGTAACTAATGGATTGCCTTCTGCATCAAAAACTCGAAGATATTTATTTACATTTCCTTCATTCTTCTTTTGAACTCTGAACTTCTTATATGAATAGCCTTCCCATGGGATACTGGTATAAATAGATTTATTCTCCCACATTCCATATCTGCTATCCTTATGTACAGTAAGATTATCCAGCGTCATCACTACTTGATTATTGCTACCATGAGGCGCTTCAAACTCCGGAAGCCACAGTAACACAGCACCCTGCTTTTCGCCTATAGCCTCTCCCCTGCTCTTTAGCGAACTAAGCATCTTTTCAAGAATTTCATATTTATCTTTATCCTTAGTCTTTATGCTATCAATATATGAATTTAAATCGGATACATAGATTGGCTTTAGACCTGCCTTAAATGCATCTAAATCCAAATTTTTATTAGCTCCACCAGCTAAAAGTGCTTTATCATCTAGCTTAACTGTCACCTTCATATCCTTTGTATCTAATACTTCTGGAAGAAGATCTATCAGCAGACCATTTTTTATAACCATATATCCATTTTCATTATAGTTTGAAAGAAGCTCGGCATTTTCATTCATTATTTCTTCCATGCTTTTTCCAGTTTTGATTGCAAGGTCTGTAATATAGCTATTTAAAGATTTATGATCCACAGTCAGCGCTACATTAAAGCTTATATTTTTCGCTGCCTCATCATCATTAAAATCTATTACCGATTTATCTGATGTCTTATCTACCTTTGGTTTTTCTTCATCCGGAGTGGTTGTTGGCGGTTCGTATGAGATGGTTACATTTGAACCTGATTTTTCCAGATATGAATCCGGAATTTTATCCACATCTTCACCATCACTTGCAATCATTCCTGAGTTTAATAGACATGATCCTAATATACCGTCAGGACATATTTTCTTTTTCCATGCATCTTTATCACCAAATAAAGTAGGTGCTGGATTAGGGCTTATGATTTTATGATTTGCACTATTTGCAAAGGTAGCTCTATCATAGCCTAATGGGTTCAGATAGTAGCCTATCAAATTAATGGACTGATGTACAAGTTCTTCAGATACTATACCAAGTTCCTCCATGCCTTTTCCACCAGTGTAATATCCATTTATAAGAGCTCCTGTGTTCTTATCCTTTAATGGATTTCCCTTTGCGTCAGTAAGATCATTTATTGCTAAATCTCTACCCTCTACCGGATGGTATATCATCATACCCATGGCGTCTACAAGCTTATCACCCTTTACAAGAGTTTTAATATTTTCTGCAGTTGCCTTTTTATGGGCATTCATAAGTAGCTGCCTATACGCCTTCTCTGAAAGATTTTCCTTAGCAAAGGACAGGAATTTTTGCGGATCGGAATTTTCATTGAGCCTGCCTTTTACTATGTCCTTATATTCATCTGAAAGAAGCGCCTCTCTTATGTATCTTGTATAATACATTTCAAAATTAGTCAGCTTCTCTCCATATTCATCAGTATACGGCAGATCTACGCCAGACTTAATTACTGATGTAATATTTACGGTTTTTCTTGTATTAGATGGATTAAGTGCACCACCTATTTTTACACCCTCTTTAAGTCTTATCCTCAGAGCATTAAAGCTACTATTCTTATATTTCTTAGTTTCCTCAATGTAGTTTATGTCCATTCTTTCCAGAACACTTATCATAGCATTTTTTAATTTGCTAAAATGCTCTGGGCTTTCCTCTATAATCTTAGATTGCTCATCAACTATTGCCCGTAGCTCTTTCTCACAAGGTGAATCCTTATAATGAGTATCTATTATCTTCTTTATATCATCAATACTAGCCGCATTAGTGATTTCCTCTGCATATAATGCCTTTTCCTGATCATATGCTTTTTGCACCTGACTTATACCATCACTCATTAAGAAAGCATCTTTAACTGATATAGAAATCGTTCCCTTTTGTCTATCTCTAATTATCTTTACAGGTCTAATCTCACCACCGACATTTAACGTAATGCTGGCTTCTTCCTTATCTCCCAGAGATGCCAGAACATCTTCTCCTTTTATTTTAAGCCCTCTTACCGGAACAAATGCCTGATGAGTGTAATAAGGATTTACACCTAGGTCTATGGAGGCCAGCTCATCTATAGAGGTTAAGCTATCTAAAGATTGGAATTTTTCACCAGCTTTTTCCGCCGTTTGCTTGGCAAGCTGATAGTTTTCATCCGTATCTCTAAATATTACCGTTTCATAAACCAGCCTGTTATCTAGGTTAGTATCATCAATGATGATTTGCTCATCATTTCCTGCAGGGTATCCATCCTTATCCTCACTGGAAATGTAAATTTCCCAAGCTAGGCTTCTCTCTACACTGGACTCTTTCCCCTTTTCATCTACTGCTACAATTTTTCCATCTACAAATTTGATGTCTTTTTTATAAATTATTTTATATTCTTTTTCAATAAGATCCTTTAATGCTTTTTCTTTATCAGTTAGATCTGCTTCTGTAAAAAGACGAGTAAAAATAGAATCTCGCTCCCTATCATCAGTTCCTCTAAATAAGAGATTAAATACCTGGTAATCCATAGGCTTACCACTTGTTAATTCACGAGGAGCATTCTTTCCAAAATCAGCTGGTTTCTCCGGCATTGGCTTTAGGGTGAATTTCTTTACCACCTCTTTTTTGCCTTCTACGCTGCTAAATACATCCTTTATTTCTCCCGTAGATGGGTCTAAATATTTTAAGCTTGCAGTAGTAATAAGTGTGTAAATGAATTCAGGTCCAACATGAAAGCCTGGAAGCTTAAGGCCAATCTTTGCCTTATTTAAAAAGTCGTACAGCTTCCCTTCACCTGCAAGCTTGTCACCTTGATCAGTTTTTTGAAGGATAACAGCTAAATCTTTATCCGTGAGAACATCATTGCCATTTATCTGCTTGTATACATTTCTGTCCTTATCCTTTACATAAAGTTTTCCGTCATACTCAAAGTAAAGATTTTTATCGGTTGACCCCTCAATTATTTTCTTATCATCTATATTAACTGTATTTCCGTCTTTTTGATAAGTTACAGTTTTTTCCTTGCTTTCAAGCAATATTTTAAATAGCTGGGTATAAAAATATTCGCCAATTACAGAGCTGCTATCTGCCTTTGTAAAGATAGTGCCATTATAATAATAATCACCTTCTACACGCTCAAGCTTCTTCGCTTCATCTCCTGTCATGAGCTTATCCTGGCCACCCACAATAATCGTAGAGTCCTCTACTAAAACATTGTCCTCCAAAGTAGATCTTGTATTCGTGCTACCGTCTTTATTTTGCTGTGTAAAGGTCCACACTCCATCCTTAAATGAAGCAAAATAATCCTTTAGTCTGCCATATCTATCTACTACAAGAGCATGCTCACTAGAATTATCTTCAAATGTGTAACCTGGTATTAAAGCCATATTTTCTTTGTCAAATACAGCCTTTTTATAAAAAGCATAGGTTTTATTATTAAATACAACATAGTCCTTATTATTTATTTTCTTATGCTCAAGACCTGTCGCATCAATATCCGTCAGCTTTCCACTCTCATCTACTACAGCATCCGTTTTCGTTTTGTAATCCTCTGCATCATGAAGTCTTTTTTCATTATCAATAACAAAACGTTTTTCATCAGTTACTATTCTTCCGGCAAAATACTTCTCCGCATCATCCTTTAGTACAATGCTTTTTCCTGTAACTTCCACTATTTCCGGATGAGCAATACCATCCTTGTTAAATGCAACACCCTTTGTTACCTTAAACTTATTTTGATATTGCAAAAGTGCATCGCTCATCATTTCCACAAACACCGGCTTTTCTTCAAGTTCCTTAGTATCTGGATTATAGGCAAGATAGTTTTCTCCATCTATAGTATAGAGCCTGTTTTCTCTATAAATTCCTACCCTTGTAAAACTATCTCCGTCTTTTTTATAAATTGTATTTCCTACTAAGTATAGATTTGGATTGTCAGCAAATGCTCTTTTTTCCATAACAGTTACAGGAAAAACCTTATCATCGCCGTCTATATAGACATAATTCTTACCATCAAACAAAATTACATCCTTTAGCTTGGCATTGCTAATTGGTATCCCACCTATAGATGCTATTCCATTCTCATCTACCTTAATATTTGATTTAATAAGCTTTCTACTAACATCTAATACTAAAATGCCTTTATCTGCATCATATTCATATTTTATGCCATTTCTTTCAACATACTTGGCAAGCTTGCCGTCAAAGCTTGGAAGCTTAATTTCAATACGTGCATGCTCAAGTTCAACAGAGTCTGGCGTACCATTCTTTAGTACTTCATCTATCCAGTAACTATTCTTCTCAAAATAAGGAAGGATATCAACAATTTTATCCGTATCAATATTTACAAGGCCTTTTTCATCGGCACTTCCTGCATCAACAACCGGATATGACTTTGTATCATCATTAAAATCACCAATTCCACCTACTTTGAAATCATCTTTATAACCTGATTTTGTTATTAAAAACTCTCTGGAAAGCTCGCTCATTTTGTCACCTGAGCCAGCCCTAATTGTCATAGTAAAGCCCTGATGCAATTCTCCAGTAAGACCTTTTATGGTAAATATCGTTTGGCTTATACCTGCCTGTGAATTTTTCACCTTCGCTTTATATATGCCATCTTCAAGATTAAAATCATAATTATTTCCACCAGAATAGAGCTTTAACTTGGCAGGACTTATTCCCAGTAAATGCTCTCCCTGTGCTTTAATTTCAACTTCAAAGTCGTTATTTTTTTCATCCTTAGCAAATTGAAGCAATATATTTACCGGCACATTTTGAGGAAGATAATATACTTCTTCATCTAATAGCTTAGTAGGAAACATATAGCTGTTCAGAAGAAATGCCTTAATTTCAACTCCATTTCCCGCAGTATATGCCCTTTTAATATTTCCTTCCTCTAATGCTTTATTAAGAAGTGCAACTAGCTCTTCCAGCTTAGCTGTCTTTTTTTCTATTTCTTCTTTTGCAGGTTCCTGTGTAAAAGGATCTGTTATATTCTCTATTTCATCTGAAAGATTTTTATATTCTTCAATAAGTGTTTCATATTGATTACTTCCATGCATGTATGGAGGAAGTGTTGACCTTGCATCATTAAGCTTATCCAAAAGCTGCTTCTCACTATCAGTTAGCTCTCTGGGATAATTAAATTCATTGCTTTTTAGATAAACATCCTTTAGCTTTTCCCATTTAGCAGTCTCATCATTTAATATATTAGTTATTTCTTTCTTAAGCTCATGATATGAAGCAATTTCTTCATTATTTCTTAGCTGACTTTCAACCCTCTCTCCATTTTTTCCACTATAATATTTTTCATAAATTTCTGTAATCAAAGATAAATAGCCTTCACCAAGCTCTTTTTCAAGCTTTTTGATCTTATCAGCATTACCTTGCTTTTTAGCTTCTTGAAGCTGAGATTCTTTATTTGCTAATATTTCTTCAGGACTGGCTGTTTGATCTTCTTCGCCAGGACTTACATTTTCAGAATCATTTTCGCTACTTCCTGTTTCTGACTTGTCCTCTACAGCCACTTTCTCCGTTCCATTAGTCTGCTCATCAGCAGAAGCTATAAGCGGCCCTGTAAGAGTGTATGATGTGACCATAGAAAGGCACAAAGTCATACAAAGTATGACACTCATCCACGTCTTAAATCTTTTATTTCCACTCATAAAACACCTTCCAATACTATAAAATTTACTATTTCGTACTATTTTAAGGGGAAACTTTATCTCATTCAATCACAAATATTAAAGTATGGTAATATTATATACATTTTTAGTAAAAATTTTAAGGTATTTTCTTTTGAGTTTGAATTTAATATTGAATTATTTTTTGTATTTTTTACGATTTTTCAACACAATTACGATATATTTTTGCTCAAACCGCTTGATTTTGCAATATATAATAGTTTTATATATTATTGCATAAAAATACGATTGAGCTGTATATAGAAACAGTCAACCGTACGACTTCTTTATTTCCTTTACTATAATCTTTTTAAGCATATTTCTTCTACAGGACAATGTTCACAGTCAGGATTTCTTGCAAAGCAGATACTTCTGCCGTGAAAAATAAGGCTATGGTGAGCTTTAGACCATCTTTCCTTCGGTATTTTTTTCATAAGCCCTATTTCCGTCTTTAATACATCCTTTTCTTTTACTATCCCCATTCTATTAGCCAATCGAAATACATGGGTATCTACTGCAATAGCAGGCTGTCCAAAGCCTACTGAGAGTACCACATTGGCAGTTTTTCGCCCTACACCGGGAAGCTTTACCAGATCTTCATATTTATCTGGCACCTTTCCATCATGCTCCATTGTAATTGCCCTACCTAAAGCTATAATATTTTTACTTTTAGTACGATACATTCCTATTGTTCTAAGAAGCTCTTCCACATCCTTTTGGTCTGCATTCATAAGTAGCTTAGGAGTAGGATATTTCTTAAACAGATTTGGAGTTACTTTATTGACGCTATTATCTGTCGTCTGTGCCGAAAGCGCCACTGCAACAATTAATTGAAATATATTTTCATGATTAAGTGCACATTCCGCATCTGGATATGTGCTATCTAAAATATCTAAAAGCTCACATGTTTTTTGCTTACTTAACATTAAATTTCCTCTTTTCTGGCTTTACTTGCTTGTCTATATTTTCTAAAGCTATATAATATATTATAGTACATAATTTTGAAATGGAGAATATATGAAGGACTTTATAAATCAAAGTATCGCCAATACGAATCCCCTTGTGGCAAAAATATATAATCAGCTGCTTTACGAAATACTTTCAGGAGTATACCCTAAAGGCTCTCATCTTAGAGAAGCCTCATTAGCTGATCTTTTCAACGTCAGCAGGACGCCTATCAGAGAGGTTATCAGGCAACTGGAAAGAGAGGGGCTTGCACGCAATATCAAAAATAAAGGAACCTTTGTTGTAGGTATAAGCAAGGAAGAGGGGTTAATAATACGTAAGTGTCGTAATTCGCTGGGAATACTCGCCTTGGAAAATACTATCAATAACATGAATTTTGAGGAGCGTACATCCCTGTCAAATGTATATAAGCTAATAAAATACTATATGCGTATTAAGGATTCATTGAAGCTTATTAGCTTACTACAGTCATACCTTCATATTATATATAAGGGTTGCAACTCAAATCAGCTCTATAATACTCTTGTGAAATTCAGTCTTTATCTACAGTATTTATATCCTGCTTCCATTTTAACACCACCTGAGCTAAAAGCCATAAATGATATCGTATCCAGCCTTCAAGAGGCGATAGACGAAAATAATACTGAGAAAGCATTGCATCTATTAGAGCAATTATATGATATCATACCATTTTAGTAAGGGCGATAATGCCATTATGATAGACGCAAAATACATGAAGCCTATTTCATTTGTTTTCAAACACCTAAACTAGGCTTTTCACTCTACATCAAATCTAAATGATTAAGCAGTATTCAGGAGTTATAAGCAGTGTTCATCCACTAAATAAATATAAAAAGCATGAACAAACACCCTGCAAATATATATTTGCAGGGTGCTATATCTATGCCCTCTGAGTGACCAGTAAAATATTCAAATAGGAATCAACCCTAAATTTAAACTCTTCTCTATAAAGTCTATTTCAGCTCAAACATTTTATAAATAGCCTTTCAGTTGTCCAGCTTTACTGTCTAACGGAATATATAAGCTCCTCGCCTTTTCCATCCACAACTAGAACCATGCCTTGCATATGATCGGCCTTGATTATCTCCCTTGCTAGTTCATTTTCCAAATGCTTTTGAATATATCTCTTAACCGGTCTTGCTCCATATACAGGGTCATATGCCTGCAAAGCAATAATATCCTTTGCTTTATCTGAAACTTCAAGCTGGTAGCCCTTAGCATTTATTCTGGCCTCAAGAGCCTTAATTGATAAGTCAATTATCTTTCTTACTTCATCTTTAGACAGCGGAGTAAATACTACTATATCATCAATTCTATTTAAGAACTCTGGCCTGAAGTAGCTCTGTAACTGGGACTCAACATTTTCCTTGGTAGTATCATCAATATCCCCATCCTTCTCAAGTTTATCAAGGAGAGTCTGACTTCCAATATTAGATGTCATAATCACAATTGTATTTTTAAAATCTACCGTTCTTCCCTGGTTATCTGTAAGTCTACCATCGTCTAAAAGTTGTAATAATATATTGAACACATCAGGGTGAGCCTTCTCTATTTCATCGAAAAGAATTACGCTATATGGCTTTCTTCTCACCGCTTCTGTAAGCTGTCCTCCCTCTTCGTAGCCTACATATCCAGGAGGCGCTCCCACTAATCTCGAAGCCGCATATTTCTCCATATACTCTGACATATCAATTCTGATAAGATTTTTTTCACTATCAAACAAAGCCTCGGATAATGCCTTGGCCAGCTCGGTTTTTCCAACGCCAGTAGGTCCTAAAAATATGAATGAACCAATCGGTCTATTTTCATCCTTCAATCCCGCTCTGGCCCTGAGTATAGCCTCAGCTACAGATGTTACACCTTCATCTTGACCAATTACTCTTTTGTGCAATATTTCATCTAATCTGAGCAGCTTTTCTCTTTCGCTTTCTACTAATCTTGTAACTGGAACTCCCGTCCATTGAGATACAATTTGTGCTATTTCTTCATCAGTTACCTCTTCTTTTAAAAGTCTGCTCTCCTCCGACGCTCTAACTTTATCCTTTTCTTCTCCCAGCTTTTTCTCCAGCTGCGGTAAAACTCCATAGCTTAGCTTTGCCAAAGTCTCAAGGTCATATTTTCTATTAGCCTCCTCAATTTGAAGCTTGACCTCTTCAATCTGCTCCTTGGTAGCCTTTAACTGACTGATTGCATTTTTTTCAGCCTCCCACCTGCCTCTAAGTTCCTTTTCTTCTTCCTTTAAAGAAGCAATTTCTTCTGAAAGACTGCTTAACCTGCCATCATTTTCCTTATTCTTTTCACGACCTATAGCCTGCTTTTCTATTTCAAGCTGCATTATTCTTCTTGATATATCATCAATTTCCTGAGGCATACTGTCAATTTGCGTTCTAATTTTTGCAGCTGCCTCATCCATTAAATCTATCGCCTTGTCCGGCAAAAATCTATCGGATATATATCTGTCAGATAAAGTCGCACAGGCAATTAATGCATCATCAGTGATACGAACTCCATGATGAATTTCAAATCTTTCCTTTAAGCCTCTAAGGATAGAAATAGTGTCTTCCACAGAAGGTTGATTTACGATTATCTTTTGAAATCTCCTTTCAAGTGCCGCATCTTTTTCAATATACTTTCTATATTCATCAAGGGTAGTAGCTCCAATACAGTGAAGTTCTCCTCTTGCCAGTTTAGGTTTTAAAAGATTACCGGCATCCATGGCTCCCTCTGAAGCTCCTGCTCCTACAATATTATGTATTTCATCAATAAAAAGCAAAATCCTTCCATCAGATTTTTCTACCTCATTTATTACCGCTTTAAGCCTTTCTTCAAATTCACCTCTAAATTTTGCCCCTGCTATTAAAGCACCCATGTCAAGAGCAAAAATAGTCTTATCTTTAAGACCCTCAGGTACATCTCCATTTAATATTCTTTGTGCTAGTCCTTCCACTACGGCAGTCTTTCCAACACCTGGTTCACCTATCAGCACAGGATTATTCTTGGTTCTTCTGGATAGAATTTCTACCGCATGTCTTATTTCCTTGTCTCTGCCAATTACGGGGTCCAGCTTTCCAGCTTTTGCAAGCTCTACTAAATCTCTACCATACTTATTTAAAGCATCGTATGTATTTTCCGGATCTTGTGTAGTCACTCTTTGGTTTCCTCTCACCTTTAATAATGCCTGTAGAAAGGTCTCTTTTTTGATACCTTCTTTTCTCAGTACTTCCTGCCCCTTGGAATCCTTTGCCTCTAAAATAGCCAGATACAAATGCTCAACACTTACAAAGTCATCCTTCATCTGCTTGCATTCTTCTTCCGCCTTAATCATGAGGCCCTGCATGCCTCTGGACATATATACTCCTGAAGCTGCTCCAGATACCCTAGGCATTTTGTCAAGGATGGCCTCTAAACCCTCTATAATTCTTTCAGTGGACTTATCCATTGACTTTAATATACTTGGAATAAGCCCTTCACTCTGCTGCATAAGAGCTAGATGTAAATGCTCTATTTCCAGCTGTTGGTGGCCCTTGGCTGTAGCTATATTTTGTGCAGACATTATAGCTTCTGCACTTTTTTGTGTATATCTATCTAAATTCATTGTCACCTCCTAATCATTACTTCATATTCAATCTTTATGAATTTATTATACTGCTAAAATCAAGGCTTGTAAATAGTTTTTTAGCACTCAAATATAAAGAGTGCTAATAAAATTAAATTTTTTGTTGATTTTTTTATTCAAAATCCTTATTAGCCTAATAATAAGATAACAATAGCAAAATAAAAAAGTCCGGCAAAAATACCAGACTAATATCAAGATTATAAATATTATTTTACGCTACAGCTTAATTACCTAAGCATGCTCTGTGGATCAATCGGACTTCCATTTTTGATTATTTCGAAATGCAGATGTGGTCCCGTTGCCACTCCAGATGTACCTACTGCTGCAATGGCCTGTCCTTGCTTCACTGTCGTTCCCACACTTACTGAAATGGAGCTACAATGTGCATATAAGGTTTTATAACCATTTCCATGATCAATGATTACGGTATTTCCATATCCACCCTTATAGCCCGTAAAGCTTACTCTTCCGCCGCTGGAAGCAGTAATCGTAGCACCATAGCTGCCTGTAATATCTATTCCCGTATGCATGCTATAAGCTCCAGTAACAGGATGTATTCTCATGCCAAATGGAGATGAAATCATTCCTCCTAGAGGATATCTGAATCTATTCTTTGTTCCCTTAACGACTACTCGTTCTACAGGTTCCTTTATGACCTCTTGTGATATCACTTCATTGGCAATAACTCGGTCATTCTCCTTGGTCTGTCTGGTAACAATTTTCTTTACACCAGCTGCACCCTGCTCCTTTACTTGTTCCTCATCCTCGTAAAGCTCTGCGCTGCTCTCATATCTTGTAGACTGCTCGATGCTTTCCTTAGTAGTTACTCTTTGCACTACATGAACACTTACCATAGGTCTTGTGCTACTGATAATAACCTTATCTCCAGGAAGGATAAGATCCAAATTTTTATCCGGATTCATTTCCTTAAGCTGATCTATGCTTATGCCATAGCTACTTGCAATGCTCCATAAAGTATCACCAGCCACCACATGGTGCTCCTTAACATCTACTCCTCCAGTGAGTATTTTATTTACTATACCCTCAGAGCTATCAATCTTTATCTTTTTTGATTTATTTTCTTCGACAATCTTCTTGCTCAGAGATGGCTGTACGGAAATTTGCTCTACACTTGCCGCTTTTGAAGCAAAATGAGACTCTACATCCCTTATTACTT
This sequence comes from uncultured Eubacteriales bacterium, assembly GCA_949285555.1. Taxonomy (GTDB): domain Bacteria; phylum Bacillota; class Clostridia; order Peptostreptococcales; family Anaerovoracaceae; genus S5-A14a. Next base: position 7,427 of record CASDYG010000006.1, on the reverse strand, counting down.
CATTTGCAGCAGACTCACTGCTTACAACTCCTACCTTATCATCTCCAACATAAATTGCCCAATAATCGTTTGTAGCATAGGTCTTATAACTAAGTGAGATCATTATCAAAATAAGACATGTAACTATCATGCTAATAAAAGCAGTCTCTATAGCATGTCTTTGTCCATGACTCATTTTATTCCAATAAAGTTTAGCCTTATTCATATATTTCATTCCTATTTCTTAACTTTTTTTAATAATAGCATAATAATATTACAGTATTTCTTAAGAAAAGTCAAGTAAATATAGTTAAAAATACAGGCTGTTCACATTAGTAAATAACCTGTATTTTTCAACGTTTTTAACGATTTAGATGAATATGTATTAACAATATTTTTCTGCCTTCTGTTTTTTTCTTAATTTTTCTTGTTTTTTCAGCCTATTTTCTAGCAATTCTGACACTATCAAGTACCTTTTACTATAAAGGCTATGGCATTCGCTTTTTACTTTCTTATTTAATCCCCATTTTGCATTTATTTCCTGTCCTGCTTTTCTGATTTAAAATACAAGAAATAAACAAAAAACATCATCGGGATAATAGCTAAGGTATCCAAAATAGAATGCTGCTTTATCAGACATGTAGATGCACATATTAATATCCCCAGTAGCACTCCTAAGAGCTTCATAAAACTGGACACCGTACGAGAGAAAAAAAGCGCCATTGCTGCAAGTATTGCTCCTATGCTGTGTACCGATGGCATAACATTCGTACAAGTATCAGCATTATATATACCACCTATCATAGCGTTAAATACACCATCACCTAAATACTCCGGCCTAAGCTGCTGTCCATTGGGAATAATAAAGCTAAATATCAGGAAAAATGTAAATGTCCACATGATTGAATACATGTAGGCTCGATACACGGTAAGATCTTTATATAATAACCATAGTCCGGTAAAAAGCAGGAAAGGATACCATAGATAATAAAATATGACGAACCCTGGGACAAAGGGTATGATACTATCAAGAGAAATATATGATGGGAAGTAGTCCACACCTTCATCAATAATAAATTCTACCAAAAAGAACAGCCCAATATATATAGGTACATACAGGGCTAAAAGAAGTTCTTTTTTTCTAGTACATAAAAATTTCTTAATATCTTTCATTTTAATCATTTTAATTATCACACTCTCGTGCTAAGCGTATTTTCGATAAATATTTTAAGCATCTGCGAATAGGAAATACCGATGCTTAAGAGCATATTAGGGAATCTACTACAGCTTGTCATACCTGGTATGGTATTTATTTCATTAAATACAAGTCTGCCACCCTTCTCAAGAAATATGTCCACTCTGGCAAAGCCATCACATCCAAGCACCTTGTATATCTCTTTAGCCATTTCTTGTATTTCCAGCTGCTTTTCTTCACTTACCCTAGCCGGCATATGTATTTTAGATTTAAACTGGCTGTACTTTTCGTCATAATCGAACCAGTCTACAAAAAGCTCTATTTCATCTGCTTTACTAACGACTACCTCTCCCTTTTCATCAGTAAAGACAGCACAACCTACTTCAAATCCATCAATATTTTCCTCCATGATTACCAAATCATCATGCTCAAGAGCTTTTTGAATCGCATCCATTAGCTCATCTTCACAATGCACCTTGGTTATACCCATGGAGGAGCCTGCCTTGGATGGCTTTACAAATAGAGGATAACCCAGCTTTGATGCCGCCTCTAACTGACTTTTCTTATCGATTCTTTTGTAGCTAAAGCTAGATGGCACACAAATATTATTTTTTGCACAAATGAGATGTGCAAGATCCTTATCCATACCCACAATAGAGCTTTCCATACCACATCCGACAACAGGTATATTGGCAAGCTTAAGCAGCCCTTGAATTGTTCCGTCTTCCCCATTTTTTCCGTGAAGAACTGGAAATACACAGTCAGGCATAATGTAGCGAGCATCAGATATACCTAAATAATCAGCCAGCTTTCTCTCATTTTGTTCTACTACAATACCGTCACCCATGCTAGGTGAAAGATGAGCCTTTATCCCCTCTTGCATCCAGATATCCTGAGGAATCTTTTCTATATCACCAAGATAAATAAACCATTTACCCTCTTTAGTAATTCCTATTGGTAGTACTTTATATGTCTGTCGATCAATATGCTCAAGTACAGAGTATGCTGACTTTAATGAAACTTCATACTCGCTTGAACAGCCTCCAAATAGAACACAAACTATCTTCTTTCTCATTGGTCTTCCTTAATTTCTTCTTGTATTTTATTAGTATGCATATCATTAGAGTTGTTTTTTATCTCCTGCATTCCTTCTTCAGATATGGCCCTTGAGTCTATCCATACCTTATTAAAAATAACCCCTAAATGCATTATATATGATAAAAAATATAACCAAAATAAGAACGCGACAATGGTAGCAAGGGATCCATACAGCAGGTCATACTTTCCGGCATTTCCAGTATATATAGAATAACCTATTGTAGCTGCCACCATACCCACTGAGCATAGCAAGCTGCCTGGTATTATATCCTTCACCTTTTGCTTTTCAGCCGGTAAAAAGTAATAGTTTACAAATACCATACAAAAATATAATACAATTGTAATCGGCCATCTTAAATATTCCCATACTGTGGTAATATAGCTTCCCTCTATTATTGGTCCTAATGCCAGTGTTAAAATCATCTGTCCATAGACTAGAACTATCATAGTAAAAGCAATGGTAGCCAAAATCAATATCATGGAAATAATTGAGTTAATTCGCTCCTTTATAGGCCCCTTACTGATATATTTTCCGTCTGAAAAGGCGTAATTACTCATTCGCATCATCGGCATTTGTGCCTTTGAGGCTGCCCATAAGGCAGTAACAACCATTATTATATTACTACCTCCAGCAGGGTGGTAGCTGAGCAAATTTTTAAGCATATCACTTACTTCAGCTGAAACATATTTATCAATTGTGCCATCAAGTAATGAAAGAGATATGCCAAATACTCCTAGAAGCTGTGAAAGAAGTATAACTATTGGCACAATTGACAAAACCATATAAAAAGCCATTTGCGACGGAAAACCCTGATAAAATGGATCCGTCATATGCTTCATTCCCAATATAAAAACTCTATATGCACGATTTTTCACAATTCTCTCCTACCAGCTCATATCACTAATATTTTTCAGCTGCTTTTTTAATTCCATCAAAGCAAGTGCCCTGTGACTTATATTATTTTTCACATCACTTCCTAACGCCGCAAAGCTATCGTTATAGCCTGTAGGTATGAAGAGAGGATCATAGCCAAATCCATTTTCTCCCTGAGGCTCATCTGCTATGTGTCCTTTACATACACCTTTAGCTACTATTTTTTCACCATCAGGAAACACCATAGTTATGACACTGACAAAGGCTGCCTTCCTATCCTCTAACGGAACATTTTCAAGTTCCTTCATCAGCTTTTTATTATTAGCCTGATCATCATGGCCATCTCCTGCATATCTGGCAGAATGAACACCTGGATCTCCATTTAAATAATCTACCATAAGTCCAGAATCATCTGCAATTGTAATCATGCCGGAAAGGTCTGCAATAGCCTTCGCCTTTTTATAGGAGTTTTCCTCAAACGTATCCCCATCCTCTACGACATCAAAATCTTTAGGTATGCCCGCTTCATCTCTGGAAATCAGCTGAAATCCAAACTCCCTAGTTATCTGATCTATTTCTTCAAGCTTATGCTTATTTTGTGATGCTAGTACTACTTTAATCATAATTCCTCCTCTAAAAGTATACCACAGCAGAGGCAATTGCACAAAAAAGCGTAGCAGCTATTCACTACTACGCATAAACTTTGAACTAATTCACTCCCCTTTTAGCTATGTTTACATAATTTTACTTTAGAGTATAATACTTCTCAATTTGATCCGTAAGCTTTTGTACAAGCTCTTTTCTTTCTTTCCAACTATCAAATGCGTCACAACTACGGATATTCCCTCCTTTGGCATTTGCCTCATCATAGACAAAGTTGGTATTCTCATCTTTAATCACTGTCAAAAGTGTACAAGGAAAGCTTCTATATCCACCTAAAGTAGATTTTTTTATCTTTATTTTATCTGCAATATCACCTAAAGGTGTAGAAACACGCACCCTGTTTGCTACTTCAGGATCTTCTGCCATTGCTATCTCCCTTCGCTGCAGATCCTTTGGTGAACCATATAATAGCTCCACATCATCCACTTTATCCATACTTACTGAGAAGAAAATATAGTAGTTCTGCTTCTTAGGTTCCTTATACTTTAATTTCTTAGCTAATTTACGAGCTTTTTCATTCTTTGTTAGCAGTTGATTCTCTTTGAACTTCTTAAAGCCTGCCTTATTGGCCTTTTTCATCTTTTTCTCTATCTTCTTATCAGAAAGTCCAACTACATCCTTAAGCTTGGTATCCGAGCTGAAAGAATAATCATATGAAAGATAATCATATATGGTCACCTTTCCCTTACCATCGAAATAAAATGCTTTATATATTTCAGCATCTCCATCGTACGGTACATATTCTTCATCATTATCGTCCATAGGTGTTTCAATTTCAAACCACCATCCGGCTTTCTTAAAAGCCTGACTTAAAGTAAGTGTTTTTCCCTTAGAGGAATCTGCATGTACACTTTTAGAACCATATGCAACACTTGTAAATATAAGGGTAAGTGCAATCAATGAACAAATAATTTTCTTGCTATAATTCATATAATACCTCCTATTAAAGTTTATTATATATATATATATATGTCAATACTATTATCAAGTTTTCACAACATCAGCATTTTCAATGATCATATTTCAGCTAATTAGCCGAATAGCAGTATTAGGCTGAAAGTATAAATTAAGACAAGTACATTATCATCATATTTGTAATGTTCGTCGTTATTAAGAAAAATCTTCTAATAATTATCAGCTAACAGGTAACTTTTTCATAAGCAGAATTTTCACATAATTATCTACACAAAAAAGGTCCCCATCTCTGGGGACCTAAATTATGGAATGGATACTAACGTCTAATTCATGTAGCTGTTATATCAGCTTATACAATCCATTTAATCTTACATTTCGTCCTTGTTCCATCTTTTTCTTTTAATAACTGCAAGAGGCAGTATGCTTCCGAGCAGCAACGCTGCATATGGTATCATCGCATTATCTCCAGTCTTTGGAGCTTTACCCCTAGAAGGCTTAGCTGGCTTATTAGGCTTAACAGCTGGTTTTTCAGAAGCAGGCTTCTTATCAATTTCAACTCTTACCTTGCCACTCAGCTTAGAACCATCTTCAAATATTACTGTTACCTTAACATTCTGGATTCTATCCTTATCCTGATCAGGTGTCGTATTTATCTCTGGTTCTACAATAATTTTTGCACCCTTAGGCAGCTTATCTCCATCGACAATCAGGCTTCTAAGCTCACCTTCACCAATCTTGCTACCCCATGGGAAATTCCTTGGTACAGTCTGTAGTCCACCATGCTTCTTCTCCCACTCGTACGCATCATTAGTGATAGTTATCTTCACCTTCTTTTCTCCAACGCTTCCGTCAGGGAATTCAACGATGACTGTTACCTCTACCTCGCCAGGCTTGCTCGTATCTATAGGATCTTTGAACCTGTACTTCGTTCCATCTGGATGATTATCAGTTATGAGCGTCTTAGGTGCATCTGCATTTGTAACGCTGTCGCCTGTATGTACCACCAGTCCTGGAATCTTTTCAGTCAGACCTACCGTCTCAAGAACAGTCTTTATAATTGCCGTTGCATCAGCAGTTAACGAGGATTTATCTGCAAATGTTACCTTCACCTTTACAGGCTGCTTATGTCCACCCTTTTCAGGCGTAGTATTGATTGCTGGATCAACACTAATTGTTGCATCTGCAGGAATCAGTTCAGACTTTTCAATCAGCTTTAGGAGATCATTAGGTCCAAGCTTACTACCATAATCATAGGTAGCAATAGTTCCTATCAATTCTCCATTACGCTCTACCCAAGTCTTAGCTTCACTGGTTACCTCTATATCCACAGGTACCTTATCTACGCTTCCGTCTGGATATGTTACAAGAACAATTACGCCTGTTTTCGTTCCAGTAGTACTTGTATCTACTGGTGTTTCAAAGGCATATTTAGTTCCTTCTGGAAGTCCGTCAGTTACTATGGCACTCTTAGCCTCTACTGGTCCTGGATTGCTGTTTAATGCAACCTTGATGTTCGGCTTCTTAGCCTGTGGATCGAATGCATCATTAGCATTTCCTACAACATAGGTTATTCTTACTTTCTCACTTGTGCCATCTGGATAAATAACTTCTACATCTACTACATGGTTTCCTACTACAGTAGTATCTATATTACCCTTTTCAGGGCTGAAGCGTGTTCCTTCAGGTAGATTGTTCTTGTTTGTAGGATCATTAGCATCATATAAATTAGTTATTCCCTCGGTCACAGGTGGTACTGGCTTACCATATACTACCGGTATATTCTTTGGTACTGGCTCATACTTCAGCTTATCAGATCTATTATCCGTTACAGTTATCTTACCATCTACTGTCTCACTGCTTCCATCTGGATATGTAACCGTATATGTAACATCCTGTGGTCCGTCGGTATTTGTATTATCAAATCCAGGGTTCAATGTGATTGTAGTTCCTGGTGGATATGTCATATTGCCAGAAGGTACTACAGCATTCATTATCTCCTGTGGAGTTGGGTCATTACCATATAGAACCTCAAGGTCACCGGCTACTGGATTATATGTATCCTTAGCAGTTCTGATAGTAGCTACGGCATTTCCTGTAAGGGTTGATCCATCAGCAAAGGTTAGAGTTATACCAATATTTTGAGTATGTCCTCCGGCATTAGGTGAAGTATTCACCTCTGGATTTAAGGTGATTGTTACCTGAGTATCATCAAAGGTATCTTTTTCAGTTACGAAGTTCCACTTATCTTCACCTGTCAGTACCTGTCCGTAATCAAAGGTCTGGTTCTTTCCTGTGAAGCTGTTCTTGCCATTCTCTGATGTCCATCTATCTGCCATTGAAGTAACCTTGATATTCAATGTCTTCTTATCAACAGATGAGTCTGGATATGTTACAAGTATAGTTGCCGTCTTAGCACCTGTTTCATCAGTATCTGCCAGTGGACGTTCAAAGACTATATCTGTGCCTGCCGGAAGCTTACCTGCATCTACTACAAGCCTTGCCAGATTATCAGTAATCTTATCACCCTTGCCAAGATTTATAAGCTCGTGCTTCATTGTTGGCTCAAAAGTGGTAGCAGCTTTTTCAATAGTTACATTACCCTTGACTGCTGCCTTTGAGCCGTCTGCAAAGATTACTACGACAGTTGCAGGTACCTTATGAGTTGTTTCTCCCTCTTTCACTGCCTCTGTTACGTGAGTATTT
>CASDYG010000005.1 GCA_949285555.1 uncultured Eubacteriales bacterium | reverse complement strand
ACACAGTAGTTAAGCTCCTTAGCGCCTATGATACTTGGTGGGAGACCGCCTGGGAAAGCAGGTCGTTGCCGGTTTATACCGCAGCTTTGCTGCGGTTTTTTTTATTTATTATACTTTTATTTTTTTATATGTTTATATATAAAATTCTTAAATAAGATAAAATAGCTTTCCTATTTAGATATATTCATCAATTTTATTAATCCTAGGTGTGTTACCTATAATATTGCTTCTTTTTCGACTCACATAAAAATTTGTACAAAAACCTAATTTTAACTATTTATTTTCTAGACTTGTTAATGAATTTTAACAAAGTTTGTAGTATAATAGACTATGTATGAAATCATATAATTTATAAGTTACCAGGAAAGGACGGTTTTTACTATGCTTTTTAAACCAAAGCATTTAGATAGCATCGATGCTGGACATTATAAGAATACAGCAAAGTGTGCCACTGAAATCATGCCTGTACCTGACATTGTAAGGATTTCCATGTCTCAGCATATTGGAGCTCCTTGCACTCCTCTTGTAAAAAAGGGTGATGCTGTAAAGGTAGGTCAAAAGATTGGTGATACTGATGCTTTTGTAAGTGCCCCGATTCATTCTAGTGTATCTGGTACAGTTAAGGCGATAGAAGGACAAAGATCTGCTATTGGTGGTATGGATACTATCGTTGTTATTGAAACAGATAAGAAGCAGGAATTGAGCGAGGATATTAAAAAACCAGAGGCTAATAATCTTAGTGAATTTGTTAGCGCTATTCGTGAAAGTGGACTGGTAGGACTTGGTGGAGCATCATTTCCTACTCACATTAAGTTTAATCCAAAGAATGTGGATGATGTACATACTTTAATTGTAAATGCTGCTGAATGTGAGCCATTTATAACATCTGACCACAGACTTATGTTGGAGGACGCACAGGATTTAATTGATGGTATGGCACTTGTCATGAAATACTTAAATCTTGATGAGGCTTATGTAGGAATTGAAAGAAATAAGCCGGATGCCATTGCCCTGCTAGATAAGATGTTTAAAGAGCAAGGACACAATAATATGCATACCTTCACACTTCAGGACAGATATCCGAAGGGTGCAGAGAGGGTACTTGTATATGAAATTACAGGAAAGACATTGGATGCGGGTGTCCTACCAGCAGATTTAGGCATTATTTTATCTAATGTTACTTCTGTGGCATTTGTTGGACAGTATTTCAGAAATGGTGTGCCTCTTGTAAATAAGAGAATGACCATAGATGGAGATGCTGTAAATCAGCCTAAAAATGTTATTGCTCCTATAGGAACAGTAATTGCAGACATAATGGAGTTCTGTGGCGGATACAAGAAAGAGCCAAAAAAGATTCTGATGGGTGGTCCTATGATGGGAAGAGCTATTTTCTCTGATCAGATGCCTATCGTTAAGAATAACAATGCAATATTGGCCTTTACAAGTGATAAAGCGATTTTGCCTGAAGAAACTGCCTGCATAAATTGTGGAAGATGTTACCAGGCGTGTCCATTTGATCTTATGCCTACAGCTTTGGCAGATGCATATGAGGCAAGAGATGCAGCAAAGCTAAGCAAGCTTAGAGTAATGCAGTGCATGGAATGCGGAAGCTGCTCATTTGTCTGTCCAGCTAGAAGGCCACTAGGATTTTTAAATAAGTTAGGTAAGGGTGTAGTAAAGGAGGCACAGGCTAAATAATGGATAAGAAAAGCTATAACAATTTGATGGTCGCCTCTGCACCGCATTTGGTGACTACCTTAGATACAGCTAAAACCATGATTTACGTTATTGCAGCTTTAGTGCCATCGCTAGCTGTAAGCGTATATGTATTTGGTATTAGAGCACTGATTTTAACAGCAGTCTGTATCATTGCCAGCGTTGGATTTGAGTATCTGTATAATATGCTGGCACATAAGAGACAGACAATACAGGATTATAGTGCAGCACTAACAGGAATGCTTATTGCATTTAATGTACCTTCAAGCCTGCCATATTGGATGGCAGTAGTAGGCTGCTTTGTAGCCATTGTAATAGTTAAGCAATTATATGGTGGTCTTGGAAGAAATATTGCAAATCCAGCAATAGTTGGAAGAATTGTCTTATTTATTTCATTTGCTACTCAAATGACAACATGGCCACTTCCTGTTACCAAGATGGGTGGAGATGCTGTGACAGGACCTACACCTCTTGGAGTTCTAAAGGAGGGATCAGGAAATACACTCCCATCAAATATGGAGCTATTCCTTGGTTTTGTAGGTGGATCTCTTGGAGAAGTAAGTGCGTTAGCGTTGTTAATTGGTGGACTATTCCTAATTTGGAAAAAGATTATTTCACCTGCTACACCAGTGGCATTTATTGGAACCGTATTTGTAATAGCCCTTTTATATTACGGAATAAAAGGAGATGCAAATGCACTTCACATGGCAGTATTCCACATATTAGCTGGTGGTGTAATGCTGGGAGCCTTCTTTATGGCAACTGACTATGTTACTACGCCAATTATGCCTGTAGGTAAAATTATCTTTGGAGTGGGATGTGGTCTTATCACTATGGTAATTAGATTGTGGGGAGCATATCCAGAGGGAGTATCTTTCTCGATTCTCATAATGAATATTCTCACACCTTTGATTGATAACATTTTAATAGACATAAAACATGGAGGTGCAAAGAAAAATGAAAAATAACAAAACCTTTCAAGAATATATTGCACCTATAGTTGTACTGGTGGGTATATGTTTAGTTATAACTGCCGCACTTGCAGCAACATATGGAGTGTCTAAGCCTATAATAGACGAGAATACAAAGAAGACAGCCGATAAGGTTAGATCTGAATTACTTCCTGCGGCAGATAGCTTTACTGAATATGATGGAAAGTTAGTTGTAGAAGAGAAGGATAAAGTATTTGTAGAAAACTGTTATGTAGCTAATAACAAAACAGGAGCTGTAATGACAGTAAAATCTAAGAGCTTTGGTGGGCTTTTAACTGCAATGGTTGGTATTGATAACCAAGGTAATCTTACTGGTGTTAAGATAACGAATCATTCTGATACTCCTGGACTTGGAACGAAAGCAATGGTACCTGAATATCTAGCACAGTATAAGGGTTTAAATAAGCTGGAGGATGTGACGGCAAAAGCAGATCCGCAGATTAACCATGTAACAGGTGCATCCATTTCATCTAATGGAATTCACTATGCAGTATTTGCAGCTCTTCATCAGTATTCAGAGATGGGAGGTGTAAAATAATGGGAAAGAAACTTAATATTATAACTAGAGGTATCATTAAGGAAAATCCCGTATTGGTGCTACTACTTGGAACATGTCCTACACTGGCAACTACAAGTTCTGCTTTTAATGGGCTTGGAATGGGCGTTTCAGCGACTGTTGTACTTATTTGTTCCAACATTGTAATATCCCTATTAAGAAATATAATACCAGACAAGGTTAGAATACCATGCTATATTGTAGTAATAGCTGGCTTTGTAACAGTAGTACAGTTGATGCTACAGGCATTTGTACCTAGCCTTTATGCTTCATTGGGCCTGTTTATTCCACTGATTGTAGTAAACTGTATCATATTAGGCCGTGCAGAAATGTTTGCCAGCAAAAATGGTATAGTAGACTCTGCGTTAGATGGTATTGGAATGGGTCTAGGTTTTACATTGGCTCTTGGACTTATGGGTTCAATAAGAGAATTTTTTGGAGCAGGAACTCTTCTAGGATTTCCGATAACACAAGGAAAAATCGATCCAATGGGAATATTCAATCTAGCTCCAGGTGGATTCTTCGTTTTTGCAATTCTCATTGCTTTAGTTAACATTATTGTAAAGGATAAGACTAAACTGAATAGAGAGTTTGGATGTGCAGAGGCTCGACTTTTAGAAGCTGATAGAAGAGTCGAAGAAAAAGCTAAGGCAAAAGCCAAGGCTGATGCAGAAAAGGCAGTGCTTGAGGAGTCTAAAGCCGAGGTTGCAAGAGCTAAGGCAGAAGGTCAGGTAAAGGCGTCTAGCGACAAGGCTACTATTAAGGCACAGACGCATAATGAAACTAGCAAGGCTGCTGCCACTAATATGGCAATGGCAAAGGGAATAGAGCAGGAGCAGACTGCTGAAAAAATGGCTAGAGCTGAAGCTGATAGAGCAGAAGCTGGAAGGGAGGACAAGTAATGGGATATGTAACCATTGTAATGAGCATGGTGCTTGTAAATAACTATGTATTGGCCCAGTTCTTAGGTATCTGTCCTTTCCTTGGAGTTTCCAAAAAGCTGGACTCTGCAGTAGGAATGGGTGTTGCTGTTATTTTTGTAATGGTACTAGCTACAGCAGTAACATGGCCTATCATGACTGTTTTAAATAAGTTTGAAATTTCTTATCTTCAAACAGTAGTATTTATTCTTGTAATAGCTGCTCTAGTACAGCTAGTAGAGATGATGTTAAAAAAGTTTATACCTGCATTACATAAATCTTTAGGAGTGTATCTACCTTTGATCACAACTAACTGTGCAGTGCTGGGTGTATGTATTACTAATATAGATAATGGATATAACTATATTCAGTCTCTATTTAATGCCATTGGTGCAGGACTAGGTTTTCTTTTAGCAATGGTTCTTTTCGCCGGTGTAAGGCAAAAGCAAGAGGTAGAGACTGGAGTGCCAGAGGCCTTTAAGGGAGTACCGCTAACGCTTATTAGTGCAGCAATGCTTTCCCTTGCATTCATGGGCTTTAGTGGCTTATTCCAGTAAGGAGGCAGAAATATGTCAATGATTACACCAATTTTAATAGTTGTTGCTGTGGGATTTGTAGCAGCAGGAATATTGACTATCGCTTCCAAAGTATTTTTTGTTCCTGTTGATGAGACTTTTGCTACATTAAGAGCTGAGCTTCCTGGCGCCAATTGCGGTGCATGTGGATTTGCTGGCTGTGATGATTATGCAAATGCTATGGCAGAGGACAAATCTGTAGGCTGTACTTTGTGTCCTGTAGGTGGAGCAGATGTAGCAGCTAAGCTAGCTGATATACTAGGTGTTGAAGCTGGAGGTGGTGATAGAGATGTAGCTGTTGTAATGTGCTATGGTACATGTACAGCTTCAAAAAAGATAATGGATTATTCAGGAGTTCAAACCTGTTCTGCAGCTAAGCAGTTCTTTGGTGGTGCAGGCGCTTGCTCTCATGGATGTATGGGACTTGGTGACTGCGTAAGAGCTTGTGAATTTGGGGCAATAAAGGTAATTGATGGAGTTGCACAGGTAGATAGAGAGACATGTGTAGCATGTGGTATGTGTGCAAAGGTCTGTCCTCAGCACATCATTAGAATTTCCCCTGAAAAGAACAAGAATATCGTACAGTGTAGCTCTACTGATAAGGGTGGAGATACCAGAAAGAATTGTTCAAATGGTTGCATTGGATGCAGTATGTGTGTAAAGGCATGTAAATTTGATGCGGTGCATGTGGAAAATAACCTTGCCTTTATTGATCCTGTTAAATGTAAGAATTGTGGTATGTGTGCAAAGGTATGCCCAACTCAAGCTATTGTAAATATGAGAAAGCCAGTAGCAAAGAAAAAGCCGGCAGCACCTGCTGCATAAATAACTACTGGTTTATATATATGTGCAATTTAAAAGCTAGGAAAAACCAAAAGGTTAATTCCTAGCTTCTTTAATTTAATTAAATAGATTTACTTTCTGCCGAAAAGCGATTTCTTTATATAATCTTCTCTGTTTATAGACTTAATTTCGTATCCAGTAGGATCTAAGGCTGTGTGAATTTCTTCATCGCTAATATCGGAGCTGGCAATTATAATAACATCCTTGTTTTTATGTGATGCTTTTACGCTTTCCACCTGAAATGAACTGCGAATAGTATCCTGTACATGTGCTTCACACATACCACATGACATTCCGTCTAACCCAATAGTAATTTTTTTCATGTTGCCTCCTCTTTGTTTATATACCCATTATCATATTACTGTAACAAGTGGATAAAATGATTTGCTTGTATCCTTAAATAAGCCCACATTTTTCAGCTAGCCAATCTCTAATCTTCTCGTTTAATAAAGGAGAAAGTTTTTCATATATCTCCATATGGTATGTTTTAATATAAGATAGCTCTTCCTGAGTAAGTAATGATGACTCAACTAGGGAAAGATCGTAAGGAACGAGTGTAAGAGGAAGAATATGAAGCCTATCATCCTTAAGATGCGCGACTACAAGATTTTCTATTCGTATTCCATGACTATCTTTCTCATAAAATCCCGGTTCATTAGAAAAGATCATGCCTGATCTGATTGGCAAATTGCATCTGGGACTAATGCTTATGGGACTTTCATGAACACATGAAATAAATCCTACTCCATGTCCTGTTCCGTGGCCATATGAAAGATTATATTTTTCCAGCGTAGAACGTACTTTATCATCCACTTCGCTTGCTAAAGTATCATCTGGAATGCTTTCTAGCTGCATGGCTAAATGAGCTTTCAGCACCTTCGTATAGTTTAGTTTAATTTTCATAGGTATACTCTTGCCTATAGCAATGGTACGTGTCATATCGGTGGTGCCTTGCATATATTGTCCACCGCAGTCAAGAAGCAGGACTTCTCCACTTGAAAGGGATGAATTATGCTCCGGATTTGGTGTATAGTGCACGATGGCAGCGTTAGATCCAGTAGCTGCTATGGTTTCAAAGCTTGGCATTATATAAGAATGATTTGATTTTCTAAAGAATTCCAGCTTATTTGAAATATCCAATTCCTTTATGGGATATCCTGTATTTACGCTATCCTCAATCCAGTGCCAGGTCTTTATAATGGCAAGAGCATCCCAAATATGAGCAATACGCATATTGGTAATTTCATTTGAAGTTTTAATGCTGCGTAGCTGTGGTATTGGAGATACCTGATTTAGGATGTTGCAACCTGACTTTGAAGTCATTGCATAATGGATAAAAGGTATTGTATCAAAATCGGCAGATAGCTTGTTATCCTTGGGTATGTTTTTAAGATCCTCCCAGATATTGGTGTAGTGTGAAAGCCTAATAGCTACACTAGATGTATCAGGAATATCAAAGATTTTAGCCAATGAATTAGGATCTGCAACATATATTATCACCTCTTTTTTTAAGAACAAAGCAAATGAATAAAAGAGAGGTGTATATGGAATATCGCTGCCACGCAGGTTTAAAAGCCAAGCAATGTCATCAAGTTTATTCAGGTATAGGGCATTCACTCCCAGTTTGTTCATAGATTCTGATATCATATTAAATTTATCTGAAACAGCAAGCCCCGTCTGTTCAACTGAAAGTGGAAATATGGAATGAAACTTCTGTTTTGGTAGTAGCCTATCACCATATTCTAAAAGCTCATGATTTGTAAAATCTAGGTTGTAGCTATAATCGTATGATTCAAATGACTCAATTAACTTTTTAGCCCAGGAAGTGGATGTGATACGCCCGTCAAAGGCTACTGTAATCTCAGATATATGAGATGATGATTCTAGCAGATCTTCACTTTCCTGCATAATTAGCTCTATTGGCGAGGGATATCCAGGGGTAAACTCCTTCATGATAATTGAATCAGTAATAAGTTCATTTTCTAATTGTAAAAAATAACGACTGTCTGTCCAAATATATGAACTGCTTTGAGTAATAAGAAGCTTTGCATTGCTGCCTGTGAAGCCCGTTAATGCTGGGATTAGCTTGAAAGAGGAGGCAATTATTTCGCTACCATGAAAATCACAGGTTGGAATGAAATAAAAGTCTATATTTTCCGCTTTCATGATTTTTTGTAACTTTTCAATGTGATTGAATGAAGTACCCTGGATATTCATAATTAAGACTCCTTATTCAAAATATTTTTTGGTAATTTCATCATCAGAATATGACAGGTAAAGCCTAATAATATTCCCATTATACATCCAGAAATTATTAGATATGGTGCAATATAAAATAGTTTTGGTGTAGCCACTAAAAACAGTGCTATCACAAGCTGCCCCATATTGTGAGCTACAGCACCTGCCATGCTGACGCCTATGATTGAGAAAAATCTACACTTTCTTAATAGCAACATTATAGACATACTAAATATTGCTCCTGCCAGTGCAAAAATAATTGCAAATAAGCCTGAAAACAGGATGCCTGAAAGCAATATCCTGCATATATTTATATAGATAGCCTCTTTAATACGAGAATTATATATCAATAATAAAAAAATTAAATTAGCAAGGCCTAGCTTGATGCCGGGGATGCTTGGAACTAGTGGGATTAAAAATTCCACATATGAAAAGAGCATACTAACAGATAGTAGTAAAGCATTAAGGGTGATAGCCTTTGTAGAAAAGTTACGGTGCTTCTTTCCACTAATATTAGGAGATGTCGTCATATTTTTTTTCACCTCCCTCTATTTCTACAGATACTTGATTTGGAAGGCATATGATTGATTGCCATGTCTCGTGAATCTCTCCCTGCTTTACACAGTCCTGACCGACACAATTTGCTTCCTTCATTTGAACTTTTCCATCTTTTATGGTAATTTTATTAAGGCGCCCCTGTTTATTTAATGTTATAGTTTTATCTTTGGCAAGTGGATAGGAGCCAACCTGATGACCACGGATTTTAATTACTACAAATTCCCCCGCCTCGCTATTGGTTAAGGTGGGGATATATATAGCAGCAGAGGCCATTATAAATATAATAAGGAGAAAAATATCTCCTAATTTGATAATATTTTTAATTTTTAATTTCATGGCGGTACCTATGAGAATACAATCAACAATACTAAAGGAACATAATAATATGGAGTATACACTTAATATAAGAAGATACCTCAAGATGGGTCTAATTCTTATTTTTTCTCTTGCTATCATTATAACATATAGTGCCTGTGGTAAAAAGGAGATAAAGTCACTTAATCGTGGGCAGAACTATTATTTTGATACGGTATGTACGATAGATATATATGATTTAAAAACAGTTAAGGTAGAGACCAAAGAACAGAGGGCCAAGACACTTATGGCGGAGGTTTTTTCAATATGTCAAAAATTGGAAAATACTTTAAGCAAAACAAAAGAAAATAGTGATGTATGGAATATAAATAACGCCCATGCTGGTGAAAAGATTCAGGTTAGTAATGATACGGCTACTATTGTAAAAGAAGCAATGAAGTTAGGTGAAAAACATAGCGAATTTGATATTACTTTGGGAAGTGTAATCGACCTTTGGGATTTTCATAGTGAAAAAAACATTGTCCCTAGTAGTGATGAGGTGGGCATGAGGCTTATGCACAGTGGCCTTAATAAGCTACATTTAGAAACGGAAGGTGAGAGTATATTCCTGTGGAAAGAAGATGATGCGTTAAAGATAGATCTTGGCGGGATTGCTAAGGGTTATATCGCCGATTATATTTCTAATTATTTAAGGGAGAAAGGTGTAACTGCTGCATTGATAAATCTTGGCGGCAATATAGAAACCATTGGTGAAAAGGGAAAGGATACACCATTTAAAATAGGAATTGAAAAACCTTTCTCAGATAAACAGCAGGTCGTTGGCTACACTAACCTTAAGGATGCTACTATTGTGACATCAGGTATATACGAAAGATATTTTGAAAAGGATGGAAAAATTTATCATCATATTCTTGACTCCAAGACAGGATATCCAAAAGAGAGTAATGTTGTATCAGTAACGGTAATGGGTCCAAAGGGAAGCTCCATGAAATGTGACGCACTGGCTACCACATCATTTTTGATGGGTGATGTGAAAGGCATGAAGATGCTGGAGGAGCAAAAACAGATAGAGGCTATGATGATATTAAAGAATGGTAAGATTAAAAAAACAAGTGGGTTTAAGCTTAAATAGATATAAGGAATTGTAAAAAAGTCAAATACTATAGAAATAAATTTGGCGTAATACATGTGAGGAAGATATCAAAATAATTTTTTCAGTTAGTTGTTATTAGCAAAAGAAGAGATAAAACTAAGGATCATGTTAAAAGGCTAATATCCAAATGAATATTAGCCTTTTCATTATCTTTATAAAATAGTACAGATTCATCATTTTCAGTATAATTTGTAATAAATAAAATCATCAAGAAGAATTACAAATTCAAGTTCCTATATATTTTAATTTATTGTAGAAACAGGCCACACTTCAGGCATGCTTACCGTAAATTTAGACAGACTGCTTAATGATGAAAATGTAATTCAAATAAATTGAAAGCATGTATAGTCATAAATATCTCATTAGCAAATATATTTGTATTAGATAAAGGTTGCAACTTCATCTACACTTAGCCTACCAGGGCTTTTTTGATTATCTTCCGGAATGCCCAGTGACAGCATGGCGGCCATAAAAAACTCTACTTCAGGGGCGAAGCCTGTTTCATTTTTTAAAAATTCGTTCACTTCATTTGCCGCATAGTTTGGTGAGGTGAGCCATGTACCACCATAACCAAGGTCAACAGCACGAAGTAATGCGTGCTCAATTGCTGCTCCAAGTCCCTGACATGCCGGATTTGTACAATATTTTAAATGATGCAAAAAATCCATGGATTCACCCATAGCACCAAGCTCGTGGTACCCTTCAGGAGTATATTCTTTAGTATATACGATAACAAGGGCTGGGGCATTTTTAAAAAAGGTGGTGAAATTTTTACAAAACTTGATGAATTTTTCGCCTTTTTTACTATCTACTTGACTTATGGAGCTAGATATGCGTTGTGCCTTACTTTCTATGGTGTCAGCAACTCCAAGCTTAATCCTTTCATCTGTAATAACTAAAAACCTCCAATTTTGGGTGTTTTTTCCAGAAGGAGCAAGAGAGGCCGCACGAATGATTTCTCTTAAATCTTCTATCGGAATGTTTCCTTCTTTATATCTTCTTATGCTTTGTCTTTTTTCCATTGCAGTAATAAGTTCCATAGTTCTCCTTTCCATGTACCATGATTGATAGATATATATTTTCAGGCGATTTTCTCATATATTGAACCACTCATCAAGCAATCTTGGCATTTCTTCCTTTATTTTTATTAAAGGTGCCTTGCTATAATAAAAGGCCAGGATGTTTTCCAATGGGGTTGTAGTTATATATAGTCCATATTTTCTTGCAATCTGGCAAAATAAATCACTATCAAATGATTTTTTTATTTTCAGCATCAGATTAAGTCCTGAATTTGTATTTTGTGCTTCAATAAAATTATTTTCATTATCCCAATTTTCTAGAACTGATAATGCAACTGACAGCTTGTCCCCATAAAGCTTTCTGAGTCTTTTGATATGTATATCATAAAAACCTTCTTCCATGTACATCGCTAAAGTAAGCTGTTCCAGCTTTGAACAGGTCTGGCTATAATCCTCCTTGATATGGCGGTAGCTATGAATGAGATTTGGAGGCAAAACCATGTAGCTTATTCGAAGTGCCGGGAAAATGGTTGCAGAAAAAGAACCAAGATATACCACTGGTGCATCCTTTTCGAGTCCCTGAAGTGCGGGAATAGGTTTGCCAAAATATCTAAGCTCACTGTCGTAGTCATCTTCGATAATTATACTGTGATTTTCCCTTGCCCACCTTATAATTTCCATTCTGCGGTGAAATGGCATTACAATCCCCGTAGGAAATTGATTGGAAGGACAGATATAAACTGCTGATGGAATATTCCTGGGTAATAATTCTATCTTTATTCCTGCTGTATCCAGGGGAATTTTATTTAAGGTATATCCACCTCCTTCAAAAATTTTTTGAACTGGCAGATAGCCGGGATCCTCAGTAGCTATGTGATTTATATCCATTGACTTCAATATTCGGCACAGATGTAAGGTAAGCTGCTGTGTACCGGCAGCAATTACTATCTGGTCAGGACTTGCAATTACTCCACGATGATTATATAGATATTTTGCAATCTCATATCTGAGACTAGCTTCACCTTGAGGGTCTCCTTCAAAGAATAGCAGAGGAGAGTATTTGGCAATAACCTTATTATATGATTTTTTCCACCTGGCTGCATCAAATACATTAAGATCTATGTAGTATGGATTTTCATCTATAGTAAAGCTATTAAAATTATCATCAACAATTGACATAGATGGATCTTCTATGATTCTAGCTTCTTTACTCCAATCTTTAGTGATAACGTAGTAACCAGATTGTGCCCTGCTCTTGATATAGCCTTCTACCTCAAGCTGAGTATACGCCTGTATGATTGTAGTTATGCTGACATCTAAATTTGAGGCCATTTGCCTAAGTGATGGCATTTTATCGCCACCTCCTATATGTCCAGTCACTATCTGAGCCCGAAGATGTTTATATATACTCATATATAAAGGCTCTTTTTTCTTTTGCCGCTCATCGATATATAGTGGTTTCATAATTCACCGTTAAAAATCATTCTACAGATATTATAAACCATTGCAGGTAGGAATGCTATAAAAATTATATTATTATTCCAAAATTAGAAAATTGTAAATAACTGACCAGAGCAATTATTGGGTAAAAAGAGAAAATACTTGTAAAAAAATTAAATTAAAATGCATTGTACAAGTTATTATGTATAAAATATAAGAAATTATTCATTAAAATTTGAGAATCTTTATTGATTGATATATAATAAAAAGGGTTGACAAGCAATAAAAAATATATTAACATATGAACAAGTAATCATATGTTAGGCGTCGACCTGATTTTCTTGTGGGGAGGAAAAATATGAAAGGTATTGCTGAATCTACTACAAAGGAAACCAGCGGAGCTAAGACTATCAATAGCGACCAGGTGGCACGTGTAATAAATCAATATGACTATGATGAGGATGAAGTATATGAGCTGTCAGAGCTTTTCAAAGTATTGGGTGATTCCACCAGGATTAAGATATTAGGCTGTCTTACAATTACAGAGATGTGTGTAAGTGATATTTCTCAATTTTTAGGAATGACACAGTCTGCAATTAGCCATCAGCTACGAAAAATGAAGATGCATAGACTGGTAAAGTCACGCCGTGATGGTAAGGTGATATATTATGCCTTAGATGATGAGCATGTGCGTGAAATAATCACATCTGGCTTTGAACATGTACAGGAATGATACTTTACTCATATAGATGAGGGAGTTTATGAAGGCGGAATTCATAGTAAAAAATTTAAATTGTGCTAATTGTGCACAGAAAATAGAAAAAAGTATCCATAGCATGGACGAAGTAAACATGGCCATGCTGAATCTCAATCAGGGAACTTTAATTGTTGATTTGGCAAAAAGAGATAAGGACTTTCTTGATAAGATTAACCATATTGCCGATACTATTGAGCCAGGCACTATTTTTGAACCTAGATCACTAGATAGTGCAAGTAAGCAAAGGGCTTTTCAGATGTCAGGCTTTTTTAAAGAAAGGGCGAATAAAAGAAGGGCATTTTGGATATGCTTTTCAACATTTATCTTATTTGCCAGCATACTGGGCGAGCATTTGCTTAAGATGACAGATGAAGAAATGATTATCCCGCTTATGGTTGCATATATACCTATGGCGATACCTATGGTAAAAAGTACTATATCTAATCTTAAAGCGAAGGATGTATTCAATGAATTTACTTTAGTACTTGTAGCTTCTATTGGAGCAGCACTAATTGGAGAGGTCGGGGAAGGTGTGGCTGTAACCGTGTTATTTCAGCTTGGAGAGCTGTTGCAGGATATGGCTGTACATAACTCTCGCCGCTCTATCATGGAGCTTGTGGACATTAAAGCAGAAGAAGCCAATGTACTTAATGAGGATGGTTCAATAAGTGTTGTTAAGGCTCATGATGTTAAAGTAGGTAGTGAAATACTTGTAAAGGTCGGCGAAAGAGTGCCTTTTGACGGTATTATAATTGATGGTTCAAGCTCCCTTGATACATCTGCACTTACAGGAGAGCCCATACCAAGGGATCTTGGAAATGGAGATGAGGTTCTGGCAGGAATGCTTTGTCTTACGGGAGTAATTAAGATAAAAGTGACCAGATCTTATGAAAATTCAACTGCAAATAAGATAATGAAGCTGGTTGAGGAAGCAGGCTACAGAAAAAGCAAGGTGGAAAATTTTATAAGCATCTTTGCAAGATATTATACTCCTGCAATAGCTATTTTAGCCTTGGCTTTGGCAATTATAATGCCTATTGCAACTGGAACAGAACCTAAGATATGGATATATCGAGCATTGTTATTTTTGGTTATTTCATGTCCGTGTGCCCTGGTGATTTCAGTACCACTAAATTATTTTGCCGCTGTAGGAAAACTGTCTAAAGAGGGTGTTTTAGTCAAGGGAACCAATTTTTTAGAAGCTTTAAATCAGGTGGATACATTTGTTTTTGATAAGACAGGAACATTAACTAAGGGAGAGTTTGATATAGTGGATATATCTCCTGTAGAGGGTGTGTCTGAAGCCAAACTATTAAATATGGCTAGAGCCTGTGAGCTTTTCTCCAATCATCCAATTGCAAGAAGCATTATGACTTATAGGACAGAGCTTCCGCATAGTCATAATCATATACATGAACACGATGACTGTGGCTGTGGTGAGGAACATCATGAGCATGGCGCTTGTGGCTGCGTGGAAGAACATGAACATCATCATTTAAGTGATATAAAAGATGAAAATCCTTTCAATATTCCGCTGCGAATAGGAGAAATGACAGCCTCTGATTTAGAAGCTGAATTAGATATTAAGATAGTCAAGCAGGAGGAATTAGCTGGAAAAGGAATTCGTGTGCAAACCAGTGAAGGTGTATTATGTGCTGGCAATACAAAGCTTATGAAAGAGGAAGGAGTTCATGTTCCAGCTAACCAACATAATGGTGCCATTATCCATATTTCCATGTCAGGAAGCTATATGGGATATATCGGATTATCAGATATAATAAAAGATGATGTTTTAGATACGGTTAATCAGCTTAAAAAGCTGGGTGTGGCAAAAACTGTGATGCTCACTGGTGATAAGGCTAAGGTCGCAAATGAGGTAGCTTTGGCTACAGGAATAGATGAAGTACGAGCTGAGCTACTACCTCAGGATAAGGTGAGCTGCTTTGAAGAAATACAAACCGCTGCAAGTGGAAAGGTTGCATTCGTAGGTGATGGTATCAATGACGCTCCGGTGCTTGCAAGGGCAGATATTGGTATTTCAATGGGAAGCATGGGAAATGATGCTGCTATTGAGGCGTCGGATATAGTGCTTTTATGGCCTATGCTTAAGAAACTCATTATAGCTAGAAAAACTGCTAAAAAGGCTAATCTAATCTCAAAAGAAAATATAGTATTTGCCATAGGAATAAAGGTCATTGTTTTACTATTAGGTGCAATGGGAATAGCTAATATGTGGATGGCGATTTTTGCCGATGTAGGCGTAGCTCTGCTGGCTATTGCCAATAGTCTGCGCTCTATGACTGTAAAATAGAATATAAAACCACCTTAGGATCTAATAAAGCTGCTTGGAAGCTTCAGCTTTATCTGATCAAGGTGGTTTTTATTTGTCCGTTTTGTGTATTTACTACTATACGATTCCCAGCTTTAATAAGATCCCTGCCATTTGTATTTCCTCTTTCAGATACTTTAATGCTCTTGCAGTAAGAAAAATACTTTCGCTACCAGACTCCTTTAGACTTTTTGCAATATATAAAATAGCCATGCCTTTTAAAGTGTTTTTTTTGTATGACTTATGTGTAAGATGCTTGCTATCATCCGTTTCTTCAGTATCTGACTTTGCTTTTAGAGCCTTTAAGACGGTAGTTAAGTATGACATACTACGATCTTTGATGATCATTTCGTCATTTAATGTTTTACTATGCTGTGATAAAGATTTCAGGAAGCTGTCTTTTAGACTTTCCACTGTATATACTATTGTAGGATCCAGAGCATAGATTTTACAAAGCTTTTCCAAAAGACTTAGCCTGTTGAGAAGGTAGGACGGTGTGTCCTCATCACCTGAATTAATATCAGAAATAGAGTCCCTAATGGAAAAAGAATAATCTGTACCATCCAGGACATGAAAGGCCTTAAGGCCGTCCAGGAATCCTAGCCTGAGAAGGTTTTCCGCTTTGCTAGGATTAAAGTCTAACTCCCACCCCAGGTACCAGTGTGAGCTTATGGTTATCAGTTCTACATTTTCAGGAACATTGAAAGGTCGGTTTTTACCAATGCTATCAAGGGACACTAATATTATGCGTGAAGGATTCTTCTCTAATGCCATTGCAACAGGATTCACATCACTGTAGCCTCCGTCGATGAACCTTTTTCCATGGATTTTTAAGCTATGTACAGCAGGGAAAATTGAAGCACTTGCTCGTATATAGCTAAGTAAATCCCCTTCTGCAATGTCCTCCTTCCAAAGATAGTGGCTTTTTAATGAGGGAAATTCTGTAGTTACAAGACCATAGTCTATTTGGGAAGATCGAATGGCAGATTCGTTTACATATTTTTTAAGGAGCTGCTTTAAACCCTTAGAGCCAGCACCGTAGCTTTTTATAAACTCCTTTGAAAAGTCCAATGCGCCAGCATTTTTAGAAACATCAAAAATTTGATCAGTGGTTAGACTGCACCATAAATGGTGGGCCATACCCGGACTTTTTTGTACCACCATAGCTCCGTTGATTGAGCCTACAGAGCAGCCAACAACACCATGGATATTAATGCCAAGTATATTTAGTGCCTCCCACACTCCACATTGATATGCTCCACGAGCACCACCACCACCCAAAACTAAAAAGGTCTTTTCATAGCCTGCTTTTGTAGTGGAGCTCTTATTGTCAGGATTAATATTGTTCAATTTATCTTCTTTCATCGAAAAACTACTCCTTTATGATATAATTATATCATAGGAGGCAGATATGGATAAGCAACTAAAGACACTTTTGGACTTTGGTACGAATATGGTTTTCTTTGGAGGAGCTGGTGTATCTACGGAAAGTGGGATACCGGATTTTCGCTCTGAAGAAGGACTGTATAATGCTCGAGAAAAATATGGGTATTTGCCTGAGTATATGCTATCACATAGCTTTTTTCTACAAAATCCAGCTACCTTTTTTAAATATTATAAAGAAAATCTGATATATGAAGATGCTTTGCCTAATTCTTGTCATTACGCTTTAGCAAGGCTTGAGGAAGAGGGCAGACTTAAGGCAGTAGTTACTCAAAATATAGATGGCCTGCATCAGAAGGCTGGCAGTAAAAATGTCCTTGAGCTTCATGGTAGTATAACTAGAAATTATTGTACTAGTTGTGGTGCATTTTACGATGAAAAGAATCTATTTGAATTGTTAAGGCATAATAGTATTCCCAAATGTACACACTGTGGAGGTATGGTAAAGCCAGATGTCGTGCTTTATGAAGAGGCGCTGGATGAAGATGTGATACACCAAAGTATTCGTGCAATTTCGCAGGCAGATGTTTTAATTGTGGCAGGCACTTCTCTGGTAGTATATCCAGCAGCAGGGCTTATTAACTATTATAAGGGAGACAAGCTTGTGCTTATTAATAAAAGCTCCACGCAGTATGATGAAAGAGCTAATTTAGTAATACATGAACCTGTAGGAAGGGTGCTTTCGGACTACTGCAATAAGAGATAGCAGGTAAGCTATTTTTCACATAATTATTAAGGGCTTGCGTAAAAGGCGAAAGTAAACTTAGTTAGTTTTATATAATACAATGCATTATGTAAATAATTTCATTCCAATGTGAAAATTGTAAAATAAAGTGAGCAGATTGTAATATAGGAGAGACTTGATTTGAGAAAATTAAATATAATGATTGTAAATGATGATGGGATTTATGCAGAGGGACTTCAGGCTCTTTCCCATGCAATGAGCCAGGTTGCAAACGTATATGTTTGTGCACCTGATGGACAGCGCAGTGGCAAGAGTCATTCCATAACCCTAAAGGATGAAATCCGAGTAAGTGAAGTGTGCGATATGAGCTGGGTAAAAAGGGCGTTTACAACTTCAGGATCGCCAGCAGATTGCTGCAAAATAGGGCTTCAGCTATTTAGGGAAGAAGGAATAGAGATAGATATGGTCTTTAGTGGAATAAATATGGGAGGCAATCTGGGCAAAGATACTCTATATAGTGGAACAGTAGGGGCTGCAATGGAGGCAGCGCTTGGAGGCTATCAGGCTGTAGCTATATCTGTCGGCAGTCACGATGCATCTCATTTTGATGGTGCTTGCATAATGGCTATTAAGATTTTCGAGAAATTAAAGGATAGTATGAATCCACACAGGGTGATCAATATAAATGTACCTGATATTCCTGCGAAAGATTTAAAAGGAATAAGAATCACCAGGCTCGGAGATAAATTTTATGATGATAGCTTTCAGTTTGCAGATACTACGACAGATGAAGAAAATTACAGAGCATATGTGCTTGCAGGAAATCCTAAGGAACATGGGAATTTACAAGATGATACAGATGTAAATGCATTTAATAAAGATTTTGTAACTATTACCCCATTGCAATTTGATTTTACATATTATGATAAGATAAAGGAGTTAGAAGAATGGGACCTACACCTATAATGAAAGATAATAACAGTCTATTAGTAGTAGTGGATATGCAGGAAAAGCTAGTACCAATTATGAACAATAGTGATGAACTGGTAGACCGTTGTAACAGGCTCATTAGAGCAGCTAAAGCCCTTAATCTGCCTATACTTGCTACTACTCAGTACGCAAAAGGATTGGGAGGTACTGTTGAGCCTATAAATTCCAGCCTTGATGAAGTGAAGCAAATAGATAAATCCAGCTTCAGTGTTATGGGATGCGAGGAATTTAATGAAGAACTGGAAAAGGTGGCTTGTTCAAAGCTTGATGAGCCTGCTGTAATTTTGTGTGGCATTGAAAGTCATATATGCTTGCAGCAGAGTGCAATGGATCTTCTTCGATGCGGTTACCGCGTTTATATACCAGTAGATTGTATTAGCTCAAGAAGGCTTGAGGATCATATGTTTGCTTTAACAAGGATGGAAAAGGCTGGCTGTATAATAACCAGCTATGAGGCCATAGTAATGGAAATGCTGGGTTCTACTGCTCACCCTGCATTTAAGACTGTTTCCAAGATTATTAAATAGCAGAAATAATATATTTGTAAAATAGGGAAAATGAATGGATTTATTTAAAAGATGCTTTAACACTATTACTTCAGATGAAATTGATGAGCTACAGCAATATTTTAAAGCTATGAACTACAAAGGATCAAGTTATACCTTCATGGCGAATTATATCTGGAGAAACAGCTATCAAATATGTTGGGAAATAATAAAAGACTATTTATTTATAGGTGGTATGAGTAAGGCTAGCGGTGAAATGGAAGCAATTGTATCTATGCCGCTTACTAAAACTGGCAGCTATGATCATACCACTCTTAGAGAAGCCTTGCTTGAGGTTAAGGCCAGGTTTGACAAACAAGGTATCCCCTTTAGCATAAGGGTGATCCCACAGCATCTACTTTCACAGCTACAAATAGCTTTTGACGATAAACTGGATTTAGAATCTAAGAGAGCAGATGAGGAATATATCTACGAAAAGGAAAAGCTTATTACATTGAGTGGAAAGGCACTGCATAAAAAGAAAAATCACCTTAATTATTTCCTAAAGAACTTTTCTTATGAAGCCAGAACATTAACCAGTGATGATGGGGCTGATATTATGAAGCTTCTTAAATCATTTATGAGACGAAAAAAGCCACCTTTAGAGCTGCTTGAAAAGGTTGATTACATGGAAACTTTAGATGAAGACAGCTACGACCTTTCAAGAGAAGAAAGCTTTGCACTCGAGGACTGGGAAAGTCTAAAATTTGAATATGATGCAATAAAAGAGGCGGTAAGCTTTCTGGGAATGCCTGATATTTATGGAGTTGGTATCTATATAGATGGGCAGCTAGAGGCATTTTCTATTGGAGAGCGCCTAGGAGAGGACCTGGCTGTAGCACATTTTGAAAAAGCGAATACTTCATTTAGAGGAATTTACCAAGGAATCGCCAGGGAATTTTGTTTAGCATTGCCAGAGGAGATAAAATTTGTCAATCGCGAAGAGGACATGGGTATCCCTGCTTTGAGACAGGCGAAGGAAGCTTTGCGACCTGTAGAAATGTTAAAAAAATATACTGCAATTATAAAAGAGCCGATTAAATAAAGAGCGACACAAAAATGATAGGATATGAAATAAAAACTTGTTAAAAAAATATCATTTTCTATTGATTTTTAATTTTCTTTGGTATAAAATTAGATTAATAAGCATTGATTATAAATGCAAAGATAGAATTAAGCTGACATGCTGAGGAGGTATGGTATGAGAGAAGTTGTAATTGTAAGTGCAGCAAGAACTCCTATAGGAAATTTTGGCGGTACATTAAAGGACGTTCCAGCAAGAACGCTGGGTGCTATTTGTATCAAGGAAGCAGTAAAAAGAGCAGGCTTAACTCCTGACCAAGTGGATGAAGTTATCATGGGTAATGTGCTTCAGGGAGGATTAGGTCAGAATGTTGCGAGACAAATGATGATAGATGCCGGACTTCCTGAGACAGTCCCTGCTATGACTATAAATAAGGTTTGTGGATCTGGACTTCGTGCAGTATCCCTTGCAGCTCAGATAATAAAGGCTGGAGATGCAGATGTTATAGTAGCTGGTGGTGCTGAAAATATGTCTGCTTCTGGTTACTTTGTACCAAAGGCTAGATGGGGAGCTAGAATGGGAGATGCAAAACTGGTAGACCAGATGATCAATGATGGACTGTGGGATGCATACAACAATTATCACATGGGTGTGACTGCAGAAAATATTGTAGAACAGTGGGGTCTTACCAGAGAAGAATTAGATAAGTTTGCTCTGGATTCTCAGACTAAGGCTGAAGCAGCTGTTAAGGCTGGAAAGTTTAAGGAAGAAATCGTTCCAGTTGAAATTCCTCAAAGAAAGGGTGATCCAATTATTTTTGACACAGATGAGTACCCTAAGTTTGGAGCTACGATGGACAAAATGGCTAAGCTAAAGCCTGCATTTAAGAAAGAGGGCGTGGTTACAGCAGCTAACGCTTCTGGTATCAATGATTCTGGAGCAGCACTTGTGGTAATGTCCAAGGAAAAGGCTGATGAACTGGGAGTTACACCGATGTGCACAATTAAATCTTATGCTTCTGCCGGAGTAGACCCAAAAATCATGGGAATAGGACCTGTGCCATCATCTGAAAAAGCTCTTAAAAAGGCTGGACTAACTATTAAGGATATGGATTTAATAGAGGCAAATGAAGCTTTTGCAGCTCAATCCGTTGCAGTAGGAAAGGATCTTGGAATAGACCCAGAAAAGCTAAATGTTAATGGTGGAGCAATAGCTCTAGGACACCCTATTGGAGCTTCAGGAGCAAGGATTTTAATAACTCTTATCCATGAAATGCAAAAGAGAGATGATGCTAAGCTAGGACTGGCAACTCTTTGCATAGGTGGAGGTATGGGTACTGCTTTAGTAGTTGAAAAATAAAAACTAAGAAACTATAGAAAAAGCGATATAAAGGTCATATGAATGTTCATATGGCCTTTTTTGTATGTGGATAAACATTATGCCTGACATGGGTAATTCATGTTTGAGCAAATGGTCAATGTAAAATGTGAAGAAGGCAGATAGTCACCTAACATATGTAACGTATGAATAAATAATCATATATTAAAAATAAAAGTGTGTAATATAGTTAAAGTTAGGCTATGTTTACAAAATTTGACTTATAAAAACAATAGTATATAATTAACACGGTAGGTTCTGAAAGGATTAAAAGGGAAAGGAGTAGAAGCTCCTACGGACCCGCCGCTGTGAAGGCTAGATCTATACTTGCCACTGGATCCAAAATCTGGGAAGGCTATAGATTGTTATGCCAAAGTCAGAAGACCTGCCTACCATGTGTACATGCTACGAGGTTGGCCAATGTATGAGGTGATGCCTCATCCCTGTGGCTTTTGCCGCTGAAAGGAGGTAATATGAAAAACAGCGAAAAACTCGTACTTTCTTTAAGTATTGCACTGGCACTTATGCTGGGCTTTTTACCATTCACATATGCTATGCATATAATGGAGGGCTATTTACCTATTTCTTATTGTCTTGGCTGGGGAGCAATTAGTATTCCTTTTGTTGTCTGGGGATTTATTTCCATTAGAAAGACTCTTGAGAAGGACTCCAGATCCATTACGCTTTTGGCACTTGCTGGAGCATTTGTATTTGTGATTTCATCTTTAAAGATCCCATCTGTAACAGGAAGCTGCTCTCATATGACAGGAACTGGTCTAGGCGCATTATTATTTGGTGCAGGTGCTGTAAGTGTGCTTGGTTTAATCGTGTTGGTATTTCAGGCAATTCTACTTGCCCATGGTGGACTTACTACACTAGGTGCTAATACATTTTCAATGGCTATTGCAGGACCAATATTTACGGTGATAATATATGGAATATGCAAGAAACTAAAAGTTAATAAGCTGGTTAGCGTATTTATAGCCACTGCACTAGGTGATTTATTCACATATTGTGTAACCAGTCTACAATTAGCTTTGGCATATCCATCCCAAGTAGGTGGTGTAGCTGCTTCTTTGATGAAGTTTCTAGGTGTATTTGCAACAACACAGGTACCACTTGCCATAATTGAGGGAATTATATCTGTTCTTATAATAATGGCTCTTGAAACATATGCATCCAAGGAGCTTAAAGCTGTAGGATATATAAAGGAGGCGTAAAATGCAAAAAAGTAGAAAAGGACTAGTATTTGTACTTATAGTAATCTGCATTCTTATGGCCTTCATTCCACTTTTCGCATTAAAAGATGCAGAGTTTGGAGGCTCGGATGACGGAGGAAGTCAGATCGTAGAGCAAATTCATAAAGGCTATGAGCCTTGGGCAAGCCCAATATTAGAAAGAATTCTGGGAGGTGAGCTTCCTGGAGAGGTTGAGAGCATGCTCTTTTGTGTGCAGACGGGTATAGGTGTAGGTGTTATAGCATTTATTCTCGGAAGATTTGTACAGAGAAAAAAAGATGAAGAGGAACTAAAAAAATATAAGGAAGAATAATTTTTGGGGGCTGGGATAATAATTTATCTCCGCCCCTGTTTGATAGCTATGATATTTATAGATAAACTATGTTATACGTCAAAGATTAGATATGTGAATCCGATTGAAAAATTCACATATGCATTAGGGACGATTGTACTTGCAATTATGAGCAGATCTATACTAGTTGGCGGGATACTTTTAATAGCCAATGGTTTTTTTGTGGTGAGGCTAGGTGGATTTTCATACAGAAGGTATATACAGCTTTTGAAGTTGCCACTTTTCTTTTTGATCCTAAGTACATTAGCTATTTTAATAAATTTGGCCAGGGAGCCTCTTGATGCCTTTGCCATTGCCGTTGGAAAATTTTATTTAACAGGTAGTTATAAAGGCATTATAGATATGCTAAAACTGGTTATGACTGCAATGGGTGCAATTTCATCTATGTTTTTTCTTTCAATCAACACTCCTATTTCAGATTTAATATGGGTTTTTAGAAAACTAAAAATACCTGATGCTTTATGCCAGCTTATGTTACTGATATATAGATTCATATTTGTATTATTAAATTCAGCCCAATATATTAGACATGCTCAAGAAGCCAGGCTGGGATACAATGGATATAAGAGGAGCATTAAATCCTTTTCAAGTTTAATAGCAATGCTATTTGTTGATGCCATTCGAAAATCATCTGAGCTTTTTGATGCAATGCAGGCGCGTTGTTATGATGGGAGCATAAACGTTTTGACGGAGCATAATAGTGTAAATCCGAAGCGTCTTGCTATAATAATTGGCATTGAAATTATTCTTATTTTATCAGTAATGACTTTAAGAATTATGGGGAAAGGCTTGTTTTAGATCATTATGGACAAATATATAATAGAAGCTGCAGATGTTATGGCTGCATATGAGGACAGTAAAGAACTTGCTTTAAAGGGAATATCGTTGACGGTGCGTGAAGGAAAGCGTACAGCATTTATTGGCAGAAATGGAGCTGGAAAATCAACATTTTTTCTGTGCCTAAATGGTATTCAAAGAATTTGTGGTGGAAGTTTAAAAATACTAGGAAAAGAAATTTCATATGATAAAAAGAGTCTGCTAAACCTGAGAAAAAATGTTGGACTTGTTTTTCAAGATCCTGATAAGCAGCTTTTTATGGCGAGCGTGCGTCAGGAAATTTCCTTTGGTCCAATGAATTTGGGGATACTTGAGAAAGAGGTGGCTACAAAGGTAGATACAATCATGGATAAGCTGGAAATCACTCATCTTAAGAACAAACCGACTCATGCCCTTTCAGGTGGACAAAAAAAGCAGGTAACTATTGCTGATGTACTTGTTATGGAACCTAGGATTATTATAATGGATGAGCCGCAAGCCTATTTAGACGGATATTATGAGGGAAAGGTGCTAGAGCTGATGAATATGATGAGTGGCGCAGGTATAACCATACTTTTAGCAACTCACGATATGGATTTTGCACTAGCATGGGCTGAGGATGTGATATATATAGAGGATGGAATGTGTCTTTTCTGTGGAGATGCTCAGGAATTTTTCTATAGCTATATGCCAGAAATGGATTTGAAAGTAAAGCGTCCACATGTTGTTACTTTGCGGGATATTTTGTTAAAGAAGGGCATGGTTGATGAAACATTTATGCCAAAAAATATGGAAGAAATATCAGAAGTGCTAAAATAAAGTCGTACGTTATGAAATAACCATAAAAAACAGCTTAAAATTGTGAGAATTAACAAAAAATGTGGTATAATATGAGTATGTTTTCTCGACAATTAGTGAAAGACATACTAAAAAAAGAGCTTATTGTAGAGGGCGATAGAATTTTAGTGGCCTTTTCGGGAGGCCCAGATTCTCTTTGCCTTCTCTTGCTGTTGTTAGAAATTAAGAAAAAACTTAATTTTGATATTATTTGTGTCCACGTAAATCATGGCTTTCGTCAGGAAGCTATTGATGATGAGAAATTTTGCAAGAGTTTTTGTGAGACCAGGAATGTAAAGTATATCAGTTTTAAATTTGACTGTAATGCTATAGCTAATACATATAAATTAAGTCCGGAGGAAGCTGGAAGGATTGCTAGATATACGGCTTTTGGCCAAGTCTTTCAGAGTTTAAGGCGTGAAGGAATAGCAGCAGCAAGTATTAAGCTGGCAACTGGACATCACATGAATGATCAGGCTGAAACTTTGCTTATGAGAATGCTTCGAGGTACTGGTGTGAGAGGCCTTGCGGGTATTGGTGAGAAAGCCTGTACTATGATTGAAGGACTCGTGGCAATTAGACCATTATTGGGCTTACAAAAAAAAGAAATTTTAGAAATTCTAAGGCAGGGTGGATATAACTACTGCATAGATCACACTAATAGTGAATCAAAGTATCTTAGAAATAAGATCAGAAATTGGTTAATCCCTGATTTGCAGGAGCATTATAACCCGAAAGTGATTGAGTCACTGAGCAGATTATCAACTAATTGCAAAGATATGTGGGGTTTTTTAAATGAGCATGCAGAGAAGGCCTTTAGGGATGCTGTGGAAGTGGCTACAGAAAATAATGTAATCATGGATGTTTTAAAATTAAAAAACACCCATAAAATCGTAAGAGCCTTGTGTCTGGATAAAGCCTATGAACAGATAAGAACAGGTAGGAAATTGCCTGAGGATCTGGTAAGTGAAAGGCAAGATGTATCGGATTTAAAATCTTATCCAGAAGCAATAATCTCAGTTGATATTCAGCAGGGAATGGGTCTTTCAGCATATCACTACGAAGTATGGGACAGGCTTTTAGATTCAGATAATCCATCATTTACTATGGATCTGCCAGATCAAATAGTGGCGTGTAGGCAATATGATAAGGTGAAGCTTTTTAAAGCTGTTACAGATGATGAAAATCAGATAAATAGTGCCGAGCAGGAAACTATGAAAAGGTCTGAAATTTCTGTGAATGAAATGTTTGCAGAAATTAGAAATAATAATAAAACAGAAGTGATGCAGCTTCCAATTGCCATAGTTAGCCAGAAGGATGTTAGCAGCAAAGAAGAAAATATGAAAAAGAATATAGCCCATGTAGCCAGTAATGAACGCGTAAACTATAGTAATTCTCATTCATTGAAATACAGCTTAAAATATACAATATTCTTCGATAGTGCTCAGCTTGATAATCTGGAAAAGTCGGATGGGCCTATGAAGCTTAGGCACAGACTAGCTGGGGATTATATTAAACTCAAAGGGGGCGGAAGAAAGAAGCTTCAAAATTATTTCGTGGATGAAAAAATACCAAGACATGAGCGAGATAAGGTGTGGTTGCTTGCCTGTGGAAGACGCATAATATGGAGCTGTTATGGTGAAAACAGTAGATTCCATGGAGATTTTAAAACAAGACTGGATAGAGCAATGAACCTTGATATAAACGAAAAAAGTGTCGAAAAAATAGAAATTATAATCAGATAGGAACAAAGACTGTATAGTTGCAAAGATAGTTTTTAAATAGAGGTTAGAGAGGAGCAATTTAAAATTGAAGAGATTTAAGAAAAATATAAGCTTTTACATTGTAATTTGTCTTATTGCAGTGATGATAGCTTCCTTCCTTGGT
This sequence comes from uncultured Eubacteriales bacterium, assembly GCA_949285555.1. Classification (GTDB taxonomy): domain Bacteria; phylum Bacillota; class Clostridia; order Peptostreptococcales; family Anaerovoracaceae; genus S5-A14a. Next base: position 108,202 of record CASDYG010000005.1, on the reverse strand, counting down.
GGAGATGGTTTGATGGAAAGAAAGAGTGTTTCCTTTTCCAAAATGACTCAGTATCTTAAGGAGGGCAAAGTAAAGGAAATAAACATTTCTGAAAGAAAGATTACCGCTCTGGTAGACCTATCAAAAAATAGTTCTGCCAAAGCAAAAACTCAGAAAGATTCCAAAATAAGTGATGAAGCGCAGGAGCAGGTAGAAGGCACTCAAGGTGATAACCAGTCTGTGGCTTCTGAAAATTCTAATGTACAGTCCTCACAGACGGTAAGTGAGAAACAGAAGACGCAGGCAGGAAATGATGATCAAAACATGCTTGTGGCAGATACTGATAAGCAAAATCAGCAGGCTCACAAAGAATTGAAAAATGAACAGGCGGAAAAGGAAACAGAGCCTAGCGAAGGATTGTTTTCCCTCATTACTGGAAGAAAAAATAATAATGGCCTTGTAACAGCTGAGGCTTATGCTCCAAGTCAGATGGAAGCCTACTGGCTGGAAACTACCTACGTATTTCCACAGATGGAAGAAGGTAAAATTAAGGTTAAGACTGATCCACCTTCCATGTGGGGAGGAATTCTTACATTCCTGCCGTCACTTTTGATGTTAGGTGTATTGGGCTTCTTCTTATACTCCATGATGCGTCAGGGTGGAGGAGGACAGGCCCTCTCCTTTGGTAAAAATAGAGCGAAAAAATATAAGGGTGATGGCAAGAAAATAACTTTCAAAGATGTAGCTGGATTAAAGGAAGAAAAGGAAGAACTCATGGAGATAGTGGACTTCCTAAAGAATGGCTACAAGTATAAAAAGTTAGGGGCAAGAATTCCGAAAGGCGTTTTAATGGTAGGCCCTCCAGGTACAGGAAAAACTTATATTTCCAGGGCTACTGCTGGTGAGGCAGGCGTGCCATTCTTTACTATTAGTGGTTCTGACTTTGTGGAGATGTTTGTCGGAGTTGGTGCTTCTAGAGTAAGAGACCTTTTTGCCGAAGCGAAGAAAAATGCTCCATGTATTATTTTCATAGATGAAATAGATGCTGTAGGACGAAAAAGAGGTGCAGGCCTTGGTGGAGGAAATGACGAAAGAGAGCAGACCTTAAACCAGCTTCTTGTGGAAATGGATGGATTTGATGATAATTTAGGCATAATAATAATGGCAGCTACTAATAGACCGGATGTACTAGACCCAGCGCTTCTCAGACCTGGTAGGTTCGATAGACAGGTGGTAATAGGGCTTCCAGATTTAATTGGCAGAGAGGAAATAATTAAGGTACACTCCAAGGACAAACCGCTAGACGATGAAGTAGCACCAAGGGTGCTTGCCAGAAGAACGCCTGGATTTACACCAGCAGACATAGAGAATTTGCTAAATGAAGCAGCACTATTAACTGCACGAAGAAATGGTGTAAAAATCAGAATGGAAGATATTGAAGAGGCTACCACTAAGGTAATTGCAGGTCCTGCCAAAAAGAGCAGGGTGATTACTGAAGAAGAACGTAGGCTTACTGCTTATCATGAGGCTGGACATGCTATCCTCATGAGGTGTCTGCCGGAGTCTGATCCTGTTCACCAGATCACCATCATTCCTAGAGGCGGGGCAGGTGGATTTACCATGTCGCTACCAGAAAAGGAAAAATACTACCAGACTAAGGGTGGTATGAGAAATCAAATCATAGAGCTATTTGGTGGACGAGTTGCAGAATATCTGAAGCTTGATGATATTAGTACTGGTGCAAGTAATGATATTATGAGAGCTACAGAGATTGCTAAGGATATGGTTACTAAGTACGGTTTTAGTGAAAAGCTGGGGCCTGTAAATTATAGTGACGGTGATGAAATATTCCTTGGTAAGGACTTTTCTACCAGACAAAATTATTCAGAAGAAACAGCCTCTGCAATTGACAGGGAGGTAAAAAGTATTGTTGAGTCAGCCTTTGATGAGGCGGTGAGAATCCTTAGAGAGCATGATGAACAGCTTGAGAGGGTAGCACAGGCGCTTCTTAAGGTGGAAACCTTGGATGGAGATCAGTTTGAGCGTGTATTTCAAGGCACTGTAGATGGTGACGACCTCATCAAGGAAATAAATGAAAAAAACGACAATATCAAAAGACAGAATGAAGAAGAGGCTCTTCAGTGGAAGGAAAGTGGTAAGCCGGAAATAGTAACCTTCGGTGGTAAGAACCAACAGGTTGATGATGATTCAATCGAAGCTTCAAATGGCAGTGCCGATACCACAGAGGTAGAAGCAAATGACCACTTATCCCATTCTTCCGATGACATGGAGTATGTAGCATTTAGAAGCCAGAAGTCTTTTGAAATAATAGAAGAGGATGAAGAAGATAATAAGTAGGGAATATTATGAAGGTAACAATAGAAGACTGCTTAAAGCTTGATTCCTTTAAAGCCAGCCAGGTTGTGGCTGGAAAGAGAAATATAAGTAACAGGGTGAAGTCTATTTCAGTAATGGATTCAAGAACCATAGAGGATGCCGTAAGGTGTAATGGAATAAGAGATCAGCTTGTTTTGACTTCTTTTCATACTATGCCAGGTATGGTAGCTCTACAAGCACAGCTTATTAAGCAACTGGGGAAATCGGGCATAGGAGGTCTTGTTGTATTTAGATCTCAGGGCCTTACTAAGTCTGATAGAGTAGTTGTAGATGCAGCGGAAGAAGTAGGGCTTCCACTGATAGTAATGTCACCTAAAAATAAGGCGGGATATGATAGGGTAATAGAAGAGATTATGGATAAGCTCCTATATGGAGATAAGTTTAAAAATAATCTTATTAACAATACAATATTCCATCTCCTGAATTTTGACAGATATGCAAGCTTTGAGGAAGCCATAAGAGAGGCTGCAATTTACAATAACTTTCAGGTGATTCTACTAAGCAAGGATTTTAATCCAATATTTACTGTGGAAACAAGGCATGTTACCACCATTGATGAGGCGATTAGAATAGGTAAGGAAGTAAATGTTGAAAAGTCGGATACCTATACCCAAATTGATGTAAATGGTGTATTGACATATTGGGGACCAATTACCATTAGCGGAAATAGATTGTATCTTTTTATAGTAGATAATGAGGACAATTATTCTGCAGGTGAGATGACAAAGCTGGCAGAAATTATTGAAATCGCCATAAGCATGTGGAAGTATACTCCGCAAAGAGATGCAGTTGCAGAGTTAATCAAGGCGCTTAATAGAGGCAATACAAGTCTTGCGTATACACTTAAGGATGAAATAGGTCTAGAGAGTAATCAGCTAAAGGCAATTTTTTATGGTCGTGGAATAGATAATTCTGAATGCCACGAGGTACTGCGCTCAATTGAAGCAGATGGGCTTAAGACTATGACCTTAGAATCAGATGACAGCACCTATGGAATTGTGATAAAAGAAGGCAGAGCATATGAAGACAACGCAAGCTTCATTAGTGTACAACGTGCTATTAAGAGCATGCTCTATAATTTGAAGGAGGCGGGTAAATCCTCCGCACGTATTTTTTACTGTACAAGTATTGATGGCATAGAGGGTGCCTGTGACGGATTTAAGCTTATAGGAGATGTATGTGCAGCGACGGAAAGGGTGTTTCCATATAAACGTTTATTTTCCCAGTATGATATGGCGATTATTACAAACTGCATGAATATAAAGATGCAGGGTGGAAGAATGAAGAAAATTTATAAGCTCCTTCTCGAACCATTCCAGGAGCATCTGGGCGAAAACAAAGCACGACAGCTTACCAATACTTTGGAAACATTTGTACTTGACGCAGGGATGAATAGTCACAAGACGGCAGAATTCATGGGAGTACATAACAATACCGTTCAATATAGACTCAAGAAGATAAATGAAATTCTGGGTACGGATATTACAGGTAACAGGGTGATACCAGGGCTAACTACAGCACTGGCGCTAAATAGACTTGATGTAGAGGAGGATGAAAACTGATGCTACTGGCATTTGACGCTGGCAATACCAATATGGTTGTGGGAGTATTTAAGGATTGCGAGCTAATTACAAGCTGGAGGATACAGACTGATAGCTACAAGACAACTGATGAATATGCGATGCTTATGCACCAGCTGTTTCAGTATGAGGGACTTAAGAAGGAAGATATTGATGACATTATTATTTCAACCGTTGTTCCTTCGGTGCTATTTACATTACAGCACCTTTCCCAAAAATATTTTAATAAGCAGGCTATAGTTGTTGAGTCGGGTATAAAAACAGGATTGAAGATTAAGTACGACAATCCCAAGCAAGTTGGAGCTGATCGTATAGTTAATGCAGTTGCTGCTCATAGCAAATATGATGGTCCACTTATCATTATTGATTTTGGTACAGCAACCACCTTTTGTGCTATTTCAAGAGATGGGTCTTATTTGGGTGGAACCATCGCTCCTGGTATTAAAATCTCTTCAGATGCTTTATTTGAAAAGACAGCAAAGCTTCCTAAGGTAGAATTGGAAGAGCCGGGTGTGACAATATGCAAAAATACTATTGAAAGTATGCAGTCAGGCCTAATTTATGGTCATATGGGAATGGTAAGCTTCATTGTGGAAAAAATGAAAGGAGAGCTTTTCTCCTTATATCCTGAAGAAAAAAAAGTAACCGTGGTTGCAACAGGTGGACTTGCCAGTGTAATTGAAAGTGGCGTTAGCTGTATTGATAAGGTGGACAAGATACTTACATTAGAGGGACTTCAGATCATTTATGAAAAAAACAAGAAAAATTTGAAGCATAAAAAGGCATGTAAGCATGAAGAGGATCTATGGTAAATGACTGAGGATTTGGAAATAAATAAAAATATAATGCTTCATGATGCAAAAGACAGCTGCTGGCCTTATGGAGGCTTAATATTTGGCGATATCAAGGTTAGAAATCCGTTTTTTCTTGCCCCTATGGCAGGTATAACTGATCCGCCAACACGAAGTCTGTATTGGGATATGGGCTGTGGTCTCATATACACGGAAATGGTAAGTGCAAAGGGCATGTACTATGGAGACAGAAAAAGTGGCAAACTACTTGAGGTGCTAAGAGATTGTGAAATGACAGCATTTCAAATTTTTGGACATGAACCATCAATTATGGCTTTTGCAGCAGAAAAATTAAATGACCTATCAAATGTTATCCTTGATGTCAATATGGGCTGCCCCGTACCCAAAGTAGTGAAAAATGGAGATGGATCGGCCATGCTCGAGGATCCGGAAAATATTTATAACGTTATAAAAGCCATGAAAGAGGCGACGGATAAACCAATCACCGCCAAAATTCGAACTGGCTTTAGAGATTCTCATACTAATTGTGTGGAGGTTGCCAAGGCCATAGAAGAAGCAGGCGCTATGGCGCTTACGGTTCACGGAAGAACTAGGGAGCAATACTATACAGGGATAGCAGATAGGCAGCTTATAGCAAGTGTTGTCAGGTCAGTGAAGATACCTGTAGTAGCTAATGGAGATGTAGATAGCTTTGAATCATATATTGATATGGTTAAAGTAACAGGCACTCCTTTTGTGATGATAGGCAGAGCGGCTATGGGAAATCCATGGATATTTAGCCAGCTAGTTAATCAATGTAATGCTCATGGTCTTAAATTTCAAAATGGTATATTAAAAGACTTTGGAATAGCAAATGATATAGAAATGAGGTCAATTACTGTAGAGGAAAAAAAGGCTGTGATGAAAAAGCACCTCCTTGCAATGGTTGAATATAAAGGTGAGCGTGTAGGTATCAGGGAAATGCGAAAGCAACTGGCATGGTATACGAAGGGAATGAAGGGCAGCAATACTCTTAGAAGATGTCTAAATACCATCGAAAATTTTGAAGAGCTTATATCAGTGATAGATTCAATAGGCAAATAGAACTATCAAATTTATGCGTTTAATATAGTTATAGTAGACAGATATGGAAAACAAAAAAAATAATGTTTTAAGCAAACTTTTATCCGATGCATTGAGCAAGGTTGAAGATAATTTTCAAGCTGAGGTAGAATTTCTAAAGGAGCAAATTCAGATTCCAAGTGTTAATGGTGCTCCTGTCGAGATAGAGGGTAAATATCTTCCGTTTGGTGAGGCGGTAGATGAGGCTTATCGCCACTTTATGAGCAAGGGTGAGAAAATGGGGTTTTCATTTGCTGATTCCAATGGATATGGTGGTCATCTGCTATGGAAGAAAGAAGCAAATATTGAACATGATAACTCAGAGGGTAAGCCCTCAAGAAAAACTCAAATATTCGGCATATTAGGTCATCTTGATGTCGTTCCAGCAGGTGAGGGCTGGACACATGATCCGTTTGGTGGAGAAATAGAAAAGGGATACATATATGGCAGAGGAAGTACAGACGATAAAGGTCCTATGGCAGCGAGTTTATTTGCTATGAAAGCATTAAAAGATGCTGGATTTAGGCCAACGTGTGATATTCGTCTTATAGCAGGACTTGATGAAGAAACAAACTGGGAAGGTATTGCTCACTATAAGGATGAATTTGGCAATGTGGATATGGGCTTTACTCCAGATGGAGACTTTCCACTAGTCAATGGTGAAAAAGGACTGTTATTTTTTCAGCTGGTTAAAAAAATCAGACCCAATCGTGGCATTGGTCTCAGACTGTCAAGGCTAGAGGGGGGCTATGCTCCCAATATAGTAGCGGACAAAGCAAGAGCAGTTGTATTGCATCAGGAGGCGATGCAGTATGAACATATTAAGGAAAGAGCAAATGCAATTTGTGCTGAGAGAGGCTGCCAGATAGAAACAAGGCGAGTAGGGAAATCGCTGGAATTAAAGGTCTTTGGTAAAAGTGCTCATGGAGCTATGCCGCATATTGGAATAAATGCAATTTCTGTAATGATGGAAATATTGGGAGAGCTAAATTTTAATGATGAAAAGGTCAACGAATTAATTGATTTTTACAACAGGTATATTGGTGTAGAAACAGATGGAAAAGCATTAGGAGTGTATTTTGATGACGGTATGGGCACTCCAACAACTGTAAATATTGGAGGCGTAAGTCTTGATAAAGAAATAATAACATTAGATGTTAATATCCGTTTTCCTGTTTCATTTACAAAGGAAGCTGTTTATAGAGGTTTAGATGGACTATTAAATGATTATGATATGGGTATTATACCTAAAATGGAAAGTAGTCCGCTTTACATAAGTGAAAATGAAATGCTACCTAGGGAGCTTCTTAATGCTTATAGAGAGGAAACTAATGATTACGATTCTAAGCCGTTAGTTATAGGTGGAGGCACCTATGCAAAGGCCATGGATAATATTCTAGCTTTTGGTGGACTTTTCCCAGGCGATGAGGATAGGATGCATCAAGCAGAGGAAAGACTATCCCTCGATAGGTTTAAAGAGATGACAAAAATATATGTAAGGGCAATATATGCCCTTTGTGGAGGAAATATTGAAAAATAATAAGACTGCGAATTTAGCTAAAATCGGAATGTTAATTGGAATATCAGCCATATTAGTATATTTAAGAGTACCATATCCACCAGCAGGCTTTTTAAAGTATGATGCGGCAGATGTACCTATTTTCATAACAACATTTGCTTTTGGTCCTATTGTTGGGCTTTTATCAACGGTGATAGTAAGTATTATTCAGGCGTTCATACTGGGAGACGATGGAATTTATGGATGTCTGATGCATATATTTGCCACAGGTACATATGTAATTGTGGCAGGAACTATTTATAAGTGTGTTAAAGGTAGGAAGACTGCAATTATAGGAATGTTTTTAGCAAGTTTGGCGATGACAGCTGTTATGTGCCTCGCCAATTTATGGATTACACCTCTATTTTTAGGTGTACCAAGGGAAGCTGTAATGCCGATGATTATACCTATTATTATGCCTTTTAATCTACTTAAGGCAGGTATAAATAGCTTGATAACCTTTGCGTTATATAAGAGAATATCACCTGTGCTTCACAGGTAAATTGTGCTTTCCTAAAGAAAGACTATAAGAGATATGTCATGGGCATTTATTTTCTTTGATTTTCAAAAAAATTCATTCATTTAACATAAAAAGGGAGTAGATAAATTATGGGGCAGCATTTCATCAATCAGTTCATAATATCAGATCTAAATGACTTAGAAAAGTTTGCCAAGTGGGTCTATAGCAGAATTAATGCGTCGGACATTATCGCCCTTGAAGGAGATCTAGGAGTTGGTAAAACAACATTCACTCAGTTTTTTGCAAAAAGTATGGGCGTAGAGGAGAGTGTGACAAGTCCAACGTTTAATATAGTTAAAATATATAGAGGAACTGATTTGACATTATATCATTTCGATGCCTATAGATTAAAAAATAGTGAAGATTTTTTTGAAATTGGTGGAGAAGATTACTTAGAGGCAGGAGGTATATCGATTATCGAATGGCCTAGTAATATAGAAAAGATTCTGCCTGAATCAACAAAATGGATATTCATGGATTATGATGAGGATATGATAAAGAGGAGAATTAGATGTACATTTTAGGTGTTGAAACAACTGGTCCAGTTGGATCGGTGGCACTCATGGATTTAGATTCAGGGAAGATTATTTCTCATACTACTGAGAAACCGCTAAATCATCTTATAGAAATTATGCCATTGGCACGAAGGCTCAAGAAAAAATATGGAATTGCCAGCAAAGATATTGGTGCGGTTGCGATTTCAGTAGGGCCAGGATCATTTACAGGAATAAGAATTGGAGTAGCCATTGGAAAGGCAATGGGACAGGCATTAGACATACCAGTATTATCAGTAGGATCATTAGATGCATTTAGGCTAGAATCAAAGGAAGGCCTCATTCCCGTGGTGATTTTTAATGCCCGTAGAGGACAGGTTTATGCTGCAATATTTGATGAATCTGGAAATGAGCTTATGCCCCCAGGACCTTATATGCTCACTGATGTTTATGAATGTATTGAGAAGAAACAAATTCCTAAGGAAAAGATTTGCTGGTTTGGAGATGGGATAGACGCCTATGATATAGATGACAGGATATTTAGATTAGCTCAGAAAAATAGGCGTTACCAAAACGCTGAGAGGGTAGTTAAGCTAGGAGCTATGCTGTTAAGAGAGGGCAAGGGCCAACATTACAGTGAGATAAAACCTGACTATATGAGAAGGGCTGAGGCAGAGGTCAAGCTGCAAGAAGGTAAAATAAAGCTATAATGTGTACGTATGGTAAAATATGGATGATAAAATATCCTGAAAAAGATGACATGGATGACATCCACAATCTGGAGGTATGCTGCTTTAAACAGCCGTGGTCAAAGGCTATGTTGGAAGAGAATTTTAGTCTCGATAATTATTTTTTCGTTGCAGCTACTGTAGATGGCTACTATGTGGCATATATGATGTACATGGTAATTGCCGGCGAAGTCACTTTAAATCGTATCTGTGTTTTGCCACAGTATCGTAGAATGGGTATTGCAGAAGCATTGATAAAGCTTCTCCCAGATAACATGGATGCAACACTTGAGGTGGATGTAAATAATATTGGTGCTATTAGACTGTACCAGAAAAATAGATTTACCATTGAGGGTAAAAGAAAGGGCTATTATGGATGTAACAGAGATGGATACATCCTTTGGAGACGATATGAAAAATGATAAGTTTATAACTTTAGGAATAGAGAGCAGCTGTGATGAGACTTCTGTGGCGGTTTTAGCTGAAGAAGATGTGCTGTCAAATATCATATCATCTCAGATTCATATTCATAGTGCTTATGGTGGGGTTGTACCTGAAATTGCATCAAGACATCACCTTGAAAATATAAATGTAGTATTAGATGAAGCACTCAGGGAAGCTGAAGTAGCACTAGACGAAGTGGACCTTATCGCTGTTACAAATGGCCCCGGTCTTGTAGGTGCTTTGGTAGTTGGGGTTGCTACTGCAAAGGCCTTAGCTTTCTCTCTAGATATACCTATAGTTGGAGTAAATCATATGCACGGGCATATGGAAGCTGCATATGTAGAACATAAGGAGCTAATACCACCTTTTATTTCTTTGGTAATCTCCGGTGGACACACAAGTATTGTGAAGGTAGAGGAACATTATAAATATAAGGTGCTGGGAGAGACGAGAGATGATGCGGCTGGTGAGGCTTATGATAAAGTGGCGAGAGTATTAGGACTTCCATACCCTGGGGGACCACATGTGGATAAGCTTGCTAAAGAAGGGGATGGTAGTAAAATCCCATTCAAAAGAGTATGGTTAGAAAAAGGAACATTAGATTTTTCATTTAGTGGAATTAAAACAGCTGTATTGAATTATGTCAACTCTCAAAAAATGCAAGGGTTGACTATAAATAAGGCGGATGTTGCCGCATCATTTCAGGAATCAATAATTGAGGTAATCACAAAGAAGACTATTGACTCCTGTTTAGAGGAAAATTTAACCAGCCTTGTTTTAGCCGGAGGTGTGGCATCTAATAGCAGGCTGCGTCAATCTCTTATAGATGGAGCCACTAAGGCAGGAATACGTGTTTTTATTCCAAATCCTAGCCTGTGCACAGATAATGCAGCTATGATTGCACTGGCAGGCTATCACAAATATAAGCTATTTGGTGCAGATGATATAGATTTAGATGCAATTAGCAATATGGAAATAAGCACATTTTAGCATATTTTTTATTATTTGTATTTTTTTTGTTAATGTTACTTGCAAAATTAAAAGTTGTTGCTATAATAAAACGATACGATGTAAAGTATCGTGGTTTAGTTAATGGAGGTTATAATGGTTTTTGAAAAAATTAAGAGCTTAATAGTTGATCAGCTTAAGGTAGATGAGGATACCATTACAATGGATACAGATTTAATTAAGGACCTGGAAGCTGACTCACTTGATGCAGCAGAAATAATTTTAGCTATTGAAGAGGAATATGATATTGAGATTCCTGATGAGGTGGCTGAAGAATTTAAGACTGTTGGAGATCTTGTAAAATATGTAGAGGAAATGGAATAATAGGCTTAAGAATTAATTTGGCTTATATTTAGTGAAATAGGACGGTGATCATACCGTTCTTTTAAAACGGATTTAATATAGTTGTAAAAAAAATGTAGGAATATAGGTCATAGTTTTAGAATGAAAAATGACCATTGTTTGATTTATCAAATTTGAAAAGGACCGAATACAAAAGATATGTTGTATTCGATTATTAAGGAAAATAAGAGGGAAATTATTATGACAGAACAGGAAAAGCAATTAATGGAAAAGGAAAGAGAGGGACAGACAAAGCAGACAGTACAGGCTGCACCTATCCCAAAGACCGGGGGGTTGTATACAGCTACGAAAGTGTTTTTGATTTTAGCCTGTATCGCAAGGGGATTCGCTATAATTCCACTGGCATGGTGTATTCCAATGACAGTTTCTATTTTCCATTCATTTAGAGATGGTCGTAAAGTGAGCATGGGTATGAAAATATGTACTTTGTTGTTTGTATCTATTATTGCTGGAATTTTATTGTTGTGTATACCTGATGATGAAGATAAAGAATGTTAAATTATAGGGATTCGGAGCGTTGTTAGGTTCGCCAGGATACGATACGAAGAAAGAATATGGTAAAAGTTAGGATGCAAAGGAAAGCTGGCGAAATCATAAGTTGTAGCAGCATTATAGTAATGTCTTAAAGTAAGCAATTCCAGTAATATATGACGATGTGGCTTGCTTGTAAAAAAGTATTAAACAATAAGATAGTAAAATTAAACTACCCCAAAATCTGAACCGACCTCCAAAAGTTAGACCTAAAATCTAACAGATGGGAGGTCGGTTTTTTTATGGCAAAAGTTTAAAAGAGTATACCATAATTCTAAGTATGTCATAAATAGTAATTGCTTATATAATTCACTATTTGCAATTTTTTGATGTAGTATTATAGTAGATGTTTTATGGCGATGATTCAATTCACATGAACATCTAATAAAGAAGTAGATAGTTACATAAATGATATAATGAAGAGTATATTAATATAAAATGAAATGTGATGTCATCTGTGTAATATAGATTACCTTACACTTAATATAAAATTTTGAATATCCAGTGATTTCAGGGTGAACTTTGATCATACCGTTCTTTTTTATAGCAAACGAGTAAGCAGTAGTATCACGATTACAAGGTAAATATGAGATAGCCATATGAAGTGATTAAATGATATTCAATATAATTAGTGCGTATAATAAAAAGGGATATTCTCATATTATTGTTAAACTTTAACAAATGATAAACATTCTGTAAATGCACAGCTATAGGGATTATTTTTGATTGTTAAACTTGAAATTATCCTCTATTTTTGTTAAAATATTATAGATTGATTAGATATAAAACACACAGGGGGAATACATTTGAAAAAGAATCATATTTCACAGGCAGTAATCAAAAGGCTGCCAAGATATAGAAGATATTTATCGGATTTAAAAAAGAAAGGTGTTGAGAAAATTTCCTCAAAGGAGCTATCAAAGCTCATTGGATATACAGCATCTCAGATACGACAGGACCTGAATAATTTTGGAGGGTTCGGTCAGCAGGGATATGGATATGGAGTAAGCGCTCTTTATGATGAAATTACAAAAATCCTTGGCATTGACAAGGAATATAATATGGTTCTTGTAGGTGCTGGAAATCTTGGAACTGCAGTGAGCCGTTATGTAATCAACCATCCAGGTGAGTTTAAAATTCTGGCTGCATTTGATAAGAAATCTGAGCTTGTGGATGCTGAAATAGACGGTGTGCATATTTATAGTCAGGATAGGATAGAGGAATTTTTGGATGAAAACCCTGCTAATATAGGCATCATTTGCGTCAATAAGGATAGTGCACAGTCAGTATGTGACAGGCTTGTGTCAAAAGGTATAAAGGGAATTTGGAACTTTGCTCCTGTTGATTTAGAAATTCCAGATGGAGTAGTTTTAGAAAATGTACATTTGAGTGACAGTCTTCATTCCCTTACATATTATATGAAGCATGAGGAGCTGATGAGTAAGCTTGCAGAGGGGAAAAAACAAAAAAGTAAAACCAGAACATCTAAATCTAGGGTTACCAAAAAAAGTAGAAGCTAATAATTATTTACATTGACAAATTATATTGTATAGTTTTGTAACAGGTCATCTACGGGAGATATTACTGTAGATGGCCTGTTTTAAGATTTTTAATTTTGAATATATAATTTTAGTAAAAGGATTGAAAATCGTGATTAATTCATGATTGCTATGAATCATAAATGCATAAAAAAAGGTGTAGCTATGCTACACCTATAAATACATTATTGTATCTAACAATCAACTATGCTTCTACTGGAGCATCTACTGGGCAAACAGCAGCACAAGCTCCACAGTCGATGCAAGCAGCTTCATCGATTTCAAACTGAGTATCTCCCTGTGAAATAGCTCCTACTGGGCATTCTGGCTCACAAGCTCCACAGCTGATGCAAGAATCTTCAATCTTAAATGCCATGATATGTACCTCCTATAAAAATATTAAGCTTTTCAATTAAGTATAACAAATTTACATAAGCATTACAAGTATTTTTGTGGTTAATTTTTTATTTTTGTGCTACAAAAGCAATGAAATTTCAACGTTTGTTAACATGTGCTAACCAAACTTCATGCGATAATGCTATGCCAAATAATTCCTATTTTTTATGACTTTAGATTTGATTACACTAGACTAATTGATGTATACTAAAATAAATGTAAAAGAGGTAAAGGATGGATATATACACCTTATATGGGAAAAGCGGAACAGGTAAAAGCTTTCGTGCGCAAAGCCTTTGCCAGGAACTGAATATAGAGTCAATAATCGATGATGGACTTTTTATTTTAAAGGGTCAGATTGTAGCTGGTAAGTCTGCAAAGAAGGAAGCTACTACCATAGGCGCTATCAAGACTGCTATTTTTTTTGAGGATGAGCATTGTCTTAGGGTTTGTCATGCTATTCGAAAATCCGATCCTTCATCTATTTTGATAATAGGCACCTCAAAAAAGATGGTGGATAGGATCATAAATAGACTAGGATTGCCTAAGCCGATAGAGGATATTGCCATAGAGAGTATATCTACACCGCAGGATAGACTTATTGCTGCTAAACAGAGAAAACGTTTTGGAAAGCACGTGATACCAGTGCCCAGTGTGCAGCTCAAGAAAGATTTTGCGGGATATTTTATGGATCCTGTGAAGATTTTAAAGGACTTAAGTGCAAGTGCAAGTGCTAGCAGAGTAGGTACTGCTCTTATTAGTTCGGGTGTTGTTAGTGGCAGCAGTATGTATACGGAAAACACACGTGATATTTCTGTGGTAAGGCCAACCTTTAGCTACCTGGGAGAATTTACTATATCCGATAGAGTGATAGAAGATATTGTCAGAGGCACATCTAAAAAAGCGGGTAATAAACTTAAGATAATATCCGTATATGAAAATGCTCTTTACGAAAATCTTGAGATAGATATACACGCTTTGGCGACAGATGAATGTAATCCATTTCATGAAGTAAAGAGGCTTCAGGAATATGTTTCGCTAATGGTAGAAAAAATGACTGCATTTAACGTCTATAGGATAAATGTTTATTTAAAGGGAATTTATGATGAAAATAGTCGCAGATAAAATACAGACTGACCTATGAATAAATAATGGTGATACAATACAGAAAGTTATAGAAAGAGGAATTTGATAATGGATACAAATGATTTTTGCATTAAATTTTCTAATGTAAAGGATCTGGATCTCAGGCATACATTTTTATGTGGACAATGCTTTAGATGGGAAGAAAACGAATCTGGAAGCTTTTATGGTGTAGTGGGGAGCAAAGCTGTCAAAGTATCGCTCCAAGATGATGTCCTAATTATAGAAGGAGACCGAGAAGAAAATAGAGAATTTTGGAATGATTATTTCGATCTAAATAGAGATTATGGGGCTATAAAAACACATCTTTCCAGTCAGGATGAGTTTATGGCAGAGGCCATCTCTTTCGGCTGGGGAATAAGAATTCTAAAGCAAGATCTATGGGAGAGTATATTATCATTTATAATTTCACAAAACAATCACATCCCCAGAATCAAGGGGTGCATCAGAGGTCTTTCTGAAAGCTTCGGAGAGCCATGTACGGGTATAACAAAAGAGAAGAATATAGCATTTGGAATACCAGGTCCGGAAAAAATTGCAACATTAAATCTTGATGCACTAGCGCCTATAAAGCTTGGATATAGAGCCTCCTATATTTTAGATTGTGCTAGGTACATTGTAGAAAATGGACTTCCAAAAGATTATGAGGGTTTACTAAAGCTGAAGGGCGTAGGTCCAAAAGTAGCTAATTGTATAAACCTATTTGCCCTGCAAGCATATGATAGCTTCCCAGTAGATGTATGGGTGGCAAAGGTCATGGAAAAGGCATATGGACTCAATCCTAAGAAACCAAAGGAAATTGAAGAATTTGGCAGGAAAAACTTTGGAAAGTTAGGAGGATTTGCGCAGCAGTATCTGTTTTATTATATGAGAGAAAATAAGCTTTAATAAAGCAAGTTTTTATATATGAGGGTGTTGACAATACGGTGAAAAAGTAGTATTCTATATTTACATGTTAGCACTCTAACTGATTGAGTGCTAAATACCATAAGTTTAATGTTATTAATAGAATCTTACGACCAATGTTTTCTTTGAAATAAAGCAAAAGTAGGGTTCAATGAATAGGAGGAAAAATGGGAATTAAACCTTTAGGCAGTAGAGTGGTTATTGAAAAGTGTCAGGCTGAGGAAAAGACAGAGGGTGGTCTTATTTTAACTAGCTCCGCTAAGGAAAAGCCTCAGATGGCAGAGGTTGTAGCTGTAGGTCCTGGTACAAAAGATGAGCCTATGGAACTTTCAGCAGGAGATAAAATTATCTTTGCTAAATATGCAGGTACAGATATTAAGCTAGACGGTAAAGAGTATACAGTCATGAATCAAAGTGATATTTTGGCAAAGGTTGAATAGCAGCTATAAATGAAGCGAAAAAACTATTAAATAGTACAGATTATAGAAACAAGATATTAGATAAATATTTTCAAAATTAGGAGGAAATATGGCAAAAGAGATTTTTTATGGAGAAGAATCCAGAAGGAAGCTGCAGGCTGGTGTAGATAAGCTGGCAAATACAGTGAAAATTACGCTTGGTCCAAAGGGCAGAAATGTACTTATAAATAAATCATTTGGTTCTCCACTTATTACAAATGACGGAGTAACCATCGCAAGAGAAATAGAGCTTGAAGATGGCGTAGAAAACATGGGAGCACAGCTTGTAAAGGAGGTTGCTACTAAAACTAATGATGTGGCAGGTGATGGTACAACTACAGCCACACTTCTGGCTCAGATTATCATCAATGAAGGCTTTAAAAATTTAGCAGCTGGTGCAAATCCGATGGAGCTTAAAAGAGGTATACAGGGAGCTGTAGATGTAGCTGTAGATGCTATCAAGAATATTGCTAAGCCTGTAGAAACAAAAGAAAGTATCAAGCAGGTAGCATCAGTTTCTGCTGATGATGAGACTGTGGGAGGCCTAATTGCCGATGCAATGGAGAAGGTTGGTACGGACGGTGTGATTACTGTAGAGGAGTCTAAGTCCACAGGTACAACCCTGGATGTTGTGGAAGGAATGCAGTTTGATAGAGGATATCTATCTGCATATATGGTGACAGATGCAGAAAAGATGGAAGCACTTTTAGATAGGCCTTATATTCTACTTACTGACAAGAAGATTACAAATATTCAGGATCTTATTCCTATTTTAGAACCTGTAATGAAGCAGGGTAGGAAGCTGCTTATAATAGCTGACGATATAGAAGGTGAAGCACTGGCAACATTAGTATTGAATAAACTTAGAGGTACTCTGGATGTAGTTGCTGTAAAAGCTCCAGGATTTGGAGATAGAAGAAAAGCAATGATGGAGGATATTGCCGTACTTACAGGTGGAACTGTTATAAGTGAAGAAGTGGGATATGAGCTTAAGGAAGCTACTCTGGATATGCTTGGACAAGCAGCCACTGTAAAGGTTGATAAGGATACAACTGTAATTGTTGATGGAATAGGTGATAAGGCTGAAATAGAGGCTAGAGTAGCTTCTATTAAGGCTCAGGTAGAAGAAACTGAATCCGAATATGATAAAGAAAAGCTACAGGAAAGACTTGCTAAGCTTTCTGGTGGAGTAGCTGTAATCAAAGTAGGAGCAGCTACTGAAACTGAACTCAAGGAGAAAAAGCTCAGAATAGAGGATGCTCTCAATGCAACAAAGGCTGCTGTGGAAGAAGGTATAGTTGCTGGTGGTGGAGTTGCATTAGTATCTGCAATTCCTGCTGTTTCCCAATACGCTGAAAGCCTTGATCAGGACAGAAGGACTGGTGCTAGAATTATAGTTCGTGCACTGGAAGAGCCTGTAAGACAGATTGCGGAAAATGCAGGTTACGAAGGCAGTGTAGTGGTTTCCAAGGTTAAGGAATTAAAGGGTGCTACACAGGGATTCAATGCAGCAACAGAAGAATATGTGGATATGATTGAAGCTGGTATTGTAGATCCGGCTAAGGTGACCAGATCTGCAGTGCAAAATGCTGCCAGCGCATCTGCAATGCTACTAACAACAGAAGCAGGTATTGTAGATATAAAGGAAGATGCTCCAGCTATGCCAGCTATGCCAGGAGGTATGGGCGGCATGGGAGGCATGATGTAGATAGCCTGGATAATTAGATAATAAAATTTAGAGCATGGTGTATCCGTGCTCTTTTTTTGTGGACGTAGGCGATGTATGTGAATGTGTGCTCAAAAGCAGATTATGCCTCTTAGCCTTTGCATTGCAACTTTAATAAAACATCTAAATATTATAGAATTGGTCTTTAAACAAATTTGATTTCTATACAAACAGTATATATGTTTAAGAGAATAAGCTAAGGGTATAATATATCTATATAGAGATATTATTGGGTAGTGAATTTAGGAGGTTACAATGAAAATCTTAGAGAGCTTGGAAAATAGAAGGACGGTTTATGCAATAAATAATAATGTTAAAGCTACAGAAGATGAAATAATAAAAGTAGTAAAGAAAGCAACAGAGCTTGTACCCGATGCATTCAATATGCATAGCGCAAGAGTGGTACTTTTGCTGGGCGAAAAGCATGAAGAGCTTTGGGATGGAATTTATGATGTATTTGGTGGAAAGGTACCAAGAGAAAAGATGGATAGCTTTAAAGCAGGGGCAGGTACAATTTTATATTTCTACGATGAGGATGTAGTAAATAAAATGGCAGAGGAAAACAAGGCATATGCCCAGAATTTCCCAGTATGGGCAAATCAGGCTAATGGCATGCTACAAATTAGTATATGGTCTGCACTAAGAGAGCTGGGAATTGGTGCCAGTCTTCAACACTACAATCCTGTTATAGATGAAATGGTTAGAAAACTGACTGGTACTCCAGACAGTTATAAGCTAATAGCTCAAATGCCATTTGGTGGTATAACAGAAGCTCCACTACCAAAGGAAAGTGAGGATATTGAAAAGAGAGTTAAGATAATAGGAAGTCTGTAAATTATCAAAATAGATATTCGTTAGATTTACTTTTATTACTTATTTACATAAAATCGGGGTATGGAATGTTTTTTCATGCCTCGATATTTTATTTAAAAGAATAACTATAACTAGTGTAAGATTTATTAAAAGATGAAAAATCAATAAATTAAATATAGCATGTAATGTGCAGGTGCTCACTCAAATCATCATATCATATGATTCGTATGATTGATATATTGTTTCGAAAAGGTTGAAAGAATCCCAGTTTGCAAGTATAATATTAGTATAAGTTTTATGGAGGAAATATGGCGAATTATATCGTTAAAAATAATGGACCACTACAGGGTGAGGTTACTGTAAGCGGAGCAAAAAATTCTGTTCTGCCACTTATGGCCGCCACCCTTTTATGTGGAGAGCCTTGTATAATAGATGGAGTGCCTGACCTAAGAGATGTACATATCATGAAGGACATACTTCGCTCCTTGGGTGCTACAGTAGAAGAGATAGGTGATGATACTATTAAGATTCATGCTAAGGAGATAGCTTCCAACGAACCACCTCGTGATATGGTGGATAAAATGAGGGCATCATTTCTTGTTATGGGACCACTTATTTCTCGCACTGGATATGGAAAGCTTCATATGCCAGGAGGATGCAGCATTGGTGAAAGACCCATAGACTTGCATCTAAAAGGCTTCGAATCATTGGAAGCTAATATATACCATAGAGCTGAAGAAATAGAGGTTGTTGTCGAAAAAGATAAGCTGACAGGAAAGGTGATTTATCTCGACTTTCCAAGTGTAGGAGCTACAGAAAATATTATGATGGCTGCAGTTTTGGCTGACGGCGTGACAAATATTATTAATGCGGCAGAGGAACCTGAAATAGTTGATTTGGCTAACTTTTTGAATAAAATGGGTGCAAGAATCAAAGGTGCGGGTACTGAAAGCATTAAAATAGAAGGGGTTAGTGAGCTACATGGTTGTAGACATAAGGTGATTCCTGACAGAATAGAAGCCGGAACATACATGATGGCAGCTGCTATAACCAGGGGTAAAGTGATTGTAAAGAATCTCGTGCCTGATCATATGAGACCAATTGTTGCCAAGCTACAGGAGTGTGGAGTTAAGGTAAAGCTGGTTGACATGGGTTATGAGGTGGATGCTCAGCAGGCTCCTATAGTTGCTACTGATATTAAGACACTTCCTTATCCTGGATTTCCTACGGATATACAATCGCCATTTATGGCGCTATTGGCTACTGCAAGAGGATCTAGTGAGGTGGTTGAAACAGTTTTTGAGAACAGATTTATGCATGTGGCAGAATTAAATAAAATGGGTGCAGCAATTACTACAGAAGACAGGAAAGCTAATATTCCAGGAGGAAAGACACTTAAAGGGGCAGAGGTATATGCCACCGATCTTCGTGGTGGAGCAACAATGGTTCTTGCTGGATTGGTTGCCACAGGTGAAACCGTAATTAAAGATATTTATCATATTGAGAGAGGCTACGAAAAATTTATTGAAAAATTAAAGGGTCTAGGTGCTGAAATCAAAAGAGTGGAGGCCTAGACCTCTTTTGCATTTATAAGATATATCATAGTTTTGATGATAAGTAATTTTATGATTTGACTGCATGTGGTGAAAGTCCACATTTTATGGTGAAGACATGGCAGATATTAAATTTTTAGAGATGTTGGCAAAGGAATACCCCAATACCCTGGCCGCGGCAGAGGAGATTATTAACCTTTCTGCAATCTTAGCATTGCCTAAGGGAACGGAATACTTTTTTAGTGATCTTCATGGAGAGTATGAGGCGTTTGTACATATGATAAAAAGCGGCTCTGGAACTATCAAAAGTAAGATTGATGAGCACTATGGCGGAGTTTTGAGTGAGCAGGACAGAGATGAACTGGCTGCTCTGATATATAATCCTAAGTTACAGATTAAAAAGAAAAAAGAAGAAGGGGATTTTGATAAGTGGGCAGTTACGGTCATATACAGGTTAGTTACAATTTGTAAGTCCGTTTCTACTAAATATACTCGCTCCAAAGTGAGAAGAAGATTGCCAAGATATGAGGATTATGCTATTGATGAGCTACTTCATGCTGATGATGATGTGAACAAGACTCATTACTACAATGCCATTATATCTACAGTTATAGACTGTGGCATTGCTGAACAGTTTATTGAAGAGCTTGCTTGGGCAATAAGCTCTCTGGCAGTGGATCAGTTACATATCATAGGAGATATATGGGATAGGGGTCCTAAGCCAGACATGATTATGGACTTTTTGATGGACTATCATGATGTGGATTTCCAATGGGGTAATCATGATATTATATGGATGGGAGCAGCTACAGGCCACTGGGCAAGCATAGCTAATATTTTGCGTATGAATATTAGCTATAATAATTTTGATATGCTTGAAATTGGCTATGGTATAAATTTAAGGCCCCTTTCAAGCTTTGCGATGAAAACATATGGTGATGATGAATGTAAGGCGTTTGCACCTCATATTTTGGATAGAAACGTTTATGATCAGGTTACCGAACAACAGGCCGCAAGAATGCATAAGGCAATCTCGGTGATACAATTCAAGTTAGAAGGCCAGAGAATAATGGCTCATCCAGAATATGATATGGATAATAGGCTGCTTCTTGATAAAATTAACTGGGAAAAGGGAACTGTGCTTGTAGAGGGCGTAGAATATAAGATGAAGGATATGAATCTTCCAACGGTTGATCCGGAAAATCCATATGAACTTTCCAATGACGAGAAAACTGTAATGGAAGGTCTGGCTGGATCCATAAAAAACTCTGAAAAATTGCAGCGTCATATTAGATTCATGTTCAGCCATGGTGCACTATATAAGAAGGTTAATGGAAATCTTTTGTATCATGGATGTATACCGATGGAGGATGATGGCAGCTTTGCAAGTCTTTACTTTGATGGTCAGGGGTACAAGGGCAAAGCTCTTATGGATAAGTTAGATGAACTGGTTAGAGATGCTTATTTTAATAATGAAGATGACCCTAACCGCGGTGATATTATGTGGTATTTATGGCTTTCAAAGGATTCACCACTATTTGGCAAGGAGAAGATGACTACATTTGAGCGACTTTTCATCGAGGATAAGTCTACTCATAAAGAGCCGGTAAGACCTTACTATAAATATATACATGACAAAGAAGCATGCAAGAAAATCATATTAGAATTTGGCCTTGATCCATCAAGAGCGAAAATATTAAATGGACATGTACCGGTGAAAATTAAGGATGGAGAAAGTCCAATTAAGGGCGGAGGACTTTTGTATGTTATTGATGGAGGCATATCAAAGGCCTATCATAAAAAAACAGGTATAGCTGGATACACATTTATTTTTAACTCGCGTTTTATGGCACTGGCAGAACACAAGCCGTATAGTCCTGCTAAGGAAGACGGTACACAGGAATTTTATTCTCCTATTATGAAGACGGTAGAAACGCTAAAAGAACGTATGATGGTTGTCGATACAGATCTTGGCAAGGAACTGGTGGGACAGATTGAGAATCTAAAAGAACTAAGAAATGCCTTTGAAAAGGGGCTTATAAAAGAGAAATACTAATTAAAATAGTTATTGAAAAATTAGAAAGCATTGCATAAACAGGAAGGGGATACATTGAACAAACTAGTTTTGGAGCTAATGAGAAGACATTATCCAGATGTCAGACCGCTCGTAAAAAGAGAACCATGTATCTGGATAAATAATAGAACGGTGAAGAATGGATGGCTTCTAAATCATTTTGATGTAGAGGATGCAAGAGCAAGACTGGAAGCCTTTGCCCCATTTCTCGAAAGAGCTTTTCCTCAAGAAGTAAAAGCAAGCAAAGGAATTATCGAATCACCACTTGTGGAAATTCCAAAAATGAAGGAGGAGCTTAATAAGGTTTTCGGCACTGATCTGCGAGGAAGATTGATGATAAAGCTGGACTCACATTTACCAATTTCTGGCAGTGTAAAGGCCAGAGGTGGAATATATGAGGTTCTAAAATATGCGGAGGACATTGCTATAAAGGAAGGCCTTATCAAAGAGGGAGAAATCTTACAGGATTATGGAAGATTTTTCTCAGATGAATTTAAAAAGGTTTTCTCCAAGTATAAGGTGGCAGTAGGCTCTACCGGCAATCTTGGATTATCCATAGGTATTATTAGTGCTGCTTTAGGGTTTGATGCTACTGTACACATGTCATCTGATGCAAGAGCATGGAAGAAGGATAAGCTGCGCTCACTGGGAGTGAAGGTGGTGGAATATGAAGATGACTATGGAAAGGCATGTGAAGAAGGAAGAAAGCAGGCGTCAGAGGATCCTAAATGTCATTTTGTTGATGATGAGGCTTCACTAGATTTATTCTTAGGCTATGCAGTAGCAGGCAAAAGATTAAGAATACAGCTAGAAACCAGCGGTATAAGCGTAGATAAAAATCATCCATTATTTGTATATATTCCATGTGGAGTAGGGGGTGCTCCTGGTGGTATAGCTTACGGGATAAAACAAGAGTATGGAGAGCATGCTCATATCTTTTTTGTAGAGCCAGTAGATGCTCCTGCTATGACACTAGGACTGATGACACAATTGCATAATAAAATATCCGTACAGGATATAGGCTTGTCTGGACTCACACATGCAGATGGCCTGGCCGTTTCCAGACCTTCAGCACTTGTGGGTGAAATTATGAATAACATGTTAAATGGCGCACTTACGGTAAAGGATGAAGATTTGTATATCTATCTGGCCAAGTTATATGAACAGGAAAAGCTTCTTATTGAGCCTTCTGCCTGTGCAGCTATTGGCTCACCATGGAATATAGAAGACTGTGATGAATATTTGCTAAGAGAAAGTTTAATGAAAAAACTTGACAAAGCCACACATATAGTATGGGCTACTGGAGGCAATATGGTGCCTAAGAATGAAATGAGACAGTATCTGGAAACCGGTAAGAAGCTGATGAGTGGGAAGACACTTAATGAATTAGAGTAAAATTTAAATTAGTAATCATTGATAGTATATAGCGCATTCTAATTTAAATTATCTAAAATCTATCAGAATAGTTTAAAATCCTACTGATAGTTGACTTGCTTATACATTTTGAACTATGACGAATGAGGTCATCAGGATTCATATGTCTGGCCAAGATGTTCTTTTCACTCATGTGAATGATACCATAGGATGGTGGCATATAATCCCTTGGAGAAGTAATACTACCAGGATTGAATAAGAAAATACCATCTTCCATTAGTGAGAAGCGACAATGTGTATGGCCGAACAATGCCAGCCTACAGTCATTTTCTTTGGCTTTGTAATAAAGTCTGTTTATACTGGTCTTTACTCCTAAATCATGACCATGACAAATGAGGATATTTCCATATTCAGTTGCCAAAATCTTGTGAGAAGCGTGCGTCAATAGATGACCGTCACAGTTTCCTGAAACGGTGTGTATTTCAGTTGTTTTTGGAATGATTTCATCAGGTAATTCTTTAATAGCCCGTTTCATGTCTGTTTCATGATCGCCCAGATGAATTATCATATCTACGTGGTGTGCAGATAAGATATGCTTAAGAAGAGCTATATTACCATGACTATCGCTAATTACTAAGATTTTCATGTATTTATTTTATCAGAGGCAAAGTTATAGAGCAATATATTAGGCTATGTAACTAATTAATATGCTTTATGTATTTGACGATTTTAGGAAATTTGGTGATTTTAGGAAATAAGGTGAAAGCTGAAAAAGAGACTTTAGCTAATATACAATGTACTTTTGATAAAAGCTTGTAAATACAAATTAAATTAGATAGGCAATGACAGCAGGTATGCTCTAAAATGAAGCCTAACTTAATGAAGTAAGATGACAAGAAATAGATAAACTTAGAATTTATATAAGTATAGGAAGGAAAAGTTTTGAGAGAGAAATTTAATAACAAGTATGTAAAGTCTGGAATCACCATTTTCGTAAGTGGTGGACTCCTCATCATTGCCTATCTAATTTTAAGCAATATAGAAGGCTTTGGTGGTGTAATTACAACAATAAAAAATATATGCATGCCATTTATTCTTGGACTTGTGATGGCGTATTTACTATGTCCTATCTATAATCTGGTAGTAAAGAAAACATATGCCTTTCTTAATAATAAGGTGAAGAACAATATTAACCGGATAAGAATTGCCAGAGTGATAGCTACAATTATTTCCCTGTGCTTTGTGCTAGGCATTATTGGCGGACTAATTTGGATGTTAGTACCAGAACTAGTCAATAGTATCATCGGAATCATTAAAATTCTACCATCCAGAATAAATGAACTCATTTATCTTATTCGTGACAGTGCAAGACTTGAGAAGCATCCAAATATGACCAGATATATGGAAAATGCTCTGTATAAGGCTCAAGATTATATGAGAACATGGTTTAACGAGGATTTTATTGCCACATTTGGGCTGTACATGCAAAAGATAACGGAAAGTGTACTTGGAACATTAAAAGCACTTCTCAATTTCTTCATTGGTTTAATTGTATGTGTGTATTTTCTCAATAGTAAGGAAGTCTTCAAGGCGCAAAGTAAAAAGCTGGTAATTGCCACCATGAGTGAAGAAAACAGCAAGGCATTTATCGAGTTTTGTCAATATACGAATCGTACATTTGGTGGCTTCATCAATGGAAAGCTTATCGACTCACTCATTATAGGGGTCTTATGCTTTATTCTTATGACGATAATTGGGCTTCCATATCCTTTGCTTATTAGTACTGTTATAGGCATAACCAATATTATTCCTTTTTTTGGTCCTTTTATCGGTGCAATTCCTTCAATAATACTGATTTTTTTCATAAATCCAATGCAAGCATTATACTTTTTGATAATGATATTTGCACTTCAGCAGCTTGATGGCAATGTAATAGGGCCTAAGATTCTTGGTGGAACGACAGGATTACCAAGCTTTTGGGTTATGTTTGCAATTATAGTTGGCGGAGGCCTTTTCGGCTTTGTTGGCATGGTTATTGGAGTGCCTGTATTTGCAGTAATACATCACTATGTAGGTAAATTAGTTGATAAAAAGCTACGACGAAAAGGACTTCCTTCTCATACCACTGAATACCAGGACTACAATCAATATGGGATAGATATGAAGGAGCTGGTTGATGATGCTGAGGATGATATTATAGATAAGGATCAACCTATTGAAGGAACGAAATTTTAATAGCTAATTAGCAAACAGTTTAATGAAATTATAAAATATTAAATTTTTAAAGATACCAAGTGATATGATCTTGTGAAGAGGAGTATAAATGAAGGTTTTTGAAAATATATCTATGGCACAGTATAGCACTTTTAAGCTGGGAGGAAAAGCAAAAAGATTGATAATAGTAGGAAATGTTTCCGAGCTACAGGGGATATTAAAAAATATAAAGTCTACTGGTGAAAAGCATATGTTCATAGGAAGAGGATCTAATACCTTTTTCTCTGACAAGGGCTATGATGGAACTGTTATCAAGCTGGGAGATAGCTTTAACAAGCTTGAAGTAAGAGGTGATATTATTGTGGCGGGTGCAGCAACTAAGCTAGGAGATATTGCAGAGCTGGCAATGGCTAACGACCTAACTGGATTTGAATTTGCAGAAGGGATTCCTGGCAGTCTAGGTGGCGCAGTCTTTATGAATGCCGGAGCCTATGGCGGAGAAATGAGTGAGGTAATCCATAGAGTAGGAGTAGTAAGTGCAGATGGTAAGGAGTTTAAATATATCTCTGTTGATGATATGGAATTTGACTACAGAATGAGTAGGCTTCAAAGAACAGGAGAAATTGCTGTGAGCGTAGAAATCAGACTTGCACATGGTATGCATAGTGATATTGTGGCTACAATGGCAGACTTGCGCAACAGGCGATCAAGCAAGCAGCCTCTTGAATACCCAAGCTGCGGCAGCTTCTTCAAAAGGCCAAAGGGATATTTTGCAGGAAAGCTCATTGATGATTGTGGACTACGAGGAAAGCGAATAGGTGGAGTAATGGTCTCTGAAAAACATTGTGGTTTCATTGTAAATGTAGATGGAGGAACCGCAACAGATGTAGTTGAGCTTAAAGAATATATCCAGAAAACTGTAAAGGAAAAAATGGGAGTAGATCTCCATCCTGAGGTCAGGATAATAGGTGAGTAGCATGGAAAAATGTGACTCAAGATGCATCAGTAATCAGTCAGATGAAGCAATGGAGCTTGCCAGGCTTTATAAAGATAACAAAAAGCCTAATCATCGTATAGTACAGATAAATAACAAAAATTATACCATGAGGTGGGATCACCATACGCATACCATTTATTCCCATGGCAAAGGTAAAGTAATTGATAATGTAAGAGAGGCACTATCAAAAGGGTTAGATTCTATAGCGATATCGGATCATGGGCCTGGGCACCTCACTTATGGCATGAAAAGAAAGGACTTTATAAAATTAAGGCAGGATGTTGAAGCTGTAAATACCATTTTACCTGATTTTAAGGTGTTTATGAGTGTGGAAGCTAATATCGTTAACGGTGGCAAATTTAACAATTACCTTGATATTAGTAAGGAGGAAATAGAAAAAGAATTCGACTTTATCATCGCAGGCTATCATTATGGTATCCCAAATGCACATTGTATTGCTAACTGGACTTCTGACAGATTTGGAATAGGAACTGCAAATAAAAGACGACTAATGATCCAAAATACTGATATGGTCATAGGGGCATTATATAGTAATCCAATAAAAATACTAACTCATCCAGGAGATAAGGGTCCCTTTGACATACAAGAAATAGCAAAGGCCTGTGAAAATTGCAATACTCTTATGGAAATAAATGGGAAGCATGCTCACTTAACCACTGACGAAATTAAAATCTGTAGTAAATATGATGTTAATTTTGTTATCAGTAGTGATGCTCATCATCCCAAATATGTAGGTGAATTCGAGCATAGTTTAAGGAGGGCGCTTGAGGCTGGTCTTGATGTGAAAAGGATTGTAAACATAGATGTTGTATAGGTTTAAAAAGGATTAGAAAATAATCTGACAATGTAGAAAGGTATTCTCATGGACATAATAATCATCACAGGACTATCTGGATCTGGGAAAACCCAGGCATCAAGCTGGTTTGAGGATATAGGCTATTACTGTGTGGACAATCTTCCGCCATCACTTATTGGTTCTTTTTTAGAACTTGCCAAGAGTGGAGGACGAATAGAAAAAGCCTGTCTTACGCTAGACATTAGAGGGGGTAAATTTTTCCCGCAACTATATGAGGCTCTCAGAAGTCTCAAGGAAATTGAGGGACAGGAAGTAAAGATCCTATTTGTGGAAGCTTCAAATAAAACAATTATGAAGCGTTTTAATGAAGCGAGAAGACACCACCCTATGAGTAAGGGAGCAGTTACAGAAGATATTGTAGAGGCGGAGAGAGAAAAGCTTAGATTTATAAGAAGTCTTGCAGACTTTCGAATTGATACTACAGGGCTCAATGTAGCCAGCCTTAGAAAGAGATTAGAGAGTATATTGTTAGATGAGAAAGATAAAGATGCATTTACTGTAAATCTTCAATCATTTGGCTACAAATACGGTATTCCCATGTCGGCAGATTTGGTGTTTGATATGAGATTTATCCCAAATCCATATTATGTAGAAGGGCTAAAAAAGCTGACAGGTAATAATAAAAGAGTGCAAAAATATGTATATAAACAGGATGTCACAAAAGAATTTATTCAGGCGCTGGAAAATCTCCTAAAAATAGTCGTCCCAGCTTATATTAAGGAAGGCAAGCAGCATCTGAATATTAGCTTTGGATGTACGGGAGGAAGACATAGATCAGTATCTATGGCAAATTATTTTTATGGCTGGTGCAATGAGCAGGGGTTTGCGGTTACCCTTGAACACAGAGATGTAAAGTGATATAATAGAAAGAGCTTTGCACCTAATTTTTTAAGGAGAATTAAGATGGAAAAGTTAATTATTAGTGCCTGTATTTGTGGAGCAGAGGTAACTAAGGAACAAAACCCAAACGTTCCTTATACTGTAGAGGAGATAGTAAGAGAAGCAAAGTCTGCATATGATGCAGGAGCTGCTGTTATTCACCTTCATGTTAGATATGATGACGGTACACCTACACAGAGCAGAGAACGCTTTCAGGAATGTGTTGACGCTATAAGGAAGGTTTGTCCAGATGTGATTATTCAGCCTTCTACAGGCGGTGCTGCTGGTATGACGGATCTTGAAAGACTAGAATCCACTGATATTGAACCTACTCCTGAATTTGCCACACTGGATTGTGGAACATGTAATTTTGGCGGAGATGAAATATTTGTAAATACAGATGTTACGATAAGAAATTTTGCTAAAATCATGAAGGAAAAGGGTATTAAGCCAGAACTGGAAGTGTTCGATAAGGGAATGATAGACATTGCGCTAAAGGTAGATAAAGAAGGTCTTTTAGAGCATCCTTTGCACTTTGACTTTGTGTTAGGAGTACAAATGTCTGCTACCGTAAGAGATCTGGTTATTATGGCTACATCAATTCCACAGGATGCTACATGGACTGCTTCTGGAATAGGAAAGCATACATGGAATATTGCTGCTGCAACTATTGCCATGGGTGGACATGTAAGAGTTGGTTTTGAAGATAATCTCTATTTGGAGAAGGGAGTGCTTGCAAAAAGTAATGGCGAGCTAGTTGAAAAGGTTGTCAAGCTAGCAAAGCTTCTTGGCAGAGAGGTGGCTACACCAGCAGAAGCTAGACAGATTCTTAGTATCAAGCCACTAGAAAAATAAAAATAAAAGGCTGTCTGCGGGCAGCCTTTGTTATTTATTAGACACAAAACTACATGTTAAAAATATAGATATTCGAAAAATGAGATAATAAAAAGAGGAGAGCGTGTAGATGTCCTTTGCATCGGATATACGTGGTGAGCTTGCCCAGCTAGTAATCGAAAAAGATGATGAGCTTTTAGCAGAAATAAGTGGATTTTTACGTGTTTCATCTTCTATATCCCTTCTTGGTGGAGGCAAGGTAGGCATAAATGTTACTACATCAAGTCCTGCTGTTGCAAGAAGGTATAAAAAATTAATTGAGGATTACTTTTCCATCAATTTAAGTGTAAAGATTACTTATGTGGGTAATTTTAATAGAGGATATGTGTATACCTTGTTTATAGATCACAATATGAGAAGTGACGCTATTTTGCGAGAAACTGGACTTATGCTGGTAAAACAGGGGAATAACTTTTTTACAGATGGTATCTATTTTCCTATAGTAAGAAGCAAGCGTTGTAAACGTGCATATTTAAGAGGTCTTTTTATGGGAGCAGGGACAATGACTGATCCTAGTAAGAGTTATCATCTTGAGTGGAAGTTAAGCTCACCGATAATTGCTGAAGATGTGAGAAAGCTAATCGGAACATTCACAGATCTTTCTGCGTCAATTGTACACAGGAAGGATGGATATATAGTATATGTAAAGCGCTACGAATACATCAGTGATATTTTAGCAATGATTGGGGCTTATCAGGCCGTTATGATTTTGGAGAATATCCAGATCGAAAAATCACTTGTGGGAAAGGCTACCCGAATGGCAAATTGTGATGCTGCTAATACAGATCGTACAATCATTGCATCTCAGCAGCTTTTACAGGCCATAGAAAAAATAGAGCATAATATAGGTATGGAAAAATTACCACCTAAGCTTCAGGAAGCTTGTGAGGTTCGAAAAAAGCATCCTTCTGCAACGCTATCTGAGCTTGGAGCATACTTTGACCCTCCTTTGAAAAAGGGAGGTGTTAAAGCCAGGATGGATAAAATCCTAATGGTGGCAAAAGAAATATAGGAGGTACTGATTTGTTTGTTGAAGAGCTGAAACAAATTCAAGAATGGGAAAAAGAAGCTTCGGATATGATTTCTCGTGCTAAGGAGGAGGCTCATCAGATTGTAGAGGGAGCTAAGAGAGAGGCGGACGAAAAGGTTATGGCCAGTGAAAAAGAAGCAGACTCCATCTACAAGGCACTCGTGCAGGAGGGTGAAAAGGAAGCCCAGGAAGAGTATGATAGGCATATGCAGACAGCTAAGGAAGAGTCTGCGGGTTATATTGACAGGGCTAGAGAAAATTTGGATGAAGCAGTGAGAATTATAAAAGAAAGGATCGTGAATACTAGTGGCAATCATTAGAATGGAAAAGCTGTCTCTTATTGGTATGCAGCAGGAAAAAGACAGCATTATATCCCAACTAATGGAGCTAGGCGTAGTAGAGGTCACAGACCTTATTAGATCAAAAGCCGATAAGCATTCAGACACGGAAGAGGAGCCTGTTTTTGATGCAGAGCTTGAAAAGCAGGAAGAATTTTTTAGAACGCTGAAATCCGATGGTGATGAAGAGCAGATAAATAAGCTTGATACTGAGATAAATAAGACAGCTATAGCTCTTGAAGCTATTGAGAAATATGGCGTTGATAAGGAACCTTTATTCCCATCAAAAATAATTGTAACAGAAACGGATATAAAGCGATATATTGACGGGAATAAGGAAGTTCGAGATGACATTAGACACGTTTTGTGGCTGAATGATAAGCTCCATAAAAACAGAGATAAAATAAATAAGCTGACAACAGATTTGGCGTCTATCATACCATGGATGAAATACGATTTGCCATTAAACCTGACCGATACGGAAAAAACCAGTATTGAGCTTGGGGTGGTACCATCAACTGTTGATCTAGAAAATCTAAAAAAGAAGCTTTCAGAGAATCACCCTCTTGTTGATATGAGAGAAGTTACAAGGGACAGAGAGTTTATATATATCTTTGTACTGGCAATAAAAGACAAGCTTGAGGATTATCTGGATGAATTGAAGAAATATGGTTTTTCACCATTGCCATTTAAGGGGTTTGAGGGAACGGCTACAGTCAATAAGGAAAGAATTGAAAGGCAGATTGACAAGCATAAAAATGAGATTCGAGCTATCGAAAAAAATATTAAGGATATGCTTGGCAAGCTTGATCAGATTAAGATATATTATGACTGCTTAGTGATGAGAAGAGATAAAGAGCTTCTTAAAAGGAAAATTAAAAAGACGGATAAAACCTTTGCCATTAAGGGATGGGTACCATCTAAGCTTAAGCCTAAGGTGGATAAATTACTGGAAAGCTTCATATGTATCCACAATTACGAAGAACCAAATGAAAATGATACTGTACCTGTATTAGTGGATAATAGCAGCTTGGTAGCACCGTTTGAAGTAATTACGGAAATGTACTCACTTCCTGACTATAAGGGTATTGACCCTACAAGGTTTTTTGCATTTCTTTATGCTATGTTCTTTGGAATCATGTTAAGTGATGCCGGATATGGACTGGTTATCACCATTGCGTGCCTGGTCATAAAGCTTAGATTCGAGCTTGAAGGGATGATGAAAAAGGTGATAGGAACATTCTTCTACTGCGGTATATCTACGGTATTTTGGGGAGCAATGTTTGGAGGCTGGTTCGGAGATTTCTTCCAGGTAGCAGCCAAGGTGTTACTAAATAAAGAAATTACAATTAAGCCTATCTGGTTTAATCCAATAGAGGATCCTACTAAGCTACTTATATGGTCTTTGGGCTTTGGAGTTGTGCATCTATTTCTGGGACTGGCACTTAGGGCATACATGCTTATAAAAAGAGGACAGGTGTGGGATGCTATATGTGATGTTGTCTCCTGGTATCTAGTTATAGGTGGGGCTATACTATATGGAGCAGGAGGAAATATTTCTCCGCTACTCGTGAAGCCTGGTATGTATATGGCAATTGCTGGAGTAATTATTCTGCTATTGACAGGAGGAAGACAGAAAAAAGGCTTTGGCAAGGTTATAGGAGGACTAGGTCAGGTATACAATGTTACCAGTTATGTAGCAGATATTTTATCATATGCAAGGCTTCTTGCGCTTGGACTTGCTACTGGCGTAATAGCCACTGTAGTAAATACAATGGGTTCAATGGCTGGAAATGGTATTATCAGCTTCATTGTACTCATATTAGTGGGTATTATTGGGCATACCTTTAATATTGCCATAAATCTTTTAGGAGCATTTGTACACTCTAGTAGACTTCAGTACATAGAATTCTTTGGAAAATTCTATGAAGATGGTGGAGAGGCATTTGAACCATTTAGACAGAATACAAAATATATTAAGATAAAGAAAAGGAATTAACGGAGGTAAAACATGCTTAATGGAACAGGATTAGCACTTTTAGGTGCAGCTATTGCCAGTCTGGCAGGTATAGGAAGTGCTCTTGGAGTAGGTATTGCAGGACAGGCTGCAGCTGGAGTATTGGCAGAAGACCCAAAGAAATTTGGTAAGACTCTTATTTTACAGGCTCTTCCAGGAACACAGGGTATATATGGACTTTTGCTTGCATTCTTAATTTTCCAGAAAGTTGGGCTAATAGGTGGAAGCGGACTTCTTGATGTACCAGCAAGTGCAGGCTTTTATATCATGCTGTCTGGTATTCCAATCGGACTTGTAGGAATTTGGTCTGGTATGGCGCAGGGTAAGGCTGCCGCATCAGGTCTTATGCTTATGGGTAAGAGACCAGATCAGATGATCAAGGGCGTAATATATGCAGCAATGGTAGAAACCTATGCAATCTTCGCACTACTTATTTCCATACTAATGCTTATCAATGTGAATTTAGGCTAATTGCCTGAATGACTTTTAGCATATAAGTGAAAAGGAGTGAAGAGGTGAGCATCGATAGAATAAAGGAAAAAATTCTAAGTGACGCCAAGCTCGAAGCCTCTGCCATAGTAGGTCAAGCTCGATCAAGAGCTGATGATATTTTGCATAATGCCAATGAAAGAGGTATATCTCTAGTGGCAAAGGCAAAGCAGGATGGAGAGGAAGAAAAGCAACGCGTCATACAAAGGATGAAAGCAGTAGCTCAGATAGATGCCAGAAAAGTGTTGCTTGTAGATAAGCAAGCTTTAATAGAGGAAGCATTTGATCAGGCTAGAAATGAAATATTAGAATTGGACGAAGAATCCTATTTGGATTTGATGGCGAAAAAAATAGTAGAAACAGGTTTGCTAAAGGGAGAGCTACTGTTAAATGATAAGGATAGAGCAAATCGTGGTCAGAAGATTTTAGATAGGGTGAAAAGCTTAGCGCCAGATAGCGAGCTTAAGATATCTGATGAGGATAGAGATCTCATAGGTGGCTTCATGATTCGATCTGGAGAAATTTATATAAATGGAACCATGAGAAATATGATAAGCGAAGCTAAAGAAGAGATTACTTCACAGGTAGCAGCTCTACTATTTAGATAAGGAAGGAATAAGATGGGGCATAGAAAAAAAGAAGACTATATTTTTGCTGATGCATATATAGGAAGCTTTGTACGAAATCTCATGTCCAAGCAGGATTTGATCAGGCTGGTGCAAGCTAAAGATATTCAAAGTGTACAAGCTATTTTGCAAGAGTTTGGATACGGTGATGCAAAGGAGCTTGATGGCGGAGATATTGAGTTCTTTATACGAAGGGAGCAAAGTAAGCTGTTTAAGCTGATTTATAACTCTTTGCCGGAGAGAAGTGAGCTTTCCTTCATGCTACTACCATATGATTATCACAATGTTAAGGTATGTATAAAGTCTGAGCTCTTAGGTTTGACTCCAGATGACAATTATCTTGTATCTGCTGGAGATATAGATTGGCGTAAAGTAGTAGCGATGGTGCGAGAAAGAAACTACATCAGCATGTCTTCTAAAATGAAGGAAGCTATTGAAGAAGCCTTTGATCGCTTCGCCAGAAGCAAGGATCCACAGGAGATAGATATTGTCCTTGATACAGCCTGCTATGAGGAGATGCTTGAAAGAGTAAATGAACTTGATAATGAGTACTTAATTGGACTCGTAAAAAGGCAGATAGATCTTATAAACCTTAAGAGCTTTGTGAGAATGAGAATGCTGAATAAAGCATGGGATTTCTTCAAGAGAATCTTCCTAACGGGTGGAGAGGTACCTTTGGACATCTATGTATCAGGATATGATGACTCGTATGATCAGATTGCAGAAAGACTATCACCATTTGGACTTGATAAGGTACTGATCAAAGGTACAGAAAGGCTCAAGGAGGACGATGATTTCAGCTATTTAGAGAAGATGGCGGATGATCATCTCATGGAGTACATAAAAAAAGCCAAGTATGAATCTTTTGGAATTGAACCTATAGTTGGCTATTGGATGGCCAAAGAAGAGGAAATTGACAATCTGCGTATCATACTTTTGGGAAGACGAATCGGTATAGGAAGTGATAGAATCATAGAAAGGCTGAGGGAACCATATGTATAAGATAGGTATCATTGGAGATCGTGAATCCGTATTGGCATTCAGAGCATTGGGGCTAGAAGTATTTCCGTGTGATACTGCAAAGGAGGCCTCAAAATTTCTAAATCAAATGGCAGGAGATGAGTATGCCATTATATATGTAACAGAAAATTTAGCAGAGAATTTGAAGGACGACATAGACAAGTATGGAGATAGCAAGCTGCCAGCTATCATACCTATTCCTAATAGGAGTGGTGCTACAGGCAAGGGCATGTACAATGTCAAAAAAGCTGTAGAAAGGGCAGTGGGAGCTGACATACTATTTGGAGGTGATAAATAATGAGCCAGGGTAAAATTGTAAAGGTATCAGGACCTCTGGTTATTGCATCGGGCATGGGTGATGCTGATATGTTTGACGTGGTTCGTGTAAGCGAAGCAGGTCTTATTGGTGAGATTATTGAAATGAGAGGTGAAATGGCCTCCATTCAGGTATATGAGGATACGGCAGGTATTGGTCCTGGAGAACCTGTGGTAACTACTGGTGCACCATTATCGGTAGAGCTTGGACCAGGTCTTATTGAAACCATGTATGACGGAATTCAAAGACCATTGGAAGGAATGAGACAGGTTGCTGGAGCAAATATAACAAGAGGTATTCAGGTTCCGGCGCTTGACAGGGAAAAGAAATGGACCTTTGAACCTACGGTAAGCATTGGAGATGATCTTGAAGCAGGCGATATTATTGGAACTGTTCAAGAAACTGTTGTAGTTCAGCAGAAAATAATGGTACCACCTGGAAAATCTGGAAAAGTAAAAGAAATAAAGACAGGTGAGTTTACCGTAGATGAGGTAGTTGCTGTACTTGAAGATGAAAAAGGAAATCAGCATGAGCTTATGCTAATGCAGAAGTGGCCTGTAAGAAGGGGACGACCATATAAAGAAAAGCTAGTACCTGAAATGCCATTAATTACTGGACAGAGGGTAATAGATACTATGTTCCCTATAGCAAAGGGTGGAGTAGCTGCCGTACCAGGACCTTTTGGTTCAGGTAAAACAGTAGTACAGCATCAGCTAGCAAAATGGGCAGATGCGGATATAGTTGTTTATATTGGATGTGGTGAGCGTGGAAATGAAATGACGGATGTTTTGATGGAATTTCCAGAGCTTGTTGACCCACACACCGGTGAATCCTTGATGAAAAGGACGGTGCTTATTGCCAATACTTCCGATATGCCAGTAGCTGCCAGAGAAGCATCCATCTATACTGGAATTACCATAGCAGAGTATTTCCGTGATATGGGATATTCCGTTGCTCTTATGGGCGACTCCACATCAAGATGGGCTGAGGCGTTAAGAGAAATGTCAGGAAGGCTTGAAGAAATGCCGGGTGAAGAAGGATATCCTGCTTATCTGGGATCTAGACTTGCACAGTTTTATGAGCGAGCTGGTAGAGTTGTATCCCTAGGAAAAGATGGAAGAATTGGTGCATTATCTGCCATTGGAGCCGTATCTCCTCCAGGAGGAGACATCTCGGAGCCTGTATCTCAGGCAACGCTGAGAATTGTTAAGGTGTTCTGGGCTTTAGACTCATCCCTTGCATATAAGAGACATTTTCCTGCAATTAACTGGCTCACAAGCTATTCACTTTATGTAGATAGATTAAGTAAGTGGTATGAGGAAAATGTACATAAGGATTTTCCAAAGCTGAGAATGCAGGCCCTGCGTTTATTGCAGGAGGAATCTGAGCTTCAGGAAATTGTACAGTTAGTAGGTGTGGATGCACTATCCCCAGGAGATAAGATAAAGCTGGAAATATGTAAATCTATTCGTGAGGACTATTTGCATCAAAATGCATTCCATGAGGTAGATACATATACTTCTCTTGGCAAGCAGTTTAAACTAATGCAGCTTATAATGGATTTCTATAAAACCTCAAAGGAGGCTGTAGAAAATGGAGCTGAATATAACGATATTGTGAACTTGCCTGTGCGTGAGAGAATTGGTAGGTTCAAATATGTAGAAGAGGAAAAGGTAGAAGAGGCATTTGAAACCATTTCCAAGGAAATTAAAGATTCTATAAGTGGTCTAGCTAGAAAGGGGGCTGAGCTAAATGATTAAGGAATATAAAACTATTTCTGAGGTAGTAGGTCCTCTGATGCTAGTGGAGGATGTAGAGGGCGTAACTTACGATGAGCTGGGAGAAATCACCCTTCCTAGTGGTGAAAAAAGGTTATGCAAGGTGCTGGAAATTAACGGTAGCAAGGCTTTAGTACAGCTTTTTGAAAGCTCTGCAGGAATTAACCTAAAGGAAAGTACCGTGAAATTTTTAGGAAAGGGTATTCAGCTTGGAGTATCTTCCGAAATGCTAGGCAGGGTATTTGACGGAATGGGTAGACCTATTGATGGTGCGAGCCCTATCATTCCAGAAAAACGAATAGATATAAATGGACTTCCTATGAATCCTGCTGCTAGAGATTACCCGGCAGAATTTATCCAGACGGGTGTTTCGGCTATAGATGGCTTAAACACTCTGGTAAGGGGACAGAAGTTACCTATCTTTTCAGGATCTGGTCTTCCTCATGCTAATCTTGCTGCTCAGATTGCAAGACAGGCTAAAGTAATAGGTGGTGAAAGTAATTTTGCTGTAGTTTTTGCTGCTATTGGTATTACCTACGAAGAGGCTGATTTCTTTGCTTCTGACTTTAGAAGAACTGGTGCTATCGACAGGACTGTAATGTTTATGAACCTTGCTAATGACCCTGCTGTAGAGAGAATTGCAACGCCAAAAATGGCACTTACGGCAGCAGAATATTTGGCATTTGACCTAGATATGCATGTACTGGTAATTTTAACAGATATTACCAACTATGCGGAAGCGCTTAGAGAGGTATCTGCTGCAAGAAAAGAGGTACCAGGCAGAAGGGGTTATCCTGGTTACTTATATACTGACCTTGCGACAATGTATGAGAGAGCGGGAAGAAAAAGAGGACAAAAAGGTTCAATTACAATGATTCCTATTTTGACTATGCCAGAGGATGATAAGACTCATCCAATTCCTGACCTTACGGGATATATTACTGAAGGACAGATAATTCTTTCAAGAGACTTATACAGAAAGAATATCATGCCACCTATTGATGTATTACCATCTCTGTCAAGATTAAAGGATAAGGGTATAGGTGATGGCAAGACAAGGGAAGATCATGCGGATACTATGAATCAGCTTTTCTCTGCCTATGCTAAGGGAAAGGAATCCCTAGAGCTTATGGCAATATTAGGTGAGGCAGCATTAAGTCCTGTAGATTTAAAATATGCCAAGTTCTCGCAGGAATTTGAAGAAAGATATGTTTCACAGGGCTACGAAACGGATAGAACCATCGAGGAAACACTGAATATTGGCTGGGAGCTTCTGAGACTTCTTCCTAAGAGCGAACTTAAGCGAATTAAGGATGAGTATATTGAAAAATATTTAGAAGAAGAGGAAGAGTAGGTGGATCATGGAGAGACTTAATGTAAATCCTACAAGGATGATGCTTACCTCTCTGAAAAAGAAGCTAAAAACAGCAACAAGGGGACATAAGCTTATGAAAGATAAGAGAGATGAGCTTATGAAAGAGTTTTTAGAGCTTGCTAAGGAAAATGGCAGGCTGAGAGAACAGGTGGAAAAATCCCTTGCGGTGGTATATGATAACTTTACATGGGCCAGTGCTATTATGTCTAGTGAGGTAATGGAAGAATCATTGATGTATCCTAAACAAGGAGTCAGTCTACAGGTGGAAGAAAAAAATATTATGAGCGTTAGG
Source organism: uncultured Eubacteriales bacterium (assembly GCA_949285555.1). GTDB lineage: Bacteria > Bacillota > Clostridia > Peptostreptococcales > Anaerovoracaceae > S5-A14a. The sequence goes on along the minus strand of CASDYG010000005.1, from coordinate 69,564 downwards.
GTTCCGATATTTTCTTTTGAAACCAGCGCCCATGATGAGGAAAATATAATCCCTTACGGCTTTGCACGTACATCTGGAGAGCTGGATAATGCAATAGAAGGACTATCAAACATCTTTCCGTTACTACTGGATTTGGCAGCTAAGGAAAAAGAAGTATCCCTTTTGGCAGCCGAGCTTGAAAAAACACGAAGACGTGTAAATGCTCTTGAGTATGTAATGATTCCAAGGCTGGAAATGACTATAAAGTATATTGCCATGAAGCTTGATGAAAATGAGAGAGGAAATCAGACAAGACTCATGAAGGTAAAGGATATGATGCTTACTGAGGCTATTGAGGATAGGAGAAAGAAAAATGCTGAGGCGATGGAGCGGGCAATATAGCATTGTTTGTGACTGACCATGCAGCATGTGGATGCAATAAGCTTGAATCATAAGGCCTATTGGAAAAGCAATATGAACATAAACACTCACGGCAGAGATTCTACAAAGGTTAGGATATTATGCTATAAATTAGCATGGCTGTCTGTGAGTGTTTTATATTGCTATAAATTTGACCCAGTCTCATAAAAATAATATAATTAAGTATAATCACTTTAGGAGGAGTTATGTCAAATATAGCTGCTATTTACGGAAGAGAAATATTAGATTCAAGAGGAAATCCTACAGTTGAAGTGGAGGTACAGACTGAGAGCGGTGCCTTTGGACGAGCCATGGTGCCTAGCGGTGCATCTACGGGAGAAAGGGAAGCCTTAGAGCTAAGAGATGGAGATTCTACTCGCTTTTTAGGAAAGGGAGTACAAAAGGCTGTAGATAATATTAATGGAATTATTGCAGAAGCACTTGAGGGCATGGATGTTACTGATCATCTTGCCATTGACAAGGAGCTTTTGGCATTAGATGGTACTGATACAAAATCAAAGCTTGGAGCAAATGCCATTTTAGGTGTATCAATGGCAGTAGCAAGGGCGGCAGCAGACTATTACAGCATGCCATTATATAGATATTTAGGTGGATTTGGAGGAAAGGTTCTCCCTGCACCTATGATGAATGTTTTAAATGGTGGTTCCCATGCTGACAGTACGGTAGATTTTCAGGAATACATGATCATGCCTGTGTCTGCTGGCAGTATTAAGGAAGCCATTAGAATGGGCTCTGAAACCTTCCACAAGCTAAGGGGAGTACTGAAGGCTAAGGGCTATAATACCAATGTTGGAGATGAAGGTGGCTTTGCGCCTAGCTGTAAAGATGGAAATGAAGAGCCTCTTGAGCTTATTGTAGAGGCGATAAAAGCTGCCGGATATGAGCCAGGAAAGGATATAGTTATTGCTATGGACGTGGCGGCTAGTGAATTTTATAATCATGATACTGGCTGCTATGATCTAAACAAATCAGGTGGTGGCACAAAAACCAGTGAAGAGCTTATAGAAATGTACGCAAGCTGGGTAGAAAAGTATCCAATTGTTTCCATTGAAGATGGACTGGGAGAAAGAGATTGGGATGGCTGGAAGAAGCTAACTGATAGGCTCGGAGATAAAGTGCAGCTTGTTGGAGATGACCTATTTGTAACCAATCCTAGCATTCTCAAGGAGGGTATTGAAAAGGGAATCGCAAATAGTATTCTCATTAAGGTTAATCAGATTGGTAGCCTTTCTGAAACCTTTGAAGCTATCGAGCTTGCTAAAACACATGGATACACAACAGTTATTTCTCACAGATCTGGTGAAACAGAGGACACAACTATTGCAGATATTGCAGTAGCAGTTAATGCCGGACAGATAAAGACAGGCTCAATGAGCAGAACGGACAGGATAGCTAAGTACAATCAGCTGATCAGAATAGAAGATGAGCTCGGGGAAGTGGCTGAATATAAAGGACTTGCAGGATTCTACAATATCAATAAATAATGGAGGAATGGCTACCTTATCAGGTAGCCTGTTTAATATATGAGACTTTTAATACAAAGAGTAAAAGAGGCACAGGTTAAGGTAGATAATAAGGTTATTTCACAAATTGGTAATGGCCTTTTGGTTTTTATGGGTGTAGGGCAGGAAGATGATGAAAGCTACTTATCCAAATATGTATCAAAGCTTTTAAAGATGAGGATATTTGCAGATGAAAATGGAAAAACCAATCTGTCAGTTAAGGATGTAAATGGGGAAATAATGCTGGTATCACAGTTCACATTATATGCAGATTGCAAAAAAGGGAATAGACCTAGCTTCATAGCATCTGGAGATCCTGATAAAGCAAAAGTATTATATGAAAATATGGGAAAGCTTATAGAGGCTGAACTGGGATCAGTTAAGATGGGAGAGTTTGGTGCAGATATGAAGATTTCTCTGATTAATGATGGACCATTCACCATTTATTTAGATGAAAGCATTGTAAAATAGAGAATGTAATAAAGATATTACAGGTTCATGTAAAAATAGCCCCTTAGGTGCTATTTTTTATTGCAAGCATCTTGATTCTGAAATGGATTTTTCTATTGGACTGATATATGTAAAAAAATATTTAATTATCACTAACTATAAAGAGCATGCTCTAATAAAAAGCTTAATATTTTTGTATATTTTTTAAACATAGATATTGAGTTATTATATATTGATATGATAGAATATGTAACGAAGTAATTTATTTGAGGAGGACTAATGATAACTTTCTTAATTTCACTAGTAGTACTAGTAGTGGGTTATGTTATCTACGGCACTATTGTAGATCGTATTTTTAAGCCGGACGATAGGGTAACACCAGCTATGGCTCACCCAGATGGAGTAGATTATGTGCCTATCAAAGGGTGGAGAGCCTTCCTTATACAGCTATTAAATATTGCTGGTCTGGGACCAATATTTGGTGCTCTTTCTGGAGCAATTTGGGGACCTTGTGTATATTTATGGATTGTATTTGGTACAATTTTTGCAGGTGGTGTTCATGATTATTTGGCGGGTATGCTTTCCCTTAGACACGATGGAGCAAGTATATCAGAGGTTACGGGTGCCTACCTAGGTAATGGTATGAAGCAGGTAATGAGAGCATTCTCTGTTATTCTGCTTGTGATGGTAGGAGTGGTATTTATGGTAGGTCCAGCAGGACTTATTGCTCTTCTTACTCCTGAGAGTTTGAATATTAAATTCTGGACGCTCGTAATTTTGGCATATTATTTCTTAGCAACACTTCTACCACTGGATAAAATAATTGGTAAGCTTTATCCTATATTTGGAATTTGTCTTATTCTTATGGCAGTTGGTGTGGGAGCAGCGACGCTTTATCACAATGATACTCGTCCAATGATGGAGATGACACTTGAGAATCTTCATCCAGCCAACAAGCCTATCTGGCCGCTTATGTTTATCACAGTAGCTTGTGGAGCTATTTCAGGATTCCATGCTACACAGTCGCCTATGATAGCAAGAGCATTAACCAGCGAGAAGAGCGGTAGACGCATCTTCTATGGAGCAATGGTTGCAGAGGGTATTATTGCTCTAATTTGGGCAAGTGCTGGTATAGCATTCTACTACACAACTGATGGCGGACTGATTAAGCTATTAGAAGCAGGTGGAGGTAATTCTACTGTAGTATATGATATGTCAATGAAGCTTCTCGGCCCTGTAGGAGGCTTACTTGCCATGATCGGTGTAATAGCATGTCCTATTACTTCCGGAGATACAGCTTTCAGATCAGCAAGGCTTACACTTTCCGATTGGTTTAAGCTTGATCAATCCAATGTTAAAGTAAGACTGGCTCTTTCTGCTGCGCTTCTAGGAGTGGGATATTGCATTTCTTTAATTGACTATTCAGTAGTTTGGAGATATTTCTCATGGTCAAATCAGACTCTAGCAATGATTGCTCTATGGGCTGCAGCAGTTTATATTGCAAGGCATGTTAAAGCAGTATATTCACTTATTGCCGCTATTCCAGCAATATTTATGAGTGCTGTTTGCTCCACCTATATATTGATTGCAGATGAAGGATTTAAGATAGGTTCTAACATAGCATATCCTGTAGGCTTGGCATTTGCCGTAATTTGCGGATTGTTGTTTATTATCAAGGCATTTATCCCTGGTCTGAAGGGACCTGTTGCCGCTCCTGTGATTGAAATAAAAAAGAGAGAGTCAAAGGAAAGCTAAGATGCATAAATTAAATCTCCAGGGTATATCCTTGGAGATTTTTTATTAGGTAACGGCATCTATATCAGAGATACTTCTAGGAAGCTATGGCTGGTAAAAAAGCAAAAAAAAGGCGTATCCTTTGGACACAGCCTTTGCCAACGATTATTTTATTCTACCTTGCCTCATATTTCAATTCTACTTTTCCATTCTTTTTTAATGTAACATCCGCCAGCTTAGCTACTTCTTTCCCATTGAGATAGCATTTCCACTGATGTGTATCAGAATTAATAATATTATTAATTCCATATATTGTACTACCGGTAGTTTCTATATATACTGGCATCTCAGTTACGCTTCCATAAAGCTGCACAAGGCCCAGCATAGTATCGGACTTATTGATGTTAAAAGGTTGGTTTATAATATCAGGCTGGTTGCCTGCTCCACCATATTGAATTGATACCTTAATAGTCAAGCTTTTTGCGTCAGTAGGAACTTCTGTATTATCCTCACTAGAGGTGCAGGAGGTTAAAATACCTACGATACATATACATAGTACAGCAATTAAAATAAGTCCTTTAGCTCTCATATGATAAATTTCTCCATTTATTTTAAAATTTGAAACTCTCGTCTGTGATTATGGATGATACCCTCATCTCTCATTACCTTTAATTCCCTCATCATTGCACTTCTTTCCACCTGTAGATAGTCGGAAAGATGAGTTAAAGACATGGGAATCTCAAAGCAATGCCCTTTTTTTCCTCCGCAGCAATATAGAAGGTACGCCATTAGTTTCTTTCTGGTGGTTGATTGACCTATGATGCTCAGATGAAGGGAAAGTTCCTGCGTCTTTTGTGCAGTCATAATAAAAAGGTTGCTAATGAGCTGTGAGTGATGATTACACACCTTATCACATGGCTTTATAATGTGCTCGTAATTTAAGAAAACAACCTTACATTTTTTTTCAGCAATGACCACATAACTGTAGCTTTCTAAAGGCAGAGAAAAAAGCTCGCCAAATACATCACCTTCATGATAGGTCTCAAGTATTAAATTCTCTCCAGCTTGATTTATAATCTCAAGACGTGCATCCCCTCTTGCAAGTACTGCAACTTCTTCAACATTGCCAAAGGGGTGAAGACGACTGTAGTAGATGATTTCCTCACCAGGTTCAAAATATTTTGTAACTGGCTTAAAGCAAGGAACCATCTGGCTGAATTCTTCACTGTTAATGTTATCAAGGATATGTCTTTTATCCATGTTTCACCTCAGTTAGGTATCCATATCTCACCTTGATAGGCTATGCATATTAAAAAAGGTACAATTTTTCATTATTATACCATGTTTTTGTTGCAATTACCACAAAAAACTATTTCTCAAAGTGATATAATTTTATCAAATAATGGTAGGAGGTGCTTAATGCTTTATAAAACTACTGAGGCACATGAGGAAATGAGGCAAAAGGTTAGAAAGCTTGCAGAAGAGGAAGTTAAGCCTATTGCTTTTAGTTTAGATAAGGAAAACAAATTCCCTCATGAAATTGTAAAAAAGATGGGTGAAATGGGTCTTATGGGTATACCATTTCCAAAGGAATATGGTGGTGCAGGCCTAGACAATATGAGCTATGCTATAGCTGTAGAAGAGCTGTCTAGGGTAGATGGTGGTACTGGAGTAATTCTATCTGCTCATACATCTCTTGGTTCTTATCCAATCTACGCATTTGGTACTGAAGAGCAAAAGAAAAAATATTTGGTACCTCTTGCAAAGGGAGAAAAATTAGGAGCCTTTGGGTTGACTGAGCCAAATGCAGGAAGTGATGCTGGTGGTACTGAAACTACAGCAGTACTTAATGGAGATCATTACATTTTAAATGGTGGTAAAATCTTTATTACCAATGCACCAATTGCCGATACATATGTGGTGTTTGCTGTTACTACTCCAAACATTGGGACTAGAGGAATTAGTGCATTCATCGTTGAAAAGGGCTGGGAAGGCTTCGAATATGGAGATCATTACGATAAGCTAGGTATTCGCTCAAGCTCAACAGCAGAGCTGATTTTCAATGATGTTAAGGTTCCAAAGGAGAATCTTCTTGGCAAGGAAGGCCAGGGATTTAAGATCGCTATGGCTACTTTAGACGGAGGAAGAATTGGTATTGCAGCTCAGGCACTGGGAATTGCACAGGGAGCATATGAGCATGCTGTAGAATATGCTCTTGAAAGAGAGCAGTTTGGTATGCCAATCGCTCACCAGCAGATTAACTCATTTAAGATTGCCGATATGGCTACAAAAATACGATGCGCTAGATTCTTAGTATACTCCGCTGCAGAGCTGAAAGACAATCATGAGCCTTATGGTATGGAAAGTGCAATGGCAAAGCAGTATGCTTCTGACATCGGATTAGAGGTGGTAAATGACGCACTTCAAATCTTCGGAGGTAACGGATATTTGAAGGGTATGGAAGTTGAGCGTTCATACAGGGATGCTAAAATTTGTACTATTTACGAGGGTACAAACGAAATCCAGAGAGTAGTTATTGCATCTCATATACTTGGAAAGGCACCTAAACAGGCAGCTGCCAAGGGTAAGAATAAGGGACCTATTACAGGACAGAGAAAGAAGACAATATTTGCTTCTGGAACGGCACAAGAAAGAGTAGATAATCTGGTTGCTGCTCTTAAGGCTGACGGCTATGATTTCACAGTAGGTATTGATCCTAATACTCCAATAATTGATGCTGACAGAGTAGTAAGTGCTGGTAAGGGTATTGGCGAAAAGAAGAATATGAAGCTTATAGAAGAGCTGGCAGTTCAGGCTGGAGCAGCTGTTGGTTCATCAAGACCAGTAGCAGAGACTCTAAAATACCTGCCAATCGAAAGATATGTTGGTATGTCCGGTCAAAAATTTACTGGAAATCTATACATTGCTTGCGGTATCTCAGGTGCAGGACAGCATCTAAAGGGTATTAAAGATGCTACAACAATCGTTGCCATAAATAAGAATAAGAGTGCCCCAATATTTAAGAATGCAGACTATGGTATAGTAGGAGATGTATTAGAAATAATACCACTGCTAACTAAAGCGCTGGATAATGGTAAGCCTAAGAAACCAGCTCCACCAAGAGTCAAGATGAGAAAGGCTACTATTCTTAAGGAGCCTTCACACTGGGATCTATATGTATGTGACGGTTGTGGATATGAATATAATCCAGAAATCGGTGATGAAGAAAACGGCGTAGGAATAGGTACTACTTTTGAAGCATTGCCTGAAGAGTGGATCTGCCCTATTTGCGGTGAAGAGAAGACAGCATTCGTTAAGGTTGAGGAAGTGAAAAAGGAGGATAAATAATGCATTGCGTTAGAAAAGTAACAGATGACCTATATTGGGTAGGTGCAAATGACAAGAGAATACATCTATTTGAAAATATTCATCCTCTAGAAGATGGAGTATCCTATAATGCATATGTGTTGCTAGATGAAAAGACAGTACTTTTTGATACTGCTGACTGGACTGTAGGAAGGCAATTTCTGGAAAATGTTGAATATGTGCTAAACGGAAGAAAGCTTGACTACATGGTAATTAACCATATGGAGCCAGACCACTGCGCTTCCATAGAGGAAATCATTCTTCGTCATCCAGAGGTAAAGGTAGTTAGTACAGAAAAAGCATTTCTTATGATGAACCAGTTTAAATTCCCTGTAAATGATAATTTTATACAGGTAGAAGCTGGGGATACAATGAAATTTGGTAAACACGAGGTGGTATTTATCAATGCTCCAATGGTGCATTGGCCAGAGGCAATGGTTACACTAGATACCACTAATGGCGTTCTATTCTGCGCTGACGCTTTTGGTTCATTTAAGTCTATCGACGGTAAGCTATTTGCTGATGAAGTTAATTTTGATAGAGATTGGCTTGATGAAGCAAGAAGATATTACACCAATATCGTAGGTAAGTATGGACCACAGGTAATGAATCTTCTCAAGAAGGCACAGACAGTGGATATCAAGATGCTATGCCCGCTTCATGGACTAGTATGGAGAAAGGATCTTGGATATATCATTGACAAATACGTACACTGGGCAACATACAAGCCAGAGGAGCAGGGTGTGCTAATCGTATATGCTTCCATGTATGGTAATACAGAAGCAACTGCACAGAAACTAGCGAGCATGCTCTGTGAAAAGGGATTCACTAATGTACGCATGTACGACGTTTCAAAGACACATGTATCTTACCTCATAAGTGATGTATTTAAGTACAGTCACATTGCTCTTTGCTCAGTGACATACAATCTTGACCTATTCCCACCTATGAAGACATTCTTGGATGATATGAAGGCTTTGAATGTTCAAAAGAGGGTTGTAGCTGTTGTTGAAAATGGTTCATGGGCACCACAGGCAGCTACTAAGATGGAAGAAAGACTTGATGAAATGAAGCAGATGACTGTTTTAAATGAACAGGTTTCCGTACTTTCGTCTCTGAATACTTCTACTGAAAGAGAGCTTGAGAACCTAGCTGACAGTATTATTGAATCTATGAGTCAGAGCTATTTCTAGGCTACACTTGATACAACAAAGCGATTAAAACTATTTGAACTTTAACCTCTAAAAAATAGGCCCGAAAGGGTCTATTTTTGTTAATGCAATTTAGATTGTGGTATAATATATCTATAAGAGTGTTAAATATACTGGCAAAGACTTTTGAGCAATATCATGCTCCATTTGCCTTTGCTGGGAAGGAGAATTATATGATTAGAAGCTTTAAAGAGATGGAAGAGGTAGTTCTAAAAGGTAGCAAGAAGGTGGTAGCAGTAGCCTGTGCTCACGATGAACATACATTAGAAGCCGTACTGCATGCTAATAAGAAAGGGATTTTAGACTACCTTTTATTTGGACGAAAGCATGATATTTTAGAAAAGGGAAAGGCGTTAGGAGTAGAGATAGATCCAAGTCTAATCACTCATTGTGAAGACGATATGATGGCTGCACAGTGGGCTGTTAGAGCTGTTAAGGAAAAGAAAGCAGATTTTATTCTAAAAGGTATCATGCAAACATCTACGCTTCTTAGAGAGGTAGTAAATAAGGATAGAGGTATTGGACTAGGAAAGCCAATGTCCCATGTTGCTTTAATAGATGCACCTAATTGTGATCGTCTTCTTGGAGTTACTGACGGAGTAATGCTTATAAAACCAGATTACGAGCAGAAAAAGGCAATTATAAAAAATGCTATGCAAATATATGATAAGCTGGGTATAAGCTCTCCTAAGGTAGCAGGTCTTTGTGCGGTTGAGGTGGTAAATCCGAAGATGCCTGAAACTATTGATGCAGACAAGCTAACGCAAGATGGAAAAAATGGAGAGTTCGGCTCTGCTATAGTCGAAGGTCCGATGGCCATTGACTTAGCCCTCATACCAGAGGCTAGCAAAATAAAAGGCTATAAGGGTGAAATTCAAGGTGATGCCGATATACTTCTGACTCATGATATAGCATGTGGAAATGTACTTGCTAAGGCACTTGTAGCAGTAGCTGGAGCGAAGTATGCAGGTTGCATATTAGGAGCAATTTGTCCAATCTCTCTAAATTCAAGAAGTGCCAGCTTTGAGGAAAAGTACTACTCACTTGTGCTGTGTACTCTGATGCTTCAATAAAATGTATTAGCACCTAAGCAAAAAAGCTTTCAAAAATCGTAAGAGATACTAACGAAAAGTGAAAGCTCATTTGCAAGGGTGCTTTTATATTAGCGACATTTTTAAAATACCTTTAATTGTTGATGTTTGCTTAAGAGATAAAAATAACAATAGGTCTTTGGGGTGATAATAGTGGAAAATATTAATATGACAGTTTTTGACGGCCATTCAGATATTTTTTCGGACGTTACTATAAGAAGATTAAATGGGGAAAGAAATGTGCTTAACACACATCATTTAGAGCGACTTAAAAAAGGTGGAGTTGGAGGGTCCATTTTCGTCATATGGATAGATCCCCCGTATGATAAGCTGGATCTAGTTTCTTACTGTCTTTGATACAATTAAACTTTTCCTTTGTACTCTGAAACTATTTCTCGATACTCTGAAACTTTTTATTTTGGACATAAAAAAGACGGTATCGCTACCGTCCAAAGTTCATTTATTAAACAAAACTATCAAATTTCAAACAACCCATAAAATATAAATTGATCGAAGTGCCTTTTTTGTTTTTTACCTATTCAATTCTATCTGACTGCCATCAATAAATGTAAATTCAACCTTTCCATCATGATGAACCGTAAGGAAATCAACCATACTAAGCCATACATTTTTATCAAAATCTGTCTGTAGTTCTTGTTTTTCAAGTTCTTTTATAAAATCTTCTATCTTTCCATCAAGAGCATCTTTTACCATTCGCTTAAAACCATCACGCTTTTTGGTGTTTGTAGCTGATATTCCTTCGTCTGTATAGACCTCTACGAACTCCCAATCCTCTCTACTTTTGATGTAGTTTGTATAGTAATCAAGCTGTGCTTCGTAGGATGTTTGCTGTTCTTCACTATCTGTCGATACTCTGGCATATCCTGCAACTCTTCGCTTTTTTACCTCATTTATAGGAGCCAGATTAAATTTACTAATGGTTGCAGGTATTGTGGTTACTTTCTTGTTGGCCATTCTTTCTCACTCCTTATTATCTTCATTCTCTCGCTTGCTTCTTTTCTGTGCTCCTCATTTTTCCAGTATTCACGCATTTGTGGAATTTGCTTTTCAAGTCTTTCTTTAGTCCAAGGAGTACCACGTTTTTTCTCAAGATATTCTTTTATTTCCTCATTGCCATCTTTTAACTTGAACCTTACTTAAGACATAAACCACACAAGGAAGTGCCACGCCATTTCCCCACATCTTATACTCCGAAGAATCCCTATGAGGATTTGATAGCCACTTTCTGATTTCTTTTTCGCTCTTTGGCTTTTTTGCTTTTGTGACGTTTTCTCGATAAGTTTCAAAGACATCCACCCAAAATTTAAGTTCTTCATCACTTGGATTTTTTGTTTCTAAATGGTCACACCAACCATCCGGAAAACCTTGTAGTCTTGCACATTCTTTTGGCGTTAATCTTCTGACTAGCTTTTCTCTTCCAACGCAAGGTGGATCCTTATAGTCACTTGCCACCAGTGTATTTGCTACATCTTTGCTCGCACAGGTATGGTGTGAATTTTTGCTTGTCGCATAAATTTCTTTTTCTACGATGAGTTTTCTTTGTGATGCCATATCACTATGAACCCTCTTTGGTCCATCCATCGCACAAAGCGTTCCTGCTGTTTTATCACAGTAAACAACAGCAATGCCTCCTTGATTAGCATCCGGTGAATTTTGACCTGTGTTAATGGTTCTTGAAACATCCGTTTCATAGACATTAGCTCTCAGATTTTTATGGGCTGTCAAGGAATTTTCTTGACACCTTTAACAAATGGATTTTACAGGGGAATAGACCTATTGCCTTGGCTATAATCAGTACAATTCCCCCAATAAAAAAGCCTCCCTGGGGGAGGCTTTACACCTAGCTTAGCCGAGCCTATGGATGCTTTCCACCAAGGTATATATAACCTCATAAGCAAAAAGTCCTAATATAGGCAGCAATATGTAGTAAGGCATCTTTCCTATTCTTTGGAATCTTTCTGATAGGTAGACTCTCTTTTTAATGAGAGCCACTATGAAAATGATTAGTCCTATGACTGCAAAGGCTGGTACGGCAAAGCCTATTGGCTTAAAGTGAGCAACTAGGGTGACAAAAGTGTTGTTGCAAATGTGAAGTATAATGGCAAATAGGAGACCATATCTATCTCTTCCATAGGCAAAAACTATACCCAGAGCTGCTGCTGCAATGGCCTGATATAGGTCATGGTGCATGAAGCCAAATATGAGGGCGGAAATGAGTATGGCTCTTTTCTTTCCATAAGGAGCAAGAAGGGTCTGCAATCCTCCTCTATAAACCACTTCCTCAAATATAGGCCCTAAAATACAGCTGTATATAATAAAGGTAATGGTACCCTCATTAATTTTGTTTTGAACTAGGCTTTCCTTGGCAGTATATCCTACTTGATTCAGTAGGCCTTCAAGAGGTACAGTTGAAATGGTACCGATGAAGTTGAAGCATATACCTACACAAAATAGAAATACTACAGTAAAAAATCCAAAGCGACTAATATCCTTTATATCTTCCTTATAGGCCTTAAGGCCTCTTCCCCAAAATAGTAGGGGACATAGAGCGACAAAGGTGGTGACCAAAAGTCCTAATCCGTCATCACGTATTAAGGAAAAGTGATTAATTAGCCTTACGACAGCTACAAAAAGCAAGGTATTTAGCCATAGGCTTACTACAACCCTTCCTTCTCGTCTCTCAAGCATAAAAACCTCCTAAATATATTCGCTTCAGGACTGAAGCATTTTCATTATATAATAAGCCTATGAGTAAATCAACGGTTTTTCTTCAAAAAATTTCAAAAAACCTCAAATCTTGATTATCGCCCTTAGCTCTTAGTTCTTATCCCCTAGCTCTTAGTTCGGACATAATAAAAAGCCTCAAGGCCTTTGCCCCGAGGCTAAATACTATTTTGTAATTGGAGACATATAAGAAATCTTAGCCTGAGATCCATCACCCAGAGTTTTAAGGGCTAAATCAAGAGCCTTATCCATCTTGGCCTCTCTATTCTGAGAGCTGCTATTTCCACCTAGTAAATAGCTGTCAAGAAGACCTACAGATTTTGGCTTTGTAATTTCTACAAAGTTTAGGCTTTCCTTCCCTTCCTGGCGGATTTTTGCCTTAGCACCATCTAAGGTTGTTATTTCATCTACAAGACCTAGAGCCTTACCCTGATTTGCCGTATATACTCGGCCATCAGCAATAGGCCTTAGAGTTTCCACTGATATACCTCTTGCTTCAGATACAATACCTAGGAACTGACCATAGGCATCCTCTACCAAGCCGCGGAAAATTTCCTCCTGCTCCGGCGTCATAGGCTGAGTCATAGAGCCCATGGCCTTATTAGGACCCGATGAAATATTTACCGCCTTAATGCCAATCTTATTTAAAAGCTCGCTGGCATTGTAAATATCACCTAGAGTCACTCCTATAGAGCCAGTCCAAGCATTTCTATCAGAAAAAATTTCATCGGCGGCACAGGCCACATAATAGCCACCAGAAGCAGCCATATTATAAAAATAGGCATAGACAGGTCTATTAGTCTTCCTTTTATAATCCATTAGCCTCAAATAAAGACTATCGCTGGCCGATACACTGCCTCCAGGGGAGTTAATGTAAAGCAAAATACCCCTATTGCTACTGTCCTTTTCCAGCTTCTTAATGGTGTTCATGATAAATTCTTCATCATATCCATTTTGGGAAAAGCTTAAGCCTTCAGAAGCTTCACTAATTGTGCCCTCTATCTTAAGAACTGCCACATAGCTTCCATTCTTACCGTAGTTTTCTCTTGGCAAAAAGCTAAAGATGGCAATTACAAATACAAGAAGTATGGCAAGGAAAATGACAATTCCCTTATTCCTTCTCAAAAAGCTTTTTTTCATATTTTCTCCTTAAAGGCTTCTAAACTCTCTTTTCAGCAATTTCCTCTTTTAGGTTAGCAATGAATTCATCTACCTTTATTTCGCCTAAATCCCCTCTTTTATTAGACCTAACAGAAAGGCTGTTTCCTTCCATTTCTCTTTCGCCAATGACGCCAATATAGGAAACCCTTTCATTTCTAGCCTCTCTAAGCTTATAGCCTATCTTTTCATTTCTAATGTCAAGCTCAACCCTAAGACCCTCAGCCTGAAGTTTGTCTCTCAGAGCTTTGGCGTACTCCTCAAAGGCTGGAGCCACAGTGAGAAGCTTTACCTGAACAGGGGCAAGCCATAGAGGGAACTTGCCGGCAAAGTGCTCCGTCAAAATTCCGATGAATCTTTCAATGGAACCGAAGATTACCCTGTGAATAATAATAGGTCTATGCTTCTGGTTGTCAGAGCCTACATATGTAAGGTCAAAGCGCTGTGGCATTTGCATGTCTAGCTGAATAGTTCCACACTGCCAGGTTCTTCCTAGGGAATCCTCAAGATGGAAGTCTAGCTTTGGTCCATAAAAGGCTCCATCTCCCTCATTGACTACATAAGGTACATCTAGCTGTGCCATAGCCTCCTTGAGAGCATTTTCAGCCAATTCCCAATCCTCATCACTTCCCATAGAATCCTCCGGTCTAGTAGAAAGCTCTACATGGTATTTGAAATCAAATTTCTTATATACGTAGTCAATGAACTTTGCCACTACTACAATTTCATCAGTAACTTGCTCAGGCAGCATGAAAATGTGAGCATCATCCTGTGTAAAGGTTCTAACCCTCATAAGTCCATGTAAAGCACCAGAAAGCTCATGTCTATGAACCTGACCCATTTCTCCTAGGCGAATTGGCAAATCCTTGTAGGAGTGCATGGTCCTCTTGTAGGAAAGCATGGCACCAGAACAGTTCATAGGCTTAATGGCAAAAGGAGTTTCATCGATTTCCGTAAAATACATATTGTCCTTATAGTGATCCCAATGGCCGGAGGTCTTCCAGAGCTGCTCGTTGAGAATCAATGGGGTTCTAATCTCCTGATAACCTCTTTTGTAATGCTCCTCTCTCCAGAATTTTTCTAGCTCATTTCTCAATATCATACCCTTAGGCATGAAGAAAGGAAATCCAGGGCCCTTCTCCATAATTGTGAAGAGATCCATTTCCTTACCAATTTTTCTATGGTCCCTCTTCTTTGCCTCCTCAATCTTAGCCAAATACTCATCTAGCTCAGCCTGACTTGGGAAGGAGGTACCATATACTCTCTGAAGCATTTTGTTCTTTACATCACCACGCCAATAGGCACCAGCCACATTAGTTAGCTTAATAGCCTTAATCTGACCTGTAGAATCCATATGAGGTCCAGCACAAAGGTCAACAAATTTCCCCTGCTTATAAAAGGAAATAGTTGCATCCTCAGGCAGGCCATTGATCAGCTCAACCTTGTAGTCCTCATTTCTATCCTTTACATACTGTAAAGCCTCTTCTCGAGGAAGGCTGATTATTTCCTCCTGTTCCAAGACTTGCAGCTAAGGTATTACTCACATCCACCGGTCCTTTAAACCTTAAGTCTTGTCCATGATTTTCAAAGACCAAAGGAGGATGATTTCTCACGCTTGCTGTAATTGTTCCTGTCTCATCATGATAGATATAGTTATCTAATGGAATATGTAAATAACTAAAGATTTCTTCAAAAGAATATTTTTCCAGCATATACAGGTATTTCAGTGTCATATTAACCCACTTTTGTGCTTGCCCAAAAGTCAATGCAACACCTTTCTCCCTATATAGTTTTCTGATAGCACAACAAATATTAAAATGCCAATCATCAAAATCTTCTTGTCTTTTTACACCTTCACTTATTAACAAAGGAATTTCTCTCTCAAATATTGCAGTAACGTCTTCTCTTAAATTCATTCTTATATTTGAAGGCAAAGAATTAAATCTGATGGTACGATTCATGTCTCTATAGGCTCTACTACTAGCGGCTTTCATTGGATCCGAAAAATCACCAAAATAAATTGCTTTTAAGAACTCTAATATATCTTTATCAACTTCAACCTTCATACACTCATACCATCTTTCCTTTGTATAATAACATCTTTCGTTGCAATAGTCCTATTCACTCAACACCTCAAAAAGTAGTTTCTGAACTCCACCCTATTCAAAGTCAGACTATAGAACTACTGTATTTTTCTATTTAACAGAGATACCGGATACTTATCCCTTACGGCTCAGTTATCAGAATCCCTTGATTTCAACGTTTTTCAGTTGTTTATTTGTATTTTTTTGACAGCAGACAGGCTGTCTCCACATGGAACATAAAAGCGAACTTAAACATTACTAAATTTTAAATTTAAAGATTCTAATACACACTCCTATGCTAATCTTGACACCCTTACACTTCAATAAAACACCCTAAAAATTAAAAAAACTAGCTTCAGATCTGCCAGATTTCAACGATTTTTTTGTCGGATTTTCAATTTAATAAAAGCCTTTATTTTAGGCACTTTGAGAAGTAATAGGTGTAGATGTTTGTATCATTTTGGAGAAAGTCATATCCGAATAATAGAGCTGACCAAATAATCTGTGCAATAAATTATGAAATGAGGGAAGCAGAGGGCTTTCGTATAGTTCGAAACATAACTGAGGCAAATAAGGCAAAAGAAGATGGGAAAATATATGTCTTTATTGGGTTAGAGGGTTTGTCATACATAGGTAAAGACTTTGGCAAAATCGAAAGATTACATGAGCTAGGTGCGGTACATGGCATGCTCACATGGAACGAAGAAAATGAATTAGCAACAGGTGTAGCTGGAAATCCAAGTCTTGGTATAACAAAATATGGAAAGAAGGCGATTAAGCTTATGGAAGAGCTTAATATGCTCGTTAATGTATCTCATCTCAATGAAAAATCCTTTTGGGATGTTATGAATATTGTAACCAGGCCAATAGTAGCCTCTCATTCTAATGCTAAAAGACTTAGCGATGCAGCTAGAAATCTGACAGATGAGCAGCTAATTGCCATAAAGGAAATAAATGGTCTTGTTGGCATAAATTCTTTTAATCTCTTTGTCAGCCAGGATGAAAGCAAGCAAGATCTAACGCATTTAGTGAAACATATTATTTATATTGCAGAGAAAATTGGAACACAGCATATTGGATTTGGATTTGACTTTTTTGAATTTTTAGATCCACAGGGTATGTCTTCATATAGCAATCAAGATACATCATATACTAAGGGCTTTGAAGATGCGAGCAAGATTCCAAATCTGCTTATGGAGCTTAGAAAGGCTGGCTTTTCACACTATGAAATTATGGATATGGCAAAGAGGAACTGGCATAGAATACTTCATGAAATTTTAGGATGATTTAGATTTAGAGTAAAAATGTAGTATATACAAAAAAAGACTACTAAGCGAGATATGATGGAAAAGTGCACCCTTCCATTAGATTAAGCTTCGTAGTCTAAATTTTTGTGTTTTGTATAAACTATTTATTTCAAGTTTTCTGGATTTAACCCCTCTAGCTCCGGAATTACAAAAATACCATCCTTTCTTATAAGTCTATCATCAAAATAGATTTCGCCGCCACCATAATCAGCACGCTGAATTAAGACCAGATCCCAGTGAATGGCGGATATATTGCCGTTATAAGCATCCTCGTAGCATCTACCAGGTGTCAGGTGTATTGATCCTGCTATTTTCTCATCGAATAATGTGTCTTTCATAGGGTGAAGCACGTAAGGATTTACCCCAATGGCAAATTCACCGAAGTACCTTGCACCTTCATCAGTGTCAAGTATAGCATTTATCTTTTCGTTGTTATTAGCAGTAGCCTTTATTATTTTACCATCCTTTATTTCAAAGCGAATATTTTCATAAGTAAAGCCTTGCTCTTCAGATTGAGTATTGTAGGAAATAACACCATTCATAGACTCTCTGACAGGAGCTGTATATACTTCTCCATCTGGAATATTACGCTCTCCATCACATTTTATTGCGCCAATACCTTTAATGGAAAAAGTTAAGTCAGTTCCAGGAGCAGTTATCCTAACTTTATCGGTTCGATTCATAAGATCAACCAGTGCATCCATCGCTTTACTCATCTTGCCATAATCTAAGGTACAAACATCAAAATAAAAATCCTCAAAGGCTTCCTGACTTGTAGAAGCCAGCTGTGCCATGGATGGATTAGGATAACGAAGAACAACCCATTTTGTTTTATTTACTCTGTAGTCTAAAGTAGGGGCGGTCAGCTTGTAGTACATTTGTAACTTCTCAGAAGGTACATCAGCAAGCTCAGACACATTATTGCCAGCGCGTACTGCAATATAGGCATCCATTCCCTCCATTTGTCTAAGTGTACATTCATCCATAAACTTAATCTGCTCCTCACTGCAGCTTAGCATAATTTCGCGAGTAAGCATACTGTCACGGACAGTGTAATATGGCAAAGCTCCTGCCTTATATACATCCTTGATAAGCTGCCTGATTAGAGGTTTTGTTTCCTCTCCCTCAAAGTCTATAAGAACTTTCTCTCCGGGCTTAAGCTTACAGGAATAGTTAACTAAAAGATTCGATAATTTTTTTACTCTTGGATCCATAATTTCCTCCTTATTTTAGTATACACTGAAAAAGACACTTTTAAAATACTGTGATATAATATAAATTGAAATTTAATTAGCTACAGTGGAATACTCAAGCTATTGAAACCACACAGCAGAAAGGACATAAATGGCTTTTACACATTTGCATTTGCATTCAGAATATAGTCTTCTGGATGGTGCTGCTCAAATAAAAAAAGTAGTAAAAAAAGCAAAGGAACTTGGGATGGACTCTTTGGCCATTACAGACCATGGAGTGATGTTTGGAGTGGTGGATTTCTACAAGGAGTGTTTAAGTAATGGTATCCATCCTATTTTAGGCTGTGAGGTATATGAAGCCGACGGAAGTAGGCTAAACCATGATGTGCAGGCAAAAAAACCTTATCATCTTGTACTTTTGGCTGAAAATGAGCAAGGCTATAAGAATTTGATGAAGCTTGTTAGTAGAGGATTTACGGAAGGCTTTTACTATAAGCCAAGGATAGATCAAGAGCTCCTTGAAAAATATCATGAAGGACTCATTGCACTGTCAGCCTGTATGGCTGGTAAAGTGGCAAATCTTATACTGGCTAGAAATTACAATGCAGCTAAGCAGGCGGCGATAGAATATGAGAACATATTTGGACATGGTAATTTTTTCCTTGAAATGCAAAATCATGGAACTAGCGAGGATGAATTTGTAAATAACTGGCTAAGACAGATCAGTGAAGAGACTAACATTCCACTGGTGGTTACAAATGATGTTCATTATGTTACCAAAGATGATGCCAAGTATCATGATGTACTACTTGCTATACAAACAGCTACTACTATAGATGATCCCAATAGAATGAGATATCCAGGTGAGGAATTCTATTTAAAATCTCCTAAAGAAATGATTCAGCTTTTTCCAGATGATATAGAAGCCATATCAAATACGGAGAAAATTGCAAAAAGATGCCAGGTTGAGCTTGAGTTTGGAAATTATCATTTGCCTGAATTTGAGGTACCAGCTGGGTTCGACAAGCTACAGTATCTACAGTACCTGTGTGAAGAGGGGCTGGCATATAGATATGGCGATGAAAAGCATAAGTATATGGACAGGCTAAAAAAGGAAATTAAGGTCATTTCAAGCATGGGATTCATCGAATATTTTCTAATAGTCTGGGATTTTATTAAATTTGCAAGGGACAATAATATTATGGTTGGACCAGGCAGAGGATCTGCTGCGGGAAGCCTTGTGGCATATACGCTTGGAATAACTGATGTTGATCCAATAAAGCATGGACTAATCTTTGAACGTTTTTTAAATGAAGAGCGTGTAAGTATGCCTGATATAGATATAGATTTTTGTATTGAGAGGCGAGGAGAGGTTATAGACTATGTTGTAGAAAAATATGGTGCAGACAAGGTTTCTCAGATAATAACCTTTGGAACAATGAAGGCAAGGGCGGCTATTCGTGATGTTGCAAGGGCCATGAGTATTCCATATAATGAGGCAGATAAGATTGCCAAGCTGGTACCTCAAAGCCCGGGTATAACAATTGAAAAGGCAATGAAAATAAATGGTGAGCTGCGAAGAGAGTATGAGTCTTCAGATGAAGTAAGGCTTTTATTAGATACAGCCATGGCTATTGAAGGGATGCCAAGACATGCCTCAACACATGCGGCAGGTGTAGTTATATCTCGCAAAGCATTAGACGAATATGTACCACTTTATATGTCTGACAAGATTGTTGCTACTCAGTTTAACATGACTACCATTGAAGAGCTGGGACTCCTAAAAATGGACTTTTTGGGTCTTAGAAATCTCACTGTTATCCGAGATGCACTTCAAATGATAGAAACCAATCATGGTAAAAAAATAGATTTTTCCAAACTGGAATATGATGACCATAATATTTATGAAATGATTTCTAAAGGAAATACGCAAGGAGTATTTCAGCTTGAATCTATTGGTATGACCCAGTTCATGAAGAATTTAAGACCGTCATGCTTTGAGGATATTGTTGCGGGAATATCACTTTACAGGCCAGGACCTATGGATTCTATTCCGACATATATAAACAACAAAAAGGACAGACACGCAATCAAATATATTACACCAGAGCTTGCGCCTATTCTAAATGTGACATATGGTTGCATTGTGTATCAGGAGCAGGTAATGGAAATAGTTAGAAAATTAGCCGGATATAGCTATGGGCAGGCGGATATAGTTAGACGAGCTATGAGTAAAAAGAAGGCTGATGTTATGCGTCAGGAGAGAAACTATTTTATTTATGGCAAGCAAAATGAAGATGGGCAGTGGGAAATAGATGGGTGCCTAAGGCGTGGTATCAGCTTAAATGCAGCAGAGGAGATATTTGCACAAATGGAAACCTTTGCTGAATACGCTTTTAACAAAAGTCACGCAGTAGCATATGGAGTGATTGCTTATCAAACTGCATATCTAAAATATTATTATCCAACTGAATTTATGGCAGCCCTTCTTTCGTCAGTAATGGGTGATAGCAGTCAAATTAATAAATACATAACTAATTGCCGTGAAATGGGTATAACTGTAGATAAACCTTCCGTGAATGTGGGACTGCACCGTTTTCAGGCTAATGAGGGCAGGATAAGCTTTGGACTCTTGTGTGTAAAAAATGTTGGCGCTGCCGCCATAGATGCTATTATAGAGGCTAGAAAAGTACACGGAGTTCCCACAAATATATTTGAATTTTTTGAAAATCTGGATGTTTCGAAAATCAATAAAAGAGCTATGGAAAGCTTGATTAAAGCCGGAGCACTGGATTGTCTGGGGCATACAAGATCGCAGTGTATGGCAATATATGAAGAGCTTATGGAAGAACAGCAGAAAAGAAATAATGGTAATAGCGCGGAACAGTTTTCCTTTTTCTCGATGAATAAAGAAGTAATGGAAGTAGCCAGAAAGGCTCATCCTCTTCCAAACATTAAAGAGTACAGTGAAGATAGACTGCTTACTATGGAAAAGGAAATGCTTGGAGTATATGTATCAGGTCATCCATTGTGGAGATTTAAGGACATCATAGAAAAATCTGTGACGGCCTATAGTGATGAAATAAATAAAGGTAATGATGAGTCAGCAGAAAGAACACACAAGGATGGAGCTAAAGTAAGGATTGCTGGAATTATTACCTCAAAACGAATTTTCACCACTCAAAAGACAAATCAGCTTATGTCATTTGCCAATATGGAAGACCTGAAGGGAACGGTAGAATTGATTTTCTTCCCTGATGCCTTTGCACAAAATAGAGCCACTATTGAAAAGGATGCAATTATATTAGTGGAAGGAAATGTAAACTATAAAGAAGAAGCATCTGCATCAGTTATAGTCGATAAGGTCACCCTGTTAGAAGAACTAGAGGTTGACTTAATGGGGCTAAATGAAGTGGAAAAGTCAATAAAATTGCGTATTCCACATGATGGAGATGAAGAAGAACTTCTAGCGAAGCTGGCCAAGGTTTTTCATCTTAATAGAGGCAAGAGTGTAGTAAGAATTTATAAAAAGGATGGAAGTATAATAGGAACGGGGAAAAATAAAGGCTTGTTCTATAGTTATGGACTGGAGCTAACCCTCGTGGATATCCTAGGAAAGGAAAATGTAAAATGCCAAGATATGGAGTCTTAACCAGTGGCGGTGACGCACCAGGAATGAATGCCGCCATCAGGTCAGTAATTAGATGCGGAATAGATAGAGGCTTTGAGATGTATGGCATCTACAGAGGCTATGAGGGCCTGTTGGAAGGTGACATTAAGAGAATGTATGGCGAGGATGTAGCAGATATAATGCAAAGGGGTGGAACTATCCTCAAAACTGCCAGAAGCCAAGAATTCACCACAGATGAAGGGCTGGACAAGGCGGTAAATATAATTGAGACATTTGATCTGGATGGACTTGTAGTAATAGGAGGAGATGGTTCTCTTCATGGAGCACTGGCTCTAGCTAATAGGGGGATAGCTGTAGTAGGCCTTCCAGGAACCATTGATAATGATCTAGGCTATACGGATTTTACAATAGGCTTTGATACTGCCGTAAATACCGTAATTAGAGGAATAAGTTCAATTCGAGATACATCTTCGTCACATGAACGAACAACAATTATACAAGTAATGGGCAGGGGATGTGGAGATATTGCCTTATATTCAGCTGTAGCTGGAGGTGCAGAGAGAGTACTGATTCCAGAGATACCAGTAGATATTGACGATGTATGTAAAAAAATCATTATTGATGCCAATAATGGAAAGACCCACAGCATTATTGTAGTGGCTGAGGGTGCAGAAATTAAAGGACCAGAGCTGGTAGAGGTGATTAAGAGCAGAACTATGAAGGAAAGTAGAATGGTCGTGCTATCGTATTTACAGAGAGGTGGGTCTCCAACGCTGAGAGACAGACTACTAGCTACAAGGTGTGGAGCAAGAGCAATTGAAGTGCTGGCCAATTATACTGGACCAAAGGCAATAGGTGAAATTGGAGGTCAAATAATTGGTGTCGATCTTGAAGAGGCTCTGAGACAGAAGAGAGAGGTTGACTTGGATCTCTACAATTTAGTTGAAGTTTTAAGCAAGTGATGTTGCATTAAAACATGAATCTTTTAGGCATGATAGTCATATTTTCATGCACATTACTGGAAAATATCATATGAAAATCGTACATTATGTGTAATCTTAATCTCCGTAATTAAGGATTGTTTTGATAATGGAAAATAAATAGTAGAAGAATACACATTGAAAAATAAGGTGTTTTGGCTGGAAATTCATCTGATAAAATGCTATAATAGGAACAAATAAAATAGGGAGTATGAATATGAGTGAAGTAAAGAAAAATCCTTTTAAAGAGGAATTGGAAAAATCAGGAATTGTAGATAAGGCTGATGAAGCTAAGAAATCTGCAGAGGCTGAAGCAGGTAAGCTAAAGGAGAAGGCACAGGAGGCAGGTGAAGCTGTGTCTAATAAGGCCAATGAGGTAAAGGAAACTGTTACCAATAAGGCAGAGGAGCTTAAGGACTCAACCAAGGAAAAGCTAAATGATGCTAAGGAAGCAATTTCCGACAAGGCAAGCGATATAAAGGAAAATGCCAGCGAAGCATTGGATAATGCCAAAGAAAAGGCGAGTGAGCTTACTGATCAGACAAAGGAAAAAGTAGCTGATATGACAGAGCAGGCTAAGGAAAAGGCTGAGGAATTCAAAGATAAGGCGACTGAAGTAGCTGGTCAGGCTATGGACAAGGCAGAAGAGCTAGCTGGACAGGCTAAAGATAAGGCCGAGGAGCTTGCAGATGTTGCTGGTCAGAAGCTTACTGATATTGGTAAAGACCTGAAGAGTCAGAATGCTGTAATAATGGGTAGAACATTTACTTTACTAGATTTATTAGTATATGGAACTGCTATTTTATCCATTATTCTGTCATTTACAGATTTTGTGAAGTTCCCAGCTTCTATACTTGGAGTAACAGGAATTGCACTAGGTGGTTTTGCAAAACTTATAATTATTGCTACATCAATAGCTGCATCAGTTCTTGTTGCAACTAAGAGACAGCTTTATGCTTTAATTCCAGCAGGAATACAGACTATATTTGTTGTATATTACATAATTACATTCCACAATAGATTTGAAGAGGGAATGAAACTAATATATGGCAGGGTATATGTTACCCTTTCATTTACTGCATGGTTGTTATTATTATCGGCTATTGCTTTGACCGTTGCAACTTTAATGTCATACCTTTCAAGAAATAAAAAAGCTAAAGTTGCTAAAAATGGATCAAATGTGATAAATATTGATGAAAAGGTAAAGGGTACTGTAGCTCAGGTGGCTTCTGTAGTGAAGGAAAAGGCTGATGAGCTTTCTGAAAAGGCTGAAGATACAGTAGATTCTGCAGATGGTGATAAGGATACAAAAGCTGAGGAAAAAGTTAAAGAGGTCGCTGAAAAGGTTAGCGAAAAGGCTGAGGCAGTAGAGAAAAAGGCCGCAGATAAAAAGGAAGATGCCGAGAAACAGGCTGAGAAAGCTAAGGATAAGGTAGAGAAAAAAAAGGAAGAAGTAAAAGAAAAAGCTGAGAAGGCAGCCGATAAGGTTGAGAAAAAAGCAGACGAGGTAAAGGAAAAGGCGTCTGACAAGGCCAAGGACACAAAAGAAAAGGTAGAAAAAAAGGCTGATGAGGCTGCTGATAAAGCGAAAAAAACTGCCAACAAGGTAGAAGAAAAGGCCAAGGATGCTGCTGATAAGGTAAAAGAAAAGGCTGATGATGCAAAAGAAAAAGTCAAGGAAGTAGCAGATAAGGCTAAAGAAAAAGCAAAGAAATAATATATTTATGGAAAATTAAGAATGGCTCATTTGAGCCATTCTTAAATTTTTGTTATAATGTATTAAGTCTAGGTAATCAATTTATTTTACATGGGACATTAACTCAACTGGATAGAGTAACAGCCTTCGAATCTGTAAGCTGGGGGTTCAAGTCCCTCATGTCCCACCATATTTAATAATTAAAATGGATTTTGCATATTTCCATTTTTTAAAATGTGAACTACCCATTGGCTTTAGACAATGGGTAGTTCACAATCAAGGTAATGAGCCGTTCACGGAAGATGATGTTATCCCCGCTTTAGAAGCCTTTAATGATAGTTATGTAAGATATCCTATTGATACGATTGAAAAAAGACAGGACTCAGGATTGAACGCAACAAACGCAACTATCGAAATCAATCTGAACATATCAAAATAATGAATTTTGTGCGTGATGAAATTAATCAAAACAAAACTTGGAATAAAATTGGCAATGGTCGCAAGCTAAAGCAGTCCATTGTTGAGGATTGGCGAGCAAAGAACCCTACAGGCATAAAGGCAGAATGTATTAGAGAAACTGGCTTATCAAAAAAACTGTCTACAAGTGGTGGGATAGAAAATTGTAAATTTTGTAACAAGTGTATTGCATATATATTTTTATAGGAGTAAAATATAGGTGAAAGTATAAAATTTGCTGTGTAGTACCTAGCATTGTGAAACCTCCTTAATTGAAAAATTAAGGTCTAGCATATCCATTAAGGATTTTATTTATTGGAAGAAGGTGATTCCAATGGGCTATTAAAAGACTTTAGTTTACAATGATTAAATTAAAGGAGATTGGAGTCATGTATGGAAGCTATCAGGAATGAAAGTAAAATGATCATGAAGAATTTCAAAAGATGGGCTACTGTAAATCTTTTAGTGCAATTTATAATCATAGTAATTGGATTGATTTATATATCCTATGATTATTATGAATATAGAGGTATATATCTTATATTTTTAGTACCTCTTGCTATAGATTTATTGTGGTACATATGTGAGATTGTTAGATATTATCGTTTAAAAAAAATATCAAAGGATAAAATATTGATAGTTAGATTTAGAATGATATTATCTGTACAAACTGTTGCTGTTCTATTCCCTGTTTTGTCGTATATTGATAGTTTTGTTTAATATGTAAAGATAAAGCAACCTCTTATAACCAGAGGTTGCTTTTATTTTTTTAGCTTTGAAAAAAATCCATTATCTTTACTCTTCTCTTGCTCCATCAGCTCCAGCTGCTCCTCTAGCTGGGTAGCCTTGCCGTTTAACTCGCTTACCCTGCCACGCAAATCTAATATCTCTTCATCACGCTTAGCAAGTAGCTGCTGTAGCCATTCTTTTTGATTTTTTTTGATTTATAAAGGGCTGTCAGCTGTGAATTGTTAACAATCAAGTCGATTACTTGCTTCTCTAAACGGTCAATTGTCTGTAGGTCTTTTTGGTATTGCTTTTTAAAACTATGCTAAGCGCGAATGCATCACTATATCTGAACTAATTAGGAAATGTGTTATAGAACATATTGAAAACGAGTACGACCTCAAGGTTTATGAAGAAGCAATGAAAGCGTTTAAAGAAGACCCAACAATGTATCCAGCTGAGGAAGTTTGGAAAGAGTTAGGTTTATGAATTATAAAATAATTCCCAATATATAGGGAGATTTTAGTAGTTTATTTATATAAAAATAGCAATTGAATAGTAATAAAAGATAGGTAAGTCGTCAACAATTTAGATATGTAACTAACTGATGAATTAGAAATTTAAAAATAATAATTTTCACAAACTTCATTTTTAGATCATCTAGTAATCTCTATAATTTCACAATCGGAAATAAAACTGTATAATATTGGATGAATAGCAAATTTATGCTAGAATCATCTTAGTAATATATTTTGAGGTATGTAATGAAAATTGAAAAGCTTGTGGCAAATGTCGATGTTTTAGAGTTTATAAATGAATATGTTGATGTAGAGAAATTTTTACCTGCTTGTAAGAACTGCGACGGGTATGAACAAAAGTGGTCTTGTCCACCATATACATTTAATCCGCTAGAATATTGGGCTCATTTTGATACATTAAAAATAATAGGATATAAAATTTACTTAGATGATAATGAAAAGGATAGTTGGCTTGCTAAGCTTGAAGAAGCCAAGGATATTATGGCAAGCTATATTTATGAGCTTGAGATGGAGTATCCAGGTGCTGTTGGATTACATGCGGGAAGTTGTAATCTATGTCGGGATGAAGGTGGATGCACTAGACCAGATGGTGAAGAGTGTAAATACCCTGAGAGGATGAGATATTCCATTGAATCTCTAGGAGGAGATGTTGTAAAGACTAGTGAGAAACTTCTAAATACACCTCTGAAATGGGGAAGGGATGGAGAAATGCCAGAATATTTGGTGCTGGTAGGTGGATTGCTAATAAAGCGCAATAGTTATTTTTAAAAATAGTATGGATTTGTATTTTAAGAGACCCCCAAAGTTAGATCTTAGGTCTAGCTTTGGGGGCTTTGCAATTTAATAAGCTACAAAGTGTTTAAAAGCCTTTAGCATATAAGAGTTGTATGTTCTTATTTTACATATACCTTTGGAAGACGCTGACCAAAGGCACAGCAGATTTCGTAGTTGATAGTGCCGGTAGCCTTCGCAATATGATCGGCTAAGATGGTGTAATCACCTTGTGTTCCCATTATTACTACCTCATCACCTGCCTTGACATCTTCGACATCTGTAACATCTATCATGCATTGATCCATGCATATATTTCCAGCAATAGGGCACAGCTTTCCTCCTACAAGTACCTGTGCATTTTCGGAAAATGGGCGAGGATATCCGTCCGCGTATCCAAGAGCGATAGTGGCAATTTTTGAAGGTCTAGTAGCGATGAATTTTCTTCCATAGCCTACAGAAAATCCTTCAGGAACTTCCTTCAAATGTACAATATTTGCTTTAACAGACATTACCGGCTTCAAATCAATTTGATTCTTATCCACTTCGTCTGACGGATAGCAACCATATAAAATTATACCAGGTCTTACTGCGTCATAGTGAATAGAAGGCAGCTCCATGATAGAAGCACTGTTAGCAAGAGTTTTAAATTCAAAGTCGTAACCAGCCTCTTGAAATTTATCATAGAAGCGTTGGAATGCCTCTTCCTGCTTCTTAGCAAATGATTTGTCTAGGGCATCAGCAGTAGCCATGTGAGAGAAAATTCCGTATATATTAACATGCTCAAGCGTATCCATCTCTTGCAAATCTGAAATAGCTTTTTCAATTTCATAGATTGTGTAACCGATCCTGCCCATGCCCGTATCTACAACTAATAGGGCATCCACAATTGTATCATGCTCTTTAGCGGCCTGATCTATCGCTTTTGCATTCTCAATATCACATATTACGGGAGTAAGATCATAATCTATTAAAGCTTCTGCATACATATCTGGTGTAAGGCCAAGAATAATAATTTTCTCATCTGCACCTGATTGTCTAAGTACGATAGCTTCCTGCAAAGTAGCAACAGCAAAAGTTTTAACACCGTTTGATCGTAGCACCTTTGAGCACATTACGGCTCCATGACCATAAGCATCTGCTTTTATAACGCCTATGATTTCTTTTCCTGCACCAATCTTCTTTTTGATTGCCTTAATGTTATGGTCAAGATTGGACAGGCTAATTTCCACCCATGCGGGTCTGATTGCATCCTTATACATAATACCTCCTGTAATTTTTATATCTTTGGCTTTCTTAATATCAGCTGGCTTCGCTTTGGACCATTGGAAACCATGGTAATTGGCACACCTATTTCCTTTTCGATGAAATCAATGTAATCAATACACTCCTGTGGCAGCTGAGAAATATCTGTCGCATGGGTGATATCAGTTTTCCAGCCTTTTAGCTTTGTATACACTGGCTTTGCCCTGTTAAGAAGGTGACTTGGAGGAAACTCCTTGTACAGCTTTCCATCTACTTCATATGCAGTGCAAACGGGTATGGTATCGAGATATCCTAATGGATCAAGCACTGTAAGTGCTACCTGCGTTGCACCCTGCATTAGGCAACCATATCTGCTGGCGAGTGCATCAAAAAAACCAACTCTTCTAGGTCTGCCCGTGGTAGCTCCGTACTCACCGCCATCACCACCACGCCTACGCAGTTCCTCTGCTTCATCTCCAAAAAGCTCACTTACGAATGGACCAGCACCAACGGCTGATGAATAAGCCTTTACAACGGTAATAATTTCATCTATTGCCTTAGGGGAAATACCAGCACCTACACAGCCATAGCCTGCCAAGGTAGATGAGCTTGTAACCATTGGATATATACCATGGTCTGTATCCTTTAGTGCACCAAGCTGACCTTCAAGCAGAATATTTTTTCCTTCCGAGATAGCTCGATTTAATATTTGCTCAACTGAATCTACAAAAGGTCGAAGCTGCTCTCTATAGAAAATGAGTTCATTCATTATATCGTCTTCATTTAGTATATCTTTATGATATAGGTGCTTGAGTAATGGATTCTTAAGGTCACAAATATTTTTCACACGATCTCTTATCATAGATTCTTCCATATATAATTCGCCAACCTGAAATCCAATCTTGCTATATTTATCACTGTAGCAAGGTGCAATACCAGATTTAGTCGAACCAAAGGAATTCTTTCCACGCCTTTCTTCCTCATAAGTATCAAAGAGAATATGATAGCTCATTACAAGATGTGCCTTATATGAAATTTTAAGGTTTGGAAGAGGTACACCTGCATCTTCAAGCTGCTTTAATTCCTTAATCAGCTGATTTACATTAAGGACTACTCCGTTTCCAATGCAACATGTGCAATGCTTATGAAATACACCTGAAGGGAGCATATGCAGGGCAAATTTGCCATAGTCATTTACTATGGTATGTCCAGCGTTGCTACCACCTTGAAATCTCACTACATAGCTGGCATCCTTTGCCAGCAAATCTGTAATTTTACCCTTTCCTTCATCGCCCCAGTTTCCGCCAACAATTGCCTTTACCATATTAACCTTCCTTCTTTATACCTCTATACTAATTTCATGCTCGATAAATTGAGCATGCTCCTTTAGAACCGGATTTATATGCTCTTCTATAAATTCTTCGACCTGCCATTTACTTCTACCAGTGTAAAGATTAGGATCAAGGAGCATTTCGAGCTCATCGGCAGGAAGCATAAATGCCTTGTCACAGGCAATACGCTCCAATAGATCATTTGGCTTTCCTTCTTCTTTTACTATTCTGGCGGCTTCCATGGAGTGTAGCCTGATTCTCTCGTGTAAAAGCTGCCTATCGCCACCTTTTTTTACTGCTTTCATTAATATATTTTCAGTCGCCATAAATGGTAGCTCTGCCATGAGATGAGCCTCTATTACCTTTGGATATACCACAAGTTCCTGAGTTACATTTATGTATAGGTTTAGTATACCATCAATGGCTAAAAATGCTTCACTTACAGAAATACGCTTGTTTGCTGAATCATCAAGTGTTCTTTCAAACCATTGTGTAGCATGAGTTATAGCTGGATTTATACTATCTGCAATTACATAGTTAGCAAGTGCCGCCATTCTCTCACATCTCATAGGATTACGTTTGTATGCCATAGCAGAAGAGCCTATTTGATTTGCTTCAAAGGGTTCTTCCACTTCCTTTAGATGCTGCAAAAGCCTCATATCGTTAGAAAATTTATGTGCAGACTGAGCAATAGAAGAAAGAAGGGATAGTATTTGATAATCTATTTTTCTGGAATAGGTCTGTCCTGATACAGGATAAACTTCATTAAAACCCATCTTTTTTGCAATAAGCTTATCTAATTCTTTACATTTTTCATGGTCCCCTTCAAAGAGCTCTAAGAAGCTTGCCTGCGAGCCAGTAGTTCCTTTAGAGCCTAAAAGTTTCATGCTATTAATAATGTAGGATAGTTGCTCAAAATCTAATAGTAGATCATGTAGCCATAAGCAGCATCTTTTTCCTAATGTTGTAGGCTGAGCAGGCTGAAAATGCGTATAAGCAAGCATAGGTAAATCCTTATACTGAAGAGAAAGTCTCTTCAGATTTTCCATGGTATGAACAAGCTTGGAAAGGACAAGCTCCAAAGCTTCTCGCATTATAATCAGATCCGTATTATCACCAACATAGCATGATGTAGCACCAAGATGAATGATACCCTTTGCAGAAGGACAACATTTACCGTATGTATGCACATGAGCCATTACATCATGACGAAATATTTTTTCTTGACGTTTGGCCTCTTCGAAATCAATATTTTCTATATTTTCTCTCATTTCATCAAGCTGAACATCGGTAATATTTAGACCAAGCTCGGCCTCGGCCTCAGCAAGTGCCACCCAGAGCCTTCGCCATGTAGTGAACTTTTTCTGCGGCGAAAACAGATATTGCATCTCCTTTCCTGCATATCGCTGGGAGAGGGGAGATGTGTAACAGCTATTTATATTCATATTATTCTCCTTAGCTGATTATCAATATAATTATATCATGGAAATATCCATTTGAACATAAAAAAACCCTGACTACATCAGGGTACTATTATCCTATAAAATTTCCTTTTGTGAGGAAGCTAATGAATGTTTAACACGGTCATTTTCTTCCATAGACTTGGCATCGTTCCAGTTGTCCATGGTGCCTACTAAATATCCAGTAATTCTTCTTATGCGTTCAAATGGTACAGGTGCAAATCTGTAGTTGAGGTCTACATATTCTCCATCAACCTGTATATCTAGAGATTCAAGTTTTCTATTATACTTGTTTTCAAGATAACTAATATATCTTTTTTGCTCCCTTTCAGGGGCATTACCTGTTACCTGTATCATTGTATCCTCCTTATTTTAATCAGCGACTATTATTGTATCACAGCCAAAATAAAAAGTCCACTATATATAGTAGACTTTTTTAAAGATTTTATCATATATACATTTATCTAGTGTATATTACTAGTTGTGTTTTTATGTGAGGATATCCTTACATTAAAAACTTTAGATTAGATTAATTAAAGTTTTTTGCTAGTATTACACCATATATTCATTTTCTCTGCTTTTTTGATTAGTTCATCCTGAAAATCTGGATGGGCGATGCTTATCAGAAGCTCGGCTCTTTCCCATGTGGATTTTCCTTTCAAATTTACTGCACCATATTCTGTAACAATATTTCCTGTGGCACTTCTAGGTGTTGTGATTATATTACCCTCGGGCATTCCCCCTAAAATCAGGGATTCCTTTGTACCGTCTTTTAAAGTACGAGTAGACGGCATACATATAAAGCTTTGTCCACCCTTAGAATGGTATGCTCCAATAACAAAGTCTAGCTGCCCACCAGTACCGCTGATATGTCGATGTTTAACGGCCTCAGAACATACTTGACCATAAAGGTCTACACAAATACAGCTATTAACAGAAACAAAATTATCCATACTTGCAATTGTATGATAATTATTGACATAGCTCACGGGAGCAACATAGCACAGGGAGTTATCATCTATGAAATTATACAGCTCCTGACTTCCGCCGGCAAAGGCATATACGATTTTACCTTTGTTGACTGTCTTATTACTAGTGAGCTTACCAGACTTAAATAGCTCTAAATAACCATCTACAAGCATTTCTGTATGACAGCTAAGGTCGTGGACATCAGATTGTGCCAAAAGTGATCCAATTGTGGAAGGAAGAGCACCTATTCCAAGCTGAAGCGTACTGTTATTTCTGACTTTCTCAACTACAAATGTGGCAATTTTCCTATCTATTTCGCTAGGCTCTCCAGAAGGTATTGCAACAAGATCGGGATTATCTCCTTCGATAACGAAGTCTATGTCAGATAGATGTATGGAATTTTGAATACCATGACTTTTCGGCATCTTATTGTTTACTTCAAGGATTATTTTTTTTGCACCTGCCACTACTCCCCATATATCTGATACCTGAGGACCAAGATTGAAATATCCAAATTCATCCATAGGACAGACCTGCATGACAGCAATATCCACACCACAGTCATTATTTGGCCAGTAGCTTGGTAACTCGTTGAAATTCATCGGGATATAAAAGCAACGATTTTCTCCGGCAAGCTTTCTTTCTGCACCGCTGAAATGAGCAGAGAAGATTACCGAGTGCTCAGCTGAATCTGTAGCAAGTATGGTTTCATACATACCTTTTCGTATAGGAACGGTATCAATTATTTTTAATCCTTTTAACTCAGGTGCTATTTTAGCAAGTGCCTTATCAAAGGCGTGCGATACACCAAGCCCAAGACCGAAATGGAGTCGGTCACCATTCTTAACTAGTTTTACTGCCTCATCTGCACTTACTAGCTTTTGTGAATATTTTTCGTTTAGCTGGTCCAATTTATACATATGGCCTCCTTTTAGCAACTTACCCGTCCTACAAGTGGCTTGTGGACATTGAAATGCGTAGCTTATTTGGGTTGATTTTAGCATTTTTTTTAAATATAAGCAAGCTTTATATCAAAATATCTTTTGCTTAATAGCAAGATTCAGAAGGTTTAGTAGTTACTACTTTATACAGGTAAAAATTTTAAAATGAATACACTGATTTCGTTAATAATGCCATATAGTCTTTAAAATAAAAAGTATAGTGAATAAATCCACTATACTTTCTGCATGCTATATTTGTAAGAAATAAATATTAGAAATATCTAAAAACTCCACGCACCCTGCCTAGTATTGTAACATTCTTTACGATGATAGGGGACATGGAATCATTTTCAGGCTGAAGTCTTATGTGATCACCTTCATCGTAGAAGGTTTTTACTGTGGCCTCACTTTCAAAGCCATCTATCATAGCTACGACTATCTGTCCATTTCGAGCAGTAGAGGTTTTTTCGACTAATATAAGATCTCCGTCTACAATACCAACATTTATCATAGAATCCCCTGAAACGCGTAACATGTAGCACTCTCCAGATGGAGTATATCTAGAGGGAAGAAGAAAATAATCATCTATATGTTCCTCGGCTGTAATTGGAAGGCCGGCAGCAACACGTCCTACAATAGGGACTTCTATGGCCTCCTGATACACATGCTTGAGCAGACCTTCAAGCTCCTCTTGCTTATTAGACGAAGAGACTCTAATTGCTCTAGGCTTTGAGTCATCTTTTTCTAAAAGTCCTTCACTTTGTAATGCTTCAATATCTGAAAAAACTGTTGAAGTAGACTTAATCCCCAATGAATCAGCTATTTCACGCACAGTAGGTGGATAGCTATTGTTTTCATGATATTTGCATATGAACTGAAAAACTTCTTTTCGTCGTCTCTTAATCTCTTCTTTTTTAGCCATATAATCTCCTAAATTTACTACTTCAAAAAGGCTTCCAAATTATTTTATAATTTATTTCCTTAATTATATCATAAAAAGAACAAAAGTCAAACACAAGTTTATCATTTTTTCTTGACCGTTTTAACTTTTTTAAGTATACTTAATTAAAAGAAATAAAGATAATTTATAATATTTTAGAACAGATTTAGGAAGTTTTATGAAAAAAGGAAGCAGACACAAAAATTTTTTTAAACTTTTTTGTTCTCTTTTTGTATTGTGGCTTATAGTAGGCTCTGAGTTGTCCATAAGCTGGAGTATTTATGGCGTTGGATTTTGTGCTGTATTTAGCTTTATAACTATTGAAGTTACAAGGGTTTTGAATCACAAAGGTGATAAGTTTTTCATTCTTGATGTTAATATCATAGGATTATTTTCATATCTAATTTGGTTATTTGAAGAAATAGTGAAAGGTACCTATCATACAGCGAAGGCAGTGCTTGGTCCTAATAAAAGCCTAAAAAGAGACCTTGTTGTATTTAAATGTAGCTATGATAATCCAATGGCGACGGCACTTCTTATGAATTCAATAATTCTAATTCCGGGAGCTGTGAGTTTACATGCTACAGAAGATGGTATCTTTTATGTACATACTCTTACGGAGAAAGGAAAACAATCAATACTTAGTGGCGAAATGCAAGATAGAATAGCGAGCCTATATGGAGAAGAGGTGAGGTATATAAAATGTTAGATGGGATTTTCAGTGCCGCCATTTTTTTTATCTCTATTCTTATAGTGCTTGTTTTATATAGAGTGTTTAGAGGCCCTACGATATACGATAGATTAAATGGTATTTTGATAATTGGACTAAATGTTTTAGCGATTATTCTATTAATAGGTATGCTGCAGCTGGAAATTGATAAATATGTAGATGTGGCTATATCTTACGGGATAATTAGCTTTATCGTTTTGATTATTATTACAAAATATATCGTGGGAAGAGAGAATCATAGGGGGAAGCACAGTTCCATAGACAGACATCAATATGGTGAGGGATTAAATAAGTCCATAATTGATAGCACTGAGCATGGAAAAGAGTCTTTAGTAAGCTTAGAGCAAGACAGGGAGCATGAAAATGATAGATGTTAAGGATATTATTGTTTCTATTTTAATCATATTGGGCTGTATGCTACTTACTGTATCAGCTATTGGACTGTTAAAACTTCCAGACTTTTTTTCACGCCTTCATGCCTCCAGCATAGGTCAAACACTTGGGGTTATACTGATTGCTAGTGCATTACTCATAAACACGGGTATAAACTGGAGCAGTCTAAAGATTTTTCTTATTATTTTAGGAGTTTTTATGGCAAATCCTCTGTGCACCCATCTTATAGGAAGGGCGGCGCTTCTAAATAACTTAAAACCGGAAGTTGATGAGGATACAGGTGTAGATGTGTTAGGGAAATACATAGAAAGCGATAAGGAAGGTAAGCTGTGACGATTATATTGCTAGAAGGAATTTTGCTACTATTTCTAATAATATTAGCCGTAGTAATAATAGTTGGTGAGGACATTTTATCTTCAGCGATTTTTTATGCTCTATTTACATTTGGAACGATGCTACTTTATATCGTGTTAGGTGACGATGAAGTTGCCTTTAGTATTGCAGCTATGGGAAGCATATGCTCCATATATTTTGTTATTGCACTAAAGGATTCAGACAGGTGGGATAGGTGAAAAATAAAAAAATAAAACAGCTAATGCCAATTTTAATAATTAGTATATTTGTTGCTGTAATCGTTTATTACATGAACTTTTTGCCGACGGTAGGAAGCTCAGACACCCCTGCTAACAGGCTGCTTCGTACAGCAACATCAAAAATTTTACAAGAGCATGCCAGCTTTGATGAGATAGGACAGCATATAGTTACAGATGTCAGGGGGTTTGATACAATACTGGAAACTCTTGTTATTTACATTACAGGACTTTGCTGTACATTGATTTTGTTTAAAGGTGAAAACAGAAAGCGTGTATTTGGTCATTTTTCAGTCGAAGGAGATCAAGATCTAAAGGTAATTTTACCTATAGCTTTACCTATTATTTTGCTGTATACAGGTTATTCGTTTGTTGTAAAGCATTCTAACCTAGGCAGCGGTTTTAAAACTGGAGCAATGCTAGCATTAGCATATATTGTATACACTATGGCAAAGGAGAATCAGCTAAATCGATTCCCTTTAAATCAACGTAGATGCCTATTTATTTCTACAGTTGCAATGATGATTATTGTTATAGTTGCCAGTATGCCAATTGCATTTGGAGGGGATATGATGCAGTTTTATGCTATAGGTAAAATTGGAGTCATAGCACAGGATGCTATTATCAGTTTTTTAGAGCTCTGTATAACTGTAGTAGTTGCAATGACTCTCATAAACATTTTAGAAACTGTCATAGAAAGTAGCGAGGAGATTTATGGGGATAATAAATGAATTCTTAGCTGAAAAGGGTATATATATTCTCACATTTACACTTTTTGCCATTGGAGTATATGGACTTGCTACATGTCATAACTATATAAAGAAGCTAATGGCAATGAATATAATGCTAATTGCACTTATTTTTTTCTTTTTAGTGCTTGGTCAGAACCTAAATACCCATGGTAGCTTATTTATAAGAAAAAGTGCTCCTGATGATTACCATATTGAGCCTGTAACTCATGCTCTTATGCTTACATCTGTAGTGGTAAGTTTGGGTATCAATGGAGTTGGACTTGCGCTTCTTATGAGTATCAGAAAGAAATATGGAACTTTTGATGAGGAGAAAATTTTTAGTAAAGGTATATAGATGAGTCCGTTTTTTTATGATCCACTTTTTTTAATCCTCTTTTTAATGCTTGGGGGACTTATAACAGGGCTAGTAGCCTATATTAGAAGGACGCTGGCGGGAGTTCTTGCTTTATCCACCCTCGCCTGTGGTTTTTTTGTTAGCATATATATAATGCTGAGTTTTTCGTCTGTTATGCATAAAGGTAGTATCATTTCAACCAGTGTAAATAGAGTAATAGGAGGATTTGCTCCAGCGCTTGGAATAGAAATTCGCAGCGATCTTATAAGCCTTATGATGATAGCTTTAGTGTGCTTCATGGGTGCTATTGCAGTAGCTTACAGCATGTGCACGGTACAATATACGGACCCACTTAAGGAAGGTGGTTATTATTCTCTTGTTGTATTTTTAGCCCTGGGACTTGTTGGAATGGCTTCATCGGGAGATGTATTTACACTCTATATATTCCTTGAAATTGCCTCGATTTCATCATATTGCTTGGTTGCACTTGGTCGAAGTGGTGGTTTTATATGGGCCTTTAGATATTTGATGACAGGTACAATGGGAACGGGCTTTTATCTGCTGGCAATAGCTTTTTTATATATGTCAGCAGGAAGTTTAAATATGAATATAATAGCTTCTCATGAGGGAGATGCGAATGTTCACTACGCTATGCTTGCTGCCATGATCTTATTTTTAGTGGGCTTTGGTATAAAAATGGGACTTTTTCCACTACATGGATGGTTACCAGATGCATATTCTAGCGGACATTGGGGAGCAATGCCACTTATTGCAGGAGTGGGAGGCAAACTACCAGCTTACTGTCTGTTTAAGTTCCTCTTTATTATACTTGGTCACAGATCTTTTATAGATCAGATACGTTTAGTTTTGTTGATTATTTCACTAGTAGCTATCTTTTATGGATCAATTGCTGCAATAAGGCAAAAATATTTAGTACGTATGCTTGCATATTCCAGCGTAGCTCAGATGGGCTATATAGGTATTGCAATTTCTATGGGTAATTATCTTGCTTTTGCTGCCATGCTGCTTCATATTATCGCACATGGAGTAGCAAAGGGAGGCCTATTTATTATTGCAGATATTGTGGGAACGGATAAAGTACTTTTCAAGCCTGATAGTGAAAGTAATATGAAAGATATAGTAAGCATAAGAAGTGGTGAAATTGATAATAAGGATAAAATATTGCTTGGAATATCTTTCTTTATACTTGGTGGATCAATGATAGGAATGCCACCTATGGCAGGCTTTTTCAGCAAACTATATTTAGCTTTGGGGGCGATGGATATGGAGCAGTCAGCAGTCTTAGTTGCAATTATCGCCTCGAGTCTTCTAACTGTTGTTTATTTTTACAGGATAGCGGATGCAATTTTCATTTCAAAATATATAAATAATCTCGCAATATGGCAGCGTCCTAGGGTAATAAGCAAGCAACGATTAGCTTATCTGCCAGCGCTACTTTGTGCCGTAATGCTACTAATCACCGGAATAATAGGTGGCGAGATTGTGGATGCTATGCGACAGTCCATTATGGAGGTGATGAATCTATGAATATTTCAATAGGGACATTGCTATGTATAGTATTTATCAGTATTGGAGCATCAAGTGTTTTTGGCATAATTATACAGCAGAAATATACGTTGCGTCATATTATCCAGCTCAGCTTTGCCATTGTAGCTTTTATAGCAACATTATATATGAACGCTCGCTTTTTAAATGGTGAACAATATGATATAAGGCTCCTGAGCTTATGGCAGGGTGTAGGACTTAGATTAATGGTTGATGCACCTGCTTTAATCTTTTCACAGATAGCAATATTTTTGTGGATATGTGCCATTATTTATTCTCATTTTTACATGAGCCATTATGATAAACATAAAACTGCAATATATGATATGTGGTATCAAGGTGCTATGATTGCAACTATAGGTGTGGCATTCTCAGGCAGTTTAATTACAATATTGATTTTTTTTGAAATATTGACATTTTGTACATATCCATTGGTCATTTATTATGGAGACATAAATTGTAGAAGAGCTGGTAAGAAGTATCTTGTATATACTATTATGGCTGGTCAGTGCCTTCTGCTGGCATTAGTAATAATCTTTGGATATACAAAAAATCTGGATTTTGTTCTTGGTGGTTTAAATTTTGGCGCAGTAAATTCTGCAAAGCTTCTCATCCTATTTTTTCTAGCGAGCATTGGAGGACTTACCAAGGCGGCTGTAATGCCTTTTCATAGCTGGCTTCCATCTGCTATGGTTGCCCCTACTCCAGTTAGTGGTCTGTTACATGCAGTGGCAGTAGTAAATAGTGGAGTCTTTGTCTTGGCAAGGATAATATACTATGTATTTGGTATGAATAGGGTAGCAAGCTTTGGGGGTGATACGCTTTTAGTAACATTAGGGAGTATTACCATATTGGTAGGAGGTCTTGTAGCATTAAGACAGAAAATGCTGAAACGTGTTCTGGCATATTCCACAATATGTCAGATGTCATATATGGTAATGGCAATGGGATTTGCCACAAATTTAGGGCTTTCTTCATCATTAGCACATTTGTTGACCCATAGTATTATTAAACTAAGTTTATTTATGCTGGCTGGAATAATTATTTCAGAATTTAAGCTTGAGGAAGTTAGATTTCTTTACAAGCTTCC
Organism: uncultured Eubacteriales bacterium; assembly: GCA_949285555.1. Taxonomy (GTDB): domain Bacteria; phylum Bacillota; class Clostridia; order Peptostreptococcales; family Anaerovoracaceae; genus S5-A14a. Next base: position 30,163 of record CASDYG010000005.1, on the reverse strand, counting down.
AAAGCGAGCAAATTTATATCTAATCCTTTTTGCTATTTCAAGCTTATCAATGATCGGCTTGCCCGGAACACCAGGCTTTGTAAGTAAGGTTGAGATCTTTAAGGCAAGTCTTGACTTGGGATGGATTATTCCTGTTGCAATTATGGGAGTTAGCTCAATTTTAAGTACCCTGTATCTTTTGGTAATTCCTATGAGTGCATTAAAAAACAGGGATGGTGCAATGTTAGATAAAGCAAATCTTCATATTGATATGACAAAGATAGAGGATAAATCATGTAAGTATTTCTCACGAAAAAAGCCTCTTTTAAGAAGAGAAGGTGGAATGACGATTCCCGTTTTAATTCTGATAATGTTGGGAATTGTCATCGGGATTTATCCTAATCTCATCTTTTCATTAGAAGAGTTAACTTCCCATATAGGAGGTGGCTTATGATAGGTATACTGGCCTATTTCGGATATGGTGTGATTGGCGCATGCATTCTGATATTTATCAGAAAGGTTGTTTTAAACAAAATAATAGACAGGGAGGAAGATTAGATGGTAAATATCTTTAGTTTTTTATTACCATATCTGGATTCTGTAGTCTTTTTTTGTGTATCTGTTTTGCTTATTGTTGCCTTCTCACCAAATACTACGATATTAGCGTTTATACGATTAAAAGAAATAAAAAATTACGAGCGAATATATCATAAAGTGTTAATGAGAGAGGGCGTAGTTTCAGGCTTAACTATATTATTTTTCATTTGGAAGCTTGGTGCTCCAAGTGGTAATGGATATGGATATTTTTCCACTATCATAGCATATATTTTTGTACTTGTTATAGGGCTTGGGCGTATATTTTTTGCAGCAAGAATAAGAATGGTTACCAGCATGCTAGTGCAAGGCTATCTGTTCATAGGCATTGCATTGGTATTCGTAGATAATTTACTTCAAATATTGATAATTTGGGAAGCTATGGCCATTTTAGGGCTAATTATTCTAATTGAAGCAAGACGCTGGAATTATAGCCTATCCTACCAAGAATGGTTTAGCTATAGTCTACGCTATTTCATCTATCATTTGATTGGTGGCTGCCTTTTAATGATAGGTATATGTTCGTATTACATACATGGAATAACAACTGTCACAGAGCTTAACAGCTTAAATGAGCATGGCTGGGAGTATTATGTAATAATGGCAGGAGTACTAACTAATTGCGGAATGGTAGGACTGCACCCGTGGATTACGAGAGTATATCATAAGACAAATCCGGCTATTACATTCTTTATGTCTACTATTACTACAAAGGCATCGTTGGTTCTACTTATACATATATTCTCAGGTGAAACTACATTGTTATATTTAGGCACTCTAACAGCGATATTTGGTGTTATAATGGCTATAGGATGTGATAATCTAAGGCAGCTACTTGCCTATCATATAGTTAGCCAAATGGGCATTATGATAGCTTCTACAGGAGCAACTTTTGCAGAAGGGAGTATGGCGGCATTTTATCACTGCATAAACAATATACTTTATAAAGGGTTGTTGTTTTTGATAGCGGGATTTTTCTTATACACATTTGGAAGTGAGAAGCTGTCTGAACTCAAGCGGTATCACATACATTCCAAGCTGATAAAGCTGTCATTTTTCATAGCGGCCATGGCCATCTCTGGTGTGCCATTGTTTAGTGGATTTAACAGTAAATATATGGTCAATCATGCAATTATTTCTTCAGGACATGTTGGCATAGAGCACCTTTTGGTATTGGCAACTATAGGAACATGGGTATCTATAGCGTGTAAGATAGGATACTATCTTTTTATTCACAATTCAGAGCCTCTGAAGGTAGAAAAGCAAAAGGAGAAAGAAACCAAAATATGTGATGATTTTGCGAGAGTGTCTAATTCTGCCTATGATAGATATGCTTGCGATGAAGAGGGGCGATATGACCCGTATGCGGCAGATAGCCTTTCTAGGATCATGTGGCAAAAAACAACTGACTGTAACAGCGTGGAAGCGATGATTCAGAAATACTGTATGATTGTGATGTGTTTTCTTATTATTGCCTGTGATATATTTCCTAAGTGGTTGCTAGGTGCTAAAATAGAGGTGGGAAATATGCTATTTTCAATGGAGGCAATAAAATATGTAGTTCTCTTTATTGGTGCAAGCATAGGATTCATATTTATGAAAAAGTTTATGAATCCACATGCTCTACGATTTTTGGATATGGATAATATATATGAACGAGCAGTTGTAGTGCCTTTTTTGAATTTATCAAATTTACTGGATAAGCAACTTAAGCAGATGGAGGAATTTGCTATAAGTAGTATGGAGGCATTATGGCACCTTATTGTTGGAGATGGAAAGTTTATACCTAGCCTTGATGGTGGAAAACAGCTAATGGAAAGTCCCAATGCAAGCAGGCTTGTCAAAGTAGATGTAGCTAGCAATATAAGCTCTATTACCGATGAGGCGCAAATTATAAAAAGCATGGACAAAGAAAACATTCAAAATGCCCAGCTTTTTAAAAGGCAGGTTATAGCTATATTAGGCTTTATTTTACTGATAATCGTTATAGTAATATTTACAATATAAGGAAGAGAATATGAAAGGACATAGGCGGATAGTTATTTTGATTATTTTAGCAGCCATTTTAGTGGCTGTTTTTGTTGCAAGTTTGTATGATCAAGAGCTGTATAAGACGCCTATAGGAAGAGTAGCTTCAATAAATGGAAACAAAGTACAATTTGAAATATTAAACGGTGAATATAAAGGAAAGTATATTGAAATAAAACATGATACTAAGGATAAAAATTTAGTTTACGATAATAGATATAAAGTAAATATAAAATATTTTCTAAATGTAAGCCTACAAGGGGAAAAGCTTAAAGGCAATATACTAGATCAGAAGCGAGATTCTCAGGTTGTTCTTCTTGCAGGTATTCTTATTTTACTCATCATCGCTTTTGGAAAGCGATCAGGCGTATTTACTCTAGTAGGTATTTTGGTAAATCTTTGCATTTATATAGTGACTATAAAACTATATATTATTGGCATTCCGATACTTTTTCTTTCATTATTTGCCATGCTAATTGTTACATCACTTTTGCTCATTATGATAAGTGGACTGTCAAGAGAGACCGCTGTGGCTATAATAGGCACTTTGATGACTGTATGTATAATTGGAATAATAACCTTTTTAATTATATATTTTAGTCCTAGGCTGCCATATGATTATCTTGATTTTTTACCGGAGCCATTTAATGTATGGGATGCAAACAACATGCTCCTTTCTCAGGTACTTATAGCTTCTCTGGGAGCCACCATAGACATTGCTGTAACTGTAAGTAGTGCTACAAAGGAAATGATAGTAGTTCATCCTCATATGTCTAGGGGCAGGTTGCTTAAATCAATAGGAGTAATTAGTGAAGATGTAACGGGACTAATGATAAATGTTATGTTTTTCGTTAATGTGGCACCGTTGCTATCTACTATGCTTCTTTCCATGAAAAATGATATAGGATTTTTAACGGTCTTAGACAATCATGGTTTCTTTTATATACTGCGTTTTCTTACAGGGGCAATTTCCATAGTGATGGCAATACCTCTCACCGTAATTGTAGCAACTGTTGCGTGGAAAAAGAAAAATTATCAAGGAAGTTAAATACAGGCGAAAAGGTAATAGTAAAGGAGTGAGCATGCTAATAGCATATAGTCTGTTTTTTGTAGCCTTATGTTTACTGGTTGGGCGAGATTCCACAGCTAAGTCGGTGGTATCACTGAGCTTTAATATCATTATCATGGCATGCATAGTGTTTGCTATTTATTTTGGTATGGAGGAGTATACTGCTACGATAATTGGATGCATAGCTATACTTATAAATAGCCTATTTTATCAAAATGGATATAATGTAAAAACGAAAGCGGCATTCGTTTCCGTTATAATAATTTTAATCTTTATGACCATAATGAGTTATGTATTTGTAAGGGACGGAAACTGGCAGGGATTTCCAAGAGGCGAGTATGCTATACGAGCATCCAATGGATATGGCACTGATGTCGATGTAAGTATGTCAAAGCTTATGGTTTGTACAATGATGATTGCGGTCATGGGTGCCATTACTGATACTGCTCTTGCCATTACCTCACCGCTATATGAGGTCTGGAATAGATATGAAGATAAGGCAGCTGTGACGGCAGAAATGCTATATAAATCGGGTGTATCAATTGGAAGAGATATTTTAAGTTCAACAATAAACACACTTGTATTTATATTCTTAGGTGAAAGCATTTTATTTTTCGCTTATTTTAAAACAGATTATACATGGGAAAGCATGATAAATTCGAAGCTGCTGGTTCAGGATTTGGGACTAATTTTAATAAGCGCTATAGGGTGCATACTTGTCATACCAACAGCTGCAATCATTGCTTCAAAATTATATATCAGTTATAAGCAGGGCAAGTAGCTTAAAGCTAATATAAGTTTGGGAAATATATTTAGATGTCTTTTTTATGTCAATTTTTTTCTATTATTAATGAATGTATAGTGTATAATTAAATTATAGATTGTACACTATTTTTATTAACAATGAAAGGGTATTGACATAATGATAAAATGCTGTTAGAATAGTTTGGTATCAAGTAGAAGTACAGCCTTCTCACCCTGCGAAGTGATTTGTTGGGTAAATAATCTTAAGACTTTTGTCGTGTAGATTTAGAGAAGGCGGTATATAACCGCTTTTTTTATTATAGGAGGTGCGAGATCGCTAAAGAAACTAAAATCAACGAAGAAATTCGTGATAGTGAGCTGAGAGTTATAGACAGTGACGGCAGCATGGTGGGTGTTATGCCCCGAGACAAGGCTCTTGAGCTGGCAGAGGACAGACACCTGGATCTAGTGTTGGTTTCACCAAATGCAAATCCACCGGTTTGCAAAATTTTGGACTATGGAAAATACAAGTATGATATCCAAAAGCGTGCTAAGGAAGCTAAGAAAAAGCAAAAGAGCATACAGGTAAAGGAGATTCGTCTTACATCTTTTATCGAAGAGCACGACATAAATGTTAAGGCCAAAACTGCCATTAAGTTCTTACAGGACGGAGACAAGGTAAAGGTTAGCCTGCGTTTTCGCGGCAGAGAAATGGGACATCAGGACAAGGGTCGTGAGGTCATGGCCAGATTTGCAGATACCGTATCTGAATATGGTACACTAGAGAAAAAACCAGCTTCTGAAGGAAGAAGCCTGATAATGTTTATCGCACCAAAAACTGACAAAAAATAGGGAGGTTCAGATGGCAAAGAATAAGATGAAGTCCCACAGAGGGGCATGTAAGAGACTTAAGCTAACAGGATCTGGAAAGATTAAGAGAAATAAAGCTTACAAGAGCCACATTCTTACTAAGAAAACAGCAAAAAGAAAGAGGGGACTTAGAAAGTCCACTATGGTTACAAGTGCAGATCTAAAGAGAATGCTTAGATCTATGGGTAAGTAGGGAGGTAAGCTATGGCAAGAGTAAAAAAAGGTATAAACGCACATAAGAGACATAAGAAGGTATTGAAGCAGGCTAAAGGCTTCTACGGAACAAAAAGTAAGGTGTTTAGAGCTGCTAAGCCGGCAGTTATGAGGGCACTTAGATCCGCATATATTGGAAGAAAGCTAAAGAAGCGTCAATATAGACAGCTTTGGATTACCAGAATTAATGCAGCTGCAAGAGACAATGGTATGTCTTATAGCAAGCTAATGTCTGGACTAAAGAAGGCTGAGATTGCCATCAATAGAAAGATGCTATCTGAAATTGCTATTTCTGATCCAAAGGCATTTGCAAAGCTTTGTGAAGTAGCAAAAAAGGCTTTATAGGATCATCTGCTTAATACTAGATAGAAATTGAGATACAACTTATAGATGCATATAAAATGACCTGATAATATATGAGCAAGTATGAAAATGCTTCAGTACGGCAATATATTACAGGTCTTTTTTGTTTCAAATTTTTATTGTTAATAATCTGTTGCTGCTATGCGGTAAATCTAATGAGTGGGAAATATGTACCAACTTATAAGTGACTAAATACTAAAAGGTATAGGTGGAGTCCATTAACTGCTTCGCATATTCTCCAAGCTTATCTATATCATTAAAACCTCCTCTTCCGACAATCTCTCCATTCTTTAAAACGACTACTCTATCAGCCATTTTTTGCATCACTTTAATATCGTGACTAATGAAAATGATAGAAAGTCCATGTTCTTCTTTCAGCCCTTTTAATAAGGTTAAAATTTGATTTTGCACCGACATGTCCAGTGCAGAGACTATTTCATCTGCAATAAGTAATCTGGGTTTTATGAGAAGCGCCCTTGCTATGGATATGCGTTGCAGCTGACCGCCAGAAAGCTGGCGTGGCTTTTTATGTAAAATTGCCTTATTGAGGGAGCATTCATCTAAAATGGAATATATTTTTTTTTCTTTCTCTTCACTGGATAATTGCTTTTCCCATATTTGCAACGGTTCAAGGAGGGTATCCTGTATTGTGAAGCGTGGATCAATTGAAGAAAAAGGATTTTGAAAAACATATTGAATTTCTCTTCGCTGCAACAGTGTCCTTTCACGGATACTAGGTGCTAGTGTATTACCGTCAAAAGAAATAGTGCCACTACTAGGAGTCAGAAGCCCAACTATAATTTTTGCTAGTGTGGATTTACCTGAACCTGATTCACCTAGTATACCTAATATCTCTCCATCAAGCATAGATAAAGATACTGAATCCAGTGCTCTTTTTGAGGTGTTTTTATCATTGAAATTTTTGCTTAAATTATCAACATTTAAAATGACTTGATTGCTCATAATATATCTCCTGTCGGAATCTGCCATAGCTTTTGTGTTTAATTACTTTATATTCTGCATTATACGGTACATATTTGATTTTATTTCGCGTTTGTGACATATATGGCTTAAGTATTCAAATTATAGGATATGAATATACTCCCAATATATCTACAATTTCGTATCTTATATTGATTTTAATATATTCTTGCAATAATCTGAAACTAAAGCCAATAGGGGTATTTTTGGGAAATGTGAACGCCGCAGAAATATTTTGCAAGATAAGCAGTATTAAAACTCAATATGCTGTAGCTGAAACCAAAATGTAATGATGCATAATGTTGTGAAATTAAAAATAAATACTTATATAAATAATAACATGCATGTTATTGATTAGCAAGTATTGATGAAAACTTTTATTTAATATGTTTTATACACTTGTGTGATATTTAGAAAGATAATTATTAAAAAATGTTGTGTTACCTGTTTTAGATGTTTTTAAGTATTTAGAAAAAGTAACACTACTTTAATCTGGTATCAGCAAGGATTGTTTTCTACGGAAATATTACATATTGAGGTGTTAAAGCCTTGGAATCATATTAACAATATCTATTACTAAACTAAAAAGAGGGTTACCATATAGAATATTAGTTTTCAAATATTATAGATAATAATATAATTAATATAATACATGTAGAAATGTATTTGACATTTATAGCATAATATAGCATAATAATTATATATAGTGTAAAATAAATTATGAAGAAATTGAGTAATCATAATCTTTAAACATATTTTAAGGAGGGATTATTATGAAAGATATGAATCCTCAGAGGTATAAGAATGGAGACATTTCTACTTTTATAATATATAAGGAAAATTAAATATTTGATTCCCATTGGAAGGAGGAAGTAGAATGAAGAGGTTTAGGAAAAATATTGCAATAATTATTTCTATAATGATGTTATATGCATATTTATCTCCAAGTTTTGTGTATGCAAAGGATTTATCAACAACAAATTTTGAAAAAACTACATTTACCAAAGATGTAGTTTACATCGATGATGATAATGGGGAAAAGATTCCTGTTGAAATTACAGAAACTATATATTACAATGAGAATTCTACTATAGCACCTATGCTTTTTAATCCGCTATCCAAAGTAGGTGAAACTAGAAGTTACACAGTAAAAATAACAAATAATATGATGGGTGTACCTAGTGCGGTTACAGGTGGTTTAAGTCTTGCTGCTAAACGTACAGCCGCGAAAGTTGCAGAAAAAGCCATTATAGCAAAATTAGGTGCGAGCTTTATCCCGGGGTTAAACTTTGTAACATGGGCATTAGGAGTAGCAGCTCTAGCTAATGCTATATCAGGTAAAACAGGAATTGAAATAACAGTAGGGTTAAAATATATAAAAACATATCTACAAAAAGAGGGATATTACGTGGAAGGTTGGAGCCCCATAAGTCTTTCTGTTAGGAGATACTAATTTAGTAAAAAGGATGGTTTCATATGGGTAATAAATTTAATATATGCTTAGCCATACTTCAAATAATTGCTGGTATCCTTGGAACTATACTTTTCATAAAAAGTATAATTCATCCAGGAGAAGTAACCATAACTATGACTGTTTTAGCATTCTTTTTTATGGTTTTCGGGTTTATCCTTGGAATAAAAGGATTGTATAAAATAAAAAAACATTAGAGCTAAGAGGCTAATATCTATTTCGATGTTAGCCTCTATTTATTAAAGAATAAACTTTTTACCATGGGATAAATTAAATGAAAATAAAAGATTAGACTTCTAAAAATCTGAGCATAGGTAACACTTTACTTTTGCCAAACTCTTAATATCTATATTTGTTTTTATTCCATTAAATATTTTCTGTAGGAATCTGCCATAGCTTTTGTGTTTCTGTAAGCAGCTTCTTTGTATAGCTGTGACAAGGATTTTCAAACACTTTAGTTACATGCCCTTGCTCTACTATTTCTCCATTTCGCATGATTGCAACATGAGAGCATATACTCTTTGCAATTGCTAAATTATGAGTGATGTAGAGCAGCGTAAGAGCATGCTCGTTGCATTTGTCTAAAATAAGTTCTATAGTCTTTCTCTGGCTGATAGTATCAAGTGATGTTGTGGGTTCATCACAAATAAGAAGCCTACATGGTTTAGAAAGTGAAAAGGCTATGGAGATTCTTTGTCTCATTCCTCCAGATAGTTGAGTAGGTAGCTTGTGAATTATTTCATTTGGATTGTGAAAATTATAAGATTTTAAAGTATCTGTGAGCAATTTAAAATCCGGATCCGCATTGCCATATAATTCAGATAACAGCTTCCATTGTTGGCTTATCGTTAGGTATGGATTCAGCGCATCTATGGAATCTTGTAATATTATGGCTATTTCATTACTTTTATCAGATTGCTCATTGAGTAAATTTTTCCTATTACTTCCTAGATAAATTTCGCCGGTTCTTGATATATGATTAGGTAAAATTCCTGATATGGCATGCATTGTCAGGGTCTTTCCAGCACCAGATTCACCTACGATGGCCCAGCGAGATCCTTCATCTATTGATAGGGATATGCCCTTTAGTAGATGAGAACTTTCTGTATATAGACATAAATTATTAATTGTGAGTAATGCTTCAGACATATTACCTCCGATTCAGCTTTCTATCAAAAACGAGGTGAAAGAATAATGAAAGACAAAATATTGCTCCAGCAGGAATAAGTACCAGATGAGGATGACTTATTAAAAAGCTGCGATATTGGTAAAGCAGACTTCCCCAGTCAGGAATAGTAATATCGGTACCAAGACCGATAAAAGCTAGACCTGAATATTGAACGACTACGCTAGAGGCTTGATTACCCATAAAAACTATTAGCTGACCACATATATTTGGAAAAATATGTAAAGCTATGAGCTTGAAGTGAGATAGTCCTATGACACGCTCTGCATCGATAAATTCCTGGTGCTTTAAATTTTTTGTCAGATTTAAGCTTTGATTTATATAATCTCCCATATTGCCTATGCCAAAAAGTATACCGGCCATGAATGGAGAAAATCCAAAAATACTTGATAGAACCATAGCTAGGATAAAGGTTGGTAATACTAGGAAAAAGTCTGCTAATATGGATACAAGATTTTCTAGCCATCTTCCAAAATATCCTCCAAGAGTGCCTAGTAATGATCCCAGTGTAAATGATATAGCTGTAGAAAGTCCAACAACCAAAAGAGTGCGTCCTCCTCCAGCTAGCATGAGGGAGTATAGGTCTCTGCCGAGATGATCTGTTCCAAAAATGTGACTTAGGGATGCTCCCTGCATTCGCATATCAAAATCCGTATGTAGGATGTTGTGCCTTGGTATCAATATAAATAGTACAAGTAGCAAAATCATCAGGACTATGCTATATAGAATAAAGCGTGATTTACCTGTAAAATAAATCCTTGAACAGCGATGCTTTGTAAAATGCTTGGTGTGATTAGCTTTGCTCATTAGATAACCTCCTAATATCCAAGGATTTTATTAATATAGATAAGAGTATATGAATGAAAAACATCCATAAGATGACTACTAAAACATAGGTTTGGAGTACATTATAGTCGCTTTTTTGCATACTGTCTACCAAAAAGTAGCTTATTCCAGGCATGGCAAATGCAAATTCAAGAACTGTGCTTCCGCCAAAAACCCACGCAAAGCGTGAAAGGATGGCTGCAAGAAGCTTGATTAATATCGGCCTTAAAATATGACGCCTCATTATCTCAGAGCGACTAAAGCCAAGAGTTACAAGCATACGTACATAGCTTTTCTTCATTTCCTCTTGGTATGCAAGCTTTACAATTCTTGCCAGCCCTCCGGCGGTGTAAAGACATGTTAGAAGAATTGAAATTATAAGTGGAGCAATTATACTACCCGAGAAGAAATAAAATAGCTTTAGCTTTATAGATAGAAAGTGTATGATTATTATTGCAACTATAAATGAAGGTAGACTTTGAGTTAGTACCACAAGGGCTGAGGAAAGCTTATCACACCATGAGTACTTACTATAAGCTGAACCATATCCTAGAAGAAAACCTAATATTCCAGCAAGCAGAGTACCGATAAATCCGATGCTAAGAGAAATAGGCATTTTGCTAAGAAAGATAGGAAATATTTCTGCATTAGAAATGAGAGATTTACCCCAGTCTCCCACAAAGAAATTTCGTATCCAATTGATATACTGCTCTGCAATTGGTTTATTTAAGCCCATTTTTTCAGTGACCCATTTTATGTTTTCATCAGTTCTGGGTAGATTGTAGGCAGAGAGCCATTGATCTGTAGGGGGTGTAGGCAGTAACCTTACAACTGCAAAAATGATCATACTGATAATTAGAAATACCAGTATGTATTTTAAGGTAAATATTAGTGAGTTTTTTATTTTACTCATTTGAATGCACTTCCTGTCTATAGAGCGTTTAAAATAAATTCTGAGGGGAGCATGCTCCCCTCAGAAAATAGTCAATAGTAGTTCAATTTAAAGACCTAGCTTGTCGTTGATTACATAATAGTCACCACAGTATGGCTCGTAATCCTCAAGAGCATCTGATACTGCAATATGCCACTGAGGGTCTACCAGATAAAATATTGGAAGGTCTTTTCCAACCTGATCTTGTATGTCCTTAGCTAGTTTATTTCTTTCCTTGCCAGGCTCCATATTACCCATTTCGTCCATTAGCTTATCAACGTCAGGATTTTTGTATAATACATTCTTTCCAGTTTGGTCACTTCTAAAGAACATATTTAATGAAGTGAGTGGATCACCAGAAGGTGCAGTATGCTGGGCATAGAATGCGATATCAAATGCCCTGGTTGCAAGGAAGCTATCGATGTTATCTACGATTTTAGTTTCTGCTTTAATGCCAATTTTATCAAGCTGGCCTGCAACCTGCTGCATGATAATTTGTAAATCTGGTCTTGAAGGATAGGTGACAAGGGTAAGTGTCATCTGATTTCCATCCTTGCCAATAAGCTGTTTTTTGTCATTATAAGTATATCCAGCTTCTTCTAATATTTTCTTTGCCTTCTTAACATCAGTCTTTACTTTAACATCTCCCGCAAAATCATAGTAATGTGCAAAAAAGCCTGTTGCTACCTTGCCGCCTTCTAGAGCTTTTGTCATAGCTTCCCTGTCTAGGGTGAGATTTATAGCCTCTCTTACCTTTAGATCAGAGAGCGGACCCTCTTCTGTATTGTTGATGGCAAAGTATTGATAACCAGCGTCAATATCCTTTACTTTTTTGTCTGCATCCTTAAGCTCCTTGGCAGCTTCAGCAGTAACGGTAAATGCCATGTCTAATTCTCCACTTTCAAATGCTTGCTTCATGGCGTTGCTATCTTTGAAAGCTTTCAAAGTAATATTAGGTCGCTTTTCTGCCTTATCATCGTAATTCTTGTTTGGAACAAGCTCTATCTGACTGCCTGGATCTAATTTTTGTGGAACGTATGGACCTGTGAAAATATATTCATCACCAACTTTTTTATAGATGATGTTTGTCCATTCACACAATACAGCTTTCATTGTGGTAGTTTTACGTTCTGTAGTAATTTTAACTACAAGATCTGATACTGGTTCAAAATTGATTTTTCCTGCCGATGCAGTAGCAAGCTCATTGCCATTCATAACATCATTTAAAGAATCAGCAATAGCCTTAGCATCAACAGCATCACCATTAGAGAATTTTATTCCCTTTTTTAGTGTAAGTGTCCAGGTTAAGTCATCATCCTGTTTAATTTCGTCAGCTATTCTGCTTACAAGCTCTCCCTTTTCGTTCTGCTTATAAATGGTTTCACTAATACCATATGAAGTCAGTGACCAAGGAGTACCACCGTCAGTAGGATCCACCTTATCAATCATGTTTGTTATTCCAACTAACATATTTTTGGACTCTTTTTTATCTCCACCACCATTACCACATGCAGTTAAAAAAACACTACATATCAGCAAAAGGGCAAGTGAAAAAACTAATTTCTTTTTCATAAAACCTCCATGAATAAAACAGCATATAAATGAACTGTTTTCTTGATTTGTTATATTATTATATATAAATATACAACAACTTGTCAATTGGTTTTATGCGTTAGATGTATAAGAATAAATAAAGTGAAATTCAATATGTTGAATTAACTATAAAACAATCTGTTTTATATTTATTTTTATAAAAACACGAATAAAAAGAAAGTATGCTTAATATTTTATAATATAATCATATGAATAAATAAGCATATGATATTTATTGTGACCTTACTTAAATATTATCCTTGTAAGCATTTCATATTGTCATAAAAATATATACACTATATGAAGCTAGGAGCTTTCAAATCGAATTTATTGAGATTTTAATAATAAGAGTATATAATAAAGAGAAATATAGCTGATAAAAGCTGTCAGATGGAATCAGAATATTCATGGTAAAAAGGAAGTGTCTAATATGAGTATGCAAGGGGAAACGGTGCTAATTGGCATTACTGGAGGAATAGCTAGTTATAAAATCTGTAATCTCACCTCGAGGCTTGTTCAGGAGGGATGCGATGTACATGTAATAATGACGGAGGCTGCTGCAAAATTTGTCAGTCCTATGGTATTTGAAACTCTTACAAAACACAAATGTATTATCGATACATTTGACAGAGAATTCAGCTTTGATGTGGAGCATATTTCCTTAGCAAAGAAAGCAGATTTGTTTTTAGTGGCTCCGGCTACTGCAAATACTATGGCAAAGCTTGCATATGGAATTGCCGATAACATGCTTACTACTACCTTTTTAGCCGCTACCTGCCCAAAGCTTATTGCCCCTGCAATGAATACCAATATGTATAACAATCCTATAACAGTGGAAAATATGGACAGGTTAGAAAAGCTTGGTATGGAAATAATTCCGGCAGCATCGGGATATCTTGCATGTGGAGATATAGGAGATGGTAAAATGCCCGAGCCAGATGTTCTTTATGCATATATCGAAAGAGAGCTTTACTCTCAAAAGGATATGGAAGGCATGAGGGTACTTGTAACTGCGGGCGCAACTGAAGAGGCTCTTGATCCTGTACGATTTATCACTAACCATTCTACAGGGAAAATGGGTATGGCACTGGCGAAAATGGCAATGCTTAGAGGTGCACAGGTGTTTGTAATCAGAGCTAATACCAAGGTGGAGCCACCAATGTTTGTGCAACATGAGGAGGCAAAAAGCGCAAAAGCCATGTTTGAATTGGTTAAGGCAAAGGCACACAGGGCAGATGTTATAATTAAGGCAGCTGCTGTATCAGACTATAGACCAAGATCATATAGCGATGAGAAAATTAAGAAAAGTAGTGGAGATACCGTTTTAGAACTTGAAAGAACGGATGATATATTAAGTTATCTGGGTAATCACCGAAGCGAGGATCAAATTCTTTGTGGTTTTTCTATGGAAACAGAGAATCTAGTTGAAAATTCTAAGGCAAAGCTGCTTCGAAAAAATGTAGATATTATAGTAGCAAATAATCTTAAGGATGCCGGTGCAGGCTTTGGCCATAATACAAACGAAGTGACAATTATTACAAATAACAAGATTGATCATTTGCCACTAATGTCGAAGGAAGAAGTGGCGGATGCCATACTGGATGAAATCGTAGAACTCAGGAGGAAATAATGGAGTATTTTTTATCTCATATCCTTTACATTTTAGGCGGAGGTTTGATATTAGGTATCATTGCATGCCTGGGTGTATTTTTAACTTATAAAAATGGCAATGAAAATAAGGGATGCGGTTATGGCTGTAGTAGCTGCAAATCTAAATGTGCAGTTGCAGATGAGCAGCGTATTAAGCAGCAAAATAAATAGTCTGATAGGTTGTTTAAATATTGCAAAGTATAGTGAGGTATTTTCACTATAGGAAGTGATATTAAAATTTGTATTGAAGATTTTAAAGAGACTGCTATGGAAAAAATCAGTATTGATATATCAAGCAAGGAGGCTTTACTCAAGTGCTGTCGAAATGAACTTGTACCTGAAAATCCTACTGTGGATAAAAATGGAGTTGAAGGGTTATTAGAATATAGAAAAAATTACAAAATGAATAAAAGGCATCCAGACTCAGCACTTAGTAACGGTAGGACCTCGTGGATTTCCAGTGAGCTTTACGGTATTGTCCCTGATAGCCAAGATACCATATTTAATTGTTGGTCCTTAATAAAAATATATGATGCAGTATATAGAAATTCGAATAAAACAAGAGATAGTGAATGTGTCCTTTCTGACATAATAAACGGAATAGAAGTTATTGATTCTAACCATATAGATGAGTTTAATTTACTGGCAGATAGACATCATTGTATAGCTAATTTCATGCCGGCACCAAAGGGATTTAACGGATTTACAAATAAATATGGAAAGCACCCAGGAAAAGGTGACTACAATAAGGATAATGATTTTCCTGATATATATTATAAAAGAGCCAAAGTTGAATTTCCAGACATGTATGATTGGATTAATGAACATATGGAAGACTATAGTTTGGAATTATTTGCTGTGGAAATAACACCGTGGGAAAACGGAAGAGCTAATTTTCAAAGAATGCTAGAAAAGCCGACAACAGAGCAATTATATGAAATAGCAAAAAAAATGAATGCTTTACTAAGTGATAGGGCTGAACGTTTGATTGAAAGAAAACATAGCATTGGACAAATGTAGAAATTCTTTTTTATTTATCCAAAGACTCTCCAATAAAGAAGTTGTGGTGTGGGAGGAAAAATCGAAGCAAAAAGTAAGAGAACATGTTTAACCTTAAAAGCGATTAGGAAGAAACAAGCCTAATCGCTTTTTAGTTGCAATAGGAGCAATTTTTTATAAATAATACATCTAAGCGAATATTTGGTGTGAATATTATTCGATAAGATTTTTTTCGTATTATTAGTATGACTTTAATAAAATGTTCAGAATAATATTGAAATTCCAAGATTGAGAATAAATTAACCATCTTTATATGTGGTTTTAATATAAAAAATATATATTTTTTATCAATAAATTGCATACTTTATAACGGTATATTGATTTTGAATTATTACATGATATAATAAATATAAAGCAAGAATGTTAATGGAGTAGTACATGAAAGAAAAGAGGACAGAGAATATAGGTAGGTGTAAAAAGGTCGTTTGCACATGGTTTATTCTGTGTCTTTTTTTTATCTTATCGGGCTGTACTAATGAAGATACAAAAAAAGAGGATAAACTTTTTTCCTCGAAAGACTATCTTGATTTAGATTATAGTGATTTAGTAACCATTAATTTTAATAAAGAAAATCTCGAGCTGGATTCTGTAAAGAGAAGGGATGTGACAGAAGCGGATATAGATGAGGCTGTGGCATATTACTTAAATAGAAACTTAAGGGAGAGCTTAATTACAGAGGGACAGCTAGAGGATAATCAGGTAGCAGACATTGAATATACTGTAAAGCAGGATGATAGGATTATTTTAGGTCTAAAAGATGAAAAAGCTAGAATTGTGGTAACCTCAGAGATTATAGAGCAGGGTATAGATACTTCTGGCATTACCGGTCTCACAAAGGAAATAAAAGGTATGAAGATAGGAAGCTCTAAGACTTTTAAGTCTGAAATCAATGACTTTTTTAGTGATAAGTCTATGGTGGGACAAGAGGTAGATGTAACCGTTAAGCTATCTGATATTGTAGAATCAAGACCATCTTCGATGGAAGAATTTCTTAAGGGTGAGGGTAAAAAATACAAAGCTGAAAGTAATTTTAGAAAACATTTAGATAGAAAGCTTAACGCTATGGCAGATTTTGCTTATAAGACAGATAGAAATCATAAGGTGATAGATAGTCTTATTAGTTCAAGTAGTGTTAATGAGGATAAAATTCCCGACAAGGTTATATCATATGAAAAGGATAGATATGATGCGGCTTTTCTAAAAATTCATGGTGCAGATAGCTTGGAGGAAGCTAAGCACAAATCAGGTATAAGTAGTAGTGAATATGAAGAAAGAAGAGAAGCTGATGTAAAGAAATCTGTCAGCAATAAACTCATAATTTATGCAATGGCTAAAAAAGAAGGCATTAGGGTAAGTGATGAGGATATTAAGGCTTACAAGGCAGATTTTATAAAAGGAGTGGCGCTAGACGATGAAGTCTTTAAGCAAAGCTTCAATATGAGCAGGCGTGACTATTTAAAGATATATGATGCAGCATATCTTACTATTATGGATAAGCTTGCAGAAAGTATTTCTTAAAATAAAATTCACGTCATTTATAAGCTAGGCAGAAGGTATCGATGAAGATACTTAATATACTGCACAAGGAGGAATTATGTCCATTACAAGTTTTTTAGAGTACATTGACAATCTGGTATGGAATGTACCGCTGATTGTTCTCATTTTGGGAACGGGTATCTTGCTTACTTGTAGGCTTAAGGTCATTCAAATGAGAAGACTTATTCTTGCTGCTAAGTATATGTTCTCTAATGAAGAGGGAGCTGCTGGTGAGATAAGTAGCTTTGGTGCATTTTGTACAGCCATGGCGGCAACCATTGGTACTGGTAATATTGTAGGTGTTGCAACGGCAATTCTTGCGGGAGGTCCTGGAGCACTATTTTGGATGGTTGTAGCAGCATTTTTTGGAATGGCCACGAAGTACAGTGAAGGTGTACTTGCCATAAAATATCGTAAAATCGATGCAAATGGTGCTACGCTTGGAGGTCCTTTCTACTATATTGAAGGAGGACTTGGGCAAAAGTGGAAATGGCTTGCAAAGATGTTTGCTCTGTTTGGAATGACTGCAAGTATAGGTGGTACAGGTACCTTTACACAGGTAAATGGTATAGCAACGGCAGTTAAAGGTTTTGTTGATCCACATGATCAATATTTGGTTAACCTATTTGGAACTGAGGTATCGCTTGCTATTGTAGGTACTGCGATAGTAATTGCCTTCTTGGTAGCCCTTGTAGTTCTGGGAGGTATAAAGAGGATAGCAACCGTAACAAGTATCATTGTTCCATTCATGGCAGTTGCATACTTCTTTATATGTCTTGCTATTATAATCTATAATATTGATAAATTGCCTGCAGCTTTAAAGCATATTGTTGAAAGTGCATTTGGTATCAGAGCAATGACTGGTGGAGCACTTGGAGCAATGCTTGTAGCAATGCAAAAAGGTATTTCACGAGGTATTTTCTCCAATGAGGCTGGTCTTGGTACTGCACCTATTGCTGCTGCATCAGCACAAACTCATACGGCAGTAAGACAAGGACTCATATCTATGACAGGTACATTTATTGATACTATCATTGTATGTACTATGACAGGAACGACACTTATCATAACAGGTGCTACAGAAAGAGGACTCGAAGGTGCTAATGTGACAGGTTTCGCATTTGGAGAAGGACTTCCTTGGAGCCATAGTGTGGGAGCATTTGTATTGATGCTGGCACTAAGCTTCTTCGCATTTACCACGATAATAGGCTGGGACTTTTATGGAGAAAAATGTCTACAATATTTGTCAGGTAATAATATGAAGGCTGTAAAGGTTTACAGATGGCTATATGTACTTGCTGTACTTATAGGACCTTTCTTTACAATTAGTGCAGTGTGGACAATTGCCGATATATGTAATGGTCTAATGGCAATACCAAACTTAATCGGAATTCTATTCTTAAGTGGAGTAGTCGTAAAGGAAACGAAGGATTATTTCAATAGCGATAGATATAGATTGTCCGTGCAAAAGCATAAAAAATAAATGCAAAAATTTACATAAATTAATTTATTGTTTATTAATAATTGTTCATTATGTATAAACTTATTTCAAAGGAGCAGCTGTAGCTGTTCCTTTGTTTTATAGGAATTACGGTGGGGGTGTGGTAAAATGCTCTGTTTTGTAGTAAAATAAAAAATCAAAGAGGAGGGAGTATGAACTGTCCTATTTGTAATCAAAGTGATACTAAGGTTTTGGATTCAAGAACTAACAGCTCCGGCAATGCAGTAAGACGCAGAAGGGAATGTAACGGCTGCGGGCATAGGTTCACCACTTACGAAAGAGCTGAACAGCCTGTTATGTATATCATAAAAAAGGATGGCCGTAGAGAAAAATTTAATCGTGATAAGCTTGCCAGGGGAATAGCCAAGGCTTGCGAAAAAAGACCTATATCTGCTAACTCTATTGAAACAATCGTCGAGGAAATTGAAGATGGAATTTCCAATATGATAAAAAGAGAGATAAAGAGTGAGCTCTTAGGCAGATTTATTTTGGATAAGCTAAAGAAACTAGACCCTGTAGCCTATTTGCGTTTTGCTTCAGTATATTTGGATTTTAAAGATGTAAATAGCTTTAAAGAGGAAGTTGAAGCTTTGCTTGAATCTGGAGAAGATGAGTAGGTATGCAGCATAAGTAGATCATGCTCAAAGTACTTTTTTGATGTAAAATAAGATTTGGAGGGTAATCTGTGAAAGGGAATTTAAAAAAATTCCATGTTGCGATAGATGGACCTGGTGGTGCGGGGAAAAGCACCATAGCCAAGATATTGGCGAAAAAGACAGGGTTAGTGTATGTAGACACAGGAGCGATGTATAGGGCAGCTGCGTACAAGGTACTTACTGAGGGTGTTAATCCTATGGATGAGGATGCTGTATGTAAGCTGATGGAAAGTACAGAAATAAAATTTGAAAATCAATCCATTTTAGTAGATGGAAAGGATATAAGTCAACTTATTAGAAGCTCAGAGGTGACAAAGATTGCATCTCAAATATCAGCATATAACTGTGTTAGAGAAGGACTTACTAAATATCAAAGAGATATGGCAAGAAATATGGATATTGTCATGGATGGAAGAGATATTGGTACAGTTATACTTCCACAGGCGCAGGTGAAAATATTTTTGACTGCCGATCCTAAAGAAAGGGCGAAAAGAAGGCTAATTCAACTAAAGCGAAAAGGCAGCAAAGTAACATTAGATGAGGTTTTAAAAGACATAGAGGCCAGAGATCTGGCTGATTCCATGCGTGAATTAAATCCACTGAGAAAGGCAGAAGATGCTATAGAAATTGATAGTACCAGCCTGTCTAAGGATGAAATTATAAATATTATCGAAAAGGAGATGAAAAAGAATGGCTATCGTTAGACCGTTTGCAGCAATTAGACCGGCAGAGGATAAGGCTAAGGATGTATGTGCACCACCTTATGATGTAGTAAAACGAGATGAGGCTAAAGAAATAGCACTTAGAAGTGAAGCATCTTACATGCATATTGCCAGGGCAGAGGTGGATTTGGATGAAGGAATAGATCCTTACGATCAGAAGGTGTATGATAAGGCGCGTGATAATCTGCAAAGCTTTATTTCTAAAGGGATTTTAAAGCAGGAGGAAAGGCCTAAGCTTTACATATATGAAGAAGTCTTTGAAGGCAGGCCGCAGATGGGTATTGTAGCCTGCGTTAGTGTAGAGGAATATGATAAGGCAATAATTAAAAAGCATGAATTTACCAGAAAGGATAAGGAGGATGACAGGGTGCGTCATTTTATGACTTGTGGTGCTAATACAGAACCTGTTATGCTCACATATATGGATACTGCTAATATAAAGGAATATATCAAAGAATATGCAGCATCCAATAAGCCGACCTATGATTTTGAATATGATGGTGTAATACATAGACTTTGGGTAATTGAAGATGATAAGGTTAGTGATGAAATAGTTAAACGCTTTGAAGACATAGATTATCTTTATGTAGCGGATGGGCATCACAGGAGTGCGGCCGCGAGCAGAGTGGCAAAGGAAATGCGAACTAAAGATAGTACAGGAGATGAAGAGTTCAATTATTTCATGGCAACAATCTATCCGCATGATGAGATGTATATAATGGAATATAACAGGCTTTTAAAGGATCTCAAAGGTATGGAAGCTGAAGAATTCCTAAGTGCTGTTAAGGAGGCGGGCTTTGAGGTTTCGCCTATAGAAATGGGAAGGAGAGTTAGTGAACCTCAGACATATGTTTTTAATTTAGAAGGACGCTGGTATGAGGTTAAAGCCAGAAAGGAAATTATTCCTGAAGATTTTCTTGATGCTTTAGACGCTAATGTACTTCAGAATAAAATTCTTCATCCTATTTTGGGCATCCAAGATCCAAGAACGGATAAGAGGATTGATTTTATCGGTGGTATACATGGTATAGAAGGTGTAGCTAAGAAGGTAGAATCTAAAGAATTTACTCTTGGTATAATCATGCGCCCTGTAAAGATGGAGGAAATTATGAACATTGCTGATCTTAATGAAGTAATGCCTCCTAAGTCTACATGGTTTGAGCCTAAGCTGGGAAGTGGATTATTCTTACATAAGCTTTAAAAATTCATTGCCACCCTACATAAGTAATTGACTGAAATATACCTTATTTGATGATATTTATTTCTTGAGAGAAGCATTAAAAAATGGTATAATATATACACTTATGTGAAGAGTGGCTAATTTTTATGAAAATAAAAAATTTGCCTATAGACGAACGCCCAATAGAAAAAGGAATTAGATATGGAGTAAGTAGTCTGGAAAATGTTCAGCTGATTGCCATTCTTATGGGAAGTGGAATAAAAGGGAAATCTGTGCTGGAGCTTTCGC
Source organism: uncultured Eubacteriales bacterium (assembly GCA_949285555.1). Classification (GTDB taxonomy): domain Bacteria; phylum Bacillota; class Clostridia; order Peptostreptococcales; family Anaerovoracaceae; genus S5-A14a. Next base: position 8,724 of record CASDYG010000005.1, on the reverse strand, counting down.
AAGATATTCTTAATCTTAGCTCAGATGGTATCAGCGGATTGCTTCGTCTTGATATGGAGGACATCTTAAAAATTAAAGGCATGGGCAGATTTCGTACTGTAAGACTCCTAGCTACCATTGAGCTTTGTAAACGAATAAATACTGCACGTAGGAGAGAGGGGTATATCATAGACTCTTCCTCAAAAGCGGCGGACTTTTTCATGGAAGAGCTTCGTAGTGAAAGCAAGGAGCATTTTTGTGCAGTAGTACTTAGTTCTAAGGGAAAGGTACTTGGAGCAGAACGAATTTCCACAGGTGAGGTTAATGCTACCATGGTACATCCTAGAGAGGCATTTTCGTTAGCTATTAAAAAAAGCGCAACTGGAGTTATATTTTTTCACAATCACCCGAGTGGAGACCCCTCGCCATCTGAGCACGATAAAAATACCACGGACAGGCTGGTTAAATGTGGAAGGCTTCTTGGAATAGAAGTGGTGGATCATATTATCATTGGAGATGGTAATTTTTTCAGTTTTAAAGAGAGAAATTTATTTTAAATCTATATTTCATTAAATGCTTTATAAAGGTAAGAGAGTATACTGAAAATAAGAAAATACCTGTGAATAAAGGGATTTAGTACCCTATAAATTATATATTTGGGAGGAAGCATGTTTGACTTTTTAATTTCAAAGGATATGGGAATTGATCTTGGTACTGCCAATACCCTTATTTATATTAAGGATAGTGGGATTGTATTAAATGAACCATCTGTTATTGCCCTTGACAGGAAAAGGGGTGTAACCCTTGCTGTAGGCGATGATGCTAAGGCGATGATCGGTAAGGCACCGCAGAATATCGAGGTAATAAGGCCGCTTCAGGATGGTGTAATTTCCGATTTTGACAGAACGGCAGATATGCTTCGTGCCTTTGTAGAGAAGGCTGTTTCTGCTAACCGTGTAAAGAATTTCAGGGTGGTAGTTGGAGTACCCAGTGGAGTAACAGAAGTAGAAAAGAGAGCTGTAGAAGAGGTAGTCAGGCAGATGGGAGCATCTGAAGTTTATATTTTGGAGGAGCCTATGGCCGCAGCTATTGGTGCAGGTCTTGATGTTGACAGTTCAACAGCATGTATGGTTGCTGACATCGGTGGTGGCACTACCGATATTGCTATAATTGCGCTGGGAGGTATAGTTGCCAGTTCATCTATAAGATATGCTGGAGATAAATTTAATGATGCCATTATTCAGTATGTGAAGAAAAGACATTCACTTCTTATTGGAGAAAAGACAGCAGAGAGACTTAAGATAGAAATTGGTACTGCGTCGTTAGATATTGATGATAATGGAGATGAGATAATAGAGGCTGTAGCAGCAAGTGGCAGAGATTTACTTTCTGGATTACCTAAGACCCTTGAAATTACTAATCGAGATATGATGATAGCTCTACAGGAATCTTTAGATATTATTGTAGATGGTGTGAAAGCTACTATAGAAAAGGCTCCACCGGAAGTGGCTGCCGACATTGCCAATGAAGGTATGATACTGTCAGGTGGTGGAGGCAGAATCAAAAATCTGGATAAGCTGATTTCATCTAGAACCGGAATGAAGGTGGACATTGCTGAAAATGCTTTTGAAGCTGTAGCTACAGGTACAGGAATGAGTCTCAACGATATTGAAAAGCTAAAGGTATATGCCTCTACGATTAACAGGCGATAATATATTAAAGGGAGAGGGGTGGTTACACCCCTTTTGTGACGTATGAAATGGATTAAAAAGCATGCTTTTATTTTTATTCTCTTAATATCAATAGTAGCACTAGCTACATTTATTTTAGTATCTATTTTTAACAGTGGAGATAATATCGTTACATCATACATAAGAGGGATTGCTACTACCATAGAAAAACCTTTTGTTTCTATGGGAAAGACGCTGGGAAAACCATTTAAAGCTATCAGCAATTATAGCACCCTTCAGAAAGAAAATGATAAGCTTAAAAAAGAAAATGATGAGCTTCGGGATCAGCTTATGAAGGCTAAGCTTGATGAAAGCCAGCTTAGCAGTCTACAGGAACTATCGGAAGCGTTAAATTACGTGCCTGATACTCAGGAGCGTAGCTTAGTAACCGCAGACATAATAAATTTTAATGGAACTAGTCATATAGTTTCCTTCACTATAAATGTTGGAAAAAATGAAGGAATCAAAAAAGGATCCGCAGTCTTAGGAGGCAAGGGCCTCATAGGTTGTGTTACGGATGTAGGAAGAAGTTGGTCAAAGGTAGTTTCCATAGTGGATTCTAATAGCCATCTCACCTTTAAGCTAGAAGGGAATATGGATATTCTGGGCGTAATAGATGGACCTGATGATGGTAGGCTCAATGGCTATATGCTAGATCCTAATATACAGCCACAGGTGGGAGAGCGAATCGTAACATCAGGTATGGGAGCTTATCCAGCAGGTATTCCTATTGGAACAATTGTGAAAAGTAGCTTCGATTCAAATTCTCAGATATATAGAGTACTAATTAAGCCTGCCGTAAATTTTAAGGGTATACAGAAGGTGACGGTGGTACTATGATAAGGCTGTTTGGTAAGTGGCATATCCCAGTTTTTGCGAATATGGATAAAGGAAGGGCATATGTACCATCTATGATAGCTTTGGTATATCTAGGATGGTGTATTTTGAATGGGTTCGTATATTATAGTCCCTATATGCCACAGCTCTTTTTTGCCATTGGTGCGCTTCACTTACTTTTAAAAAAAGATGCAAAAAAGTGGATTGCTATAAGTGGTATATGTACTTTTTTAAGAGAAGTTACAACAGGTGATGTGGAAGGTATTGAAACCTTGTGTCTTTTAATTGTATTTGCAATACTTTCGCTTCTTATGACTTATGTTAACTCACAAACTCTGTGGGGATTTTGCTTTTTGAGCATAATAGGAATTTTGATGTATGCTATTATGTACTGGGGCAGTTATAGCTTATTTACATCTGGCCATAGTGTAAAGCTTGGGCTCACATATTTGTTACAAAGTCTTCCTGCAACATTTGCCGTGATGCTCATAGGTTATGCTATGATTTCAAGAAATATAAAGAAAGATAATAGAAAAAAGGTAAATTATAGGTATTTTTAATGAAGTCAAAACAGTCTCGTTTCTACCCATTAGTGGTTGTAATTTTTCTGCTGATGTTAATTTTGATCATCAGATTATTTGTGGTGACCATATTGCAGCACGACCAATGGAGTGAAAGAGCTGATAGACAAAATACGAAAGATATTGTTACGCCAGCTGCAAGAGGTAATATAACGGATAGATATGGCAATATTCTTGCTACTAATGAGGTGGAATTCTCTGCAACATTTAATGCCTCATCTCTGACAGGTGAGGAACTAAACCAGTCTGCACTTGATCTAATACGCACCTTTGTAAAAAATGGAGATAAGTATATAGATAAGTTTCCGATAAAGATTGCAGCAGATGGTAGCTTTTATTATACTTTTGATGAGGAAAAAGATAGCTGGCTTGAAAAAAATGGTCTTCCTAAGGGCATTAGCGGTGCGGAGGCATTTCAGTCTTTGCGTAATAAATATGGTATAGATCCTAATATGGATCGTCGCGATGTACCGGATGAAATATATAAGAAATATCAGGTAAATATACCAATTTATGCTAAGAACATGCAATATACCTTTGATAAGGAAAAGGAAGACTTTCTTGAAAAGTTTGGATTTTCTGAAAAAGAAATAAAGAAGAAACCTTCTGCGGAACAGGTTTTTAAAAAGCTTAGAAAAAAATACGATATAGATAAAAAACTAAGCGATGAAGAAGCAAGATATATACTTATTATTAGAAATGAAACTGTAACATTCGGATTTACCAGATATCTCCCAATTACGATTGCTAAGGGTATAAGTAAGGAAACAATAGCATATATCGAGGAAACTCCCAACAAAGGTGTGGCTGTAACGACTGAAAATAAAAGAGTTTATCCAAGAGGAAAGCTTGCTTCCCATATATTGGGATACATGGGAAGTATATCTGATAGCGAGGTTAAAAAGCTGACGAAGAAAGGCTATAGGGCTTCAGATCTAATTGGAAAGGATGGAGTAGAAGGTTTTTTTGAGTCTAAGCTTAAAGGTCAGGACGGGGTTAAGCGAATAAGAGTAAACAGCAGTGGCGAATATATTAAAACTTTATCTGAAAGTGACCCGATTCCAGGTAAGGATGTCTACCTGACTATAGATGCTAATTTGCAGGAGCAGGTGGAAAGCTTGCTAGAAGCTGGAATTCATAAAGCAAGTATTAAATATCCAAGATGCCAAAGTGGAGCTGCAGTGGTTTTAGATGTGAAAAGTGGCGATGTACTAGCTATGGCAAGTTATCCTGATTATGATCCAAATATATTCTCGGGTGGTATAACAAACGAGGCATGGGAGTCTGTGCAAAGTAAGAATCCAAGAGATCCACTTGCACCTATACCTCTTTACAATATTGCCACCAGAACAGCAGTGCAGCCAGGCTCTACATTTAAGCCTGCAACGGCTCTTGCGGCGATTTCACAAGGCCTAAGCACAAGTAGAGTAATCAATAATAGAGGTGTAATAAAGCTGGGAAACAGAAATTTTGGTTGCTATATTTGGAATATGTACGGAGGCAGCCATGGTCCATTATCACTTACCGGCGCACTGGGTGTATCATGCAACTATTACTTTTACTGTATTGGTACAGGTAAGGACTGGGGAAGTGGTAGCTCTCTTGGATATAATATAACCATTGATAAAATAATTGAGGTTGCAAAGGAGCTTGGACTTGGTGAAAAGACAGGCATACAGATAGGTGAATCATTATTACCAGCTCCAACAGAGGAATATCATAAGGAACAGATTAAAAATAGCCTTTGGAGCACCATATATGAAAGTGCTACGGACTATTTTCCTGAAAAAACTGTTAAAAACTATAGAAAGCTGCACAAGGATATTGACTATATCTGTAGTATGATAGATGAAAAACTGGATAGAGAGGAAATTACTGAGCGTATTAAGAAAAATACGAATGTAATTAAAGACAAGGCTCAGGATCTTGCTGATTTGGCCCTGTTCTCATTTTTTAATCAGGCTGAGTGGGGCACAGGAGATCAGTTCAACATTTCCATTGGACAGGGTGATAATGCCTATACACCAGTGCAGGTGGCCAGATATGTTGCGACTATTGGAAATAAAGGCTATAAGAATGAAGTAAATATCATAAAGGGCATATCCAGAGAAGGAATGACACAAAGGAAGGCTCCGGAAAAGTTAAATAGTGTCGACGAGTCTGTGTACGATGTAATTTTGGAAGGTATGCGACAGGCAGCAAATCATGCTGGTGCTGGAAAAAATCTTGGAGCATCTGTTAATGTTGCAGGAAAGACTGGAACGGCAGAAAGATTTGGTAAGATAAATCCAGCTGATGAAATATCATATATTAAGGATCATTTATCCCAGTTACTACCAGGCAAGACTTATGAGGATGTACAAAAAGAAATTGAAGAAATTCGAAAGGATAAAAGGTACAAATATTCCTCAGAAAATGACCTGGTTGATTATGCAGTCAAAAGACTTAGCGGCTATACTGTCAGCCAAACCCGAATAGACACATGGAAAGCAAACTACGATAACTTTGCATGGATGATGGCAGTAGCCCCAGCAGAGGAACCAGAGATTGCTGTAGTCGTACTTCTGGTTCAGGGTGGAGAATCTGCACTGGCTGCTCCAGTAGCAGGAAATATAATTGATGCATACATGTCGCTTAAGTCACAAATGACTAGCAAAACTACAGGAGAATCTGCGACAAGCATAGGCGAAAATAAAATAAACTAGACTTTAAGAGGTTTTTATGGGTAAAGTTATAATGATTACCTCCGGAAAGGGGGGAACCGGCAAATCTATGTTTGCCTGTAATATTTCCATTACTTTAGCACAAATGGGAAAAAGAGTAATGCTAATAGATATGGATATGGGACTAAGAAATATAGACCTATATTTAGGTGTGGAAAATCGTGTTGTTTACGATGTTAAGGATGTAGTAATGGGCAGGTGTGCCATATCACAGGGAATAATGCAGGATAAAAGATTTGACAATCTATTCTTCATGGCTGCTTCCCCAGAGAGGGAAGAAGGTCACATCACCCCTTTACACATTAAGGTATTAATGGACAGACTGAGAAAGGATTATGACTACATTATAGTGGACTCTCCTTCAGGCATGGATGATGGAATGGTATTGGCATCAGCAGGCAGTGATGCTGCTATTATTATTACAAATCCTGAATATTCGGCTCTTCGAGATGCAGACTCCGTAGACAGGCAGTTAATAAAGCTTGGCATTGCTGAAAGATTTGTGGTGGTAAATAGAGTGATTGCAGATTTAATCAATGGAGGCTACTGCCCTGATTTAATGGAAGTTAGTAGAATGGTCAGGGCTCAGCTTATAGGAGTAATACAGCAAGATGAAAATATACATATCAGTACAAATCTTGGTGTTCCAATAGTGATAAAATCAGATTCTTATATCTGTAAAAATTTCCAAAGAATTGGAGAGCGTATAGTAGAATATATGGAAGAAGGCATTTAAATGAAGCAAGGGATTATATATGTTTTTATAGCTACAGTACTTTTCAGCCTGATGGAAATTTCTTTGAAGGTTATGGGTGGAGAGGTAAATCCCATTCAACTTAGCTTTATCAGATTTCTGGTCGGGGGACTTTTCCTTCTTCCACTTGCCATTAGACAGCTTAAGCTACATAACTATAAATTAACCAAAGAAGACTACAAGGTGTTTGCCTTGGCAGGATTTATTGGAATTGTAGTTTCCATGTCCCTTTATACTTTAGCTGTTGAATACATAACTGCTACCCAAGCTTCAGTAATATTTTGCTCCAGTACATTTTTTGCTACTGGATTTGCTCATTATTTTGCCGGAGAAAAAATAGGTAGAAGGACGCTTGTAGCTATTATCGTTGCCATAACGGGTTTTATTGTCATGATTAAGCCTTGGAATATGGATACTTCACCGCTAGGGCTTTTTCTGATAATTTCTTCTGCCATTACATTTGCAATATATTCGCTTATAGGAAAGGTTAAGACAAAGGGTAGACCTATTGGTGGCATGGTGCTTACTTGCTATAGCTTTATTTTTGGAGTAATTGAACTGGCAGCTTTCATGGGATTAAGCCATATTGGATTTATAGCTGAGGCACTTAATAATGCTGGTTTAAGTATGATTAGTAATGTACCATTCTTTTCAGGAATAGATATACAGGCTTTACCACTATTAGCGTTTATTTGTATAGGTGTTACCGGAGTGGGATATGGTGCATATTTTGCAGCAATAGATAAGACATCTGTTACATTTGGAACACTGGTATTATACATAAAACCTGTGCTTGCTCCAATCTTTGCTATGATATTATTAAACGAGCTAATTAAGCCTTACCAGATGATTGGAATTATATTGATAGCTGTAGGAGCAACAGGAGTTTTTGTTATAAAAAGTCGTACATCATACAAAAGAGTTATACAAAGTAAAAAACACTAAGTGAAAATGGAGGAGCAATGGAGAGGTTTTACTCAAAACGGCAGATAGGATATGTGCACTTTAAAAAGGTGTTTTTCATTTTAATAGCGATTGGATTAATGATACTTGTGGCAATAAATCCAGAGCTTGTGGGATTTAGTTCCAAGAATATTGGCGAAGGTTTTAAAACTGCGTCGCTTATATTAGCGGGATTATTGCTGCTTCTAGTAGTCTTTTTTCTATATCAAACAAGTAAACCAAGGCTGCTTTTAGAGGTTACACCCGATATGATGTATTCTCTTGGCGACGAAATGCCAGTATATGCCTTTAAAGGATATAAGCTTGAGCAAAATGGACGATTTAGAGGTATAATATTGGAATTTCGAAAGGGTGAGGAATGGAAATTTCATCTTGATAGCTTTAAGGAGCCGCAAAAGGTGATTGAAAAGCTGGATAGCCTGATGAAATAAACTTGAGATTATAGTTACATTTATGTACCATAAGGCTGATTAAATTAAAAATAACAAAAAAGCTGTAGAAAATACTTGAAATGTTTATAATACTATGATAGAATATTTAGGCTTATATTTTTAAGAAATTACGGACGGTCCTCTAATAAATAATTGTTATGAACGTCTTGGAGGGAAGGAGATAAAAATGAATATTTTAGATGCTGTTACACAGGATTATCTAAAGCAAGACATCCCTGCATTTAATGTTGGAGATACCGTAAGGGTTCACATTAAAATTAAGGAAGGTTCTAGAGAGAGAATCCAGGTTTTTGAAGGTTTTGTGCTAAAGATGCAAAATGGTGGTATAGCTCGTACTTTTACAGTACGTCGTATTGCATCAGGTGTTGGAGTTGAGAAGACATTCCCTATACATTCACCGCTTGTTGAGAAAATTGAGCTAGTGAAGAAGGGTAAGGTTAGAAGAGCTAGACTTCACTATATGCGTGGACGTACAGGAAAGGCTGCTAAGATTAAGACTTTTGAAGACTAATAATACCAATAGTTTATCATTTAAAAGCATAGGAGCTCCTATGCTTTTTTTATTAAAAAGATAGTAGTTTGCAAAATAAAACACCCCATTTATGATTGAACTGACCCCAAAAAGTTGGACCTAAAAAATCAATTTTTTGGAGGTCAGTTTTTTCATGTCAAAATATAGTACAGAATTAAAAATGAAAGTAGTGA
>CASDYG010000004.1 GCA_949285555.1 uncultured Eubacteriales bacterium | reverse complement strand
GCTTAAAAACACAATAGAAAAGTATATAAAATACTACAACGAGAATAGAATAAAGGCAAAACTTGGATATTTAAGTCCAGTTGAGTATAGAAAATTAAACGCAGCTTAGCTGCGATTTCCCCCTAGGGGAAATATTTAGGACGCAAAAAACCAGAGACAAATATTTCTAAATGTCTCTGGTATAAAGTACAACTTTTGGGGGTCACCTTATTTTGCCGGGCTCTTTTTCAAAGATATAAAATACTTTAACAACCGTTCTTGTCACATATCAGAGCTTTTATTTATGATATTCCTCACCCCTGATTATCTTAAAGCTCCTATATATTTGCTCTAGTAACATTACTCTCATCATTTGGTGAGGAAAGGTCTGCTTAGAAAAAGATAATTTAAAGTTAGCTCTTGCCTTTACGCCCTCACTTAATCCGTGGCTGCCACCAATTACAAATACTAAACTTCCACTTGCTTTTTCAAGCCATTTCTCCATATGCTCTGCCAACTGAACAGAAGATAAATTTTTCCCCTCTATTTCAAGAGTAATAACATAGTCACGTTCTCCAATTCTTTTGAGTATTTGCTCTCCTTCACTATTTAATATTCTAGTAATTTCACTTCCCTGCTCAATTCCCGCAGCCCTTTCTTCCTTCAGTTCTACAATATCTAATGCTGCATAAGCCTTCATCCTTTTGGTATATTCAGCTATCGCCTCCGTCCAATATCTTTCCTTTAGCTTCCCTATACATATTATTTTTATTTTCATCTTGCATCCTTCTTTTTTGACATTATATAGCAATCATTATAGCCTCTTGCAAATTAAATTCTCTGTCAAGAGGATTTAGAAAAAAATCCTTTTCTTCATGAATATCATACTCAAAAAGATAATTTTTCACAGTCATATAGGCTTGTACCTGCGTATTATGATTTCTACTAATATGGGCAAGATAAATTTTAATTGGTTTTAAAACACCTTGAGTTTTTCTATACCTTATCACTTCTAATATCGTTTTTGCTGCATCCTTATTGGACAGGTGCCCAAAGCTTCCGCCTATTCTTCTAATAACAGAATATGGGTATCTGGTACTCATATTTAGAATGCCCTCCTCATAATTGGCCTCTATTACAAGAGTATCTGAGTCTTTAATAGAATCAAATATATGATTAGTAATAATTCCGGTATCTGTCACAAATGAGATTTTACGTCCTTCTTTTATTACAGAAAAGCCGATTGGTTCTGCTGCATCATGAGAAAGAGAAAAGCATTGCAATTGCAAATCTTTCACTTTTTGGAGGCAATTTTCAGCATCCATTAAAATTCTGCTTTCAACACCAGCTATATTTTCTAAATATTCATCTGTACCCTTACTCAATAAAAGACTCATCCTGCCATGTTTTTTGCAAATTGCAGCAAGACTCTTAATATGATCCGTATGTTCGTGAGTAATGCATGTAGCATCTATATCCTTTATTCCACAACCTAAGGCCTCAAGATATTCACACAGTTTTTTGCATGATATGCCTGCATCTATTAAAATCAAGCCCTCATCACCTCTAACCAGATATGCATTTCCACTACTTCCGCTGGCTAGTGGGCAAAAGCTAAAGTTCATTTTTTACCTCTTTCATAGAGGAGATTATAGCATAAAAAAAAAGGTTATACAATTTAATAAAAAGTGAGAAATAGTATATAATAAATAAATGAAAACAATTAACATATATACAGATGGCGCCTGCTCAGGAAATCAATCCTCTCAAAACAAAGGAGGATGGGCTTGTCTGTTAGAGCTAGGCGACTATAAAAAAATTTTTACTGGAAACGAAGCAAATACCACGAATAACCGTATGGAGCTTAAAGCGGTAATAAATGCCTTTGAAAAGATCAAAGCTTCTGACTATAAAATGAATATTTTCACTGATAGTGCTTATATTTCTAATTGCATAAATAGCAGGTGGTACGTAAAATGGCTTAAGGATGGGTGGAGGAATAGCAAGTCACCTAAGGAGAATCTAGATTTGTGGGAAGAGTTATTAATGTATGTAGCACCAGACCTCTTATCTAATTATATTGATACTAAAAAAATACGAACCACGAAGCACGCTCTGTCCATTGGCATATCGCATACTAAATTTATACACGTACCTAGCCATGTTAGCTTAAAAAGTAGTGATGAAAAATTAGCAGAAAAGTACAGAAAATTTTTAGCTAGTAACAAACTCACTGATAAAGAGTATTCATTACAGGATTTTTTACATATAATTGAGCAAAATAATATAGTTGATAAAAGAGCTGTAGACGCAGCAGAAAAAATAACACAAACTTAAAAATATCCTTGAAAATAATTTTCAATATGTTATAATTAGATTAAAGTTAAAAAATTAACAACATTGATAACCTTAGGAGGTTGGTATGAAAAAAATAGGCGTATTGGGAACAGGTACCATGGGTGCTGGTATTATTCAAATTTTGGCACAAAATGGATATGACGTTGTTTTAAGAGCTAGAAGACAGACTTCCGTAGATAAAGGAATTGCAACTGTTGAAAAGAATCTTGCTAGATTAGTTTCAAAAGAAAAGATGACTGAGGATGATAAGAATGCCATTATGGCAAGAATTGAAGGCTCCACAGATATTAACATCGTAAAGGATGCAGATCTTATTATTGAAGCAGCTACAGAAGATATGGAAGCTAAAAAGGAGCTTTTTGCTGAATTAGATAAGCTAGTTAAGCCAGAAGCTATTATTGCTACCAATACTTCTTCTCTTTCTATCACTGAGATTGCTGCCGTAACAGAAAGGCCTGACAAGATTATTGGAATGCACTTCTTTAATCCTGTACCAATGATGAAACTGGTTGAGATTATTCAGGGTCTTGCTACATCTGAGGAGACTAAATCTACTATTATTGCTCTTGCTGAAAAGCTTGGAAAGACTCCTGTAGAAGTTGCAGAAGCACCTGGTTTCGTAGTGAATAGAATTCTTATTCCTATGATTAACGAAGCAGTAGGTATCTTAGCTGATGGAGTAGCTGATGCAAAGGGTATCGATACTGCAATGAAGCTTGGTGCAAATCATCCAATGGGACCACTAGAGCTAGGAGATCTTGTAGGTCTTGATGTATGCCTGGCAATTATGGATGTATTATACAAAGAGTATGGTGATCCAAAGTACAGAGCCCACACTCTCCTGAGAAAGATGGTTAAAGGTGGAAGACTAGGTAGAAAAACTGGCAGAGGCTTCTACGACTACAGTAAATAAATGTATTTTAAAAGCTACTGAGGAGTTATTCTTCAGTAGCTTTTTTATAATAGATGGATTCAGTAAATAATCTATTAAACTCTATACTATTCTTTTTCACATATGCAACTGGTCCGTCGCTTTCAATTGTTCCGTCTTTTATTACAATAACTCTGTCTACATTATCTAGTAAATTCTTAAATCTATGTACTATTACAATACCTATATTATTATTAAATAAGCCTTTATAAAGCTTTGCTAATTTATTTTCGGCAATATTATCTAGTGCAGCATTTGGTTCATCAAGCACGCATAAATCTGCATCTTTGTAAAATGCTCTAGCTAAAGAAAGTTTTTGCCATGTTTCTCATTAGTCTTTACTAAATTAAGTTCAAAATCATTTATAATCATGTTTACCTCCTTGTATTGATATAACTAGGCTACCGATTATCTATTTGTATATCTCACTCATTTTAAATATTTTAAACCAGCAGTGCCCAGCTTGTAAGTGCAATCATAATAAGAAAAATAATAATAATTATTACCATTTGAGGTTGCTTATATATCCATTTTAGTACATTAATATTTTCCTTTGAAAATAGACTACTGCACAAACTTTTTATTTCTTCTTTCACACTTTTGTTACACCACATGCAAATAAGTGTAATTGATAGTACTATAAAACCAAGTATCCCGTATATATATTAATTTTAAGCTGACCAGCTTAAAATAATAAAAAACAATATTTGTCCCATTAAAGATGGAATGATATATTATATTTGTAGCTAAATTACCAGTTATCATATATAATCCTGCAAAAACTATTCCTGTATAAAAATAATATGGACACATCAAACCAACATGGAATACTAAAAATATGATAGAACTAGACACTAAGGCTAATAATATATTGAATTTTGCTAATTCTTTAAAAAAACAGTATCTAAAGGTTATTTCTTCGCAAATTCCTGGTAGTATGGAACAAGCCACTAGAACTATAAATATATTATTCCTGTCGACTTTTCCAAGCTGAAATCCTAAAAAATCAAAATTTAGCGCGTAGGAAATATAAGAAAAGAGGCTTCCTATCATTATCATAGAGCTAATGAGAAATATGCAAATTAAACTTTTAGTGAGTTTCCTACCATCAAATCTAAATGAGTATACTACATCTGGGTTGTTACGATTATTTGACCACTTGAAAAGTAAACCACATACTAATATTATAATTTCCATAGCTATAAACATAAATGCATATGAGCCTTTTGCCAAGCTAATTATTGGTGATACAATAGCTGCTAACATTATAATCCCTATAGCACTGAAACTTGCCTTAATATTAAGTTTTAATAATCTATCCTTATTCATTTTACCTCCTCCATTTCATCTCCTTATATTGATATAACTAAACTACCGATTTTTTATATCATACTAATTAGTCATAAATTTTATGTTTAAAATACTCATAAACAAAATAAGAATAGTAAATACTATAAAAATCATTATCATCGGTGGTTGCTTGTATACCCACTTTAGTAATTTTATTTGCTCTTTGTTGCAAACTTCCTTACATATCAACCGTATCTCCCCTTTCATACTTTTATTAAAAAATATATAAGTATATGCTATAATCATCAAAATTAATGAAACAATCCCACATAAATAAAATGGAATCAGGTTATTGAACTGATCATAATAATATTGGCATGAGATTAAAACGAAATTATATGTTGCATGAAATATAATATTAATAAAGATATTTCCAATTAGCATATATATTACTGCAAAGACTAATCCTCCCAAAAACACAAATGGAGAGAAGACACCTGCATGACATACTGCGAATATAATTGAACTTGATACCATTCCTAGCAGAATACTAGATTTTGCTAATTCTCTAAAAAGACAATATCTAAATGCTATTTCTTCACATATGCCAGCAAATATTGTATTCATAACCAATATCTCAACTATATTTTTATCATTTACTTCTGTTATATTAGAATTATGGGTATCAAGATGTGCAAAAAGTAAAAGTGATAGTATAATAAATGCAGTGAATATCATGAGACTAATTAAAAGTAGACAGATCAAGATTCTAGTTTCTAATCTTATACTAGATTTAAAAGATTCTATATTAGTCATACATGATATTTTATTTGTTTGTTTAATGACCACACCACATATCACATATAAAAGTTCCATAACAACAAATGTTATTACTAGTGAATTAGTTATTGGTTCTATTATACTACTAATTAGCATAACTAAGAATGGTCCCAACAAAACCTTGACATTTAGTTTTAACAGTTTGTCATTATTCATTGTATTCTCCTTTCAGCGATAACCTAACTGTAACTACTTTATTTTATGATTTATATTTCTAATTAGCACCTTGGCTGAACACCATCATTATTTATAACTTTATGGCAAGATGTTGCTGGATCCTTTTTAGTTGGCATCTGACAGATTTTTCCATGTGTACAATTAAAGGTTGTTGTTATTAATATTATTTAATATAAGTATTATCTATTTGAATATACTTATCAATCTTTTTATGCCTAATTATACTAGTTTTTTCATCAAAAAAACCTAGTCCCACAGCTGCGAATAAACCGTATGGAGTAGGTCTCGATGAAGAACGTATCATATATTTGTATAGTGTAGACTTAAAATCATAGCTAGACTTATGGCTAATTTTATTTATTAAGTTGTGATTTACATAAAAGAGTGCCTCATCTAAAAAACTTTTTAAGCCTTTCTCTTGGATATAATCTATAATATCCATATCCTTTTTTAATAACTCTTCTGATATATTTATCGGTAAAGATGGAGTCCTTATCATAAATGTATCATAACATGAATACTTCATAACTTTGTCTCCTTGACTAAATTCTATTCCTATATTATTTAATTGTCAAGAAAATATTTTAAAAATAAAAAAGGGGCAAAAGCCCCATTACTTTCATTTAGAATTATAAGCCTAAGCCAAAATTTTCCTTTACACGCTTCATTGTTTTTCTGGCAATGGCATCGGCCCTTTCAGCTCCATCCTTTAAAATATCTATCAACTCTTGAGAGTGACGGATTTCGTTAAATCTTTCCTTAATAGGTTTAAGGCTATTTTGAGTAACCTCCACAAGATCTTTTTTAAAATCTCCATAGCCTTTTCCATCATAGCTTTTTACAATATCTTCTACTGGTTCCCCCGTTAGAGCACTATAGATATTCAGTAAATTACTTATTCCTGGTTTCTCTTCAATATCAAAGCGGATAATTCCCTCTGAATCAGTAGTAGCCTTCATGATAGATTTCTTAATTTTATTGTCATCATCAAGAAGTGAGATACGACTATGCTGGTTTTCTGCAGACTTGCTCATCTTTTTAGTTGGATCATCCAGACCCATTACTCTTGCACCTTCTTTAATATATCTTCCCTCAGGTACTACAAATGTCTTTTTTACAGTATTATTTACTCTTATGGCAAGATCTCGTGTAAGTTCAATATGCTGTTTCTGATCTACTCCCACAGGTACTACATCTGTGTCATATAGTAAAATATCGGCGGCCATTAGTAGTGGATATGAAAATAATCCTGTACCTATAGAATCTTTATTGCTTGTATTTGCTGTCTTAGCTTTAAATTGAGTCATTCTTGAAAGCTCTCCCATATGAGAAGAACATGTTAATATCCATCCAAGCTCACTATGTGCTGAAACATCAGACTGCACAAAAACAATAGATTTCTTAGGATCAACTCCTACAGCAAGATAAAGTGCTGCAACATCTAAAATATTTTCTTTTAGCTTCTTTGGATCCTGTGGAACCGTAATTGCATGAAGATCCACTATACAAAACAGAGATTCATAATCATTTTGTAAATCTACAAATTGTTTAAGAGCACCTAAATAATTGCCTAAATGTATATTGCCCGTAGGCTGAACTCCTGAAAAAACTCTTTTCATTTAAACCTCCATTATTTCCTGTCTGAAGCTATCTATAATTTTCTTTTCTGCCCTTGATATGGTCATCTGTGATACACCCAGGGACTTTGCTATTTCACTTTGAGATCTACTATATAAAAATCTTTCTCTAAAAATATATTTGAATTGATCTGTAAATCCGGAAACTACCTTATTTATTATCTCTTCCTGCTCAATTCTTTCATAACCTACATCATTTACAGCAAGGAATTTTTCCAGGTATTGACTTTCTCCCTCTTCTCCCATCTCATTAAATGTCACATCCAGTGAATGAGTGGAATATACTTTTCCTGCATCTAGTGCTTCGATTATTTGATCCTCAGAAAAGCCAGTAACCTGTGAAATATCACTGACTGTTGGCATTTTCTTATTCTTAGCGAAGAGTTCCTCTCTGACTTCCTTCACCTTTGCATATACTTCCTTTAGTCTTCTAGGAACTTTTAAGCTCCATTGCTTATCTCTGAAATATTTTTTTATTTCACCTAATATGGTTTTTGATGCAAAGGCTTTAAAGTCTCCTTTTTCAGGATCGAATCTTTCTACAGCAGCAAGTAAAGCTAGGGCTCCGACCTGATATAGATCATCATACTCGACGCCCTTTCCAAGATATTTTTTTACAAAAATATCTACCATGTATAAATGATTTTCCACTATGGCATTACGCTTCTCTATAGTGGGCTCAGTCTTATAATCGATGAATGCATCATTATTCATTAAGTCTTTTTTCAATCTTAATGTACCTTTTACCATTTTCTCCAGAGCTTATCTCAACCTTATCCATAAGTCCCTGCATTATATGTATGCTAAGATCACCTTCCTGCGGACATTTTTGGCAAGGTCTAACTCCTTTTTCTTTTATTTCACCACCAACATCATCCCTAACCTCTATTTGTACATATCCTTTATCTACTGTACAGGTTAGTCTGTATTTTTCAGCAAGCCCTATATATCCATGGCAACAGATTGTCTTACATGCTTCAAGAGTTGCTGTTTTTATATCATCTATAGTTTCTATGTCAAATCCACATGTATTTGCAATAGCACCTATAGCTACCTTAACTACCGTATTGTATTTTGGCTTACCAGGTATGATAAATTCTAGTGTATCCATTTCCTACTCCATATCCTCCTCATTTGAATCCTTATCTGTTTTTGTCATGGATACGATTGTAGTATCTCCCTCTACCTTCATTATTTTTACACCTTTTGTACTTCGGCTAGTCTTTGAAATTTCTTTTACTCTTACTCTTATAATAATTCCATCAGAATTTATAAGTAGAATTTCATCGCTTGCATCTACAACAAGAGCACCTATTAAGTATCCTGTAGTATCAAACTGTCTGTTACTGTAAGTTCTGATTCCCTTTCCACCTCTGAGCTGAATTCCGTACTCTTTCATAGATGTACGCTTTCCAAAGCCATGCTCACTTACTACCAGCAATTCCTTATCGGCATCATAAATGTTCATAGCTACTACTTCATCACTCTTAGAAAGCTTAATTGCCCTTACTCCAGCTGCAGCTCTTCCCATACTTCTTAGAGCTTCTTCATCAATACAAATACTATATCCTTCTCTGGTCACGATAGAAATTTTCTGTTTTCCATCTGTTTCTAAAACTCCAATAAGTTGATCATCTTCATTTAACCTTATAGCATTTATACCATTTTTATTAATATTGGCAAATAATGAAAGCTGTGATTTCTTAATAGTGCCTTTTTTTGTCATACAAAGTAGATATTTGTCATCAGAAAAATCATCTACTGTGATAATTGCAGTAATTCTTTCACCCTGTCTTAAATGCAAGAAGTTTACAGCAGGTGTACCCTTAGCAGTTCTGGTTGCCTCTGGTATTTCATACGCTTTAAGCTTATGGGCTCTTCCCATATTAGTAAAGAAAAGTAGATTATCATGTGTAGAAGTAATAATTAAATCCTTCACAAAATCATTTTCTCTTGTAGTAATTCCAGTGATTCCCTTACCACCTCTTTTTTGTGCCTTATATGTATTTGCCGGAACTCTCTTTATATATCCTAGATGTGTAAGAGTAATAGCTACACTTTCTTCTTCGATTAAATCCTCTTCATTAAATTCATCATCAGCAGCTACAAGCTTAGTTCTTCTCTTATCTCCGTATTTTTCTTTTATTTCTGTAAGCTCATCTCGAATTATGCCCATTAGCAAATCTTCATTTGCCAAAACATCCTTATAATATTCTATTTTCTTTTGTAACTCAGCATATTCCTCTTCTATTTTTTCTCTTTCCAGACCCTGTAGTCTAGCCAGCCTCATATCTAAAATAGCCTGAGCTTGTATTTCAGAAAGATTAAACTGTTCCATTAATCTTTCCTTTGCATTGCTATAGCTGGCTCTAATAGTTTTAATTATCTCATCTATATTGTCAAGGGCAATTCTATATCCCTCCAATATATGTGCTCTCGCTTCGGCCTTTTTTAGATCATACTGAGTTCTTCGAGTGATAACCTGTTTTTGGAATTTTAAATACTCCATTAAAATATCATATAAATTTAAAACTCTAGGCTGTCCATCAACAAGAGCAATAAAATTCATACTATAGTTATCTTGAAGTTGAGTATGCTTGTAAAGTCTATTTAATGTTACATGAGGATTTGCATCTCTTTTAAGCTCTATTACTATCCTCATTCCCTTTCTGCTAGTTTCATCTCTTATGGCAGTAATACCTTCAACCTTTTTTTGTTTAACAAGTTCTGCCATTTTTTCAATTAATCTGGCTTTATTTACCTGATAAGGAATTTCGGTTACTATTATTTGAGATTTTCCTCTGTCACTTTCCTCAATAGTACAATTAGCACGCACCTTAACTCTTCCTAGACCAGTTCTGTAAGCTTTTTTAGCTTCATTCTTGCCTAGAATAGTTGCACCTGTTGGAAAATCCGGACCCTTTACAATCTTTATTAAATCCTCTACAGTAGCCTCTTTATCATCAATAAGTTTTATGGTAGCATCAATAACCTCTTTTAGATTATGAGGTGGAATAGATGTTGCCATTCCAACTGCAATACCATTTGCACCATTAACAAGAAGATTAGGGATTCTGCTTGGAAGTACAGTTGGTTCCTGTTCTTCACCATCGAAGTTATCCACAAAATCCACGGTTTCTTTTTCTATATCACGTAGCATTTGAAGTGCCATATTAGACATTCTTGCCTCAGTATATCTCATTGCAGCAGCACCATCACCATCTACCGAGCCAAAATTTCCATGTCCATCTACTAATGGATATCTAATGGAAAAATCTTGTGCTAATCTGACCATTGCATCATATATAGAACTATCACCATGTGGATGATATTTAGCCATTACCTCACCGACTATTTTTGCGGATTTTTTATGAGGCTTGTCTGGAACTACTCCGATTTCACCCATTCCATAGATTATTCTTCGATGAACTGGCTTAAGACCATCCCTGACGTCTGGAAGTGCTCTTCCTACAATAACACTCATGGCATAGTCGATGTATGAATTTTTCATTTCATCATGGATTTCATGAGAAATAATTCTTTCTTTATTTACTTCACTCATATTTACTCCAATTTCCTTTATACATCTAATCTAGCGTATTTAGCATTTTCCTCGATAAACTTCTTACGAGGTGGTACCTTATCACCCATGAGAGTTGTAAAAATCTCATCTGCTGCTGTCGCATCTTCTACAGTTATCTGAATAAGTGTCCTATTATTATAATCCATTGTTGTTTCCCACAGCTGATCATAATTCATTTCTCCAAGACCCTTATATCTTTTAATTTCAGCTTTACCAGGCTTATCTGATAATTCCTCTAAGAGCTTTTCCTGTTCTCTTTCTGTATATGTGTAATACGTCTGCTTCTGCTTTTTAGTTTGATATAAAGGTGGCTGGGCAGCGTATACATGTCCTTGTTCTATTAAAGGTGTCATATACCTGTAGAAAAATGTAAGTAATAATGCTCTGATATGCGATCCGTCTACATCCGCATCTGTCATTATTACAATTTTGTTATATCTAAGCTTGCTAATATCAAATTCATCACCTATTCCACATCCGAAAGCAGTGATCATATTCTTAATTTCATCTGAACTTAATATTTTAAGTTCACTACTTTTTTCCACATTTAAAATCTTACCTCTAAGTGGTAATATAGCCTGTCTGTTTCTATCTCTACCAAGCTTTGCATTTCCTCCTGCTGAATCTCCCTCTACAAGAAAGATTTCACAAAGAGAAGGATCTTTTTCAGAGCAATCTGCTAATTTTCCAGGAAGTGAAGTGGTTTCAAGGCTATTACTTTTTCTTATGGTTTCTCTGGCCTTTCTAGCTGCTTCTCTTGCTCTTGAAGCCTTTATACACTTATCTATAATTATATTTGCTTGAGCAGGATTTTCATCTAAAAAAGCTCCTATAAATTCTCTTGCAGTTGAATCTACAATTCCCTTAACCTCTGCATTACCAAGCTTAGCCTTTGTCTGACCTTCAAACTGGGGATTTGTAATTTTTACAGAAACTATAGAAGTTAAACCTTCCCTTATATCCTCTCCTGTTAAATTATCATCCTTTTCCTTTAAATTTTTATTTTTTCTTGCATAATCATTTATGACTTTAGTTAAAGCAGTTTTAAGTCCAGAAAGGTGATAACCTCCATCTACAGTATTTATATTATTTGCATATGAAAGCATCATTTCACTGTAGCTTTTTGTAAATTGCATAGCTACTTCCACTTCAATACCATTTTTAGTAGTATCAAAATAGATTATTTCATCGTGGATTGCATCTTTATTTTTATTTATATGTCTAACAAATTCCTTTAGTCCTCCTTCATAATGGAAAACTTCTTTTTTTGGCTTTTCTCCTCTTTCATCAATTAGAGTAATTTTTATTCCTTTAGTAAGAAATGCCATTTCCCTTAATCTATGTTCTAATGTGAAATAATCGTAAACTAAATCTTCAAAAATTTCTCCATCAGGCCAAAATATAGTTTTAGATCCAGTTTTGCTACTTTCCCCTATTTCTGTTAAAGGCATTACAGTTTTACCTCTTTCATAGGCCTGCTTATATATCTTTCCGTTTCTTTTTACTTCAACTTCCATTCTGGTTGAAAGAGCATTTACAACAGATGCACCTACTCCATGTAAACCTCCGGATACTTTATATCCTCCACCACCAAATTTTCCTCCTGCATGAAGAACAGTATGTATAACTTCTACAGCAGGAATATTTAGCTTTGGATGTTTATCTACAGGCATTCCTCTACCATCATCTTCCACTAAAATAGAATTATCTTCCTGTATCACAACATTGATATTTTTACAATATCCAGCAAGTGCTTCATCTATGCTATTATCTACAATTTCATATACAAGATGATGAAGTCCTCTAGTTCCTGTACTTCCAATATACATACCAGGTCTTTTTCTAACAGCTTCAAGTCCTTCTAGTACCTGTATTTGTGAAGCATCATAGCTATTTGCATTTACTTTTTTTTCTTCAGACATAACTACCTCTAACTAATTATTTTTCCATTATTTATTTCAATTATATTTATATCATCTTTAATTTTTTTAACACCATCATTTAACTCTGCCATTGTTATAAAAATTTGGTTTTTATTAAATGATTTTATAAGATATTCTTGTCTGTATGGATCTAATTCAGACATAACATCATCAAGAAGTAATATAGGTTTTCTTCCTGTTTCATTTTCTAAAATGGCAAGTTCTGATAATTTAAGTGAAAGTGCAGCTGTTCTTTGTTGCCCCTGTGACCCAAATTTTCTAATATTTATATCATTAGAAATTATTTTAAAATCATCTTTATGAGGCCCAATAAGAGATGTTCTGTTTCTAATATCATCTTCGTACGAAGAAGATATTAATTCATAACACTCTTCCTCCGTTTCACCAAAGGAATTACTCTTATATTTTAATTTTAAATTTTCTTTTTCTTCCGTTATATCAAGCATTATTTTATTGCTTATTTCTTCAAGTTTTTCTATAAATTTTTTTCTTTCTTTTATTATATAAAAACCTTCTTTTGCAAGCTGTCTATTCCATATATCAAGTAATATTTTGTCTATTTTTTCTCCTTTTAAATACATATTTTTTTGTAATAAAAGTTTCTTGTATTTACTAAGTGAATTAAGATATTTAGGACTTAATTGACAAAGCTCCTTATCTATAAATTTTCTTCTTTTTTCAGGCTCCTCTTTAACGATCTTAAGATCCTCTGGAGAAAATATTACTGTTAATATTTCACCCATTAACTCTGAAATTTTTTCAAGCACAATTCCAGACTTTTCAAGCTTTTTTTTTCCGTCTTTTCTTATTATTCCTTTAAACGTCTCATCATATCCATCTCTAATATAATTTATATGAATATTAGTGAAATCCATTCCAATTCTAATAAGTTCTTTATCTTTTGAAGTCCGAAAAGATCTACCCATAGAAGAAAAATATAAAGCTTCTAATAAATTTGTCTTTCCTTGCCCATTTTTTCCTATAAAAATATTTATTTTTTCAGAAAAGCTTGCTTTTTCATCTTCGTAATTTCTGAAATTTTTAAGTTTAATATCCTTTATTTTCATATTTATATAAGCTTAAGAGGAAGTACTAAATATTTAAATCTGTTATATTCCTCTTTTTCCAGTGATGTTATAACAGCTCCAGCTTCACTTCCTTCCATTTTCATAAGAATATTTTCAGTATCAGCTGCTTTTAGTGCATCTAACATATATTTAAAATTAAAATCTATATCTATGTTTTCTCCTTCACTGTCTACATATATATCTTCTTTATATTCTCCTTCATCTGATTTTGCAATAACTCGCATATTATTTTTTTCTATATTAAGTTTTATTCTATTATGTTTTCTTTCTCTGGAAATAAGTGCAGCTCTCTCTATTGATTCTAAAATATTTTCCCTATTTACAATCAATTTTATATTGTCTTCTTGCTTAAGAAGTTGATTATATGGTATATATTCTCCCTCCATACATCTTACTAAAATTAGTGTCATTCCTATTTTTAGAATTACTTTATTTTCAAAAATATAAAGCTTCACTATATCAACTTCACCGGCATTTTCAACTATCAGCTTACTTATGTCATTTATATTTTTTGCAGGGATTATAATACTTTCATTAATTTTATTATTTATCTTAGCTTCGGACATAGCAAGTCTAAGTCCATCTATAGCTACCATCCTTATTCCTTCATTATAAAATTCAACTAAAACTCCAGTAAGGATTCCTCTTGATTCTTCTATACTAGCTGAAAATGAAGTTTTCTTTATTAAATCATTTAAAACTTCACTAGCTATAGTTATTGAATTATCTTCATTTAAATATTCATTATCAGTTAATGTTTTAGGAAATTCATTTCCTGAAATAGTTGTCAAATTAAATACAACATTTATTGATTTAATACTTAAATTTCCATTAGATTCATTATATTCAAAAGAAATATCATTTCCTGGAAGCTTCTTTATAATATCTATAAAAGTTCTTCCAGCTATAACCATACTTGCGTTTCCTTCTGAAGAAATTTTTATTGTATTTTCAATTGTTATATTTAAATCGGAAGCACTTATTTTCAATTTATCTTGATTTATTTCAAGTAGTATGCCTTTTAAAATAGGTAAAGGTGTTCTTATTGATACTGCTTTTAATACCATATTTAAGGATTTAAGAAGTGTTGTCTTGTTACATGAAAATTTCATTTTGATCCCTTTCTTTTTCATTAACTATATTTATAGTTATAGTAGTAGTCTTTGTGGATAATGTGGATAACTCATATATTTATTTAATTTTTAAATAAATTTATCCTAAAATAATCCTAAAAATAATGAAAAAAACTTTTAAAATATTTAGGATAATTTTTCCTTTATACTTTCTATATCCTGTTTCATCATAATATCAGTCTTTATTTTTTTCTCAATTTTTTCAACAGCATGTTTTACTGTAGTATGATGTTTATTCCCAAAATATTGTCCTATTTTTGGAAGAGATAAATCTGTTAAATTTCTACAAAGATACATTGCTATTTGCCTTGGTATAGCTATTTGATTATTTTTCTTTGTTGAATCTAAATCCTCAAGAGATATTGAAAAATGTTTAGCAACAGTCTTTTTGATATACTCAGGAGTAAGATTTACTTCTTCTTCTTTTAGAAAATTCTTTAAAATATTTTTTGCTTTTTCTAAAGTTAAATTTTCATATATTGCAGAAAAAGATATGATTGTATTTAAAATTCCTTCTAATTCACGAATATTATCTTTTTTCTTTTCAGCAATAAAGTAGATAATACTTCTTAAATCATCAGTAATTTTAATATTTTTATTTTCACATTTCTTTTCTAAAATTGCTACTCTGGTTTCATAATCAGGTGGGGCAATATCAGCTATTATGTGCCAAGAAAATCTACTTTTTAACCTTCTATCTATTTTTGTGAGATTTAAAGGTGGTCTATCAGATGAAATGATAATCTTTTTATTCATCTTAAAAAGCTCATTAAATGTATGGAAAAACTCTTCTTCACTTTTATTTTTATTTTCTAGGAATTGAATATCATCAATAAGAAGTACATCTACATTCCTATATTTTTTCCTAAAGTCATCCATACTGTTTTGTCTAATTGCCATAATACATTCATTAGTAAATGTTTCTGACGTCACATAAAGTACATTTTTTCTAGGATTATTTTCTAATATATATAAACCTATTGCATTCATTAAATGAGTTTTTCCAAGACCAGAATCACCATAAAGATACATGCAGTTAAAATTTGTTTCTTCACTTTTAGCTATTGATAATGCTTGTGTATATGGAAAAATATTTGATTCACCAACTACAAAATTATCAAATGTATATTCAGGTATAAAAATTTTCTGATCATAAAAAATTGGACTAAAGGTATTATCTAATGTTTTTTCTTTAAAATTATTTTTTTCACCAAAAGAAAAAGAAGTATTAGTATCCTCTTTCTTATAATCAGATTCATGTTTTATAGTAATTTCGTAGTTTTCACCTGTTACCTCGGATATTTTTTCTCTGATCATATTAGTGAATCTATCCTTGATAACATCCATATTTGACATATTATCTGGAACTTGTAAAAAGAAAATTTTTACCATTTCATCTACACAATAAAGATTTACTGGTTGTAAAAAAATTTCATAGCTTGCAGCAGTTGTGTAGTTTTTTAAATTATTTTTTATAATGTTCCAAGTTGATTGCCAATTTTCAAATTTTATGTCCATTTTTACCTCAAAGTCAACCTTTATTTTACAAAAAATGTGGAAAAAAATCAAATTAAATAAAGCTTGCATACATTTTAAAAATCAAATAAAATCTTAAATAGAAGTATTTTGATAATGTTTAATAGGAATAAATTATCCACATTATAAACAAGGTTATCCACAGATTTTAAAAAGATTTTTATTCTATTTTACAGTATATACACAAAATTATCCACAACCTGTGGATAAAAATTATAATAATATATTTATGATAATTTTATGGAGTACAATATGAAAAAAAAAATTTTAAAAAGAGATTTAGAAGAAAATATTTATGAGGTTATTTTCCATAACAATCATTATGTTTTAAGTAAAATGAAATATACTTCTATTGCTGCAAATAATACAGAAAAATTAAAAATCTCCTTAGATGATGTAGCTCAAATTTTTGGTTCAAATTGTTTAGTTTCTTCCTACGAAGATTTAGATATAAATTTAAATCATATTGATGAAGTAGGTGGATTACTTATAAATGATAAAAAAGGATTTGCTTTATTAAAAGGAAGAAATCTTGAAGAAGCTATAAATGCAGCTCATTTATTGGAAAAACAATCATATGTAAACTTAATGTCAAAAAAATTAGGTTTGGAATTTTTTCATGATGCTGATTTAGCAGAAAATATAAAATATAAATATTTAAATGGATATATGAAAAATGTGGATAATCTTAATATTAAATGCAATGATGAAGAAAAAAATCTACCTTATTATGATGAAAGAAAACAAATAATCAGTTATGGGTTAAAAATGCTTAAAGATAAACTTGTAAAAGGTACATGGGGAAATATCTCTATGAAAGTAAAAGAAGATTTAATGCTTGTTACTCCATCTGCAATTCCTTATACAAATATGAAACCATCAGATATAATTTTATTAAGAATATCTGATTATAAAATTTTAGATGAATACAGGGGAATAAATCCTACTAGTGAAAAAAATCTTCATGCTAGTATTTATAGAAATAAGAAAGATATTAATGCAATAATTCATACGCATAGCAATAATATTTCAGTTTTTGCAGCAACTAGATCTGAATTTGAAAATATTAGAGTTACTGATTATAAGCCTTCAGGAAGTATAGATATAGCAGAGGAAGTTGTTGAAAAAATGGGTGATAATAAATTTGTTATTATGGCTAATCATGGTTTTGTAGCATGTGATATAAATTTAAATGATGCATATAAAAATGCTCTTTCCATTGAAAAAAAGGCAGAAAAAATATTATTTAGTTGACATAAATGGTCTAAATATATATAATATTTAGGCGTATTTGTTATTGAAATTTAGATAACAGTAAAATTTAGGAGGAAAATATGAAGAGAACATATCAGCCAAAGAAGAGGCAGAGAATGAAGGAACATGGATTTAGAAAAAGAATGAGTACTAAGAACGGAAGAAATGTTCTTAAGAGAAGAAGAGCTAGAGGAAGGAAGCAGCTGACAGCATAAGGTCATGCATAAAGAAGAAATTCTCAGAAAAAATGAAGATTTTTCTATTGTTTATAAAAAAGGAAAATCTTTAGGTGAGCAATATATAGTTTTTTTTTACAGAAAAAATTACAAACAGATAAATAGAGTTGGTTTTTTAGCCAGTAAAAAAGTTGGAAATAGTGTGCTTAGAAACAGGGCTAGAAGATTGATGAAAGAGTCATATCGCAACCTAAAAAACAATATAATTACAGGATATGATATGATTTTTATAGCAAGAAATAAGATAGTTGGTTGTAAACAAATAGATGTAGAAAAATCTATGAAAAGAGCTTTAAAACGAAGTGAATTAAGTATTAAGAAATATGAAAAAAATTAGAAATATTTTAAAAAATATAATAATTTTCCCATTAGTTTGCTTAATAAAATTTTATCAGAGCTTTATTTCACCATTAATAGGTAAAAATTGTATTTTTTATCCTACATGCTCACAGTATTTTATACAGGCACTTCAAAAATATGGAATTTTAAAAGGAAGTTATCTAGGTGTCAAGAGAATTTTAAGATGCCATCCTTGGAATAAGGGAGGTTATGATCCTTTAAAATAGGAAGGAATAAAATATGACAAAAATTTTTGGCATAGTAGTATTACCACTTGCATGGCTTCTAAAGACTATTTATGGTTTTATTGGAAGCTATGGATTAAGTTTGATAATTGTAACTGTAATCATTAAGCTTGCTTTATACCCACTTTATAAAAAGCAGATTCTTTCTACTGCTGGAATGGCAGATTTACAACCTAAAATGAAGGAATTACAACGAAAATATGCTAATGAGCCTGCTCTTTTAAGAGAAAAAACGGCAGAGCTTTATAGTGAAAGTGGTATAAATCCAGCTGGTGGTTGTCTACCTATGTTTATTCAGATGATAGTTATTATGGGACTCTTTTCATTACTAAGAACACCTCTTGCTTATTTAACATCTGAAAAAATGGTATTTGCAATACATGAGCAATTTTTATGGGTGAGGGATTTAAGTCAGCCAGACCTTTGGATATTACCAATATTAGCTGCACTGGCAACATTTCTTTCATTTTTCTTAAATAGTCAGAGTAATCCAGCTATGGCAGGTCAAAGTCAGGGAATGATGAACATAATGAAATATGTTTTTCCAATTATGATACTATGGCTTGCAAGATCATATCCTGCTGGACTTGCGGTATACTGGTTTATTGGTCAGGTAGTGCAAATCGGTTTTAACTTCAGATTTAATAAGCTCAGAAAAAACTTAGAAAAGAATAAGAAAAAGAGAGCATAGTTGGAGGAAATATGAAGTTTGCTGAAAAATGGGGAGTAAGTGTTGACGCCGCAGTTGAACTTGCCCTTGAAGAATTAAATGCAACTAGAGAGCAAATAGAAAATATTGAAGTTAAGGAAGAACCTTCGAGAGGGTTTTTAGGAATAGGCTCCAAATTAGCATTAGTTAGAGTAACTCTAAAAGATGAAAATGATACAGTAGAAGAAAAAAAGGATTTTGAAAATAAAGTTATTTCAACTGTTAATGAAGATAAACCTATCGCTAATCCAATGAAGAAAGAAAAGAAATCAACTGAAAATGTGGATATAGCAAAAACAGGAAAAGAAATTAATAAAGCAGATGATAATGATGACTCAGATTACGTTATTACCAATCCTTTCAGAAAACCAAATTTGGATACCGGAAAAAATAAAAGGAGAATGGAAATAGAAGAATCAACAGAAGCAGCTGTATTAATTGCGGATTTTAATAGGGATGAGCTTGAAGCAGTTGAAGAACATCCTGCTCTTGATTTTTTAACTGAGTTAACAGATAAAATGAATATAGATGTTAGCTTTAAAGCTAGAGCAAATGAAGATACTGTATTTATTGAAGCTTCAGGAAGCCAGACATCCACTCTTATTGGAAAAAGAGGATCAACTTTAGATGCTATTCAATATTTAACCAGTTTGGTTGTTAATAAAGGAGAGCATGAATATATTAGAGTAATAATTGATGCAGAGGATTATAGGAAAAAGAGAGCTATAACATTATGTAAATTAGCTCAGAGGCTTGCTAATAATGTTCTAAGAAGTGGCAGAGCAGTTAAGCTTGAGCCTATGAATCCTTATGAAAGAAAAATAATTCATACAGTTTTACAAAAAAATAATAGAATAACAACAAGAAGTGAAGGTAAAGATCCTTATAGAAGGGTTGTTATTGAGAAAAAATAATTTAGCCCGCTCAGCGGGCTTTATTTATTGGGAATGCAAATGAATAACATTGATAAAATAGGTGTTTCACATGAAACAATAGCTGCTTTAGCCACTCCACCAGGAAATGGAGGCATAGGTATTATTAGGATAAGCGGCAAAAAAAGTAAGGAAATTGCTAATAAAATTTTTAAGCCTAGTAAAAAAAATGGTGGCATAAAAAACCGCTATCTATCTTATGGACGTATCATGGATAATGATAAAATAATAGACGAGGTGCTTGTATCATTTATGCAAGGACCACATAGTTTTACAGGTGAAGATGTTATAGAAATAAACGGACACGGAGGAAGAATTGCAATGGACAATATTCTTTCTCTTGTTATATCTAATGGAGCAAGAATTGCTCAACCGGGTGAATTTACGAGAAGAGCTTTTTTAAATGGCAGAATAGACTTAAGTCAGGCTGAAGCAATTATGGATATTATAAATGCAAGCTCTGATTCATCTTTTAATATAGCTGTGGACCAATTAAATGGAAGCCTTTCAGATTACATAAAAAATGTAAGAGATAAATTTATAGATATTTTAGTAAATATTACAGTTAATATAGATTATCCTGATGAAGATATAGAAGAGGTTGTTTATAGCAAGTTGCTTGAAGATTTGCAAAATATATTGGTAGATGTTAATAAGCTATATAACACTTATGAAAGAAGTAAAATAGTAAGAGAAGGATATAACATTGCATTAGTAGGAAGGCCTAATGTGGGAAAGTCTGCTCTTATGAATTCGCTTGTTGGAGAGGATAGAGCTATTGTTACGGATATTGCCGGAACTACACGAGATTTAATAGAAGTGAATTTGCAAATTGATGGTAATAAAGTCACACTTGTAGATACTGCTGGAATAAGAGAAGCCTCAGACTATATTGAAAAAATAGGCATAGAGAAGTCTAAGGAAGCATTTAATAAATCGGAACTTGTACTTGTATTGCTTGATGGGAGTATGGAGCTTACGGCTGAAGATATTCATATTTTGGAAAATTGCAAAAACAAGGATACTATTATAGTTATAACAAAGGATGATTTAAACAGTAAACTAGATGAAAAGCAAATATATGATGTGCTTGTAAACTATGATATAGATATTGTTAGAGTATCTAGTAAAGAGCTTTTAGGCATTGATAAGCTTAAGGATATAATAAGTAATAAAATTAAAAATACTAACATTGTGGAAAAGAGTCTAACTAATCTTTATATAAATGAGCGACATAAAGAAAGCTTATCTGCCGCAATTTCATCTATGAAGGACGCAATTACTCTAATAGAAAATTCTGAACCACTTGAAATAGTTGAAATAGATATAAATCATGCATATGAAAGCATATTAGAAATTATAGGAGAAAATGCATCAATAGATATCATAGATAAGGTATTTGAAAGATTTTGTTTAGGTAAATAAGGGGTGAATTTTGAAGAATAATTTCGATATTATTGTCATTGGTGCTGGTCATGCAGGATGTGAAGCTGCACTTGCTGCAAGTAGAATGGGAAGTAGTGTTTGTGTTTTCACTACGAATCTTGAATCCATTGCGATGATGCCTTGTAATCCGTCAATAGGTGGAACCGGAAAGGGGCATCTGGTAAGAGAAATAGATGCGCTTGGTGGTCAGATGGGTTTAAATATTGATAAAACCTTTATTCAGAGCAGGATGCTTAATACTGCGAAAGGCCCGGCTGTTCATTCGCTCAGGGCACAAGCAGATAAAAATGCCTATCATATAGAAATGAAGAAAACCCTAGAAAAACAGAAAAATTTACGCATTTATCAATGTGAAGTTAAGGAAATTGTAGTAGATAACAAAAGCTTAAAAGGTATAAGAACCATAACTAATCAATTTTATAGCTGCAAAGCACTAGTTCTTGCTACAGGTACATTTTTAAGGAGTAAAATTTTTATTGGAGAAGGTGTTTTTGAAGCTGGTCCCAATGGACTTTCTTCATCTAATCAGTTATCTAAATCTCTAAAAGAAATAGGTATGAAGCTTAGAAGATTTAAAACTGGTACGCCTGCACGTGTACTTTCAAGCAGTCTGGATTTTTCAAAAATGATAGAGCAAAATGGAGATGAAACGATAGTACCATTTTCATTTATGAATGATTTTCTCCAAAAGGATCAGGTAAAATGCTGGCTTACATATACAAATGAAGCGACACACCAGGTGATAAGGGATAATTTCCACAGATCTGCTTTATTTGGAGGGCAAATAGAGGGTATAGGTCCAAGATACTGTCCATCTATTGAAGATAAAGTAAATAGATTTGCTGATAAGGAAAGACATCAGACATTTATAGAACCTGAAGGATTAGAAACTGAAGAAATGTACATACAGGGTATGTCAAGCAGTCTGCCTGAGGATGTACAGGAAGATTTTTACAAGACAATCCCAGGCCTTGAAAACCTTTTCATTACCAGACCTGCCTACGCTATTGAGTACGATTGCATAGATCCTTTGCAGCTCACAAAAACCTTGGAATATAAGGAAATAAAAGGAATATTTTGCGCAGGCCAATTTAATGGAAGCTCGGGTTATGAAGAAGCTGCAGCACAAGGCCTTGTAGCTGGAATGAATGCACATCTTATGATAAACAACAAGGAGCCGTTAGTCCTTGGCAGGGATGAGGCTTACATTGGGGTTTTAATAGATGACATGGTAACAAAAGGAACAAATGAGCCTTATAGAATTATGACGAGCAGGGCGGAATATAGATTGCTTTTAAGGCAGGATAATGCAGACAGAAGATTAACAGAAATAGGTTTTAGAGCAGGTCTTGTAGATGAGAAAAGGTATGAAAAATATTTAAAAAGTAAAGATATTGTAGAAAAAGAAATAAACAGATTAAAAAATACATTATTAAAACCATCTGAGGTAAATGATTTCCTTGAAAATCTCAATACTACAAGAGTAGAAAAAAGCATAAGCTTGTATGATCTACTTAAACGCCCTCAGATTAACTATTCTAATTTAGCTGATTTAACATATATACCAAACCTGTCATATCATGAAAGAATATCAGTTGAGGTAGAAGTTAAATATGACGGTTATATTAGAAAGCAGCTACAGCAGGTTGAAAGATTTAAAAAGCTTGAAAATAAAAAAATTCCAGAAGGGATAAACTATAATAAAATTAGCAATTTAAGAATTGAGGCTGTTCAGAAACTGGAAGAAATAAGACCGCAATCAATAGGACAAGCAGCTAGAATTTCAGGTGTATCACCAGCAGATATAAATGTTCTATTAATTTATCTAGAGAAGAAAGCCAGGAGCTAAGTATGACTAAAGAAGCAGATATTTTAACATTAAATATGCTGATTGAAAAATATCTTCCAATCTCTGGTAAGTATATTAATGACGAAAAAAAAGAAAAACTCATATTATACATGGAGCATATCTTAGATTGGAATACGAGGATAAATGTCACATCTATCAAAAATAAAGATGAATTTTTGATAAAGCATATTATTGATTCTATACTTTTAATTGAGCTTTTACATAAAAACTACGAAGAAATGTTTCATGTGAAACATAATATTAAAGTTATTGATATAGGCACAGGTGGAGGCTTTCCGGGAGTACCACTTGCTATAGTTATGGATAATTGGAACTTTACGTTGTTGGATAGTGTTAGAAAGAAATTATCTGTTATAGAAAAAGGTCTAAATATATTAAATATCAATAATGTAAATCTTATTCATGGAAGAGCTGAAGAAATTAGACCGAATGATAAACTATATAAAGAATTTGATATTGTAACCAGTAGAGCTGTTACACAGGTTGATAAATTAATTGATTATATGACTCCTTATGTAACTGATAGGGGATTGATGATAAGTTATAAGGGGCCTAGCGTAGATGAAGAGATAGAAAAAGCTGAAAAAAAACTAAAAAAACACAATTTATCATGGGATATTAAAAAGTTTAAACTACTTGAAAATTCAAGGAGTTTTTTGATTATTAGATAAAATGTTTCATATGAAACACTATTGAAAAAATATGAATAAAGGGTATAATTAAATGTAGTGTAATTTGGGAGGTTGTTTTGGGAAAAGCAATAGCTATATTTAATCAAAAGGGTGGAGTAGGTAAGACTACCACCAATATAAATCTGGGAGCGTCATTAGCCCTGCTTGGAAAAAAGGTTTTGATGCTGGATATAGATCCTCAAGGAAATACAACGAGTGGAATGGGAATTTCCAAACGAAATTTAGAGTATACTGTTTATGAGCTTCTAATAGAGAACGATTTTCCTACAGAAAAAGCTATAATGCATACATCTGTAGAAGGGCTTGATTTAATTCCAGGAAGTGTAGATTTAGCAGGTGCCGAAATTGAACTTGTGGTACTGGAAGGTAGAGAAAAAAGATTAAAAAGAGCCATTGATAAGGTAAGAGGACAATATGACTATATATTTATTGATTGCCCTCCATCGCTGGGACTTCTTACACTTAATTCTCTCACGGCAGTAGAAGGTGTACTGATACCTATACAGTGTGAATTCTATGCGTTAGAAGGTGTAAGTCAGTTAATCAGTACCATAAATTTAGTTAGGCAGAATTTAAATAGCAGTCTGGAAATAGAGGGTGTAATTCTTAGCATGTTTGACGGAAGGACTAATCTGTCGGCACAGGTTGTCCAAGAGGTGAAAAAATATTTTGGTTCAAAGGTTTATTCAACAGTGATACCTAGAAATATAAGATTAGCTGAAGCTCCAAGCTATGGACTTCCTATTACTGAATATGATCCTAAATCAAAGGGTGCTGAAGCATATAGAGCCTTTGCTCATGAGTTTCTAAAAAGGAGTGAAGGATGAGCAAAAAAAAGAGTGGACTAGGCAGAGGAATTGATGCCCTTTTCCAAGTACAGGTTCCTGTAGAGGAAAGAAGAACCAGTGGTGCTGGGGAAAAAGAACGAGATTTGATTGCTGAAAATGTAGTCACATATTTGGATATAGACTACATCAAACCTAACAGATTTCAACCTCGAAAGATTTTTAATGATGAAGCACTAAATGAGCTGGCAAATTCCATTACGACCTACGGAGTAATACAGCCGCTAATTGTACAAAAGCAAGCTGATAGGTCGTATGAGCTTGTGGCAGGAGAACGAAGATGGAGAGCATCAAGGCTTGCCGGTCTGAAAAAGGTACCTGTAATCATAAAAAGTTTTTCCGATGAAGAAAATATGGTTATTGCCATAGTAGAAAACCTGCAAAGGGAAGATTTGAATCCCATTGAAGAAGCAGAGGGTTTAGGTCAAATTATAAATAAGCACGGATTTACGCAGGAGCAGGTAGCAAAGGCTATAGGTAAAAGTAGATCATATATAGCAAATTCCCTTCGCCTATTAAATTTAAGTGACAATGTAAAGCAGGCTATTTCCGACAATAAAATAAGTTCGGGACACGGAAGGGCGTTATTGGCATTAAAAAACAAAGATGAACAGGAAAGGCTATGTATAGAGATTATCGAAAAAGGTCTGACTGTTCGTGATGTGGAAGGATACGGAGCTTCTCAAAAATCAAAAAAGAGCAGGCCTGCTAAAAAGGTGAAATCACCGGACGTCTTAAAAGTGGAAAGTGAACTTAAAGAGCTTTTTGGAACCAAGGTAACAATTGTAAAAAAGGGGAAGAAGGGCACTCTTGAAATCGACTTCTTTGGAGATGAGGATTTAAACAGAATTATAGATATGATGAGGAGCTTAAACTTATAGACAGGAATTTTAAATTTTGCTTAAGATATATAAAAGCTTTGCTTAGATAATAACGGATGTCTAACTGCTGGCATCCTTTTTTTGTGCAAATATGGGCAAACTATTATATTTGAAATCATACATTTTAATACAGCAGATAAAGGAAGATAATCATGGGACTATATTTTTATAATTAGATATTTCCTCTAACAGTATTTCGTAGAACATATTATTTCAATATGTTTAAAAATAAAAGTTTTACGAAAACCAAAGTGGACGCGAGGTGGCTATTTCGTTGAAAATAAGCCTTAGATATGGTATAATGTAAAAACATATATTCAAAATTAATTCCCGTAAATTGGGATGAAATTTGGTAAGTATTATGAGTGAAAATAAATTTAATTTTAACATTGATATGATGCCTATTGCAGCCTGTTTTGTAAATGCCAAGGGAAAGATAAAAAGTGCAAATGACAAGATAGGTGATGTTTTCGTGTACCATTCTATTGAAGATATGGACATATATGCACTTACCGGCGTGAGAATGTCTGAACTTATAGAAGCTGGTAAGAAAGGGCTTAAAATAAATCGAAATGATAAGGTCTTCCTTATATCGCTTCAGCCTATGTGGAACACTGAAGATACGGAAGTTTTTGACAGTGGCAAAGAATTAGATAATGATGTAGATGAATCTGAACAGGGAAGTTTGCAAGAGAATAGACTGTATCTGATTAGCTTTCAGGATGTAACAAGCTATGCACAGCTGGAGAGACAATACGAGGAATCGAAAGCATGCATTTGTAAAATTACAATTGATAATTTTGATGAGCTTGTAAATAGTACATCAGCGGAGCATAGGATGCCTGTTGCTACAAAAGTAGATAAGAGAATTAGAGAGTGGGCTGCAACCTTTGATGCAGCAGTAAATAAGATTAGAGATGAGCATTATTTATTATATATTCCTTATAAGAGCTTTGAAAGTATGAGGGAAAATAAATTTTCCGTGCTTGAGGATATAAAGACTATTGAAACAGATGCAGATTTTCCAATTAGTCTTAGTATTGGTGTAGGTATAGACGGAGAGTCATATCACAGGACGCAGGAATATGCTACGGCAGCACTTGAGCTTGCCCTTGGCCGAGGTGGAGACCAAGCGGTGGTAAAATCTCCTAACAAAGTGGACTATTATGGCGGTATAAATCAGTCTGTAGAAAAGAGTAATAAAGGAAGAGCCAGAGTTGTTGGCCATGCCTTGATGCAGCTAATTAAACAGTCTGACAGAGTTTTTATTATGGGTCATAGATCCGCAGATATGGACTCGTTTGGAGCCGCACTTGGAATATACAGGCTTGCTATGATCTGTGATAAAAAGGCACACATCATAATAAGTAACGTTAATAATTCACTAAAGGATATCTTTGATCTAGCAGAGAAAACGGGCGATTATAGCTTCATTGATGCTGAAAAAGCCAAGGAAATGATTGATGAAAAAGATGTCGTTGTGGTAGTAGACACTCATAGAGCTAGTTATGTTGACTGCCCAGAGGCACTTAACCTGACGAGTAAAATAGTTGTAATCGATCATCATAGAAGAGCAGAAGACTATATAAAAAATGCAACGCTGACGCTACTTGAATCATATGCTTCATCAACAGCCGAGCTTGTAACGGAAATTCTACAATACTCGGGTGAGAAAAAAATGCTTGTTAAGCTTGAAGCAGAGGCACTTCTTGCGGGAATGACGATAGATACCAATCGTTTTGCAGTAAAAACTGGGGTTAGAACCTTTGAAGCCGCAGCCTTTCTAAGGAGATCTAAGGCGGATACAACAGAAGTTAAGAGGTTCTTTCAAACTGATATAGATGCATTTAAAAAGCGAGCTCAGTGTATTTCAGATGCGATTTTCCACGATGGAGGATTTGCTACTTCCATATGTCAGGGTAAAAATCTGGATGCGGCAGTAATACATTCTCAGGTTGCAGATGAGCTATTGAATGTCAAGGGCGTTAAGGCCTCATTTGTTGCCGGTATGACAGAAGAAGGAGTTACCGTAATAAGTGCAAGATCTCTGGGAGAGGTAAATGTACAGTTAATTATGGAAGAGCTAGGTGGTGGTGGACATCTGACAACCGCAGGAGCACAGCCAGATATGACACCACAGGAAGCAATGGAAAAGGTACTTAAGTTATTGGAGGAAAGATGATAGTAATATTAAATAGAGATGTTAAAGGTACAGGCAAGGCTGGAGAGGTAGTAAAGGTAAGTGATGGATATGCAAGAAACATGTTGCTGCCTAAAGGCTATGCAAGAGAAGCTACAGAAGGTAATGTGAAAAATCTTGAGAAACAAAAAGCATATCAACAGAGAAAACATGATGAGGAAAAAGCCGCAGCACAAGAGCTTGCCAAGGGTCTTGAAAAGGAGATATTCACAATCAGCACTAAGGCTGGCGAAGGCGGAAAGCTGTTTGGGTCTATTACCAACAAGGATATAAGTCAGCTTTTAGAGGAGAAAAAGAATATTAAAGTAGATAAGAAGAAAATTATACTGAAAGATAGCATTAAGAGTGTAGGTACCTTTCATGTGGAGGTAAAGTTATTTCCAGAGGTAACTGCTAATGTTACTATTAAGGTTGAGGAAGAATAATCGATGTCAGAAGCTGAAAATAAGTCTGGATTACCATTTAGTGAAGAGGCGGAGCAAAGTGTTATAGGGGCAATTCTTCTAGACACCGCCTTTGCATATCCACAGGTATCAGCCTATCTGAGGGCTGAGGATTTTTATATTGAACGATATAGGGAATTATATAAGGGAATAGAAGGTGTAATAAAGGAGAAACAAGATTTCTCAGTTGTGGACTCCGTAACGCTTGGAGACTACATGGAAAAAAATAATAAAATAAAACGAATCGGTGGACGATCCTTTATCTCACAGCTTGTAAACTCTATTCCTACAGCACGAAATGCAGATGCCTATGGTCAGATTGTTAAGGAATACTCTGAACTAAGAAGCCTGATAAAAATCACAGCTGATTTTAATGCAAGAGCCAAAGATGCAAAGGAAGGTGCTCATGAGCTGATAAATGAGGCTGAACGACAAATACTTGAAATTAGTACCGGAAGACAGAACAGGGACTATTATCATCTTAGCCAAATTATCTCTGAAAATATTGAGGAATTGCAAAGGCGAAGAGATATTATTGACGAGTATAAGAAGAAAAACATCGAATATAAGGATGTTATTGGTCTGATGACAAATTATACTTCTATAGATAATCATCTGGGAGGTCTGCAACCGGGAACGCTAAATATAATAGCAGCAAGGCCAGGTATGGGCAAGACAGCTCTTGCACTTTCTATCGCTACAAATGTGGCTATTGATCAGGAAAAGACTGTACTTGTATTTTCCCTGGAAATGTCTAAGGAAGAACTTGGCATGAGAATACTCTCATCTAGGAGTAAGGTGGATAGCAGCATACTTAAAAATCCGGGCGAGATAGATGATGAGAGCTGGCGAAAGGTATATGAAACAAAGAAAAGCATCGATAAGGGTAATATGATTATCGATGAAGGTAGTAATATATCAATAATGGAGATTCGCAATAAGTGTAGGCGAATAAAGGCTGAAACTGGGCAGCTTGATCTTGTGGTCGTAGACTATCTACAGCTTATGGGTGGAGCAGGTGAAAACCGACAGACAGTCGTAAGTGACTTATCAAGAAACCTCAAGCTACTGGCAAAGGAAATGTCTTGTCCATTTATAGTATTATCTCAGCTTTCAAGGTCACCTGAGCAGAGAAATGATAAGCATCCTATGTTATCAGATCTTAGGGAATCAGGCTCTATTGAACAGGATGCAGATACGGTAATTTTCTTATATAGACAGGAATACTATGAAGATGTAGATGATAG
Organism: uncultured Eubacteriales bacterium; assembly: GCA_949285555.1. Classification (GTDB taxonomy): domain Bacteria; phylum Bacillota; class Clostridia; order Peptostreptococcales; family Anaerovoracaceae; genus S5-A14a. Next base: position 127,231 of record CASDYG010000004.1, on the reverse strand, counting down.
CAAAAAGGGAATGACAGAGGTCATTTTTGCAAAGAACAGAAGTGGTCCTACGGGTACTGTATTTTTAAATTGGATAAGTCGATATACAACATTTGCCAATCTGGCAAGTCACAATGACCAGATTATGAGCAATCAGCTTAAAGAAGAAATGGTTAAGAGGGCAGTTCAGGAGAGCAAGAATGATATGCCATTCTAATATTTCTTAGGATGTAAAATGAATGGATGATTCAATAGAAGGTGATAAATGATCTTTTACAGGGAGAAGACAAAGACAGAAGAGCAATATATGGAATCTACAGAAGTAGATAACCTTTTTATTGGAGAATTTATGATAGGTGCCCCTGAGCAATATGTGAAGATATATTTGCTGGCTCTTATGAATTCCAAATATGGAGAACCTTTGGATAATGAGCGAATTGCCAATATTTTGGGTCTTGGAAGTGAAAATGCTAAGGTTGTTGAAGAAGCATGGAAGTACTGGGAAGGAATCGGACTGATAGAACGCCACTTACTTACAAACTCTCAAGGAACAAGGGAAGCAATAAAATTTAAAAATCTTAAATTCATGTTTGCTAACATGAGAAATGGAGCAAGTACTGGAAGTGATGCATCAAGAAGCATTGATACACCTAAAAGCAGAGAATTTCCAATAGATATGAAGGTAGCTCGTGAAATTATCTTTAAAATCGAAAAGCTACTTGGAAAGACAATGTCAAGAAAAGAGCTGGAGCTTGTAAATGAAATAGTTTATGATGGAGGCTACTCTAACGAGCTTATAGAGCTTGCTATTGAAAAAACAATGGAAATGGACTTTCCGTCTGTATATAGCATTAAACGAAAGCTAGATGATTGGAAAAATGAAGGCCTTATGACTGCATCTGAGGTGATAGAGCATATACAAGATAGCAGCATGCGCTTTCATCAATACCGTGAAATTATGGGATATTTAGGTATACGCCGAAATCCTAGTATGGTAGAAAAGGAATTCATGGATAAATGGTTTGATGAATACCACATGACCATGGAGGATATAAAAAAAGTAAGCAAGCGAACCTTTGGAGCAGCAGTTCCAAGTATAAAGTATATGGAGAAAATAATAGAATCAGATCGCAGCATCGGAGAGGCATCAATTAAACAAGGTAATGGCAATCCAAATGGAGATAAAGGCAGCAGTATAAAACAAAATAAAGATGCATATCAAATTGATGTAAAGATACTGGAAGATGTAAATGAGGACTTAATTCTACAAAACTATATGCTTCATAAAAGAGATGAAATGGATAGGCAGGCTAAGGAAACGAAGGAAATGTTAATGAAGCAGATACCTGAGCTTTCGCAAATAGAGTCTGATATATCCAATGCTCGTAGAAAACGCTTGACATGCCTATACTCTGAAAATGCCCAAGAACAGCTTGTAAAAATAGAATTCGAATTGCAAAAGTTATATAGCAAGAGAAAAGAAACACTAGAGGCACATGGCTACAAGGAAGATTGCTATGAGAAAAAATTTATGTGCAATTTCTGTCATGATAGCTTGGAAACAGATGGCATTGCCTGTAGCTGTAAGGCGGAGAGAATAAGGGAGGCTATTGAATGGGCGAGAAAGGAAAGGTGAAACGAAAAAAAGCATTTAGGCTTGATAAAAAGAAGCTAGCTATTTTAGTGGTAGCAATATTCCTAATAATCTATTTTTCCAAAACTGCCATCAAAATCATAGAGTTAAAGGTAGAGCAAAGTAGGCTAAAAAATGAAAGTCAGGAGCTTAGAATAGAAAAAAAGCATCTAAAAAATGAACTTAAGAAGGTAAATCAGGCCGAGTACATAGAAATGAAGGCAAGAGAGCAGCTACGTCTTATCAAACCAGGCGAAACCCTATTTTTTACAGAGGATGAGAAAAAAATGGATGACTCTGACCGTAAAATGAATGAAAAAACTGAGGAAGGTGCTTCACAGGATGAAGCTTTATAAAGCACCAAAGACATTATGACAGAAAAGCTAGTAATAAATCAGGCAGTGGTGGTTGAAGGAAGGGATGACGAGGAGCTAATTCGTAGAGTGGCACTATGCACGATAATAAAGACCCATGGATACGGGATAAATAGCTCTACCTGGAGAATCCTCGAAAAAGCATATAAAGAAAAAGGCTTAATCATATTCACAGATCCTGACAGAGCAGGAGAATTAATACGAGAAAGGCTGCTAAGGAAATTTCCAAATAGCATAAATGCATATCTTATAAGAAATAAGGCTGTAGCAAAAGGGAAAAAAGGTGTTGGAATTGAAAATGCCAAGGAAGAGGCTGTAAAAGACGCCTTAATAAAGGCCTTACAAAAGTTCAATCAAGGTAGTGAAATAAATGGTGAAAAATCCATAAATGCATTGAAACAAAAGAGCGAGCGTTCATTACAAAAAGACGATTTAACACCGGAAGATATGATGGAAATGGGTCTTTTGGGAAAGCCTACATCAAAGCTTCTTAGAGAAAAGGTTGGAGATGAACTGGGCATTGGATATGTAAATGGAAAGGGATTTCTAAGGAGATTAAAAGATTTTAATATATCGAGAAAAGAAGTGGTAGAAGCTATAGAAAAAGCTGCTGGAAATAAGAAGTAGGTCAGTGTATTCAGTTGTATGAGGTATATATGGAAAAACTATATAGTCCAAAAACTATTAGTGAAATAAAGGAAAAATATGGATTTGCCCTGAGAAAGACCTTAGGGCAAAATTTTTTGACAGATAAAAATATAGTGGATGCAATTGTGGCAACAATAGATCCACATCCAGATGACCTTATTATAGAAATTGGCCCGGGAATAGGTGTAATCTCCAATGAACTAGCACCTAGGTGTAAAAGATATGTTGCAATAGAAATAGATAACAGACTGATACCTATTTTAGAAGATACACTAAATGAACATGATAATATAAAAATAATAAATGCTGATGTACTTAAGGTGGATATAGGCAAGCTTATTGAAGAAGAAAAAAAAGAAAGTAATTCACCTTTAAACAGGGTGAAGATAGTAGGTAATCTGCCATATTACATCACTACACCTATAATTATGCACATACTGGAGAATCAGAATTTTTCTGCTGAGAATTTTATTGAAAGTATGACATTCATGATGCAGAAGGAGGTAGCAGATAGACTATCTTCTCAAGCAGGAAGTAAAGAGTATGGAGCCATAACCTTGGCTGTGAATTTTTATGCCAGATGTGAGGAAGCTGTAAGGGTGCCAAGTGGTGCTTTTATGCCGCCACCTAAAGTAACTTCTAGCGTAGTAAAGCTAATAATGAGGAGGGAGCCTGTAGTACAGGTAAGAGATGTACATCTGTATTTTGCACTTATTAGAGCATCGTTTAATCAGCGTAGGAAGACTCTTTTAAATAGCCTTATGACATGTGGATATGTAGAAAGCAAAGCAATGCTAAAAGAGGCACTTAAGGCATCAGGTATTGATCCAGGGAGAAGAGGTGAAACCCTTACTAATGAAGAATTTGCTCATATTGCTAATACTATTAGTAAGATGAGGGAGGTTATATGAAATTATTTGGGAAAAAGAATGTAGAAAAGGAAGAGCGATTATCACAAGATCTAGAGCGTGAGGCCAGGCAAATTGAAAGTGAAGCCCACATCATAGAAGAAGAGGTAAAGCAGCTTAAAGAAGAAGTAGAGAAAAAAAGAAATGAGTATCATATAATTGAAAAGGAAGCACGCAGTCTTAGGGTAGAGGCCCAAAAGAAAAGCAGAAGTGCAAAAAAGCTGGAGAGAGAAGCAGAAGGAATAGAGCTGAGCCTTATAAAGCAAACTAAAAGGTTTTCCCTTCTAAATCTATTTAATCCAAGGATTAACATATATCCATTTGCCTTTATTTGGTCCATTCTTATAAACCTAATACTTGAGACATTAGGAAGAAAAGGGGAAATGTTTCTTGGAGGCATTAAATTTATGGTGATGCATCCACTGGTTTTCATGCTAAATACAGTGGTGATATTTATAACATTTGCAGCTATTTCACTTTTCAGAAGAAGATTTTTTTATTGCTTTATTGTTACCACTCTTTGGATGACCATTGGTGGAGTAAATAGCTTAATCTTATCACAGAGAATGACGCCTTTTACAGTGCAGGACTTAAGTGCAATTACCGAGGGAGCTACCCTTGTTACAAATTACCTATCATCATTTCAGATAATACTTATTGCAGCAGGCGTTATTCTTGCTGTATCACTTATTGTGTTCGTGCTTATTAAGGGGCCGAAGATGCCAGGCAAAATAAGATACAGAAAGAATCTTGCTGCAACAGTAGGTATTATTGTTATAGGGATGGGACTAATAACATTTGGTATAAGAGCTGGCATTGTAAGTACATTCTTTGGAAATCTTGCTTATGCATACAGGGATTATGGAATTGCTTACAGCTTTGCAAGTACATGGATAAACACGGGTATTGAACGTCCAAAGGGATATTCAGAGGAGAATGTAAAGGCTCTATTTGAAAAAGAGGATTTTGTAAATGGAAGTACGCTGCCACAAAAAAGTGATGAGTCCAAAAAGCACCCTAATATCATTTATTTGCAGTTAGAATCATTTGTTGATCCTTACGATTTTAAAAATCTAAAATACAGCGCTGATCCAATTCCAAACTTCAGAAAGCTTATGAAAGAGTATTCTTCGGGATATTTGACTGTTCCTGCCTGTGGCGCAGGTACTGCTAATACGGAATTTGAAACATTAACCGGAGTCAGTGCCAGATTCTTTGGCCCTGGTGAATATCCATATAAGGCGATTTTATCTGAAAAGACCATGGAAGCCATTCCATTTGTACTTGAGCAAATGGGATATAGCTCACATGCAATACACAACCACAGGGCAGTTTTTTACAATAGACATGAGGTATTTAAAAATCTTCATTTTGATGACTTTACCAGTTTAGAATATATGTCTAATATATCCAAAACACCTAAAAACTGGGCAAAGGATCGAATCCTAATAGAGCCAATTATGGATGCACTTAAAGCCACGGAAAATAGAGATTTTCTACATGTTATTTCCGTACAGGGGCACGGTAAATATCCAGCAGAACAGATTATTTCTAATCCTAAGATACAGGTAACAGAATATCCATCTGAAGAAGCAAAATGGAAGAATGAATACTTTATAAACCAAATCTATGAGATGGATCAATTTGTTGGCAATTTAACCAAAACCCTAGAAGCATATGATGAGCCTGTAGTACTTGTAATGTTCGGAGACCATATTCCTGCTCTTGATATAAATGAAAAAGATTATGCTGGTAAGGATCTCTATCAGACACCATATGTCATATGGAGTAACTTTAAGATGGATAGACAGGTTGCAGACATTAAAGCATATGAGCTAACAAGCCATTTATTTGATCAGCTAAATATGAGCTCAGGTACAATATTCAAGTATCAACAAAGGCATAAGGATAAGGATGACCCTAAATATATTGAAGGTCTTAAGACAATCGCATATGATATGCTTTATGGAAAGCAATATGTATATGGGCAGAAAGAGCCATTTAAGCCTTCAAATATGAAAATGGGAGTCAAGGATATTAAGATTGAGCAGGTAGTTGGTGCCGGAGGTAAATTTTATATTAAGGGACAGAACTTTACTGAATCTAGCAAAATTACTTTAAATGGAGAGACGCTGAATACTGTATATTTAAGTCCAAATCTTCTTGCTTTACAGGAAGAAGTCTCACCTGCAGATGTTGCTAGAATGAAGGTGAGTCAGGTTGATAGAAACAGCAAGGAAATTATTAGTACTACGGAGTAAATAATTATGGAAATTTATGGTGAAAAAGTTGTATTAAGGCCGTTTTCTTTAGAAGATGCAGAGGGCTTTTTCAGATACGCATCAAATCCAAATGTAGGTCCTATAGCAGGCTGGAAGCCACATGAATCTGTAGAAGAAAGCAGAAAAATAATAGAGGACATTTTTTTAAAGGCTACTAGCTGGACTATACGTATGAAAAATGAGCCTGAAAAAATCATAGGAGCCATAGGTCTTGAGGAAGACAGGCTAAGACCTGATATGAAAAGCAGAGAAATAGGCTATTCGCTAGATGAAGCATATTGGGGAAGAGGGATTATGACCGAAGCTTGTAAGCTTGTCATAAGCTACGCATTTACTGAAATGCAAGTGGACATACTCTCCATATGCACTAGCCCGGATAATGGCAGATCCCAGGGAGTAATTAAGAAGTGTGGCTTTCACTATGATGGTAGGATGAGAAAGATATATCATACCTATACAGGAGAAGATCGTGATTCTCTTGTTTATTCTCTACTGCCGGATGAATGGAAAAAAATGTTATAGAATATTTATGATCGTAGAAAGCGTTACTTAGATGTGATGCAAATAAAGGCAAGATACATCTGAAAAAAAATATGCCGTCAGAAAGGAGTAGCTAGGCAGTCTTTTCCTTACTGACGGTCTTTTATTTTTAATAATTTTTGGCAAAATAATTAGCCTGCATTTTATGAGTAAATGAGTATAAATGTTAATGTATCACATCGTACTAAGCCTTAAAATTCAGGAGATTTCAGTATTTCCACTCCCTTATGAATCAGCCTCTTTAAATCCTGAACATCAATTTTCTGTAAGGTAGTGTGTCCGACGCTTTGAGGCATTGGCATCGTGATACTACTCCCATGAATCTTTTTATCATGGATGATGGCCTTGCAAAGCTCATCACCGGAAAAATCTATATGAATTGGAAAATACCTCTTAATGATGTTAATTATCTCACGGGCTAATTCCTCGGTAATAAGTCCTATACTATAAAAACCAGCCACCTCTATGGCCATTCCAAGTGCAACAGCTTCTCCGTGGGTAATTGAAAAAGCAGATAAGGACTCAATTCCGTGACCAACTGTATGTCCAAAGCTAAGTAGCTTTCTTAGTCCCTTGTCACGTTCATCTACTTCTACTAATGATTTTTTTATTGACATACATCTGCCTATAACATGACATATATTATTTTTTTCAATATCTTCTAAAAGCGATGCATCAGAGACAAAGGCGTATTTTAGAGCTTCACCTATTCCTTTTTTCTTCTCTGCATCATCAAGGGTATCAAATAATGATGGATCGCAAAGTACCAATGAAGGCTGCCAATATACACCAATTATATTTTTTAAATAGTTAAGGTTTATAGATGTTTTACCACCTACCGATGAATCTATAGCAGAGACCCATGTAGTTGGAATATGAATGTAGGAGATTCCTCTCATAAATATAGAGGCAATAAAGCCTGTGATATCACCCACCAGACCGCCGCCTAGCCCTATAAGTATATCGTCCTTTCCAAAATCTTTGTTAATAAGACTTTCCGTTATGCGTTCTACAGTTGTAAGACTTTTAGAATGCTCACCTGCCATAAAGGTTATAGCCTGTACTTCATAGCCTTTTTTGGAAAGTGCTTTTTCTAACGTAGACCCATACAAAGGGAAAACGTTAGTGTCAGATATAAGCCCTATATGTGTGCCCTTAAAGCTTTCTTGTAGATATTCCATGAGATGATCTATATATGGACTATCAATGATAATGTTGTAAGGATGTTTTCCGTAAAGTTCTAATTTTTTCATAATTAACCTCTCTTTTATTATAAACTAAATGCAAGGAAAAATCATTATATGATATAATAAGCCATTAGGAGGGATCGTGAAAAAATTTGGGAAACGACTATTAGCGCTAATAATGTTAATCATCCTTGCTGTTGCAGGGATAAATATATATATGATACAGCTGGGAAAAGAACAAACTTTAGCTCGCTATGAAAAAGAAGGGGAAGTTGAATCTCTGCAATTCGAAAAAAAGAAACAGCAAGTAGAAAAAAAGCAAGTAGAGTGTGCCATTATTTTAGGTGCAGGAATTACAGACTCCGAGACTCCAGGCCATTACTTGAAGGATAGGCTTGATGGTGGAATATATTTATATAAAAAAGGACTTGTGAAAAAGCTTCTGCTCACTGGAGACAATGGCAGTATGTATCATAATGAAATACATGTTATGCTACAGTATTGTATAGATAATGGAGTGCCAGGGGAGGATATTTTTTGTGACCACGCAGGGTTTAATACCTTCGATAGCATGTATCGTGCAGCACACCTATATGATGTAAAAAGCGCTGTAGTTGTTACACAAAAATTTCATATAGGACGAAGTATTTTTTTGGCTAAAGAGGAAGGCATTAAGGCATATGGAATCACCAGTGATGTAGAGTCGGCTTCCAATAATTATAAACTGGAATTGCGGGAGCTTTTAGCAAGAGTAAAGGACTTTATTCTAAGCTTCGTGGAGAGAAAGCCTAAGATATTGGGCGAGAAGATGCCTATTAGTGGAGATGATGGAACCTATACACACGGAGAGTGATAGCCTTAGTATACCTAAATTTTATGCCATAATTTGAAGAAAGTTATCTAAATTTTTCACATAGATAAATGGATTTATGTGGAAAGATATTATAAAAAAATACAAAACACCTATCTTAATCAGCAAATAGCTACTGTAAAGGGATTATCTTTAAGAAGTAGAATGCTAATAAGAAAGGTGTTTTTATTATACAAATGATATTTTATATAGGTAGTAATTGCCTTAAATGACCTGTCAGAGAAAACTTCATTTATTATTTAGGCTGACCATTTTTATCAAATAAAGGCAGAGTCTGTAGGAAGATAATATCATCACGCTTTGTGGCCTGTCCTTCAGCTAATACTGCCATTCTGCCTACAACATTACCACCAACTTGATTTACAAGTAACTCAAGTGATTCTAAAGATTGACCTGTACTAATTACATCGTCAACAACAAGGACTCTCTTACCCTTTAATATATCCACTTCACGCTGGCTAAGATATAAGGTTTGAATATGATCTGTTGTTATGGATTTTACTTCTGTTTTTACGATGTTATCCATGTATAGCTTGGTCTTCTTACGGGCAACGGCATAGTCATTGATTCCTGCCTGCCTTGCCATTTCATATGCAAGAGGAATGCCTTTAGATTCAGCAGTAATAATTGCATCAAATTCAGGGGCTTTCTTTAAAAGCTCGCAAGCGGAACGTTCAGTGATTTCCACATCACTAAACATAATGAAAGCACCTATGTATAGCTCATCATTAATAGGACATAGAGGTAGCTTTCGCTTTAATCCAGCAATTTCAATTTCGTAATTCATATAACCTCCTAAAGGCTCTGGGGCGATACAGCCCTGTCTATGCTAATGTATAGAGCCTTATTATAAATAGTATAGCAGCTATCCACATAACCGGTGGGATGTGAGAAAGCTTACCACTTAGTATCTTTAAGATAACCCACGATAGGATACCAAACATTATACCATTAGCAATGGAATATGTAAAAGGCATCATGATGATTGCCATAAAGCCTCCAAAGGTATCTGCTACATCCTTTTCAAAGCTCATGTGCTTGACAGAACTCATCATCAGTAATCCTACCCAAACTAGTGCAGGGGTAGTCGCAAAGGATGGAATTGCCAAAAAGATTGGTGCAAGGAAGAGAGAAATAAGGAATAATACTCCGGTAGTAATGGCAGTCAAACCTGTTCTTCCTCCGTTAGCAACTCCGGCACTGGATTCTACATAGCTAGTTACTGTTGATGTTCCAAGGCAAGCTCCCAAAACTGTACCAAGCGCATCTGATAGTAATGCCCCTTTTGCATTAGGAAGATGGCCTTTTTCGTCCAAAAGATTTGCCCTTTCTGCAACACCAATAAGTGTTCCTACGGTATCAAATAAGTCTACAAATAGGAAAGAGAAGACAATAACCATAAAGTTAATTAAATTTGAACCTATCCATTCAAAGTCAAATGCAAAAAGTGTAGGAGCTGCTGGTATGAAGCTTTCCTTAGAAATATGTGGGAAAAGTGAAAACATACCTGCCTCAGCATCTACGTGATATAGACCAGTAGCCTGGCAAATCATACCAAGTATCCATGTGGATAGTATACCGATAAGAATATAGCCCTTTACATTGAAGTGGTGAAGGACTGCTACTATAATCAGTCCAATCATGGCAAGTACAAATGGAGGAGTACTTACCTGACCAAGATCCACGAGGGTAGCCTGACTTCCAGCCACTATTCCGGCCCCCTTTAGACCTACAATGGCAATGAAAAGACCAATACCAGCAGTAATACCATACTTTAGATTCTCAGGCACATCATTAACTAGCTTTTCTCTGAAGTTACAAAGGGAAAGTAGTATAAAGATAATTCCTTCTGTGAGAACGGCAGCAAGAGCAATTTTATAAGGGGATGTCACACCCATTTTATATAATTCTCCACATACCGTATATGCAAAGTAGGCGTTTAAACCCATTCCCGATGCCAGTGCAACCGGATAGTTTGCCAAAATTCCCATGAGTATGGAAGCAAAAAAGGCAGATACAGCAGTAGCAGTAAATATTGCTGCGCTATCCATACCAGCTGCAGATAGTATGGAAGGGTTTACTGCAAGAATGTATACCATTGATAGAAAAGTGGTAGTACCTGCAATAACTTCTGTCTTTACATCAGTGCCATGGGCACTAAGCTTAAATAGTTTTTCCATTAAATCTCCTTTACTCTAAATCTCTAACAGGAAAATGAAACAACTTAAATATTATATCCTAATTATAGTATTAAATACAAGACAGGAGCAGTAATTTAAGAATCAATCATATATTTTGTTCAGTAACATGCAAAGTAGAGCAATATTTTCCAGAGTATGTTAAAAACACTTGTGAAAGGGGGTATAATACAGGTAGTGAATCTACTGGGCAAAACAGTGTATAAACAAATATCTAAAATATTATTATAACGTAGCAATCATCATGCTGTATGTCATGCAGATTCATAATACAAATCCCTAGTTTGGGGGAAGGAGGCTTGATGAAACATAAATTCATTTCAAAGACCTATTGGAAGGATATGAGTACACCTATGGGAAAGGTGGACGAGCTGGCGAAGGAGTTTGATGATGTAATCAATCTCAGCCTAGGTGATCCAGATATTACGACAAATGAAATCATTATCAATAAGGCATTTGAGGATGCAAAAGCTGGACACACAAAATATACGGATTTTCGTGGAGATCCGGAGCTTAGAGCAGCAATAAGCAGATATTACAAAGAAAAATTCAATATGACTATCGACGATAAGGAAATCTTTGTGACTGCCAGTGGTTGCCTAGCTATGTATCTTGCCTTAGAAGCTATTTTGGATACCGGTGATGAGGTAATTTTACAGGCACCATATTTTACACCTTATCCTCAGCAAGTTGAACTGGCTGGTGGTATTCCGGTGGAGCTTGATACTCTAGAAGAGGAAGACTTTCAAATTAACATGGAAAGGCTTGAATCTCTGATCAATGAGAGAACCAAGGCTATAGTTATCAACACTCCTAGTAATCCAACGGGAAGCTGTCTTACAAAAGAAAATATGCAGGAGCTTGCTAAAATTGCCATAAAACATGACCTCATAGTTATAAGTGATGATATATATACTGCATTTAGCTATCAGCATCCATTTATTCCATTTGCTTCAATAGAGGGCATGAAGGAAAGAACGATAATAATCAATAGCTTTTCCAAGGATTACACTATGACTGGATGGAGAGTTGGAAATATTATAGCTCCAGACTACATAATTTCTACTGTTCAGATGATTAATGAAAATGTGGTATTTACTGCTCCATCTATATCTCAAAGAGCAGCTATTGCAGCAATTGAGCACAGAGATGAAATACAGCCTGATATGGTGAAAGAGTACAGGGATCGTATTTTCTATGCAGCGGACAGGATAAAAGAGATTCCTAATATGAGTACAGTATATCCACCACGAGGTACATTTTATTTGTTTATCAATATTAAGGATACAGGGTTATCCAGTGAAGAGGTTTCTGAAAAAATACTTAAAGAAGCGCATGTACTTACAATTCCAGGAAACTCATTTGGCAGATGTGGAGAAGGCTATATTCGTATAGCATGTACTGTTAAAATTCCAACCTTAAAGGAGGCATTTGATCGCATTGAAAAAATGTCACTTTTTAAGAAATAAATAATATGGAAAATTGAGAGGAAAATATACAATGAAAGATTTATTAAACAGAATGTATCCCAGACAGTCAGCGGATAAGGATAATGCGACTGGAATGGGAGATGAGCAGGCCATGAAGGGTCTTATTACAAACCCAACGAAAAAGCAATTTCTTAGATTCTTAATACCATCACTAATTGGAGTTTTCATTTTCTTATTTCCGGTATGGTATCAGGATAATTTGAATATACCACTAGGAGTAGTGTCGGATATAATAGCGAAGGCGATTAAGCCATTTGCTCCAACATTTATTTTACTAATAGTTGCAGTATCCGCAATTTTGACAGTAATATGTTCATTTGTGATTCCAAAGAAGGTTAAGGAAGGAAGCCTGATTCACAGCCTATTTGTAGCATCACCAGTATATACGATAATCAGGGTGGTAGGTGCTATCATTACCATAATGGTTTACTTTAAGACAGGTACCGAGTACGTGTACAATCCAGATACAGGGGGAAGCATGATAGGTCTTATGTGTACACTTGTAGCATGGTTCTTTGCCGCTTCATTCCTGATTCCTTTACTGCTTGAGTATGGAATAATGGACTATACAGGTACATTGATAAGGGGAGTATTAAAGCCACTATTCAGGTTGCCAGGCAGATCCGCTGTTGACCTATTAGCATCATGGATAGGAAATTGTAATGTTGGAGTAGTATTAACTACTCAGCAGTATGAGCAGGGCTTTTATACAGCAAGAGAGGCTGCAATTATATCTACATGCTTCTCAGCTGTATCACTTCCATTTTGCTTAGTAATAGCTGCCATGCTGGGTGTGGACAAATATTTTCTACAGTTCTATTTGATTTTGACTATTACAGGCATTGTATCAGTAATGATCATGGCTAGAATCTGGCCACTTGGAACTATGAAGAATGAATATTATGAAAAGGTAGGAAAACAAATTGATGAGGTGGAGCCTACTCATGTAAAGAAAACCCAGTGGGCACTATATCAGGCTGTGACAAGGGCACAGGATGGTCCTACCTTTGCTCAGCTAATGAAAAAAGGAATAGATATGTTCTTAGGAATTATATTTACTTTAGTTCCTGTAACGATGTGCGTTGGAACGATAGCACTCATCATCTCTACGTATACCCCAGTATTTGACTGGATATCATTGCCATTTAAGTACATGTATGAACTTTTGGGAGTACAGGAAGCAGCAGCGGCTGCCCCTGGTGCAGTAGTAGGTTTTGCCGATATGTTTATTCCAGCTATTATAGGTGGTGCTACTATAACATCACTGGAAACTAAGTTTATTGTTGGAATCCTTTCACTTGTACAAATAATATATATGAGTGAGGTAGGTTCAATAATTATAGCCTCCAAGCTCCCTGTGGGTATGGGCAAGCTAATAATAATATTCCTGGAGAAAACTGTAATATCAATTCCAATCATCGTTCTTCTGACTAAGCTGCTTGTAAACTTTTAAGAAATTTTCAAGGAGAAGGCGATGCCTTCTCCTTTTGATTGAGGGATAATATGAAAAAAATACTCGTTTTAATTAAGGAAGTGCCCGACATGGAGAGGGTAAAATTCGATAGTGAAAAAGGAAGGGTGGATAGAAGCTCTGCAAAAGCAGAAATAAACCCCTTTGATGAGCATGCTATTCAGCTTGCAGTAAATATTTGTCGTGAAAAAAATAGAAATGGTGAAAGCTGGCAATCCATTGCTATGACCATGGGTCCACCTGCTGCTGAAGAGAGTTTAAAGAGAGCTTACAGCATGGGAATAGATAAGGTGATACTTGTAAGCGACAGAGCTTTTGGAGGTGCTGATACCTTTGCAACTGCAAAAGCACTTACAAAAGCTATAGAAAAAACAGGTCCATATGACATCATACTAACAGGTGAAAAATCAGTGGATGGAGATACTGCTCAGGTAGGAGGAGAGCTTGCAGCGTTATTAGATATACCACATGCATATTTTGCAGATCATGTTGAGATAAAGGGAGAGAATATTCTTGTTACAATGGGGAATATCTGTGGCAGAAAGCAGCTTCGAAGCATGAGCTTGCCATCACTTGTTTCAGTTACTAAAAACGTTGCCAGACCTCTGCTTCCTACAGTGAGCAGGGTACTTGAGGCGTTAGAAATACAGGTGGAAAAAATTAGCATGGCTGATCTAGAAAATGTTACAGCACAGGAGCTGGGATCCAAGGGATCACCAACTAGAGTAGCAGGGATAGTTATTCCAAAGGAACATGAGCGCCATTGCAAGGTCTTCAGAGACTCTCATACAGAATTTATCACAGAAGCTGTTAAAGTGATAGATGAAAGTGTGGGGCTGGGAGGTAGTAATGCTAATTAAGAATATAAATCATATAACAGATAAAATTGGTGGAATTTTAATTGTTGGCGAGGTGGAAAATGGACAGCTTCATCCAATCGCTGAGGAGCTGCTTCACAAGGCAAGGGAGCTTAGGCTTGATGATGAGTTGATAGAGCTTTGTATTATAAATAATAAAAAGGTAGATGTAACAAGGCTTTACCAGAGAGGAATGGACATATGTCATCAGATAATATCTGAGGAACTAACCGCACCTATGGATACACTCTGGTCGGATATATTTTTGGAAATAATCAAAGTAAGACAGCCGAAGATTGTACTTTTTGGAGCGACAAATTTCGGAAGGAGCATTGCACCAAGGCTTGCCGCATATTGCAAGACGGGTCTTACTGCTGATTGTACGCAGCTTGAAAGAGGAGATGATGGTGATCTGATACAAATCAGGCCAGCTTTTAGTGATAATCTACTTGCACATATAAAGACGACTACCTCTCCAAAGATGGCTACAGTCAGGTATAGAGAATTTCCGCAGGCAGAAATCATTTCTCAAAAAACAGTTGCCAATGTAATAGAAGTTACAGGAAATGAGAAACTATGCTTTTTAAGTCTTCCCGTAGAGCTTGTATATACAATGGAAGAAGATTGGAAAAGTAAAGGAGCAATAAAAGAGTTTGTGATTGAAGAAAGCCCCCTTGGTAAAGAGGATATTTGTGAAGCGCAAATAATTGTTGCAGGAGGAGCAGCCATAAAAAATCAAGACGATTGGAAATGGCTAGCAGAGCTTGCCAGTGAAATAGGAGCTACTCTTGGAGCATCCAGAGCCCTCGTTGATCAGGGACTTGCTTCAAGCCAAATGCAGGTCGGCTACAGTGGTAATAGAGTAAAGGCGAAGTTATATATCGCATGTGGCATATCGGGTGCACCTCAGCATCTGGCTGGCATGAAGGATTCTTCATATATTATTGCAATAAATAAAGATCCATCTGCACCAATATTTCAGGCGGCAGACCTGGGCTTTGTAGGGGACATGTATAGTTTGTTACCTGAGTTAATAAAGGCTATAAAGGAGAAGAGAAATGGATAAACTTTTAATTGAAAAACTCGCCTCCATAGTAGGTCAGGATTTTATCATAGATGATAAGGATGATATAAAGGCTTATCTGTTTGATGAGGTGGAGCTAGAATATAGACCCAAGGCATGCTATGATGTTGTGGTAGTTAAACCGTCTTCAACGCAACAAATCAGTGAAATAATGAAGCTATCTAATGATGAAGAAATACCAGTCGTTGTCAGAGGTGGTGCAACTGGACTTTGTGGTGGCTGTACACCTGTGAAGCCTAGTATCATTATCTCCATGGAAAGACTGAAAAAAATTATTGAGATAGACGAAAAAAATATGGTGGCAGTACTTGAAGCAGGAGTAACGCTTATGGAACTACTTGATGCGTTAAAGGAATATAATGACCTTAGCTTCCCTGTTCACCCAGGAGACGAGGGTGCGCAGATGGGTGGAATGGCAGTCACAAATGCCGCTGGTGCCAGAGCTGTAAGGCATGGCCCAATGAGAAAACACATACAAGGAATGACTGTTGTACTAAATGATGGTACGATTTTAAAGTTAGGTGGAAAACTGGTAAAAAATAATGCTGGCTATAACATCATGCAGCTAATCATGGGAAGTGAAGGCAGCCTTGCTGTTGTGAGCGAAGTAGTACTTAAGCTTTACCCCAGGGAAGATTACACAGCTACACTTGTATGTCCATTCCCAACTGTGGAGGGTGCATGTGAAGCAGTAATGGATGTGCTCAGATCTGGAACAATACCACTGGCTGTAGAATACATGGATAAAAGATTGTTTGTTGATACTGCAAAAATGTTAGGCTTGGATTGGCAAGCAAAGGATGGAGCAGCAGATTTACTTATTATTCTTTCTGAAAGGACAAAACCAAGGTTGATGGAAGCGGTAAAAGTCATTGATAAGATATGTAGAAAGTATACTAAGCTGCCACTACTATATGGTGAAAAGGAAAGAGAGCAAGAGGAACTGCTTCTTGTTAGGAGTGCTCATTATGATTTAATCAAGGATGAGATATGTGACTCTTTTGATATGGCTGTTGCTGTTGGATCGGTACCAGATTTTATAAGAGATTTAAAAAAGATTGCTAATGATTATTCCACTTATACCAATGTTATTGCACATATTGCAGACGGTAATGTTCACAATGATATTCCTTTGGTAGACGGTAAAGTGCCTGAATATGCCAAGGAAATGAAAGAAAAAATGTATGAGTGCTGCTTCTCATACGGCGGTACTATTACTGGGGAGCACGGTATTGGAAAAATTCGAATAGAGGATTTGGGTCAGCAAAAGAGCGAAAGAGAAATTCGCCTGATGAAGGATTTAAAGAAAGTTTTTGATCCAAAGAATCTTATTAATCCTGATACGGTGGTATCAATCTAAAAATAAAAGGGGAGTGTGATAAATACGCTCCCCTTTTAAATTACCTTTAATTTATATTTTTTCGATTCTATTATTTAAAAGCATCGTATGTCATATATGACACTAAATCAGTCTGCTTTGACCTTTTATAGTTTGCAAGCTTAACTACTTGCTTCATGAGTAATTAAAGCTTATTGTTATCGTGAAAATCTATTTCAGGATTGGTTGCCTGACTTTTTTCAATGCTCCTTGCCGCCAATCTTTCTTCTTTAGACGGAATCTGTGCGAGCATAATAGCAGCAAACATGAGTGCACAACCTATAAACTGTCTTGTTGTAAGAGTCTCGTCCAAAAGGAACA
This sequence comes from uncultured Eubacteriales bacterium, assembly GCA_949285555.1. Taxonomy (GTDB): domain Bacteria; phylum Bacillota; class Clostridia; order Peptostreptococcales; family Anaerovoracaceae; genus S5-A14a. The sequence goes on along the minus strand of CASDYG010000004.1, from coordinate 110,010 downwards.
TGCCACTTAGCAGAGCAAATACAGACTCAAAGCTCATTAGCAATGAAGCGACTGAAGGTATGGCATCTTTTTGTGCTACAATTTGCAAGGTGTAGCCAACTCCAGAGGAAAGTACGCCTGTATACAAGATTGGAATTATAGATTTAATTGTATTGGAGAATGTAAAGGTATCGGCTTCCATAGCAAAAGCTACAATAAGGGAGATTACCCCAACGATGAAAAACTGAATACATGACATTCTCACACCATCCGTCTGCGGAGAAAAATGATCTATGACAAGTATGTGAGTGGAAAAGCCAAATGCACACAGGAATACTAGAAGGTCACCTCGCTCTATATTAAGGCCATTTGTGATACTCAAAAGATATAAGCCTACTGCTCCAAGTGCTACACATAGCCATATAATTGGTTTTACCTTGTGCTTTAGTAATAATCCAAGTATAGGAACTATGACTATATAAAGAGAAGTAATAAATCCAGCCTTGCCGGCAGTAGTATACTGAAGCCCTATTTGCTGTAGTGATGACGACACAAATAAAATAACGCCACAGGACAAGCCCCCAAGTAAAAGGATCCTCTTATCCAGCTTTTGATGTGTTTCGCTAGTTGCATTTGCTGCCTTAGCTTTGCTCTTATCTAAAAAATAAATAACAGGAATAAGTGCGATAGCAGCTACAATGTTACGAACTCCATTAAAAGAAAATGGACCGAGAAAATCCATCCCTTTTTGCTGCGCAACAAAGGCGGAACCCCAGATAAATGCAGTAAGTAAAAGCAATAAATTAGCTCTCATTCTGCGACTCATAATATCTCCTTTCGAAGCAATCTTTGTATAGAAGTGCTTCACATAAAATATAGTCCTTAAATCATATCAATTTATTATAATATTTGCAATATGTTGTGATATAATAAATATGCATATTTTGAATCTTTAGGAGAGAAATGAATATTAAGCAAAGCTTATTTGTTGCCACCTTTGGAGAGGATGCAATTAGGATTATAAATGAGTACAAGCTTGGCATGGAGTCTAACCATCTTTGTATATCATATATGCTAGATGAAGAAAACAGGCAGGATACGCATAATTATATAAGAGAGGATCTTAAAAAATCCAAACCTTGCAGGTTAAACTTCCATGGCCCTTTCACGGAAATTATTCCATCATCCGTAGATCCAAGAGCTGTAGAGCTGGGTATGGTAAGGTTAATTGAGACTTGGGAAGTTGTAAGCTGCTATGATTTTGAAAAGCTTATAGTCCATTCAGGTTATATACCGCCTATATATGATAAAGGCTGGCATACAGAAAAATCAATTAAATTTTGGACTAAGTTTTTAGAAAATATAGGAGATGAAGCAGGTAAGTATAATGAAAATGACTCACCTGAAACAGCTTACTCCAATAAAAAAGAAAGAATTACTGATGCGAAAGACTTTACCCTTTGCATAGAAAATGTTCTAGAGGATGAACCATATATGCTAAAGGATCTTATTGATGGTATAGCCGATAGTAGAGTAAAGATTTGTCTGGATATAGGGCATGCCAATTTTATGAAGGGGGATTTACCTGTAGACAGATGGATACGAGTACTGGGAGATAAAATCAGTCATCTGCATTTACATAACAATTATGGTGACAAAGATAGCCATGGAAGCTTTAGTGAGGGATCTATGGATATTGAAAGGATACTATCAACAATATCAGATTTTTGCCCAAGTGATGTAACAATGACACTTGAAGGCAGAAAACCATTAGATAGCCTGAATTGGTTACTTGAAAAAGGATACATATAATTTATCCACTCTATAATTTTTATATTGCAGTAATGCTATTTATATCATAAATACATTTGATATTAGGTCTACAAAAAACTAAATCTATAAATTATGAAAAACGAATTTTTTGTAAAAGCTTGTAAAGTTTTATAAAGAATGAACGAGGAGGTTAGCTTGCAGGAATGGGAATTACAGTGGGCAGGTAGAGATGTCCACGACTTAAAGAAGGAATTAGATGAGATGGTTGCAAGGATACAGCCACTAAATGAAAGAGCAATGGCGGCTGCAAGGCGAAGACAGGATTATCTTGCTAAGCCTCCTAAGAGTTTGGGTGCACTTGAGGATATGTCTGTCAGGCTTGCTGGTATCAGTGGAGAAATCAAAAACAGAGTCAAAAAACAGGCAATCGTAATCATGTGTGCAGATAATGGTGTGGTGGAGGAAGGGGTAGCTTCGGCACCCCAGTCTGTGACACTTAGCCAGACAATAAACTTCACTAAAGGAATCACCGGTGTAAGCTCCATGGCCAGATATTTTGGTATTGATTTATTGGTAATGGATATGGGAGTTGCAATGGACATACCAAAGGGCTTATATGAAAGTGAAATGGTGCAATCCGGTAGAATCAGTGAGAAAATCATAAATAGGAGCATGGGAAAAGGGACGAAAAATTTTGCAAAGGAAAATGCCATGAGCATTGAAACAGTACTCAGGTGCCTCCTGACTGGCATTCAGTCCGCCCAGGCACTGGCAAGTGCCGGCGTGGAGGTCATGGGCATAGGCGAAATGGGTATCGGCAACACCTCCACGTCCTCTGCCCTCCTTTGTTCACTTACGGATACTACAGGAGTTGAAGCTGTTGGCAGAGGCGGCGGACTAAATGACCAGGGACTTAATAAAAAAATCGAAATTGTAGATAAGGTATCTAAGGAGTGCAGGGGTAAAGATATTTTAGAGATACTAGCACGAATCGGTGGCTTTGATATTGTAGCTATGGCAGGAGCGTATATAGGAGCAGCTATTTACAGGCTTCCTGTAGTCATTGACGGGTTTATATCTGCAATTGCTGCTCTTGTTGCCAGTAGAATTGCTCCACTTAGTAAAGAGTTTATGTTCCCGTCACATATGTCAAAGGAACCTGGATATCAGAAAATCATGAAAGAGCTAAGTCTTCAGCCTATGGTAAATCTGGGTATGCATCTTGGAGAAGGAAGTGGATGCCCTATTGCCTTTAAAGTCTTAGAGGCTGCAACTGCCACTATGAATCTAATGTATACATTAGATGAAGGAGGAATAGACGCAGAATATTTGGAAGAAATACGAGAAAAAAATTTAATTTAAAAGAGTAATAGATAGTTAGAAAACTATAACAGGTAGTTGATTTCAGGCAGGAAACAGCAATGACATAGCTTCATTGCAAATTAACGATTAATTATGAAATTACTCAATTTTACTAAACCGGTATATGATTTTACAAACAATTTAATACCTATTGCAAATTGACGATTAGTGTTTAATGATTTATTTAAAGATCTAAGGTTTAATGTGTATCATACTATATAGTGATTTATATGGGTCATTTGAAATAAATGATATGTAGACAATATGCTATGGGGATGCCTGTTAAAATGAAGGAAGATAAAATGCTGAAGAGTAAAAAAATTTTTATAAGTGGAGGATGTAAAAACGGAAAATCTATGTATGCTCAAAAGAGGGCATCTGAGCTTGCATCTATACTTAGCTTGCCACTTTTTTATGTTGCCACTATGATTCCTCATGACGAAGAGGATGAACGCAGGATAAAAAGGCATCTTCAGGAAAGAGATGGATGGGGGTTTATTACAGTAGAACAACCACTAAATATCCATAAGATATTTGACAGGGCTCCAAAAGAGGGTGTGTTTTTACTGGACAGCTTGACAGCATTAACAGCAAATGAGATGTTTCCACCTACAGGGGAAATGAATTTAGATATACAAGGGCAGCTATCCAATCAGCTTAAATATTTCTTGGAAAATGCAAGCTGCTGGGTAGTAGTCAGCGACTATTTATATGGCGGAAGCCGATATGATGACATTACAGAAAACTACAAAAAAACTCTTGCACATATGGATCAGCTTACAGCTGCCATGAGTAATGAGGTCATTGAAGTGTCAGCAGGTATACCACAAATTTGGCACACACAATAAATAGAAATAGTATTTATGTGATAGATGAATTGATGCTTTTTTAAAACTTATTCAAAAAACCTTAACAGAGGAACTAAAATGAAATATATAACTAGCTTTTTTATGGCTTGGGGCACTTTTTTAGCAATACCATGCCCAGTTAAAAAATGGGATAAAAAGTATATTTTTCTAAGGCTTGGTTTTTTGCCCGCAGTTGGGTTGATATTAGGGCTAATATATGCCTTAATTCTATATGCGCTATATTCTATTTGGAACAACTTTATACCTACGGGGAATCCTCAGCAACTTTTATATGCCATTATTCTTTTGTTCTCTTTTACATTTCCATTTTTAGCAAGTGGTGGATTTCATTTGGATGGATTTATGGATTGCAGCGATGCAATTTTCTCCAGGAAGCCTCTTGTTCAAAGGCAGGAAATCTTAAAAGATTCACATGTGGGAGCCTTTGCGGTAATACATTTGGCAATGTTAATGATTATGTATTTAGTAGTACATGTTACCCTTGTAACAAGGGTGGATCTCACCTTACTGCCATTAGTGTTCGTAAGTAGCAGGGCCTTTGGTGGACTATGGGTAACCTGCTATAAAGCTGGCGATACAAGCCAATATTCTGGTGGAGAAGAAAAAGAAATCGGAAAGGCAAGGTCGGAGGCAAGAAAAGTTCTAATATTATTAACAATATTCATATTAGCCATCTACGTAGCAGTCCGTGGATTTTTTATATTACAATATAGCTACACCGATGAAATCATAAGTCAACTGATTCCAGTAGGTACCACTTTTATTGCTGTGGGCATTTCGTCGTTTTTATCATGTGCATTTTGCAGGCATAATCTGAAAATGATGAATGGCGATATAGCCGGATATACAATTTGTATAAGTGAGCTGGTGGGTCTTGCAGCTTTAATATTATTCATGGGCGCATAGAAGTATGAAGCTGGCAATAATATGAAGGCAGAAGTGATTATTTTTGAAGTGATTATTGGTGAAGTAATATAGTGGCAAGGTAATACAGTAATTGTTATTTGATAGAGCTGAAAGCATGATTAAAGCATTTCATTTAGTAAGAGAATATGTAACGAGGAGAATATGATATTAGTAATAGGGGGAGCATATCAGGGAAAAGAAAAATGGACAAGAACCAAGTTTCTTGTAAAGGACGACGAATTTTTTCATGCCCGCAGGGTATTAGACAGCTTTGAAGTTAAATATGAGGATAGACTCTCTGTAGCTAAAGAATCTATTAGAAATAAAAAAAAGGTAGATGACGACATATCCATCGAGATGACAAAGCACCTGATACAGGAACTTTCTGACTGCTTGGCAGATAATAATTATAAAGTATTTACAGGACTTCACCATATAAGTAAATATGTTGTTAAAAATGAAGATGTGATAGATGAACAGCTTTTATTTGAATCTATGAAGAATCTATTACAAGGCTATATACTAATAGGCGAGGATATATCTCAAGGGCTTGTGCCCATGGATGTGGAGGAACGCAACTGGCGTGAGGCAAATGGCAGGCTTCTCATAAAATTGGCAGGTGTTGCAAAAGAAGTTTACAGAGTTTTTGTAGGGATTGGGAAACGAATTGACGCGTAAATAGTATATATCATCTAATGTTTGATCCATTCTCCAAAATTTATATAAACTTTTATGATCTAAAGGAACGTGCGTGCATTTAGAAATAGCCGAAATCAAGGTAGGGATAAAGAATGAACAGCAGAATTATTTTAATTAGACATAGCTTGACGGAGGGAAATGAAAAAGGTTGGTATTACGGGGCGACTGATATACCACTTACGGATAACGGCATTGTCAGAGTTAAAGAGTATGCGAAGCGTGGTATATATCCTTTAGCAGACCTTTACTTTACTACAGGTATGCTTCGTACAAAGCAGACACTTGCCCATATCAATCCATTAGCATTAGAAACAGCTGTAGCTATAGAAAATCTAAAGGAAATAAACTTTGGCAAGTGGGAATGCCACACCTTTAACCAGTTAAAAAACATGGATGGCTTTATGGACTGGGCGCATGATGAGGAAGGAAGACTAAAGCCACCTGGTGGGGAGAGCAAGCAGGAATTTAAGAATAGAATTTCTCATGGAATAAATGAACTTTTGAGCATGCATGCTAACGGGATGACATTGAAATATAAAGAAATGGCAGAAAAGGCAGGAGATAATGGCACAGATATATCAAATCTGTATGAAGCTGATAATGGAAATGAAATGCCATTTACATCGCTTGTTGTATGTCATGGAGGTAGTATATCCATGCTGCTGAATATTCTATTCCCTGATGAAGCGGGTAATATTTGGAAATACATACCGGAGCCGGCACAAGGATATGTACTTGAGCTGGAGGATAGTAAGGTGGTTGCCCATCATCCAATTATGGAAAGTAATATAGATGATTTATGAAGCTGCTGTGACTGGCTTATAAAAGAAAAGTTATCTTAAGCTAGTTGACAAAAATCTTAGCTTATATGGTAAAATGAAGACAAAGAGTAATAAGGTATTTTTGTATATAGGATGTAAAAGTCCGACAATATTTATGTAAGACTGATTTAAGGAGGGTTTATGCATATTGATGTTCTGGTAGCTGAGATAGGCTCAACAACAACGGTAGTCAATGCCTTTAAGGATTTAAATACGGATAATCCTGTATTTTGGGGGCAAGGACAGGCACCGACATCCGTACTTGATGGCGATGTTAGAATAGGGCTTCAGGGAGCCATTGATGATCTTTGTAAAAATAAGGGCATAGATGAGATTACATATGATGAAATGCTTGCAACTTCATCTGCCGCAGGCGGACTTAAAATGACTGTACACGGCCTTGTGTATGATATGACTGCAAAAGCTGCCAGGGAAGCTGCACTGGGAGCCGGAGGTATCCTTCATTATGTAACAGCGGGTAAGCTTCGAAGGACAGATTTAAAAAAGATAAAGGAAATTAATCCGAATTTGATTCTCATAGCTGGTGGTGTGGATTACGGTGAGCGAGATACAGCAATATATAATGCAGAAATGATTCGCTCTATGGATATAAAGGTTCCTATTATATATGCAGGAAATGTAGAAAATAGGGAAGAGATGGAGCTTATTTTTGACGAAGAAAGTGGAAATAAGTTATATCAGGTAGAGAACGTATATCCAAAAATTGATACGCTAAATGTAGAGCCATGCCGTAGAGTGATTCAGGATGCTTTTGAACAACACATAACTCATGCCCCGGGTATGGAGCATGTAAGAGAAATGGTTAAAGGCCCTATAATACCTACCCCAGGTGCTGTAATGGAGTGCACAAAGCTTTTATATGATTGCATTGGAGATTTAATAGTCCTTGATGTGGGAGGAGCAACCACCGACTTACATTCTGTCGCTACGGAAAGTGATCAGGTTGCAAGAGTGCTTGTTGCTCCAGAGCCTAAGGCAAAGAGAACTGTAGAAGGTGACTTAGGCGTATATGTGAATAGAATGAAGGTTATTGAATCTATTGGTGAAGAAAAATTGAGAGAAAAGTGCCAGCAGATGGGAATAGATCTTGATAAAACTTTAGATTCATATGTAGCTATTCCAAAAACAGAGGATGAAATAAAACTGGTAGAGACACTGACAGAAGAAGCAGTACTAAGAGCAGTTGAAAGGCATGCGGGAAAGATCAGGTATATATATGGTCCTTCAGGCCGAAGTACAATTGCAGAGGGTAAGGATTTAACACAGGTACAATACATTGTTGGAACAGGGGGAGCCTTGACAAGACTGCCTCATAGAGTGGAAATTATGGAGGAAATCGCTAAGCATAATGAAACGGGTATGCTTCTATTTCCAGGCCAACATGCTAAAATTTTGGTGGATAATGATTATATTATGGCATCACTTGGTGTACTTTCGACTAAATATAGAGAAGCGGCTATTCGTCTTTTGGAAAAATCACTCGACTTTAAATTCCCTGAAAATAAGGATGAGGGGGTAGCTGTAGCGAGTGATTTTGATGATGTGCCATTACATGTCCGCGAGCTTTCGCGTGAAAAGTCTGAGGCAGAGAAGAGAGATGCTCAATATAAAAAGCATATCGAAGAAATGGAAAAGCTGGGTTATGATATGAGCGCCTATAAAGAAGAGGAGCCTATTGGTGGTGAAAATGATCCGAAGCGTAGAGCAGACTCAAAGACCCATAACGAAAAAGGTCAGCGTATAGCGGGAACACAACCAAGAACATTAGAGGAAACACATTCAGTTGAGGTATGTGCGATGAAACAAAGAGTTCTTGAACGAAGCAAGAAAAAATAGAGACAGGAGAAAGATATGTATCCAAAACTTTTAATTAAAGAAGACAAACTACGTCAGAATCTAAAAGCGGTAGCAAAGATTGTTAAGGAACAGGGGGGCTGCAGCCTCATGATTGTTACGAAAGCACTGTGTGCGGATCCCAAATTAATAGATATTTTGGTATCAAGCTCAGAGGTAGATTTTGTTGCAGATTCAAGGATAAAAAATGTAGCCAGCTTCTCTTCAAAGGTAAGAATGGCTGGTAAGAAGACCGTACTGCTGAGAATTCCAATGATGTGTGAGCTTGCCATGGTAGCAAAGCATGTAGATCTGTGCTTTATTTCCGAAATCGAGACCATAAAAGCACTAGATCAGGAAGCGAAAAAGTTAGGTAAGGTTCAGGACGTACTTCTTATGGTGGACCTGGGAGACCTGAGAGAGGGTGTTTTCTTTAAAAATGAAGGGGAACTTCAAGAAACGATAAAAACCATTGCGGAAATGGAGAATATAAATTTATATGGTATTGGAGTGAACCTTACATGCTATGGTGCAATTATCCCTAAAAATGATAATCTATCTCAGCTGGTTGAAATAGCAGAGAAAATTGAAAGAGAATATAATGTAACATTGAGCATGGTATCTGGTGGGAACTCCAGCTCAGTATATTTAATACCAAAGGGAGAAATGCCAGAAGGAATAAATAATCTGAGACTTGGTGAATCATTCCTCTTAGGAAACGATACCGCTTATGAAACTAAGATTGATGGCACCTGTGACGATGGACTGATTCTTCAGGCTCAGATAGTAGAGCTGAAAGAAAAGCCGTCACTTCCTATTGGAGAGGTAGGGGTCGATGCTTTTGGACAAAAGCCGTACTATGAAGACAGAGGTATTATGAAGAGGGCAATTATTGCTGTTGGCAAGCAGGATGTGGATATTGACAGCATGATACCATTAGATGAAAGAATTGAAATTATGGGCGGTAGTTCCGACCATATTATTCTTGATGTAACGAGGGCTTCCGAATACAAACTGGGCGATATCGTTGAGTTTAAGCTAGGTTATGGGGGTATGCTCAAGGCGGCAACAAGCCCTTATGTTGAAAAAGTATTTGAATAGTTTAGCTATATCAAGACTATATGTATAGCTGAAGCATTTCAAAAAGTAGGTAGAAAAAATAGGTCCATGGATATATCCATGGACTTTTCTGCTTTAATCATTTATAGAGGGTATTTTAGCGGTAATTATATATGGATACCACGGCAATCATAAGAGTTAATATCCAGAACATCACATATAGTGATTTAGAAGGGATTGAGCTCCTATGCTTGAGGCCAACCAGCAGTAGAAGAAGTGTGGAGATTATAGTCATTGCCATCACTACATAATAAAGTTTACTATTATTTTTTAGTAAAGTTGTGTAAATGGCAAATGTAACAAAGTAGCAAACCTCAAATATTGCCAATATGGTCGTTAATATATCATTTCTTTTATTCATAATTTATCACCGTTGTTTTCCTTTCTTTATTCAACAACGCAGCATAGAGTAAATATTTTAATTAAAAATTGGCATGAAACATTGGACCAACCCTCCTTTTTAAAATATCTTTAACTACAAATTATATTTTATATAAATATTATACTATTATTTTTTTTAAAAAACAGTCTAGTATTAAAATCTTATTTAGGGTATAATAAAAATGTTAGGCAAATTTTAAAAATCAGAATTTATGATTCGTTGTTTAAGAAAATAATGTAACTAGAGAAGTAAGATGAAATACGAAAGATTTAATGACACCATCGTTATGCGAGGTGAGTTGGGTGATGAGTTATTGACCATCATTGAAGAGGTCTGCTTAAAGGAGAATGTAAAACTTGCGGAAGTGACCGGTATCGGTGCTACGGATCACGCTACTTTAGGCTTTTATAAGGTGAAAGAGCAAAAGTATTATCCGACGACTCTTCAGGGCGAAATGGAAATTGTAAATATTGTTGGGAATGTTTCTCAAAAGGATGGTAAATACTATGGGCACTTTCACGCTGTGCTAGGTGGAGAAGGTGGAAGGACTTATGGTGGTCATCTCAATGAAGCTTATATTTCAGCTACAGCCGAAATATTTATTCGCATAATTGATGGACAGATTGATAGAAAGGTTTGTAAAGATACGGGTCTGAATATTTTAGATTTATAAAATATCTAGAGGCATTTGAATAGAGACATTTGAAAACGCCCTTCATTTTATTCCGAGTGGTTTACATGCACTTTAAGTATATGTACAGGAATAGTTGGAGGGCTTTTTGTTAAAAAAGACCCATTAGTAGTATTGATGCTCTTTCTTTTAGCCATACCACACGTAATTGTAATTACAGTGACATATGGACTATCATATACTACTTTAGATATTCTAAAGCTATATTCGTTGATTCTTAGCTTTGGTATATTGGGGATATTTTACTAATTGTTTTAAATTCACTACTCTACGCAAGAAAAAGCTTATATTATTATAAGTATGAAAAAATAAGGGGCAGCTATTATCAATATAGCTGCCCGCCTTTTATTATTATCAAAATCAATCATGAGTCTCAAAAACAGAGAGATCAAGGTCATTATATAATCGAAGGAAATCCAGCAGAGAGTTTGTCATATAGTCTAAGCCCTTTAGCCTATCACTTGCCATATTAACCACTATAAGGGGATCATGCAGGGACTTACGCATAAGAATCCAGCCGAAACCAAAATCGACTCGCACTCCCTCATAATTCGGTGTAATTAAAGAAATATCCTTCTCCTCGGCCCATCCCTTAAAATCTCTAAGTATATTTTCACCATAAGTGCTAAAATTATCCTTTATGATAGGTATTCTGAGTTCTGCAACCTCAGCTGGCTGCTTTAGTGTACTAATAAGATAGGAAATATCCTTGCCGTCCTTTTTTAGCTTTGCAGCCTGACAAACGATAAGTGTAGCCAGATAGGCACCATCGTCAAGATAATAGTTGTCTTTAAAGGCAGCATGACCAGAGGTTTCAATGGCCAGTGGTGCAGAAATTTTATTGGATTCAAGCTCCTTTGCCTTATTTATTACATTCTTATATCCCCTTTTGTATCGGAGATGTTTCATTTTTAAATCATTTTCTATAAAGTCAGTAAGCTGTGATGTGGTGACACTATCAGTCACAATGGTTCCACCAGGATATTTTTCATGTACCAAATATGAAGCTAAGGCAACAATAGCATCTCTTGCTATCGGAGTACCCTTTGGGGAAATAGCAGCAGAGCGATCTACATCTGTATCAAATATTAAGCCAAGATCAGCACCTGTATCTATTACCCTTTTTTTTACACTTTCAATTGCAATGGCATTTTCAGGGTTTGCTGGATGATTAGGGAACTCTCCATTAGGCTCAAGAAATTGACTCCCACCTATATTTGCTCCAAGAGGTTCAAGTATTTCAGTAGCAAAAAAACCTGCAGCACCATTGCCAGCATCTACAACAATATGAAGTCCATCAAGAGGCTTGTCAGAAAGATTACAGTTTAATGTAGTTGAGATTAAATTTTTCAAGTGCTTGCTATATGCCTTCATAAGATCCAGCTCAAGCATAACATTAGCCTTTTTTGCAACTTGAATATCCATATTGTTTAGAAACGCTTCTGATTCAGAAATGATCAGCAGATCGGTAATATCCTCCTTATCAAAGCCACCTGAAGAGGTGAAAAATTTGAAGCCATTTTTTTCTTTGGGCAGGTGGCTGGCAGTTACCATAATAGCGCCATCCATCATAAAATCCTTCATCTGGGTGCTCATGAACATCGCTGGAGTAGTAGCAAGGCCACAGTTATATACTTTAATCCCTGTACTCATGATCCCCTCTGCCATACTTTCAAGCAATGCTTTTCCTGTAAGTCTGCTATCTCTTCCTATGGCAACCTTAATAGTATTATAGGGCTTTCCTAAATCACGCTGTAGTATAAAAGCAAAGCTACGCCCCAGTCTTCTTGCAACATCTGTTGTAAGGTTAGCATGCTCTCCCATAGAAATACCACGAATATCACTACCATTTTGTAGGGTGGAAAGATTCATGATGCCTCCTTGAATAGATTTTTTTAAAAATTTACTATATAATATTATAACATATGAAAACTTAATTGTATTCATATTATCATAAGAGGGTATACTAATTGTATAAGCATTTATCGGATAAAAGGAGCAAAAGGGCTATGATACAAGGGAATAACAAAGCTAAAAAGCCAGCAAACAAAGGGAAAAGGCTGATATATAACATCATCACCTTGATACTTATTGGGGTGATAATATACAGCGTTTATAATCTTGCTTCAATAGGTTATGGTTATTGGAAGGCAAGAAATGCTTACAGCAGTTTAGAAGAAGTAGCTGGAGTGACGGCGGGTCTGAACTTTAAGGTTGACTGGGAGAAGCTAAAAGAAAAGAACCCTGATATAAAAGGTTGGATTTATCTAAAAGATAGTCCGATAAATTATCCGATAGTGCAGGGCAAGGATAATGACTATTATCTAACCCACATGGCAGATAAGCAATGGAGTGGGAATGGTGCCATATTTTTGGACTACAGACATGAGAACCCATTTGAGGATTTTTTAACCATAATATACGGACATAGAATGCGTGACGGTAGTATGTTTCACGATATCATAAAGTACAGGGATGAGGATTACTACAAAAAGCATAAGGAGTTTTTAATAAGTACTCCAGAAAAGAAATATAAGCTTAAGGTAATTGGAGCAGTTACACTTCCGGCAGATAGTCCGCAGTATAAGTTTAGCTTTAATGGTGTGGAGAAAGAAAATTATATCAATTGGATTAGGGAAAATTCAGAAGTAAAGACGGATCCTATCGATGTAAATGCTGACGATAAGATAGTGATGCTAAGCACCTGTACCTACGAGTTTGATGATGCTAGGCTGGTGGTTTTTGGTAAGCTTGAGGAAATAGCAGAATAAGAATGCGATAGTATAATTTAAAAATAGATTAAAAAAGCAATGGCTCCTGTTTAGGAGCCATTTTTTATGGATAAAATTTACACTTATACAAACTATATTTATAAGTAGTGGTATGACAAGGTCTAAAGTGTGTTTTAGTTCCTTACTATCTTTTTAGCTCCTTGCATAGCTTATGTATCTTTTTTTCTACATGATGTGCAATATGATCTGTAACAAGTATCAGCAGCTTATCTCCGCCTCTGAGTTTAGTATCCCCTCGAGGAATAAGCTCTCTGTCTTTTCGATTTATTGCAACTATTAGTGAGCTTTCTGGGAGAGATAACTCTTTTAATGGTCTACCATCCATGATTGAGCCTACATGTACATTAAATTCTAAAATGAACCTTTTGTGCATTGTTTCATCTGATGTAGTCTTCATATTCTTTTCTAGTAGCCTATCTAAGAGCTGATCATAGATTGGAATTCCCTTAGTTAAGTCAGCTACTACATAAGAGATTAGTGCCACAAAAGCAAGGGGCAGAAAATTTTTAAAGTCACCTGACATTTCAGTTATTAGAATTACACCTGTGATTGGAGCTCTGACAACTGCTGAAAACATTGCAGTCATACCAAAGATTAGAAAATTATCCATGAACAGCGGAGAATAGCCCATGCTTTGTATGAAGTAGCTCCCAAAGATGCCACCAGTTATGGCTCCAAGCACCAGAAGAGGAAGGAATATTCCGCCAGGTGCCCCACTGCCAAAGCTTATAACGGAAAAAAATAGTTTAATAAGAAGCAGCACGACGAGAAATCCGATGGTAAAATTCCCTGACACTATATCCTTAATAAGGTGATGACCGCTTCCAAGCACATATGGAAAGCTAAAGGCAAGCAGGATTGCCATAATAAATGGGATGGTCATTCTGACGGCTTTACTACTTATTTTGTCATATAGGGACTGTACTTTATCGGTGAGCCAATTATAGAACCTGCCAAAAAGCCCTATTGTAATACCCATCACTACAAGTACCCAGTAGGAAGTAAGAGGTAGTGACTTTGGAGAATAAAGATTGAAGACGGGATCCAATCCAAAGATGTATAGGGATATGAAATTTGATGTTATGCAGGCAGCCATTGATGAAAGAAGAACCTCCTTGGAAAAATTTTTATGAAGTTCCTCTAAAGAAAAAATTACTCCTGCAAGTGGCGCTGCGAAGGCACCTGCCAAACCAGCTCCTGCTCCACAGGTAAGTAGAAGCTTTTCCTCTGTTGTAGGGCGTTTTGCACTAATAGAGGCATAGCCTTTTCCTACCATAGCCCCTAGCTGAATGCTAGGACCCTCACGACCTAGTGAAAGACCGCAGCTGACAGCTACAACTCCACCTATAATTTTGGCAATTATGATTTTGTACCAAGGCTGATTTAACTGACCTAAAAGTTCAGCACGAACCTGAGGTATGCCACTGCCTGAGGAAAGGGGCTGCCACTTATAAATGATTGAAACAATAAACCAGCCAATTGTCATAATCAGCAGGAAAATCAAAATATATCCTAGAGACAGACTATTCGAAAACAGCATGGAGATGTGTCCTGAAAAGCATTTGCTAAGAAGTGCATTTCTCATCACCTCACCCTTTTCAAGTGCAATTCTAAAAATGGCAACTACAACACCAGAGAGCAAACCTACTATTGCTCCCTCTGCAATCATTTTGTAGGTGAGAGAGGAAAAATCTTCAAGTAGCCTTCGTCGTCTATTTTCCATGCTGTCTCCTTGTGTTTGAATTTAATTACTGTATAAATTTGTAGTCATATATTCTGGATCGCAGGTAGCATCAATACCAAGTGCTTTGAGCGTACTTTCATCCCTGTCACTTAAAATGGCAGTACAATGAGCTTTGCAACCATGGAGGAGCTTTAACATATTAGCGGCCTTAGCTGCCTCAGGATTTTTTGTAGTTGAAATAGCTAGTGCTAAGAGGATTTCTTCCAGATTAAGACTTGTTCTGTCATAGCCGAGTGTCTGAGTTTTAAGTCCCTGTGCAGTTTCCAGTACCTCTGGCGAAATTAACAAAAGCGGATCTTCCTGACAGGCAAGACGCTTTATTGCATTTAATACTACAGCTCCTGCGGCTACCATACGCCTTGAACTTCTGCCTGTAATAATTTCGCCACTTGGGAGTTCAAGAGCCATCACAACAATATTTTCATATTTGTTGCAGCTCTGCCTTTTCTTTTCAGCGTATTCTCTAGCGGCTTCAACGACTTTCCTGTCGCTAATGGACACTCCTACTTCCTCTGCAAGTAGCTTGACTCTTTCAAGGGATGATTCATCTATTTTACCTTTTTTGAAGTCACACTCAGCAATTAAATAGCGCCTGAGTATCTCCTGCTTTGCTGCCTGCCTGCAAATATTATCATCAATTATTGCAAAGCCTGCACGATTAACTCCCATATCTGTAGGTGAGTTGTACTCTGACTTATCACCTGTTATTTTTTCAATGATTCGCTTTACAACTGGGAATACTTCAATATCTCTATTATAATTTACTGTCATTTCCCCATAAGCATCCAGATGAAATGAGTCTATCATATTTACATCCTTTAAATCCGCAGTTGCAGCTTCGTATGCAATATTTACAGGATGCTTAAGTGGCAAATTCCAAATAGGAAATGTTTCAAATTTGGCATATCTTACCTTTAGACCACGCCTGTAGTCATGGTAAAGCTGTGAAAGACTTGTTGCAAGCTTTCCACTGCCACCTCCTGGTCCTGTTACTACTACAAGAGGCTTGCTTACCTCTATATAAGGATTTGCGCCATATCCCTCGTCACTGACAATAGTATCCACATCTGTTGGATAACCTTTTGTAAAACGATGTTTATATGTTTTAATTCCACGCCTGTTTAGCTTGCTGATGAACATATCAACAGCAGGAGCCTCTTCATACCTTGTAACTACTACGCTGTTAATGGAAAGGTCATATTTTCTGAAAGTATCTATTAGTCTAAGCACCTCTAAATCATAGGTAATACCAAAGTCATGTCGAGTCTTATTTGATACGATATCCCCAGCATATATGCATATGATTATTTCTGCCTGCTCCTTCATTTTGTGAAGCAGTTTAATTTTTGCATTTTCATCAAACCCGGGAAGTACTCTCATAGCATGTTTATCATGTACGAGCTTACCTCCAAATTCAAGATAAAGTCTTTCACTATTACCTTGATTGATTCTTTCCAGAATGTACTTTGACTGTTCTTCAATATATTTTTCTGCACTAAAACCTGTTTTCATAAAATATCCTTTCCATTTATTTCAATTTAAGTTTTATTTAATTAAAATTAAATAAAAGCAGCAAATTCGTCGCTCTTATTTATGATGAGTAGATCATTTATAGTTCGCTTAGCGTACGAAGCTCAAAGGCGTGGTAGCCTATACATTCATCATTAATGATAATTCTGTACACAACTAGAATATGAAGTGAATTTTCTGCATCTTTGCGAGCATAAAAACCATGGGTATGAAAGCTTATGATAGAATAGTTTTCACCAACTGCAAATTTATTTAAAGTCGTTTCGCCTTCAATATAATCATAAACCTCTTGAATGCTTTCAGGCTCTTTTAAGATTTGAAGGTGTTTATCATCAATATGTACCTTAGCAATGATTAAAGGTGTATTTTCCATATTGTCTGCTATATATGCCAGAGTAAATGCATTTTCAGATTCTGAAGTCGAAACAGCAGAATGTTCCGCATATAAGTATCCCTTATGTATATTAGAACTGGAGCATGTCATGCCCTTAAGATTTGTTATTATGCTACTCCAATGCTGCATGTTAAGTACATTACGATTATTCATTAGAGTGACAAGCTCATTTAGCTCGCTTAAATCATAGGAAGTCTGCTGCACATATATGCTTTTCTCTTTTGTGAGTTCGGATTTAAAATTATCACAAAGCTTTTTTATGGTAAAAATCTGCTTATCCTGATTCATAGTGGCCCTTTCTTAAATATTACTTCCCTTTATCTTGACTTTTTTATATTTAGACAGATTGGCAGCCAGTTTCTCATTTATAATAAATTGCTTCATTCGGCTAACATGATCTCTAGCTGTAATTTTTGCGATATGGGGAGCTTTACTCGAAAGGCTATCTAAGATAACTTCATGTTCATATGGCATGGATTCATATTGTGAAAACATGTTGTGATATAGATAACGACAACGCCTCGACTTATCGGAAATAGTGTCTACGATTTCCAAGAGGAAGGGGTTTCCTGTTGCCATCACTATTTCACGATGAAACATTTCATCATACAATATTGAATTGTCCTTATCATTACATGAAATGGCTGTGTCATAGCTTAAGATTATATCCTTTAGCTTATCTCTTAAACTTGTATTAAAGTGAGGCGCAGCAAGAGAAGCAGCCATTGCTTCAAGATTTTCACGAACTTGAAATATATGAATCATATCATCCAGTGAAATATCTGTCACAATAAAGCCTCTGCCTTGTATTGATTGCAGAAAGCCTGCTCTTTCTAGTAAACGTAGAGCCTCTCTTACGGGTGTTCTGCTTGTATGCATTTCGTCTGCAATCTTGCTCTCGCTTAGTCTTTCACCCGGAGATAGCTTACATGTGAGAATATCCTGTTTGAGTCTTTTGTATACATCTTGATGTAGAGTGTGTGCCATTGTATCACCTAAATAAAAGAATAGAGTCCGACTGTTGCATTATGCCAACGCTTTTTGATATTTTCCTCTAATTGAGGATACCAATTGATCCCAAGGGAATGTATTAGCAGATTTTCATCCACTAGGGAAAATACGGTGCTGCCACTACCACTCATCAGGCTAAGACCATATTGGGAAAGAAATCTTTTTAATTTGTAAATTTCAGGATAATTTTGAAAAACAAAATCCTCTAAATCATTTACTAATAAATTTTGGATAGGAGAGTTTATCTTTAAAATTCCATCATTATCAAAGCTATAAAGTGGCTTAGAGCTTTGCAAAAACTCTGCTAATTCAGTGATCTTATTATCCTCATTAAAATTAAAGCTTGAGCATTGATATACCTCTGATGTAGGTATGCTGATTAAAGGAGATACTAAAAGCAGCTTATACTTGTAAATCTGATGACCCACTTCAATAGGTGCTAAAATATCCCCTTTGCCACTAGCATCGTAAAATAGGGAAGGCTTATTATCAATAAGCTGTTTGCTGGTTACAAGCCCAAGATGAAGAGCTCGCTCAAAAAAAGCTTCTGGGAAAAGCTCTCTATGTGCCAGTGCCTGAGTCAAAATACAAAAAGGGACATCGGCGCCCACCATACTACCTGCTTTTAGCAGATCTGTAAGATCAGCCTTATGCCCCAATAATTTATTTACACCAAGCAGAGCTGCGGCGGCATTACTACTTCCGCCAGCCAGACCTCCACCGATATGAATTTGCTTTTTTACTGTTATATGAAGCTGCAAATTTTGCAAAGACAGACTATCGCTTTGCAGAGGGTAACCATGGTAAAAAAGAACTTGCAGAGCCTTGTAAATTAGATTATTCTCAGTTACCTCCGGTAGTGCTTTGGTGAGAGCCTGGTTAGACAGCTTCATATCAATGTGTAAAGAAGGAAGTCTTGAGGATGTAACATCTGATTTGGAACTATCGCTGTTATAGCTGGATGAAAATTTTGGATATGAAGGCTTTATGAAGATACCGTTCACATCCTCGTTCTCATTTTTATCTAGCTTTCTGATATATACCTGGTCATGTAAGCTTATAGGAGCCATAATTGAATGGAGGCTATGATAGCCTCCATCAAGTTTTCCTGTCACCTTTAGTCCAAGGTTTAGCTTTCCATAGGCATTTAGCTTTAATTCCTGCATCATGACTTTGTTTTATTACTTCTTTCTCTTCTTTTTAGAACGAGCCCTTGCCCACTTTTCCTCTTGCTCTTTAGCAGCCTGAACCTTTGCTTTATGGCCGGATTTATATGTGCCACCAGCCTCGGAAATAGGTTTGGTTTTCTTGACTTTATAGTGATTTACAGGAAGCTTGGTTTTTTCTTCCTTGATGCTTTCACTTTCACGCTTGGCAGCTCGCTTTTCCGCCTTGACTCTTTGCTTTTCTTTTTCTTTTTCGATCTCCTTCATGACCTCTTCCACACTCTTGCCTGTTCTCTTGGCTTCCTTGTATGGATTGATTTTAATTTCCTTTTCTTCTACATCATTTTCATGCTGTTTTTTCATGGATCTGTGACCCAGGAAGAACATGGCACCAAACATTACTACCATGATAATCATGTAGACGGTGGTATTTCGTTTTTGGTTTATGGTTTTGAAGGAAATAATATTATCGTTATCTAAAGTGTTACCGTTATTATCTGTAAAACTTCTTGATACATGAAGACTATACTTTGCGTTGTCCTTAATATTAAGCTTTTTTGTAGTATCCGCTAGTACCATAGCCTCTTTTTCATCCTTTGGATTATAGAAAACCCTTGTTGGAATTATCTCGCCTTTAGGACCGACTATTTTTACTGCCTTCTCATTCTTATTGTGATATTCCTTGGCACCAACAGGATTGTTGAATGTTAGTTTTACTACCATATTATCTTTAGTCGTATTTTCCTGACGATGCTTTGGATATGAATCCACGATTTTCAAACCACCACTAGCAGCAAATACAGAGCTAGTGGAAAATGCAACAATAAATAACATAATCAGGCATAGCGTAATACCTTTTCTTTTCATATAGTCCTCCGAATTATAATCTGTTTTATGAATTATGAAAGTACCTGTGATAAGTAGGGTTTCAATATTAAGCTGCATATCAGGTGCATGCTTATATGTTTAGTATGTGTTGGAATAGTTTATCAAAGGTTCAAAAGTATGTATATTATGTGATGAAATTTTAAATTTTATCTTTTGACACTCCGATTCTGGCCGATGTCCTATTCTGCCATTGTTTTAAATAGCCGAACTATTTTATGCTGACTAAAATAAAAGTCTGACATATTCACCTTGCTTTGCGATGCCTCAATTCTTTGAAAAAAGCCTTTAAGAGCAGGCTACATTCATCTTGTAGCACTCCTCCGATGACATCAAGCCTATGATTAAGCCGCTCGTCTTGGCATATGTTCATAAGTGAGCCACAGGCACCACCTTTGGGGTCGTATGCTCCAAACACCAGTCTGTCAATCCTGCTTGCTACAAGTGCACCAGCGCACATAGCACATGGCTCTAAGGTAACATACATAGTGCAACCTGTAAGACGCCATCTGCCAAGACTTTTGCTCGCCATTTCAATAGCTAAAAGCTCGGCGTGCGAGGTGGCAAGCGCATTTCCTTCGGTACAGTTATGGGAAGAAGCTATCACTTCTCCTTCATATACTATTACAGCACCAACAGGGATTTCACCTATCTCATAAGCTTTTTTTGCCTCGTTTATAGCAAGTCTCATAAATTTTTCCATATACCGTAATATCATACCATATATACGCCCTTTAGTCCATATAAAAGTGTTGAAATACTATGAAAAAATGGACACTATATGTGATAGCTTAAAATGTAAAATGGGATTGTTTACCATAAGCCATCTGCAAAGCACTGATGCCTTTATGTCATCTGTATAAAGACTCAGGGTATCGGGACTAAAAGTCTTTATTATTCCCGGCAGAATTATGAGTAACAGGCATGATATTAAGATTCCCTCTGCCACTCCGAAAACGAAGCCAAGAAAGCCATCTAAGGCTCCGATGATATTATGCTGATATTTCTTAGAAAACATTCTAGTAATCAGATAGACTATTATAAAAATAGCTATACATGTATAAGCGTAGGCAGCAAGTGTCGAAGAGCTATTAAAGGTCTCTATCAGACGTGTAATGACCCCATCCTTGCTCCCTGAAAGAGAGTTATTGCCTAATAAATCATCCATGACGGAAGATCCGATTCCTGGTTCCTGAAAATTACTGGAAATCAGAAATCCACCGAGAGCTTTTCGTATGACTGGCTGTAAAAAATAGCTGGCAATCAGGATAAAAATCCAAGAAATTGTACCAAGCAGAGAACGAATCAATCCTTTACGAGAAGCCTTTGCACCAAGCAAAAGTAGAATTAAAATTAAAATTATATCTGAATATGCCATAGATACCCTCCCATATAACTATTTTATTATACAATATTTTGGAAGCACAATAAAAGTTATATAAATGATTCTTTGAATTTATGAAAAAACTTTTGCAAAATAATGTTTGACATTTAATTTTGAAAGGTATATAATTGTGAAGATTTAAGGAAAAATAATCTGTATGGGAGGTCTGGAGATGACAATTTGCTTAAAAAATGGCAATGTTTACACTGAAAAAGGCTTTAAAAAACAGGATATTTATTGTCATAATGGAAAGGTTTCCTTACAGCCAGAGCTAGCAGATGAAAACTGTCTAGTTATATATGATGTCACTGATAAGTATATAGTACCCGGTTTTGTAGACGTGCATGTACATCTACGAGAGCCGGGTTTTTCTTATAAGGAGACCATTTATACCGGAAGCAGGGCAGCTGCTAAAGGTGGTTATACTACAGTTTGCACAATGCCAAACCTGAAGCCGGCACCGGTTGATCTTAAAACACTTAATGAGCAGCTGGATATAATAAAAAAAGATAGTGTAATTCGCATAATTCCATATGGAGCTATCACATCGAAGCAGGACGGAAAAAGTGGGCTTTCAAAAATGGAAGAGATGGCACCTTTTGTAGTAGGCTTTACCGATGATGGCGTAGGAGTACAGACTCAGGAGAGGATGATAGAGGCCATGAAGCTGGCGAAGAAGCTGGACCTGCCTATAGTGGCACATTGTGAGGATGAAGAGCTTGTTCAAAATGGATATATTCATAAAGGGAAATACTGCATGGAAAATGGACACAGAGGTATTTCTTCTGAAAGTGAATGGAAGCAGGTAGAACGAGATGTGGCGTTGGCGCAGCAAATCGGATGCAGATATCATGTTTGCCATGTCTCTACAAGGGAAAGTGTTGACATAATTAAAAAAGCCAGAGAAAATGCGCTTGGTAATACTGGTCAAAGCAATATTACCGCAGAAACAGCACCTCACTATCTTTTACTTACGCATGATGAAATAAAGGAGGAAGGTAGGTTTAAAATGAACCCACCTATTAGAGATGCTGAGGATAGAGACAGACTGATAGAGGGCATTGTGAATGGAGAAATCTCTGTAATTGCTACCGATCATGCACCACATAGCACAGAGGAAAAGGAGAAGGGGCTTGAAAAAAGTGCCTTTGGTATTGTAGGTTTAGAAACTAGCTTTCCACTACTTTATACCTATCTAGTAAAAACAGGAAAGCTCACACTGGACAAACTAATAGATGTAATGAGTGTGAATCCAAGGGAAATATTCAGATTGCCAGGCTATAAAACTCCATATGTTCAGGAGGGTAGTATAGCAGATCTGACGGTTATAGATCTTACAAAGGAATGGGAAATATCAGGAAGTGAGTTTGTTTCCAAGGGAAAAGCCACACCATTTGAAGGGTGGCGAGTATGTGGACAAATAGTACAGACTATAGCAGATGGTGAAGTGGTATATGAAATTAGCGAATGATAATTAAGCAATGAAGGAGGTTTGTATGAAAGTAAAAGAAGCATTTAAAATTAAGGAAAATACGGAAATTGCGAAAAACACCTTCAAGATGGTGCTTGATGTTGATAACCTGTTTAAAAAAGGTATGAAAATCGGGCCAGGTCAATTTGTAAATTTGTATCCTAAAGGCACCTACCTTCCTAGGCCAATCTCTGTAGGGGAAGTAAGCAAAGAAAAGGGTACTATAACCCTCATATATAAGGTCGTAGGTGAAGGAACAAGGATTCTCAGCAGGCTGAGCAAGGGACATAGCATAGATACAATGCTATCCCTTGGTACAGGATATGATCTGGAATTAAAAGGTAACAGACCTATACTGATCGGAGGTGGAAGCGGGCTGCCGCCTATGATAGGACTGTATAAAGAACTTGTAAAGCTAGGTGCTAAGCCGTTAGTCCTATTAGGGTTTAAGCATACTACTGATGTTTTTGGAATAGATAATTTTGATAAAAATGATTTATATCTCTCAATTGAAGGTCCTAATGAGCCTAAATCAGATGAAAATACTGATTTTACATGTAAAACGAAGGCTATGTTAAAAGAGAATATCTTTTTTGAAGCTTTGCCTCATGAAGTGCTTAAGAAGTTAGAAGAATCTGGTGTTATAAAAGATATTACGGGATTTGCCATATGTGGACCTGAGGCAATGATTAAAGCATGTGGAGCTTATCTATCTGAAATAGGTATTAAAGGTGAGGTTAGTCTGGAAGCCAGGCTCGGATGTGGCTTTGGCGCTTGTGCAGGCTGTGCAATACCTTGTAAAACAGAAGATGGTGGCAGAACTATGAAGGGTGTTTGTAAGGCAGGACCAGTGTTCAAATTTCACGAGATTATCTGGGAATAAGGCAAGAAAGGGGAGTATATGAATAATATTGATATAAGCGTAAAGCTATGTGGATTAGATATGAAAAATCCCGTTATTGCAGCTAGTGGTACATTTAATTTTGGACAGGAATTCAAGGAATTTATAAATATCAATTCCTTAGGAGGCATATCCACAAAGGGTACAACACTTAAGCCTCGCCCAGGTAACAGATTGCCAAGAATATGTGAAAGTAAAGGTGGCATGTTAAATACAGTTGGCCTTCATAATCCAGGACTAAAAACAGTGGTAGAAAGTGAAATTCCAGCTCTCAGAAGCACATATGATGGAATAATTTTAGCTAATGTTGGTGGAGCTTCTATTGAGGACTATATAGAAGTATCAGAGGGTATGGATAAATGTGAGGGTGCAGATATTATCGAGGTGAATATTAGCTGCCCCAATGTACAGTGTGGAGGCATGGCCTTTGGTACAGATCCATCCGTAGTGGAGAAGATTACAAGAGGTATCAAGGACAGGGTGAAAAAGCCTGTGATGATGAAGCTGACGCCTAATGTGACTGATATAGTTAGCGTTGCCAAGGCATGCGAAGAAGGTGGCGCTGACGCTGTTAGTCTGGTTAATACATTCCTGGCAATGAGAATAGATGTAAAAACAGGAAGACCTATTCTTTCTACAGGATATGGCGGCTTATCGGGTGGAGGAATCTTTCCTATTGCACTTCGAATGGTGCATCAGGTGGCAGGTGCTGTGAGCATTCCTGTTGTAGGTATAGGAGGAATAGAGTCGGTAGATAATATATTGGAAATGATTATGGCTGGAGCTAGTTGTGTGCAAATAGGAGCAGCAAATTTAGTTGATCCGACTATTTGTGAAAAGTTAGTGGAAAAACTGCCAGAGAGAATGGATGAACTAGGCTATAGAAGTCTGGATGACATTAGAGGTGTTTCTCTTAAGTAAAGGGTGATTAGGTGTAATCACCTTTTTTTGAGGAAATCTGTAAGGCTTAAAGCATCTACGTTAGGAGGAAGTATGAGAGAGGTTATCGTTGCGCTGGATTTTCCAAACAAGGAAGAATCTATTGGACTATTAAAAAATTTAGACAGGGTTAAAATAAGCCGGCTTCGTAACAGGGGACTTGCAGAGCTCGGAGAGGAATTTAAACCATATGTAAAAATAGGTATGGAGTTATTTTATAGTGAAGGAGCAAGGCTAGTACGCGAAATTAAGGATATGGGTTATCGTATTTTTCTGGACTTGAAGCTTCACGATATTCCAAATACAGTGCAGTCAGCCATGAAGGTTTTGGCAGGCTTAGGTGTTGATATGTGCAATCTTCATTGTGCAGGGGGCATAAAGATGATGCGAGATGCAAAGGAAGGCCTAATTGACGGTGGAGGTGAGGATACATTGCTGATAGGTGTTACTCAGCTAACATCTACTAGTGAGAAGGTATTGCATGAAGAAATCCTTATAAATAGAACAATGGAGGAAGCTGTGCTTAACTACAGCCTAAATGGGAAGCTAGCTGGCCTGGATGGAGTAGTGTGCTCACCATGGGAAGCAGAAAGAATACATGAGCTGTGCGGCTATCAGTTTCTTACAGTATGCCCTGGGATAAGATTTGCAAGTCAAAGCTCAAATGACCAGGTGAGAGTGGCTACTCCTAGTAAAGCAGGTGAAGCAGGCTGCGATTACATTGTAGTAGGAAGATCCATAACACAGGCAGAAATGCCATACGAAGCATATGAAAGAGCGTTACTTGAATTAAATGGAATAAAACTATAAATAACATACAGGAGGTAATATGAAGGATTTTAGCCAACTTAAAGAAGAGATAGCCTGTGGTTTACTTAAAATTGGTGCAGTATTCTTACGCCCGGAAGAGCCATTTACATGGGCATCTGGAATAAAAAGTCCCATTTATTGTGATAACAGACTCATACTTACGGAACCCAAGCTGAGAGATTTAGTGGAGACGGCACTAGAGAAGCTCATAAGAGAGGAATTTAGCGATATGGAAATCCTCATGGGTACTGCTACGGCAGGTATTCCACATGCGGCTATAGTTGCAGATAGACTGGGCGTTGCTATGGGCTACATTAGAGGCAAAAGTAAGGATCATGGAAGAAACAACCAGATAGAGGGCAGACTAGATAAGGGGGCAAAAGGTGTGGTAGTCGAGGACCTTATAAGTACAGGAGGCTCATCTATAGATGCTGCAAAGACATTTGCAGAGGCTGGAGGTCAGTTACTTGGAATAGTTAGTATTTTTACCTATGGTATGAAAGAAAGCAAGATTGCATTAGAGAGAGAAAATATATTAAGTAGAAGCCTTTTAACACTGGATGAACTGCTTGAATATGCTGTAAAAGAGGGATATATATCCAGCGAGCAGAGCGGCAAAATTTTAAAATTCAGAGATGATCCTAAAAATGAAGCATGGATGAAGGGCATTTAACAATAAAGAAGAGCAAGACTTATGCAGCTTGAAATATAGTTAGTTCAGGTGTGATTTGATAATTCGTGGCATGTGAGGCATGGATATGAAAGGAAAGGATGGAAGAATGAAGCAGGTGAAAAATCTAGTTAACATTACAGATTTAAGTTTGAAGGAAATAGAGTATCTCATTAAAATAGCTGATGATATTGTAAAGCATCCAGAAAAATATAATGAAATATGCAAGCATAAGAAGCTGGCTACACTGTTTTTTGAACCAAGCACCAGAACTCGACTTAGCTTTGAAGCAGCAATGTTAGAAATGGGAGGAAGCGTCCTTGGCTTTTCGGAAGCAGGCTCAAGCTCGGCGACAAAGGGAGAGAGCGTGGGAGATACGGTGCGAACAGTTGGCTGTTATGTAGATGTCATTGCTATGAGGCATCCTAAAGAAGGAGCACCAATAGTAGCTTCACAGGTATGTCAGGTACCTATTATAAATGCAGGTGACGGGGGACATTTCCATCCTACACAAACTCTTACGGATTTGCTAACAATAAATCGATGTAAGAAAAGACTGGATAACATGACTATCGGCCTTTGTGGAGATTTAAAATTTGGAAGAACGGTACACTCTCTAATAGAGGCTATGCAACGCTATAATAATGTTTCATTTGTACTGATTTCACCACCTGAGCTTCAGGTGCCAGACTATATTAAAGAGAGCCTTAAGAATTCCGGTACAAGCTTTAAAGAGGTACAAAGGCTTGAAGATGCAATGCCTGAGCTTGATGTACTTTACATGACTAGAGTTCAAAAGGAGAGATTTTTCAATGAAGCTGATTACATAAGGCTAAAGGATAGCTATATTCTGGATTTAGCAAAACTAAAGGAGGCAAGATCAGACTTAACTATCATGCATCCTCTTCCAAGAGTAAATGAGATTTCAAGAGAGGTAGATGATGATCCAAGAGCACAATATTTTTATCAGGTACTATGTGGAAAGCATATCCGTATGGCATTAATTTTGTACATGCTTGGGATAGATCCGCTGGAAAAATGGCTGTAATTACAATAAAAATGATATAGGAGGCGTTATGAATATAGACGGTGTAAAAAACGGATATGTATTAGATCATATTGAAGCAGGTAGAGCTATGGAAATATACGATTTGTTAAAGCTTAACAAGCTCAATTGCTGCGTTGCTATAATCCAACATGTAAATAGTACCAAATATGGTAAAAAAGACATAATTAAAATAGATGAGGACATAGAAATAGATCTAAATGTTCTGGGCTATATAGATAGCAATATTACAGTTAATAAAGTAAGGGATTGTGAGCTTTTAGAAAAGGTTCACTTACAGGTGCCTAGCACTTTGAAAGGTGTTATAAAATGTAAAAATCCTAGATGTATTACAACGGTTGAGCAGGAAATAGAGCATTGTTTTAAGCTGGTAGATAGGGATAAAAAGTTATATCGTTGCTGCTACTGTGATAGTGAGCATGTAGCCAGATAAGAGCTTAGCTGTTGGGTAAAAGGAATCTATGATTATCATAGGTTCTTTTTTTTATGAAGTATTATTTAATTATTAAATATAATGGAATTTATTGTGAATAGTATAGAATTCATAATACATGAGATTATTTCTATTCTTTTAAGTAATAAATTGCAATAATTTATGTAGAGTGCATAATTTATAAATTTTGCCAAAACTAGCTTTGGGTTGTTCTTTGCATAATTGTGTGGTAGAATAAAACGAAATAAATCGAAAGTAAAAGATAATAAACGAAATAAAAGGCTGCTGGAGAAATGATATGAAAACTAAATTATATCCTATTGAAAGACAGGAAAATATATTGAAGCTACTCAATGAAAAGGACAGGGTAAGCATTGGCGAGCTAAAGGATATGTTAGGGGTATCTGAAGTGACTATCAGGAAGGATTTAAATACGCTTCAGGATAAGGGATTGATCGAAAGGACGTTTGGAGGTGCGGTACTGGATAATCGTTTTACAAAAGAGCCTTCATATCCTGAAAAGAAGAGCGTTAACAAATCCAGCAAAAGATTGATTGCAAAGAAGGCAAGCCTTTTGATTAAGGATGGAATGGATATATTTGTGGACGCTGGTACGACTACACGTGCGCTGGTAGAGTATCTGCCCCAGTTTCATAACATCAATGTATTCACCTATGACCTGCATATAGCTTTAGATTTATTAAAGAATACGGATCTAACGGTATTTATTATAGGTGGTTATATTGAGGGCAGAACCGGATGTGCCCTGAGTGGAGATGGACTGGCACTTCTAAAGAGAACAAAAGCGGACATATGCTTTATCGGTGCAGATGCAATGGATGATAAATATGTATATTCATCAAATCCACTTAAAGCAGATATAAAAAGACAGATGATAGAGAACTCTCAGGTAAGGGTTTTAATGTGTGATACAAATAAAAAGAAGAGGCTTGGACAGATAAGCTTTTATCCTGTCTCAAAGTTCGATCATGTAATGGATGAGGCAGAATGATAAATTTGCGATAAACGATTAATGTTGCAAACTAACACTAATTATATATTCGTAATAAACGATTAGATGAGGGAAAATGGAAAAGGTTCTTATTATAGCAGACGACTTGACAGGGGCAAATGCTAATTGTGCATTGATGAAAAAGATAGGTCTTAATGCGATGAGCTATCTGGGATATGGAGATAAAAAAGTTCATGTACCAGAAAGGGTAGGCGTCATTGCATGTACAACAAATTCTCGTGCCATAACACCCGATATGGCAAAAAAGCTTGTAAAGGCGAAGCTGAAAATGTTTGAGCACGAGGATATTGGGCTGTATTCCAAGCGTATCGATTCCACCCTTAGGGGGAATATGGGATCGGAGATACAGGCATATCAGGAGTTTTTTGGACACAGGAAGAAAGCCTTTTGCGTACCGGCATTTCCTGCATCTGGCAGGATGCTGGTAGATGATAAACTCTATGTCAATGGCACATTGCTTCTAAATACAGATGCCGCCAAAGATCCTAAAATGCCAGTAATAAGTAATAAGGCTACAGAAAATCTGAAGGCTGGTTATGAAGGAAGGATTACCCATATAGGGTTAGATAATATTGAAAAAGGTGTTAATTGGCTTACGGAAGCTATTATTGATGCGTGTAAATCAGCAGATATGATTGTCTTTGATTCTATTACAGATGAGCATATTCGAATAGTTGCTGAGGCAAGTTCAAAAAGTGGAGTGGATTTTATAGCAGTAGATCCAGGACCGTTTACAAGTCAACTTACCTCAATTATGTATAAAAAAATGCAGGTAGCAACCAAGGCACTGGCTGTAGTAGGTTCGGTGACAGAGCTTACTATAAGGCAACTTGAAAAGCTAAAAAGTGCTTATATATCCAAGGTTATTTCAGTAGATGCTATGAAGCTTATGACAGGTGAAGGCTATGCAAGGGAGCTAAGGCGATGTGATAAATTAGCAGGCGACTATTTGAATGAAGCAGAGCTTTTGATTATAACCACGACACCGTCCGATATTAAAGATCGGTTAAACCTTAAAAGTATTGCTGAAAATCTGGGAGAAAGTGTAGATGAAATTTCCCTTAAAATTTCTTCGGCACTTGCAGAAATAGCAAAGGAAGTAATAATTCACAATAATTCACTGTCTGGAGTATTTTCCAGCGGAGGTGATATAACAGTTGCATTAGCTGAATCCATGCAAAGTCAAGGTATAGAAATAAAGGATGAAGTTATGCCGCTAGCTGCCTATGGAAGACTTATAGGAGGGCTTAGGAATGATTTGAAAATTGTTTCTAAGGGAGGTATGGTTGGTAGCGATGATGCCATGATTCAGTGTATAGAAAGAATTTTAAAGCTGGAAGAGCAGCAATAAAGACTAAAGTATTTAAGGCTTATATTAGGAGGAATATGATGGAAAGATCAAGAATAGCAGTAACACTTGGCGATCCGGCTGGAATAGGCCCTGAAATCGTCATTAAGACATTTGCAGAGGAAGAGCTTCACAGGGAAGCTGATTTAGTGCTTGTAGGCGACAGATATGTGGTAGAAAAGGCGTTTAAGGCCACAGGTATAAATTTGGAAATCAATGAAATCAATCATCCCAAAGAGGGCAACTACAAGCCGGGAGTCATAAACTTAATAAATTTGGATATTATTAAAGAAGAATACGAATATGGCAAAGTAGATGCAAGATGTGGTCAGGCTTGTTTTGAGTATATTATGAAAGCAGGACAGCTTGCCATGGACGGAGAGGTGGATTCGGTAGCTACTTCACCTATAAATAAAGAAGCACTTCGAGCTGCAGATGTACCTTTTATAGGGCATACAGAAATGTTTGAAGAGATTTCTAAGGTGTCAGATCCCTTGACTATGTTTGAAGTAGATGGCCTCAGAGTATTTTTCCTCTCAAGACATGTATCGCTTTTAAAAGCAATTGAAATGATAAAGAAAGATAGAGTTTTAGATTATATAGAAAGATCCATAGAAGCACTTAAGGTGCTGGGAGTAGAAGGCAGACTGGCAGTAGCTGGACTTAATCCTCACTGTGGTGAACATGGCCTTTTTGGATGGGAAGAGGTGAATGAGATAGTGCCAGCCATAGAGGAAGCAAAGGCTAGAGGCTATGATGTTGTAGGACCTATAGGAGCAGATTCTGTTTTCCATCAAGGATTGCAGGGAAAGTTTGCCGCTGTTTTATCCCTGTATCATGATCAAGGTCACATAGCAACTAAGACCTACGATTTTATGAAAACAATATCATTAACAAATTCGATGCCATTTTTAAGAACATCGGTAGATCATGGTACGGCTTATGATGTGGCGGGCAAAAATATCGCCTCTGAAGTAAGCATGATAGAAGCGGTTAGACTGGCAGCAAAATACGGATACAAATTTAAGCGATAAAAAGGACAGTAAGTTTAGTAAGTTCAGCAAGTTCTTTCAAAATTTACCGTAGAAGTCGTAAATTATCATATAGTGAAATATAGCGAAAATCTGTGTTGTGGTCAGAACCACATAGCATCAGATATAAATATTCAAATTAATCTTATATAAATTATGGAGGGGAAATGGAAAACCTAACTATTAACAGCACTCAGATGCTGATTGCCCTTGGCATTGGTCTGGTCCTTTTGATAGGACTCATTGTGAAAACGAAGGTACATACCTTTCCTGCACTTATCATAGCCGCTCTTTTTATAGGAGTTGCAGGAGGAATGCCGTATAATGTGGTAGTAAGCAGTGTTAGTGAAGGCTTTGGCGGTACACTTGGCAGTATAGGTATCATCATCGGTTTCGGAGTAATGATGGGACAAATCTTTGAAGAAGCTGGTGCAGCAAAGAGAATGGCGTATTCATTTTTGAAGGTACTTGGAAAGGGCAGAGAAGATATTGCTATGTCCATTACAGGTTTTTTAGTGAGTATTCCAATCTATTGTGACTCTGGGTTTATAATTTTGGCTCCGATCGCTAAAGCACTTTCACGCAAAACTGGCAAATCCATCGTAACACTGGGACTAGCTCTTGCCGCAGGTCTGGTAATCACCCATAGCTTAGTTCCACCAACGCCAGGTCCTGTAGGTGCTGCCGGAATTTTTGGCGCCAATGTAGGTCAGGTAATACTTTGGGGAATACTCATTGCAATTCCAATGCTAGTTGCTTCATTACTTTATGCTAGATATTATGGAAGGAAGCTCTACCAGTTACCAGATGAAAATGGTGGCTGGATAAGACCTGATACAATTCAAAAGAGCGATGACAAGACGCAGCTAAGGGAAGAAGATATGCCAAGTGCTTTAGTATCCTTTGGACCTATAGTAATACCTATAATTCTTATTCTTATAAACACGATAGTAAGTGCAATTCTGAAGGTCAAAGGGACAGAAGCAGGACATATTGAGCAGCTTCTAATATTTTTAGGAACACCAGTAGTAGCAGTTGGTATTGGACTTCTTGTTGCAATATTTACTCTGACAAGGGGCATGGGAAGAAAAAAGGTTATGACGGTTCTTGAAAAAGGTGTAGAGTCTGCTGGTATTATTATTTTAGTAACAGGAGGAGGCGGAGCTCTTGGAAGAGTATTGACTAATTCGGGAGTAGGTACAAAAATTGCAGAGGGAATAGCCCATTACGGACTGCCGGCATTGTTGCTTCCTTTTGTTATAGCGACTATTATCAGATTTATCCAGGGTTCTGGTACAGTTGCAATGCTAACGTCTGCATCCATATCTGCACCGATAGTGCTTGCACTTGATGTAAATCCTGTGTTCGCTACTTTATCAGCCTGTATTGGCTCGCTGTTTTTCTCATATTTTAATGATTCGTTTTTCTGGGTTGTAAACAGAACTATTGGAATCGAAGAGGCAAAGGAGCAAATCAAGGGTTATTCTATAATATCTACTATAGCTTGGGCGACAGGCTTTGTGACATTGCTAATAATAAATTCAATTTTTGGATAAGCTATTGTTATGACAATAAAAAAGGAAGAGAAATATGACTCTTCCTTTTTTGTTTAGCTTATTATAAATGATAAAATTGAGCAATATTAAAAATCATTTCTAATGGATACCTCACCACTTACAAGAGTTTCCATAGTTCTCATTTTAGGACCTTCCAAATATTCCACCACAAGACCACCATTCTGATCTATATCAACCGCAGTTGCTTTTATAGACATGCCACCATGCTGGTGTACCAAAATTGGCTTTCCCAGAAGCATACAACGATTTCTGTATTCAGGTAGAAATGATCTGTCCTCTAGCCTTCCCAGGGCATCCATTATATTGTCATAGACCTTTGCAGCTAGCTCGTTTCTGGAAAAAAGGTTCTTATTACTGGATATATAACCGGCAATACCTTCTAGCTCTTTTGGTACTGAGCTGCTAAAGCAGTTTATACCTATGCCGATAATAAGACCATCTACCTCTCCTGTTTCAAGATTGGTGGTGGCTTCAGTTAATATTCCACATATTTTCTTTCCCTGATAATATATGTCATTCACCCATTTTATGCGCGTCTTAATATCAGCAACATCTTCGATTGCATGACTAACAGCGACGGCAGTAGCCATTGTGACAAATAGAGCATGCTCAAGTGGAAAAGATGGTTTTAGACCAATGGTCATATATAGCCCAGAGCTTGGCGGAGAAAAAAATGTGCGTCCCAGCCTGCCCTTACCATTAGTTTGCTTATTGGCAACCACAAGAAGAGGAGTTTCAGTGAGTCGCTGTCCTTTACAATAATCGTTTGTAGAGCTGATAGTATCAAAAATTTCCATATTTGGGCTGCCTTTCAGGAAAGTTTTTATACCGTCAATAGATAAGATGTTTACGCCACCCAAAAGTCGATAACCAACTTTCGCTCTTCCCTCAATTTTGTAGCCGTCTTCCTTGAGCTTACCAATGGCCTTCCAAATGGCATTTCGCGATACACCAAGTTCTCTTGCCACTTCCGCGCCAGAAAGATATCTGTTCCTATTTGCTTCAAGTTTTTTTAATAGCTTTGCTCTAGTGTCCATTTTAAATCCCAAATAATTTAAATTTCATACAATATAATATCTTAAAGTAGTGTATTTTGCAAATTTTACGAAGGATTCATAAAACATGCCAAACAAATTATAGTAATCATATTCGTTTTCTTTTCAAAGACAGTATGAAATGACCATAGAAAATATTGTTGACGCAGAAGTTAATATATGCTAACATAAGTTAGCAAAAACTAACGAAATTATTATATATTTTAGGGAGGCATGTATGAAGCAAACAAGGGCATTACTGCTATCATTGGCCATGGTATTGGTATTTTCCATATGCTTACCAATGAGCGCTTATGCAGCTGATAAATTACAACCTGAAGGAGGCAACCTAGCTGATGAGGCTTCCATAAGTGAAGATGATATTGACATCAATATATCCCAGATAGGAGAGGATGATGCTGCAATATTCTTTGAAGCTGTCATTGTAGCAAAGGATGTTGAAAAAATAATATCAAAATTTGATATAAATGCCACTTTAGATTCTGATTTAAAAATTCTAAGTGAAGAAAAAGAAATCAAGGCTGGCAAGGGTTACTACAGATTTTCAGTAGCAAAAGCAGACATTGCAGGAAGTGACACCTCAAATGATATAGAGGATAATAAAAAAGCTGATCTCCAAAAGGATAAAGTGGTCGGTAGCACAAACACTGGGGGCAATGTAAAAGCTGCTATAAATCTGAATAAAACTATTTCAAGCAGCAATGCACCAAAAACAGGGGACCAGTTAAATCTATACCTAGCTATTTTGCTCATCTGCATTTTGGCGATTTCATGCGTTTTACTTGGATACATACTTAAACACAGAAAGAAATACATAAAACTGTTTGTTGCACTTCTAGTAGGTAGTATGGTACTTACGTATAGTTTTGGCAGCAAAGCATTTGCAGCAGAAAATAATGATAAGGGAAATGCAAAAATAATTGAAAAGAAAGTACCTTTTAAAATTTATGGTAAAACTTACTATCTTGTGGCTGAAATAAGCTATGAGTTGATAAAAAAATCAGCAAATCCGGAAGGCACTGAAAATGGAAAAGATAATGGTTCTGAGTCGGAGAATCCACAGCAGCCTGAGCCAAAGCCTCCTACTATAGATGAGGAAAAAAGTTTAGCTATAAAGTCACTGGAAAAAATCAATTCAAATCCGCAGCTGAAAATGCCTATTAGCTATATGATGGGACGTGAAGATGTGGAGGCGGACATTACTCCAAAGGAGCTTGCAGAAGCTAGTGAGATTAATCTAACCTCTTTACCTGTAGAAGATTATCACTTCCTAGCTTTGGCAACCAGCCTAGAAAGCTTGGATTTAGGAAATCAACAAGACCTTGAAGATAAAGACATAAAGGTGATTTCAGGGCTTAAAAACTTAAAAAAACTTGTTTTGGCAGGCAATCCTGAAATTACGGACCTATCTCCAATAAAGGATTTAACAAGTCTTGAAATTTTAATGATAAATGAGACTAACGTTACAGATCTTTCTCCACTAGCAAAGCTGGTAAACCTGAGAGAGCTTGCGGCTTATGAGCTTGGGGAAGGGCATCATCATGGAGAGGCTGAAGAAGAGGCTGAAGATGAACATGATAAGGAGTTTAATCTAACGGCACTTAACATGCTGGTGAATTTAGAAAAGCTGGATTTAACGGAAGTGCCAATCAGTGATTTTAGCTTTTTAAAGAAAATGAATAGCATGAAGGAGCTGTCCCTTGAAGGATGTGGTCTAACGAGCCTAGAGTCAATCAAAGGGGCTAAAGGCATTACCCATCTTAGAATAGGAAAAAATCATATTAAGAGTCTTGAGCCGATTAGTGAGATGCGAGAGCTGGAATATTTAGAGGCTGATAGTAATGAGCTTACAGAACTTCCAGAACTTAAAGATCTAACAAAGCTGAAGTTTATAAATGTTGCTGACAACAAGATAAATTCCATAGATGGCTTAAAAGGCATGAAGTCGCTGACTGATCTAAAGCTGAATAAGAATCCTTTAGAAGGAAGACTTGAGCCTGTAGGTGATCTTACCAGCTTAAAGTCACTTTATATAGACGAAGTAGGCGCTGATACTCTTGAAGCTGTTAAAGCTCTAAAAAATCTGCAAATCCTAAATGCTAAGAAGAATAAAATAAGCGATATTACGCCAATTTTAGGACTAGATGAATTGCAGGAGATACTGCTGGGAGAAAATAGAATTGCAGGAGAAAATCTGGATAAGCTTTGGAGTAAGGACGCTAATATATCTTTAGACGATCAAATACTTGTCGTAGAAAAAGATAGAAATGAGGCGATAAAGGGCTTTGAATTCCTTAAGAATATGGATATAAATGTCATTTCTGACGACGTAACATATAATGATGGAATCATTGCTGTAAAGGAGAAATCGTTAGACAAGGATAGCGTAAAAGTAAGCTTTTCCAGCAAGAAAAATACATATAACAAGAAGCTCAGCGGTAGTCTGACTATAAAACTAATAGGGGAGCTTGTAAAGGAAAAGACGGTACAGTCTGTAAATGAGATTGCCCCTGTAGAGGTGAAATATGGAGCTTCTAAGCAGGAATGGGAGGCAAAGTTACCTTCTGAAATTACATTAAACTTAAGCGATAATACTAGTGCCTACGTAAATGTTACATGGAATGGGAAGAATGTAAATACATGGCAGGAGGGAGAGTATAAGGCAAAGGCTGTATACGAGCTTCCTGAAGGTGTGACAGGTGAAGCCCCTGTTGTAGAAGCCTTAATAAAAGTAGGAGCTAAACCACAGACTCCAAAGGTGCAGCTGATTTCCGAAGGAAAACTGTACTATAAGGATAATCCACAGATAGAGCTGAAGAATTTTGAAAGCATTGCTAATGTTTCTGTAAGCAGAGAAATATCCATGTATCCGTATGAGGAGGAGCTTCAGCTAGGCAAGCATTTCACATTTGATAGTAATTCTAAGATAATTACTATAAATACTGCAAATATATATAACAAAAGCAATAGTGACTTCTCTTACGATGAAGAGTTAAGCCTTCAGATAGACGTAGACGGTCAAAAATATCCTATAAATATAAGCTACTCAAAGAGTAAACAGATATACGTATTTCCAAAGGAGTATACAGAGCTTGAACATGGCAAAGACATCAAGGTAAGTCTTGTGGCTGATGAAGAAGACGAAGCTGGCATCTCTTTATATATAGGTGATGAAGCAATAAAGGGCTTTGAAATTGTAAAGGAAGATACTGAATATGGAGAAACAACATATATTAAAATTCCATATGAAGCTGTAAAAAATAGAATTGTTGATAATGCGGTGACAGTAATAGGCAGACACGATGATGTGAAAGATTTTGATTTCACTTTGCGTTTTAAGAGCGATGAAGCTGTAACTCCAGATCCCGATGCAGGTAAATCACCAGATGATGAAGACGGTGGGAAAGAAACCGTACCTGCAGAGGGAGAAAAGGATCCCAAAAATGATGGAGAAGAAACAAGTAGTGATGAGTCTAAGCAACTCAAGCAGTGGAAGGCTGAAGCCATAGAAATAGAAGACAATGGCAGAACACCGGATGATAATCTTTGCGTATATGTTTACGGTCAGCATACAACAATAAATCTAGAATTGGAATTTGAAGGTCTTACTAGAAAATTCTTAGAAGAAAACCTACGAGTTATGATGCAGAGTGGGGATTATGATGAATTTGAAGTGAAGCATAGGAATAAAAAAGCTGCTAATGAAGATGGAAGCTGGTACCTTAGAAGGGAGCCGTCCAATAATAAGGTTGAGCTTCGCTTAAATACTGACTACAGTTATGGAAAAGTAGCATATAAGAAAAAGGATGATAAGTGGCAAATTACAAATATTAAACTAAATCTACCTGGCTATGAGGAAAAGGTGGTAAAGGTAGTAGTAATGCCATAGAGCATACAAATAACAGGTTAATCTAATTTTGCCGATGAAGGCCCAGTTATATCTGGGTCTTTAGTTTTACAGGAGCGTTATGAAAAATAATAATCGTATGAAGAAAATAATGGTTGTCATATTATTGATGGCTATGTTAATTAGTGCATTTCCTAATATCTCTAGCGTTTATGCTAATGAGGAAAGCAATGTATCTGTCAAATCCGAGAACCTTTCTAAGGATGCCGCAGAATATGATCTGGGAGAGCTAAAATCTGGTAAGAGCTACGACTTAATGGTTGGATTTGATTCTAAGGATGAACGAATTGCAAACCTTGATTTACGTGAGCGTGCAAAGGTCGCTCAAAAGGAAGCACTGAAGCTTTTAAAGGATTTTAAGAAAAAGGATAAAACACTCAAATATGAGAGCTTCTACATTGTAAATGCAATTCATGTTAAGACTAGCAATAAGGAATTGATAGAAAGACTATCAAAGCTGGACTTCGTCAACAGAATTACAGCGAATGGCAAAATTCATTTAGTAGAACCAATAAAGAAAAGTAGAAAGGCCAGAAGTGTAATATTTCAGCCTGATGAAAGAAATATAGAATGGGGAGTATCCCTCGTACATGGAGATAAAGTCTGGGAAGACTTTAATTTAAAAGGAGAAGGCGTAACAGTAGGTATCATTGATACTGGGGTGAATTATAGAATACCTGCGATTAAAAAACAATATAAAGGATATGATCCTGCTACAGATACAAGTGACCCTAAATATTATAAAGACTTTGTTGATGGAAAAACTGAGCCGGAAGCTGACCATATAAATGACCATGGAACTCATGTAGCTGGAAGTATTGTGGGAGAAGAAGGCGAAAATCTTAATAGGATTGGAGTAGCACCGGGAGCTAAGTATATAAGTGCCAGGGTGCTTGATGACAATGGTGGTGATACAGCGGCACTTCTTGCGGCTGGACAATGGATGCTTGAGCAAAAGCCTGACATAATAAATAATTCATGGGGCGGAGATAATAGTGCCGATCCATGGTTTTTTGAAATGGCACAGGCATGGCGAGAAGCAGGTATATTGCCGGTTTTTGCTGCGGGAAATCAGGTGTCGGGGGAGCCATTACCAGGCCCAGGTAGTATATCAAATCCAGGAAATATGCTAAATGTCTTTTCTGTAGCAGCAGTAGATATAAATAAAAAAATTGGTAGCTTTTCGAAAAAAGGACCATCGGCATTTGATGAAAATGGAAATATTATCAAACCTGATATTAGCGCTCCTGGTGTGCAGGTAAGGTCAGTAGATGCCACAGGAAAGTATGTGAGTTGGAATGGAACAAGTATGGCAACACCTCATGTTGTAGGAGTGGCGGCCTTAGTAAAGCAGGCAAATAGGAATTTAGGCGTTAGTGAGCTGGAGGATATTCTTCGCCAGACAGCAGAACCATTGACAGATAGGTCATACTCAGAAAGCCCTAACATGAGTTATGGATATGGTCTGATAAATGCATACGACGCCGTAGCAAAAGCAAAGGGAATAGAGAGAGGTGAAATTTTTGGCAAGGTACTAAAGTCGGGAGAGGATTCTGAAAAGGCAAAGCTAAATATTATTTCGCCAGATGAGTCATATGCAGGAAGAGATTTTACGTTTAAGGTGGAAGCGAAAGACGATGTCTCCGTGACTCAGGTGGAAATTACATATAATATAAATGGTAAAAAGAAGACTGCAAAGAT
This sequence comes from uncultured Eubacteriales bacterium, assembly GCA_949285555.1. GTDB lineage: Bacteria > Bacillota > Clostridia > Peptostreptococcales > Anaerovoracaceae > S5-A14a. Next base: position 70,707 of record CASDYG010000004.1, on the reverse strand, counting down.
GACAATGGCGTCAGGAGATGAAAAGGCAGGAGTGTACGAATTTACCATAGATGGCAGTGAACTGAGCGAAGGCGAGCTTAGCGCTGTTATTAAAGCTAGTGATTTTGCAGGCAATACTACTGAAGTAAAGAAGCTGGTGAAGATAATAGGGGGTGCAAAGCCACCTGTTATATGGGATTTTGAAAGCGAGGCAAGCGGGTTTATAACTACTGGAAGGTGGGGAATTGGTGAAAAGCAATCAAAAGAAGAACCGGAACCTGTGACTGGCAATGGAAAATATGTTGCTGTTGATGTAGGTAAAAATGGATTTAAGAAGAGAACGGATAGTTATTTTTACTTGCCTCCTGTAGACATGGAAGAACTGAAGAAAGGGGATAAACTATCTTTAAGTCTTGATGAGTATAAAGGCTTTACGGGTATTTCTTTGGCGTACATACAAGCATCCACTACAGGTAAAGAAAATGACTGGCATGATTTACACGAGGTTGTGATAAGACCAGATCAGACTGAAAGAAGATGGGAGCATAACAGCTATGATTTAAGTCAGTATGTTGGCAAGGGAAAGAACCTGCATCTTAGATTTTATTTCTATGGGCATGATGCAGATGAAGGCTGTGGCTGGTATTTAGACAACATAGAAATAAATAGAGGAGACAATATACCACCAGGAAAGGTAACTGGTCTACGAGGCCTTATTGACGAAAAAGGTGTAAAGCTCAGTTTCACATCTTTAGAGGACACAGATTTAAAAGGATATATTATTGAGAGAAAACGAATTGATACCTCAGATAAAACAGCGAAATTTGAAAAGCTAATGGAAATTAGTCGTGATGAGGGTCAGAAATTTATAAATGTAGATAACGAAAAGACACATTACATAAATGAAATATATGATGAAACTGCAGAAAAAGACGGAGCATATGAGTATAGAGTGAAGGCAGTTGATGCCTTTGGAAATGAGGGCGAATATTCAGATGTGCTTACAATTGGTGTTAAACCTTATGTTCCGGAGATTTTCTTTGATTTTGAAAATGAAGATAGTCTAACTGCAAGCGCTACTCAGGGAGATGTAATGGACTGGCAACGTGGCAGGCCAGTAAGACCAGAAGGAGATTTTGGCTATATTGGCAATGATGCGTGGGATAGCTTATTATCCAGAGAAGGTAACTTTTGGGGTACAAATCTAAATGGTGCTTTTTCAAAAAACCAAGATTCTCAGCTTGTTACGAATGCAATTGAAATAAATGATAAAACAAGACATCTATACATCAATTCATTCAATACAGTGAGTCAGTTTGATCCAAATAGCTTCACTGTGGAGATTAGAGAAGAGGGAGATGGAGAGTGGTATAGCCTCTTTTCAAAAGAAGAAATCCAAGATAATAGAAATCTGAGAAAATGGACAATCCTTCACAAGGATCTAAAGGAATATTTGGGCAAGAGGGTGAATATAAGATTCCATGTGAAAACAGGCAATAGTCTGATATTAGAAACAGACTTAGGCTGGTATATTGATGATGTAATGCTTGGTGAGGAAAAACCAGCCTTTGGAGGAGTTGACAAAAACAGTACAACACTTGCAATGGTCAGAGAAATGACCTCTGATGAAGTACTTGCATCTGAAGCGGGAGCACGAAATAAGCAATGGAATACTCCGAGAAGCTTTAATTCAGCTAGAAGCATTTTAGCAAATGATAATGTTGGCAACAGAGAAACACCAACTGGGATTCCGGCTGTTGCTAAAATAAAGGTTCTGGAAACTGGACGTTATACATATAGTGATCCTAGGGATGGCAGCTATACGATAGCACATGCTGTAAACCAAAATGGTCCCTACACCATAGAAGTGAGTGCATATGGATACGAAACCCAAAGAACTATCGTTGATCTTAAAACGGAAAAAAGTGCTGAGAGGAATTTCCTATTAAAAAATAGTAAAAAATCAAAAATCTCTGGCTTTGTTGTTGATAAAAGTGGAATACCTATTTCAGATGCCTATGTGAGAGTTGTAGAAGATGAGCACTATCCGCTGGTGGAAACAGATAAAAATGGTAAATTTGAAATAGACGATATTTATGTGGGCAGGTATACTCTAAGAGCCTTTAAGGATGGCCTTATGCCTGGAGAACTTGGTGTAAAGCTTGAAGAAAAGCCTTTGGAGAAGGTAAAAATAACGCTTGGTACTAAAGAGGCTTTAAAGGACGAAGTGACCGACTATGGATATAATCCTGTTGAGAAAGAGGGAGAAGGATATCAGACAATACATTTCTTAAATGGGATGAAAGGAAGTGCAGTAGCATTTCAAGCACCATATGAAAATGCAAGGTTAAAGTCGGTGCAGCTGTTCTTGGTGCAGAATCAATACTACAAAGGTGAGAATATACAGCTTGGAATTTTATCTTATGATGACGAAGGAAGATTGAGAGAAATAGTTCCTTTCTTTGACGTAAAAGGAGAGCCAAATAAATGGAATGATATTTCACTAGAAGAATATGATGTGAGACAGGATAAGCCTTTATTTGTTGCTACCAGATATAAGGGAGGACTAGAGGACAGCATTGGAGTCTTATATGACGAAAATGCCGATAAGGAGGCAAAGGCTAAATCATTTATATTTGACGGTAGCTTTATTAAGACGGAAAATTTATCAGTTCCTGGTGCATTTGCTATGAGAAGCACATGGGAGTATAAGGATGGTGCAAAAAGAATTCAAGCAGATGAAATAAATGAGGGGACATCAGATTCTAACATAGGATTTAAGAAGCCTCTGTCAGAAGAAGACTTTATATTTGATGAGGAAACGGGTACCATTACTGGATATAGAGGTGAGGCAATAGATGTAAAAGTACCTGTAGAAATCAATGGTATTCCTGTATTGGCAATAGGCGATAATGCCTTTGATGGTACGGGAAAAACCAGTGATCAAAAGTTAAGAAGCATAACAATTCCTGATGGAGTGAAATCTATTGGGCGTGAGGCATTTAAAAATAATAATCTTGCACTTATAAGGCTACCGGAAAGCTTAGAAACCATAGGGAAAGGAGCATTTAAATATCAATACAAGGATGGAATGGAGGATAGATCCCTTAAAGTAAATATACCGTCCAAAGTTAAGATAATTGAAGAAGAGGTATTTCAGGGTGCAGGAAGCCCAATTGAAATAAATGACATGCAGGGTGTGACCACTATTAAAAAGAATGCTTTTGGAGAAAATAAAAGTGTGACATTGCATGCACCTAACCTGAAAATAGTAGAAGATGGAGCATTTGGACGCAAGGGACAAAAAAGTTTAGATTATGGAAAAATCTATACGGATAATCAGCTTGAGAGCAAGGACGGAGAATATTTGGTAAATCCTGCTTTTGTAAGAATCAAAATGATAGATGCAAAGGACGACGAGAGAGTGCTGAAGAACGGGCTTATATATGGGCCTTCCAAGCCTCAAAGCTACAGCAGAAGTTATTCACCTAATGATTTTTATCGAGTGGGCACGGTTGAAAATATAGCACCTCCTGATTTTAGGGAGGATGGCCAGCTGTGGAGAAGTATTGATAATCCGCTAAAGATAGAGCTAAAGGCTGAGAATAATGTGGAATTTAGTTATTATATGCTTGCTCCTCAAATCAGAGGCCCGCTTCTTGATGGTGATGACGAAATTGTGGGATTCAGTATTCCTAATATGGAAATGAGAATAACAGTAGGTAATGAAGAGCATAAAGTAACATCTAATGAAGATGGATTTTTCTCACTTAAACTTTCTCATTCGATAAAAGCTGGTGAAACTGTTAAGATAACTCACGATGAAAAGATAATTTTAGAGAGCACAGTAAAGGAAAGGTCAAATGGGCTTTATGTAATTGAGAAAGGTAAACTATTGCGTTACCTTGGAAGCGAAAAGGATGTAAGACTTCCACAGTCTTCTTCTGAGGGTAAGGTAATAAGCGAAATTGGAGATTTTGCATTTTATGGACATAAATTAAATTCAGTTATTATAGGGTCAAATATTGAAACAATAGGAGCAGGTGCCTTTTTGGATACTGAATTAAAAGAAGTCAAGTGGGACATAAAGGATATGACTCAGTTAAAGCTGAGAACTATTAAAGAGTATGCTTTCAAGGACAATCTGCTCACATCTTTAAAGCTTGGTGAACTTACACATATAATACAGACTAAAGCCTTTGAAGATAACAAGATTGAAAATCTTGAACTCGGGAAATATCTAGGACATGTAGGCAAGGCAGCCTTTAAAGGAAATCAGTTAGTCAAACTAGAAATACCTGGTAATGTTGAAGATATTGGAGAAGAAGCCTTTATGAATAATAGGCTTGAGAAGGTATCGTTTACGCCTTCTCCGCCAAAAAGTGAGCATGGACATACGCTCAAAGAGCTACAAGATAAGGTGTTTGCTGGAAATCGTATTGCATCAATGGTAATGATTGATACGGTAGAGAGCATAGCAGATAATGCCTTCGAAGGTAATACTGCTGTTGCAAAAACTGATGTTCATTCTGATAATCTAAAGTTAGTGGCTGGCAAAACCTTTAATGTTGTTAGAAGTGATGGCACTGTACTCACATATGGTGAAGAGGATGATAATAGTAAGCAGGATCCGGATGATAAAGATACTGGAAATGGTGAAAAAGATGGTATAAAGCCAGATGAAAATGATGAGTCAGGCACAGATGTAAACAAAGGACAGGATAACCAAAGTGCGGATGAATATACAGATACGAAGAAGTTACAAAATTCAAAGAAACCAGTAAAAACATCTTCAGATTATAAGCATGATAATGATCAGCGTGTTAAAGCTGCTAAAGCGGCAAAAACTGGTGATCCTTCATGGAGTGGATTTGCAGTCCTTTTGTTGATATCAATAGGTGCATTGACTACAATAATCTTGACAAAAAAACTAAGATATAAGGAGTGATAGAAAAATTTAGCTTCTGTAAATAAATGGGGAAAGGGACTACAGTTTAAAGCAATTAGGGCTTAGAAAGATAGGCTGCTAAAGCTTATGAACATTATGTAGTCCCTTTTGTTATGCTTACTCCTGTGTGAAATATTTTGCGTTCTACAAAGTTTATCCTAAGCTAATATTGATTTTATGCACGGACATTTTTCGTAAAAACTCGTCAAAAAGCCTTTTTAAAGTGTAAAACAACTGTATTTATGCTATAATATAAGGGTTAAATAATTTTAAATTTAGATATTAAGGAGACATTTTTGATAGCTTCTATAATCGTAATTTTTATATGCATTTGTTTATCTGCATTTTTCTCGGCTACGGAGACAGCGTTTAATTCATTTAACCGCATTCGTATGAAAAATTTAGCGGCTGACGGCAATACTAAGGCTAAGAGAGTAATGGCGGTAGATGAGCAATATGATAAGATGCTGACCACGGTGCTTGTAGGCAATAACGTTGTTAATATTGCCATGACAGCAGTTGCTACGGTGCTGTTTGTGCAGCTCTACGGGAAATATGGTTCGACGATTTCCACGGTAGTTATGACGGTGGTCGTACTTATCTTTGGTGAGATTTCTCCCAAAAATATAGCCAAGGACAATGCAGAAGCTCTTGTCATGTTTTCTGCGCCACTTATTAAATTTCTAATGTATGTACTCACACCTTTAAACTATATTTTTTCTCAGTGGAGAAATGTATTAAACAGACTCTTTAAAGTAGCTTCTACCAAAGGAATAACAGAAGATGAGCTGCTTACCATGGTAGAGGAAGCAGAGACAGAAGGCACGCTAGAGGCCAGTCAGAGTGAGCTTATACAAAATGCTATCGAGTTTAATGAGCTTGAGACATGGGATGTTATAACGCCAAGGGTAGACATGGTAGCAGTTGACCTTACCGATAGTAATGAAGAGATAGATAGGGTATTTAAGGAAACGGGATACTCCAGGGTTCCAGTATATTCAGGTGATCTTGATAAAATTGTAGGGGTGCTAAATCAAAAAGATTTTCATAATTATGTGGTCGGAAAAGACAAAGATATATCCAATTTCACTAAGACTGTGATCTTTGTGGCTGGTTCTATGAAGGTGGCTCAACTTCTGAAAAAATTACAGGTCAACAAAACACATATGGCAATCGTAGTAGATGAATATGGAGGCACAGCAGGACTTGTTACTATGGAAGATATCATAGAAGAGCTTGTAGGTGATATCTATGATGAGCATGATGAAGAAGAGGCGAAGGACATTACCTTGTTGCAAGATGGTAGCTATAGGGTGCTTTGCCATACTAATGTAGATAAGATGTTCGACTTCTTCGACGAGGAAGTGGAGCTTGATGCTACCACAGTAAATGGCTGGGTGGTATTGATGCTTGATAAGTTGCCGGAGATAGGAGATACATTTAATTTCGAGACGGCAGATAAACTTTTCTTCGGAGAGGTTACAAAGGCTGATGAGAGAAAGGCGATAGAAATAAATCTGAGGGTGAAAGAAAAAAGAGTCGAAGAGGAGTAGCTAATGGGACTGTTAGAAAAGATTTTTGGAGATTTAAACGAAAAAGAAGTCAGAAAAATATCGAAGATTGTAGACAAGGTTGAAGCTTTAGATGATGAGATGAGCAGGCTTCAGGATGAAGACTTCCCCAGGAAAACAGAAGAATATAAACAGAGGCTGAAAAATGGAGAAACTCTGGATGATCTGTTGCCAGAGGCCTTTGCACTATGTAGAGAAGCGGCGGTAAGAAGCCTTGGTATGAAGCATTTTAGAGTTCAGCTAATAGGTGGTGTTGTACTACACCAGGGTAGAATTGCCGAGATGAAAACTGGAGAGGGTAAAACCCTTGTGGCCACACTCGCTGCATACTTAAATGCCCTTGAAGGTAAGGGAGTTCATGTAATAACGGTAAATGACTATCTGGCACATCGTGACGCACAGTGGATGGGCAAGTTATATAATTTCCTGGGACTTTCAGTTGGCTGCGTTATCCACAGTATAAGTGGAGAAGAAAGACGAGCTGCATACAGAAGCGATATAACATATGGTACGAACAATGAATTTGGCTTTGACTACCTAAGAGATAATATGGCGATTTATGAGGAAAGTCTTCTTCAAAGAGAACTTAACTACGCAATCATAGACGAGGTAGACTCTATTTTGGTAGATGAAGCCAGAACTCCTCTTATAATTTCGGGAGAGGGAGACAAGTCTACAGATTTATATGAAAGGGCTGACGCATTTGTCGTAACATTAAATGCAGAAGATTATCAGTTGGAAGAGAAGGATAAGCAGATTTCCCTGACTGATGAAGGTGTGGTTAAGGCGGAGCAATTCTTTGGACTTGAAAACTTTGGTGATGCTGAAAATATGGAAATAAATCACCATGTTTTGCAGGCACTAAAAGCCAGACATCTAATGGAAAGGGATGTGGATTATATAGTAAAGGACGGAGAAATTGTAATCGTTGATGAATTTACCGGTAGACTTATGGATGGTCGTAGGTATAGCAATGGACTGCACCAGGCTATTGAAGCGAAAGAAAGGGTTATGGTTAAGTCCGAATCCAAAACATTAGCGACTATCACACTTCAGAATTATTTTAGAATGTATGGTAAGTTGTCCGGGATGACAGGTACTGCAAAGACGGAAGAGGATGAATTCCGCGACATATACAATATGGATGTTGTGGTAATACCTACTAATAAGCCTGTTGCAAGAGAGGATGACAAAGACGCTATATTCAGCACTGAAGCTGGTAAATTTAATGCCCTAGCTGATCGCGTTAAGGAGGTGCATGAGACGGGACAACCAGTTTTAGTTGGTACAATTTCTATAGAAAAATCAGAACTCTTAAGTAATCTTCTTAAAAAGCGTGGAGTAAAGCATAATGTCCTGAATGCTAAACACCATGAGAAGGAAGCCGCCATTGTGGCAGAAGCAGGTAGACTTGGGGCTGTGACTATCGCTACGAATATGGCAGGTAGAGGAACCGATATTATTCTTGGAGGAAATCCGGAGTTTGAAGCAAGAAGACAGATGCTCAAAGAGGAATTCACTGAGGAAGAAATTAGCTTTGCAACAGGATTTGTGCCTACATCAGACGAAAGAATGTTAGCTGCCAGATCCAGATTTAATGCACTGCATGAACAATATAAGCTTGAACGAAGGCCAGAACAGGAGCAGGTAGTAGCTTTGGGCGGACTATGTATCATGGGAACAGAGAGGCATGAATCAAGACGTATAGATAATCAGCTCAGAGGTAGATCAGGAAGACAGGGAGACCCTGGTCATACTCAATTCTATCTGTCTATGGAAGATGAGCTTATGCGACTATTTGGTGGCGAGCGTATGCAAATGATCGCCAAAAAGCTGAAAGTAGAAGAAGGCGAAGCCATTGAGTCTACTACTGTCAGCAAGATTATTGAGAGTGCACAAAAGAAGGTGGAAGCAAGAAACTTCGGTATTCGTAAATATGTGCTTCAATATGACAATGTTATGAATAAGCAGCGAGAGATTATCTATGACCAGAGAAAAAAGGTGCTTCTAAATGGTGATCTTCGTAAAGATATTATGGATATGATGCAGGATTTAGTAACAGCTACAGTAGAGCCGGTTGTTTTGGAATCTGATTATCCAGAGGAATGGAATATAGAAGATCTTAGAACATCCTTAAGACGCATCGTACCTGCCTTTGACTTTGATAAAATGCTCAGCAGACAGCAGCTTGATCTTAATGATATGAATGGAGAAGAGCTGAAAGACGCTATTGTAGATGAAATGGAATTCATTTACAGTGAAAAGGAGTCTGAGATTGGCACAGAGAGAATGAGAGAGCTTGAACGAATGGTCCTCCTTCGAGTAGTAGACAATCTTTGGATGGATCATATAGATGCTATGGATCAGTTAAAAAGTGGTATTGGTCTCAGGGCATTAGGGCAACAAGATCCTGCGGCAGCATATGCCAATGAAGGCTTCAATATGTTTGAGGAAATGATTGGTGAAATAAAAGAAGAAACTGTTAGATACTGCTACAGTGTAACTATTTCTACTGATACGGAAAGAAAGGCAGTAGTTAAGGAAAAATCTGCTACCAAGGAAGATATAGGTGATGGCATGGCAGCAGGTAGTACAGGAAATGCCGCAACTAGAGAAGTGAGTCAGGAAAGCAGGGATTCTAAGCAAGAAACTGTAAGGAGAAGCGAGCCAAAGATTGGCCGAAATGACCCTTGCCCTTGTGGCTCTGGCAAGAAATATAAAAATTGCTGTGGAAGAGAATAATATTTAATTCACACTAGGTGATCAGTCATGCTGGTCACCTAGCTTGTATATTGACAGGAGGATGGATTGCTTAAGGCTGATGAAATAAAGCAGAGACTTCCAAAGCTTTTACTTAGATTAGAAGAAATCTGTAGATCGATTAAAATAGAAGATAAGATTAAAGAACTGGAAGCTCTGAGCAAGCAATGTGAATCACAGGATCTGTGGAATGATCCAGAGCATGCTCGTAAAATAATGGGGGATAAGGCACAGATTGAAAAGCTCGTGTCAGAAATCAATTCTATTAAAAATGGGCTTCATGGAGCTGAAGAGCTTTTAGAACTGGCAGTAGAGCTAGGCGATGAAAACGAGCTTACCGCTTTAGAAACAGAACTGGATAATTACGATAACCGCCTTGAGATCCTTTGGACCAGTACCCTTTTAACAGGAAAACATGATGAGGAGGATGCTATCATAAATATTCATGCCGGAGCTGGAGGCGTGGATGCAATGGACTGGGCACAAATGTTACTTAGGATGTATTTGCGATACTGTGAAGCCCATGGATATAAGACGACAATTCTCGACTTACAAGATGATACGGAGGCAGGTATAAAAAGCGCTAGTATTTTAGTAGAGGGAAGTCGTGCCTATGGATATCTAAGGTCGGAAAAAGGAATTCACAGACTGGTGAGAATATCTCCGTTTAATGCGGCTGGGAAAAGGCAGACTAGCTTTGCATCTGTTATGGTTATTCCGCAAATTGAGCTTAGTGAGGATGTAAAAATTGCAGAAGATGATCTACGCATAGATGTATATAGAAGTAGTGGAAGCGGTGGGCAGCATGTTAATACGACTGAGTCTGCTGTAAGAATTACACATATACCTACCGGCATAGTCGTGTCATGTCAAAATGAAAAGAGCCAGAGACAAAATAAGGAGCTGGCATTGAAGGTGCTAAAGTCCAGACTGATGGAATTAAAGGAGCAAGAGAAGAAGGAAAGCATTGAGGAGCTTAAAGGAGATTATTCACAAATAACATGGGGAAGTCAAATAAGATCCTATGTTTTTCAGCCCTATACCATGGTTAAGGATCATAGAAACGGCTATGAAGAGGGAAATGTAGATAAGGTTATGGATGGACAAATCGACGGATTTATACAGGCTCAGTTGAAATTTGAGGCTAGGAAGGAAGCATAATGAATATATTCGAAGTATTAGGGCAGGAGTTTAATAAGCCAATTCATCTTATTGAGAAAACTGTAGCACTTATTGATGAAGGTAATACCATTCCGTTCATTGCAAGATACCGTAAAGAGGTGACGGGAGCAATGGAGGATACAGTCCTAAGAGAGCTTGACGAAAGACTGAGTTATTTACGTAATTTAGAAGAGAGAAAAGAAGAAGTCAAGAGGCTCATTGAAGAACAAGGAAAGCTGACAGAGCAGCTTGCGCAGGATATAAATGCTGCAACTGTTTTGCAACGAGTAGAAGATTTATATAAGCCTTTTAAACAAAAGAAAATGACGCGCATGGGACAGGCCATTGAAAAAGGGCTTGAGCCACTTGCAGTAAGATTGCTTCTTCAGCAGGAAAAGGACGATACTCCTCAAACCATAGCTCAGAACTTTTTAGACGAGGAAAAGGGAGTAGACAGTATAGAGGCTGCCTTAGAGGGAGCTATGGATATTATTGCAGGTCAGATAGCAGAGGATGCAGATCTAATCGAAAAATTAAGAGAAAAGACATTTGAACAAGGCGTGCTCCAAATAGAGGCAACTGATGAAGAAAAGGATACAGTCTATCGTAACTACTATGGGAAGGAAGAGAAAGCTAATAAAATTCCTAACCACAGAATCCTTGCGATGAATCGTGGTGAAAAAGAGGGGGCATTGAAGGTGTCCTTAACTTTAGATGAAGAAAAGATTTTAGCCATAATTTTAAATAAATATCTGTCAAAGAAAGCTTCTCCACATCAGGAAATCATTATGAATGCAGCAGAAGACAGCTATAAGAGATTGATTTTTCCATCTCTTGAAAGGGAACTTAGGGGTCGCCTTAAGGAAAGAGCAGAGGAGGAAGCACTAAAGGTTTTTGCTAAAAATACCGAAAAGCTACTCATGACTCCACCCGTGCGTGGCAAGAGAGTCATAGCGCTTGATCCAGGCTATAGAACCGGATGCAAAGTGGCTGCACTAAATGAAAATGGCAAGCTTCTTGCTCATGGAACTATTTACCCAACAAAGCCTAAAGAGGATATAGAGGGTGCTACCAGAGTAATCAATAAGCTTATTGACAAATTTAATATTAGTGTAATTGCAATAGGTAATGGTACAGCTTCGAGAGAAACAGAAGAAGTGGTAGCTAAAATTTTGGGCGAGCGAGGTGATGGAAAGGTCAGTTATACTATTGTAAATGAGGCTGGTGCATCCGTATATTCTGCATCGAAGCTAGCTTCTAAGGAATATCCGGATTTAGATGTTACTACAAGGGGGGCAATGTCTCTTGGAAGAAGGTTGCAAGACCCATTGGCAGAGCTTGTGAAAATAGATCCAAAGCATATAGGAGTTGGGCAATATCAACATGACCTCAATCAGAGTAAGCTTAAAGAATCATTAACGAATGTTGTGGAAGACTGTGTAAACAGGGTAGGTGTTGATCTAAATACGGCTTCCCCGTCGTTGTTATCATATATATCTGGTATTTCTCAGGCTGTTGCCACTAATATTGTTGCTCGAAGAGAGGAAGAAGGAGCATTTACTAATAGAAAAGAGCTTCTTAAGGTTGCAAAGCTCGGGCCAAAGGCATTTGAACAATGTGCAGGATTTCTTAGAATTACAGAGGGGCAGGAGCCTTTAGACAATACGGGTATACATCCAGAATCCTATGAAGCAACAAGGATGCTGCTTGCCCTTTTAGGAATTGATATGTCACTGGTTTCACATAGGGGACTTCCTACTATTGATCTTTCTGTCGATAGCTATTTGAAACAAAATAGGATGAAAAAGGAAGATTTAGCAAAAACCATAGGAGTAGGAACTATGACCCTAAAGGATATTGTTGAGGAGCTGAAAAAGCCTGGCAGAGATCCACGTGAGGATGCCCCGGAGGTGGTATTTAGACAGGATGTGAGAAAACTGGAAGATTTAAAAGAGGGAATGGTTCTTTCTGGAACAGTGCGAAATGTCGTAGACTTCGGAGCCTTTGTTGACATAGGTGTCAAGGAGGATGGGCTTGTGCATGTATCCCAGCTTTCGAATAAATTTATAAGAAATCCTATGGAGATAGTAAGCATAGGGGACAATGTTCGGGTAAAAATAATCGAAATTGATCTGGAGCGTAAAAAAATAGGATTATCTATGAAGGATATTTAAATAAGTAATAAGGAGAAGTACGTGAAAAGAAAGGCTGTTTTATTCGACTTTGATGGAACCATAGCAGATACTAATCAGCTTATTATAGATTCGTGGAAGCATACACACAGGGAAATCTATGGTCAAGAAATGGAAGAAGCACGAATCATTGCCACTTTTGGTGAGATGCTTTTAGAAAGTTTTGCACGAGAATTTCCAGGGCAGGATATGGACAAGCTACTCAGGCTTTACAGAACCTTCCAAAAGGAAAGATTTTTAGATGTGATCTCTATTTTCCCTGGAGTATATGAGCTTATTTCAGAACTTAAAAAAAGTGGGTATCTAGTAGGAATTGTTACCTCTCGCATGAGAGAGACTACCATTCAGGCTTTAGATAGCTTTGGGCTTACAGGATTTACGGATGCAATAGTTGCAGGTGAAGATACAACAAGGCATAAGCCTAATCCTGACCCTGTGCTTAAAGCCTTGCAAATGCTTGATATTCCTGCAAGCGATAGCATTATGGTGGGAGATAGTGCATATGATATGCTTGCAGCAAAAGCGGCGAATGTGGAAACAGTATTTGTACGCTGGTCTGTTGCAGCGAAGGCTGATGAGTTAGATGCGGGAGCTAGGCCCGGCTATATAATAGATGAAGCAGGCGATTTGCTTGATGTTGTCAAAAAGTATTTTAAGTAGCCTATAAAAGTATTAGATAGTATTAGATATAAAACATTACCTTAATTGAAATAAGTGGGGAAAATCTAATATATTAGATCTGATTTCCATATATAAATTTTGTAACACGGGCAAAAGGAATTGGCAGATAAACTGAGAGGTAGCTGCGTGAATAGAATCTTTTATACTAGAGAGTCAATTGATACAGAAGCTTTTATTTATGATGAAATCAAAAAAAGAGGAGGTAGAGACTCCTTTATTATTGTGCCTAATCAATACACTTTAGAAGGTGAAAGAATGGCAATTTCCCATATGGGTACAAGCTGCCTTATGGGTGTGGAAATCATGACATTTTCAAGACTGGGTACTCGGCTTTTAGAGGACCTTGGAATAGGTAATAAAGCCTTATTAAATAAGACTGCAAGGCATATTTTAATTTCCATGCTTATGCATAACTCAAAGGATCTTAAACTTCTACATAGAATGAAGGATAAGAGAGGATTCGTAAGTAGATTACATGATGATATTTCATCCTTGAAACAACATAATGTATCGGGAGAAGAGCTTTTGCAATTAAGTGAGCTTGTGGAGGGCGAGCTTTCACTAAAGCTACATGATATGGGTAGGCTGTTATCCTCCTACGAGCTACTTGTTGGAGAAAATATTGTTGATGTAGAGGATAAAATCACATTATATCAAGAGGCGCTTAAAGAATCATTTTTACTTGATGGTAAGGATGTATGGATATACGGATTTGATACATTTACACCACGTAATATAGATTTTCTCACAGCAATTGCAAAAAGGTTACAAAACTTTGGCGGTGAACTAAATATCGTTTTATATGGAGAGAAAAATCGCAGGAAAAATCTATTTCAAGTCAGCTATGAAACATCAGATAAGATAAAGAAAGCATTTGCAGAATATTCCATGAGTCTGAAAGAGGAGTATGTAGATAAAGCATTTAAATATGGTAGCAAGAATGAGAGCCTATCGTATTTGGAAGCTAATTATGGAGCAAACAAGGGAGAGCTAACAGGAAGGATAATTGATGAATCAAATAAGGTTAGTAATTCCAGTTTAAATGCTGAGGGTGTAGCTGATGAAGGCTTTAGACACATTCCAATAACTATCGTCAAGGCTAATAACATATACAGCGAGATTGAATCTGCTGCATCTCACATCATACATCTAATTCGTGATAAAAAGCTTAGGTATAGAGATATTTTGGTAATATGCAATGACGAAGAAATAAGGTTGCCCCTATTAAAGAGAGTGCTAGAAGAATATGATATTCCAGTATTTGTCGATGATCGAAGAAGTATAACCAGCGCACCTGTCACAATATATTTGAGTGCCATGATTAGGCTGGCTACAGGAGATGGCAGAGAAGCTGAGCGAATGCATATGTTAAAGAGCATGCTTCATAGTCTGGATGATAATCAAGTGGAGGCGCTCGAGAATTATGTGTATCAATACAGCATTAAACACTGGCAGTGGGAAAAACCATTCACATATGTTGGGGCCTTAGACGAGGATGTAGATATATCATACATAAACGAAGCCAGACTAGCGGTGATAAGTCCGGTGTTAAGACTCAAGGAAATTATTAGAGAAAATAAAGGAAGAAGCTTTCAAGAATTTGTAGCGGCCTTTTATGACTTTTTGGAAAATGAACTTAAAATCCGTGAACTTCTTGCAAAAAGTGTAAATGCTATATCTGACGGGGATAATGATATTGGAAAGAGCAGGGCAATTTGGAAATTTATTGTTGACCTTCTGGAAAAGATGACGCAGGTTATTGGGCATGAACCATTTAACGGAAAATTATTTTCGCTTATTTTTGAAGAAACACTTACAAACATGAAGGTAGCAGTACTTCCCCCTACAATTGATGATCTTTTAATTGGTAACATGCAAAGGACCAGGAGCGGACGTGTTAAGGCTACTGTAATTGTGGGAGCCAACGATGGTCTGATCCCAAAGAAAAGCTTAAGTAAATCTATATTTACTGATAGAGAAATATCCAGTATAACGTGTCATAAGGTGATAGGCAGATCAATGCTGGATATGGAAAAGGAAGAGCGTATAGGAATTTACAGAAATTTATCCAGAGCTGATGAAAGTATATGGATAAGCTATAGCATGGGAGACGGACATGGAGAGGACCTATTGCCATCAACCCTTATTAGAGAGGTAAAGAATATTTTCCCTGGTATAGTTGAGCATCAAGATGTGGTATCTACTGACGATCCTTTGGCACTTATATCAGCAGGAAGTGGTACTGTCAGACATCTTTCAAGAGCGATTTTTAATGCTAAGAAAACTGGAAAACTTAAGCCTGAATGGTGGATTGTATGGGAAGCTCTTAGAAAAAATAAGGAGTATCGTATAAAGACTATAGGCAATGTACTAGACAGAAGTACTGTAAAGCTTCAGGAAAAATTGGTCAGAAAAGCAATGTCGTATGAAGGCAAGGATGAAGACATCAGAATCGGTATGAGTAGTGGTGAAAAATATAGCCGATGCCCTTTCGCCTTTTTCGTAGACAGAGCTATAAGACCAAAGGAAATGAGACTGTATAATGTGCTTAACAGAGAAATTGGTAATATGGCACACAAAATATTAGAAAATATCTGTAAAAGGCTGGATGATACAGGGGGCTGGAATAGTCTTTCTTCAGATGAGGATAACAGAGAGTATTTTGCACAATTAGTTAAGGAGGTAGGGAGCGAGATCCTGAAAAATGCAGAGCAGGCTGTGCAGACACTCGATGATAAAAAAGCTGTAGCTTATGCTGAGGAAACCATTGGATTTCGAGAAGGAGAACTGTCGAGATATAAGCTAAAAAGAATCGAGGAAATTTGTGCTACCGCCTTAAATTTTATGGTAAAGCTCAGAGAGAATCTGAACATAGATGAAAGCAGATATGAGGTTTCATTTGAAAATATCACATCAGGTGAAGGCCTTAATATAGATAGCATAAATGGAAATGTGAAAATAAAGGGGAAAATAGACAGGTTAGATACTTACATTCATGATGATAGTGAGTGTACACTGGCTGATGCAAATATAGACTTTAAAGTCATGGGTGTTATTGACTATAAAACTGGCAGTGAGGCTTTCAGTGAGGATGAGATTATAAGTGGATACAATATGCAGCTTGCTACATATATGGGAGTTGCAAAATCTGATGGAAACCCAGGACTCATGATATACATTAAGCTAAAGGATACAAAGCAAAAAATAAATGATGATGCTCCACTTGGGAAAAGCCGTCCTGCACTTATAGAGGTAAATGGTGCAATGACAGATGAGATGTCTGAAAGAATAGTAAAGGAAAAAGGGATAAAGGTTATATCCAAGGAAAAAATGAATACTATACTTCAGATAAATATGGATAATCTTAAAACAGTAGTAACAGGAATTAGTGAGGGTGATGCGAGAATATCGCCGCTTAAGGTGGGTGAAAAGAAACCATGTGATTACTGTGATTATGCAGACATTTGTCGTTTTGATCCTAGGCAGGGTGATAGATATAGACTGCCTGCCAAAAAAAGTTGACCGATAGGCGTTAAAGCATTATAATATAAAAATTACAGGCTATAGCCTATGCTTCCGTAGCTCAGCTGGCAGAGCAGCTCATTCGTAACGAGCAGGTCAAGGGTTCGAGCCCCTTCGGAAGCTCCAGTTTGAATATATTAACTCGGAGGAGCGTATGTCAAATAATATTCCTACCCCTCATATTACTGCAAAAAAGGGGGATTTTGCAAAGACGGTTTTGATGCCCGGTGATCCACTTAGGGCCAAGTTTATTGCGGAGACATTCTTAGAAAATCCGGTACTTGTAAATAATGTGCGAGGAGTACAGGGCTATACAGGCACATATAAGGGTAAAAAAGTTTCGGTTATGGCATCAGGAATGGGAATGCCATCCATTGGAATTTACAGTCACGAGCTTTTTAACTTTTACGATGTTGAGAATATTATAAGGATAGGCTCTGCAGGAGCGATCCACGATGATCTACAGGTGAGGGATGTAGTGTTTGGTATGGGAGCATGCACAAATTCTTCATTTGCAAATCAGTTTGGTCTTCCTGGAACGTTTGCGCCTATTGCATCATATAAGCTGCTTAAGGCTGCTGAAGAAGCTGCCATAAAGCTGGGAATTGAACCTAAGGTAGGAAATATCTATTCTTCTGATGCTTTTTATGATCCTTCAGGAGCCTTGTTAAAGTGGAAGGAGATGGGTGTACTTGCTGTGGAAATGGAAGCCGCAGCCCTGTATATGGAAGCTATAAGGGCAGGAAAGAATGCTCTTTGCATATGCACTATTTCAGATAAGCCTCTTACAGGAGAGGGCCTTAGCGCTGAGGAAAGACAGCTATCCTTCACTCAGATGATGGAAATTGCACTAGAAATTGCATAGTACCTATGCTGAGATGGCTGAAGCGGAGACGGTTTTTCTAATCTGTGGATGATATTAGTAAACTTTAGAGCTTCTAGATTGTAGGTACAAAAAGAATGCAATTCTGATTTATTAGGCTGGTAATTAAATAGTACAAATACATAGCTTTAATAGGAGTAATTAAGGCTATGTTGTTGTGACTTTAGGATAAATAGATATAAGAGATAAAAGGAGTATCAAATGGCTGAAGAAATACTGTTAACCCAGGAAGGGTATGATAAGATTGTTGCTGAAAGAGACGAGCTTGCAGCAGTTAAAAGAAAGGAAGTTTCTGAAAGATTAAAGGAGGCTATTTCCTATGGTGACCTTTCTGAAAACACCGAGTATGATGCTGCGAAGGACGAACAGGCAGAGCTTGAAAACAGAATCTACAAGCTTGAAAATATGATTCGTAATGCCAAAATCGTCAAGGAGGATGAAATCTCTGAAGATGTGGTGAACCTCGGGCTGAAGGTAAAGCTAAAGGACATGGCTACAAAAGAGGTAGTGGAATTTGAAATAGTGGGTGCTACGCAGGCTGATCCATTTGCAGAGCCTCCAAAAATTTCAAATGAATCACCCGTTGGTCAGGCGCTGTTGGGCAAGAAAAAGGGTCAAACTGCAGAAGTGAATACACCAGATGGTGTAACTACCTATAAAATTCAGAAAATAAGCAAATAGATAGGCACGAAGGATTAACAGATTATAGAATGTGCAAGTTAGACTGGAGAGGACAATGGATGACACTAGAGTAAACAGTAATGCTGTATCAGAGCAGGAGCAAGAAATCACTGAAGAACAGCTCACAGAGCAAAGAGTAATTCGAAGAGAAAAGCTAAAGAAGCTACAAGAAGCTGGAAGAAATCCATTCTTGCAGGAGAAATGGGATGTTACAGCTCATAGTCAGGATATTAAAGAGAACTTTGATGCCATGGAGGATGAAGAGGTATCGTGTGCCGGAAGAATCATGGCATTTAGACAGATGGGTAAGGCTTCCTTCATCGACATTCAGGATAAGCAAGGAAGAATTCAGTGCTATGTCAGAAAAGATGAAATAGGAGAGGAAGAATATACATGGTTCAAAACCTATGATATAGGTGATATTGTTGGTGTAAAGGGTAGTGTTTTTAGAACTAAGCATGGTGAAATTTCCATACGCGCTCAGGAACTGGTTTTATTATCAAAATCGCTTCAGGTTCTCCCAAACAAATTCCATGGCTTAAAGGATCAAGACCTTAGATATAGACAAAGATATGTGGATCTCATAGTGAATCCTGAAGTCAGAGAGACATTCTACAAGAGAGCTACTATTATAAAAGAAATCAGAAGAGTGCTTGAAGAGGATTATGGATACCTTGAGGTAGACACTCCGATACTGACTACCATTGCTGGTGGAGCAAATGCCAGACCTTTTGATACTCACCATAATACACTCAACATGGATATGAAGCTTCGTATTTCCAATGAGCTCTTTTTAAAGAGACTCATTGTA
Source organism: uncultured Eubacteriales bacterium (assembly GCA_949285555.1). Taxonomy (GTDB): domain Bacteria; phylum Bacillota; class Clostridia; order Peptostreptococcales; family Anaerovoracaceae; genus S5-A14a. The sequence continues at coordinate 51,518 of CASDYG010000004.1, read as the reverse complement.
GGTGGCCTGGACAGGGTGTATGAAATGGGCAAGATGTTCAGAAATGAGGGAATGGATAGAAACCATAATCCTGAGTTTACCTCTATGGAATGCTATATGGCATATGGCGATATGGATGATGTGATGGAGGTCACAGAGCAGCTTGTTTATAAAGCTGCAATGGCAGTTAATGGTACCCCTATCATCAAGTATCAAGGCAAGGAATTTGATGTTACTCCTCCTTGGAGAAGATTGAATATGGCCGATGCAGTAAAAGAAATAACAGGCGTTGATTTTACTACCATTGATAGTGACGAGGAGGCAAGAAAAGCAGCTGTTGAATACGGATTTGATGCTGAAGCCGCAAAGGATATGAGCAGAGGTAAGCTTATAGCCGAGATGTTTGAAGAATATTGTGAGGATGTACCAGGATATTTGGACGGCCCTATCTTTGTAGTAGGACACCCTGTTGAAATTTCTCCACTGGCCAAAAGAGATTCCAAGGATCCTAGAATCACAAGGAGATTTGAGGCATATATTAATGGCTGGGAAATTGCTAACGCATTCTCTGAATTAAATGACCCAATTGATCAGTTTGAAAGATTTACAGAGCAGCAGGCACAGCTGGATGCAGGCACAGATGATGAAGCACATCCAATGGATATGGACTTTGTAAATGCTTTAGAGGTGGGACTTCCACCGACTGGAGGCTTAGGAGTAGGAATAGACAGAGTAATTATGCTTATAACAGATTCACCAAGCATAAGAGACGTAATGTTGTTCCCGACAATGAAACCTCTCGCGGACTAAAAATCCACAAGAATCAGGTTTTGACAGTGTTTGTGGTGTGCTGTTAATTCAAAAAACAGCTCAAAGTTGGGAATTACGACAAATGAATTTTTCAACACCTCTTGAATCCTACAAAAAAGCACTGTCGTATACGATAAAAAGGTTTTCATTATAAGGCTTAACCTTAATCGGTTAGAGCCTTATTTTTTTCACATTTTAGTAAACACATTCATCCTTATATAATAATAGCAAGGTAGGGATTGTAAAGGAACGGGAGGGATGAAAAATCCTAAAAATGCTGCATACAACAAGGTTTATCATAAGATATCATTTAGCCTGATAGAATTGTTTAAGTAAATAAAAGACCGTCTGCTTGTTTTTGGAGTAGACGGTCTTAATCTTATCTGTTGATTTTCCAATATCCAGTTTTCTTTGAGCCTTCTCTTTTAATTAAGTCTTTCTTAACTAAGGATTGAATGACTCTGTCAATAGTTCTTGGAGATATACCAATCTTCTCTGCCATTTTTTGACGAGAACTTTGCGGAGCTTCTTTAATGAGATGATAGACTGCCAATTCACTCTTATTCAGGTAAAGCAGAGCATGATTTAATTCGCCATTTATCTCGCCATTATCGCCATTTAATTCGCCATTTATTTTGCCATTTCGGATTGTCACATTGAGCATAAAGGTATTGTCAGTGTATTCAGGAGCAGGAAGTCCGGCATCTTCCATTTCCTTAAACATACGGTCGACACCCTCACCGAACTCTTTTACATACTCATACTGATGTAGAAACTCGGCAATCTTAGGATTGCGGGAGAAGTGTACAGTGCGGAGATTGTTCAATCGAACAATACCCGGCAACACACCCGGACTTTCAACACTAATACGGTCATCGAACATTTTAATTTGAATATCCGTGCCTTTGATACTGTAATCACGATGGGCAACGGCATTGATGATGATTTCCTTCCAAGCAAACTCAGGATATTCAGGTATGGTTACAAAGCGACCGTCATTACCAAGCCGTGTACGCTCTTTAATCTGGCCACGAACAAAATTCAAAGACTGACGGACAACATCGAGAATACGACCATCGAAAACAATATCTTTAATGACATTCATTTCCGTGCCGACTTTTGCTTCTATGCCGTCATAGCGGATAAAACGGACTCTTGCTCTTTGGAAAAATCTTTGAGGGTTCTTACCGAAAAGAAGTAGAGCTGCACCACTCATTTCTTCCCTGCCATCGTGCTGAACAATGTAATCATTGTTTTGACGGATGTATTCTTCAGCGGATTTTCCGTAACCAATCTTTTTGCAGTATTCAGCAACAAAATCCATATCGATATCGTCTAATGTTGACCGAAAAACAGGTTCGTCTTCATAATAACGAGAGCCTTTGGCATACATAAGCTGCAAACGTTCATCGAAGTTGAGCTTTTTCGATTTATCTCCCATACGGTAGTAAACATCATCCTGTTGATTAGCGTGTAATTCCGAGCTTTGCGGAATGGTAATCACAAGCAGATGATTAGGCTTTCCGTCTTTATCAACACATTCAACGGTTTCTGTCATCACTCGGATTGAAGGCTTGCAGTAATTAAACGGAACTCTCAAAATGTCATTGACATTATTTTGATAGCCGTCAATTCCGGTTACGGTAAAGTCATCTTCGATGCCGATGACGAGTGTACCGCCGTCTGCATTGGCAAAGGCAACGATGTGATTAGATAACCCTTTCGGATCTTTCCTTGCACTTTTACGGTCGTAGGTTTGATCCTCTTTCTTTGTATAAAATTCTTCAACAGTATATTGCATAGCAATACCCCTTATGTTCTAATAATATATCATTTGAGAAAGTTACTTCTGTATTCTTGTGGTCTGAGCCGATACTATTGTGAAATTAGGAGTGTATCTGCTTTCAGTCCTATAGGATTTATGTCCGAGTTCATCGCCCTTGAGATCTGTTGCATATCGTATCCACGTTCACAGTAATCAAGGAACTCATAGTCAGGGAGGGCAATTTGAGAAACAAAGATATTTGCTTCATATTCCATTCGATTATATCGCATATCAAAAATATTAAATTCCTTGAAGCCGCTGGCTTTTGTGACTTCATCTCTGTGCAGCGTATCGTGTCCGAGTTCGTGCAGAAGAACGATTTTCTACATTACCGGATGCAGATTATCTTTTATAAACATAAAGCGGTTGCACATTATGACTTTATATGCTCTACGCTGACGGGCAAAAGGATAGTATAAAACTTCAATATCAAGTTCCTTTTAGTGAATACGACATTTATTTCGTTAAAATGTATTGACACGACACTAAGTTTGTCAAGAGGTTTTGCAAAAATTTCAAAATTGAATTGCACACCAACAAGGTAAAAGTATTATTGCCTATATGTTTCTACCGAAACCGGCAATAAGGAATTTCACTACATCGTTATGATTGGATATTTACGGCAAGGAACTTAATGAGGTGATGAGATTGAAAGACTATAAGCTTTATAGTTGAACTTAATTAAAAGCTTAATTTTACAATCATCCAATTAAAGTCTTGCTAGTAAAACCATACTACCTGTACGGTGAAGCTCCTTTCCAAAAGCCTTTCCCATCCCTTTTTGCTTTTTGCTCAATAGCGTGGAATCTATCCGAATATTTCACATTTGGAGGTATTGTCATAGTGCGTGCATAGCCTTTTTCTAACAGCTCCTCGTTGTACATTTTGCCGTCAATATATACATAGGCCAGAAGGCGACCATACTTATCTCGCTCTCCTGCATCAAATTCTAACTCTATTTTTTTATGCTCTAATCTGCTCTTGGTGTAAGATGAGGCATCCTTGCCAGCGTCAGTATTGCGAGATGGATCAGGGCTTACTGACTCAGGAGTATCCACTCCAATAAGTCTGAGCTTTTCTTCTATTTCATTGCCATTTTTATCAATATAACGAACTAGCATTGTATCTCCATCTACCACTCTTGAAACATAATATTCTCCTGTAGAAATAGAAGTCTCTTGCTGGAAAATCAAATCATAAAGCTGCGGATAGCCAATGAGTTTTCCGCCGAAGGCTAAGGCGATAATTACAATTACAAAAGGAACAATTCTAAAGCCAAAACGTCTTAAAATCAAATCTAAGAGCTTCAATTCCGAATTCCTATTATAACTTCTTTTGGAGTAGCTGCCTGTATTTTTTTTGCGACGATTCATTGCTCAATTTACCTCCTTGGATATTTTAGCATATGAGGTGGATAAAACAATGTTTTTTACTCAACTTTTTTTCACTAAAAATTGAAAAAAAGTATGGCATATAGTATAATTTTAAAAGATATATCCATTTTTAGCGAGGCAGTTATAATGAATGTTTTTGGGCAGATAGGAAAGTTTATAGTTGAGCATCAGGTTGCCATACAGTGGATTGTAATCGGCATTCTTATTTTGGTGGGAATATACGTATTTGTAAGGGTTTACAGAGCTTTTTTAAGAGAAAGCAAATCTGTGGAGGACATCAGTCAGACCTTAAAATCAATCTGTGAAAAAATGGATGAGAATGAATATGAAGAAGCTAAGGATAAGCATATAAAACCTTGGAGATCATCCCTGAGAAAAAGAGAGCGACAGCTAGAGCAGGTTGAAGAGGGAGTGCGGCTGCTAAATGATCGAGTGAATCAGGAAATGGACAGGCAGGCTACCGTAGCAGAAAATAGCCTTGGAAAAGATGATAGAATTGATGAAAATAAGGCTACAGGCGTAATTACGAACAATAAATTTAAGCCCCAGAGAGAATATGACGATTTTTCTGAAGGTAGCAAATATGAGCATCGCATAATAGATGGGCGTGGTAATAAAACATATATTATTCTTGGAGCAGAAAAAATTGAAAAACCGGTTGAAAGCTACAATGAAAATAGAGATAGTAAAGTCAGATTAGAATCTACGGCAGTAGCAAAGAGCCACCGAGAATATGAAAAGCAGGATAGTGAATGTTGTAATGACAAAGCACCAAATGAATCACAGGTGCAAAACAGAGAATATGAAACCGAAGATCTTGGTCTTGTAACACTACACAAAATAAATACGGCAAGGCAGATGGATGAGGAAGAACTTCTGCGAACTATTGCTGAAATATCGGGACAAGATAGAAAAGAACAGGAGATGGAAAAGGAAGAGACTAGACGTTTCATATCAAGGGACTGTTCGGTAGACCGTTTTGGTAGAAAATATACTGAAGAGGAAATCGCAAGTCAGCTTAGAGATTAGTAAACATTAAAATTTTTATAAATGTGAATTGGGGTTGTGTATGTATTGCAAACATTGTGGAGAGAAAATCGAAAGCGATGCAAATTTTTGCAGCAGCTGTGGCGCTAAGGTTGAAAGAAGAGGTTTTGGCGTGGGAAGTCAGGAGGCTATATCCGATGGAGTAAGGAGGGCATCCAACTTTCCAAAAGCAGATTTGTTTGAAGAACGAAACGAGAATAAGAGCAGGGGGAAAGAAGCCTTTCAATTTGCAACACCCTCAGGATTTGTAGGGCGTAGTGAAGAAAAATCTTCAGGACATATAAATCTTAAGCCTTTTAACTTTGATTGGGAAGATGATGACCTAACGAGAGGAAGGAATGCATCAAAAAAGACGGAATTCCAATGGAATGATAATATGTGGGATGTCAAGGGATCTCGTGAGAGTGATTCCCTGTCTTCTGGTGAGACTCTTGCTATATTTAATGACCATGCCAAGGGTTTTGAAGATAAGCCGCTTAGCTTTACTGAAATAGCAAAGCGTGAAAAGCTGGCTATGGAGAAAGAACAGGAAGTTCAGGAAGCGAGCAATAGTATAACTGGCTCGGTAAGAACAGATAATGTTGATGGTGCGGCTTTATATGATTACGATGAAACTGAGGCTAAAGAAACTGCACCTATAGATCCTATGACGGAGATAGAAAGCCTGTTTAGTAATGCCGATAGAAGTGAGGAAAATGCAGAGGACGCAAATTCTAATATTGGTAATGCTGATAAGCAGAAAATCGATAAATTCTATACAATCAATAAGGACCGAGAAGAATTTCAAGAGGTTTTAGATCAAGCGTATGACGAACTAAATAAGGGTGAGGATGATGCGAGCAGGAAGAGTGGTTTCTCATCGGTTCTAAAGAGTATTAGAAATGCAGTAGTAGGCATAGAGGAGCAAGAGGAAGAGGTAGAAGAAAAGCCTTTTACAATGCCACAAGATCATTTGCATGCGCTTCGTGATGCAATGAATGAAGAAAGAGAGCGTCTTAGAAAGGAAAGAGAGGATGCTGAAAAAGAAGAAAGTGCAGTAGAGCAAGAAGTTTTCAGTACACCAGAAATTCATCCTGAAGATGATGCAGATTACGAAGAGAGAAGCGTAGAAGGTGGCAAACACATATCTACAATAGACGATGAAGCTTTAAAAATAAAGGAAAATGAGGAGGCTCAGCCACCAAGGAGGAGACCCACGTTTTCTTTCAGGACTGATGAAGCTGCTGAATCTGGAGTAAAGGCCACCAATCAGGATATGACGTGGGAGGATCCTACAGAGTCAGAAGATGATACTAATATTTTAAAAACGCCTATTGATTTTAATTGGGATAATGAAGAAGATTCACAGGATAAATCCCCTTCCAGTGAAAACATACCAAAAGCTGAAAGTAGTGAAAAAGAGGAAGATGTATCTTTAGAGGGCACCTCAGAGACGAAATTAAACTTCAATGACGAAGAAAATGAGAACATAGCAAGTGATACTTTTACAGGTGATACTACCGATGTAACTTGTGATGTTGAAGAATCTGGTGAGGCTATGGAAATAGCTCAACTAGAAGAAAATGATGAGCACAATAATATTACTTATGTGGGAGAGGCTCAAAATGTGGGAGACCCTCAAAATACTGACGAAGAAGCTGCAGAAGGCATAGATCAAAATTGTGTGAAGGAGCAGGAAGAAGCTGGTACAGATACCGAAGATACTCCGGAAGATGATGCTACAAAGGAAGATCTATATCCTGATAATTTGTTTAATCTAGAAGGTGTGCTTGCCCAGGAGGAAACAGTAGACTTAGAGGAATATGAGGATGGAGAGGTGCTTGCAGTTGCTCAGCCTGTTGTAAGCAATCCTGTTCAGGCTTTTCCAAAGAATCTTCTGGCATCATTTGCAATAAATAAAAGAGCGGCACATAATGTTGCAAATAAAAATTATAGAAGCTCCAAATATAATTTTGACTATAACAAAATATTTGACGATGAAGAAAAGATGGATGCAGATACTAAAAAAGGCAGTGGAGTTATGGCAGCTGTCAAGGTATTTGTATATCTGATACTAATAGTAATATTGATAGGAATCATCTTTAAGTTTTTTGCACCAGATAGTGTTGTATCACAAAAGCTGGATGGAGCATATGACTGGATTAAGCAGACGGTTATTGGAGAAGAGCCTGAGAATAAAGAAGCTACAAGCAGCCACACTACGCAAGAGGATTGGATGGCTGAGGCCAGTGAGGGAATATCATCTCCTAATTTTACATATGCACCTGACTTAAAATTCATTAAAGACAAGGAATACGGGCTGGAGGATATTAAAACTTCATATGCATTTAGTGATAGCATATGGCGTACAGATGAAAATGGCAAGGATATCCATTATGGACAAAGCATTATAAAGGCTGTTGTTGATTACTATGCAAGGGGTGGCGTTATCGTTGCTACTCCCGACGAAAATGTAGATAGTCAAGGTGATATTAAGGAAGAAACTCCTAGGAATATTGCAAGTGTGCAATTAGGAGAAATAAGAACCGGAAGCTTCGGTTTTTATGTTTTGGCAGATGTGCAAAGTGAAGGTGCTTCAGATTTTTCACAGGAAGTCGTCTATGTAGAGCCTAAGAACAATGAGATGATCGTAACTAATAAGGTAGAGGTTCAGTAGGAGGTTATATGGATATATTTAATTCGAAAGGACATTTTGCCTTTGACGAAAAAGATAAGGCCGAAGAGGAATTCAACAAATGGGCCGGAACAAATGAAACAAAAGGAGACGGACATAAAAGCAGAAAAAAATTGCCCTTTATAAAGGTAGTGGTTAGCATATGCGTGATGGGAGCGGGAATTATTATGGCGCTTATAACAAAGCTCTCTGTATTTGTTACGGATGGGCTGCTTTTTAAAGAGCTGGGCTATTTGTCAGTGTTTTTTAAAGAGCTTGTTACAAAGCTGCAAATAGGCATCCCTACATTCATAATCGTTACCCTACTAATGGCGATTTATTTAAAGGCCGTAAATAAAAATTATTTTAATAAAATATTGAAAACAGAAGCTACAGATGTGAAGCGACTAAGAAGATATAGACGCATTTTATCTGTGGCTTTTGGTCTTATAATTGCCTTTGTCTTCTCTCAAAGGCTATGGATGGATATTTTAAAGTTTACACATAGCAGCAGCTTCGGTAAAAAAGATCCGATATTTGGACAGGATATTTCATTTTATGTATTTAAAATGCCTTTCCTTGAAGGAATAAATGCACTTGTTTTTATAACCGCTGTTCTAATCATTGCGATTACAATAATATATTGTGCTGTTATATATTCTGTACATCCACCACAGGAGGAAGAGGAAGCCTATGAGTATGAAAATCCATCCTCTCCTTTTGAACAAGCAATGAAGCAAATTTTTGGACTAAATGTTAAGCCAAAACAGAGAAGAACCAGCAGGAAGGGATCACTAACCTCTGATATATTGAAAATAGCCAAGCCCCAGATGTGCTTTATGGCCATTATAATTTATTTAATGGCAGAGGTTAATATTTTTTTAAGGCAGTTTGAATTGCTCCATTCACAAACGGGAACCGTATCTGGTGCGGGATTCACCGACATGCATATAACCCTTTGGGCTTACAGAATCTGCATGGTGCTTGCAGCTGTTGGAGTTGTAGCAGTAATAGTTGCTGCCAAAAAGAATAAAGCAAGGCCTGCAATCCTACCAGCAGCAGGAATTGTGGTAGTGATGATTTTAAGTAGTGGTCTATCTGCAATTGTTCAAAATATGATTGTTTCGCCAGATGAAATAAATAAGGAAAAGCCATATCTTAAAAGAAGCATAGAGTATACGCAGGCGGCATATGGACTGGATCATGTCAAGACGAAGGATTTCAAAGCAGAAAACACCTTAAGTGCAGATGATATTAAAAATAATGATCCTACAATCAGTAATATTAGAATCAATGACTATAAGCCAGTAAAAACATTCTATAATCAGACACAAAGCATAAGGCAATACTATACATTTAATGATGTAGATGTAGACAGACATGTAATAGGTGGACAGCTTACTCAAACATATATGTCTACAAGAGAAATAGATGAATCGAAAATAAACGATACGTGGCTAAATAAGCATTTAAAATACACACACGGTTATGGTGCTACCTTATCTAGGGTGGATACGGTAACTGCAAATGGACAGCCAGATGTACTGATGAAAAATATTCCTCCAGTTTCAAGTGTGGAGGAAATAAGGCTTGATAGACCTGAAATATATTTTGGAGAGCTTTCAAATAATTATGCCGTTGTAAATACTAAAGAAGATGAATTTGATTATCCTGATGGGTCATCAAATAAGTATACAAAGTATGAGGGCAAGGCTGGAATCCATATGAGTCTCTTAAACAGAATAATGTTTTCCATAAGAGAAAAGAGCCTTAAGCTGCTCATTTCCTCCAACATCAATAAGGATTCCAAAATTCTAATCAGACGAAATATTGAAGACAGAATAAAACGTATCATGCCATACCTGCAATATGAAAAGGATCCATATGCAGTGGCAGTAAATGGTAAGCTGTACTGGATAGTAGATGCCTATACTACTACAAACTATTATCCGTATTCAGAGCCGTTTGATGAGACAGATGGCACAAATTATATAAGAAACTCTGTAAAAGTAGTTGTTGATGCCTATAATGGAGATGTGAACTTCTATATTGTAGACAAAGAAGATCCTATCGCAAATACTCTTAAGGCAATATATCCTAAACTGTTTAAGAGCATGGATAAGATGGATTCTGAATTAAGAAAGCATATCAGATATCCGCATTATCTATTTGCAATACAGGCAAAAATTTATTCCAGATATCACATGAATGATGTGAAGGTATTCTATCAAAATGAGGACCAATGGGATATAGCTCATGAGATATATGGAACAAGCGAAAATGCCATGGAACCGAACTATTATGTGGCAAAGCTGCCGGGAGAAACGGATGCAGAGTTTATAAACTCGATTCCATTTACACCTAAATCCAAGCAAAACATGACGGCGCTCATGGTGGCAAGAAATGATGGTGAAAATTATGGAGACCTTGTCGTATATCAGTTCCCTAAGAACAGAACTGTATATGGGCCGATGCAGATTGAAGCACAGATAGATCAAAATCCAAAAATTTCTCAAGATTTCTCACTTTGGAGCTCATCAGGGTCTAAATACAGTCGTGGCAATTTGTTTGTAGTACCAATTGAGGATTCCCTGCTATACATTGAACCAGTATATCTTGAAGCGTCAAACTCTGCTATACCTGAAGTAAAAAGGGTCATAGTAGCTTATGGAGATAAGATTGCATACGAAAGTACGCTAAAAGAAGCGCTGCAAAGTCTATTCGGTGAAGAAGCGGGTGCGAATTATAATGATGGTTCGCAAAGTGCTGAAGCTGAAAAGGATAAGCCATTATCTACAAAGCAGTTGATCGATAAGGCCGCTACGGCATATGATGAGGCAGAGGCTGCTCTTAAGGAAGTGGATTTTGCTACATATGGCAAAAAGCTAGAGGAACTTGGAAACTATATAAAGAAATTAAAGGGCAATGAATAAGTGCCAGCTAGAGCAAAAAGTGCAGGGATAGCTGCTATCCCTGCAAGTATAGTTAAAATGGAAGGATACGTATGAGAGAACATAAATTACAATATGATTTGAACGATATGCTTTTTAATATACCTAAGGAAATGCATGAGCTAAGTGAGATAAATCGCATTTTACAGGAGCATAAAGAGGTTCAATTCGTTTCCCTAGTGGGTATTGATATGGGCGGCCATGATACGGATGAAAAAATACCTGTTAAAGTATTTTTGGACGATATGGAAGAAATTTTAAATAAAGGTGTTCAGACAGACGGCTCAAGCGTAGTGCTTCCTGGAATAGCAGATTTAAACAATGCCAAGGTTGATATAGTGCCGGATTTGGAGGCAAACTGGTATGTGGACTACAATTATTCACATATCGATCATCAGCTTGGATTACCTATTGGCACATTAAGAATTCCGTCATTTTTGATACATAATGAGGATTTTCAATGTGGAGCAAGAGTGGTACTTCGTGATGCAATAGCATCCGTTAAAAATAGGCTCATGGCAGTGCTGAAAAAGCATCCTTACATTTTTGAGTATCTGGATGGCAGCTTTTCCTATGATGATATTGATGACATCATCTTAACAAGTGCTACGGAACTGGAATTTTGGGTTAAGACACCTGACGATAAGGGAGATCGTGAGCAGCTTTTTACAGCCCAAATGTTAAAGGAGCAATACTGGAAAAGGACCTATGGTCCTGTAAGAACTGCTCTTGAGGAAACGCTTACCATTTTGGACAAATATGGTTTTGAAGTAGAAATGGGACATAAAGAAGTCGGCGGAGTAAAGGCAAGAATGAGTCATTCAGGAAGCTATGATCATGTCATGGAGCAGATGGAAATAGACTGGAAATATGCTGACGCCATGCAGGCTGCCGATAATGAAAAGCAGGTAAAATATGTAGTTCGTGATGTTTTTACAAAGCATAGCTTAGATGTAACATTTATGGCAAAACCCTTTGACGGAGTGGCAGGAAGTGGAGAGCATACTCACCTTGGCATGGCCGCTTGCCTTAAGGATGGAAGGATCATCAGTCTGTTTGCTCCAAAGGATATGAAAGAGGACTTTATGAGCCCGGTTGGATATGGAGCACTTATGGGATTGCTTAAGAATTATGATGTAGTGAATCCCTTTGTAAATGCAACTAACGACTCATTAAACAGACTAAAACCAGGATATGAGGCTCCTGTGTGTACGGTAACATCCCTTGGACGAAGCGTTGAAGAGCCATCTCGAAACAGGACGGTACTGGCAGGTTTGATTAGAGATGTAAAAAATCCTCTTGCTACAAGATTTGAGCTAAGATCCCCATGCCCTAAGAGTAACTCGTATCTTGTAATAGCCACTTCATATATGGCAATTATTGATGGAATTGAAAATGCACTTGAGGCAGAGCGAAAACCAAAGGAACTGGAAAAAGCCATATCCAAGGAATATGGTCAGGAAGATTTATATCTGGAGAAAAACAGAGTATATAGAAGTGAGAATAATGTATTCAGCGACTATACCAAGGAGGAGCGTGACAAGCTGTTTGGAAAGGCTCCTGCTACGGTGTGGGAAAATCTTCAGGCGTTTGAAGAATATAAAGATAAGCTTGAAATTTTTAAAGTTGATAATGTTATGATAGATGTTGTGATTGAATCATATAGATCACAGATGCTTCATCGCTGGAAAACTGAGCTGCATGATCGGCTGATACCACAGACCAGACTCTTTATCAGAGAGTGTAAAATGCTTCATCAGGACGGAGAATTTACCGACTATGATAGGGAGCTTTGGCAGGAGATAAATCAGCTTAGATACAAACTGGGCAAGGACGGAATGTCGGAAAAAAGTCTTTTGACAAGGGCAATGGAAGCACTTGAGAAAGAGGACTATTCACTTGCATCGGATTTACAACTGGAAATAAAGAAAACAGTTGCTGAATTAAGAGATTTATATAATAAATACAAAAAGAATTTATTTTAGCGAGGTAAAATATGTTAGATATAAAAAAGGTCAGAGATAACTTTGATAAAGTAAAGGCAGGGGTGCTCAGACGAGGAAAAGGCGATTTTGGCCTTGAGCAGGTGAAAGAGCTGGACGAAAAAAGAAGACAGGTTTTAGCTGCGGTTGAAGCCATGAGAAGTGAGCAAAATGCAGTGTCAAGGAAAATTCCTCAAATGAAAAAAGCAGGTGAAGATACATCTGAAATAATGGCGGCTATGAAAAAGCTTTCCAATGAAATAAAGGAGCTTTCTGAAGAGCTTGCTAAGCTTGAGGAAGAGCAGAAGACTCTAACATTAGGTATACCAAATATCCCAAACCCTACGGTTCCAGAGGGGACAGATGATAGCCAAAATGAAGAGATCAGAAAGGTTGGAGTGCCTACGAAATTTGATTTTGAGCCGAAGGCGCACTGGGATGTAGGTGAGGCACTTGATATATTAGACTTTGAGAGAGCTGGAAAAATAGCTGGAACCAGATTCACTGTATATAAAGGTCTGGGTGCAAGACTTGAAAGAGCACTCATTAACTTTATGTTGGACCTACATACGATAGATCAGGATTACATTGAGATTTTACCTCCGTTTATGGTCAATAGGCAGGCGATGACAGGCACCGGTCAGCTTCCTAAATTTGAGGAGGATATGTTCTACATACCTCAAAAGGATTTCTTCCTTATCCCAACAGCGGAAGTACCGGTAACAAATTTACATGATGGAGAAATCTTAAAAGAAGAGCAGTTACCAGTGAACTATACATCCTTTACACCATGCTTTAGAGCAGAGGCGGGATCTGCGGGACGTGATACAAGAGGGCTTATCAGACAGCACCAGTTTAACAAGGTGGAGCTAGTCAAGCTTGCAAATCCAAAGTCGTCATATGAGGAACTTGAGCGATTAACAAATGATGCCGAAGAGGTGCTAAAGCTTTTAGAATTACCTTATAGAGTAGTGAAGCTATGTACGGGAGATTTAGGATTTTCTTCCGCTATGACCTATGATATTGAAGTATGGATGCCGAGCTATGGCAGATACGTGGAAATTTCTTCATGCAGTAATTTTGAAGATTTTCAAGCAAGACGAGCCGGACTTAGATACAGACCTAGTGAGGGTGGAAAACCTGCCTACGTGCATACATTAAATGGGTCTGGTCTGGCAGTTGGTAGAACTGTTGCGGCTATTTTAGAAAATTGCCAGCTTGAAGATGGAAGCGTATTAATACCTGAAAAGCTCAGAAAATATATGGGAGGTGTAGAAAAAATAGATAGAAAGTAATCAAAAGGGAAGGGAGTCACTTGTGGTTTTAAGGCCTATCTTCGGTGATTCATGTAATTAGATGGATTTTCATATTATTTATAAGCTAAAATTATAGCTTATAGCATATTCACAGAAAATCTATATAAAAAACAGGAGTATTATGCTAAGTCTTAAAAATTTATCTAAATTTTACTATAGCAATGGAATGATAGCCAGTGGACTTACCAAGGTAAATCTGGAACTTTCCATGGGTGAGTTTGTTGTTATAACTGGAGAATCGGGTAGCGGAAAAAGTACCCTTATCAATGTCCTGTCGGGATTAGACAGCTACGAAGAAGGGGAGATGTATATAAATGGTCATGAGACCAGTCATTATACAGCAACGGACTTTGAAAACTATAGAAAAACATATATTGCCAATATTTTTCAAAGTTTTAATCTAGTTGCCAGCTATACCGTTTATCAAAATGTAGAGCTTGCACTTCTAATAGATGGCAAGAAAAGCCGAGATGTTAAGGATCGTGTAAATAAATTGATAAACCAAGTAGGTTTGGAAAAATATAGAAACACGAAGGTTTCCAAGCTATCTGGAGGACAGAAACAGCGTGTGGCCATTGCCAGAGCCCTTGCTAAGGATACACCGATTATTGTGGCCGATGAGCCAACTGGAAATCTGGATAGTGAAAGTGCAAAAAGCATAGTGGAGCTGCTGAGCAATATATCAAAGGATAAGCTGGTAATAGTAGTAACCCATAATTATGATCAGTTTGAGGCCTATGCTACTCGTCACATAAAGCTGTTTGACGGTAGAATAGTGGAGGATACGACTATAAAAAAGGCTGAAGGCCATGAAGTATCAGAAAAGGATAGAACTGAATTTATCACTTTTGGAAATAAGATCAGACTTGGCGCAAGAAATGCATTTAACCTTTTCACAAAATTTATATTGACGCTTTTGGTATTTAGCATTGTTTTGGCTGGCTTATTTAGTCTGTATGAAGGCTGGAAGGTGAGCAATAAGACCCCTGTTTTTGAGTTCAATCAATATATAAGTAATGGAAATACAGAGCGTATAATCACGAAGAAGGCAGATAATACCCCATTGACTCAGGAGGACTACGATAAGCTGTCAAAAATCAAAGGAGTGGCTAATATCATTCGTGATGATGATGTTTTTGATACATCTATAGATGAAATTGTACCACCAGAAACAGATGTAAGAGATATTTATCCTGCAAGACTGGCCGACTTTAATAAAAAATTGACTTTGGGCAGAATGCCGGAAAATGATAATGAATATGTGCTTGAAATCAATCAACTATATGCTTTGTCAGAGCAGCAGTTAAGGGAAAAAGTACTAGATAAAGAAGGAAGCGTTACTGTAAATGGTATATACGAGAGTGTGCCGGCTAAAGTGGTAGGCATCAGGATACATGATGAAGGCTATCCAATGAGATATAATATCGCATATTTAAGCGACAATTTAATAAACAAGCTAAAGATGGATCAGAATAGAAAGAAGGTCCATACACATACAAACATAGTAATTGGTGGCAAGAAATTAGATATACCTGACGGCGGACAGTTCACTCTTGTTGCCAATGATAATGTGCCTGTAGGAACTGTATATATGCCTGAGGTTGCAAACACCTATTACGACACTGGGGTAGCAAGAGGAAGGCTTGTAGATTATACGGTAGCTGATATACATAACACAGTTACCAAAGAGCTTGCAATAAGGCAGATTATAACAGAGAAAAATTATAAATCACTTCTTGGAATTGAAGAAAGCTTTGAGAACATAAATGGTACGGGTATAGCTTTTGTAAATTCACAGGACTTTATGGAGCTTTACATGCCAAAGGCTGATTATCAGTACAGCGTCATGGTGAAAGACCCTGATGATGCCATAGACATTAGCAAAGAAATAAATAAGCTGGGCTACGTTTCCGTAAGTACACAGCAGGCGAAAAATGATGATTTGATGAAGCAAATTCAAAATATCATCGTTGTGCCTTTATATATCATCTTTGCAGTGGGTCTTTACTACATAGGCTATTTCATAATCAGGCTCATCCTAAAGTCCAGGGGAAGTTACTTTGCTACTCTCAGAATATTAGGTTCGAATAAAAAGAGCGTAAGACAGATAATGGATATGGAACTACTCACAATAGGACATATATCGTTTGCCCTGATTTTAGCTATAATGATGATCAATAAGTTTACTGATCTGCTAAATGTAACCTTTATAAATAATTTTGTGAAGTTTACACCTCCAATTGATTATCTAGTTTTGTATCTGATTATGCTTGTACTGGCACTTCTCGTTTCCAGAAGATTTTCGAGGAAGCTGTTTGTATCATCGGCTATGAATACATTTAGAACGGAGGTGGCAGAATAATGATTAAGCTAAATAATGTGCATAAATACTTTAATCGACATAGAAAAAATCAAATTCATGTCATCCGAAATACAAGCCTCGAAATAGGGGAAAAGGGACTTGTTGCTATTTTAGGACCTTCTGGCTGCGGTAAGACTACCCTGCTAAATGTCATAGGTGGACTGGATAAGGTAAATGCCGGTACGATAGAAATAAACGGTAAGGCTATTACGCATAAGCCACAGATGATAAAGGATAAGGTTCGTAATATAAATATAGGATACATATTCCAAAATTACTATCTTCTTGACAATAAAACTGTATTTGAAAATGTTGCAATGGTATTGCGCATGATAGGAGTCAAAGATAAGAAGGAAATAGAGGAAAAGGTAGGATATGTGCTAAATCAGGTAGGCATGTATCGATATAGATTTCGAATGGCAGGCATGCTGTCAGGTGGTGAACGCCAGAGAGTGGGTATTGCAAGGGCGTTGGTGAAAAATCCAGCTATTATCATTGCAGATGAGCCGACGGGAAATCTGGATAGTAGAAATACCGTAGATGTAATGAACATTATCAAGAGTATTTCCAAGGATAGACTCGTGCTTCTGGTAACTCACGAAGATAATCTAGCAGATTTTTATGCTACGAGAATCATCCGTCTGAAGGATGGCAGTATTGAGTCTGATAAAACCAATGAGCATGAAAATGATCTGGACTATAAGCTGGATAGTGTTATTCACTTAAAGGACTTAAAAAATAAAGCTTCACTTGCAGGAGATGGAGTGGATGTTAATGTCTACAATGTAGATGCAAGCAAGCTGGCTTTCGACATAGTCATTAAGGATGGAAGCGTATATATTAAAAGTCGAGAGAATGCTCATATTGAAATTGTAGATGATAATTCCAGCGTGGAAATTATTGACGATCACTATAAGGCTATTAATAAGGATAATATTGAGGACAATTTTGATCTTGAAAAATTGGCTCATAGAAAGCCACCGAGAAATGCCTCTATTATTAATCTGTTTACAATGGTGATAAATGGATTTAAAAAGGTATCAAAGTATCCAAAGCTTAAGAAATTCCTGCTGCTTGGATTTGCTTTAATAGCGGGCTTTACTCTATTTGCTACAAGCTCTATAGGAGCCCTTATTTCGGTAGATGATTATCAGTTCCAAAAGGTAAATCGTAACTACCTAATGGTAAAAGAGAAGCCGATCAATGTGGATAACATGAATGCAATTAAAGGCATGGACGGCGTTGTGGATATAATTTTAGGCGACTCAATACTCAAGCTTCCTATTACTTTAACGAAGTTTGAACAGTCTCGAACCATGCCATTGCCTCTTGATGCTTCTTTGGGAAGCACCAAGATGATTACGGAAAAGGATTTGATTTCAGGACGCCTTCCTCAGGCATCCGATGAAGTGGTACTGGATAAAATGGCACTTAAGCAGATTTCGACAGGTGTAATGCTACAGTCGAGTGGGAAAAGTGCCGGCGTCTTAACATATAAGGAGTATGTAGATTCTATAATCGAGCTTAGTGACAAATCGGTATACAAAATCGTGGGAATTAGTAACACGAAGTCACCATCTGTCTATGTGATGGAAGATCAGATATTTCCGCTTATCACAAAGCAGTTCAAGGAGCAGACTCCTGGCTCAAATGTGAACCTATCCGGAAAAGCAAATGATGATAGAATACTTCGTGTCACCCCTATGTCGGAAGTGGTGGATAAGGGTGATGTAACATTAAAACGAGGTCGCTGGCCATCAGCAGATAACGAGGTTGTTATTTCCTATGATAAGAGATTTGATGTAGAGCTTTATAAAACTATAAAGGTTAGGAAAGCCGGTGAACTAAAGGTTGTCGGTTATTACGTAGACAGTAAATCCAGAGATTTAAATATTGTAACCGACTCCAAGGTAGAAAATATCATTATAGGTTTCAATAAGGGGTATAGCATAGCTGTAAAGGATGAGGCAACTAAAGCCAGACTGCAAAAGGAGCTTGTGGAGCAGGGTTATTCAGTAGAGGACAGCTATTCCAATGCAAGAGAAAAATATATAGAACAAAATAAAAAGCAGAATAACAGAAAAATGCTCATTTATCTGGCAATCCTTTGCATATCCATGGTGGAACTTTATCTTATGATGAGGGCAAGCTTTTTATCCAGAATCAAGGAAGTAGGCATCATGAGAGCAATAGGTGTAAAAAGGCTGGATATTTATAAGATGTTCCTCGGTGAGGTACTGGCCATTAGCTTGGTAACTGGCATACCGGGATATTTAATGATGTATTATATTTTAAAGGGTGTTAAGAGTGTTTCTATTATTTCAAGCAGTATAATGCTCACGCCGGTTACATTCTTAGCGGCGGTTGCTATATATATGGCTTCCAATATAGTGTTTGGACTACTACCTGTTTGGATGGTAATACGTAAGACACCAGCAAGTATATTGAGCAGAAAAGATATAGATTAGATAAACTGCTAATAGGTGCGAGATGAAAGGAGATGCAGAGGCATCTCCTTTTTTGTTTCAAATTCATTTCGAAGTTATATATCATTAGTATACAAAATGTGACTTTGACCTAAAAGAAGAAAAGCCACGCAAACCTTGCGTGGCAAATTAGCTTAATATCTTATAGAAATTATCCTAAATGAACTCAAGTATATATTTAAATGATAAAGATGTTAAAATTTATCATCATAATGGTGTATACCTCTCAATAAAGAGCCATACACCATGTAATATTTTTGTTGCTTTTACTTATTAACTACTTCATTCATTTCTCTGACTAGCTTGTCAATGTCCATTCCATGTACCATGCTGGCCTCTTCGAGAGATTCCATCTGAGAGGCTGGGCATCCCAGACAATGCATTCCATTGTCCATAAGAACAGGTGCTACATTAGGATACTGCCTTAGGATTTCGCCAATAAGCATTTCCTTAGTTATTTTGTTATCTGCCATAACTTCCTCCTCGCTTTTATTACGCGTATCTTATTTATTCATATCTTTATTTTATTTACCACAAATTCATATATTAAAGCATCAGCAAAATCAAATTTTTTATTTTTTTGAGAAATACTTGTAAAATAAAACCTCACCAATAAGTGAGGCATACAAAATATTTTTAACTTAAATGCTTCTTGCTATACTATTTACGCTTACATTCCTTTGGAGTAACACATGTACCAGTAGCCTTAGCCACAATGATTGGTTCTTCTAAGAAGTCCGCTGCTGACGCACTTACATCAGGTCTTGTTGCAATTACCTTTCGTGCTTCAAAATACATTTTTCTTGATGTATTTCCAATTTTAGTAATTTCTCCATAAGCCTCAATATAATCACCTGCATAGGTAGGTGCAAGGAATTCTACGTTATCATAAGCACAGAAAAGCCCCTCATCACCATCAAGCTTTATAAGTAATTCGGTGGCCACATCACCAAACAGGTGTACCATATGTGCACCGTCAACTAAGTTTCCTCCATAGTGAGCATCCTTTGCAGACATACGAACTCTAATTGTAGATGTAATTTTCTCAGACATATCTTTCTCCTTTGGTGCAGATTTTCATGGCATTCTTGTGACCTACGGCAGGCAAGCAGTAACCTTTAGTCAGCATTATGCCAATTTATTTAACAATATTATAACAAAGTGTATCCAGATAGTAAATTTAATGAGGCATATAAAGTTGAAAAAAGACTGATTCTATAGTAAAATCACAGATATAATATGAATCGAAAAAGGTTCAAGATGTGTGAAGGCATTGAAATAAAAGAAGTAAATGTATTTATAGTAAAGATGAGTAAATGACTTTTGGATAAAAAGGAGTTATACAAATCTCAAAGCAATGTGAGCATGTTTATAAAATATGAGGTAGAGCATGACAAAAACTATCAATAAGTATGGAATTAGCAGGGTATTAGAGCCTGCACATGTGCTTCCTACTTCTGCGTGGAAGCTGGATAATAGCTATAAGATTTTGCCTCATGAAATGAGAGTAGAGGTGAAAACCGTCCATTTGGAGGGTACAAGCTTTAAGCAAATTTCACTGGAAGCAGGTGAAAATGAGGATAAGATAAAAAATCGTATCAGGGATATTATTATAGCCAGAGGAAAGCTGCACAATCCTGTAACAGATACAGGTGGACTTTTCTATGGAGTTGTTTCCGAAATAGGCAGTGAGTTTGATAATCGTCAGGGCTTTAAGGTGGGTGATCCCGTAGTTTGTAATGCATCACTTGCATCTATACCTATGCATATTGATAAAATATATGACGTGGATAAGGCCTTTGGTCAGATAGAAGCACAAGGTTATGCAATCATTACCTCTGAAATACCATTGATATATAAGCCTGACGGACTTCCGGTAAATCTTCTGTTGTACACCTTTAATGAATCAGGCACTTTGTACAGAATCAGTCAGGAAGCAGTAGGAAGAAACAAAATATTGGTGGTTGGCAATAATATGCTAAGCAACCTGCTTTTTGGTTATGCTGCAAGAAAGGTGGCGGGAGAGCGAGCAAGAATTGTATGTGTGCTGGATAAAAGGGCAGATTTAGTCCTGCGAGGTCCAAGCATAGATAAGCTCACCAGTAAGGTGTTTGATAAGGTATACAGGACAGATATTCTTAGGCCACTTGAATTTATTGATGAGCTAGAGGCTGATTCACTATTTGATATGTCCATCAATTGTGCTGATATTCCTGGTGCGGAAACGGTAAACATTCTGGCAACAAGAACCGGTGGCACGGTTGTGTTTGCTAATCTCATAAACAATTATAATATAGGGCTTTATATTACCGAATCAATTTCAAGGCAGCTTGATATAAGATGTGCTGACGGCTACCTGCAAGCCTACGACTATTTTGATATTGAGCTAATAAAAGACCTAATGCCATATTTGGGTAAGGGAAAGTCGACAAATCAGACCATATATGATAGTCCATCTTATGCCACAAGCCGAGAAGGAAGAGTGAAGGAATTTATTGCTAATCCAATAAATATTGAAAACTTTATATGTGAGAGCAGATCCATGTCTTCCGTGATGGAGGAGGCTTTAAGACTTGCCAGATATGATAGTAATATCTTAATCACAGGAAATGAGGGCGTTGGCAAGGAAAAGGTGGCAGGTATAATCCATAATTATAGCCCGCGTAAGATGCAACCATTCGTCAAATTAAACTGTGCTACTATTGGAAGCGAAGCTGGTGTCGAAGACCTTTTTGGAAGAACAAAGAAAGGTGCTTTTGAGGAGGCTGATAATGGCACGCTGATTTTAACAGAGGTGGAAAAACTGCCCGATGAGCATCAGGCAAGACTTCTCCGTGTACTTCAGGAAAGTGAAATATACAGACACGACCTTCGAAAACCTGTTAAGATAAATGTCAGGGTAATTGCTACAACCTGCGAGGACCTTGAATCACTTGTTGAAAAGGGTGAGTTCAGAAGAGACCTTTTTTATTTATTAAGTGTTGGCAGACTCAGGATACCATCGCTGGCAGAAAGAAGGGGAGATATAGAACCGCTTGTGCGCTTTTTCCTGGATAAGTATAATAGAAAGCTTGGGCAAAAAAGGAGAATCGAAGAAGGAGCCCTTGATTATCTGACTCAATGTAGCTGGAAGGGAAACATAAAGGAGCTTGAAAGTCTTGTAAACAGACTTATCGTTTATTCGAAAAACGAGGATATTACCATGAATACTACCATGAGGGCTCTTCATCCCGACATCTTTGAAGAGGGACTGGTAAAGAGTGAGGAGAATCAGATTATGGATTTTGAGGCTATGGTAAGTGCTTTTGAGAGTAATCTTCTAAGAGATGCAATGAATAAGCATGGTTCTACTAGAAAAACAGCCAAGGCTATAGGAATAAGCCAAAGCCAGCTTATGAGAAAAAAGAAAAAATATAATTTATAATGGCAAATGGCTCATAATCAAAGGTGATACATATGGTGTAACAACGGTGGTTCGCATATACTTTCTGAACCGAAAATGATTCAACCGAAATTTTAAAAATATTGTGATTCCATACTATGTTAAAATATAGACATCCCCGCTAAGTCAGGTATAATAAGTATATAAGCTAGGCTGGAGATATAGGTGCAAAGATAAATCCAGCCTTGAGCCTATATTATATTAGAATGTACATTAAATGCTATTTAGGAGGAATTTAAAATGAAAAAAGGATGCCCTTACGGAACACACAGAGTAATCTCTCCAAAGGGAGTGCTACCACAGCCAGCAGATGTTATTGATAACACAATGGAAATTTATGACAATGAAGTTCTTATTGATGTTAAGACTCTTAACATCGACTCTGCATCTTTCACAGAAATTGAAAAGAGAGCAGGCGGAGATGTTGAGGAAATCAAAAAGATTATGCTTGGCATCGTGGAGAAGGCAGGTAAGCACAAGAACCCTTGGACTGGTTCAGGTGGAATGCTTATCGGAACAGTTAAAGAGGTAGGCGAAAACTACAAGGGAGATCTAAAGCCAGGAGATGAAATTGCTACTTTAGTATCATTGTCACTAACTCCACTGGTAATAGAGGAAATTCTAGATGTTAGACCTGATATTGACCAGGTAGACATTAAAGGACAGGCTATTTTATTCCAGAGTGGTATCTATGCTAAACTACCTAAGGATATGCCTGCAGGATTAGCACTATCTGCACTTGATGTTGCTGGTGCTCCTGCTCAGACTGCAAAGCTTGTTAAGCCTGGTGATAGAGTGCTTGTAATAGGTGGTGGTGGAAAGTCTGGTCTTCTATGCTTATACGAGGCAAAGAAGAGAGCTGGCGTTACTGGACAGGTTATCTGTGCAGCAGGAAGCCAGAAGTCAGAGGACAGAGCAAAGAGCCTAGATCTTGCAGATGAATATTTCCATATTGATGCTACAGATGCAGTTGCAATGTACAATAAGATCGTTGAACTAACAGACGGTGAGCTATGCGATGTAGTAATTAACTGCGTAAATATTGAAAATACAGAGATGGCTTCAATCCTATGCTGTAAGGATGACGGAATCGTATACTTCTTCTCCATGGCAACAAGCTTCACTAAGGCTGCTCTTGGAGCTGAAGGTGTTGGCAAGGATGTAAACATGGTAGTTGGAAATGGTTATACGAAGGGTCATGCAGAAATCACTTTACAGTGCCTAAGAGAGCATGAAGGCCTAAAGAAACTATTCCAGGAGATGTATGCATAATAGCATTTTAATTGATAATAGGGAGGGAGCATGCTCCCTCCTTAATATAAAAAGGTTACATTAAGTATAACAGGTTGAAAAACAAAGGAGATATGTTATGGCTATCAGGAATTGGAAAGATATTCCGCTCTTTAAGGACGTGACAGAAGAGCAGTGGAATGACTGGCATTGGCAGGTGGCTCATAGACTTAACAGTGTTGAGGACATTTGTCAGGTAGTAAACTTAACTGAGAAAGAAAGAGAAGATATTGAGAAGGTAATGGACGGCTTCCGTGTAGGAATTACACCTTATTATGCTTCTCTAATGGATCCAGATGATCCAACATGTCCTGTTAGAATGCAGGCAGTGCCAACAATTTTGGAAACACACAGATCTGAAGCAGATGACGCAGACCCATTGCATGAGGATGCAGACTCTCCAGCACCAGGTCTGACACATAGATATCCGGACAGAGTACTGTTCTTAATTACTGACCAGTGCTCCATGTATTGCAGACATTGTACAAGAAGAAGGCTTGCCGGTGAAACAGACGGAGCCAGAAGCAGAGAAGATATAGATGCTTGTATTGATTACATCAGAAGAACTCCTGTTGTAAGAGACGTTCTTCTCTCTGGTGGAGATGCACTTTGTGTAGAGGATGATACTCTTGAATACATTATTGCAGAGCTTAGAAAGATTCCGCATGTGGAGATCGTTAGAATTGGTTCAAGAACGCCAGTTGTAATGCCTCAGCGTATCACTGACAAGCTATGTAATATGCTTAAAAAATATCATCCAATATGGCTAAATACACATTTTAACCATCCTAAGGAAATGACTCCTGAAGCCAAGGAAGCATGTAGAAAGCTGGCTGATGCTGGAATTCCACTTGGAAACCAGTCAGTGCTATTAAGAGGTGTAAATGATGATAAGAACCTGATGAAGGATCTGATGCATGAGCTTGTAATGAACAGAGTTAGACCTTACTACATTTACATCTGCGACCTATCCATTGGTATTGAGCATTTCAGAACACCAGTATCTAAGGGTATTGAAATTATAGAAGGCCTAAGAGGTCATACATCGGGATATGCAGTTCCTACATTCGTAGTTGACGCTCCTGGTGGTGGTGGAAAGACGCCGGTAATGCCTCAGTATATTATCTCAGAAACTCCAGACAAGGTGATTCTGAGAAATTACGAGGGTGTTATTACTACTTATACTCAGCCTAGACTACCAGAGGTTAAATGTAATTTCGACTATGAAAGAGCTAAGAAAAGGCACTTCCCAACTCAGGGTGTTTCTGCTCTGGGTGAAGGTCTTCAGATTAAATCTATGGAGCCGGCAAATCTGGAAAGACATAAGAGAAACGAAAAATAAATATTTGTTAATTTTTGGTACATTATGGAGATGCCTTGTATATGCAGGGCTTCTCCTTGCTGTTATTTATGAGAAGGTAGGGCAGGATGAATATGAATTTAATAAAGCATTTAGCTGAACATTATGACACCCTGTCCATTGTGGGGATGTCCAAGAATGCAGGAAAGACTACTGCGCTTAATTATCTGATAGAAGAAGCCGATAATGAAGGCATATGCATTGGAGTCACATCAACAGGAAGAGATGGTGAATCCAAGGATCTGGTTACGGGTACGGAAAAACCGAGAATTTATCTGTATGAAGATACGCTTGTGAGCATTCCGCATATGCTGTTTAACATGGCAGAAGCAAGTCTAGAAATTCTATGGAAGTCACACTATCGAACTCCTTTAGGAGAGCTGCTAATATGTCGTGTTCGAGAAGAGGGATATGTACAAATTGCCGGGGCAATGACTACTTCGGATACGAAAGCAATTTGTGAGGAAATGAAAAAGGAAGATTGCAGTTTGGTCCTTATTGACGGAGCTATCGATAGAAAGTCTATAGCATCACCTGAAACATCTGATGCCATTATTTTGGCTACAGGTGCAGTATTATCAAGAAGTCTGCAAAAGGTGGTGGAGGAAACTGCCCATATAGTTCAGCTCTATGGCTTGCATGAAGCTAGTGATCCTGAAATCGTCCAGCTTTCACATGAAGCCATTCAAGCAGATAAGGTGGCTGTGATAAAAACGGAAGGGAATCATAGATCGCTAAAGCTATTAGATATTAGCACGGGTCTTGGAAACAGCATAGTAATAGATGAAGCTATTGATGAAAGTACAACCCATGTATTTGTCCCTGGAGCATTCACTACAAGTGTCATAGCTGATATTAACATAAGAAAGCTAAAGCAGGTAGAATTCATACTCAAGGATCCTACAAAAATCTTTTTAGATTCTGTGACATACAGGCAGCTATGTAAAAAAGGGTTTAAAGTAAAGGTCATTAAGAATATAAATGTGGCGGCTGTTACGGTAAATCCCTATTCGCCATCAGGTTATTCCTTTGATCATAAGGCGTTACAAAATGCAATGCAAGAGGCACTACCTCATATACCCGTAATAGATGTAAGACTGTAGCTATAATTATGTAATATTGTGTCTGTCAAAAGATTGTTATATTTATAGTTAATACTATTTTAGTCAGTTGCAGAAAGGAGATCTTATGCACAGCTCAAATAAAAGGCTTGCAAATGTTAAAACCAGAGAAGAGTCGGGCCTTAATTATGTACTGGGGCAGCTTAATATTAAGTCTCCATATGGGAATATTGCTCTGAAAAATAACAGGATTTTCTTTCCGGGTATGGAAGCCGAGCTGAGAGAAATATTTCAAATTCAAGAGAAAATCATAGACTTCATTCGGCTTGCTGAAAAAGAAAAAGCGGCTTTAGATGGACTGTATGAAGAATTTTATGAGCTAAAGGATTGTACTCAGTCTATTTCAAGAGCCGGGGGTAATATACTTACTGAGACGGAGCTTTTTGATCTTAAAGGATTGTTTATTGCGATGTCGCACATATATTCAAAAGTGAGCATGCTCATAAATCAACTTGATTTGCATAAGCTCCCGGAACCATGTATGCCTTTAGAATGTGAACACCTTGTAGATATTTTGGATCCAAACGGCGAGAGGATGCCATCATTTTATATATATGACACCTATAGTGAAAAGCTAAAACAGCTTAGGGCGGACAAGAAATCACTGGATAAAGAGGTGAGGAGTAACCTCAAAGAAATCCGAAGAGAACTGGAAAAAAATGAGGGTATCAGTCTGACTCCAAAGTTTGATATTGTAATCCCTAAGAGTAGTGCGCTTTTAGATAAAGCAAGAAGCTGTGAGCTTTTGGTGCAAAATCATGAAGACTATGTTTCAGTAGGTTTTGCAATGAAAGAACCGGAGCATATTTCACAAATGAGAGGACGTGCAGAAGAAATTGCCACTCTTATTGAGGAAGAAGAATTATCCGTTCGTGAGCAGCTATCTCAGAGTATCGCAGGTGAAGAAAAATTTATACTTGATGCACTAGGCAGACTCGGACAGCTAGACTTCTACTTAGCAAAGGGAGAATATTTCATCAAGCATAATTGCAAAAAACCGGAAATAGTAAGTGAGCATATGATTAGCTTTAAGGATGCAAGACATCCGCGGGTAGAAGCCTTGTTGGCAGCAAAAGGTAAAGAATACTGTCCGATTAGCATAGAGCTAGAAGATGGCGTTGCATGTATAACCGGCGCTAATATGGGAGGTAAAACCATTTCTTTAAAGCTTATCTCGCTCATGATGCTGATGACACAATATGGACTGTATTTACCGTGTGAATGGGCAAAAGTCGGGCTGTCGTCCTCTGTGAGCATGCTAGTAGGAGATAGCCAATCCATAGAACGTGGACTTTCCAGCTTTGGTAGTGAGATGGAAGAATTAAAGCTCATATTGCAGCTTAGTCAGGATAGGGCAATGATACTCATAGATGAAATTGCCAGTGGTACAAATCCTATTGAGGGTTTAGCACTGACAAAGGGACTTATAAGCTACCTTATGAAGCGTCAATATATTTCTGTGATTACTACTCACTTTGAAGTAGATTTTGCAGAGCATAATATTACATCGTTACAGGTAAGAGGTCTGTCGGGTGTAGATTTTAATAAGCTTGACAAGGAAATCCGCTACGCCAAGCCGAGTGAAAGAATTGATATTATTGGTAAATATATGGATTACAGCTTATGCAAGGTTGAAGATGACAAGCAAGTACCAAAGGATGCACTTAATATCGCTAAAATACTTGGTATAGATGAAGAAATTATTCAATGTGCCAGGACCTATATAAATGTTAATAAGGAGAGAGCAGATGAAAAGCAAATTAAATCTTGATCCAAAGATTGTGGAAAGTGCTAGACAGGCTGCAGGACGTATTGCGAAAGATATGCAGGATTTTATCGATCGCCATACTACTGTAAGTACAGAAAGAACAATCCTCAGACTTTTGGGTATTGATGGAGTGGACGATGTAGAAACACCACTCCCAAATGTGGTAGTAGATCATATTAAGGATGCTGGTGGCCTGCCTAGGGGTGTTGCTTTCTGGATCGGTAATGCTATGATTCAGACGGGACTACAGCCTCAGGAGATTGCAGAAAAGGTAGCAAGAAATGAGATGGATATCACCAAGCTTGAGATAGCATCTCATGAAGAAATCGAAGCTGTAATTATTCCAAAGGCGAAAGAAGCACTTAAGAAAATCAAAGCACAAACACAAAAAAGACTTGACTATCTTGATAGGATTGGTGAAGGAAAGCAGCCTTACCTATATGTTATCGTTGCTACAGGAAACATATATGAAGACGTTTTACAGGCTCAGGCTGCTGCAAGGCAGGGAGCAGATATTATAGCGGTTATAAGAACAACTGCTCAGTCACTGTTAGACTATGTACCATACGGTGCTACAACTGAAGGCTTCGGTGGAACTTACGCCACTCAGGAGAATTTTAGAATCATGAGAAAGGCTCTGGACGAAGTAGGTGAAGAGGTAGGCAGATATATAAGACTATGTAATTATTCATCAGGAATGTGCATGCCGGAAATTGCCGCCATGGGAGCACTAGAGCGACTTGATGTAATGCTAAATGATGCTATCTACGGTATTTTATTCCGTGACATCAACATGCAAAGAACTATAGTAGACCAATTCATGAGTCGTGTAATTATAGGCTACTGCGGTATCATCTTTAACTCAGGTGAAGATAACTACCTCACTACAGATGATGCATATGAAGCAGCCCATACGGTACTTGCATCACAATTTATCAATGAGCAGTTTGCGGTGCTAGCGAATATTGAAGAATGGCAAATGGGATTAGGCCATGCATTTGAAATGGATCCAGATATTGAAAACGGATTCCTTTATGAACTTGCACAGGCGCAGATGGCAAGAGAGATTTTCCCTAATGCCTCTCTAAAATACATGCCGCCTACTAAGTTTATGACGGGAAACATATTTAAAGGTCATATTCAGGATGCCCTCTTTAATCTGATTGCCATATGGACAGGACAGTCCTTACAGCTTCTAGGTATGCTGACAGAGGCTATTCATACTCCACATATGCATGACAGATATCTCTCTATTGAAAATGCAAAATACATCTTCAATAACTGTCGTGACTTAGGCTCTGAAATTGAGTATAAGAAGGATGGAATAATCCAAAAGAGAGCTCAGCTGGTGTTAGAGAAGGCTGAAAAATTGCTACATGAGGTAGAAGAAGAAGGTCTATTCTCCACAATTGAAAAAGGAAAATTTGGTGGAGTAAAAAGACCTAAGGATGGAGGAAAGGGCCTTGAGGGTGTTTGCACTAAGGATGAGGCTTATTTCAATCCATTTATACCACTAATGCTAAGGAGGGAAGAATAATGGCAGCAAAATGCAAGGCAGATATTGCTGGCAATCAGGTAGATCTTACTAAGGTAAAGCCATATGGAGATACCATGAATGATGGTATGATGGAGCTTGCCTTTACCCTTCCTGTACCAGCAGGTGAAGAAGGACAAGAGGCTGCAAGGCAGCTTGTAAAGAAGATGGGACTGACTGAGCCTAATGTGACATATTTTCATGACATGGGCAATGGCTTCACATTCTTTGTTGTTTACGGTAAGTGCCAGCATACAGTAGATTACACATCTATCAAAGTAACTAAGGTAGAAGTAGATGTAATGGATCGTATTGAATGTGGTGACTATATCGCTGATAATATTAAGAGAGATGTAGTTATTGTGGGAGCATCCACAGGAACAGATGCTCACACTGTTGGAATAGATGCCATAATCAATATGAAGGGATTCCATGGACATTTTGGACTTGAGAGGTTCAAAAATGTAGTAGCAATTAACATGGGATCGCAGGTACCTAATGAAGAGCTTATTGCAAAAGCAAAGGAAGTAAATGCAGATGCTATCTTAGTATCACAGACAGTTACCCAAAAAGATGTTCATATCCACAATTTAACTAATATGGTTGAGCTTATGGAAGCGGAGGGCCTTAGAGATAAGATGTTGCTCTTATGCGGAGGTCCAAGAATCTCTCATGAGCTTGCACAGGAGCTAGGCTATGATGCCGGATTTGGACCACATACCTATGCAGAACATGTAGCTTCCTATATAATTACTGAAATCGTAAAAAGAGGAAGAATCTAGTAATACTAGATATAAACTAGGCACATTTGATGTTAGATTAAAGAATGACCCGTTAAGTGAACCGACCTCCCATCTGTTAGATTTTAGGTCTAACTTTTGGGAGTCACCTCAAAGTACGGGTCATTTTATTTTTTTGATATGCTAACGTGGGAAACAATCAATTTATAAATCATACAAATTATACAATAATTTATGTGTCAATAAACTATAGAATAGAAAAAACTGGAGCTACATAAACTCCAGTTTTTTTATTTTTAAAGCCACTAATTCTTATCATGTGAATATATCACGTAATACTTTGTATATATAACACAAAGGATCATTGATAACACCAGTACAATGGTAGACATGAATACCGAGGGTATATTGGAACAATATCTTCAGTTTGCGCCTGCCGATTAGTATCCTTCTTGGCCCAATTTTCTTTCTTTTGAAAAAGTAAATCATCCATGGAGTAAGGGCGGAAATATACCAAAGGGTATAACCCATCATACTGCATGTATTAGTGGACATAATTCTGAAAGCATAGTCGGCATTATGCCTGTAGAATGGAGATTCAGCTATTACCTTTAAGAAGGCACCGGGTGAATCACTTTCGTGGGCGACTACTATCATGGCTAAACTTATAGCCATGAGTACTAAGCCGAAGTATAGTAGGCGCTCTTCGTCCTTTGATAAAATGCTGTCGTCCATATGAGCCTCTCGATGATTATACAACATCTACTGAATAAAGCATCCACTTTCGCTTTGTTATGAAATAGTTATACACCCATGCAAGGAGAAAATCAAGCAATTTTCAATAGTAGATAATCTTATTAAAAATAATATTATTATATTTTAAAAATAATGAATGGAAAATAAATATGTTTATTTAATCCAATGTTCCTATAAAGTAAATGACCATGTAATTACAATGAAATAACAGGCGTCAATTCACAAAGTGGTATTCAAAATTAGAAATTAATCTAAAAAACTAATAATAAAATTATTTCCATGTATTGAGATTATTGTGATTCATTTTCGATTCAAAAAAGATTTTTTAAAAAATTATGAAGTTGTTTAATAAAAGAATAAAAAATGCCTTGATTATTGTATTTTCAAGGGGTAGAATAAATGTGTTAATAAATTATTTAGGAGGAATTATGTTTCGAAAGCTGACTAATGGATGTGTGCATCTGGTGAACAGATTACTTCCAGATCCATTCATATTTTGTATTATTTTAACGGTTATAGTTTTTGTTGCAGCCATTCCTGCCACGGGACAGACACCAATAGCAATGATAAGTGCCTGGGGTGGTGGAGCATGGGGACTCCTGTCATTCTCTATGCAGATGGCACTTGTATTGGTACTTGGAAGTGCACTTGCCAATGCACCAGTAGT
Source organism: uncultured Eubacteriales bacterium (assembly GCA_949285555.1). Lineage (GTDB taxonomy): Bacteria > Bacillota > Clostridia > Peptostreptococcales > Anaerovoracaceae > S5-A14a. Next base: position 20,035 of record CASDYG010000004.1, on the reverse strand, counting down.
TAAGAGGATAGTATCAAGGGTTGCAGCTCTTGCCAAAAGCCCTAAGCAGGGAATTATTGTTGTTACATTCTTCTCGCTTATTGCATGCTGGATAAACTGGGGTTTTGGGCTGGTAGTAGGTGCAATTTTAGCAAAGGAGATAGCAAGACAGTTAAAAGGAGTAGACTATAGGCTACTTATAGCGTCTGCTTATTCCGGATTTGTAATATGGCATGCTGGATTTTCAGGTTCTATACCATTGGCACTTGCCACACCAGGTGCAGAAGCTCTGGCAAAGGCTACAGGGGGTGTAGTAACTGAGCCTATACCTACTACTATGACTATCTTTTCACCATATAATCTGATAATGGTTTTGGTACTTATTATTGCTATGCCATTTATCAATGCTAAGATGCATCCCGATAAAGGGGAAGTAATATCGGTAGACCCTAAGTTACTGGAAGAAGACACATATGTATATCATAAGCCTAACACTCCTGCTGAAAAGATTGAGAATAGCGTTATAGCTTCAGCAATAATTGCACTTGCAGGTATCGTATATCTTGTTTTCTATTTTTACAGCAATGGATTTAAGCTTACCCTTGATATAGTAAACTTTATATTTTTAATAAGTGGTATAATTTGTCATAAGACACCAATTTCATATGTTACAGCTATTACAAGCGCAGCTAAAGGAGCGGCAGGAATAATATTGCAATTCCCATTTTATGCAGGAATAATGGCAATGATGATTACGCCTAATCCAGAAACGGGAGTTTCACTTGCAAGCTTCATAAGTAATGGATTTGTTTCTATCTCAAATGAGCTCACATTCCCACTTTTTACCTTCCTTTCTGCAGGTATCGTGAATGTGTTTGTGCCTTCTGGAGGAGGTCAGTGGGCTGTGCAAGGACCTATTATGATGCCGGCAGGAGCGGCACTTGGAGTAGATCCATCTATTACCGGTATGGCTATAGCGTGGGGTGATGCCTGGACGAATATGATACAGCCATTTTGGGCACTGCCTGCACTTGGTATAGCGGGCCTTTCTGCACGTGATATTATGGGATATTGCCTCATAACCCTATTTTTAGCAGCAATAGTGGTCTGCGGAGGCTTCTTGATTATAGGACTGATCTAGCCATAAAGATTTGCAGGCTGACTAAATAGGTGCAGATTTATCCCAAGATAAGCTGTAGACTTTAATGGTAAGAAATGTGGCATTTATTAAGCCTTGCTATGTAGGTCTTAAAAGGGGCAACAGGCAATAGTTATCAGCACATGATAGGTATCATCTTATAATTGAATGGCGTAGGAAGATACGCTTATTACGTTACATATATTGCTTATATTTTAAAGATGAGAAATGCAATTTAGCTAAAGCAGATTGTATGATATAATATAAATAGCCATTAGCTCGTTAGCTAAGAGGCGGGGAGGATATTGATATGATTAATAAGCTTATGACTGCAGATGAAGCAGTTGCAGGAGTGAAGGACGGCATGACCATAATGGTTGGAGGCTTTTTGGCTACAGGATCTCCTGAAATTTTAATGGATGCACTTGTACGCAAAGGAGTAAAGCATCTTACTGTTATTGCTAACGATGGCGGACTGGATGTAGGTCAGTATAATGGAAAGACAGCCAGGGGAGTAGGAAAATTACTCGAGAATCACATGGTTGATCATCTTATTGCCACACATATAGGTGTAAATCCTAAGATTAATGAGCAGATAGCTGAAGGCACATTAAAATATACTCTGGTACCTCAGGGTACGCTGGCAGAAAAAATCAGAGCTGCAAACTATGGACTGGGAGCGGTAGTTACGCCTACAGGAGTAGGTACTCCAGTTGAAACAGAAAAGGATGAGTTAGGCAGAGATAAGCTTACTATTGAAATAGATGGTGTCAAGTATCTGGTAGAAAGACCAATAAAGGCTGATTATGCATTTGTTAGAGCTTCCATATGTGATAAGTATGGTAATTTTAGCTGTAATAAGGCTACTAAGACCTTTAACTATGTAATGGCAGGGGCAGCCGATAAGGTGATACTTGCCACAGAAAAACTTGTAGAAGTAGGTGAGGAGGATCCAGATCGATTCGATATTTCCGGAGTAATGGTAGACTGCATAGTGGAAGGAGAAAAGAAATGGCAGATATAAAAGCTAGAATTGCAAAGAGAGTTGCAAAGGAATTAAAGGATGGATATGTTGTAAATCTTGGTATAGGTCTGCCTACTATGGTAGGAGATTACATTCCTGAAGGAATGGACGTAATCCTACATTCTGAAAATGGCTTTGTTGGTTTAGATGCTGCCGCAGAGCCAGGACATGAGGATGTAGATATTACTAACTCCGGTGGTGCATATGTGACTGCTGTACCAAGAGCAAATTTCTTTGATGCAGCTACAAGCTTTGGTATCGTAAGAGGTGGACATGTAGATGTCACTGTACTAGGAGCGATGCAGGTAGCTGAAAATGGAGATTTGGCAAACTGGATTGTACCAGGCAAGAAGGTAGCAGGCATGGGTGGAGCAATGGACCTTGTGGTAGGTGCTAAGGAAGTAATCATAGCTATGACTCATACAGCAAAGGGAGCCCATAAGATACTGAAAAAATGCACACTTCCTTTAACAGCTCAAAGATGTGTGGATTTAATAGTTACTGAAATGGGAGTAATGAAAGTTACCGATGAGGGAATCGTAGTGACAGAACTGCACCCGGATTACACCAAGGAAGACATTCAGGCGGCCACAGAATGTGAACTAATCTTTAGTCCAGATTTAAAGGTAATGGAAGAGGAATAGAACATTAAAATTTAAAAAACTCCTGTACAAATTTAAAAGTACAGGAGTTTTTTGTTGCAGTAATCTGTTTTCTTTTACTCTTGATGTAAAGTAAATGGTCTTACCTAATTTAGGGTTATAGACTTAGTAGATAAATTCTATTTATTATTAATCTTATCAATCAGCTCCGTGAATGGTGAATCTGTAGCTGCTATAATTCTGGCATTTTTTGAACTACCGCCACCTTTGTAGCCGGAAGCTCGAAGCTCGCTTGCAAGTATGCTGCAGTCGGCAGAGTCGGAGAGAGCGAAAATCAGCATAGTTTTATCTACTGTACTTCCAATGGCTAAAATATTTGGATGCACTTTGCCATAAAACTTTTTTTGTAGCTTAAGTCCAAGCCTTTGCAGGTTATCTACATCCAGTTCATCTACGATATGAATGATGCTGTTTGAATTGTCAGATTTATGAGCTGTAAAATCATCAGATACCTTCTTATAATAAATATCAATCATATTTTTGCTCATTTCCTTTAGCTGTTCATGCAATCGCTCTTCTCGTTCCTCTTTTGCATTCATCTTTGTAAGTAAATCATCTTCGCTGGCTGAATATCTTAGCTTCACTTCAGTCAGAAGATCATAGCTGGTAGTTAAATGTTTGAAAGCCCTTTGACCGGCATCGAAAAAAATCCTCCACATGCCCTTATTGCTTTCAATCTTATAAAGCTTTATCAGACCTACCTGTCCGCTATGAGATGGGTGAGTGCCACAGCAGGCAACAGCATCGGAAGGAGCATCCTCATTTCCGATCCTGACTATTGTTATATTATGTTCAAGTTTAAGCTCCTTTCGTAGCTTCTCATTTTCAGCAGCGGATTTTGTTTCGTAAAAAGTGGTAATAACAGGAAGATTTGCCCAGATAACCTTGTTTGCTTCAAGTTCAATCTTTTTAGCCATTTCCCATGTAAGCCTTTCATGCTGGGTATGAGATAAGTCTATATCGATTGTCATGTAATCCTGTCCCATGTGAAAGCCCCTGTTTATCCCTTGAAGCTCTCTGTGGAATATTCCGGATAAAATATGCTCTCCACAATGCCTTTGCATATTATCAAATCGATGCTCCCAGTCTAGGATTTGCTTGATCTCATCACCAACTTGGAGAATATCCCCCTCATGATGAAGCAAATGATATATTTCACCATTGTATATGTATACATCTTTTATTATATGATTTCCTATTGTCCCCAGGTCATGACTCTGGCCTCCACCTGTAGGAAAGAAAATGGTTTCGTCCAGTGTAACCATTATACTGTCATCCTTATATTCTATGGAGGTGATTCGTCCTTTTGCATTTTTCTGATATACATTTTCCTTATATAACGCTCTTGTCATTTGGTAAACCTCATCTATTTATATTATGCATGACTTATGTATCGTTTTTAAGTTACAAAAAATTTTATTGCCAAGCTGTGGATAATTTAGGTGTATTCTAAATCAATTTTCTAAATAAGCCAGTAATTTCAATAACTATAGATTATCGAGTTATCCACAGTTTATTTATGATAACATTGTATGCAATTTTCAAAAACCTTGTGGATAAGCTCTGTAATATAGTAAAAATCAAGACTTGTTTTTTGCTTATACAGTTGCAATAAATTCCTGTACATAGTTTACATAAAATGCTACTCTAAAGCTTGAGAAAAATTTTCTGCCATATGTATGTTCAGTTTTTAAAAATAAATTCTTCATATTTTCAAGGCTAAGCACGATTTGGTTATCGCCAATAGCCGATTACAGAACAAAGCTTTAATTTTATATTTATTAATCCATAATTATAGGATAAACATATTTTATCATACCATCAGGGTCTTCGATGAGTTTAAGGGTCAGACCTGGAAGCCAAATAAAAGTACCTTTTAAGTAATATAGCTTGCCAAGATAAGGTGAAGATAATATATCCTCGATTAAAAGATCTAAATTCTCCTTGTTCTTACACTCAATCAAAAGCTCATCACCTGTGAAGTAGTAAGTACCATAAAAATCATCGTCATATCTGTAGTGTGCTGAATCTACATGGGAGTTGTCCTCACGATAAAGGTGATAAAGGTGGCAAGGATAGTCAGGACCAAACCTGTTTATAAAAGTAGTTTCCGTTGAGTTGTTCAGCATCATCGTACTATCTTGACTAATGTTTGGAAAGTTAATTATTTCCATGCTGTCTATTTCATCATTTTCTTCTAGCCCATAAGTGTCCAAATAGACGATTGATTTGTAATCCTCATGGGGCTTAAGCGATACAAGCATTCTTCGGCTGTCATCATCACTTAAGAATGTAAGCTTAGCTGGATCATGCAAAGAGTCGTATAGATCTTGTACGGTATCCAAATCGGATTCATCAAAGTCTATATTATCCATGGAAAGCAACCCGTATTGAGATACTTCTATATCGTCATCATCTTGCTTGGTTTGGAAAAATGACAGTCTTTCAATATTTGTCACATACTGACCATCTAGGGTCAGCTGGCAACCGATTTCATACAGTCTCTCTTCATCGTCTATTACCAATGAGTGTGTCAGATACAGTCCTGTATCCTCGCTATATTCTATGTTATTCTCAAGTAGAATGGCAGTATCATCAAGCTCTGGAAACAGGTCGAAAGAAACAGCTCCCGTATAAAGCTGGGTGGCAGCAAAGAAATCCTTGCCTAAAATAGCCATGAGAAAATAGTTGATTAGCTCATAGTTTGAAACTATTTCCTTACATTCCTTGCTGGTGAGAATATATTCCTCATTTTGAGTTAGCTTTACCTCATCAGCCAATATAAATGCATAGTCATCTTCAATATCTCCTAAAGAGGTACCCTTCTCCTCGGATATTTTCTGAAATATTTGTATGAGATAGAATGCTTCTCGTCTGTCAATATCTACCTTGCGTCCGCCAAGACCGCCGCAAATACTTCGCTCACACATGATAATATCATCTAAGTCGTCTGTAGCTGCATGTATATAGTCTTTGATTCCGCGGTGCTCTTCAATATAGAAATACTGATGAAACTCCTTTTTCTTACCAGTGGAATACCATGAAATGCCAATGGCAATTACACCCATAAGGCGAGTGTTTGTTACAAATGCATTTTTGAACCTAAGATAGATAGTAGAATCAGGGTCTTTCAGACTGTCTATATAGTCATCAAAGCTTGGAGTCACTTGATATATTGGCTCATCTGCATCGGCACCAAGAAGCCTCCTTGCCTCATCTGGTGTGTAGCGAGGTGGTATTGGAGCAGAACCGTCCCCACTATGGCCATTAGGGTTACTTTTTATAATGGACTCACTTACAGGATGCCTGTAGCTGTTTATCCTCTTTTGAGGGTGTATTTCAGTTTCATTTGTGGTGGCAAGATAATTTAGCCATTCTTTTGGATCTCGTGGCCTATCTATGTCATCCTCCAGTTCTAACAGCCTTTTCATTTTTTCGTCATCCGGAGGAAGAATTGCACCGTTTATAGTTTTTATTGTGCCATATATCTTGTCATTTCTGAATCTCTTGGAAGAACCTGGCTGGATTTCGGGTTTGAAAAATTTTCCAGCATTAGGGTTGTCACCGTGGACATTTTTATCCTCTGTATCTATATAGTGATTCATATCTGCCTTGCTATCAATAGCAAGACTTTCGCTTATTCCTTGTTCATCTATTGTAGAATCAGCAGCTGGAGCTTGCGGATCGTAGTGATTGCCACTTGTAAAAGTGACTTTCTCCCCATTTTTTCGAGGATTTTCAAGGGGATTCCTTAATATAATAAGGTTGCCAGTATGTTCTAAAATAGAAAGAGGTGTGCAGGCAGAAAACTCCTCATCTGTTTTTGAAAGAAGTCCTTTCAGTATTTTCGCCCATTCACCAAGGTGATGGCTGCTGGGAGGGCTGTCGTATGGCTGTTTCAGGCTCTGCATTATTATAGGGTTGCTATAGATAGCCTGCGATATTTCATCCCACGGACTATTTTCATCACTACCTTGCATAAGACTCTGTATTATATGTCTGACATACTCAAAGCTACCTGCCGACGGATATGGACCATATCCACTTCCGGGCAAGGGAATGAGCGTCCTTTTTTCCTTGAAGGTTTTTCCGGATAGCTTGTGCGTAGAAACCAGATGTATATCTTTTTTCATGAGTAGAACCTCTAACGAATCAGTTAAATTTTAAATAATTATATCATATAAATTGCTCTTTTTCATTGACTAAATGAGTTAAAGTATTATAATGTGGTATAGAAGATTTGTTAATAGGAATAAATAATTAAGATATGCCTTATCAAGAGCGGCTGAGGGATAGGCCCAATGACGCCCGGCAACCTGCAAAAGCAAGGTGCTAATTCCTACAAGTATTCAAAATGAAGCTATAATATTATGGAACATGTGGCTTTAAGCTTCATAACTAAGCAGGGTACTTGAAAGATGAGGAGATGCCTCTCCTTGTTTTCAAGGGTGAGGTTTTACTTTTTTATAAGGCATGTTAGTGGAAGGAGTAATCATGAAAAGACTTTTTACATCGGAGTCCGTTACTGAGGGACATCCAGATAAAATATGTGATCAGGTTTCTGACGCTGTACTTGATGCCATACTAAAGCAAGATCCTACGGGACGTGTAGCATGTGAAACTACTACGAAGACTGGTTATGTAATGGTCATGGGAGAGATTAGCACGGACTGCTATATAGATATACCAAAGATAGTCAGGGAGGTAGTTACAGACATCGGCTATGATAGATCGGAGTACGGCTTTGATGGTAATACTTGTGCAGTTATGACTGCAATAGAAGAGCAGTCAAAGGATATAGCGATGGGTGTAGACAATGCCCTGGAAAATAAAGATACTACAGACGACATTGGGCTAAAGGATGCAAAGACCCTTGGAGAGGCTCAAAGCGGTGAAGATGAAGATAATGGAGCAGGGGATCAGGGCATGATGTTTGGATATGCATGCAATGAAACGGAAGAGCTGATGCCGATGCCAATTTCACTTGCACATAAACTCACACAAAGACTGACTTTGGTGAGAAAGCAGGGGCTTGTAGATTACCTAAGACCTGATGGAAAGTCACAGGTGACGGTCGAATATGATGATGATAAGCAGGTTCGTGTAGATACTGTTGTTATAAGCACGCAGCACGGGGAAGATGTTAGCCATAGCGAGTTATCTGCATTCATTATTGAAGAGGTAATAAAAAAGGTGATTCCAGCTGAGCTTATTGATGAAAAAACAAAATATCTCATCAATCCAACTGGCAGATTCGTAATAGGAGGTCCTTGTGGAGATTCCGGGCTGACAGGCAGAAAAATAATAGTTGACACCTACGGTGGATATTCAAGACATGGTGGTGGTGCTTTCTCAGGCAAAGATCCTACGAAGGTAGACAGGTCAGCATCATATGCAGCAAGATATGTGGCAAAAAATATTGTGGCCGCAAAGGTGGCTGACAGATGTGAAATACAGCTAGCATATGCCATAGGTGTTGCAAGACCCGTTAGTATAATGGTAGATACCTTTGGTACAGGAAAGGTAAGTGATGAAAAGCTTAGCAAAATGGTAGATGAGCTATTTGATCTTAGACCATCTGCTATTATTAAAAAGCTTAATTTGAGACGCCCAATCTACAGACAGGTTGCCGCTTATGGACATTTCGGAAGACCGGAGCTTAACCTGCCATGGGAGTCTACAGACAAGGCTGAAGAAATAAGACAGTACGTTGCAGATTTATAACATACATTACAAATACGGAAAAGATAATAAAATTTATACTTACTATGAGAACCAAGGACGGCTCCCATAAGCTTTGAATATTTCACTGAAATATTCCTAGTTAGGGGGCTTTCCTAATTGCTTGATTTTCTATTTGAGAGGAGACGCTATGCAACTTATACCTATTGGAATATTCGTATTTGTAATTTTGGCAGACATGTCCGGCAAGGTGCACAGGACGGTGGCTGCACTGACGGGAGTAGTAATTTTGCTTGCAACCAATATTTTATCGGTAGAAAAATCCATGTCCTATGTGGATTTTAATACGATAGGAATGCTTGTAGGTATGATGATATTTGTGGCAGTGGTGAAATGCTCTGGCCTATTTGAATACATTTCGATTAAGGTGGCTAAGCTAGTAAAGGGGGATCCATGGAAGCTCATGGTGGCATTCATGGTCATAACCGCTGTTTTATCTGCCTTTTTGGATAATGTAACTACAGTGCTCTTGGTAGGGCCAATGACTATTGCAATCACAAGAATACTTAAGCTGGATCCGGTGCCTTTCCTTATGACGCAGATTCTTGCATCCAACATCGGTGGTACATCTACGCTTATAGGAGACCCACCAAATATTATGATAGGAAGTGCCGCCCATCTGTCATTCTTGGATTTTATAACACATTTAGGTCTGGCATGCCTGATTATTATGGTAGTTGTAATATTTGCAATGAAATTTATATATGGTAAAAGGCTTACCACAGATGGGGATGTACTTAAAGAGGTAATGCAGTTAGACGAAAAAAAGGCTATAAGTGATAAGCCGCTTCTGATTAAAAGCTTGATTGTCATCGTGCTTGTGCTAATAGGCTTTTGCGTACATGATACCATTCATATGGAATCTTCTGTAATCGCCCTTGCGGCAGCAGTAATCATGCTTTTAATAGGCAGACAAAACCCTGAGCACATTATACTAGAAATTGAGTGGGCCACAATTTTATTCTTCATGGGGCTTTTCATAATTGTTGGAGGTCTTGTAGAAACAGGTGTAATCGATGCAATTTCTAAATTCATCGTAGGCTTTACATCGGGACACGTAATCTTTGCAACGATTATATTGCTATGGTCTACAGCAATTCTATCATCGGTGTTAAACAACATTCCTTTCGTAGCTGCCCTGATACCACTTGTGCTAATCATGCAAAAGGACGGACTCAATGTCGAGCCTATTTGGTGGGCTATTTCCCTTGGAGCATGTCTTGGCGGAAATGGTACTCTCATAGGAGCTTCTGCCAATGTGGTTCTGGCAAGCATAGGAAATAAAAATGGACATCCTATTACCTTTAAAAGCTACATGAAGGTGGGATTCCCAATGATGCTTCTGACCATTTCCATATCTACAGTATATCTGCTTGTTGCATATTGGAATGTGTAAGACGATGACTTTTCAAAAATAAATATTAGATAAGTATGCTCGTAATTAAATAGTTAGGAGGAAGCAATGATAATAGATACAATTTCAGATGATTTGATTAATATGGGACTTAGACAACTAGGTGCATCTAGTATTAAAACTACGAGAGCACACAATAATCTTGTTACCTTTAATCTTGGTCCGGATGAAAACGTGACATATCTGTATGAAGTGAAGGAAAATGGTAATATTTATCTTCAGAGAGTAGCACCATATCTTATGATGATGGGCAAGATGTACAGCGAACAGAGTCTGATAAATATGATACGAGAGGATATCACCAGCTTCAGGAATGCTTATAACAGTAGCAACTATGATAACTTCCAATCCATTGCAAAGAACCTTATCAAAACCTGTAGTGAATTTGAGAATATATTCTTAGAAAGCAACATACCTGATGAGGACATGTACGAGATATATAATCAGGTGAGTAAGCTTCGTGAAATGGTCAAGGAGACGAAAGAAAGAAGTGGCAATCTATAGTATTCAGATGCCATGTAGCAGGTATTATGCCAAGTGCAGGTGTTATACTTAATTTGATAATGTGTCGCAGATAAATAAGAGGCCGCATTATGTATCGACTTTCAAAAGTTGGACTAAAATCTAACGAATGGAGAAGGTGCATTATGACGGTCTTTTTATATGGAAGAAAAGACTGCAAATATAGATTGTAAAAATAGAGAGGCTTACAAAAATAGAATTATTCAGGTAGATGGTCAGTTAAGATTTTTTGAAAAGAGGTTAAAATATGTCTTTTTATTAGCCAGATAAGACCTGTAAAAGCCAGCAGATAGCTGGATTTTTAAGGGGAAAAGCAGCAATAAAAATAAATCTGATAATCGTTAAAAAATATTTGAATATTAAATAAATGGGTCGTTGACATCATGCTCAAATATTCTATAATAGAAAAGCTTTAAGGCTCGCATATATATATATATATATATACGAATAAAAACGCACGCCGTCTGCAAAACGATGCTTGTAGATGACATGCTAATAAATGAGAATAGGTAGCTCAATCATCAGAAATGCTATCAGCAATAATACTCGGGCTACTGTAATTTCTCATAGGAAATATATATTTTAAATAGAAAGGAAGCTTATGATGAACACGAGCAAGAACAGATTGAGCAAGCAGGTGATAGCTATCATTCTGACATTAGTTCTGGTTTTCGGGCCTCTTGCAAAGCCTTTTAAAGCGAAGGCTGCTGACGAGAGAGCGGTCAATCCTTATACTGAGTACAAGGACGGAAATATGGCCTATGCAGAGAACATGTACTCTGATCAGCTGGGCGGTATGAATCCTGTACGAAACGTTGAGGTAACACCGTTAGGACCTGAAAGGACAGAACAAAAAGATGATGGAAGCACTCAGCTAGTTCAGAAGTGGCAGGTTAAATTCAATCAGCATCCGACTAATAATGCGGACGTAAGAAAACCGGATTATAGTACAGCTGATTTAGCAGACGAGTACTGGGCAAATCCACACTATGCTATTCTGCTTTCACAGGACCTGACTATTAAAGAAGGTAGTGAGGCAGTTAAGTTTGAGATGGAAGACCCTGCAAGACCAAGCAGAACGGCTGTATCTCAGAGCTACGATTCTCCTAATGGCGTGCCAAAGGGCAAGGAGCTTGGAAAGAATGTTTTCTTAAGATACATGTTCGGAAATGCTGTGTATGACGATGAACTTGCTACCGCAACAGACGCAGATACTGTAGAAGGACTTTGGGACTTTAAGTATGTAACAAAGGATAGCGATGCACACGAGCTAAAGGCAAGTATCTGGGAGAGAACTATCGGTATGGAGTTCAAATACCTAGATAACTTCACCGAAGGACATTTCAGAAAGCACTGGAATGCGCTAACTGGTAACTACCAGACACTGGGAGATACTGGTAGCGGTATGTTCTTTAAGTACAAGACTCCTAAGAAGACTGTACCTCCTGCAAAGACATCCATTACTACTGTTACCTTTGAAACAGTAAGAGATCCGGATACTTATAAGGGCAAGGAGGGTCACAGAACCTTCGTATTAGGTGCATACAAGTCTTGGGACTACGCTCAGACATACATCAGAGCAAACTATAAATATCAGGATGTTAAGTTCGATTCCGACGGCGACGGACTAACTGACGATTTTGAAAACAAGATTGGCTCCGATCCTTTCTCAAAGGATACTGACGGTGACGGCAGAGAGGATGGAGTAGAAGTTAGAAATACTGAAATGCATGATTCCTACGGCGTACAGAAGTACGAGGGAACCGATCCTACAGTTATTCCTCCAAACAAGATTACAAAGCCTGTTGCTGCTATTGCAGGAAGCAAGGTTAGAGGAAAGACTCAGCCATATAAGGTAGTAGCTATAGTTAGCGACGGCAAGACTATTGCCAATACTATTGCTGATAAGAATGGTGACTATGTCCTGACACTGGGTAAAGTGTTTAAGGAAAAAGAAGATGGAACTACCAACAAATATGGTACAAAGGTGAACTTCCTAAGTGGTTCTGATGCAAAGAACATGAAGCCGGAGATGACAGATGCAAAGGATGTTAACTGGACTAGTCTTGTAGGAAAGCCAGTAAGACTTGAAATCTGGTCAGACGGATATGATGGTGAGGAAAATACTAAAGACAGAGTTAGATATTCCGAGCCTGAGGCTAATGACAACGCCGCTACATTTGTGAATGCAAATCAGCTGTTCAAGGGAATCAAATGGCCTAGACTGAAGGCTGAAAACGAGCAGATGGCAAAAGACCATGTTATGGCGTCTTACCTAATGGCTGTTGGCGGAGAAGGCCTGATGAATGAAGGTCAGCAACGTGCATGGAATACTGTAACTAACGCAGCTGGCAAGAAGCCTATTGATGTTACAAGTGAGATGTCTAAGGCTATACAGAAAGCCGAACTGGGCGATTTCTGGGGCGGAAGCCTTCAGCCAGCTCAGGATAATAGAACCGGTGTTGACATTATATTAAGTGACGGTTCTAAGCTAAATGTTCCACTTGATGCACTTTATGACTACAGCAGCGATGAGCTTAATGTAGAGTCCGTAAAGCAGACTACTACAGATAATTCTGTAAACGTTACATTAAGTGGTAAGGCTACACCTGGAGATGACAACTATGTGGTTCTGGAAAGATACCAGGTAGTTGACGGAGTAGAAGCACTAGTTGAGACTCAGCGTGCTAAGGTAGGACCTGACGGCAGCTACTCAATTACATTTGATTCACATGGATATAATCACGGTGAGACTGTTGCCGTAAGAGAGGTAAAGGGAGATGGCTCTTCTACTTCTCCAAGACTATACCATACACTTGATCTACAGGCTGCAAGCAAGCCAAAGATCACCGCAGCTAAGCCTGGAAATGGTGGAATCAGTATTCAGATTCCAACCAATGCTGAAAAGGGTGACACTCTTGAAATAACTGCTGGCTCTAAGAGCTATACATATGAAATAAAGGAATCTGACATTGGTAAGGAACTGAAGTTCAACGATTCAAATCTTGAGGGCTATCAGCCACTTAATGACGGAGATTCCATTATCGCTTCAATCGTTGACCCGGTAGGAAACAGAAGTAATATTGACACGGCATTGGTAGACGGTAAAGCACCAAAGCCGGTAGAGGTAGTAGGAGATATAAATCCAAATACTAACAGCTTTACTATCAAGAAACCTACTGATGATGGAGAAAGAATTGTTATTACTGTTCCTACTAAGGATGGTGATACTGAAACAATCGTTTTAAATAAAGATGGAAATGGAAACTGGAAGGATGCATCTGGAAAGACTGTACCTGAGCAAGGTGGAAATCTGACCATTACACTTCCTGATTCCAAGCTCATTTCCGATGACGGTGATGTAGGATTTGCAATTTCTGATAAGAATGAAAATACTGCATACTCTTCAAAGACCATAAAGGGTGCAGAAAGAACTAATGCACCTACTGACCTAAAGGTTATCAAAGAGGGAGATACATACTATCTGACAGGTAGTGTAGATGAGGCTGGAAAGCTGAAGATAGTACCTGTTAATAGAAATGATGCTGGCGAGCAGCAGGGTGCTCCTGTAGAGCAGGATGTACAGGCTGGAGCATTTAAGGTAGCTCTTCCAAACAGCGATGACTATAAAGAGGGTACTACCCTTTCTGTAACCAATAAGGCTGCAGATAAGAAGGAATCTCTTGATGAGATGGCCGTTATGGATAAGACTGCTCCAGAGGCTCCTGTTGTAGGAGATGCATATCCTGGAGATACTACAGTAACCATACTTCCTGTAGGCGATACTGTAAAAATGGATGTAACTGTACCTACAGCTAGTGGAGATAAGACTATCACTGTTACCAAGGGTGAAAATGGCTGGACCTATGATGATGGTACTCAGGTAACATCTAAGGATGGACAGCTGGTAATAGACTTATCCAAGGCTGGAGAGGGTACAAAACTAGATAAGCAGGATGACGCTAATAGCAAGGTTATTACTGCTAAGGTATATGACCCAACTGGAAACAGCAAAGAATACACTACACCTATCAAGAAGCAGACTGCTGCTCCTACAGATGTTAAGCTTGTAAAGGAGGGAGATAATTACTTCATTACAGGAAAGGCACCTGAAGGCAGCAAGGTAGAGCTACTAAATAATAACGGAGAGTCTACACAGCCTGCTACTGAAGTTGAGGTAAAGGATGGAGCATTTAAGATTCCAGTACCTGAAGGCTTCAATGATCAGGACGTAGTAAACCTAGTTGCAAAGAAGGATGGAGAAAAGCAGTCTGATAAGACTCCTGTAACTATTGATAAGACTGCACCTACAGCTCCAACTGCTGTAGAAGGAAATACAGGCGATAACAAGGTTAAGGTAACACTTCCAGCAGATGCTGCTGTAGGTGATGTAGTAACTGTAACAGTTGGTCCAAAGAATGGACAGCCGGAGGTTACTAAGACCTACACAGTGAAGAAGGAAGACCTAGAGAAGGAACCTAAGGAAGTTGAAATTTCCTTAGATGCGCCACTAGAGGCTAATAAGACAATATCCGCTACACTAAGTGACCCTGTAGGAAACACTTCTACTGCCGTTACTACTGATACAAAGACTAAGACAACAAAGCCTAGCGATGTAAAGGTGGTAAAGAAGGGTGACGGATATGTTGTAACAGGTAAGGCTCCTGCCGGATCAGTAGTAGAGGTACTAGGAAAAGATGGTGCTTCCACTGAGCCTAAGAGCACCGCCACAGCAACTGACGGAACATTTGAAATCCCATTACCTGCTGAATATGCAGACGGAGATGAAGTGTCCGTAACTGCTAAGGAAGACGGAAAAGACGTATCCGACAAGTCCAAGGCTACAGTAGATAAGACTGCACCAGATGCACCTAAGGCTGTATCAGGTAAGCTTGGAGAAACTGAAGTAACAGTTACTCTGCCAGACGGTGCAAAGAAGGGTGATGTAATCACTGTAAAAGTAACTGACAAGGATTCAGGTAATCCTATCACCAAGACTCATACCGTAACAGAAGATGATCTAAAGGGTAAGAAAACTGTTAAGGTAGATATTGGTAGAGAGCTGGCTGAGGGAGATAAGTACAGCGCTACGCTTTCTGACGAAGCAGGCAATACTTCTAATCCAAAGACTGGCGAAGTAAAAGGTAAGAGTGCTACACCTACAGAGGTTAAGGTAATAAAAGACCCTGAGGATGGCAAGTATTATGTAGTAGGTAAGGGCGTAAACGGAGCTACCGTTGAAGTTCTTGACAGCAAGGGTAAGGCATTCGAACCAGCAGTTACAGGAACAGTTACTGATGGAAGCTTCAAGATAGAGCTACCTGATAGCGTAAATGACGGCGATGAACTTAAGGTAGTGACTACAGAGCCGAATAAGGAAAAATCTGACCCTGCTACAGCACAGGTTGATAAGACAGCTCCTGATTCACCTACAGGCGTAACTGCCAAGAAGGGTGAAAACAAGGTAACAGTTACTCTGCCGGATGGTGCAAAGAAGGGTGATGTTGTTACTGTAAAGGTAACAGAGGCCGACGGTACTGTGACAGAAAAGACACATACTGTTACTGATGAGGATCTAAAGAAGAATCCAAAGACAGTAGAGGTTGCACTTGACAAGCCACTTGCTGGTGGAGAGAAAGTAAGTGTAACTTTAGGTGATGAGGCTGGAAATACTTCTGATCCTGTGGAAACTGTAGTTATTATTCCACCAACTACTCCAACTCATGTTAAGGATCCTACAAACCTGACAGAGGACGAGAAGAATCACATTAAGAAGGGTGTAGAGGAAGCTAATAAGAATAATCCTAACTTCCCTAAGAACCCTGAGATTACTGTTGACAACAAGGGTAATGTAACTGTTACTGATAAGGATAAGGACGGTAAGGAGGTAGGAAAGCTAACTCCAGATCAGACTACTTCAACAGGTGACAGCATGGCTGATACTACTGATGTAACTAAGCCAAAGACCCCTGTAAATGTAAATGACCCTAACAACCTGACAAAAGAAGAAAAGAAGAAGGTTGAAGATGCTATCACTGGTGGAAATACTTTACCAGAGGGAAGCAAGGTTACTGTAGATGGCAAGGGTAATGTAACAATTACATATCCAGATGGATCAAGCGAGAAGCTGGATAATGAAGGAATCGTTGCTACTGACCCAAGCAAGCTAAAGGCTCTTGTAGAGGAAGCACCTACAGTAAAGGGTACTGATACATACACTAATGCAGACCCTGATAAGAAAAAGGCGTATGATGATGCAATAGCAGAGGGTGATAAGGTTCTTAAGGATAAGAACTCTACTCAGGCTCAGATAGATGCAGCAGCCAAGAAGATAACCGATGCTAAGAATGCTCTAAACGGTACTACTACACCAGTACAGACTGTTGATAAGAGTGGACTTGTAACATCTATTGGAAATGGCGATGCTGCTAAGGGAACGCCTGATTATACAAAGGCTTCACCTGAAAAGAAGGCTGCATTTGATGAAGCTTTAGCAAATGCTAAGAAGGTGAATGCAGATCCAGATGCTACTCAGGAGCAGGTAAATACAGCTAAGAGCGCACTTGATGATGCAATTGACGCGTTAGATGGAGCAGAAAGAAAGGCTCTTGAGGATGCTATAAACAGCGGAAACAGTGCAAAGGGTAAACCTGCATATACAAATGGTTCTGATGAGGCTAAGCAGGGACTAGATGAGGCACTTCAAAATGCTGAGGATGTACTTGCTAAGACTGGCCCAGCAGCCACTGCTGAAGAGCTAAAGGCTGCTACTGATGCAATCAATACTGCCATAGGTGGACTTGACGGAACTGAGACTCCTGCAGTAGATAAGAGCAAGCTAACAGATGCTATTACTGAAGCTAACAAGAGCAAGGGTAGCACTGAATATACGAAGGGTTCCGATGAAAAGAAGGCGGCATTAGACAAGGCGTTAGAGGAAGCAGAGAAGGTGAATAAAGATCCAAATGCTACTCAGGGGCAGGTGGATAAGGCTACATCCGATCTGAAGAAGGCTATCAGCGAACTTGATGGAGAGGAAAGAAACTCTCTAGAAAACCTCGTACAGAAGGGTGAAGGCGCACTAGCTGATCCAAACAATGCTAATATACCAGAGGAACTAAAGAAGGAGTTACAGGGAGCTATAGACGATGCAAACAAGACTCTAGAAAAGACTCCTGCCGCTACTCCAGAAGAGCTTAAGGAAGCTGAGAACAAGCTTCAGGAGGCTCTGGACAAGTTCACTGAAGGCAAAGATCAGGTGGACAAGGATCCTCTAAATGAAGCTATTGAAAAGGGTAAGGAGGCACAAAATACTCCTGACTATAGCAATTCTTCTCAGGATAAGAAGGATGCCCTTGACAAGGCTATAGAGGAAGGACAGAAGGTAATAGCAGATCCAAACGCTACCCAGAAAGATGTAGAAGAAGCTAAAAATAACATTGAAAAGGCAATCGAGGATCTAAATGGAGATAGCAAGAGTGATAAGGATAAGGTTACCGAAGAGCTTAAGAAGCTGATAGAGACTATCGAAAAGGCAATCGAAAAAAATCCTAATGCTCCTGGTGTTGACACTCTAAAGGAAATGCTAGATGCAGCTAAGAAGCAACTTGCAGACCAGAACACACCTGTTGAAGATCTACAGACTACACTTAATAAGCTTGATGCTGCCTTTAAGGCATGGCTTGGTGGAATTAAGAAGGAAGAGAGCAAGACAGATGTACAGGTAGTTAAGACTCCTAAGACAGGAGATGATACTAACCAGATGGGATGGATTGCATTACTTCTAACAGCAATTGGTGGACTTTTTGCTTCAAGAAAGCGAAAGGAAGACTAGGCTAATATAAGCTAAAGAAAGGGGAGATTTCTCCCCTTTTTTATTGAAAAAATTCTGTTCGATATTAAAATGCAGAGCTTAAAATTAAAAACCAGAGTTGAAAATTGTATGAGAAACTAAAGTGGTATGAACAAGCGATAAACATTTCATAATATCTCATCATATAAGATATAGTTAATGTGTATTAAAGAAAGTATATATTGAAGCAGGACGCTACAACATATAGGGGATAGCTGTAAAGCTAACTAGTAACAGGATTTATCAAAAAATGTTGAAAATTTAAAATTGATGCAGTTAATTGAAAGAGTTTATTAAAAATAGCACTATTTATTTTTTCGCTACATTAGATGAGTAATACATACTATAACTTGACAAAAATGATTTTAAAATATAAATTATACTATAGTGATACTTGAATGATAATAATTATAATTATGAAGGGAGAGGAGAAATGAGCAAGCTTGGTAAAAAGCTAATGGTTAGTTTACTTAGCCTGGCGATGCTGTTTGGATTTGGTTCTGCATTTATATTTGCAGATGAAAATCCAGCACCTGCAGCTGAAAAAGGCTATGTGAAGGTAGCATTTTCATGGTTTAAACCAGATAAGACTACTGCTACCGGAGTGAAAAGAACAACGATAAAAACCATTGAAGTAGAGGGAGATCTTAAAAACGCATCTGGCAAAAATAACTATTTCGTTTGGGCGGATGCAGAAAAGGTATTTGAGGAGCACAAAAACGATCCAGAACTTGCAGGATTTGTTCTTGATGCCAGAGAAGGAACAGGACAGATGGAAAGGTATAAGACTAAGGATCAGAGCCTTGGTATCTTTCATATCACTCTTATGAAGCCTGAACCTACAGGAGACTACAAGATCAAATATGTACTTGAGGATGGTACTTATGTTGCAAGTACAAATTTCAGAGCAAAGAAGGGATCGGATCTTTATAAGAATCTTGTTGATGTAAAGAAAAAGCCGGGACCAGAGCCGTACGAGTATTATGAGCTTGATTTTGGTGGAAAGCACCCTGACCAGGTTAGGGAGACTGCATGGGTTGAGGACGACCAGCAGGATGAGGTAATTATTACCATAAGACCGGGTAGACTAAACAGCGATGATAAGACGCGTACCATTGGAGATGCTAAGCTGACGCCGCAGGATTTTGTAAGAACTAAGTCCATTTTGTATCCCGCAAATGCACAGTTTTCATATGTTACTGAACCTGATTGGAATCTTGAGGGAACACAGGATGTTGAAATAAAGGTTGTATTCCCTGAAAATAAAACCGTTGCTTTACAGGATGTAGAAGCTAAGACAAGAGAGCTGACATTTACTGCGAAGTTAACAAATCTTAAAAAGGTGGAAAAACAGGATTTAACGGATGCAATAGATTCTGCAAAAGAACACAAAGAGACTCCTGACTATGAGAAGGCATCGGCAGATAAGAAAACTGCACTTGATAAGGCTTTAGAGGAAGCTGAAAAGGTTGCAGGAGATAAGAATGCTACTCAGGATCAGGTGGACAAGGCAGCAGCAGATCTTAAGAAGGCTATGGATGACCTTGATGGTAATGAAAGAAATGACCTTGATAAGCTGATAAAGAATGGTGAAACGATATTAGCAGATCCAAATAATGCCAAGAAGCCTGATGATGTAAAGAAAAAGCTTCAAGATGCTATAGATAAATCTAAGGAGCTTTTAGATAAGACCCCAGCAGCC
>CASDYG010000003.1 GCA_949285555.1 uncultured Eubacteriales bacterium | reverse complement strand
AGAAAATTAAATGCAGCATAGCTGCGATTTCCCCTAGGGGAAATATTTAGGACGCAAAAAACCAGAGACAAATATTTCTAAATGTCTCTGGTATAAAGTCCAACTTTTTGGGGTCACCTTATTTTAAAATAGGTTCATATATGTTTCATTAAAAATAGCAAGCTAATTTATTCCAAATTCTTCAGCATATACCATCATTCCGCAAGCTTTTGGTGCTTCATCATGTATTTTATAAGCCATAAAATAGCCTTCTGGTATATCCTCAAATGGTGAAGTAATACCATAAGCTTCCGCCGGTATGTATCCAAACTTTGAGTAATACTTTGGATCACCTAATACCACCGAATATCCATATCCAAATTTTCTTGCTAACCTGTGCCCCTCTCTTATCAGAGCTGAACCGATACCTTTATTCTGATTCTCAGGTAAGACTGTAACTGGCGCAAGTGCTAAAACATCTGTACATCCAGCCTTTGCTTTTGTAAACATAATATGGCCTACAATACTATCGTCAATTATAGCTACTAAGGATAGATCAGAAATATAGCCTTTACCCATTCTAAG
This sequence comes from uncultured Eubacteriales bacterium, assembly GCA_949285555.1. Lineage (GTDB taxonomy): Bacteria > Bacillota > Clostridia > Peptostreptococcales > Anaerovoracaceae > S5-A14a. Next base: position 295,367 of record CASDYG010000003.1, on the reverse strand, counting down.
CCTTTCCACAAGCTCATGTTCCTCTCCATCCGAGTGCGGTGCTGATTCAAATGCAATCCTTATCAGATTATATATTTGCTGATAATCTTCTGACCTCTCTCTTCTAATAATCATAGAACTTCCTTCCTATATTGTACAAAATATGAAAAAAGCAACCATGAAGATTGCTCTTTACTATATCAATGTTATATCTTTTAAATATGTCATAAATATCGTAATTACTTAAATAGAGAAAATACAATATCGCTAATAGGTAAAACCTCGATCTGGCTGGCTAAATTCTTCCACTCTTTTATTATACACATCAACAGCCACATCAAAATATGGAAGCTTTGGTTCACATTCAACCATACATCCAAGCACCCCCTCGGTAAAAAATGGATTAAGTATAAGTAGTGGACCAAGTAGCTCAGTTATCATCAGGTTATTGATTCTAACGCCCTCATCACTTCCGGGTTTTAAACCTCTTCCATATCCTCTAATCGTTGTAAATAACGGACTATAGCTATCACTATACGCAGTTCTTGTGAATTGGCTCTTAAAAGCAACTATTTTTTTCTTTTCTATTCCTTCCATATCCGTATTTCCAAGATATAGTGAATTATGCCTTTTCATCATCCTTCGCTCTGTTATTCCATCAACAATTCCCAGCCCATTTAGCTTTATATTATTTTCTTTATCTACGATTTCATTTAGGAACACATCTCCGGCATTACCTGTAAGCAGAATAAATGTGCCCTGATTTATAAGTTCCTTCAGCCTATTTTTATATGGTAAAAGCCTATTTATAGCAAGCTCCTGCGCATTTTCACTCATGGCGCCCATGTAAATAAAATCGGGAGCAGATTCAGCAAAAGCAGGTATATCTTCCAAATGGGTATTTATCAGCCTGTGATTTGTTTTGCCAAACATAAACCTGATATTAGAAAGCTCTCCATATAGATTGGCTACTTCTGGAAAAAGTATCTCTACATTCACTGCACTAGCCCCTCCTTCTGGCAATTTCTTTGGTCTTTTCCATAACTCTGTTACCTAATGCAAGAGAATCTGTTCCGTAAAATATGTAAATGCTCTCTCCAGGAGTATATTTTAACGCATCAGGTGCATCTATTTCATTTTCGATCCATGTTATTTTCTCTTCCGCTACCCCTGCTAATAGCAGCCTTAAGTGGTAATCCCGTCCTCTAGGTCCCGTTACAATAATCTGCTTTATATCATCTTTATTTAAAAACTCAAAATCACAGTCATAGAGCCAGCAAGTATTTTCCGACCAATGCTCCTGATCTCCAAGACAGTTCATCATTAGGATTAACTCCTTTTCTCCCGGCAGACTACTTATATAATCAAATGCTCTTGAGCTTCCTACTGCATTGTTCTCCTTTGCCATTTGATTTGCAACAGTCACAGGTCCGCATTTTTCTTTTGAAAATCTACTTTCTACTACTGAAACAGTTTTCAAAAGCTCAGATATTCTTGTAAGATCATATCCCATGCTACTTAAAATTGTTGCAACACAAAGTGTATTATACGCATTATGGATACCTCCACTATTTTGTGGCAGTTCATATATCTCACCTTTATAACTAACACTCAATTTCTTAGCATCAAAATCAACCTTAACGCCCATAAAGTCCAATTCGGGTGATTTAAAACCGCAGCTTTCACAAATACACCTGCCTATATGATGATATCGCACATTAGTATATTTAAGTTCATGATGACACTTTGGACAAATTCTGGCATCATTTATAATATTTATCGATTTTTGTAAATCTGTTGGTAAACTCTCTATACCAAAATAAACCCTTTTATTTTTCTTTTTTAGCTGAGATGAGATAACATCATCACCATTTAAAATCATAAGAGCATCATCACTTATATATTTTTCCAATATCCCTGCTATATATTCAGGATGTGCATTTCGCTTCATCGAATCTCTGAAAAGATTAGTAACTGCCATAATTTTAGGAGTTATATACGGCATGATAAGAGGCATCGCACGCTCATCTATTTCTAATACCGCAAGTTCTTTTTTCGATTTACCAAAAATATTACATTCCTTTAAAAGTGCAGTAGCAATTCCAGTATGTATGTTTGAGCCAAAGCTATTGTTTAAGGGATAAACTTCATCCTGCTTAAGCGAATCCACAACCATATTGGCTACCGATGTCTTTCCATTGGTTCCAGTTATTCCTATAATCTCCTTCGGCTTACCAATATACCTTAAAAACTCAGGGCATATTTTAATGGCAAGTTGACCTGGGAAATTGGTACCATTATATTTTAAAATACTCATGGTAAGAACCGCCAGCTTTGCCATCCAAAGGGCTAGGTAAAATCTAATTCTGTTCATTTTCCCCTAATGCCTCTTTCATCACTTTATAATTTCCAATTCCTAGCTTTGGATACTGAGTTACATCCTGTCCGGGATAGCCATTTCCTTCTATTAAAAAAGGCATATTATCTTTATCAAATGCAATATCCCAGCCTACATATCTCACCTCAGGAACAATATTGGCTGCCTCATCTAAGAGTTCTTTTACCTTGTCCCAGTTAGGTACCTTAAATTCCTTAAATTTTACACCGGTATCAGGATGAACTTCGTATTGCTTTCTATACTTATCATATCCATCTGTTGCCGCATGGCCAGTCTTACAGTCAATGATGCATGCAATACCACCATTATTAAAATTATCTACATAATTTCCATTACGCCCAACTCTGAGGCAGCCAGCTACCAGATTAACCTTTCCCCCATTTAAGATAGTAATAATTCTGACAGTATTTACCGAATTATTATAGATATTATTCATATAGCTTCCCTGTACTACGACCTCCTCCATGAGAGGCGTACCATCTGCCTTAAGCTCCTCCAAAAGATCATGTTTTGATGCGTAATTGGTTAAATCTATTATTCTAATACCTTTACCACAGCTTTCATCTAGAGGCTTTACGATAATCTTTTCTTTGTCACTTAAAAACGCTTCTATTCTGTCAGTACTATCATCAATCATAGCCCAGCTTCTCTTAATATATTTATCGAACTTTTTTATAAATTCATATTTGTCCTCAAAATATGGAAGATACTTAGGATTGTTTAATCTCTTGACTAATTCATTATTTTTCCCTATTGTAAGGACATCTCCCCTTTCCTTGGCTTTCATTTCATACATAGCAAAGGTTTCATAGTCTACTGGTCCTGCTCCATATTTTAATGTTGATATAATCATATCAATCAGCAGTAATTTTTCCATGCGTCCTGTAATTTTTGATATTCTTTTTGCTGCTTCCGTATATCTGCTGAAATTAGAATTTTTCATTCGCTTTATAAGATATCGAATACTTATCATACGGCCTCCCCATTACTAATATTTTATCCTGTCTAAAAGATCTGCCAATCTATACTCATAGGCTTCTACGGCTTCTTTCTCAAATTTGAGACTATCAGTAATTCCCAATAGCTTTAACAAATATTTAGTAAAATAAGGATTAAGCACAAGAAACGGTCCAAGTGAATAGGTACCAAAGAAATGTTTTACATTTATTCCTTCTTTTTTACTATCAAGGTTTATACCATAACCTCTGTCTATATTGATAAAATAATTATCTATATTTCCATATGACATAGAATACTGACTTTTATGACCTATGATTTTCATACCGTTAAAGTCACCTACAAACAAGCTATTATGTCTATCATTCATCCTTCTTTCGCTGTAAAAGTCAAATATTCCCAGAGCCGGTATCTTACGCTTACCATCTATAATATATTTACCAAAAATTTCTATTGCATTACCAGTCACCAGGAAAATTGTACCCTTATCTATCAGCTCTTTAATTTTATCCTTGTACGGCCTCAAATGCTCAATAGCTTTTTCCTGCTTTTCCTCAGTCATGCATCCCATATAAATCATATCCACATGATGAGATACAAAATATGGTTCTTCCTTATGAGTGGATTTTATAATATTTATCTTATCACTGGATTTTTTTAGATATTCTATATTGTAAAATTCACCATATATTTCACAATAAGGAGCTAGTAAAAACTCAACTGTCTTCATCTACTTACCTTCTCCTTTGCTTTTTCTACAATTTTATCTCGCATTTTTCTTGCCTTTGTCACATAGTCAATTTCAAAAAGAACATACACTTTTTCTATACCTTCTGTAGATACATAATTCACTATTTCATCTTCATCTTCCAAGCAGATCATCTTATCAGAATCTATTCCCGCCAAAAGCATACGTAGCTTATGGTTTAGGAACATTCGCCCTCCTACTATTATCTTATTTATATTTGGGCTATTTAGAAATTCGTAATCCGTCTCATAAAGCCATGTAACTGTCTCAGGCGGATGATTTCTATCATATAGTTCATCCAGCAGAAGTACTACATCTTTTTTTGATGGTTCCTTTGCCATATATTCAAACACCGTTGAAGCGGCACTAACATTCTGACTTTTTGCACCAAATGTATAATATTTTATGCCATTAAACTCAACTATTGTTTCTCTAAATTCAGTGACCTTTTGCCTTGCTAAAAAATCAGCGATTTCATTTTTCTCATATTTAAGCTCTCTTAATATGGCTATACATGATAATACATTAAATGCATTAAAAATATTATCAGAGATAAGTGGATACTCAGTATATTCATCCCCTTCATGGACTACCATGGTGCGCCCATTTAAGTCGGCAGAATTGACAAAATACTTGCTTTCTGGTGTTTTGTAGCTACATGTATCACAGAAAAAATCCCCTATGTGTCTATAATGCCTGTAGTTATATTTAATTTCACCTTCACAAATTGGACATATTGATATGTCCCTCACAATATTTTCATTAGGATTAAGCTTCAGATCATTGATAGAATAATATACCCTTTTTGAACCTTTAGCTAAATTGCTACTAATTGGATCATTACCATTTAAAATAGCCACAGTCTTATTCCCAAGATTTTCAAATGTTTTATTAACATGATTAAAAATATTCTCCGGATGACCATTTCTTCTCAGGCTATCCTTACAGATATTCGTAACCACAATATAATTTGGCTCTATCATAGTCATGGTTTGATCTAGTGTCAGCTCATCTGCTTCAAGAATTGATGCATCCATTTTTGTCTTATTAAAAATATTGACTGTCCTCATTAGATTTAGGGCAAATCCTGCATACAGGTTTGCGCCCCAATCGTTATGACTAACACTTAATCCCTGTTCACATAAAAAATCATTAATCAAATTAGATGTAGTCGTTTTTCCATTGGTACCTGTAACCGTAATCACAAGCTTTGGCTTTTTAATATAGGCTAAAAACCTAGGACAAATTTTAAATGCCAAAAGTCCTGGCCAGTCATCCCTCAAATTGCCACGTAACTTATTGATAAACATCACCAGCTTAGCAGCCCAAAGAGCTACAAAAAATCTCAACATATTATTCCCTCTTATTTTTTATTTAATTGAATTATGTAAAAGCTATAGATTTATACTTCTTCACTTATTTAAAAATCATAATCTTTAAATGCAATTATTGGAACTATATCTCTCAATAACTATTCCTTATTCAAGCTTCATTCTTCTATGACTTACCGATTAATTTTATCATATTTCAACTTAATTGTTAAGAAGTTAAATATCAATATGAAAGCTACACTCTAATAGATTCAATATATCCACCCTAAGATATCATCCTCTTTTTTGGAAAATCAGTTTCACAACGGTACATACAAAAAAGACGACATATGTCATCTGACAAAAGTCGTCTAATACTTAAACATTGAAATTATTTGCACAACAAATTATACTATTACCAATTTACAAGTTGTCTATATCTTTTTGTCATCAAGAACAAGCAGATTTCTTTCATGTATCCATTAAATTTATGTTGTTATATATGAGATTATGTATAAAAGCTTAGTTATTACTCACTTTAATAGCACTCCTTACATGGTTTGTAGCCTCTTTTTTCTGCCTGTTTCTTATCAACACGTATATAAAATTTATCTACTACAGGGCAGCTTGGAGCATGATAACCATCTCCCGTTTTTTCAAATATGACCACCCTTGAGCCTAAAGCTAAATTTTTAGCATTGCAATGGGTACATGGTTTATATCTTCTTTTTATACTATCTGTCAAAGTCACTTCCCGCCCATTAGACTTCAGAAACCTACAGCCAGACCTATGATATTTTTCTCCGGCTTCTGGAAAGATGTATACGCTATTGGCATTTCCACGGGTTTTAAATTCATCTTCTCCTCTAGCCTGCCCCTCATATTTACGACCTATGAAGGCTCTGGCCTTGATTTTTCCTTTAAAAGCAATTTTACCCACAGTAGGCAGAAAGCTTTTATTTTTAAAGCTTTCATAATAATGAAGATGCATTGTATCATTATCTCCATGTTTTCCATAACGTGTTATTATAAATGTATCAACGAAGCTGTTAGATGTATATACTCTTCCGGTACAAATGAGAGGCAGAGTGTTACCTGGACCTCTAACAGCCGCCTTTATACTCTCTGCCCTCATTTCTTCTGCCATTATATAGATCGAATTCTCCCATTGTGCAAATACAGGAATCACCTGTATAAGTAGTGCAAAAGCTAATATAAAAACAGGCATTATTATCGCTGCTTCCAAAATAATACTACCCTTGCTGCTTATTCTTAGTTTATCCCTAATCTCCTTTATCAACTAATAATACTCCTTTTTTACCTCATGCACTCTACCATTGATTTTAATAACACTTGTGATTCCGTTAAAATGTTCCTCAAGCATGAAGTCCTTGTCAAATCTAAATTGCATATTTATTTGTATTAAATCCATTATCCTTAAAACCTTCGTCCTTTCATCAGTAAGAAATAACAGAAGCTTCAAATAATCATCATATGTATTGCCATTTTTATTATCCTTATCTATTAAGATACCAAAAATTCTTTCAATCACATGCTTTGGTTCGGTGGCCCAGCTAATATCATCCTTAAAAAGAGGAACCTTTTTACCTTTTATCAGCAGTTTATAATCGTTTGTACTTTCCAAGTATGCCCAGGTTGCCACTATACCATGCTTGGCAGCCTCCCCTCCAATACCAGGACTTATAATCTGAGCAGCGGCTACTATTGCACTGATTTTATCAGGAGAGTTATATAAATATATAGCATTGAAAATTTCCCTTATACCTATTATTCTCCATTTAACACCATTCAAGTTATCAGTATCACTTTTATTTCCACATATGACATATTCAGGTGCAAATTTAAAATATCCATCTTCTTCCTCCAAATACTGAAAAATATACTTATGGATGAAATATGCATCACTTCCCCTCTTCGCAATATTATCTATGGATTTCAGATTCTTAACCTCTGAAAAGGAAAAGCTACCAAAATGTCCATATGAAGGCAGATACTGTAAAACTTCTTCATTTATTATATATCTATTAGACTCCTCCAATCTGTCTATTATCTTCTTCTCCTGCCTTTTGCCTATCCCTATTTTTGAAGATAGATCGCCTGCAAGTGTAATTTGCCCAAGCTCAACCAACTGCTTTTTAAATTTTTCATAATCTGCCAGCCTATGATTTCTAAGCAATATTTTTACTCCCTCTACCTTTATATTTTCAGAATCCTTAAATGAATAGTCCATGTAATCCCTGAGCTTGTCTTTCACTTTTTTATCATAGCCTCGATATCCATAAATTCCATAAGCCTGCAACAAATCTCTGTTATATTCGCCCATAACCGACTGATTCCAAAGATTAAGAAGAGCATGTACACTACCGTCTATAGCCTTTTCTTTAGTATGAAAAAAGAATATGCCCATTACCGGTATCATTGCAGAAATAAGCATTGCTGTCATTACAAGTACACTACCCTTTTTAACATTTTTAATCATCCTCAATCAGCCTCATCCCCTTTCCAGTTTTTATCAAAAAAGGTTCATGGAAGGAATAATATAAAATGGAATAGTTTCTATTAATTTCACTTATAAAAAGCTTATTTATGAAGCCTTTATATTCTTGCTTTTCCTTCCTGAATCCTATTTTTTTCGGTACAGTGTCTTGAGTAATTATGGACTTTTGTAGTTCAATCCCCTCATGCATAGCCATATAGGCATTTATAGCCCAAAGACACATGAAAATGCATAGTAAAACCAATATTGGATAAGCAAGGCTGGCAGAGAGTATAGCTTCACCTTTTTTATCTTTTAGTATGCCCACATTAAAATCCATTTAAATTATCAAATGTATTTGTAACAAAGTCTGTAATTTCATTCTTAAAAATCAAACCTACTGCAACTGCCAATGCAATTAAAATAGCCACCTGTACCATTTCCATTCCCTTCTTACTTCTAAAAATTTTCATATTATCTCCTTTCATATTAAACATTAAAATACTTATCCGTTTTGTTTTACATATTTAACATCGCAGGCATTGCAGTAATCATTAGCAATGCCAAAAGCATAATTGATAAGGGAAGCATTAGTTTTGCTTCTGCCACCTTCCCCATTTCCTGTGCACTTTTCTTACGTTCATTCCATAACAGATGTCCTTCTTCCTGAAGCTTTTCCTTAAGCTGGCTACCCTTATTGGCACTATCATAGATAACAGAGGCAAATCTGCTAAGGGTTGGATTTCCTAGCTTTAAAGCTCTACTATAAAAATGCTCTATAGGATTTATATTAAGCAGCTTACTTTCCATTGTTGCCTCGTAAATAAGTTCTGCCACAGGATTCTTTCTGGCTGACACCTCCTTTCTGCCAGTTGACACCTCCTTTCTGCCATAGCTTTCTCCTATTCTAATGAGTGCGTCACCTATTACAAGTCCACTTTCCAGTAATAAAATCAGCCTGTGGTTTATCTGAGGAATTTCAATTAATATCCTCCTGAAAATATCCTCCCTGGTTTTACGTTTTCTACTTTTTCGCTGCGTTATAAAGCATATTATATAAATAGGTGGAATGAGCAAAATATAAAGGTAGCTTTGATCTTTTTCATACCTCCAGCTTATCTTCTTGCCATTTGCCAAACTTTGTGGCAAATAAAGGCTCTGTTTTTCTACTTTTTTTAGTTTTCTAATTAGCCTTTCTTTCTCACGTACCTCACTTTCCTTACCTACAATACTCTTTTTCTTTCTCTCTTTTTTTACTGTTTTCTTCTTCCATGATATACTTACGACCTCATCCTCACCATTTACCTCCATTCTTAAGTTTATGCGCTTGGCATTATCAGATAACATCTCATTTAAATGAATTTTTTGTATTTTTCCATCTGTTTCATATAGTGTAAAAGGGGTGTTCATGCTTTTGTACATAGCAACAAAAAACAAAACAAGCGTAACTACTATTATCAAAAAAAGTCTACTACGTTCATTCTTTACTAGGAGCATGCTCTTTATCTCTGTTGTTAGATACCGTAACCTACACTTCAATTCTCACTATCCTTTCCATCATGTAAATACCCATAAGTGTCATAGTCAGGGCTAATGCCATTACAACGATTCCACCTATACTGGTGTACATAGGCTCTAAATACTCTGGTGCTGTGAACGATATTAGTCCAACTAATGCAAATGGCATGATAGACATTATTCTGCCTTCCATTTTTCGCTGTGCTAAGATGGCACTTATATCTTGTTCCATAGTTAGCTTTTCCCCTATGATGCGTGCCGCATTGTTACATGCTTCAATTAAGTTACCTCCCGATTTTCTGCAAATGGAAAAAATTTGGTAAAACCCCTTCAAATCTTCATGCTCTATTTGATCTACAAGAATTGCAAATGCTTCTTCTTCCCCGATTCCTGAAATTTGCATGTTGTTTTTAAATGAAGCTAGTGCCCGGCAAAATTCATTATCATTTCCGTATATTGAGTTCATCTTATCCAGTGTTAGAATGGCACAATCACCCAAGCAATGACCTATTTCAAGATATGCAGAAATATTAAATAAAAAGTCTCTAACTATTTTATTCATCTGTCTTTTTCTTTTATCTATAAAGTAATTATGCATATAGTTGCAGGTATACTTGCTTGCAAGGGTACAAAGTAAGCCAATACACGGTCTTCCAAAGAACATATGGCAAATCATCACTCCGGACAGGGCATTTATGCTAATGGCAATGGGCATGAATCTGTGCTTCTTAAGATTAATATTTAACTTTTCATGAATTGAAAATATTTGCTTATTTTTTTCCATTTTTATTCTCCAGTTCTAAGTTAAATCTATGCATTTTCCCTAAATTTTTCAATGTACCTCCTGCGGTTTTTAACAGGCCATCTTTATTACGCTCAAACAATTTATTTAACACATATTCACCATTTTTATAGCCTAGTATTTCACATATTTCACTCACCCTTCTCCTACCATACCTGTCTCTTTCCAAATGTATCATAATGTCAATAGCTTCACATATCTGCACAGCTATGGCGCTTATGGGTACACTTGTTTCCATTAGATACATGGATTCCAAACGACTGAGCATGCTCCTCACAGAATTTCCATGTCCAGTAGACATGCTCCCTGAATGGCCAGTACAAAGTGCCTGTAGCATTTGAAATACTTCTCTACCTCTCACTTCTCCTATTATTATTCTGTCTGGACGCATTCTAAGGCTACTTTTAATAAGACCTGCCATATCCACCATACCAAGGCCCATAGAATTAGCATTTCTACATTCCATGCTTATAATGTTAGGCACAGATTTTATATCAAGCTCTGCTGAGTCTTCAATGACAATAACCCTCTCATGTTTGGGTATAAAACTAGCCATGGCATTTAGAAAAGTCGTCTTTCCTGATGAAGTACCTCCACTGATAAAAATATTGTAACCAGCCCTTACTACGTCTTTCAAAAAATCCGCAACTTCATTAGTTAAGGTTCCACAATTTACCATATCTTCTATCGTAAGCTTTTCTGATGCAAATTTTCTTATAGTAAGAGTCGGCCCTCCAAGGGCAATATTTTTATATACGCCATTAACTCTTGCCCCTGTTTCGACCACTCTGGCATCTAAGATTGGATTCATTTCATTAAATTCCCTCTTGACACTAGCAGCTATTTTTCTAATTACCTCCTCTAATTCCTCTGTACTGGAAAATTGACAATCAGTTTTTTTAAGGATTCCATTTTCCTCTATAAAAATCATGTTGTAGCTATTTACCATGATTTCATTTATTTTATTATCTATTATAAATGGCTGAATGATACTAAGTGGAAAAAACAGTTGAAGCAGTACTCTGCTAATTACGAAACTAGCTTCATTGTGACTTATGCCAAGTCTTATTACACTACGGAAAATTTTATCTAAAATTTTACCTTTTTTCTCCTGCTCATCAGTCACATTAGCATTTTTAATATACTCTCTCATATCATCTAATATGATATCGGAAATTTTTATTAGTCTATTTTTCACAGCAACCACCTTACCGAGATATTTTATTTAAATAACAGCTTGTAAGATATTTGAGATCATTGTATAGCTCAAGGGATTGCTCCAGTTTCTCTCCAAGCTCGTCGAAGCTTATACTGGTATTTGTAGCTTGTGCAAAATTGTCCATACCTCCTATCTCTATTTCACCGTTACTATCCTGACTAAAGGCTCTTACTAATGTTGCATAAACCATATCAAAATCTGCCTTATATGTGTCCTTTAATTTTGATGTGTTTACCACATCTGTATATATAGTTTCACGATGATATTTTGCTGCTTCTATTATGTGTTTTCTGCTATCGTCTGCTTCATCTGAAATCATCATAGTCACATAATATTTAAAAAAATAAGGAATAAAAGGACTATATGATGATCCGAGATTTATAAGGATAACATCATATAAATTTTCATCATGAAAATCTTCAATTAACTTAATGACATCATAATATTTTTCTACCAAAAAGCATTGGGTAAAATTTGTATTATAAATATAATCAACTCCCTTGCTCCAGCTACCAACCATATCTTTGCTATTAATACTTTCACCAACAATATCACCAAACAGCTTTTCATCTATGCAGCTATTTCTAACGATATATGATGATAGAGATATTTTCTCACTCATAAGTTTATCTAAGTAATTAAAGCTTTCTAAGCTGATATACATTAGCTTTTTATGAAACGCCTTATTTAATGTATATGCTAAGGTCATACCTAATAAACTACCATGCCTTGGTACTGTCTGAGTAAATAATGGAATAATCATTGCTACCTCCATATCTATCTTACCTATATATGCAAAAATTAGTTCCAACTTTTTTCTTGCTTTTTATATTTTTTTATGCTATGCTTGTTTCATATAGTAAAAAAATCTTCAGGGCAGGGTGAGATTCCCGACCGGTGGTGATAGTCCACGACCCTAGGTTTCCTAGGCTGACTTGGTGAAATTCCAAGACCGACAGTATAGTCTGGATGGAAGAAGATAAGAACAAAATTCATTGATTGTTTATGTATATACATATTACCTTCATGTATAATTTTGACCTTATGCCCTGATCATATCAGGGCTTTTTTAATTACATAAAGTATGTGGTGAGTGAAAATGAGAATTGAGGTAAAAGGCAAAAACCTTAAACTAAATTTTAAAAAAACGACTATACTTCTCCCCCTTCCTTGTCCGGAGCTTTTAGAGATCAGTAAGGAGGAGCTGAATCACAGATGTAATTTACGAGAGAATTTGTTTCCTACTATTTCAATGGCAGAGCAAATTCTCGATCAATGTCTGGTAGATGTAGAATATTTAAACCTAGGTACATATAGGCTGCCTAAAATGATTATTGATTATAAGTCGTACCTCGTAGCCGCTGAGGTATTAGAGGATAGCATTGCAGTTAGAAAATACAATGAATCAAGACTTATTGACAGCCAAATAATTATAACAATTAGGCATGAGGTTCATATGCTACTTGCCTACATTCTTTCTACTCTTGGCGTTGGGCATACAAAGAGCAATCCTCTTGTAGGAGCTATAATAACTTATGAGGATCACATAGCTTCGTGGGGTGCTCATCTAAACTACGGCAGTCTTCATGGTGAAGCAATGGCTATAAAAAACTGTGATCATAAGCTAGGGCATTTACTCAAGTCATCTAAATTGTATGTCACTCTAGAGCCATGCTGCCATCAGGGGAAACAACCTCCCTGCAGCAAGCTGATAATTGAAAAAAAACTGACAAGCGTCATTATCTCGTTAATAGATCCCAACAAAAAAGTAGCCGGCAAAGGTATGCGTCTTTTAAAAGAAGCAAAAATACAGGTTACGGACAATGTTTTAGGAAGCCTGGGAAAAGATGTAAACAGAATATTTTTACATAATCATGAAAAAAATAGATCCTTTATAGCCATGAAATATGCAATGACTTTGGACGGTCGTATTGCTACCGATTCGGGCCATTCTAAGTGGATTAGTGGAGATTTGGCTCTTCGCCACACCCACAGACTGAGAAATCTATACTCACATATTCTGATTGGCGCTGGCACAGCCTCAATGGATAACCCTAAGCTAAATTGTCGTCTCGAATCGGGACTAAGCCCTGTACCGATTATTTGCAGTGGAAGTCTTAATCTATCTGAAGAGCTTTATTTAATAAGGAATAGTAAAGTATCTCATACTCATATAGCTACAGTTGCTCCAGAGTATTTACCACGCTCCATGAAGGCACCTCACGAAAAGAAAATATTAAATTTGAGAGCTAATGGCTGTACCATGATTCTTTGCAAACCTTCCAAGCATTCAGATAAATTCATACCTTCTTTGGCAGATCTGCTATATAAGCTATCTATCTCAGATTATCCACCTACATCTATACTGGTCGAAGGTGGAAGCCATATTCATGGAATGCTGGTATGTGAAGGACTTGCCGATTACTGCCATATACATATAGGCAGCAAGCTTGTATCAGGTCTTACTGCAAAATTACCTGTTTCAGGTCCCCCTATCTTAGATATGGGCACTGCTCTAACGCTTTCATCCATGACATCACGCACCATGGAAACTGATATTATCGTGGAAGGGCACATAGGCTAAACATTTATTATCACTAACATATTCTAGGATTTTTAGGATATTTTATTTTCAAGATAAATATAAATATCCACTTAACACATGCGAAAAATATAGAAAGGAGCATAATGTTCACAGGAATAATTATTGAGGTAGGAAAAATAGTATCCCGAAAAGCAGTGACTTCAGGCTTTGAAATAGGAATACTTTGTAGCAAGGTACATAAAGATGTCAGGCTTGGAGACAGCATTGCCGTAAATGGAATGTGCCTTACGGTAACACGTATTCGTGGCAGGATATTAGATTTTTTCATCATGGGAGAGTCATTGCGTAAAAGCTATTTTTCCAAGCTTAGCGTAGGCAGTAAGGTCAATCTTGAACCTGCTCTAACTCCACAGACACCTCTTGGAGGTCACATTGTATCTGGCCATATTGACGGAACAGGTACCATAACAAATATCAGGCCTGATGGTGAAAGTCTTGTATTTACTATCAAGCCTCCCGCTGAAATACTAAATGCAATGGTGTATAAGGGTTCTGTGGCTATTGACGGTATCAGCCTCACCATATCAGATTTGACAACGACTGAATTTCAGGTTTCAATTATCCCCTTTACACAGTCAGAGACTACACTAACCCATAAAAGAGCAGGCGATACGGTAAATATCGAAACTGATATTATGGGAAAATATGCAAAAAAATATGCCATAGATAAATTTGCTAATAGTACTGCCAAAATTCATACCACTAAGAACAATGATATAAATAAAAGCAACGATATTAAGCTTAAGAAGCTACTTTCAGAAAATGGGTTTTTAACCCTCTAGCTACAAGGAGGAATTATGGAAATTAGGATGAATACCATAAATGAAGCGTTGGATGCATTAAAAAAAGGTGAAATAATTATCTGTATTGATGATGAGGACAGGGAAAATGAAGGTGATCTTATCTGTGCGGCTCAACATGCTTCATCTGATAATATCAATTTTATGGCAACTCATGGCAAGGGGCTTATCTGCATGCCTATGTCCAAGGAATACTGTCAAAGATTAAACCTTCCTCAGATGGTAACAGCAAATACAGACAATCATCAGACCGCATTTGCCGTAAGTATAGATCATATTTCTACTACTACAGGTATTTCGGCTCATGAACGCAGTATCACCGCTAAGGCCTGTGTAGATGAAAATGCAGTAGCTGAAGATTTTAGGCGCCCAGGACACATGTTTCCTCTAATGGCAAATTCAAACGGTGTGCTTGAGCGAAATGGACATACGGAGGCAACGGTTGATCTACTAAGGCTTGCAGGACTTAAGGAATGTGGGCTTTGCTGTGAAATAATGGCTAATGATGGTCATATGATGCGAACAAGTGAACTATATGAATTTGCCTGTGAACACAATCTGAAGTTCATATCTATTAAGGCATTACAACAATATCGTAAATGTCATGATAAGCTTGTAACTATGGCTACTTGTGCAAATCTACCAACTAAATATGGAGATTTTATTGCAAGAGGCTATGTAAATATCTTAAATGGAGAACACCATGTTGCTATAATCAAAGGTGATATTGGAAATGGAGAAAATATTTTATGTAGAGTACATTCTGAATGCCTCACCGGGGACGCCTTTGGTTCAAAACGCTGCGACTGTGGTCAGCAGCTAGCGAAGGCTCTTTCAAATATTGAAGCCGAAGGTCGTGGAGTAGTCCTGTATATGCGTCAGGAAGGAAGAGGTATTGGACTTATTAATAAGCTTAGAGCTTATACCTTGCAGGATAAAGGCATGGATACTTTAGAGGCCAATTTAGCCCTTGGATTTGACGGTGACCTTAGAGAATACTATATTGGTGCACAGATACTAAAAGATCTTGGCATTAAGAGTATGAGACTTATGACCAATAACCCCGACAAGGTATATCAGCTGGAAGAATTTGGTATTACCATCTCTGGGCGAGTACCTATTGAGATAGAGAAAAATGAAGAAGACGAATTCTATCTCAAAACTAAAAAGGAAAAAATGGGGCATATTTTAAATCAATTTAATTAGTGATTATATATTACACAAGCTAAAGGAGGAATTATGAAATCATTTGAAGGAAATTTATATGGCGAGCATATAAAGGTAGCAATTGTTATCAGCAGATTTAATGAATTTATTACTGGCAAGCTTCTTGACGGGGCTTTAGACTGTCTGACGCGACATGGTGTAAAGGAGGAAAACATTCATATTGCATGGGTTCCTGGAGCATTTGAAATACCACTTGCAGCCAGCACACTAGCTGCTAAAGATTACGACGGAGTTATATGCCTTGGAGCCGTTATCCGAGGAAGCACATCTCACTATGACTATGTTTGCAATGAGGTTACAAAGGGAATAGCTCAAATTTCATTAAAAGAAGGAAAACCTGTTATGTTTGGTGTATTGACTACCGACAGTATTGAGCAAGCTATAGAGCGAGCCGGAACCAAAGCTGGTAACAAAGGGTTTGAGGTATCACTTGGACTGATAGAAATGGTTAATTTATTAAAATCAATGGTATAAATTTTATAAACATCAAAATCAAGGGACAAGCCCTTGATTTTTTTGGTATAATATAAGGAAAATAAACGGGAGATATGTTATGAGCTTTGATGGTATTTTTACTATGGCTATGGCCACTCATCTTGACAAACAGCTGAGACAGGGGAAGGTGCATAAAATTTATCAGCCATCTTCGTTTGAGCTAATATTTCATATCTATGCAAATGGGAAAAAGCACCAGCTTTACATAAATGTAAAGGGTAATGATGCACGTATGCATCTTACCCAGCTTCAACGTGAAAATCCCTCTGTACCCTACCCATTTACCATGGCACTTAGAAAACATCTGACTAACAGTCGCATCAGGACTATTTCACAATATAAAAGTGAGAGAATAATCGAAATTACTTTTGATACATTCGATGAAATGGGCTATGAAATAGAAAAGAAATTAGTCATAGAAATCATGGGCAGGCATAGCAATGTAAGCCTGATAAATTCCAGTAATAATCAGATTATACATGTCTTAAAACCACTATCCATAGATACAAATTCTGCAAGGCCTATGCTACCTTCTCTTCCATATGAATATCCCCCTGTACAGGATAAAATTCCATTTAAGGATTTTATGAGTGCGAAGGACTACCCTTTCTTTAATGATGGAAAAAAGCTGTCGGGCGAAGTAGGAGGAATCTCATTAAAATTAGCAAATCTAATTTACGATCTATATTTAACTAAGACTCAGACTGGTTTTATTACTAAAACTAGTAACTCATTTGCCTCATTTGCTCAAAAATTTATTAAGGAAACCTGTTGCGCCATTGAAGAGGGCTCTGCAATGTCATATCTTGAAAGATCTAATGGCAATTTGTCAGATTTTCATATAGTATCTCCAAGTACAAATCTTGATGGCATCATCACACTTGAACCTTGCGATAGCCCCTCTACATGCTGTGAGACCTATTTTGAAGGTATTACCAGTTCAAATCTGATAACTCTGAGATCAAATAAACTAAACTCACAGCTAAAATCATTACTTAAAAAATCCCAAAGAAAAGAGCTTGCTATTCAAAAGGATTTGGAAAAGGCGGAAAAAAGCAAGGAATTTCGTATATTTGGTGAGTTACTTACTACATATATGTATAAGATTAACACCGGCTCCAAATGCATAGAGTTGGAAAATTATTATGATAATTCTATGATTAAAATACAGCTTGATCCAAAACTAAGTCCAAGTGAAAATGCTCAGCGTTACTTCTCACTCTTTAATAAAGGTAAACGTACGCTCATTAAAGCCAAATCACAGCTTAAAGATGTCCAGCAGCAGATAGAGTACCTAAAAACTCTCTTAGCAAGCTTAGAGCTGGCAAGAAGCATAGATGATATAAAAGCTATTGAAGAAGAAGCATTAACAGAGGGTCTTATAAAAAATAAGCATCAGAAGAAAATAACTACTAATAAAAAGGATAGCTACAAGCCTCACAAATATATGTTAGATAGTGGACTTGTTGTGTATGTTGGCAGAAATAACATAGAAAATCACAGACTTAGTCTCAAGGAAGGAAAAAAGACGGATCTTTGGTTTCATACTAAGGACATACATGGATCTCATGCAGTGCTTTCCATTCCGCCAGGCTATACTCCCAGTGAGGAAGATCTAAAACAATCTGCGGCTATTGCTGCCTTTCACAGTCAGGGAAGGTTTTCCAATAATGTTCCTGTAGATTATACATATTTACGTTATGTAAAAAAGCCTTCTGGTGCAAAGCCAGGTATGGTTATCTTTACCAACAACAAAACTATCTGGATAGATCCAGCATTACCTGATAATGTCAATAACAGTGATAAATAACAAAAAATACCTATCATATATTTTGATTTTTCTAATAAAATTAGATTTCAAGTATATATGATAGGTTTATTTTATTTGCTACCTTTTATCCTATTTCGCAATTGGAGCATGCTCTTATCTGTTTCTGCAATGGTATCTGCACAATGCTTCAACTGATTCATGATTTCATCCACATCATCCTCAATATCATGCTTATACTTTATTTGATGCTCTAAGCTCGCCCAGAAATTCATACCAACGGTTCTAATCTGTACCTCACATCTCATTGGCTTTTTTTCATTAGAAAAAAATACTGGAACCTCCACTATCATATGATAGCTTCGATAACCATTGGGCTTGGGATTTTTTATATAATCCTTAATTTGAATAACTGAAATATCATCCTGCGCAGTCAGCATATCGACCACATTATATATATCATCAATAAAGGGACATATTACTCTGATCCCTGCTACATCGTTTAAATTCTCCTCTATGCCAGAAAGACTGATTTCATTTTCCTGTCTAATGAGCTTATTAAAAATACTAACATCCTTCTTTCGCCTTGCATGAATGGATGCAATTGGACTTTCTTCACTAGTAAGTGAAAGCTCATTATTTAATATCTCAAGCTTGGTTTTTACTTCTCTTATCGCAGAGTCATATCTCATCATAAGTATGGAATATTCAAAGGAATTCTTAAGCTCATCAAATAGTGCTTGCTTTATCTCTATATTACTCATACCTAAGCCTCCTCAATATATTCTAACACTTTTACCATTGCTTTTGTAGCACTTTTGGCTACCTCACCTTCCGTTGTTATCTTATCCTTGGTAGTAAAAATAAGATGCACATGATTATCCAGACCGATAAAGCTGCTATTTCTAAATTCATATATATAAAATGCATTTTTGCATGCTTCATAGCTACATAGCTCATCATCTTTACCATACAAGACAAGTAGTGGTTTTTTAAGAGCATGCTCATCATAGGCTACCTTACCTCTTTGAAACTGTCTGCCAAATTTGGCAGCCTTTGTCAGACCACCAAGACTTATTTTACCATGTTTAAGCTCTAATATTTCCTTCTTTTTTTCGTCTAAATCATTCTTTTTTCTATAATCTTTCTTCCAGCCTTCATCAACTCCTGTATTAATTGTGATACGAGGCATGATTTTTCCAACTATTTTGCTTAAAAAATATGTAATAGGATTGTCCTTATGCACC
This sequence comes from uncultured Eubacteriales bacterium, assembly GCA_949285555.1. Lineage (GTDB taxonomy): Bacteria > Bacillota > Clostridia > Peptostreptococcales > Anaerovoracaceae > S5-A14a. Next base: position 275,797 of record CASDYG010000003.1, on the reverse strand, counting down.
AGTCTTATCCATGGTGAGCATGATAGATACTTGTCAATCAGCATTCTATGGCTTCCTCGTTGCAAATACTCCAGTACGATTGCTCCACCGAAGCTGTGTCCCATTAGCGTAATTTCTGCATCTTCATATTTTCTTTTTGCGTGCTCTATCAGCTTATCAACAAGTAAAATTATTAATTCTCGATCAGAAACATCACCCCTTCTTCCTTGAGAATGCCCATGGCCTGGCAAGTCAAAGGTAAAAAGTGCAGTATCCTTTGAAAGAAAGCGCCCAATCTCTCCTATGCTTCTGCCATGGGTACACATGCCATGTACTAAGATGATTATTCTTTTTGGATTGTGACTTATCCCTTTTTTTTCATATGCTACATATCCGTCCTGTAAAATAAAGTTATTCCACTCTAACACTATTTCTCCTATTACATTAAAATACCCAATTCCGACATTTTAATGTTAAAATTTGCATTTTTTGTATATTTCTATTACTCTTTTATTTTATTTCGCCTAAGATATCTCTTGAGGAAATCTAAAAAGGAGGTATGCTACTCTTCACATAATATCCTCAGGTTGGGTGTACTATTCTTGTTTCATCCAGCCTTTTATAATCCTAAGCTACTTGTCAGCCTATATTCTTCCACTTTTTCTCAGCTTTTCCAATACTCTTTCAAAATCCAATGGTAATGGAACTTCGAATTCCATTCTATCACCCGTTACAGGATGAGTAAATGCAATTTTTTTTGCATGTAATAATTGCCCACCCTCAACTAAGGCTTTTTTAGGGCCATACAATATGTCGCCAACTATTGGATGTCTATTATACGATAGATGTACTCTGATTTGGTGCGTCCTTCCTGTCTTTAAATTAAGTTTCAGAAGGCTGTAAGCCGGAAATACCTCAATCTCCTCATAGCTGGTAATCGCTCTTTTTCCCCCTTGTTTACACACCCACATACGCTTACGGTTATTAGGATCCCTACCAATGGGCAAATCTATTACTCCGCATTCAGGCTTCATTCGTCCATATATTAGTGCATAGTAGGTACGCTCTATTAGATGCTCCTGTAACTCCTTTGCCAATCTCTCATGGGCAATATTATTCTTGGCAACCACCAGAAGACCACTTGTATCCATATCTATTCGATGAACGATTCCGGGACGAATTACACCATTTATATCTGACAGCCTGCCCCTGCAATGATGCAGAAGCCCATGTACAAGCGTCCCACTATAATGCCCCTTACATGGATGAACTACCATTCCTGACGGCTTATTGATAACTAAAATATCATCATCTTCATAAACAATATCAAGCTTAAGATCCTCTGGTTTAATGTCCAGTTCCACAGGAGCAGGAATAATTAACCTAACCTCATCACCCATATCAGCTTCAGTCTTCTTGTTCTCAACCTTAATATTATTAAGAAATACCCTCTGCTCTTCTATTAGCTGCTGTATTCTATTTCTACTAATCTCACTAATGGACTTTGCAAGCACCTTGTCCAAACGTCCAGCTTCTTTGAGCTTTACTTCAAGAACTGTATCCTCGGTAACATCATCAATTAAATTGTTTTTATCCTCTTTTTCCATATTCATTCTTAATTCCTGCTTCGTCCAAAAACTAAAATTGATAATATATAAAGACCTGCTCCTAGTGTAATGGATATATCAGCTACATTAAATACGGGTGAAAAAAAAGAAAAGCTGAACATGTCTGTAACATATCCGAATAAAAAGCGGTCTATCATATTTCCGATACCACCTGTAATTATCATAGTCAGAGCAAGTACATTTAGGCTTGATAATCTTTTCCTCTCTTTATATATATAGGCAAAAAGAATTACAAGAACTACAATTCCAATACATAATAGAAGATATCTTTCCCCCCACAGACTACTAAAAGCAGCACCGTGGTTTTCCACATATTTAAGCTGAAAAAAGCCATCTATTATGTTTACTCCTTCACGGAAAATTTCAACGCTTCTAACCATCCACTTTGTTGCCTGGTCCAAAATGATTATTATTATTGCTGTGATCCAATATCTCATAAAAACAGGGGGCATTGCCCCCTCCTCCTCTAGAATATAAACAAGAGTATAATTCTCTTTAAAATATACCTTGCTACCTCTATCAAAATCATGGATAGCACAATCGAGAAATCTATTGGAAAACGGTCAAAAAATGTTCCCCTCAAAAATCCCCTTGAAATATTTACAAGCCAATCAGTAAGAAAATTTAATTTTCTTACCTGAACTGCAATATTAGAATATGGAACCCATGAAATGATAGCTCTTGCAAATAGCAAAATAAATAATATAATGCTAACTAAGTCTATTAGCTTAAAAATTAAAACAAACAGTGATATCATATCTAAAAATGCTATCTGCTAATCCAAGGATTACTGTCGCCATCTTCTATTTGAAACTGAAATCCACCACTCTCCTGTGTATCATCAGAATCAATATCAATATTTTCTGGTGCAAATACAAAGATGTTATTTGCAATTTTCTGGACATTTCCATTGATAGCAAATGTGGCTCCACTTAAGAAGTCAAAAATTTTCTTTGCTGTTTCCGTATCTAATTTATCAAGATTTATAATGATCGGTCTTCTATTTTTCAAGCTCTCAACTAGCTTTTCACACTCATTGAAGCCCTTAGGCTCGATCACAACCAGCTTAAGTGCACTGGTACCTGCGATAGAAAATCTAGCTGCGGAAGATGGCTTAGTAACGCTCTGTCCTCCTCTGGATGAAACCATAGTTTCTCTGAAGCTGCTTGGCTTTTCGGCTGTAGAATGAAACTCCTCAGCTGCAATATTTGCCTTAGCCTCTTCTATCTCTTCCTGAGTGTAATTTTCTTCATACACATCCTCTTCACTGCCTATAAGCTTCTTGATAGTGTCTGTAAATGTCATACATGCCTCCAAATATTATCTATAATCTCTTTCTCCGAATATAGCCGTACCTACTCGAATTATATTTGATCCCTCTTCAATAGCCACGGTAAAGTCGTTGGACATACCCATGGATAAGAATTGAAAGTCAACTCCCTTAATCTCTTTTTCTTTAATCTGATCAAACAGCTTCTTAGCCATTTGAAAATAAGGTCTAACTTCTTCCAAATCCTCAGCGTATGGAACTATGCTCATCAATCCTTTGACCTTAAGTCGCGGACATGTTGATGAAATATCTCCTAAGAGCTGCTCTAATTCATCCTTGTCAATACCGAATTTATTTTCATCATGAGCCACATTCACCTGGATCAAAATGTTCATATCCAAATCGTGTTGCTCAGCTCTCTTATTTATCTCCTGAGCTAGTCTAAGACTATCTACCGAATGGATCATATGAACCTTATCAATAATATATTTTACCTTATTTGTTTGCAAATGTCCAATCAAATGAATACGAACAGGCTTAAGTTTTTCATATTTATCAATAATTTCCTGAACCTTGTTCTCACCAATATCTGTTATACCACATTCTATAGCTTCATTTATTTCATCTGCACCATGTAGCTTTGTAACAGCAAGAAGAAGCACGTCCTCACTTGCTCTACCTGAAATCTCAGCATGCCTTGCCTTAATTTCTTCAATGGCCTGTATATTTGCTTTGATACTCATACTGCCTCCTTACGGATTTCTCAAAAGCTCATCATATGTATCTACGGTATCATATTGCTTTCCCTCATGATCATAAAAAAGCTTTTTAGAAACCACTGAATACTCGTCACCCTTTGCAATGATATTGATTGGTACGAATTCATACCTTCCGGTGTTGGTTTTTCGCATAACACCATCCATAGCATTTTTTTGAGTAATACATCTATTCTCTACAAGTATACCACGCATATGATTTAATACAATACCTATTTCATTGACACGAAGCTGAGCAAGCTTGGAATAGTATGTATTAGTTTCTAAAATTACACGCAGCTGGCCTTTTTCTTCCTTGGAATACATTACTCTCGCATCAAGCTCATCCCCATTTATTTCAAGAGTAACCTTTCTGCCTACCTCATATTCATCGGCACGTTTCTTATCTAAGAATGTAAGTATGTACCATTTAGTCCTGTCTACAATCTTAAATACAGGCTCACCTTTGTTTATCTGGGAGCGACTCATATCTTCCATATCCGACTGATTTAGCTTAGTCATTTTTTCGTATGAAATATTTTTTAGCTTATCTGGAGATAGGCGTGTTTCATTACCATCCATAAAAAATGATACTAGTCCTTCATTTTCAAGCTTAAAGTCCTTGGTATACTTTGCATTCTTCTTATATGCTTTTGCCATATTCTCAAGCTTAGATGATGGCTTACCACCTTCTCCGCTTACCTGAAGTACCGTACTACCAGTTCTAGCTAGTGTATTTTCTTTTAAAAGATACTCTGTATTTCCTCCTACCTCTGCCACATATGGTATTTCATATCTGGAAAAATAGCCTATTGACTTATCTCTATCTAAAAACTCTCCATATTGAATGACATATGTCGGCTGTAGTGAAGCCTTTAGTGCAGGAAATGCATATAAAATAATATATAAAATGAACATAACTACAGCTAAAATAACTATAGTTTTCTTCTTCGGCAGTCTCTCTACTATGGTTCTATCTTCTCTAGCTACCTTTTGAGTAGAGGCTTTACTCATATTACGCTTAGCTTTATTTCTCCTATCCTTGGCATTTTCTTTTTTAGGAGTTGTATTTTTTTTAGAGATCGGCTTATTATTCTTTCGTCCTATCATGACAATCTCCTAACTTCAATTCTTTTAACAGCCTTTCCATCATCATGCGTTCATCCTTTAGAGGCCTAGGTTTTTCATTAAGCCTTAGCTCATATTTCTTCATATATGCATCAAATAAATCCCGCCTGACTTTGTAAGTCCTCCTAATGGATTCTTCCAGTCTCCACAGATATATCTTCCTGTGATCCCCTGACAGCAAAACCTCAGGAACCATGTGATCTCTAAAATTTCTTGGCTTTGTATACTGAGGATATTCTACAAGTCCTGAATATAGGGATTCATCCTCCGCAGATTCTCTGGACGAAAGCACATCAGGAATCAGTCTGATTAAACTATCCATGAGAACCATAGCTGGAATTTCTCCTCCCGTCAAAATAACATCACCTATGGATACCTCTTCAAACTGGAAATGTTCAATCACGCGTTCATCTATCCCCTCATAATGACCACATAATATGGTGATTTCAGTCTCTGAAAGTAAACTATCAATATATTCCTTATTGAGAAGTCTGCCTCGGGGAGACATTAAAATTTTTTTACCTCCCTGCCCTACACTTGACATTGCATCCCATATGGGCTGACAGCTCATAACCAGTCCAGCACCACCTCCGAAAGGATAATCGTCTGCTGCCTTTCGTTTATCGGTTGAGAAATCACGAATATCAATAATATTCATATCCACAATCCCATTATCAAGTGCACGTCCAATTATGCTTTCTCTCATAGGAGTCAGCATACTGGGAAATAACGTTAAAACATTGATTTGCATATTCTAATCTATTAACCCCTCAATTAGAGCTATACTAATTCCATTGGCAAGATCAACGGCTTTTATAAACTCCTTAACAGCGGGAACATATACAGTTCGCCCATCTTCTAATTTTATCTCGTAAATATCCTGTGGACCTTGTGTCAATACATCGTTAACCACACCCAGCTTAACTTTATCCTTCACGTTATATACAGATAGTCCAATTAAATCCTTAACATAAAATTCATCATCATCCAGTTTCGGCAGGTTCTTCTCATCCAAAAAAAGGCTTCCATCTCGTAGGATCTCAGCCTGATTTCTATTGTTTATCTCTTTGAGCTTAAGTATTACCATACCCTTGTGCGAACGGGCAGCTTCCACCGTAACAGTATGCTGCTTTCCTTCGTGATTGCAGCAAGTAAGCTCCTGCTCTTTGCTAAAGGAAGCTAATCCCTTTCCGTACGGATATACTCTGACCTCGCCTCTTATTCCATGCGGTGAGGTTATCTTGCCTATTAGTATTTTATCCTTCCGCTCCATCATTGGCCTGCTCTTCTTCCTTACTCACAATTTCCAGATTTACATGCCTGTTTTCTTTGATGGCCTTGGCTTTTATAACTGTTCTTATAGCTCTTGCTATCCTACCTTGTCTACCTATTACCTTTCCCATATCAGTAGGCGCAACCTTTAGTACGTACTCTTCCTTACGGCCCTCATCTTGGGAAACTATTTCTACTTCATTTGGCTGTGATACAAGGTTTTGTGCAATGGTTTGCAAAAGTTCCTTCATTATCTGACCTACCTATTATTCAATAATGCCTGACTTCTTAAATAGTCCCTTTACCACCTCTGTTGGCTGAGCACCATGTCCTAACCACTTCTTCGCTTTCTCAGAATCAATTTTGATTTCAGCAGGATCCTTAAGTGGATTATAATATCCAATTTCTTCGATGAATCTACCATCTCTAGCCCTTCTTGAATCTGCTACAACCACCCTGTAAAAAGGCTTCTTATGTGCTCCCATTCTCTTAAGTCTAATTTTTACCATAATTTCCTCCAAAATTTTAATTTATATATTTTAAACAGCCTTGCTGCTAAAACCTATTTAGTTAAACAGTCCCTTAAATAAAGGATTTTTCTTCATCGCCTTAGGATTTGAGAATTTTTTCATCATTGCCTTGGCCTCGCTATACTTCTTTATCATATTATTTATCTTACTTACAGGAAGCCCACATCCTGCAGAAATCCTCTTTCTCCTGCTAGCATTTAGAATATCCGGGTTTTGTCTCTCCTCTCTGGTCATAGACTGGATGATTGCCTCCATTTGAGTAAATTCTTTCTCTCCGGCATCAAAATCAACATCCTTTACCTTACCAGCTACACCAGGCATCATTTCCATAATTTTTCTAATGCCGCCCATCTTTTTTACCTGCCCCATCTGTTCAAGGAAGTCTTCCAAGGTAAAGCTATTTTTTCGAATTTTTTCTTCAAGGCGCCTTGCCTCTTCCTCATCATATAGCTTTTCCGCATCCTCAATCATGGTCAGAATATCACCCATTCCAAGGATACGACTTGCCAGTCTTTCTGGATGAAATTGTTCAAGCCCATCCATTTTTTCACTGGTACCCATAAACTTAATAGGCTTTCCTGTTACCTTCTTGGCAGAAAGGGCTGCACCGCCACGAGAATCGCCATCCATCTTTGTCATGATAATGCCGTCAATACCTAGTGCTTCATCAAAGCCCTTGGCCACATTGACCGCATCCTGACCAGTAAGTGCATCTACTACTAACAGTATCTCGTGAGGTCTAACTGTCGATTTAAGAACCTTCAGTTCGTCCATTAGTGTTTCATCAATATGAAGTCTTCCTGCAGTATCGACAATAAGTATGTTATATCCCTTCTTTTCAGCTTCAGCCTTAGCTGCCTCAGCAATTTTAGATGGATTTTTCTCCTCTCTGTCAACATATACAGGTGTATTTACGGATTTTCCCACTACCTCAAGCTGATCTATGGCGGCAGGTCTATATATATCGCATGCACATAGCATCGGCTTTTTGCCCAGCTGTTTTAAATGGTATGCTAGCTTTCCACATGTAGTAGTCTTTCCTGTACCTTGAAGACCTACCATCATAATCGTGGTAAATCCAGATGAGGAAAACGTCAGCTTGCTGCTGGTGCCACCCATAAGTGACTCCAGTTTATTTTTTACCATTTTTATAACCTGCTGATCAGGAGTAAGACTCCTAGTGACTTCTTCACCAAGTGCTTCTTCCTTCAACTCAGCAACAAATTCCTTTACCACCTTAAAGTTTACATCAGCTTCTAAGAGGGCTAGCTTTACGTCCCTCATAGCTGCATCAATATCCTTTTCCGTTAGTACACCCTTTCCTTTTATGTTAGAAAAGGCGCGTTGCAATTTATCGGATAAACTTTCAAAAGCCATAATATCTCCTATTAGTAAATGGAATCCTCAATGTTATGGAGCTTTTCGATCCATTCAAGGATAGCAGAACAGTCTACTGAAAATTTTTCAGTTTTATGTCCGTGTTTTTCTTCCATGTCTCTTATGGACATTTCCATAGAGCTACGAACTACATTTATTTCTGCTCTTATTTGTTCTTCTTTTTCCAAGAGCTTTAATTTTTCTTCAAAAAGCTTAAGTTCCTTTTCACTCTTTTTTAATGCATCATGTACCGCCTGTTTTGATATCTGAATTAACTGACCTATCTCATTCAAAGACAGATCTTCATCATAATACAGCCTGGCGATTTCCCTATGCCTTTCACTTATCAATTCTCCATAAGTATCAAGAAGCAGGGAAATATTTTCGTGCTTTTCCATATGAAATTCCCTCCTTTCATCCTTATGCCAAAATCTCAACTTATGAAAAGCATCATCCTTTATATCATATATGAAATACATACTGGTGTCAAGTATTTTATTTGACACTTAAAATTGGCAAAAAAAATCCTGCTTTTTTGCAGGAAAAATGGCACTCCCGACACGATTCGAACGTGCGACGCACGGTTTAGGAAACCGACGCTCTATCCCCTGAGCTACGGGAGTAGATTGATAGTTTAATTTTCCTTATTCACATCTACATACTTAGCAACAGCAGCAACAAGTGCTACTAGCACACCTAACTTAAAAGTAAATTTAATCAGCTTAAACATACACCCTCCTATCCTTTAATATATTAACCTTTTTACTATCCTTTGTCAACCTTACAGCCTGTCATCCCCTGTATGGGGACAGGTAGATTGGCACATCTTTCAATGCATCTAATACAACATGCATTTTAAAAAATTACTATTTACAGCCTGTTATTCCGAAGCTACTGCTTCGGAATAACAAACTCACTCTTTACTTTCTAATATGAGAAATATAGCTAACATTGAATGTAGATGATTGCTCAACCTTTTCAATTAACCTGTTCAAGCCATTTAATACCTTATCGTGCTCATTATCACTCTTGAAAAATAAGGAACCAAAGCTTTCCTTTTGAATAGGCTTATACTCTCTAAATTCCACCTTCTTACCTATACTATCTTCCATGGCATGCTTTGTGGATTTTAGTGAGGCCACATCATCTATTAAATGTAATGCTGCCGCCTGCCTTGCAGTATAAATTCTACCATCAGCCAAAGGTCTTAAAGTTTCAATATTCATCTTTCTACCCTCAGCAACAATAGCCAAAAACTGCTCATAGGCTTCATCAACGAGGCCTTTAAATATGGCCGCCTGCTCATCTGTTAAAGGAGCTGTTGGAGATCCCATTGCCTTATTTACGCCCGAATCTATATGAACTGCACGAATCCCCAGCTTATTTAGAAGCTCTGTAGCATCATAGATACTTCCTATAGTTACGCCTATGGAACCAGTCCACGCATTTCTATCAGCATAGATTTTATCTGCCGCCATTGAAATATAGTAACCACCTGATGCCGCCATATTATGATAATATGCATATACAGGTCTATGGGTTCTGTTTTTATATTCCTTAAGTGCCAGATACATTTCATCACTAGCAGTCACACTACCACCAGGAGAGTTAATAAATAAAAGGATGCCTGTATTACTAGGATCATTTCCAAGCTTATCTATAGTCTTTATCAAGTAATCATGATCATATGCTCCTGTAGATAGCAGAGAGGAATTAGAATTTTCTGCTATTGTCCCCTCAACATGTAGGGTGGCTACATACTCTCCTCCACCAAAGCCAGAGCGACCTTGTCCAATACCCGCCATGGTACCTACTACGCCCAGCACTAAAATTAAGGCGAATATACCAAGAAAAATTACGGCTCCCTTATTTCGTTTCACCCAACTTTTTCTTTTCATACTACAAAGCCTTGTTCTTTATTTGTTCATGCATCGTTGCCAATAGATCGTCTACCTTAAGCACTCCTAAATCTCCCTTGGTATTTGATCTTACAGATAAAGTACCATCGGCAACCTCTCTTTCACCTATAACTGCAATATAAGTAACCCTCTCATTTCGAGCCTCTCTTAACTTATATCCTATTTTCTCATTTCTAACATCCAGCTCTACACGAATACCCTCTTCAAGGCATCTTTCATATAGTTTCTTAGCATATTCTTCAAATGCAGGAGCAACCGTTAGCAGCTTAAGCTGTACCGGTGCAAGCCATAGAGGGAACTTGCCAGCAAAATGCTCAGTTAAAATTCCAATAAATCTCTCTATAGATCCAAATATTACTCTATGAATCATAATTGGCCTATGCTTTTGGTTATCAGCACCAACGTAACTTAAATCAAACCTTTGCGGCATTTGCATATCAAGTTGTATAGTACCACACTGCCATGTTCTTCCAAGAGAGTCCTCCAAATGGAAGTCAAGCTTAGGACCGTAGAAGGCACCATCTCCTTCATTAATGACATAAGGTACATCAAGCTCCTTCATAGCCTGCTTTAACGCATTCTCAGCCAGATTCCATTCCTCATCTGTTCCCATAGAATCTTCTGGCCTTGTAGAAAGTTCTATATGATATTTGAATCCAAATTTCTTATATACATAATCAATAAATTTAGCTACACCTACAAGTTCATCTGTCACCTGTTCAGGAAGCATAAATATATGTGCATCATCCTGAGTAAATGTTCTTACTCTCATAAGACCATGAAGTGCACCTGAAAGCTCATGTCTGTGAACCTGTCCCATCTCTGCCAAACGAAGAGGTAGATCCCTGTATGAGTGCATCTTTCGCTTATACGATAACATTGCGCCTGGACAATTCATAGGCTTTATAGCAAAAGGTGTTTCATCGATCTCTGTAAAATACATATTATCCTTATAATGATCCCAGTGTCCCGATGTTTTCCAAAGCCCCTCATTAAGAATCAAAGGTGTCCTAATCTCTTCATAGCCTCGCTTTTGGTGCTCAATTCGCCAAAATCTCTCCAACTCATTTCTAAGGATCATACCCTTTGGCATGAAAAATGGAAAGCCCGGACCTTCTTCCATAATGGTAAACAGATCCATCTCCTTACCAATTTTTCTATGATCCCTCTTTTTGGCTTCTTCAATCTTAGCCAAATACTCATCTAATTCCTGCTGGCTTGGAAATGAAGTTCCATATACTCTTTGGAGCATCTTATTATTAACATCTCCCCTCCAATATGCACCAGCAACATTAGTCAGCTTTATCGCCTTTATCTGCCCTGTTGAGTCCATATGAGGGCCTGCACAAAGATCGGTAAATTCACCTTGCTTATAAAAGGAAATAACTGCATCATCTGGAAGATCATTAATTAATTCTGTCTTGTAATCCTCTCCCTGTTCAGCAACAAATTTCAATGCCTCATCCCTTGGAAGCTCAAATCTTTCAATCGGATAGTTTGCCTTGATTATCTTCTTCATCTCCTTTTGTATTTTCAGAAGATCTTCATCTGTCAGCTTATGCTCCATATCTATATCATAATAAAAACCATTTTCAATAGCTGGGCCTATAGCCAGCTTAGCATCTGGCCATATCCTTTTTATAGCCTGTGCCATTAAGTGAGAACTACTATGTCTGTATCTATGACGTAGATCCTCACTGCTAAAATCTAATTTTTCCTTGCTCATAATATTATCTTTCCTCTACTGTTTTTAATTTTCATTTATTACATTTATGTGTATTTCTAATACTTTATTAAAAGTTTATATACCCCATAACTCTGCTTTTATTCATCTACTGATTCCCACCATCTACAGGAGGCTGAGGTGCAGGATCTGGTTGCTCCGTACCAGCTCCAGGATCTGGCGATGGTGTTGGCTGAGGAGTTGGCTCAGGCTGCACTGGTTGTACAGGAGCAGATGGCTCAGGTGTAGGCTCAGGCTTAGTCTCAGTCGTAGTGCTGGTTTCTTCTGAAGGCTGAGTCTCTTGAGGTATATCCTCATACTCGGATGTAGCACCTGCATTATTATATATCGACATAATGTTCGCAGCTATTTGGGATACCATAGCGCTAGGCACATAGTCTTCCTGCCCAAAAGCTTCCTTATGTAACCTCTTCACATTTTCAAGTAAATCCGTTGGGAATACATAGGAAACACCATTATGCATTCCTCCAGCCACAGAATAAGGGAATCCTATACTTCCTTTTATACTGTACTTAGTAACTCTGGATGCCAAAAGTAGAATATCTGAATTTGATAAATTTGTTCTCACAAAAGGAAGTACCTTGTCAACCATCTTATTAAGCTTAGAAGGGTTGGATTTTTTCGCCTTGTCAAGAATTGCTTTAATTGTTATTCTTGCTCTTTCCGTTCGCTTAAAATCATCTCCAACACCCTGTCTTATTCTTGCATATGCAAGGGCCTGCTGTCCGTTTACAGTCTGCTTTCCAGCTTTTTCTACCGGCTTATATGTCTGGCCAAGTATTCGAGCATTCTCTTCGACAGCTCTATTTAATTCATCAATCTCATAATCTTCTATATTCAAAGTTATTCCGCCAAGCGCGTCAACCATGTCGGACACACCTTCAAAATTGATAATGGCAAATTTCTTAATGTTTAGATCCAAAGCCTGATTTATGGACTTAATCGCCATTTTAGCACCACCAAATGCATGGGCATGAGTTATTTTATCGTAGGTGGAGGTATCTCCCATTTTTAGGAATGTATCTCTGTATAGAGAAATAAGTTTTACATCCTTTGTTTTCTCATTGATAGATGCTATCAATATTGTATCTGTTCTGGAGCCCTCCAGTTTGTTCATGTCCCTAGCATCAACACCAAGAATCAATATATTCAAATATCCATCCACATCCACTGCGGAAAGTTCTTCTTCATTCACCTTTACCTTTTCTATTTTGTCAAGCTTTGTATAGGTATAGCCAATCAAAGCTCCTGCAACGATTAAAGCAGCAATAAAAATCAAAATAAGACTTTTTTGCCACCTTTTCATCCTCTTCCAGCGACCTTTTTTAGCTATTTTATTATTCATTTCATAGGAATTATTTCTTTTTTTTCCAATCATCAAATTACCTCTTTCCAGCTATCTTTCGAACCTAAACGTCATCTTTCAGTATAACATATTTCACCTTTATTTTCTACAAATAGTAATACTGCTATTTTCATACTATAAGATTTCTGAGCCACCTACCACTTTTAAATCTCCTGTGCCCAAGCACTACTCTTATAAATTCCACAAGCGAAACCAGTAGAACGGCAACAGGCAGGCTGGCTTTAAGAACCAGGACTGCAAAATACGCAAATGGTAACTGAATTGCAACATTTACCAATAGTTCCAGATACATACAATAGAGAGTATCCCCTCCAGCTCGTAAAATACCCACTATATAAATATATCCTATCATCTTAGGTATAAGGGTAAATGCCATTGCTATAAGTGTCATGGTAATTAGTAAATTAGTTTCTTCCTGAAAATTATATAGATATGTAATTGGCTTTGAAAGGGCTATTAACATGCCACCGATTATCAAATTTAACAACCATGTCAGTCTAACCGACTTTCTTGCATAATAATTTGCAATATCATTTCTGCCCATACCAATGGCTTCTCCTACTATCATGGCCGTGGCATTGCCCAAACCATAATATGCAGACTGCAATAGCTCAGTTACAACAGTAGCCACCTGTACTGCTGCCAGTGCTATGGTTCCCAAAAGGCTATATGCTGCCATTATTAATGTAGTTACAATCGCCCATGTAGCCTCTGTAAACATTACTGGAAGCACGGTTTTTATGACTCTTTTGTATTGATTAAGATTGATAATGGCAATAGCTTCTCTATTGATCTTAAGCCATCCTTCTTTTTTATAAGTTAACATAAATGTCATTATCGTCATTTCACAAAAACGAGCCATTGTTGTTGCATATGCAGCGCCATTAACTCCTAGAGGAGCAATTCCAAGCTTTCCAAAAATAAAAATATAATTTAAGATAGCATTTATACACATGGCAAAAAATGAAATTATTGTCGGCAGCTTAAGATCCTGTATGGTTCTTGAATTATATGCATAAACCATTGACACGGAAAAGAAAATATATGCTAAAAGTACCCTCCTAAGATATGCTGCACCTATGCTGATAACCTCGCTGTCAGACGAGTATATTTTTATTATTTCAGGAGCAAAAATTAGGCTGATCAAAGTTACAATCATAGTAAAGGCAACAGCCAGTGACAGGGTAATTGCAGTCATCATCCTGACTTCCTTTTTTCTGCCTGCACCAAAGTACTGGGTAGTAAATACTCCAGAGCCACTTAAAATTCCGAACATTGTAACAGAGAACACAAAAAATACTTGATTAGCTGCGCCTGTGGCAGCTACTGCCTTTTCGCCCAAGGCACCAAGCATAAGTGTATCTATCATGTTCAAACCTAGATTAATTAGATTTTGTATAACTACAGGAACGCCTATAATAAACAATTTTTTATAAAATTCTGCTCCCTGAGGCTTATTAAGCTTTTTAATAAATCCATCCTCCATCATCTACTTATTTTCAACTGATTAAAATGTATTCTGCCAAAATTCGTGGCAATAATTTAAAACAGCGACGGGATAGCCCATCGCCATATTTACAATTATTTATCTCTTACTTCCTTACCTCCTGCCAGCTTCATATCATATTCAGCTCTTTTCCCACCTACAAATTTAGGTCTAGTTCTTGCACATGTGATATGAGCCTTTCCTATTGACTTTATGCCAGTCCTCACGGGAACCGCAACAGGCTTTAAATGCATTCCTATGAAGGTATCTCCAATATCAATACCCGCTTCCACCTGTATGGCTTCCACCATTATAGGATCCTTAAATCTATTATAGCACTCCACAGAAAATGAACCGCCTGCATGAAGCTGTGGCACTACATTTACCTCAGTCATATTATATCTGAGTGCCTCTCTTTCAATAACAAGGCTCCTGTTTATATGTTCACAGCCCTGTGCAGCAAGAAATATGCCTCTCTTAGCTAATTCTGGGAAAATGCCATCGAAAATAGCTTTAGCTACTTTTGGACTAGATCCTTTTCCTATATGCTCTCCCATAACTTCACTGGATGAACATCCCACTACTACCATATCTCCCTTTTTAAGCTGGGAAGCACTCAGAAGCTCTATGACAAGCTGTCTTGCATCATCTTCAATTTCCTTAAGAAAATCCATTGTCATACCTCCTTAGAGCATTTAGCATTTTATGTGAAATTTTATGTAAATTTATAATACATAACACCTTTAAATTACACTCCCCTTGCGAAGAGATACAGTTAATTTAGCCAAGGCTTCTATTACAGTTGCCAGGACTTCAGGTATTTTTTCTGCTTTTCTGTCAGGCTATCTATCTCTATACCCCATGCCGCAAGTCTTCTTCTTGCCACAAGATCATCAATTTCCTTGCCTACATTTATTACCTTATTTGGTAACTTCCCTTGATTTTTCACTATATATAAAGCTGATAGTGCCTGTACAGCAAAGCTCATATCCATTATTTCAGCCGGATGTCCATCTGCAGCTGCAATATTCACTAATCTACCCATAGCAATAACATGAATCCACTTTTCGCCAAGTCTGTAGCCGAATATATTATCACGAGACATACGTTTTTCGTCAGCAGCCTCTTCCAGAGACTCCATATCTATTTCATGGGCAAAATGTCCTGCATTGGCTAATATAGCACCGTCCTTCATAAGCTTCATATGCTCCATGCTAATAGCATCGCAGCCACCTGTGGCCGTCACGAAAATGTCACCTATTACAGATGCTTCATTCATGGTCATAACATCAAAACCATCCATTTTTGCTTCAATAGCTTTAACAGGATCTATTTCTGTGACTATGACCCTGGCTCCAAGACCACTTGCCCTCTGAGCTATTCCTTTTCCACACCAGCCATATCCGATTATAACTACATTTTTTGCGTTTATCATCAGATTAGTAGTACGCATAATTCCATCCCATACGGATTGTCCTGTTCCATATCTGTTGTCAAACAAATGCTTACAGTCTGCATCATTTACTGCAACCATTGGAAACTTAAGAACACCTTCTTCTTCCATGGCTCTTAAGCGAATAAGTCCTGTTGTAGTCTCCTCGCAGCCACCTAGCACGCACTCTGCCAGATCTGGTCTTTTGCTGTGAACTGTAGTTACTAAATCTGCACCATCATCTATTATAAAATGAGGCTTATGCTCAAGGCACATCTCTACATGCCTTTCATATTCTTGAGGTGTTCCATTGTGGTATGCAAAAACACCAATGCCAGACTTAGCAAGAGCTGCCGCCACATCATCCTTAGTGGACAAAACATTGCTACCTGTCACACACATCTGTGCTCCTCCTGCTGCCAGCACCATACTCAAATAGGCTGTTTTTGCTTCCAAATGAATGGATAGAGATCCACGAAGACCTTTTAATGGCTGAGTTTTTCTGAATTCCTCCTCAATACTCCTTAAAACAGGCATATGCTCCTTAGCCCATCTAATCTTTTGAAGGCCTTCTTCAGCCAAGCCTATATCTCTAATTTCATACTTCACCATAGCTCCTCCATAAATCACAAATTTTATACTGTAAATCCATACTCTAATTTTTATTTTATTCTACAGTAACACTTTTTGCCAGATTTCTCGGCTGGTCAATATTTTCTCCTCTCTCAGCCGCCACATAATATGACAATAGTTGCATTGGAACAACACTAATTAGAGGCATTACCTCGTCCTTAGCTACCGGTACCATTATATGCATATCTCCGTAGTTTTTAGCATTGCTATCATTTTTTGCCACCGTAAGTACTGATGCATTACGTGCTTTAATTTCCTCAATATTAGACAGCATCTTATCAAATAAAAAGTCCTGTGTAGCTAATGCTACTACAACAGTTCCCTCTTCCATAAGAGCTATCGTACCGTGTTTTAGCTCACCAGCAGCTATAGCAAACGAGTTTATATAAGAAATTTCTTTTAGCTTAAGTGAAGCTTCATATGCAACTGCTGCATCTAATCCTCTTCCTACAAAGAAGAAGCTGTTTCTATCCTTTATTTCATTAGCCAGATCATGTATGCTATCTCTAGACTCAAGAAGCTCATCTATTTTATCAGGAATCTTTTTAAGCTCATCTATGATTTCTATATAGTATGCCTCATTCATCGTGCCTTTAAGTCTGCCCATATAAAGTGCAATCAGATAAAGACAAACTAGCTGCGTCGTGTAGGCCTTTGTGGAAGCTACAGCAATTTCAGGGCCTGCCCATGTGTAGAATACATCATGTGACTCACGGGCAACAGAGCTTCCAACTACATTTACAATAGATAAAACCCTTGCCCCCTTACTTTTTGCTTCACGTAGTGCAGCCAAGGTGTCCAAAGTCTCTCCCGACTGTGAAATTGCAATAAATAATGTCTTGTCATCAATATAAGGATCCCTATATCTAAATTCTGATGCCACATCTACCTCTACTGGAACCTTAGCAAATTTCTCAATTATATATTTACCCACAAGCCCCGCATGGTATGCAGTACCACATGCAACGATATAAATCTTAGTAAACCCTTCTATATCTTCTAGGGAAAGACTTATTCCATCCAGATTAATTTTATTATCATCCGTAAGCCTGCGGGATAAAGTCTCACTAATAGCCTTTGGCTGCTCAAGGATTTCCTTAATCATAAAGTGAGGATGGCCTCCCTTCTCAGCCGCTTCTGTATCCCAATCCACATGGAATATTTCTCTATCAACTTTTTTATGTTCACTATTATAAATGGTAATTCCATCCTTTTTACAAACTACCATTTCATCATTTTCTATTAAATAGAAGTCCTTTGTCTGCTTTAACAGGGCTGGAATATCAGATGCAACAAAGCTTCCAGTATCATTAAAGCCTGCTACCAGTGGAGCATCTTTTCTATACGCGACAAGAATATCAGGGTTATCATTGGCAATGGCTGCAATTGCATATGCTCCATCCATCATTTCCACAGCCCTCCAAACCGCCTGCTGTATATCTCCTTCATACAAATATCCAATCAGGTGAGCTATTACCTCTGTATCAGTATCTGTGACAAAATGAACACCTGCCTCTTTAATCAGCATTTCTCTTAAAGATACAAAATTTTCAACTATTCCATTATGCACAACCGCAATAGTTTTGGCTTCATTGGTATGAGGATGTGCATTAAAATCAGATGGCTCCCCATGTGTAGCCCACCTGGTATGACCTATGGCAATACTTGTATCCATAGGCTTATCTTTAATTTCTTCAAGTAAGTTCTCAAGTCTACCTGCCTTTTTATAAACTCTGAGCTTGTCATTGATTATAGCAATACCCGAGGAGTCATATCCCCTATATTCCATTTTTTTAAGTCCTTCAAGCACTACGTCCTTAGCTTGACTACTTCCTATACAACCAACAATTCCACACATACGCTAGTCCCTAAACCTTTCTTCTATTAACTCTGCTAAGCTTTTAGCCATAGCAGCTATTTTTTCCAGATTTTCGCCCTCGATCATTACCCTAACAAGAGGTTCTGTTCCTGAAGGTCTTATCAGCAGCCTGCCATCATCACCAAGTACCTCATTGATCTTGGCTATCTCTTCCATAATGATTTCATCCTGCTCATATAGCTTCTGTCCACGCTTGGATACCTTAGCATTTTCAAGTACCTGAGGATATAGTGTAACTTCCTTTGAAAGTTCAGAAGCCTTTTTTTTCCAATGCATCATGGCATTTATGAACTGCAATGACGAAAGTATACCATCACCAGTTGTAGTATGTTCAAGAAAAATTATATGACCTGATTGCTCTCCTCCTATGACCGAATTCGTTTTTAACATAGCCTCCAGAACATATCTGTCTCCTACCTTGGTAGATTGAGTAACTACTCCCAGCTTTTCTAAATATTTATGAAATCCAAGATTACTCATTACCGTTCCTGTAACAAGGTCTCCCGTTAATCGTCCTTTTTCTTTAAGATACTTTGCACATAGACATATTATCTTGTCTCCATCAATTATTCGACCTGCCTCGTCAACTACAATAAGTCTGTCTGCATCACCATCGTAGGCAAGTCCTAAATCGGCTCCTACTTTTAGTACAGTAGCCTGTAGCTTCTCTGGATGAGTAGAGCCAATAGCCTGATTTATATTTGTTCCATCTGGCTTATCTCCAATTACAGTTACATCTGCTCCCAGTTTTTTGAATACATTGGGTGCCACCTCATATGCTGCACCATTTGCACAGTCTAAAACGACCTTAAATCCTTCTAAAGAGCTTGGAGCAGTGCTTATGAGGAAAGCTTCATATAGCTTTTTTGCCTTATCCATTTCACTAAAGCAGGTTCCGATTTCCATACCTGTCTTATGTTCTCCTTGATCTATACCGCTTAAGACAAGGTCTTCTATCTCTTCCTCTATTAGATCATCTAGCTTAAAGCCTTTTCCATTAAAAAACTTTATTCCATTATATTCAAAGGGATTGTGGGATGCAGATATAACGACTCCTGCATCAGCATTATAGGCCTTTACTAGATGTGCGACAGCGGGAGTAGGGATTACTCCTACCTTTATTACTTTTCCACCGACAGCAAGAATGCCAGATGTTATTGCGTGCTCTAATAAATGTCCAGATATTCTCGTATCCATACCGATAAGAAATACAGGGGACTTATTGCCCTTCTTTAGCACGGTTGCACTTGCCTTACCAAGATGAAAAGCAAGTTCCGGGGTAAGCTCCTTATTTGCTATACCTCTAACTCCATCTGTTCCAAATAATCTTCCCATATCCTAAAATACCTTCTTAAATTTCTATTTTTTACGCCAGACTGATAAAAATGCTTGCTAATCAGCCCTCACTGCCACTTACTATGGTAATTGGTACCGACTCCTTATCTGTTGAATAGCTTCCAAAGCCTTCCTTAATGTTGACGCTTGGTTTGACCTTGGTTTCACCTTCAGAAAGTCCTGATACATCTAATATGATTTTTATATCTTGCTTATTCAACGAATCAATATAGGACGGTTTTCCATTTACAGTGACCTTTATACCTTCTTTAACTGTGGCATTTAAGCCATCAGTTAATCCTTGAATTATCATTTCATCTGCGCTAAAAGTGATGGTTTTACTTTTAGTTTCCACACCTACGGTAACCGTAACCATTGGTGGCTTTCCTTCGTCAGCAAGCATGATGTTATCTGGAAGTATTAGCTTAATCTCTATTTTGCCACTTTCCATAACTGATGAAACATCAACCCGCTCAGCCTTTATGGATTGTATATTTTTAAGATCTTCCTCCGTTCCCTTAATTTCTATGGTTTCAGGAAAAGAGACCTTCCTCTTTACGTCTCCACTTTCAGCACCAACTACAGTTATATCCAGCGGTACGCTCTTAACAGTTCCCATTGCAGCAGTTACATTCATATATCGAGGTTCAAAGCTTACATATGGTACAGCCACCCCGTGCTTGTTCTCTGCAACAAGCTTTGCTCTTATCACCTTGCTATCATTGGAAACGCTGGATATATCAATATGAGCAGCTACCTTGTCAATATCCGAAATACGGCTCTGTGCACCACGCACCACCACAGATTTTAGTTGCTGTTCTAATACGATAGGTTCATGAGCCTGCTCTCTCATTCCATCAAATTTGACCTCAATGGGTTTTTCAACCTCTACCAGCTTATCTATTTTGATATTTACCTTACTTGGATTGCTTCTCTTTCGCTCGACGCCAGCAGGCATCTTAAAGCTCACGCTAAAGCTATTTTCACCCTTAGAGCCCTGGCTCAGATCTATGCTGGCCTTTATATCTCCCTCATCCACCTTACTTAAATTGGATCTTTTACCCTCGATAGTCACTGATACCATATCATTACTTACCTCGGAAATAGCCATTCCATTTTCTGCAAGTACATCCTCATTTTCAAAGGAAATAGGAAGTCCGGAAATCTTCTTAGTAATAACTGGATCTATCTCTCCCACCACATATATCCAAAGGACAGAGGCTACAATCAGGGAAATAAGAATATTAAGTTTTTTGTTATTTAACATTCTTGTCTCTCCTTCCCAGCCTTTCAAAGAGCTTTACGAAAGAATTACCATTATCATTACTCTTATATACTCTGGAAATTAAAATATGCTTCAAATCATCCGCAGACACAAATCGCTTTAGCACACCGTTTTCAGCAACGCTGACAACACCCGTCTCCTCACTTACTATAAGCACTACCGCATCCGATTGCTCTGATATTCCTATGCCAGCCCTATGTCTTGTTCCAAGGTTTCGGTTTAAAGATTTGTCCTCTGTGAGAGGCAGTACACAACCTGCTGCAAGCACCCTGTCACCACGTATAATTACTGCTCCATCGTGAAGTGGTGCACCCTCGTAGAATATATTTCCAAGTATCTGCGAAGAAATTTCACAGTCCAAAAACGTACCCGTTTCACTTATATCAATAAGCTGTGTTTCCCTCTCAAAAACTATCAGCGCTCCAGTTCGCTCTTTGGAAAATGTTTCTGATGAGTGAACAATCGATCCTACAATAGCATCTATCTCATCCTTATTTAATAGCGACAGAGGTGATCGCATAAGCTTACTTCGCCCTACATATTCCAGACCTCTTCTAAGCTCAGGCTGAAATACCACTACCAATGCAATAACTCCCAATGTCATTGTTCCTTTAAGAATCCAGTTTAAAGTATAAAGATGAAACAAATCTGATACAAAAAAAGTAATCACCAAAACCAGCAACCCTTTTACAAGCTGCTGTGCTCTAGTTTCTCTGATAAAGTCTAATACCTTGTATATTACAAAGGATACAATCAATATATCCAGTACATCTGTAATACTTATGCTGGAGGTAATATTCCCCAAAAACTCTTTCATTACCCTGCCATGCACCTTTCAATAATTATCATTACTATTTTACTATATTAAGCCTATTTTTTCAATAAATCATACTTTGCAAGCTCATGTTATTTATAGTGTGATTTGCTGTTAACCAAACCATATATTTGCAGTATCCTCACTATATTTTATTGATACAAGAAGGATATGCAACACATTTCTCTACATAAAATATATAGCATAAAAAAACACCGTACAAAGGCTTTTCCCAGTCTTTATACGGTGAAAATCCATCCGCACCAGATCAAGCTTAACTATAGATATATATGCTAAAGCAAGCTTACTAATACGCAGAATGCTTATATCCATTCTTAAATAGAATCCTTAAATAGATTCTAAAATCTCCACAAGCTGATTTACATTTTTCTTTCCAAAGCTGATATGTTCATTATTTATTACACAGCAAGGAACGCTCATTACTCTGTATTTTTCCTTCATATGCCCAAAATGATTTATGTCATAAACGTGGGCTGTTATATTCTCATTTAATGTGGCAATTCTCTGTGCTGCTGTCACCAGCTCAGGACACATAGTGCATGAAAGAGAAACCATTATCTTTATATCTGCCTTACTTAGCTTGCTTATTTTTGCTTTAACATCTTCATCCACAGCCTGACCTGGGCTTGCTGCATTATAAAGGCCAAGTACAAATGATGTAAATTCATGTCCTCCCGGTACACCATGAAATGCAAGTCCTGTGGCAGTACCATCTTCCTTTACTATCTCTACCATAGGAAGATCTTTATATTCACTATTTTCTGCCACTTCAACACTTATCTTATCAGTAAGTGCAGCCAGCTCATCCATATACTCCTTTAGCTCAGATGATATTGATCTGTCATCTAAATACAGCTTCAATACAAGTCTATCTGTCATCCTGCTAAATATTGGCTCTAGCTGCGACGCCATCTGATCATTGATGATTTTTCCACCTGATGTGGCTACACTACTTTCTTCGTCAGTACCGGCAGCTTTAGGTGCTATCACCTCTTTCATTTCAGGCTTTATACCAGTTTTTTCATGCATCTGTGCTACATATTTTTCCATTTCTGTAGCAGCTAGTGCTCCGTCTCCTGTTGCAGTCACAACCTGCCTAAGACTCTTAATGCAAACATCACCGGCTGCATAAATTCCATCACAAGATGTTTTCTGATTCTTATCAGTTACTATATATCCTGCTTCATCCAGCTCTACTAGATCCTTTACAAGTGAAGTAGCAGGAATATATCCAGCAAACACAAAGACTCCAAAGCTTTCTCCTTCCTTAGCAGTATATTCAGTAACTTCACCATTCTTTAAATTTTTATATCTTATATATGTAACGCCATTTTCGCCTCTTATTTCCTCTACTGCCGTATTATATATAATATCAATTTTAGGGTGTTTTTTAGTTGCATCTGCTGTTGCCTTTGCACAAGTAAAATCATCGGTTATCATAATAACAGTAACCTTGCTGGCATATTTCGTCAAAAATACACTTTCTTCTGCAGCTGCAAATCCTCCTCCTATTACAAATACTTCCCTGCCTGTAAAGAATTCTCCGTCACATGTTGCACAGTAGGCCACTCCTCTGCCTCTTAGCTCTGACTCTCCAGTAAAACCAAGCTGCCTTGGGTGTGCTCCCGTAGCAACGATTATACCAAACGCCTTATAAGTACCCTTGCTGGTTTTGAGCACCTTAAAATCACCATCATTTTCAATGGACAGTACCTCTCCCAGGGCAAATTCTGCTCCAAAGGATTCGGCCTGCCTCCTCATGGTTTCAGTGAGCTCTTTTCCACTGGTGTTATATACTCCAGGATAGTTTACCACCTCAGAGGTAATAGTGATCTGCCCACCAAATGTCTCCTTTTCAAATATCAAGGTTTTATATTTAGCCCTAGCCAGATATATACCCGATGTTAGACCGGCAGGACCTCCACCTATCACAATCACATCATATAAATTATCCATTTACTCTCCTATCTGTCATTTAATCTAAAACTTAATTACTTCATTACAGCTTTCTATGTGTATGCACTATAGCTTTTAGCAAAATTTTGTTTCCTGCAAATGTTCCTGTTATTCTTCCTGATTTTTTATTGTTAGTAGAAGCTAACCTACTTTGAAAAGAAAAGCCCTACGAATAGGGCCTTTCTCTTACCTTTCACTTTCTTATAGCTGTCCTACTAGATCTAAGCTTGGAACTAAGGTTTCAGCACCTGGCTGCCATTTTGCAGGGCAAACCTCATCTCCGTGCTCAGCCACAAACTGACAAGCCTGTAGCTTTCTCAGAAGCTCATCTGCGTTACGTCCTACATTTCCTGCACTCACTTCATAAGAAACAATTCTTCCTTCTGGATTTACAATGAATGTTCCTCTTTCCGCAAGGCCGTCCTCTTCAATTAGCACTTCAAAATCCTTAGCAAGTGCATGAGTAGGATCAGCAAGCATTACATACTGAATCTTCTTGATTTTCTCTGATGCATCATGCCATGCTTTATGTACGAAATGAGTATCGCATGATACGGAGTAAATCTCACAGCCTGCCTTCTTAAACTCATCATATTTTTCTGCTAAATCCTCTAGCTCTGTTGGGCAAACGAATGTAAAATCTGCTGGATAGAAGAAGAAAATGGACCACTTTCCTGCTAAATCCTTCTTTTCTACATCAATAAACTTTCCGCCTGCGTAGGCCTTTACCTTAAAATCTGCTATTTCCTTGTTAATTAATGACATACCTCCTCCTAATTAATTCTTTATCTAACCTATTTTTCATCAGATAACAACCAGCGTTTACACTAATAGTATCTACATACAAAAAGTTAGAATCAACTAACTATATTATACACCCTTTTATTTTCTTTAATCAAACCTAAATAAAAATTTTTTAAAAATTTAATTTTACTCTGTTTTAAAAATTGTACAAACAAAGCATCAATTAACCATCACCTAAATAAAAAGCCCCTGTCTCAGGGGCCAAATATCCTTAATATATAGTCAACTATAGCTTAGTGACTGATTTTCATATCGCATTTTTAATATTTTGTCTCTATCAAACCATAGTTGCCATCTTTTCTTTTGTATACTACATTAACACTATCAGTATTCATATCCAGATATACAAAAAAATCATGATGAAGCATTTCCATTTGAAGTACTGCTTCCTTTTCATCCATAGGTCTAAGCTCAAACTGCTTGTTCCTAACAATTCTACCTTCTTTTTCCTCACTTGTATCTTGTATTTCCGGGAAAAATTCAAACTTTAGAGCTTTATTATCCTTATAACGCTTTTCAAGCTTTCCTTTGAACTTACTCATCTGACTTGAAAGCTTGTGTTCTACTCTATCCAAAGCATCATAAATGTCATCTGCTGCTTCTTCGGCTCTGAATATGGTACCCTTAGCATTGATAGTAGTCTCTATCTTCTGTAAATTTGCTTCATGGGAGAGCTTAACATGTGCCTCTATATCATCTGAAAAGAATTTTCCAAGCCTCTCCAGCTTCTTCTCAATAGTCTCTTCTAAATGATTATAGGATCTAAAATTCTTAGCTATAATGTTAATTTTCATCGCTCTACCTCCTATCATTTGTTACTTTTATTTTACCACATATACCTATAAAAAAACAGTAAGGCAATTTTTATATCGCAGACTAATCTATCATCACTTTAATTATATTCACCTTTAATGCTGGACATTATTCTTTCGAAAGCACTAAAAATTCAGCAATAAAAAAGACTTCCACTGACCTGATCTTTGCCCCCACACTTGCCTTTACCGGAGTTTCTCCGAGGACTTACTTCTAAACTACGCCATGCTCACTAACTATTTTCCATTAGCTTACGTGGATCCTTTCGCCCGTAGCTGGCTTGGATTTTCAATCACAGACTGGAAGTCTTAAATAAATTATATCACAGTGAAGTCACACTTAAAAGCATACATACTAATGATTAGAAGCAAACACACCTATAAAGCAATCACCTGCACCTTCTCTTTTTAACACACTTACACATTCTGAGCATGTACTTCCTGTAGTCAGAAAATCATCTATTATAATAATGCCCCTGCCCTTAATATCAACTCCATTTTTCAATGAAAAGGCCTCCTTTATATTCTCCTGCCTTTCCTTTTTATCAAGATGAGACATAGGCTTGGTATTTTTCACTCGTACCATAAGCTCAGCATAGGGTATTTTCAATTGCTCAGCTACATATATGGCCACAAGCTTAGCCTGATTAAAGCCTCGATCATTATTCTTTTTTACACTAATTGGAACGCTGGTGATTAAGGAAAAATTATCTAAACAAAAAACCTCCTGTGCCAAAAGTGCGTCTGCAATTATCTCACCTAATATTCTGGCAATGTATCTTTTACCTTTAAACTTTAGATTAAATACAATTCTTTTACTATAATCGTCATAAAGACATGCTCGTACCATCGGAACGCCTTTGATGATACTTATCCCCTCTTCATACCATGGTAGCTTGCTCATGCAATGATTACAAAGCTCATACGGCCTGCTTTTATCTATAATGTTTCCACAACAAATGCAATATAAATGAGATGGATACAGCAAATCCATTATATATTTTATTATATTTTGCATCTCATCTTGCTACTCTCACCAACGTTTACAAAATATTATTAGTTCATTTAATTAGTTGCTCTAACTATAAAATGCTTCTAAATAATTTTTTAATCTGCTTCGCCTGTCCGCATCTCTCCTGTCATTTCTAATCATATAAAGCAGACACTGTGGATCACCTATAAGTATTAATTCTTCCTTTGCCCTGGTAATCCCAGTATATATTAGCTTTCTGTTATAAAAGCCACCTTGGATATTTAGCATTGGGATAACCACCTTGGGAAACTCCCCACCTTGGCTCTTATGGATAGTAATGGCATAAGCTAGTATGGTCTCATTATCTTTGAATTTGTATTCCACAAGCTCCCCATCATAGGAGACAATATAGTCACCTTTCATGCTTAATATAGTTGACTTATACTCAGCCACATCAGGTGTACAAATAAATTTTCCAATCTTCAAATCATTATCATCATCAAAGGTCAGCTGCTCGTAACTAATTCCTACTATTCTGCCAATTTCGCCATTATATACACCCTCAGATACAGGTACTTTATCTTTATCAAAACGTATTCTTTCGTAATTGTTACGAATCTGCATCATCTTATCGCCCAGGTTAAATGACAAATCCTTGAATCTACCATCTGCCAGACTTTCTGCAATGCATCTATTTACATTACTTATTCCAAGCATCCCTTTATTTGTAGGGCATATTACCTGAAAATCGTGTAATGTTACAAGCTCACTGATCGTATCCATAATAATCTGTGGATCAGATTCTTCAATAAAGCGATAGTCATCTTTTGCTATACTGAATATATCTTCAAGCTCACCTTTTCTAACTCTATTTGCCAGAGAAACAATTGAGCTTCCTGCCATCATACGAAAATTATCGGTAAGTGTGACTACAGTTGCAAAGTCGCTGTCTACTATGTCTTTAAGTACCTTGCCCGCATCAATAGAAGGTAACTGATTATAGTCTCCCACTAATATGATTCGGCAATCACTTCTTAATGCACGCAAAAGTGAGTGCATAAGGCTTATTGAAACCAGTGAAAATTCATCAACAATAATATATTTAACGTCAAGTGGCATTTCTTCATTTCGTAAAAAGAAAAAGCCACCAGCCTCTCCTTGAGAGTTCTTAAAAGGTTTAGCCTCAAGTAACCTATGTATTGTAGATGCAGCAAAGCCTGTAGCTTCTTCCACTCTTTTGGCAGCCCGACCGGTATGGGCACATATAGCAAAGTCTATGCCCTCTTCTGCAAGTATGGTAGCTATCACTTTAATTATAGTCGTTTTTCCGGTACCTGGATCTCCATTTATTACTACTAAATCCTTCTTTAGTCCACTTAAAACAGCCTTTATCTGACTTTCTGACAGCCTTATACCTATTTCACTTCCCAGGGCATGAACTCTTGCTTCATCTACATCCAGCTGCAGCTCCTTTTCTGACGAAGAAATGTCATTTAACATCCTTGCTATGCCCTTTTCCATGGCCATATGTTTTGGACTAATCACAAACTTTTCATTGTCAAATACATTTAATGCTATATTTTTCCCATTTGCCTCAAGTTGGGTAATTAGTGCCATCATCTCATCCATGCTAGGTACATAGATTTCACTATCATTATCAACGTCTTCCATATTATAATGCTTGTTCTTCTTGCCTATAATATATAGCAGATTTCCATAAAATACCTCCAGTGGAATGTAAATATTCCCACTACTTAGGTTTATGTCAAAGATTTCCAGAATCATCTGCATTAAAGGCTCTGCATCTGCTAAAAACTTTTTACTATATTTTTCCATATTATTTAATCAATGTAAAATAGCGTAAAGACGCCAAAATTGGGTTCTTGTATTTTTTTGCTCCCTGAAGCAGTTTGTATCTATTATTGTGATAGGGATTTTTATGAGCAATTGCAAGTGTATACCACAAAAGCTTGTCCGCTTCCTTTTCATCTCCTACTATACCTGCTTCCAATATATCCTCTGAAGTAATCGCCAAATCATCCAAATATAATGGCTCACCAAAGGACTTTATCTCCCTTAGATGTTTTTCAATCCACTTCATTCTTTTATCAAGAGATCTTTCTTTGGCGGCAAAAAGGGAAAGTCTTGCCCTTGCAACCTTATAAAGAAGCGTGAATCTTTCTTCTCCCATTTCACCGGCAAATCTTTTGAAAGTTATCTTGCTTTTCATCATAGAAAGTCTGTCATATTTATTGGCTACATCCTCAAGATGAATACGTACATCTTCAGGGAAATCCAAGTTTTTTATAACTTTAAGTATACGAGAGTCCTTAAAGCATCTATAGAAAAGAGCTAATCTAAGTGTTGAATCGTCTGAAATCTCATCTAAATGCTCCATAATGCCATTTAGAAATTTCATCTCCTTCATGGATATCATTTTTGCTTCCTGCTCTCCGCCAAGGATAGGAAGAATTAGACCACTACCTACAAGAAATTGCAAAGCTTTGCATACATATGGGCTTCCCATAAGCGTAATAAATTCATCAGTTACAAGCTTTTTATCCTTATCCAGTAGTCTATCTCTATAAGTCACTATGGCATTATAAAGATTTGTATCTAGGTCAAAGCCTGTCTCTGCTACAAGGCGAAGCGTCTTCATCATAAGCTCTGGCTTTTCTTCAAACAAACTATCGGCCGGTCTGACAGTACGAAGTACCCTTTTCTTTGCATCTGCTTTGCCATTAAATGGATCTATTAAGCTCTTCTGTGGATGAGAACCCATAGCGTAGATTGTAAAGTCGCTCTGTCCCAAAAAATCACTGAAGCTTTTCACTCCAGTTTTTATATCTATGATAGATCCAAGAAGCTCTCCTTGATCATCTGTATATGTCATATCCAATCTTATGGTAGACTTATATAAATCTCCTTTTACATCTTCTCGAAGAAGCCTTGCCTTGGGGAAAATCTCACATAGAGGTTCTTCTTCCATATCTGTAATAATATCCCAATCCCAGCTATCTCGTCCTATATAGCCTTCTTTAACTGCATCTCCATATACATATGCCTTACTTCCGTTTTCTTCAATAGTCTTAATAACCTGTAATACGTCTTTATTAAATATCATATTTGCCTCTTGGTCTAATTTATTTGTTAGTATTATATCAATTATATCACAGAATGGCACCACTTCTAAACAGTCATCGCAATTTACTCTAAATAAAAAAGGGATGCATAAAGGTACATCCCTATCCCTCTTAGTTTTATTCGTTACTATCATTTGCCCACGTAGGCTTATATAGCCTTCTATTATCCATGGTTCTAATCGGTTCAGTATATCCTCCACTTGCTACCTGATTTAACGCCTCTTCCATATCATACATATTGGCATCCATTGCATCAATGTAATGCAGCATCATGGCTTCCGGAAAAATCGGTCTGACTGGACTTCCAAACTCAAGTTTTCCATGATGGGAGAGCATCATATGCTGAAGCATCAAGGATTTCTCATCTCCTACTCTAAGCTCCTCACACCATCTGGATACAGTCTTAGCTCCCATAACCAGATGTCCTAGCATCTTTCCCTCCATGGAGTAACCTGTCCCGATACCCATCTTATTTGCCTCTATTTCATTTAGCTTTTCAATATCATGGAGTATGGTACCTGTCACAAGCAAATCCCTGTTTAATATTTTATATATATCACATAAGACAAGAGCATGCTCCACCATCCTTTTCATATGATATAAAAGTCCTCCATAAAGTGAATGATGATTACTTATAGCCGCAGGATGTGATATTATCCTTTCCTTATTATCAATAAGTGCCTTTAAAGCTACCATCTTGAAATCCTCATCTTTCATAGCTTCAGCCACCGAGCAGAGATATTTAAACATTTCGCCAGATTTTTCAGGAGCTCTTCTGACAAAATCATCTACATCTATACCCAGCCTTGTCAGTTCATCTCCCATTGCCCTTCTTATCTGTCCAATACGAAACTGTGGTTGTTCATTAAAGCTGGTTACACTCCCACTAACTTTTACGATAATTCCGTTTTCCACATTGGAAAGCAGCAGCTCATCATCCTTGGATACATCCCACTTTTTGCCGGCAATTTTCCCACTCTTGTCAGTAAGTGTCATATCCAAATACGGTTTCCCCGTTGAGCCAACCTTTCTTGTAAGATTATTTAACATGAAAAAATCAGTAACATTATCGCCAGTTTTAAAATCATTTATATATATTGTTTTCATTATTTCCTCTCTGAACTGTAATTATCTATTATGCTAATAAGCTGGCTGCTTAATCAAATACTGACAGCTAACAGCATTTTAGAAATCTTGCATTTATGTAACTAAGCTATTTCTAAATACGATACATCCAAAATTTTCTAAAGTCATTGTTAATTACCGTATTTTTCAACTACCGCCTGCATCACCTCTTTTGCTACAGGACCTGCTACCTGACTTCCATAGCCACCATTTTCTACACATACAATGAATGCATATGGACAGTTATCATTTCTAATATAGCCTGTAAACCATGCGTGTGGCGTCCTTCCTTCCAGCTCTGCAGTTCCAGATTTAGCATAAATATCCAGTCCTCTAAAATTCCACTCTCCATAGGTAGATTCCACATTGTTTTTCATCATGGAATCAAGTCTTGCTGCTGTATCAGGTTTTATTATTTGCTCTGTCATTTTAGGAGAGCTTAGCTGATTAGAAATTACTCTTGGCATTGCTGCCTTTCCTCCATTGGCAATTGCACCCACATATACAAGATATGAACATGGATTTATTAAGTCCTCATGCTGACCAATTCCAGCCCAGGCATTACTATATTTAGCTCCGTCAGGAAAATCAAAGTGGCCCTTTGCTGTCTTTATACCATCAATATCATACGAGCTGGTAAGGCCTGCCTTTTTAACATATTTTTTCATTACATCTGCACCGATGGTATTGGTAATTTCAGCGAATGCACCATTACAAGAGTTGGCAAGCGCACTATCAAAATCCTGTTGCCCATGTGCCATAGTGCATCTGATTGGCTCTCCATCGATCACATTTGTCCCAGGACAATAATACGAAAAATTATCAACATCCATATTTTCAATGGCAGCACCTGCCGTCAAAAGCTTAAAAATTGATCCCGGCACTATAGTAGATGAAAGAAATTTATTCATGTATATTCCTGAATCATCATCCTCATCAAGTGTAGGAGGATCTACAGGATCATAATTAGGATGACTGACCATACAAAGTATATCGCCAGTTTGATAATTATATATACCTACAAGTCCATCTCTATATCCCAGAGCTTCATCAGCCACCTTGCTAATTTCACTGTCGATAGTAAGTTTTATAGTCCTTCCTCTGCCTGCAAATGAATATGTACCTGTTACGAGATTGTAACCTACAATCTGCTGGCTTAAAATACTTTGTGCCGATGTTGAGATATTTCCACGTCCATCGCCTACCACATGAACAGTTGCTCTTCTTATCTGTTCATCATCGTTGTAGTGGGTACCTTCCTTATCATTTACCAAAAGCGGCTTTCCATTTACATCATAAATGCTACCTATCGCCAGTCTACCTTCACTATAAATATGTCTATTCGCATAGAAGGTAGCCCAACTAACCCCTTTAGTGGCAAATTGCCATACGAAAAAGCCTAGTCCTAGTACAAGTATAAGAGCAAACACGATGCACATGAGTGCTCTTTTCTCTAGTTTTTTCATACTAAGCCTCCTCTCCAATCTAATCCCTTAGATGATGTACTTATAGCAAAGCTGGCATTTTGTCTTGTATCTGAGGCTTTTAAAAATGCAAGCATAGCCCATGAGGCAATCATACTGCTTCCTCCGTTAGATAAAAATGGAAATGTAACGCCTGTAAATGGGAAAATATCCACCGAACCGAAGACATTTAGCATCATTTGGAAAATGTACATGGATGTGGCTGCACATGCAGCAATGGTATAAAAGCCCGACCTTCCAGACCAGACGGAAAATATAGCATAAAGCGATAAAATCATGAGAGATAAAATTGCCAAAATGGCAATAATAAGCCCCCATTCTTCCGTCACTAGGCAAAATACCAAGTCCGTATCAGATGCAGGAATGTCACTTAGCCATCCGTTACCGGCTCCCACTCCTACAAGGCCGCCACTGGCAGCAGCTGAAAGGCCTCTGGTTTGCTGAAATCCGGTTGTATCTGCATATTCCCACACGTGAAGCCATGATGCAAATCGCACTGCAACATAGGACTTAAACTTAAGCACCATGAGCCCACCTACAAATGCTACGCCCACAAGAAGTATTATTTTTGTGAAATCTCCACTTCTAAGATATGAAATCACAAGAAATGTAACGAAAAATATTATGGCTGTACCAAAGTCGCCCATAAGAGCAAGGCAAATAAAGCAAAATGCAGAAAAGCCCATGAACTTTAGGTTATCCTTTCGATCAAGAAGCTTGCTTAATGATGCGGAACCAATCCATATAAATGCTACCTTAACAAGCTCTGAGGGTTGAAATGAAAAGCCTCCAATCGACACCCAGTTAGATGCACCAAACTTTGTTGTAGCAAAGAGCAAATTGAAAATCAGCAAAAGTGACGCACCCACCATTATATAACGCCTGAGTGCCAGTACTCTATGCAGGTTACGTAGTATGCTACCCATAAGCAGAAACACTCCAACTCCCATTACGAGTGCAATAAATTGTTTAAAAACTGATTCAGGATATTTGGTGGCTGTAACAGCAAAGCTGAGTGTACTTAAAAAGAAGGCTAAAAATTCCATCTCAAATGCCTTTCGGTTAAAACTTTTAAGTACAATCACATATGCCCACATAATCCCCATAAGTCCGAGAAATGCAACGGTAATATTTTGAAGATACTCTTCCCCTAATGCTATTTTAAGCTGCATCATAGTAAGAAGCTGAAATGTAGAAAGAAGTATGAGTAGTATCCATGGTGAACTAAACCATGTATCTGTTTTCCTCATATTTATATTATTATTATGCTCTTCAAGACTAATTGGATAGATACTGCAATTAGTCATACCTAAAATCAGCGAGTCACCTGGCCTTATAGTAGCCTTGCTACCCGGCTCTAACTGCTTTCCATTTACAATAGCTCCATTTTTGGATCCCATGTCCACATAGGACCATGCTCCATCATCCTCGCGTGACAATATTCCATGTGTTCTGGAAATCAGCTTGTCATCTATCTGTAAATCGCTGCTTCTATGTCTTCCTATGACATTTTCCCAGTGTGTGATCGGTATATTGGTTCCACCTTCCCTACTCAAGGTATCAATATGGAAATAAGCCCATACCTCCGAGGAAGTCTTTCCTCTTATGAGGCTGCGAAGACATTTATATACGATTAAAAATGCCAGCACTATAAATACCCACCTTACTACGGCTGTATATATTATTTCCGTACCATGGCCTGAATTAAATACTATTTTAAAATCTTCTACAGTATTATTAAAGGTATCTATAATTGCTTGAAAATATCTATTCAAATCCACCTCCATCAACACCTATTATCTGCCCTGTTATATAAGATGACTTTTCCGAAAGAAGAAATTGCATGATTGATGTAACTTCTGAAGCGCTTCCAATGTATCCTAAAGGTATACGCTCCTTAATCATATCCTTTTCTTCCTCTCTCATCCATGAATTCATATTACTGTTAATAAATCCTGGGGCAACAGCATTCACACGAATGCCTGATGGTCCCAGCTCTTTGGCAAGAGCTTTAGTCAATGACTCAATCGCTCCCTTGCTGGCAGAGTAAAGACTTTCCATTGAGCCACCCTTACCACCCCAAATAGAGCTTGTGAAAATAATTGAGCCAGCTTTTTCAGCAGAAATCATTCTTCCTATTAGCTTTCGAGCTAACAATGCATTGGAGATGACATTTACTTTAAATATTTCTTCCCACTGATGAAAATCTGCTTCCTGAAATAATCCTCTATAACTGACTCCAGCTGTCGCCACAAATCCATCAAAGCTTTTTATACCAAAATATGTGCAAGCAGAATCTATAAGGCTTTGTGCCTGCTTATCCACTGTGCCCTCCCTTATTTGTCTATTTTCTGTATTTTCTAAAAGGGCCTCGCCCATAGACCATTTCAGCGGAAGACAAACCTCCTCCTTTGATAGTTCCTTTGCGACTGCTTCATTTTTATTATAAGTAAAAGCTACTTTATGTCCTGACCGTAGCAAACTTTTTACCAAGCTGCTTCCAATGGCACCAGAACCTCCCGT
The DNA here is from genome assembly GCA_949285555.1 of uncultured Eubacteriales bacterium. Taxonomy (GTDB): domain Bacteria; phylum Bacillota; class Clostridia; order Peptostreptococcales; family Anaerovoracaceae; genus S5-A14a. Next base: position 241,124 of record CASDYG010000003.1, on the reverse strand, counting down.
CACAAAATAATATCTGCACATATATACACTCCTATATACTAAAATTATACTATCTAGCTTACCTAGTGTCAAAATAAACTGACGCTCAGGCAATGATATTATAATAGTTCAGGTAGATAATTCGAAAGATTTTTAATTAAAACTTTCGTTTTGTGCCAAATGACATATTGTTTAAAATGGCCTGTTGTTGTATAATTAAATACTACATAAGGAGGAAAATATGATACGAGTTGCTATTAATGGATTTGGACGTATTGGTCGTCTTACTTTTAGAAAGCTTATAAATGATGAGCAAATAGAGATAGTGGCTATCAATGACTTGACTAGCCCTTCCATGCTTGCCCATCTTTTAAAATATGACAGCGTACAGGGAGCCTTTAGAGATTATCCTGTAGAGGCATTGGAAAAGTCCATCAAGGTCGGAGAAAAGGAAATCCCTATTTATGCAATTGCCGATGCATCTCAGCTTCCATGGAAGGAGCTTGACATAGATATTGTTTTGGAATGTACTGGATTTTATACTAGCAAGGCTAAATCCCAGGCACATATAGATGCAGGTGCAAAGAAGGTGCTTATCTCTGCTCCAGCGGGAAATGATCTGCCTACTATTGTTTACGGAGTAAATCACAATACTTTAAAGGCAGAGGATAAGATAGTTTCCGGTGCAAGCTGTACTACAAACTGTCTTGCTCCAATGGCTAAAGCCCTTAGCGATTACCGTGAGCTAAGAACCGGATTTATGACTACGATCCATGCATATACTGGAGACCAAATGCTTTTAGATGGTCCACATAAAAAAGGCGATTTGAGAAGGGCAAGAGCTGGAGCGATAAATATCGTGCCAAACAGCACTGGTGCTGCAAAGGCAATTGGCCTCGTAATTCCAGAGCTTGACGGAAAGCTTATTGGATCTGCACAGAGAGTACCTGTAGCAAGTGGTTCCATTACCATTCTTGACGCTACACTAAAAGATGAAACTGAAAGCGTTACGGTAGAAGGCATTAACGAAGCTATGAAAAAGGCTGCAAACGAATCCTTTGGCTATACTGAGGAAGAGCTTGTCTCCTCTGACATCATAGGTATGAGCTACGGTTCTTTATTTGATGCCACTCAAACACTTTCTCAAAGATGTGGTACGAAGATTTATGAGGTAAGAATCGTAGCATGGTATGATAATGAAATGAGCTATGTAAGTCAGCTAATCAGAACTTTGAAGCATATGGCAAGCCTCAGATAGTTATACCCTGAGTCATATCAGATTGCTGTGAATATTGAAATATCATGACTAGTGCTACTCTCAGATTTGACATAGATAACTTTTTTCGTTAAAATTTAATGAGATAACATTAAATAATTGGGAGGAAACATGAAGAGTTTTAAGAAAATTTTCGCCTTGGCAATGATTATTACTCTGGCTGTAGGCCTTGCTGCCTGTGGCTCCCCAAAAGTGGGAAAAAACAGTGCTAAGGATGCAAAAGTAGAAATTGCAAGCATTGATCCTAATATAAAGGAATTTACAAAGGAAGAAAGCATTGATTTATGGCATCTAGCAGATTATCAGACTAGTGGAGATTTAACTAATATCACAATTAGTCAGGCCCCAAAGGATGATAAATTCTATGATTCCCTATCTAAGGATGAGCTGCAAAAATCCATTAAGGAAGCCTTGGAAAAGCAGGGATTTAAGGATCTTAATGTAGATGTTAAGGATTTTAAAAAGGAGCCTGTTAAGGACTATTCTGCGGTTATTTCAACTATTGAATACAAAATTAATGACAAGACTCTAAGACAAAAACAGGTGGCATTAGATTCAACCAAGACATGGATTATCACATTCTCCGACATCAGCCCTGATGGAAAATGGATGAAAAAATACGGAGCAGATTTTGAAAAGAATCTAAAGCTTACTAACCAGAAGATTGGTAAGTCAGAAGAAAAGAAATAAATTTCTGACCCAAAATCTACAGATTATGAACAAAAGCTGACCGCTGGTCAGCTTTTTTGTTGTATATATCTCAGATAATGCTACAATATAAGTATGAGCTTTATTAAATTAGAAAAAGTAAGTAAAACCTACCAGGTAGGGGAAATGAAAATCGATGCACTAACCGACGCATCACTTGAAGTAAATGAGGGAGAGCTTTGTGTCATTGTAGGTCCTTCCGGTGCTGGAAAAACTACTCTCCTCAACATTTTAGGTGGTATGGACACATTGACTTCAGGCCACGTCTTTTTAGATGGTAATGAAATTTCTAAATATAGCCGAAGAGAGCTAACAAACTACAGACGCTACGATATAGGGTTTGTATTTCAATTCTATAATCTTATTCAAAATCTCACTGCATACGAAAATGTCTCCCTTGCCACACAAATATGTAAAAATCCACTAGATCCAAAGGAAATATTAGAAAAAGTAGGTCTTGCTCACAGATTAAATAACTTTCCTTCTCAGCTTTCAGGAGGTGAGCAGCAGAGAGTTGCCATAGCTAGAGCTCTTGCAAAAAATCCGAAGCTTCTCCTGTGCGACGAGCCAACAGGAGCTTTAGACTACAATACAGGAAAATCCATATTAAAGCTGCTGCAGGAGACCTGTAACAGTACTAAAATGACCATTATAATTATCACTCATAATTCAGCTTTAGAAAAAATAGCGGATAGAGTCATTCATATAAAAAATGGAACTGTCACTCATACATATATAAATGATAATAAATTAGATGTTGATTTAGTGGAATGGTAAAAAATGATTAAAACAACCATAAGGGACATAAGAAAAAGTCTTGGTCGCTACATAGCCATACTAGGTATAATCGCATTAGGAGTCGGATTTTTTTCCGGTCTAAAAGTTAGCAGAGATGCTATGGTTTTTTCTGCCAATGAATATTTAGATGAGAAAAAATTTTTTGATTATCACCTCGTTTCTACCAAGGGCTTTTCCAGCGAAAATCTTCAGCATGCAAAAGAGCAGCTTGGGAAAGATTTCATTGTAGAAGGAAGCAAGCAAGTACACTTTCTGTATAAAACATCGAAAAATATTGATAAGGTACTTATTGCCATTAACCTTCCTACAAAGCTGAACAAAATACAGCTGGAAAAAGGGCGTATGCCGAAAAAAAGAAATGAAGTACTAGGTGATTCACGTTATTTTAAAAACCGAGATATTGGTAAAAAAATACAGATTGCTCATGAAAACAGTGACAAGACCAAATCTAGTTTTGCTTCTCAAAGGCTTACTATCGTTGGAATTTGCAAGTCCCCACTCTTCCTTAATTTCGACAGAGGTAGTAGCGAGCTGGGAAATGGACAGGTATCTGCCTTCATATATACTAAGCCTGATTTAATAACAAATGACTATTATTCAAATATATATATTAGATTTGCAGATCGTAGTGAAGATAGTATCATATATAGTAAAAAATATGACAAAATGCTAGATAGTTCAAGGACGGAGATAAAGTCTGTTCTTGATGATATTATTAACGAGCGTAGAAACGAGCTTTTATCCCGCCTGCAAAGTGAGCTAGAATCAAAACGTGAGGAAATTAATGCCGGCAAAGCTACTTTAGAGGCTGAGAAATCCAAAGCCATGTATGCTATTTACGAAAAGAAAGCCGAAGTTAATGAACAAAAACAGCAAATAAACGAAGCTAAATCACAGCTTTTAACTGCAAGAGAGCAGCTTAGTAAGCAAAGCAGTGAATATTTTGCGAAGCTATCAGAATATGAAAATCTCATGCAGTTATATAATAACTCCTCCAATATACCTGAATCAGAAAAGCTTTTAATGAAAAAAAGGCTTGAAGAAGCTTCCGTATTTCTTGCAGAAGCAAAGAGCAAATTAGACAGGGCTACACTAGAATTAGAAAGTCAGGAAAAAATACTAAGTGACAATAAAGTAGAACTGGATTCAGGTATTAAGGAGCTAAATGCTAAGGAATATGAGCTAGAAGCCACCTTTGCTACCAAGAATCAGGAGCTGGATAAGGCTTTAGAACAGCTTGCACAAACTGAACAGCTTGAGATAAAGAAGCTCAAGGTTCACGGCTACTGCCTAGATGCCTACAGCAATCTGGGCTTTGCACTCTTTAAGAATGACTCCAATATAATAAATGGTGTTGCAAAGGTCTTTCCAATCTTTTTCTTTCTGACCGCTGCTTTAGTCTGCATGACCACAATGAGCAGAATGGTAGAAGAATCAAGGGTTGAGATAGGAAGCCTTAAGGCCCTTGGATATAGTAATTTTATAATCGCTTCTCGCTACCTTATCTATGCAGGCTCTAGTGGGTTCATAGGAACTATAATAGGTTATTTCTTAGGTAACTATTTGTTCCCAAAAACTATTTGGAATGCATATGGCATCATTTATAGCTTCAGCGACAGGCTACAGTATCGCCTTGATCCAAAAATCGGAATTTTAGCTTTTCTTGTTGCTATGCTTTGCACCACAGCAACTACATGGATCAGCTGCTATGAAGATTTTCGTGAAAACCCTGCTTTCCTACTTCGTCCAAAGCCACCCAAGTCTGGCAAACGAACTCTTGTAGAAAAAATTCCACCAGTCTGGAATCACCTATCTTTTTTACAAAAGGTCAGTATAAGAAATACCTTTCGCTACAAGCAAAGATTTCTCATGATGCTGCTTGGTATCAGTGGCTGTACTGCGCTTGTACTTACCGGCTTTGGCGTAAACGATTCTATAAAAAATATATCGGAAAGGCAGTTTAGCCAGCTTTATAATTTCGACTACACCGTAAGCTTTAAGCAGTCAATGGGCTTTGATGATGCGTCATTGTTAAAATACAATGAGTTTCTCAAATCTGCTGATTCCCATATTGATGATGCACTACTCATTCACAAAAGTAAGGGAAGTATTATCAAAAATAAAAAAAGTACAGAAACCTATATTATTGCAACAGATGGGGAGAAAGTCCCTAACTTTATCCACCTTGAAAATTACGGGGAAGAAAAAAGACTGCCTGATGATGGTGGAATACTTATTTGTGAAAAGCTGGCGAAAGAAAATAAGATACAAAAAGGTGATACAGTCAGCTTAAAAAACAGCAAGGGACAAATCGCCAAGCTGCGTGTTGATGATATATTTATAAATCATGTGTTAAATTATACATATATGACGCCCGCTACATATGAAAAAGCGTGGGGAAGCCCACCAAAGGCATCTAATGCCCTCATTAAGGTTCGTCACGTACAAAGACCTATCGACTTACATGATAAAACGTCTGAAAACAAAATTCTGGATTCATCAGCATCAGTAATGGAGATGAATCAGGTGGCAAGTATTGATATAAATATGGATACCTACAGACGAATAGATGCAATGATGAACAATCTAAACTCCGTCATTTTGCTAATCATAATCAGTGCCGGAATATTAGCATTCATCGTTCTTTACAATCTAACTAATATCAACATTACTGAAAGAGCCCGTGAAATTGCCACTTTAAAGGTTCTTGGCTTCAATGAGTATGAGACAATTTCTTACGTTTTTCGTGAAATAATAATGCTCACCATCATGAGCTCACTATTGGGTTTAGGATTAGGAAGAGCTCTACATGCCTTCGTAATGCTCAAAATACAGGTGGAAATGGTCTACTACGATGTACATATAATGTGGTACAGCTATATCTATTCCATCCTAATAACCATTGGATTTGCACTCCTTGTAAGCTTCATCATGTATTTTAAAGTCAGAAGAATCAGCATGGCAGATTCACTAAAAGCTGTAGAGTAACAAAGTGTGTGAAACTCATGGAAATGTCAGATAATTAAAATCTATAATATTATGCAATAAAAGAGCCTGCCCCTTATAGTGCTAAGCCGTTAATTTCAAATCCAACGAATGAAATTCTGTGCAAAGAGGCAGGCTCTTTTTTAATTCTTAAAAATATCAATAATTTTACTAATCACTGACTCATCGCTATTCTTACCTGAAGCTTCACTTTTACATTCTGCTTCATACTCTTCACAACAGGAAGTTTCACTGCTAACAGCTTTTTTCCCGGCTCCAAAGGTCAGAGCCTCTTTATCTAGTGTCACCGGTTCCTTCCACTTATCTTCATCAATATCCTTCTTTTCAAGAGCACGCTTCACATAAAAGACTATCATGGTATAAAGTACTGAGAAAAGTGGAATAAATAGAATCATTCCTACTACCCCTGCAACGCTGCCACCAATGGTAATTGCCACAAGTACCCAGATAGACGGAAGCCCAACAGAATTTCCTACCACTATAGGATATATTAAATTAGCCTCAATCTGCTGTAGTATCAAAAATAGGACAATGAAGATTACTGCCTGGTGTGGATCCTCCATTGCTACAAGAAGAGCACCAATAATAAGTCCCATAAATGCTCCCACATATGGAATAAGATTTAAGAAACCAATTATAAAGCTCAGCAAAATTACATAGGGAAGTTTGAATAACGGCATAGTTACTGCAAACATCAGTCCAAGTATACATGCCTCAAGACATTGTCCTGCGATAAATTTGCTAAAGGTCCTATGTGTTAATGAGAGGGTATACATACACCCATCGGCAACCTTTTCAGGTATGGCTCCATAGATAATCTGCTTGCCCTGTCTATTTAGCTTTTCCTTTTGTAAAAGTAGATAGATAGCAAATATTAAGCCCAAGAAGAAGCTAACCAGTCCACTTACTATAGAGCTTGCAGTTGCGATACTGGAATTTAATAATCCCTTTGCGAAATCCTGCAAATACTGGGAAGCTTTACCTGCCATTTCGTCCCAGTTTATTGATAGTTTATTGGAGTAACTTTTAAAATATTCAATAGTGTCTGCATGATTTTCTATCCAGTATTGAACCTTATTAACGGCCGCAGGCAAATTGTCTGCTACCTCCCTGATAGTGTTTGCAAGCTGTGGCACTATTAAATACAGCATTACCGCAAATAAGCCCACTACCAAAATAAAGGTAAGAAGCATACTGATAGGTCTCTTGCATGAGATGGCAAGCTTTCTACCAAAGCCTTTGAACTTTCCTTTAAAAAGTCTTTTGAAATCCTTTCCACAAAGACCTTTTTCCCTTTCAAATTTTTTAGGCTTTTCTCTTTCTTCCTTAGGCTTTTTCCCATAGAGCCAACGGTCAAAGAGCCAATATTCCAGCTTTACCATTGGTACATTTATTAGAAATGCGATTCCTGCCCCCAATATAAATGGACTAAATACGGCAACTACCTTGCCAAGCTCTCCTGCTAAAAGGCCTAGATTCTTCATCACTAAAAAGAAGATGATAGATATAAAAATTACAAGAATGAGCCTTTTCATCGATCTCTTGTTGATGTACATTCTTACCTTCCTTCCTAATTATAAGTAAAGCCGACTGGCGTCGGCTTACCCACTACTCCTGAGGCGGAACATAGCTCCTACCCTTTAAATCTGAATTCAGCATATATAGACTCTGCGGCTGACTTCCAAACATTTCCATCTTAGTCACAAGATCACTTGCATTAGCTTCTTCCTCTCGCTGCTCCTCAATGAACCAATGCAAGAACTGCATGGTGCTGAAATCCTTTTCTTTTTCAGCAGCTTCATAGATTTTATGAATCCATTCTGTTACCTGCTTCTCGTGAGCAAGAGCAGCCTTTAATACACTAATATCGTCCTTATACTTGCCACTTGGCCCTTCGATAGGAAGCAGCTTTACCTTTTCTCCATGCTCCAACAGATAATTATAAAACATTAGAGCATGATCCTTTTCCTCCTGAGCCTGTATCATGTACCAATTTGCAAATCCATCTAAGCCTCTATCTGCAAAATAGGTGGAAAAATCAAGATACAGATAAGAAGAGAAAAATTCCTTATTAACCTGTTCATTTAATAATTTAGCAACCTGTTCTTTAAGCATAAGTACCCCCTCAATAAATTATTTTATTTTTTCAGTAAATCTCTTATCTCTGTTAACAGGGCAATATCAGCAGGAACCTCCGGTGCAGGCTCTTCGATAATTTCTTCCTCCTGCTTCTTTCTGAACCTGTTTATTACCTTTACCACACAGAAAAGAACTGCGGCAATGATTAGGAAATTAATAATGGCTCCAAGTACCGTTCCAATAGCAATAGCTACCTCAGGCTTATCTCCCTTTGCTGCGGCAAGAACAATTTTAATATTGTCATACTGATTTCCGCCTAGAATAAAACCTATGATAGGCATAAGCACTCCATTTACTACTGCATTTATTATTGCGGTAAAAGCAGTACCCATAACCACACCTATAGCCATGTCCATAACATTGCCACGCGAAATGAATTCCTTAAATTCCTGTGCAAATTTCTTCATATTTTACTCCTTTTTCATTTATTATTATTGCAACAATATATTTTACATTTTTATATATGTAAAGTAAATCATCGCAAATTAAATATTAAATTACTTAGAGCTTCTTTTTCGACCTTTTCCGGAGTTATTATATTTAAGCTTTGCATATATAATTACCCCACTTCCCACAGCCTGATTTTCCTTTTTAATAGTAAATAAGTCATCCAATGATTCGATAAATAGTGAGAATTTTTTAAATCCATAGTTTCTGGGGTCAAAATCCGGAAATCTTTTTTGTAGCCTATTACCTAAATCTCCAATATGCATCCATCCGTCACCGTCGGAATTTTCCTCTACTAATGTCTTTAACACCTTTTTAAGCTTGTTTAACCTGAGTACATTGGACTTTCTTACATCCTCTATTACCTCTGCTTCATCATCAAGCTCAACAGATGTATCCTCTGAACCTTCCTCCGCCTCTGCCTCGGCTAGCTTATCTAGATATTTAAAGGCATTACATGCACTTATAAATGGCTTAGGTGTCTTTGTTTCACCCATTCCAATTACATCCATGCCTGCTTCCCTGAGTCTGGTGGCAAGTCTTGTGAAATCGCTGTCACTACTTGCTATGCAAAACCCGTCTACATGCTGGGAATAAAGGATATCCATAGCATCAATAACCATGGCAAAGTCCGTTGAATTTTTACCTGTTGTATAGCTGTACTGCTGTACAGGCGTCACTGAATTATTAAGTAACACCTTCTTCCAGTTTTTCATGTTTTCGCTTGACCAGTCCCCATAGCTTCTTTTATATGTAGCAACTCCGTAGCTGGAAATTTCCTGCAAAATAAGAGGTACATACTTGTATCCTATGTTGTCTGCATCTATAAGAACTGCATATCTTTTATCCTTTTGTTCCATTATATCCCCTTGCTTAAATGCTCTAAAAATACTTTTACACCAATTATTATAAGAATTAGGCCTCCAAAAATAACAGCCTTATTTTGTAAAAACATTCCAATTTTCTTACCTATTAAAAAGGCTAACACACATAAAATGAATGTAATGACTCCAATCAGACATACTGCACTAATCAGGTTCACCTTTATAGCTGCAAAGCCTACGCCCACTGCCATAGCATCAATACTTGTAGCAATGGAAAGTCCCAGTGTTTCCTTTATACCTAATCCTTTATCTACACAGCAGCCTTCTTTTCTCAGCCCCTCAATTATCATTTTTCCACCGATAATTACAAGAATTACCAGTACAATCCAGTGGTCTATACTCCTTATTTTATCGGCAAATCCATAGGCGAGTAGATATCCAATCACGGGCATTACAGCCTGAAAAACACCAAATGAAAGCGAAAGAAGGATTCCACTTTTAAGGTTGCTTCTTCCCATTGCCATTCCTTTGCAAATTGACACGGAAAAAGCATCCATTGCCAATGCAAAGGACAGTGTAACCATCTCGATTAGATTCATTCAGCCTATATCCTCCTACATTAATTTGGTCTTGAAAGAATGTCTTTTATCTTAGTGTGAAGTATATCAATGGCAACATGATTCATACCGCCTTCAGGAATGATAATGTCCGCATACTTTTTAGACGGATCTACAAATTGAAGATGAGCAGGTCTTACAGTTTCCATATACTGATTAACAACTGACTCGAGGCTTCTTCCCCTGTGAGTCATATCCCTGATAATTCTTCTAATGATTCTTACATCACTATCTGTATCAACAAAAATCTTAATATCCATCAGGTTTCTTAGCTCTTCCTCAACAAATATTAAAATTCCCTCTACGATAATTACATCAGCAGGTTCGATTCGCTGTGTTTCCTGACATCTATTATGCTTTTCAAAATCATAGATGGGCTTCACAATCGCTTTTCCCTCTTTAAGAGTTCTCAGATGCTCAATTAGCAAGCTGTTATCAAAAGCAAATGGATGGTCGTAATTCGTCTTCACTCTCTCTTCATAAGGCAGATCCGACTGATCCTTATAATATGAATCCTGCTCTATAACAACTACTCCCTTACCATCTAAAAGTCTGATTAGCTCCTTTGTTACTGTGGATTTTCCAGAACCGGATCCACCTGCAATACCAATTATAATAGGACTTTTCATATAGGCCTCCCTATATATTCTATCACATTGCAACCTTCTTTCCAATAAAAAAGACCCCTAAGGGTCCCTTTTATATTTTATTTTTTCTGAAGAATGTATTTTGTCTAATCATCTATTTTTACTTTGCCTGTATCCATAGCAACACTCAAAGACTTCTCACCAGTTCCTAAAGTGGCAGCTGCCTTTTCTCCACTTATAAGTCTCCTTGCGCTAGCACCCTGTATGAACTCGCCTCTATGATTAAATGCTACATCAAGTGTCACATTATTACCAGCATTATCAACTTTCACAAAGCCGTGGTTCATCTTTATGCTACCTGAAGTAGCACAATTTTCATCAATATTCACTTTTCCATTATCAAAGGTTAGATCCAGCATGCCGATTGCTGTTTCCAGCTCTACATCATATCTATTGCCTTGCTTGATAGTCAAAGTCAGAAGCTCTGGCTCTGGTGTTATGATTTCAACCATACCTCCATCTCCTGTGATCTCCACATTTTCACCAGTTTGAGTCACATTTACAACTTCTGAATGATATTTTATGGCGTAACTTGCACCTTTTTTTACTTCTACTTCGCCATTTCCCAAGTCTACATTAACCTTTGAAAACTTTTCAAAGCTATTTTCCTCACTTAATTGAGATGCGAGCTGCCTATAGTCCTCATCATCATCGTAATCATCGTAATCCTTATAGTCCTTATCAAACCAACCAATTTGTATATCTCCACCTCGTCTGAAGAGATCAGCAACCTTATCCCTGTCGAAGATTAGCAGCGATGCAATGGTTCCAACAAGGGATATTATTATTATAACGATTATAAGTATACCGAACTTATGCTTCATAATTTACCTCCATTACTTTCTATTCCATATATAAATAACTAATGCTCCGATTCGTCGGCATCTGATTTAATTACTCTTTCTTCCCCATTTTCATCTGCTTCGATAACATTTAGCTCTTCAGGGCTATCATAGGTTCCTGCTCTGTGTGCTCCTCTTTCGGCTTCTTTTCTATGCTTCTTCCATCTAAATCCATTGGAAATCTCCCTATATCCTACTTTAGCAAGCTTAATTATCTTCACCATTAGATACAATAATCCGATGCCCAAAAATAGCAGGAAGATTCCTATGAAGGAATTGGTCACAGGATGCAGTGGTGAATGAAATATAAGTGGATATGCTGATGGTATCCCAATTACTGCTGAAAAAGGCAATGCTATTCCTGCAACTATTAAAGAAATAGCAGTTGCCACAAAGCCAATCAGTAACGCTATGATGCCGACTCCAGCTCCAAGAATAGCAGGGAAAAGTATAATTATTAGTATTACAGCAATCCATTTCCATGCTGAGGATGATTTTGCTTTAGCCTCCTTCTTGTACTCCACATCGCCACTTCCGAATGCACGCTCTCTCCTAAAATGCTTTCTACCATGTCCACCAAAAATTTCATAGTCTAAGTATTCTTCTGCAAGAGCCTGTGGTGAGCCAAGCTCCCTACATATTTCTTCCTCACTTTTCCCTTTTGCCAAAGCCCATTCAAAGTGCTGCTCGTAGTCATAAATAATATCATTTATTGCTACCTGTGGTAAGCTCTTTAAATAATATCTTAATAAATCAAGAAATTCCTTCTTTTTCATAAACTCCTCCTAAAATTTTGTTCACCTGATCGGTAAATTCCTTCCATTCCTTCAGTTGAATCCTGAGCATCTTTCTGCCAAGCTCAGTTAACTTATAGTATTTTCTTGGCGGTCCACTTGACGACTCCTGCAAATAAGTTTCAACCATGGCTGAATTATATAATTTTCTCAGCAACGGATATATAGTCCCCTCTGAAATATCAATGGATTTTGATATCTCCTCTACCAGCTCAAAACCATATTTGTCTCCTTCATCCAGTAAAGATAGGACTAATACCTCTAATACTCCTTTTTTGAATTGAGTGTTCACGGTACCCTCCTTTCTTATATACATAATAACATAAGGTATTATATAATGCAAGGTACTAAATAATAAATTTTTCTTTTTTTTTGAAAATTTTGTAAAATAAATATAGGTAATGACAAAATGGAGGTATACTAAATGAATTTTCCAGGTAGGCAGGAAGCCTTTAAACTATTGAAAAAATACAACAAGGAAGATTTCCACATACTTCATGCTGCCACTGTGGGCTCAGTAATGAAAAATCTTGCAATAAAAAAGGGCTACGAAAATGAAGCTGATTTTTGGTTTACAGCAGGTCTTCTCCACGATCTTGACTTTGAAATGTGGCCCGAAAAGCACTGCACAAAAGTCTGTGAATTGTTAAATGAAGCCGGAAACTACCCTGAACTGGAGCATTCTATCTGTAGTCATGGTTATGGTATGTGTGTTGACATAGAGCCTAAGCATGAGATGGAAAAGCTCCTATATGCATGTGATGAGCTTACAGGCATAGTAGGTGCTGCAGTAATTCTTCGTCCAAGCCATAGCTGTAGAGATATGGATCTTAAATCCCTAAAAAAGAAATTCAAGGATAAAAGGTTTGCTGCTGGCTGTGACAGAGAAGTCATTTCAAAGGGTGCAGAGATGCTTGGAATCGAGCTTCCTGACCTTATGGAGTTGACTCTAAAAGCGATGCAGGATGAGGAAGATAATATCAAGGCATTAGTCGAGGAGATACAGGCAGCGTAGGAAATTATTGCTATTAAATATACAACAGCTTAATTGCAGATGACTGAATAGTGCTTAAAATTATCATCGAAGCCCTTCTATTTACAGAAGGAATTTTACATACTCTTCTAAAAATATTGGATACCTAAAACCGGCCTTTGCTATTGTGTGAAGGCCGGTTTTTATTTAGTTTATTTTCTATGAGCGGGATGTTAGGATTGTGTAAAGTGAAAACTATTTGGATAAAATAAGGTCATGTAATATTATGTTTTGTTTGCAAATGCCAAGTCTTTTTTGTAAAATTTCTCTGTTCATCATACAAATATTTGCATATAAGATCATTGAAATCATCTAAAGATCTTTTTCTGTTTCTTGTTTTTTTAGGTGCAATACCGTTTAGCCTTCTGCTTAGTGTTTTACGGCTATAGTTTAATTCTCTTGCGAGTTTAGAAACATGCAATTTAATTTCTTCTTCCTTATAGGCCCTGCTTAGCATAAGAGCCTGATCTAAATTACTTATTTTAGTAACTGCTGTATTCGATATAATTCACTACTTTACAAGAAAGAATTATATCAAAAAGATTACCTTAATTGATGCAAAGTGTAACCATTTATCTGCAACAATTATGATAATCTTATTTTAACTTTTATAGGTAGCCATATTATTAAATTTTTTATTTGTAAAGAAATCTTCCTTTAGCTTAAGATAATAATACTTTTTGTTATCGCTCATGTTCTTCTCCTTGCAATAAAAAAGAGAGGTAGATTATTTCTCCACTTCTCTAATCATTCATAAATTATTTTATTTTATATAATTACGCGACGGGCGTTATACAATTTTCAATTAACTTTATTTTTCCCTATAATTCATTAAAACTCTCTCAACTTGTTCTTCTAATTGTTCTCTATCAGGAATATATAAAGTGTACTTAGAAGCAAATATCTTATTTGACAAACTTCCAAGTGCATATTCTGCCTGTATACTGTCCTTATCGGTACAAAGGATAATTCCAATAGGCTCATTATCCATTTCGTCGTTAACTTCAGCTTTATAGTAGTTAAGATACATATTAAGTTGTCCTACTGCTTCGGGCATTAACTTTCCTGTTTTAAGTTCGATCAAAACATAGCTTCTAAGTATCTTGTTGTAAAATACCATATCAACATAATAATGGGTATTTCCAAGCGTTACTCTTTGCTGTGAACCAACATACATAAAGCCCTTGCCAAGTTCAAGCAAGAATTTTTCTATATGAGTTACAAGTGCTTTTTCTAAATCACTTTCCATAATTGGCTTTTCGTCTGGTATTCCTAAAAATTCAAATACATAAGGGTCTTTTACAACATCACTTTCCTTATTTATTTCATTTCCCTTTAAAGCTAACTCTAATACCTTTTCTTTATTTTCATCTCCTGATGAAAGTAACAGTCTTTCAAAAAGTGATGTTTTTATTTGTCTCTTTAGCTCTCTTACAGACCAATTTGCATTGATAGTTTCTTTTTCATAAAAACTACGCTTATTTTTATTATCAATAGACAATAACTCACAATAATGCGACCAACTCAATTTAACAGACAGTGTCTGTTGAATTTCATATTCTTGATAAAATCTTCTCATAAACTGTAGATTCGAAACCGAAAATCCACGCCCAAATTCTTTAGTCAGCATTTTAGACAAATCTTTCAGTAAAGTTTTCCCATACCCAGCTCTATCTGAATGACCTTGCTCATCTTCTACAATAATTCTACCTATTTCCCAGTAAGTTTGAATGAGAGTATTATTAACTTCTCTTGCAACACTATTTCTTGCATTATCCATCAATTCTTTGATGCTGCTATAAACATCTTTATGAATTTTATCTATTTCGCTATTCATGTAGCTAACACCTCTTTATCTACTACTACTTTAATTATTATACCTTAAAATTGAGTGTATTCAATATTATGCTACTTATATTTATAGGTCAAAATTGAGCAACAATTCATTACCAAGACTTACGATGGAATATCAGGGGCGTTAGTCTGATTATTCTAAGAAACTACACTAATCTCAGACTTAGTAGTGCTGAAGAATATGAGCGTGCGAGTCTGATTACCCTAAGAAACTACACTAAGTTCAGATAAAGATTTATCGACATCGTTTAATCAGCTATTTTATTATGGCGACCTGCACTGGTGCAGGTTTTTTTATTTTTAAAATCAAGAAAAAAGAGGGCTTACCCTCTTTTTTCTCTTTTGATCCATTTCTAGAGTTATATATCTATTTTATAACTATTGCTACTATTTTTAATTTCTCTGTTTTTGAAGTGTTTTCTATACCATGACTATCACCTCTATTTATAGCACCATAATATCCACGTTTTATATAGTTTTTTTCTCCATTTTCAATAAAAACACCTTCACCTTCTATTACGAAATATAACTCTCTATCATCTAAGTGTGTGTGTTCAGCAATTGTAGCTAAAGGCTCTAACTCAACTACCCCAACATATGTTATATCCACTTGGTAGTCTTTTATTAAGTTAAATATATTGGCTTTACCTTTGCCACCTCTTACATTATCACTTTTTAATTCATCTATACTGTATATTGCCATTTTCCCCTACTTAACTAAAATAGTTGATATTTCTGGTACAAAAATAATTAGTAACACTGCAATTGCAACGATTCCCATTATATGTAAAATATATGGAAGTGTATCTTCAATCCCCATATTCTTATCAGTTATACTACATCCACATATAGTAGATAATCCTACTGGAGGTGTAATATTTGCCAAAGCAAAATTCATTATCAAAACCATGCCGAAATGAATAGGATTAATATCATATTGCATTGCGATTGGCATAAAAATTGGTGCCAAAAGGATAATCAACGAAGTTACTTCTGTTAACGACCCTAATACTAATAATATGCCAGATACTATTAGAAGGAACTCTACAGGTGTATTAGCATAATTTAAAAAGAATTTACTTATAAGTTCAGGTATACCTGCTATAGTTAATAACCATGCAAAAGCATTACACACTGCTATAACAATAAGTATAATTGCAGATGTATTTGCTGTATCAACTAATATTTTATATAATTTTTTAAAGGTTAATTCTTTATAGATTATAGACAGTATTAATCCGTATAAAACTGCAATAACTGCGGCTTCTGTAGACGTCATGAGACCACTGAATATGCCACCTAGTATGATAACAGGTGTCATTAATGGTAAAAATCCGTCTTTAACAATTTTACTTTTTTCTGCTTTACTTATGTTTAATTCTCTTTTTACACCAAAAGACTTTTTACGCGATATATAACCAGCATATATGCAAAGCATAATTGTAAGTATAATTCCTGGAATAAATCCTGCTAAAAATAAATCTCCTATAGAAATATTTGCAGTTATACCAAGTATTACCATTGTTATACTTGGTGGTATGATTAATCCCAAAACTCCAGAAGGTCCAATAATACTTGCTATAAAGGATTTGTGATATCCTTGCTTTTTCATTTCTGGAACCATAACAGATCCTACTGCAAAAGTAGTAGCTGCTGTTGATCCTGATACTGCTCCAAATAAAGCACATGTGGTAATTGATGTAATAGCAAGACCACCGGTAAACTTTCCAACAAATAAATCAGCTAGTCGTAAAAGTCTCCTTGTTAATCCACCTTCACCCATAATATTACCAGCTAGTATAAATAGAGGTAATGCTAACAATGAAAATGAATTTACCCCTGCAAACATTCTCTGCACTAGCATCTCAAGAGAGACATCATTAATGGACAACATCGTAGTAGTGACTGCTCCCATTGCAAAGGCTATTGGAACACCTAAGAACAGTAATACAAAAAAACCAATTAGTATGCCTGCTATCATATATGTCCCTCCTTATTTTTTAAAATATATTCTCTAATCAAATCAATAGTCAATATATAAATTGTAAAAATTGATGTCACTGGCAATACTCCATATACCATTCCCATCGACCAGTGCAAAGACGGTGACAATGTGTTAATAGCCTTTATTGAAAGTTGAAATCCAAAATATGCTATTACAACATAAAATAAAATAATGACTACATTAACCAACAAATAAATAATTTGTTGTATTCTTTCAGGTGTTAGATTAACAAAGAAGTTAACTGATAAATGCATTTTTTCTGCTAATGCAACTGAACAACCACTAAAAGTTAACCATATGAGCATGAATCTTGCTAGTTCTTCTCCTCCTGAAAATGAAATACCAAGTAAGCGTGTTATAACCTGAAGAGCAACTACAACAGTTAATCCTACAATACAGATAACAGCAATATATTTCAAAATTGACACTAAATAATTTCTAATCCTATACATATGCAATCCTTTTAATATCCAGAAGCTTTTTCATATATCTTCATTAACTCATCACCAAATACATCATGCCACTTGTCATATACGGGCTGCATCGCTTTTCTGAATGCCTTCTTGTCAACATTATCATTTACTTGCATTCCTTTTTCTTTTAATTGATTAATGTACATCTCTTCATCTTTATCATTTGCTTTTTGTATTTCTTTCGATAGATCTTTAGCCAGCTCAATTATTTTCTCTTGATCTTCCTTTGAAATTTGATTCCACTTATCATTATTAAAGATAATCATTGCTTGATTATAAAAGTGAGATGTTAATGATAAGTATTTTTGAACTTCATTGAAATTGGCAGCCACTATATTAGAAAGTGGATTTTCCTGTGCAGTGACAACACCCTGCTGTAATGCACCATATAATTCTGAGAATGCTAACATAGTTGGAAGTGCCTCAACAGTCTCAAAAGCATCCACTCGTAATTTATTTTGAGCTACCCTAATTTTCATACCTTTTAAATCTTCTGGCTCAACGATTGGTTTGTCATTATTAGTAATTTGTCTAAATCCCCATTCAATGTAGCCGACTTTTGTGAGTCCCTTATCTTTTAAAAGATCACCTAAGTAATTACCAAATTCTCCATTATAGGCATCACGAGCATGTTTAATATCTTTCCACATATATGGTAAATCTTCAATTGCCATTTTAGGTTCTATAGACTGCATTGAACCACACATAATAGCTCCTGCATCTAAAGTACCCATCTGTATTTGTTCAACCATATCTGTTTCACTACCTAATTGACTATTTGGGTAATCCTTTATAACAACTCTTCCATCTGTAGCTTCTTCAACCTTTTGTGTAAATTCGTGAATTAACTTAGTTGCATTAGTACCTTCCGACATAGCATGCCCCAGTTTTAATTCAACTCCGCTATTCTCGCCCTTTTTTCCTCCACATCCTGTTAATACCAATGTAATACATAAACATATAGTAATAATTATAGATACCTTTTTCATCTTTCTAAATCTCCTTAAAAACCTTTTCTATTACATCGCCTGCAAATTCTAGTTCTTCCATTTCTCTACAATAAGCTAATCTTAGGTAACCATCTCCTCCTTCACCAAAATATCTGCCCGGTACCGTTACCACTCCATTATCTAGTAGCCTATCGCAAACTATATCTACATCCACGCTACAATTTATAAGCTTTGGAAACATATAAAATGCTCCTTTCGGCTTTATAAGTTTAAATTCTTTTATTTCTGATAACCTGGAATAAAGGTAGTCTCTCCGCTTCTTAAATGTACTAACCATATTATCTATGAAATCATCACACTCTTTATATGCCTTTATAGCTCCCCACTGGGCAAATGCTGTAGCACATGTGGAAAAGTTTTGATGAACCTTGTTAGCATATTTTAGAATTTCTTTTGGACCTAAGACATATCCTATTCTCCATCCCGTCATAGAATAAGCTTTTGATGCAGACTTAGCAATAATGGTTCTTTCTCGCATCTCAGGTAGAGTTGCAATATTAACGGGCTTTTCATCATAATAAAATTCATCATAACAGTCATCCGATATAACTAAAAGGTTATGTTTTTTAGCAAAATCGGCAATTTTTT
The DNA here is from genome assembly GCA_949285555.1 of uncultured Eubacteriales bacterium. Lineage (GTDB taxonomy): Bacteria > Bacillota > Clostridia > Peptostreptococcales > Anaerovoracaceae > S5-A14a. The sequence continues at coordinate 222,084 of CASDYG010000003.1, read as the reverse complement.
TAATATTAGCCCTATCTAGTACGTAACCCCCAGGATTATTTGGATTATTCACCAAAATTGCTTTCGTTTTTGCAGTCACTTGCTTTTCAAGTTTTTGCATATCGATTTGCCATTCGTCATCTACACTCAGTGGTACCTCCACAAGTTTAAAATCAGCGATTATGGCTTGTTCCTTATACGCTGAAAAGTATGGTCCTAATACAATAAGTTCATCTCCAGGATCTAAAATACTAAAGAAAATGCTGGATAAAACTTCACATGCACCTGCCATAATCACTATCTCATCTTCACTGTAATGAAGGTTATGTCTTCGTGCTTCTCTCTCCAAGATAGCTTCTTTTAGTTCAATGATGCCAGGTACAGGTGTATAATGTACCATTCCATTCCTAAGTGCATCAGTCACTGCATTCATGGCTGGCTCTGGTGATAAGAAATCTGGTCTACCTATTTCCATATGAATCATTTTCTTTCCAGACTTCTCTAGTTTGCTAGCCTTTCCAAAAATTTCATAAAGCCCACCAAATGGCATATCCTTAAGTCTTCTACTTACAGAATCTTTCATGCCAACTACAACACCTCCTTTTAATTTTTTATACAAAAAAACACCTATTATAGGCTTAAATAAATACTCCTATAATAGGTGTTAAATGTATCTAATTTATGACACTCAAAATGGCTTGCTAAATCAGCAGTTAAATCTGTCTGTCTGTCTGTCTGTCTGTCTACGACATTATATTTAGCAAATACCAAATCAGTCAACTCCTTTCAACGAAGTTTGATACAATATTATCATAAAATAAATTGTAGGTCAAATCATCATGGAAAACTACATTAACATTAAGCAATCAAAAACGCAGCCTGCCTCTGGTTAGTCTTGTCTTTTCCAGAGTTGAAGCTGCGTTTATATCTACTAATTATTTAGCTAGAATAGAAGCCATAGTAATGTAGTTATATGGCTTGTTGAAGTGTGGCAGGAAGAAAATGTCAAGCAGGGCGAGCCTGTCCATTGTCACCTTCTCCTGAATAGCAAGCGAGAACATGTGATTTAGCATTGACATATCATATTCAGATACGCACTGCATTCCAACCACTCTCTTAGTCTTAGTTTCGTACACGATTCTCAGCTTAACGATATCATTTTCCTTCATAAATTCAGGCCTTTGATTATCTTCAAAATCAGTATGAGAAACTTCCATTCCCAGTTTCTTAGCCTTTTCTAAAGTGATTCCCGTTGATATCATCTTTAGATCATAAATGTTGATACCATTTGAGCCCTGTACGCCTAGTGATTCAATTTCAGTACCGCACACATTATGAGCAGCTACGATACCACTTCTAACCGCATTAGTTGCAAGTGCAATATAATTTACATCATCAATAGCATTATCATATACGGTTGCACAATCGCCGATTGCATATACATCCTTAATGCTGGTTTCCTGCTTCTTATTCACAAGATATGCACCATTTCTGAATGTTTCAAGCTGATCCTTGCAAAGGTCTGTATTTGGCCTGAAACCGATAGCTAAAATGACCATATCTGTTGCGAACTCTTCCTTGTCTGTAACTACACCTTCTACCTTGCTGCTTCCTTTTATTTCCTTCACCATCTGACCGAACTTGCAGTCAATACCGTGATTTCTTAAATTATCAGCCATTAGCTTATTAAAGTCTGCATCATAGTAAGTAGCAAGACAACTTTCTGCCGTATCTACAAGGGCTACTTCCTTATTCTTTCTCTGGAATGCTTCTGCCAGCTCAACCCCTATATATCCAGCTCCTACTACAGTTACATGCTTGATTTCCTTAAGATCAAGCTTATCAATAACAGCCTGCGCATCCTGGAACAGCTTTACCTGCTGCACATTCTCAAGATCCTTACCTGGAATGCTTGGTATAATTGGCAAAGATCCGGTAGCGAAAATCAGCTTATCGTATGACTCTTCTCCATTTGGTGTCTCAGCATTGGTGAAATAAACTTTCTTCGCATCAAAGTCAACCTTTGTCACTTCTGTATTTATACTTACCTTTGCACCCTTTTCTCTTAGCTTATCAGGGCTGCTGTAGAAAAGACCATCTGATCCACCCTGAATCTGATCACCAATCCATAGTGCCATACCACAGCCCAAAAAGCTTGTATTGGAGTTTCGCTCAAGCACTACTACTTCATTGCCCTTATAATTGTCCAAAATAGTATTAATTGCAGCAGTACCGGCATGATTGGCACCTACAATAACAATCTTACTCATAATTCCCTCCTGAATAGGTATACTGTTATAAAAATAACATAAAATCGCTCAGTTAGCAAGGGCTAAAGAAAAATTTTAAAATATTTTAGTGTATTATCTCATCGTTTGAAGGCTCATATCCCAGCATCGTTCCTATATCAGCACCTATTACTGCCTCTTCTTCTGTTTCACCACTGAAGCTATCACTTATCAGCTGAGCTTTGTCACGATATTTTTTCATTTTCTCAGTATTTCCCATTTCTTCATAAAGGTCAGCCAGAAGGTTATTTAAGTGTAAGCTTGACGGGAAAATATCTATTCCTCTGTGTGCAAGTGAAATTGCCTCCTGGCATGATCCCATCTCTTTTTTCCCTATTGCAAGGTAATAATAAAGCGGCCACCACATATTTATTTGAGGATTATCCAAATATTTTTCCAATATGGCTATTCCTGCTTCAAAGGATCCTGTTAAGATTTTATTATATCCCAGCTCCACCTCGACTGGTGTTTCCAGCTTCTGAAGGTACTCCTGTATCTCTTCCTTGCCTTTCTCATTGTCAGAGAGCCTCATATACTCTTTAAATGACAGGACGGCCTTAAGATAAAGGCCCATATTCAAATATGAAAAACCAAGGAAATAATATGCTGGTCCATAGTCAGGTTCCATCATAGTTGTTTGCTCAAAGGCATTAAGTGCTTCAATCTTGAAGGTGCTTATGAACTTATGACTGCCACCCTTAGAATACATATCCATAGCAGCTCTACCATAGCAATATACGGGATCGACTATAGTTGGTGCTATTATCATAGCAGCCCTGAACATAATGGCCGCATAATCAAAGTCCCTCTTTTCTGCAGCTTCAAGTCCTTCATGTAATAAAAGTCTATAAAAATCCTCAACTAAATTTTCTCGCATAAACCTAAGATAGTTTTCCCTATATTCGTAATTAGGATAAATGCCAAGTACAAATGCCATATCCCTTCCGATAGTAACAACAGTAATGCTATCATCACCATTTTGAAGAAAAGGAACAGGTACATCTGCTAGATACTCCTGCCAGCCCTGCTTGCATAAAAACTCTATGGAAAGCTCCTCAAAAGTGACATTTTTCATATGTCCTTCCAAAAATATGCCTGCTCTATCTTCAATTACAGCATCCTTATCCTGCAAAAGCTTTTCTACATTTCTCATTTTTCACCCTGTTTTGTCTTTTAACCATTATTAAAAATTACAATCTTCTAAATCTGTCATCCTTTAACATGCCCATATGCTTAATGCCAAGCTCAATAACCTCGATTAAAGCATCTCTATCATCTGGAAGATTTCCTCTAAGTGGTAGATAATTAGACGCATGATTTGACCTAAATACACAGCTGCGCTTTGGATTTGCATTCTCAATTATCAGCTTTGTTTCTTCAAGAACCTCTTTAGGGGAAAGCAATGTCAGTCTCCCAGCCCTAACATCATCCATTATAGGAGCGGCGTCATCTAGCAATAATGTCAGCAGACTTACATAAGAAGCATTCATTTCCGTTATTAACCTTGCAGTACCAAGAGCATGCTCCCTCATACCTTCTTTGCCTGCAAGGCCGGATATTAAAGTAACTGATACTGGAATGCCAATATCCTCTGATTTATTTACAGCCTTAACAATATCTGCTCTGGTCATTTTCTTATTAATATTACGCAGCACCTCATCGCTTCCTGATTCTGCACCTAAATAAATAATACCAAGGCCTGCATCTCTTAATATTTCTAGCTCCTGTTCCATCTTTCGGTTTATATCAGTAGCTGTACCATAGATTCCTACCCTCTCACATTCAGGAAACAAGCTATGGATTTTATTAAGAATCTCAACCAGCTTTTCAGTTTTAATACATAAGGCATCTCCGTCACACAGGAAGATTCTCCTTACATATTTATATGTTTTTCTGGCCAATTCCAAGTCTTCAAAGATTTCATCCATGCTCCTAAGCCTGAACTTTTTACCTCTAAACATTGTACAAAATGTACAATCATTGTGGGCGCATCCAATGGTTACCTGAATTAAAAGACTATATGCTTCGCTGGGAGGCCTGTATATATCACCTTCATATCTCATAGCTATAAATAACAGAGGGAGCCACAATGACTCCCTGTCCTTTCTTAAATTACATTCGTTCCGGAGCTTTAATTCCCAAAAGATCTAATCCTTTACTTAATACCTTCTCAGTAGCAAAGGCGAGTGCAAGTTTTGCTCTTGCTTCAGCCTCATTTTCTGTAATAATTTTTTCTTCATGATAGAATCTATTAAATGCCTGGGCAATATTGATTATATGTCTTGTTATCACTGATGGCTCATACTTGCCCGCCGCCTCAAGCACTACCTGCGGCATATTATAAAGTAATTTTACAAGAGCATATGCACTGTCAGATTTTAGATACTCTGTGCTAATCTCACCAAGCATAGATTCATCAAAATCTTTAATTGTTTCAAGATTAAAGCCTTTTCTAATCAGACTGGCACACCTTGCATGAGTGTACTGTACATATGGTCCGGTTTCACCATCAAAATTCAATACCTTATCCCAGCTAAAAGTATAGTCCTTAATTCTATTATTAGACAGCTCCTGAAATACGATAGCGCCAATACCTACCTGCGCTGCTATCTCATCCAGATTCTCTCCATTCGGGTTCTTCTCTTTGATAATTTCCTTCGTCTTTTCTACTGATTTAGTAAGTACATCCTCCAGAAATACTACACGTCCCTCACGGGTAGACATTGTACCCTCTTCTAAGCTAACAAGCCCAAATGGTACATGTACAATATCATCGTACCACTCATAGCCTAGTCTGTTTAAAATCTCCTTTAGCTGTGCAAAATGCAGATTTTGCTGAGATGCTACAACGTATATATTTTTATAAAAATCGTAGGTTTCCTTACGATATACAGCAGCAGCAATATCACGAGTAATATATAGTGTAGAGCCATCGTTTTTGGTAATCAGAGCAACACCTAGGCCTACATCCTCCATGTTTACTATGTTAGCTCCCATTGAAGGCTCCATTACTTTCTTTTCTTCCAGCTCTTTTATAAACCTTGCCATCTTATCGGAATAGAAGCTTTCACCATTATATGAATCAAAAGTTATGCCTAGCATATCATACACACGGTTAAATTCCTTAAGTGATTCATCTCTAAACCACTGCCACAGTCTGGTCTCGTCTTCTTCACCATGCTCAAGCTTTGTAAAAGTAGCTCTAGCCTCATCTTCAAGGGACGGATCCTTTTCACTTTCTTGATGAAATCTAGTGTAATAGGAAAGAAGCGTCTTAATAGGCTCCCTTTCTACATCTTCCTTATTTCCCCACTTTCTGTAGGCTACAATCATTTTTCCAAACTGAGTACCATAGTCCCCCAAATGATTTATTCTGATTACATCATAGCCAATGGCAGCCATTATCTTGTACAATGCATTACCAATGACCGTACTCCTAATATGGCCAATGTGAAATGGCTTTGCAATATTAGGTGCTGAATACTCAACAATTACCGGTTTATGCTGTCCAACATCTGAATTACCAAAGTCACTTCCAGTATCACGCACCTCTTTTATAAGTTCATTAGCTAGCTGACCTCTGTCAATAAACATATTGACATACGCATTCACCGCTTCTACCTTTTCAAATATTCCTTCATTTGAAAGCTTTTCAGCAATGTCAGAAGCTATAAGATTAGGGGCCTTTCTAAGCACCCTTGCCAGCTTAAAGCAAGGAAAAGCAAAGTCTCCCATCTTTTCGTCCGAAGGCACCTCCACCATGGCTGTAATCTCATTTACATTCATATCGGAAACTATATCTCCTAGAATACTACCAATATACTTTTTATAATCCTTCATTATAAGTCCCTTTCTGTAATCACTTCTATTCCCTCATCTAAAAGAAGCCTTGCAAATATACCATCTCCATCTATCAATCTGCCGCTAAATGAACCATCGTAGATGCGTCCCCGTCCACATGAGGGACTTTTAGATTTTAATATAGCACATTTAATATCACATCTATACTTATTTAAAGCTGGAGCAGATTTTAGACCTTTATCTAATTCATTTTTTGCAGTTTCCTCTAAAGCTCTCCGGACCTTATCCATTGATCTATATGCTCCTTTTATAAATTCTTCTGTCCTATCTATTCCATTTTTTGTAATTACACGTCCATTTAATATTTCACATGGAGTCCTGGGGATGCCAAGACCTGCCATAAGCTCCGGACATACCAAAAGGTAATCTTTGCCCTTGAGAAATGTCTGTACCTTCTCACTTAAAGAGTCCTTTCCATCATATCTACATTTTTCTCCCATGAGGCAGGCGCTTACTATATACATATTATCACCTAATCCTTAAATATTACCAGTGTAGCTCCCTCTCCACCCTCATTATATGGCATTCTTTCAATTCGCTTAACATTTGGGTGGTTTTTCAAATGCTCTCTCACACCCTGCCTAAGAATCCCTTCACCATGGCCATGAACTACGGTAGCCTGACCTAGTCCAGCCAAAAAACACTGATCTAGATATTTATCAAGATCCAAGATTGCATCATTTAAATTTTTTCTTCGCAAATCAACCTTCGTACTAGCTTGTGCCAGCTTTCTGTTTTTCATCATGCTGACTGAGCTTTTAGGCTTCTTTGGCTTTTCTTTTTTTTCCAGTCCAGTGGTTAAGAGCATTATATCCCTTGGGGAAAGCTTCATTCTCATGCTGCCTACCTGCACCATGAATTTTCCCTTACTATCTGCCTCTGTTATTACAGTACCATTTTGATCCAGCGTTAGTACCTTTACTAACGAGCCTACTTTTATTTCATTAAGATCGACAGGCTCACTATTCACCTTTTTAACCAGTCCGCCACTGTATTCCTTGAGTCTGTGACTTAATTTTTCTTTATCCTTTTGAAATACTCCAGGGAAATATCCTTCTTTTTCTACCTTTCTAAGCTTTGCTTCCGTCTCCTTCAGGCTGCTTTTTGCTTCCTCTATCATAAGACGAGCATCCTCCTTAGCAGATGCTATTATCGATTCCCTTCTTTGCTCTAGTCGGCGTTCCTTATCCAGTAGCTCTTCTTCTCTCTTTTTAATTGCTATATTTATGGCGATTGCTTCATCTCGCTCTCGTTCTGCCTGCTGCTTTGCAGCTTCTACCTTAGCCAGAACCTCTTCAAATTTAATATCCTCTTTTTCCACCAGCTCAAGAGCTCTGTCAACCAGTTCTTCTGAAAGCCCAAGCCGCCTTGAAATTTCAAATGCGCATGAGCTACCGGGCAATCCCATTTTAAGCCTGTATGTAGGTGTAAGGCTTGCCATATCAAACTCCATGGAAGCATTAGTAATTCCACTACGACCAATTGCAAAGTGCTTTAGCTGATTATAGTGGGTGGTAGCCATAATTGTACAATCCCTTTTCATGAGGGTTTCAATAATTGCTACTGCAAGGGCAGCACCCTCATTTGGATCTGTTCCTGCTCCAACTTCATCCAGCAAAACTAATGAATCATCATTACACCCATCAATAATTTCTACAATATTTTTCATGTGCGATGAAAATGTAGATAAGGACTGCTCTATGCTCTGCTCATCTCCAATATCCACATAATATGAGCCAAATACTGGTAGCATGCTTCTTTCTGACGCTGGAATCATAAGACCACATTGTGCCATCATTGATAGTAGCCCTAGAGTTTTCAGGCTGACAGTTTTTCCTCCAGTATTAGGTCCTGTGATTATTAAAGTATTACAGCCACCTTCAAACATTATTGACACGGGCACTACCTTTGTCTTATCTAGCATAGGATGTCTAGCCTTTATCAGCTTTATTTCCTTATTTTGAGAACCCTCTATCATCTCCGGCCTTTGTGCATCCATTTCCACAGCCAGCTGACCCTTGGCCATAATAAAATCCAGCTCTACTAAAGTCCTGTAATTATCCAGTATTTCATCTGCACACTCAGCTACTCTTGATGTAAACTCAGCTAATATACGCTCTACCTCTTCTTTTTCCTGTAGCTCAAGCTCCCTTAATTTATTATTGATATTTACCACATCCTGAGGCTCCATAAAAAATGTACTGCCACCCTTTGAGCGATCATGGACTATTCCAGCAAAGGAGCCTGACATTTCAGCCTTAACAGGTACTACATACCTTCCGTCTCTCATGGTTACCAGAGCGTCCTGAAAGATTTTCTGATTTTCATCACCGGATATGAGCTTATTTAGTCTTTCTCTTATTTCAAGATTTTTTAACTGTATACTTTTCCTCAGGTGTTTAAGAAGAGGTGATGCGTCATCTGCAAGCTGACCTGGCGCTACAATAGCTGCTTCAATATCGCTCTTTAGCCCTTTGTGTGGGTTTAATCTGGAAGCTAATCTGCTAATAATGGAAATATCTGGCATTTCCCCTTTGAGAAATCCAATTACATCAAAAGCTCTGCCTTCATTGTATACGATATTGAGCAAGGCTTCAGTGGTTAAGGATATACCCTTTTGTGCAAGTTCAACTTCCTTAGCAATAGAATAAAGATTCCATATCGGAAGGGGGCCTTTTGCTAGTATCAGATCTGATGCCTGCCTGGTTTCATCTAAAAGCATATTAATTTCGTATACGTCAAAGGAGGGAAATAAAGCTTCTGCTCTTTTCATTCCCTCCTCGGAAACAGTATGCCTCCTTAAACGTGCCCTAATATGGTCTAGCTCTAATACTCTAATTGCTCTTTCTAACATTTTTCCTGGTAACTAAATAATTGTATTATTATTCTGCTGCAATTTATTCAGTCTGTCTTTAAGCTTGATGTTTTCCATCTGAAGATCAAAGTAGTTTGTTTCATACTCGTTTACTTTTTCTTCCAGTTCCTTGACTCGCTTATTTTCCTCTTGTTTTTTACTTTGCAGACTAAGAATTCCATCCTTGTATTTTGCAAAACTCTTTTTGGAATCCTCCCACATCTGCAAATAGTACTGAGCGTCCTTTTCTAACTGCTCATTTAGCAACTTAAGGCTTTCTATTTCATTTTTCTTTTCAAAGACTTCTTCCGTTAGAACCACAGCAGTGAGAACTGCAAGGCTATTGGCCCCACCCATAATAGGTAGTGCTCCCAGCTCTCTCATCTTCCCATCAACATAGCTGGCGATTTCTTCAATTTCTTCATTTGACTTATCTCCAGCAAGGGTATACTCCTGTCCATAGATTTTAACTGTCACTTTATTCGTGCTCATTTTTACCTCGCAAGTATATGATCTTATAATATAGTCATTTCCATTAAAGAAATGCGCCTATTTATCTCTTAGAACTGCTCCGCATCTTGTTTTTAGATTTTGTAAAAGCCTTTCATGTACTGCATCAACATCTGCATCTGTAATGGTTTTTTTCTTGTCCCTGTAGGTTATTCTGAAAGCAACACTCTTTTGGCCTTCATCTACCTGTTCACCTCGATATATATCAAACAGTTCAATGTTTTCTACAATTTCCGTGCTAACCTCTCTCATTGCATCTAGCATTGCCCCTGCTTCAACATTCTCATCTACTGTAAGTGCAATATCCCTGCTTGTGGACGGATACTTACTAACTGGTTCATAATGCACCTGTGAATCTGTAAGCGGTAGTAATGTGTCTAGCATTAGTTCAAATCCAAAGCAAGGCTCTTCAATGTCAAATGTTTGAAGAATCTTAGGATGAAGCTGCCCCATAATTCCTATATAAACCTCTTCACCTGCCTCACTTTTACACCATACGCTGGCACATTGTCCAGGATGATACAGGCAATAATCATCTCTTTTAAAGAAAACATCTCTAAGCCCTATCATCTCTAGTAATGTAACAAGCTCACCTTTTACATGGAAGAAATCCTTTCCTTTAGCCGATGTACAAAGAGCAAGATTAAATTGCTCAATAGGCAGGCTATTTTCCTCGTAAATATTTTCCATGAATGTAGTGCCAATTTCAAAAATATTTACATCCTTCATTCCTCTGTTAATATTTGTAGACATCACTTCAAGTACTGATGGCATCAGAAGACTTCTCAGCATGGAAGTATCTTCGCCCAACGGATTTATAAGCTTTACTGCTGCCCCAAGCTCCCAGTCATCTTCATTAAGTCCGAGCCTCTCAAGCATACTTGGACTGATAAATGAAAGCGTTTGACTTTCGGTGTATCCCATACCAACAAGAATATTTCTGATTGTTCTTCTGCACTTAAATGAACTTGTTTCAGAGGATGCAGTTCTTGTGCTTGGCAATGTCATATCAAGCTCGTCATAGCCATAAATTCTCGCTACTTCTTCGACAAAGTCTACCTCCTTTACAAGGTCAGCTCTCACAAAAGGTGGTGTTAGCTTCATTACATCCCTGTCATAATCCACCTTTATATCTAAACTTTCGAATATCCTGGCCATGTACTCAGGTGATATGCTTGTTCCAAGTACATGATTTATTCTGGAAGGTCTTACATCTATACATCTTTTTTCCTCTGGCAATGGATAGATATCCACAACGCCTTCTACTGGCTTTCCTGCTCCAATCTGTCTGACTATATGCATAAATCTTCTAGAAGCTTCATCACATATTTCAGGAGTAATGCCCTTTTCATATCTTCCTGAAGCTTCTGTTCTGAGACCCAGCTTTTTTGAGGTCTTTCTGATACTATCGGCTACAAATGAAGCAGACTCTAAAATAACTGTGGTAGTATCATCTACAATCTCCGAGTTTAGACCACCCATAACACCAGCTACAGCCACCTTTTTAGCTCCATCTGCTATCATGAGCATGCTCTCATCAAGTGTCCTTCCCTTGCCGTCTAGGGTAACAAATGTCTCTCCCTTTTCTGCCATTTCCACCTTAATGATATTTCCTTCTAGCTGTCTAATATCAAAGGCATGTAGTGGCTGTCCATATTCAAGCATTACAAAATTGGTGGCATCCACAATATTATTTATAGGTCTTACGCCTGCTGCCATAAGCCTTTTTTGCAGCCACCACGGGGAAGGTGCAATTTTAACTTCTTCAACCACTCTTGCGACATATCTTCTACATAGAGGGCTTTTAATCTCTACCCTGATATATTCGTCGATAGATTTATCGGAGTATTCTTCAAGAATTGGCTCTCTTTTTTCACCGCCAAAGGTAGCAACCGTCTCTCTCGCCATGCCATTTACGGACAGGCAGTCGGGTCTGTTTGGTGTTATTTCAAAATCTATTACGGTATCATCCAGTTCAAGTGCTTCATAAAGCTCTTCTCCTACCCTATCCTCTAATTCTTCAGGCAGGGTCCATATGCCGTCCTTAGAATCTAATGGTGCTATACTATCCTTAAATCCAAGCTCAGAACATGAACAAAGCATACCATTAGACTCTACTCCCCTGAGTTTACCTCTTTTGATTACCACTCCGCCTTCTACTTTTTCCTGACCATGAAGCGGTCCTGGTACTTTGCTACCGTGAGTAGCCACAGGTACTAAAGCTCCCTCGTATACATTGGGTGCTCCGGTTACAATTTGAAGGTCTTCATCACCGATGTTTACCTTGCATATTACGAGCTTATCTGCATCAGGATGTCTTTCAATTTTTATAATTTTTCCTAACTTTATGCCGGCAAGCTTCTCGGAAAAAGCTTCGGCAGTTTCTATATTTGATCCGGACATAATCATGCCATTGCAGTACTCTTCAACAGTCATATCTACGTCCACATAATCTCTTAACCAGTTTAAAGATATAATCATCTATCTATCCGTCCTTTACTTGAATTGCCTTAAAAATCTCATGTCGTTTTCATAGAAGTTTCGAATATCCTCTATGCCATATTTCAACATTGCTATTCTTTCAACTCCCATACCGAAGGCAAATCCAGTATACCTTTCCGTATCAATATTTCCGACAGCAAGTACATTAGGATGTATCATTCCACAGCCTAGAATTTCAATCCAGCCACTTCCTTTACAAAGAGAACATCCCTTTCCTCCACATTTAAAGCAGCTAACATCCATCTCCGCACTTGGCTCTGTAAATGGGAAATGATGTGGTCTAAATTTAGTCCTGGTTTCTTCACCGAACAGCGCCTTAGCCATTCTATCCAATGTTCCCTTAAGATCTGTCATTGTAATACCCTCATCAACAATCATTCCTTCTATCTGATGAAACATCGGTGAATGGGTAGCATCAGGGGTATCACATCTGAAGCACCTTCCAGGTGACACCATTTTAAATGGTGGCTTACTTTCCTTTAATGTTCTGATCTGTACAGTAGATGTGTGAGGTCTGAGACATTTATCCAGAGAATCATTTAAATAGAAAGTGTCTGTAATATCTCTTGACGGATGAGTAACTGGTGAATTAAGTCCATCAAATGCATTAAATGTAGTATCCGCTAAAGGTCCTTCCTTAACTTCATATCCCATAGCCTTGAAGATGTCAAGTACCTCTTCTATAACCATGGTAATAGGATGAAGACCGCCAATCTCAATTTTTTTACCTGGCTCAGTCACATCCACCTTCTCCTTTTGCATACGCTCTAAAAAGACCTGTTCTTCTATGGTATGCTTTTTTGCTTCCAGATTGGAATCAATATTATTTTTTGCTATATTGGCCAGTTTTCCAAGCTCCTTCTTTTCTTCAGGAGGCAGCTTGCCAAGAGATTTTAAAATCTCCACCATAGGCCCTTTTTTCCCCAGATACTTAACTCTGATTTTTTCTAAGCTCTGTAAGTCACTGGCAGCCTGGATTTCTTCCATGGCCTCTTTCAAAACACATTCTAATCTTTCTTTCATACTCACACCTACATTCTTATATTTCTCTATGACTCATAATTATTGATGCAGCAACTGCTACATTAAGTGATTCGCAATCCTCTTCCATTGGAATTGTCACACGCATATGACTATTTTCTTCCAACAAGCTAGCCACACCCGCTCCTTCATTTCCGATGACCAATATATGTCCACATGGCAGCTTATTAGTACCTAGAGGCTCTCCTCCCTCAACAACAGAAGCAATCATCACTTTATTTGCATATTTAGATAATAGCTTCACATGCTTTACGTCCTCACAAAATATGATATTGCTTGAGAAAATCATGCCTGCCGAAGCTCTTACAACCTTATCTGAATAAACATCTATACATCCCTTGCCTATTATTATTCCAGCATATCCAAAGGCTCTGGCACTTCTTATTATCGTACCCATATTGCCTGGATCTTGTACCCTGTCCAAATAAAGATAGTCGCCATTTAGCTCCACTTTTTCCGAGCCATTAGCCTGTTTGGAAATGATTTCTTCAATGTCACATCTTTTTATATTAACAGTAGCAATTACACCCTGTGACTTATCTGTGGTTGTTATAACCCCAAAAGCACTATCACTGCAAAGCTGTAATCGGCAAGCGTTGCCCTTATTAGCTGTAGCCCAGTCAAATATATGCTTTAATGCTCGTAGCCTTTGACCTTGCTCCGTCTTCTCCATGCTCCCTATTGACAACTTGCCATCCAGAATTTTGGCAAGAGCATGCTCAGCATTTATGTCACAACCAACTTCTGCTGCATTTAGATATTGGGCTATAGCCGTTTCGCTAATGTATATTTTTTCAATAATTCCCAGCTTAATAATATCGCTTATAAACTTCACCCCTTCTACGAAAGTAAGCATATATCTATATCGGTACTTTCGCTTTTTCAGACTAGATAACAGCTTTATCTCTCTATTGGTGGATGAGCTTATATATTTAAATGAAAGGCTCATCTAATATTTCTCCCTAATATGCAAATAACCGGTCCCTAAAGACCGGCTAGAACCCTAACGTAGCTTATCTAGTCAGGAAGGTAGGAATACTAAACTGAGAATTTCCCTCCGATTCCTCGTCCTCTCTATGGTCTTCAAGTATTTTATCTATTGGTAGTTCTGTACCTTCAAGACCTTCTTCAGTGATAACCTTCTTAGGCATCGTGTTGTCAAAATCAGAGTAATCAATTCCTTTGCCCTGTGCATTTTCATCAAAAGCTGTCGCAATAACAGTGATAGAAATCTTATCCCCGAGACTTTCATCCACACTTGCACCAAATATGAGGGCGACATCTGGATGTGCTTGCTCCTGAACCAGCTTGGCAACTCTGCTGACCTCAAGCATATTGAGATCGTATCCACCAGCCACATAAAGGATAATGGCTTTTGCACCAGCAATGGTAGTCTCAAGCAGAGGACTTTCGATAGCTGCCTGAACTGCATTACGCATTTTAAACTCGCCTTCAGCAGTACCGATACCCATGTGGGCAATTCCCTTATCCTTCATTACTGACTGAATGTCAGCAAAGTCTACATTGATTGTTGCATAGTCAGAAATAATATCGGAGATACCCTGAACACCCTGTCTTAAAACATCATCTGCCATGGAGAAAGCTTCTAAAACTGATGTATTTTCATTGCAGGTAGCCAGCAGCTTATCATTTGGAATTACTACTAAAGAATCTACCTCATTCTTCAGGTATTCAACACCCTTTTCTGCCTGTGCCATTTTCCTTCTTCCCTCGAAAAAGAATGGCTTGGTCACAACACCGACGGTCAATATACCCATTTCTTTGGCCAGCCTGGCAATTACCGGAGCAGCTCCTGTACCTGTTCCGCCACCCATGCCGGCCGTAATAAAGACCATATCAGTATTTTCCAGATGTCCTCTGATTTCCTCCAAGGACTCCTGAGCAGACTCCATACCTGTCTGAGGGTGACCACCTGCACCAAGACCTCTAGTTAATTTTTCTCCTATTTGAATCTTAGTTTCAGTGGTGCACTGATTAAGTGCTTGTCTATCTGTATTTACAGCAATAAAGGACACTCCCCTTAAGTTGCTTTCTTTCATTCTCTCTACAGCGTTGCAGCCACCGCCACCAACACCTAGGACCTTAATTACAGCGCCTTTATCTTGACCTGCCTCAAATTGCAACATATGAATTGCCTCCTAAACCATACTTATAACAATTTTATCATAAATTATTTGATTTTGCACCATTTTTTTATAATTCTGGCGAAAAATATATGAAGTTATTTTCACCTATATTTATTGTGCCTCGTGTTATGCTATTTTGCAAGAGATTATTGATTATTTTCACCAGACTTCCATTGGCTATATTCTCCTTTAATGAATCAATATCTCCCTTACACACAAAGCCGTCATTAATATATCCTCTTACATCTTCACTTGAAACATCGATTTTCTTAAAATAAAAATCATTTTCCTCCATAACCTTTAATAAACTAAGGGCTTTATGGAGTGCTTCTTCATTATCTGCTTCTATAGCTTCTCCCTTTTTAAGGCTTTTAAGCTTAACCCCTACTATCAATGTCAG
The DNA here is from genome assembly GCA_949285555.1 of uncultured Eubacteriales bacterium. Classification (GTDB taxonomy): domain Bacteria; phylum Bacillota; class Clostridia; order Peptostreptococcales; family Anaerovoracaceae; genus S5-A14a. The sequence continues at coordinate 206,502 of CASDYG010000003.1, read as the reverse complement.
CTTAGGATCCAGATCTCCTATTCTTAAATATGTTCCATCTCTGTCGAGTACCACGTAATCTTCACCATACACGATGGCGGCTGACTGCTTTCTTTCCTTCACCTTAATTACCAACTTGCTAGGAAGTCTTCTTGAGACAGATACATCAGAAAAATATGGATTTTGCCTTATTCTCTTTTTGATCCTGCCAATACCAGAGCCCCAAAAAATATTTCCACCTTTTTTTGCATCTGCTATGTTTATTACCTGATCTGCTGAATAATAGCTGTTTCCTTCCACTTGTATATCATCGACATTAAAAAAGTCCCTTGTCATTATAAAAAAAACCGATGTTATACAAAAAATAAGCACCAAAAAACGAAGCTTATAATTTTTTTTGCGCCTCTTTTTTTTAGGAATCTCTATCTGTTTGAGCTCCTTTCTAAGCTCCTCTATCTCCTCTCTCCTAGAAACTGCCATCTACGAAGTAAACCTTTCCATTCTTTTTATTTGTAGCTATTAGCATATAACATTTTAGCATTCCTCACAGGGAGCATGCTCAAAGCACCGAAGCTTTTATTTCATGATATATTTTCTGAGCCGAATTTTTACTGCCATATTCAAGAGATCTACATTCAAGCTCCATGCGATACTGCCTGTCAGCTCTCACCTTTTCTATCTCTTCGCATAATCTTTCCATTTCAAAGTCGTCTTCTTCTATCATGATAATGGCACTCTTATCTGCAAGCTCCTTCGCATTGTAATATTGGTGATTTTCAGTTACCCCCGGACACGGAATTATAATTGAAGCTCTACCACAGGCAGTTATTTCAGCAAGTGTAAGGGCTCCCGCCCTGCCTATTACTAAATCTACTGCATTTAGATACTTTTCCATTTCATGGATATAATCCAGCACCTGAATGTTATCTGAAAGCTCTATACCCGCTTTTTTTATTTCACTTCTAAGGGCATCTCCTTCATCCGCTCCTCCTACACAGATGAGTCGATATTCAGAGGTACCATTGATTTTTTTAATCAGCTCGATGGATTTTTCATTTATGAATTTTGAGCCTATACTACCTCCAAGTACAAGTATGGCGAATTCATTTTTCAATCCCAGACTAGCTTTATCCTCACTCCTATTTCTGCCAAAAAAGCTCTCTCGTACGGGATTTCCTGTCACGATCAGCTTATCCTTTTCTTTGAATGAGTCAGCTGCCTTCTGAAAACCCATGAATACTTTAGTGGCATATTTGGATAACAGCTTATTAGTAATGCCGGGAAATGCATTTTGCTCCTGGATGAAAATCTTAGGTCTATTTTTCATTGCATGTGTAGCATAGATAAATGGAAAGCATACAAATCCTCCTGTACCTATGATTACATCTGGCTTAAAATCCTTAATTATTTTCTTGCTTTCCCTAATTCCTTTTAAAGTGGCAAAGCCCGTTTTAGTCATATCAAATACGTTTGAGCGATCTAGCCACCTACTGGTGACCTCCTTTACGTCAAATCCATATTTTTCATATATATCTTTTGCCATACCTCCTTTGTTACTAACAAAGAGTATTTCACTTTCAGGTTCTGTACTCCTAATAGTCTGTCCTATAGCTATAGCAGGATAAATATGTCCACCACTGCCTCCGCCTGTAATCACATATTTCATAAGATCCTTCCTTGTATCTAAGCTATCAGATTGCTGCATCTAAGCTATCAGTCTGCTTAATTACATTTCAATCATCTGTCGTCTTAATGCTTCCTCGTCTTCCTTTATCATTCTTCTTTCTATCGCCTTCATCTCTTTATTCTTTGCAGATATGCTTATGAGAATTGCTACTGCCGCCATAAACAGCCACAGAGCATTACCCCCATAAGAAATAAAAGGCAGCGTTACGCCTGTAGGTGGCATGCTTGATGTTACTACAGCTATGTTTAAAATCACCTGAAGGGCTATCATTGCTGTGATTCCTGCTGCCAATAACATGGAAAACATATCCCTTGTCTGAATGGCCACCTTTAGCCCCTTATATATTAAGATCATATATACAAGCATAAGAAGCAGCACACCCCAAAGCCCAAGCTCTTCGCCAATAATAGCAAGTATAAAATCGTTATGAGGCTCTGGAAGATACATTGTTTTGGCAACGCTTTCACCAAGGCCCACACCTTTTACGCCTCCCGAACCTAAAGCCAGTAATGACTGCACTACCTGAAATGCGTCTCCCAGCGAGTTGGAAAAAGGATCCAAAAAGCTGGTAATTCTCTTCATTCTATAACCGCCACCTGCTACAGCCAGGAAAAATGCCATTGTAACAACTCCACCACCTGCGATAAGCATATATATTTTGGGAAGACCTGCCACAAATAAAATGGCTGCAACAATTCCTATTATAGTCATGGCAATGGACATATTTGGCTGCTTCATTATAAGCAGGCAAACTATACCTGTAACTGCAGCGATGAAAATTAAATCTTGCAATTTCTTTGCCCTTACTGGTCTATTAGCAACAAAGGCACTTACCCATATAATCATTGACAGCTTGGCGATTTCCCCCGGCATGATAGCAATAGGACCTATATAGATCCATCTTGTTGCTCCATTTACTGTTGTACCAAGGCCAAATATGGTTAAAAGAAGTGCAACAGTGGTAATACCCATAATTATATTAGCTATCTTTTGTTTTTTAAGTATCTTATAGTCAATACATAGTATCATCGCCATCAGTATAAGCCCCAATATGGCATATACAATCTGCTTTATGGCAAAATAAAATGGATGTCCAACTATACTTATGGAATTGTAATAGCTCGCACTAAACACGGAGCATATACCTATCACTATTAAAATTGTTGTAGTTATGATAATGGTAAAATCTCCGTTATTAAGACGTCTTTTCAGTCTGCCATACATCTGTTGCAAGAGCGAGTTTTTATTATTTATAGCGCCCTGTCTTTTAGCAGGTGATTTCACACGCCTTTTCATTTCAGCACTCTTGGCAGTAGCAGTAACAGAAGCATTCTTTGCCTCAGATCTACTTTTCTTTCGTGTTATTGCCTTCACTTTACACACCTATACATTTATTTTCATATTTAAATTCAATTTATAATTTTCGGTCCAGCTACTTATTAAGCTATTTTTCATTTAGCATGGCTACACAATCTTTGAAATGCTTACCTCTCTGCTCATAGCTGTCATACATATCCCAGCTTGCACAGGCCGGTGACAACAGAACCTTATCGCCTTTACATGCAAGCTTAAATGAAAGCTTTACTGCCTCTCCTATATCCGAAGTGGTGATTGTCTTTACTCCTACAGCTTCACCTACTTCTTTTATCTTATCTCCATCCTTTCCAAGCACTATTAAAGTCTTTACGGAGCTTTTAATATAAGGAGCTAAGACATTAAAATCCTGTCCCTTTCCTTCACCACCGGCTATGAGAATAATGTTGTTCTTCAAGGCTTTAAGTGCAGTAATAGTAGCGTCTGTATTCGTCCCCTTTGAATCATTATAAAAGCTTACATCATCAATAGTACTAACAGGCTCTATTCTATGCTCAACACCCTTAAAATCAGATATGGCTTCACGAATATCTTCTGGATTTATACCACAAAGGTATGCCAGGGCAGCTGCTGCCATTATATTTTCCAGATTATGTTTGCCTACAAGCTTAATCTCACTACAATCCATCAGGTATATTTTTTTACCTTGACACTTTATAACGATACCTTCGCCATCCTTGTCATATTGTTCAGGCTTCATATGTGATAAATCATAGGAATTTTTGTCACCTTCAACACTACTATTTTGAGTGACATAAATTGCGTAATCTCTGTCTATAAGAAGATTTTCACTGCTAAAATACATAACTTTACAGTTTGTGCTTTCTCCTAAGCTTTTACAAAAATCATCCTCATAATTTACCACTAAATAATCGTCCGCAGCTACATTTGCTACTATTTTTGCTTTAGCATCACCGTAGCATTCCATGGTTTTGTGTCTATTTAAATGATCTTCTGTCAAATTCAGTACAGCAGCTGCCTTCGGCTTAAAATATTTCGTTGTTTCGAGCTGAAAGCTTGAAGTCTCTGTAATAAGCCACTCATCTTCAGCTGCTTTTAGAGCCTTTGAAATAACTGCTACTCCAATATTACCTACTACCTGTGTTTTTCTATGAGCTTTTCTAAATATTTCACCCACTAATGTAGTAGTTGTGGTTTTGCCATTGGTTCCTGTGATTGCCACAAATGTACCTTGAGTTAATCTGTAGGCGATTTCTAATTCTCCAATGACTTCCACATTATGCGCTCTAGCATCATTAATAAAAGGCAGAGTTGGATCAACTCCCGGGCTTAACACCATGATCTGAATTTCACTCCAATCAGTGGGAACGCAGGCAAGGAACATTTTTTCAACCTTATCCTCAAGCACCTTTATTTCTTGTGGTGAAAAATCCTCTCTGGCTTTTGAGTCCTGTACCATCACATGACATCCCAGCTTTCTTAACGCATCCACACATGCCATACCTGATCTGCCAAGGCCTACTATAAGCACTCCCTGTCCCTTTAAATTATTTATATTTGTATTTTCCATTTTAGCCTCTATAATGTGTAAATTAAATATGCAACAACAGATGCGGCAGCACTTATTACCCAGAACATTTTAACCACCTGCTGCTCGGGCATGCCGCCTACCTCATAATGATGATGTAGTGGCGCCATTTTGAAAATTCTCTTTCCCCTTAGCTTAAATGATCCTACCTGTAATATAACAGAAGCAGACTCTATTACATATATGAATCCTGCTACAGGAAGAAGTAGCTCCACTCGGGATATAATTGCAATAGCAGCTAGAACGCCACCTATAGCCATAGAACCTGTATCTCCCATAAAAATCTTTGCTGGGTATTTATTATGTATCAAATATCCGATGCATGCTCCAGCAAGCGCTATACTAATCACACTAGCATCAGAGCTTCCAGCTAAAGCTGTAATAGCACCTAAACTAACCGCAACAGAGAATGTAACACCAGAGGAAAGACCATCAAGTCCATCTGTAAGATTTACTCCATTGCTCATGGCTACCATTACAAAAATTACAAATGGAATATATAGCCATGAAAAGTCCATATACTGCCCCCAAAAAGGAATATATACAAGCGTACCATCTAGCTGAAAATATATCATGTAAAGCGCAAGTAGCAGTCCGAACACAATTTGAAAAAGCAGTTTTTGCCATGCCTTTAAGCCCAGATTATGCTTTTTGGCAACCTTAATATAGTCGTCAAAAAAGCCCATGGCACCATATAACAGCATCATAAGTAAAATCACTACACTATCCAAGGTTAAGGCCTTGCTATAAAAAGCTACAAATACTGTAACAAGTATTATTGCAGCCATGATGCCAATTCCACCCATTGTAGGAGTTCCAGTCTTTGCCAAATGAGACTGTGGTCCTTCTTCTCTTATGTACTGACCAAACTGCTTTCTTGTCATTATAGGAATCATAGTCCCTACAAATACGAAGCTTGCCATAAATGCAAGGACTCCAATAAGTACGTATTGTAAGATGTAATTCATTATATCACCTATTTATCTAACTCTTTAATGGCTGCTACAATCTCTTCTAATGCAAAGATTCGAGAGCCTTTTATTAACACGCTATCAATCGGTTTAAGTAAACCATCCAAATATCTAATTGCTTCATTTTTAGTATCAAAGTGGTGATACTGGCATTTGCTACCCATGTTAGTGGTTTGCTTTAGGTAACCAGCGCCTATGTCTTTCGCCTTTTCGCCTATAGTGATAAGCACATCTATACCTAGGCTGGCTGCCTTTACTCCCGCTTCATGGTGTAGCTCGACCGATCTTTCGGCAAGTCCATTCATACCACCTAATATTGCTACTGTACGGGCATTCTGACTCTTTGTATTTACTAATGTCATCATACTGCTTTCCAAAGCTTCAGGAAAAGAGCTATAGCAATCATCAATCACATTTAGGCTTCCCACCTTAAACATATCCATTCGATGAGCTTCCTTAGTCATTTCAGCAAGACCTTCTATTGCCTCATCAATATTCATTCCTATCTTGAGAGCCACAAGGATTGCCATTGCTGCATTATAACAGTTATGTATGCCCACCATATCGAGCCTTATATGCCTATGTTCGCCAGCGTATACTACGTCAAACTCCAAGTGACCTTCCTGCTCCACCATGTTTCTGACAATTAAATCACTACCTTCGCAGCCTACACTATATACTTCAAACGGAACATCTGCCAGCTTCTTTTTGCTGAGATTTGGGCTAAATTCATTTATAATAAGGCAATTATCTTCATTAAAGAAGCTACAAACAGAAAGTTTTTCATTGTAGATAGCATCTTCACTACCCATGGTTTCAATATGTGTTGCCGCAGAGGATGTAATAACTGCCATTTGCGGTCTTACAAGGTCAGCCAGATACTTTATATCCCCCTTATATTCTAATCCCATTTCAATAAGAGCGATTTTTACAGATCTATCATAATTAAATATGGTTAAAGGTACTCCAGTCTGGCTATTGTAATTTTTAATCGGTGCTCCAACCTTATACTTTTTGCTTAATACGCTATATATGAAGTTTCTGGTAGTGGTCTTACCCATGCTTCCTGTTACTGCAATTTTCAGTACATTTAATGAATCCAAGTAAGCCTTTGCCATTTTACCCATAGCAATAAGACTGTTTTCAACAATCAGGCATTCACTTCCCATAAGATCTGTTCTATCATAGCCCTCTTCAATGAGAAAATGTCTACAGCCCTTATCATAAAGTTGCAAAATAAATTCGTGTCCATCTTGCTTCTCCCCCTTGAGAGCTACAAAAAGTTGACCTTCTTTCCAATTTCTCGAATCTATACACACGCCTTCAAAAGGTATATCTTTTACTTCACCTTTTCCCACGTGTTCAAATCTGCCGCTTGTACAGCTTTCAAATGTTTTCAATAATGCTCTAATCATTTATTCCAAATAAAGGTGTACTACCTCTCCCTTTCTAGCATTTTTACCAGGCTTAGGATTCTGATCCAAAACAACTAAGCCTTTATCATTTGGGTCACCGGAATCCAGCTTAGCTTCAAGACCCGCACCCTTAAGGACTCCTGTAGCATCTTCATATGCTTTTCCAATCACACTTGGAACAGAAATTGTATTTTCCCGTACCAGCTGCACTTCATCTTCTGAATACACTCTGCTTACACCTAAGTATTGAAGTGCATTTTCCAGGAAGTTCTTAGCAATAGGTCCCGCAGCAGTAGCACCATAAGGAGTATTCTTTGGATAGTCCACAACTACCAGTAAAGCTATTTTAGGATCATCCATTGGTGCCATACATACAAATGAAGCATCCGTTCTGTTTGTATATTTACCGTCTATTGCCTTCTCAGATGTACCTGTTTTACCTCCAACTCTCATACCTGGTATTTTCGCAGTTCCTCCACCGCCTGTCGATACCTCGGCCTCCATCATTTCACACATGTCTTTAGCAGTTTTAGATGAAATCACCTTACGAATAGCCTGTGGTTTAAATTCTTTTACTACCTTTCCGGACGAATCTATGAGTTTTTTTACAATATGAGGCTTCATCAGTACACCGTCATTTCCTATGGCGCTTATGGCTGTTACCATCTGCATAGGTGTTACGGCAATACCTTGACCAAAGCTCATTGTTGCTAGTTCAACAGGCCCTACATTTTCTTTATTCAATACCTGTGATATAGCCTCTCCCGGCATATCTACTCCTGTTTGCCTGGTAATGCCAAACATGTCTAAATAGTCATAATATTTATCTTTTCCGAGTGAGGCAGCCAGCTTCATCTGCACCGGGTTACACGATACCCCGATGGCGTCCTTTAATGTCAGCGATCCATGAGGGGTAGGACTCCAGCAGCTTATCTTTACACCAGCTACCATCTCGTAACCCGCACAATAAAATACTGAGTTAGGTGTAGCAATGCCTTCCTCAATAGCTGATGCAGTGGTAATTAACTTAAATACAGAGCCAGGCTCATATGTATCACTAATAACAGGGTTTCTCCAAAGCTTACTCAAGTAGTCCGTCTGCTCCTGATCGCTCATCTTTTTAAATTCCTTTTTCGCTTCCGGATCTGTTGGCATAGAGGCGTTATTAGGATCAAATGTAGGTGTATTTACCATTGCCAATATTTCTCCAGTTTTAGGATTCATTGCAACAGCCATAATGCGATCGGCTTTAGTCTCTTTCATACCCTGTGCAACTGCATTTTCTAAGTGGTGCTGCAATATTTCATCAATGGTTAGAACAAGACTTAGACCATCCTGTGCACCGTACTTTTTATCATCACCATACGTTATTGCATCCCCATTCACATCAGTTGTCTTGATCCATTTACCTGCTACACCACTAAGGTAGTCATCATACTGCAATTCCAATCCACTACGTCCACTATTTTCAAGAGTTACGCTGCCTAGTACCGAAGCGGCGAAGCTGCCTAATGGATAATGTCTTCGTGTTCCAGTAGTCACATCTAGCCCCTGCACCTTCAGCTTTCTTATAGCCTTGATTTGATCTGTATCATAATATGAACCAAGTCTTAAAACCGGAACATTGCTTGTAACCCTGTTTTTTACATATTCTTCACTTTCGCCAATTGCCTTCGCCAGTTTTGAGATAATTTGTGTTCGTTTGCTTCCCTTATAGGAATCTTTAAACGCAGCTGTTCTTATGTATAAATAAAAACACTTTGCACTTGCCACCAGCTCATTCTTATTTCTGTCATATATGGATCCTCTCTTTGCTTCAAGCTGTATATGACTCTTTTGCTGATTTATTGCCATATCTCTATATTCATCAGCCTTAACAATCTTTATCCATGCCATCCTGGCAAACATTACGAACATCAAAAAAGAAACTATTAAAAAAGCCACCATTATCCTTTGGTGATAAATATATTCCGGATCACGTCGTTTTCTTTTATTAATGCTCCTCATGCTTTCACTACCTTTTTATTTCCCAAAATATCTTAATTATTATCTAAAAATAATAAAAGGCCAGACATCCCCTTTGCCTGACCTTCACTCATAAACCTAATTGTAAGCCTGTGTCTTTAAAGCCATGGCAAAATTCCCTTTAGGCTTATCAAGGTTTGTCAAATAAACACAAGAGCCTTCGTCAGGATATATCATGCCGAGCTTGCCAATAGCTACAGATTCGATATTCTCAATGTTATTTGCAGTCTTCACTTTAATTTTAAGAGTATCAATCTCCCCTTGTAGATTGGCATTTTCCTTAGCAATTCTATTGTTATCTACCTGAAGCTTAGTGCTGTAAGCAACTGTAAGCACCAACATAATAAGCATGATACCAAATAGTATAACCATTTTTACACTTGACTTTTTCTCTCTTGCCTTCATTTACTTCCTCTATATTTTTTCACAAATCCTTAGTTTGCTGCTCCCTGCTCGAGGATTCCCCCTTATTTCCTCGGCAGTTGGTTCAATTGGCTTTCTGGTAATTTTCATTACCTCGGCCGTCTTCCCACATACGCACATCGGTATGCCTGGAGGGCAAACACAAGGATTAGCCCTTTTGCTAATAACCTGCTTTATAATACGATCTTCTAGTGAATGGAAGGTAATGACGCACAGTCTACCCCCTGGAGCAAGAACATCAATAAAATCATTTATTCCCTGTTCTAATAATTCCAGTTCCTGATTCACTTCAATCCGAATCGCCTGAAACGTTCTTTTTGCTCTATGTCCAGCATTTTTACTCTTAGGCACGCATTCGTCTATAAGTCTGACAAGCTGACCCGTAGTTTTTATTATTGCTTTTTCTCTTTCCCTTACAATTGACGCCGCAATTCTATGCGCCCATTTCTCTTCACCATACTCCTTTAGTATTAGAGCAAGCTCATCTTTCGAATAGGTATTTACAACATCCTCAGCTGTTAAATCCTGACTCTGATCCATCCTCATATCTAACGGAGCATCATTCATGTAGGAAAAGCCTCTTGCTGGCTGATCTATCTGATGGGATGAGAGCCCCAAATCTAAAAGAGCACCGTCTATGTACTTAATTCCAAGCTTTTCCAATATTTGTTTTATGTTGTTATAGTTATTTCTTTCAAAATACTTTTTACAGCCTGAATCCTTAAGCCTTTCTTGTCCAGCCTCGATAGCATCAGCATCCCTGTCTATAGCTATAAGCACTCCTTCATCTGAAAGCTCACTACATATTTTGCTTGAGTGCCCACCACCACCTAATGTTCCATCCACATATATTCCGTCAGGCTTTATGGCTAGTCCTGCTACCGCTTCTTTTAAAAGGACTGGCACATGGTGAAATTCTGTGTGAAAGCTCATTAGAAGTTATACTCCGATAATGCTCTGGAGTATTCTTCAGAATCCATACGGTCCGAATTATCAGGAGACTCCCATAGCTCCTTGCTCCAGATTTCTATTTTTCGCATAGCTCCCATGGTAACAAGCTCCCTATCTATCCCTGCATACGCCTTTAAAGATGCCGGTACCTTAACACGTCCCTGCTTATCCAAGTCACATTCCTGTGCATTGGCACAAAAATGTCTTATAAAAGCTCTTACCTTAGGATCTGATTCTGGCAGCGCAGCCACTTTTTCCATCTGCTTTTCCCAGTCATTAACAGTATAAATGTAAAGACATTTATCAAGACCCTTTGTAATAACGCAGCTGCCACCCAGCTTGTTACGATGTTTTGACGGCACAATAAGGCGATCCTTGTCATCTAAGGAATTGTTATATGTTCCCATAAACATAGGCTGCCCCCTTTCCGTCAATTACATGCGCAGCTTTATCATTTAGAAGCCTGCTTGACCTTTTAAAGTATTTTTTAGTCGAAAAGTGAGGGATGTATAATCACTTCCCCCTTTCTTCCCTTTTCTCATCCACCATATTACACCAATTTACACCACTTTTCAACATTTTTTTAATAAAAACTACCACTTTTCTACATTCTATATATAATTATTTTTAAAATCATTTCTCAAAACACGGCTTTTTTTAGCAACAAAAAAACAGACCACAATATATTGTGGTCTGTTAATGTTATAGCTACAATCTACCATTTAGTCTTATACTTATTTTTTCTGTGACTAAATATGCTTGCTTGCTTTGGTGCACGTATTGACTTTGGCTTGCCACCCTTTCCGTATTTTATTCTTCGGAAAATCTTAACTATCAGTACTATTATTAGTATGAATATAAGTATTGCCAGTCCTATTATTCCCAATAGCAGCTTAAAGAGTGAGTTTGGATTTCTGAAAAAGTGACTCAGACTAAATTCGCTTATTATTGTTTTTCTGCCTTCTTTTGCAGCATATGTTGATGGTACACCATCAGCTCCAAACGATTTTAAGTAACTGGCGACAGCAAACCATTCCTTAAGCTCACTGCCATCACTTCTTCGCACTATATGCTTGGTAAAATCCTTTATTTCTTTACCGTCTTTATCCTTAGGATTAATTTGAAGAAGCCCGTGGGATTTTTCTCCAACAGACCCAAGCATTTGAGTGGAATAAAGATCTCCAACTACACGATACAGCTTATCATCTTCAAGCTTTTGTTCCTTGCCCTCACTGATAAGCTTAATATCCTCTATTCTATTAAGGAATAATCTCTTATCATTGATTGTGTATTTTACACCAGATAAACTTAATGTTGCATCTCTCATAATTGTTGAGATGCTGGCATCCACTTCTGCAATATTACGTATTTCCTTACCGGTTAAATAAATAGAAACTATAGGATAGCCAGGCTTTCCATCCATACCTGTCCCCAGTGATAAAATGTTGAATGCATCTCCTCCAGTAATATTGCCAGCTTTTATTGATGCTCGTATAATACCAGCTGGAACTACTGACAAAGCAACTGGCTCATAACTTTCGCCTTCCGCCTCCCGCACAGCATAGATGAATGAATCTGAAATGAGATTTCCCAGCGGATCTTCTCCCTGCTCTTCTCCAACCTTTTCAATGGGTGTCATATCAAATGTACTGGTAGTTAGAGTGCCGTCCCAGCTCATATCTTCAGGTCCGAAGAACTCCTTATCAATCACCTTTTTATATTCCTTCAAAAGTTCCTGTGTTTGCTCATCATCCGGAATCTTCTCGTCTAAGGCAATCGTTTTGTAATTGGTCATTTTAAGCTTGCCGTCTGTGTCGGTCTTAAAATCTATCTGACCAACATGCGATAGAAATGAGCCGCATGATGCAATGATCGTATTATTAACTTTCAGTGGCTGTTCATAGAGCGTATGAGTGTGTCCACTTATTATTACATCTATACCATCTACCTGTTTAGCCAGAAGCTCATCTTCAGAATTTTTAGGGTCTTGAGGATTTGTTCCGCTATGAGAAAGGCAAACGATTAAATCAACATCTGTCTGCTCCTTATTTATCTTAGCTACAATTTCTTTGGCAGCAGCAATAGGATCTATGAATTTAGTACCACTCTCAGGAGATACCTCGGCGCTGTCCTTTCCAAAAATTCCAAATACAGCAATTTTTTTACCATTTTTTTCATACACCTTATATTCTGCACTGCCATAGGCATTTAGTGTATCTTTAAGGATTTGCCCATCTTCCTTGAGTTTTCCATCATTTAGCGTCGCCTTCCAATCAATATTGGAAATTACCATATCAGGCAGCTTTACCTTCTCGTCGTCATCAAGCCTATTATCCCTACTAGAGTCCTCTCTCAGCTTCATAGCCGATTGCAGCATTTTGCTAAGGCCCCTACTCTTAAAGTCAAATTCATGATTGCCCAAAGTTGTCACCTGGCAATTTAGAAAACCGAGCATTTGTAATTCTAATGCATTTGTACTAAACACGGTATGATAAGGTGTGCCCATTGCAAAATCACCGGCATCCACAAGCATGACCTTATTTTCGTTTTTGGCTTCTATAATTTTCCCTCTTCGATTCCTCGTTACTCCCCTTGCCTGATCCAAAAAAGTTTTAAGCTTAGGAGCTTTCTCTAAGTGGGAATGCATATCATGTATAAAAATTAAAGAAAAATCTGCGTCATCTGTTGAAGTAATTGGAGCAGCATCATCATTTTCCTCCCCAAATGAAAATACGGTAGGAAGTAACATTGCAACTATCAAAAGTATAGCTAAAATTATCACTGCGGCTTTCTTCAGCAAGTAAAACACCTCCTTATATTCTATAGTACATTCTATTAAATTCACTATTTTACATTTAAACCTTAATTCATCATTTTATCATATAGAATTACAATTTAAAAGTATATACAACTACGCCATTTTTGCCGATGATCTCATTTTATAAGAGCTTTATGGTTATTTAGCATTCATCGTAAGGAGCATATTCCGATATAATACTTTCAGCAATTTTAATCCCATCCATTGCCGCAGACATTATACCTCCACCATGTCCGGTACCTTCCCCACCGGGATAAAAGCCTTTTATGGAGTTACCCATATAATCTATACCATTTAACAAACTAACATCTCTTGGAAATGATACAGGAGAAGAGCTTCTACTTTCAATGGCTACTAGTCTGCTGTCTGGTGCATCAAAGCCTTCAATCCGGCTGCCAAAATATCTGATTCCTTCTATTAAAGGCCGGGCAACAAATGCCGGTAATGATTCTCTTACATTATTTCCAGACGTATTCCTCTGACAAAAGTCTTCAAATGTACATTCAGGAGGAAATCCGCTCCCTCCACCTCTCTCATATGCCAATGCTTCGTATTTTTCTTGAAATGCAATTCCCAAAAGCGCATTTTTTAAGTCATCACCTTCTCTTAGAGAAGAAGTTGTTTTAAAATTACATTCATCCGTGTAGTTGTCATGTATCATTTCATTTATATAATCTTCAACATACACGTCACATAAGATAGCACTATTGGCTCTTCCTGAATCCCTGTTTCGATTGCTCATACCATTTACAACGGCTTGCTTCTCATCCGAAGCAGACATTACAATTTCTCCACCTGGACACATGCAGAAAGTATATACACCTCTACCGTCCTCAGTTTTACACGACATCTTATATGACGCGGCAGAAAAACCACCTGCCTCATATCTATCATCTGTCATATCAAATCCATATTGATTTTTATCTATTATGGCCTGATCATGTTCTATACGAATCCCCATGGAAAACTTCTTGGGCTTTATCAATATACCCGAATCATGCATGCTGCGAATGGTATCTCTTGCGCTATGTCCCGGACATAAGATAACCGTATATGGGGGCTTTAGCTCATTTATATTTACTAGCTTTTCGCTTGTCACATCTACTTTTACATCATCATTTTTTTCATCTAACACCTGCAAATTTTCCTTAGATGCAGCCGTAAAATCACTTCTTTTATCAAAAAAGCTACCTTCACCAGAAATAGACATAATTCTCCCATCCTTTATCTTAAGATGAGTGAGCTTGTTTTCATATAAAATGCTACCTCCCAGGCGCTTAATTTTTGCATGTATATTTTTAACTACATTTCTTAGCAAATCAGTTCCAATATGTGGTTTGTAAAAATAAGCTATATCCTTTGGAGCTCCTGCCTCTATGAATTCCTGTATCACTTTGAAATTCAGCGGATTATTCACTCCGGTATTCAATTTCCCATCAGAAAAAGTGCCTGCACCCCCTGCCCCAAACTGAACATTAGAGCATGGATCGACAACTCCGGTTTTCCAGTATTTTTCAACATCCTTTACTCTTCTATCAATATCTCTGCCCCGCTCTAAAACAATAGGAGCATATCCAGCCTCTGCAAGGATTAGGGCACACATCATGCCAGCCGGTCCAAATCCCACAATGACTGGTCTGCTTGACAGAGAAGCTTTTCCGGATTTAGGAAGTTCATATTTTCGCTCTATATACGGATGAATCCCTCTGCCCCGTAATCTTCTATTTACTTTAATATTTAATGTGTAATTCCAAAGCGGAGGTCTTTTTCGTCCGTCTATAGACTCCCTTATTATTTCAGTTTCTAATATCTCAACATTGTTTCCAAGCTGTTTTCTTAGCAAGGGATAAAGTTCTTCTACATCTTTTATCCTGCTTAAACACTTGATTCCGTCTACCGAATAAAAATATGTCATACTAATCTTTCTATATCAATTCACCTATTGCTGTACCTACTTTTATGCCACTATGCCAGCAAAAGCTGAGATTATAACCACCACATTTGGCTCTGTAATCTATAATCTCGCCTGCAAAATATAATCCTTTTATATTTTTGGATTGAAAACTACTATTAAGCTCGCTCTGATCCACTCCTCCACCTGTGGTCTGTGCTTCTTTCCACCCTTCTAAGCCGGCAATATGAAATTCTAAATTTTGTACTTGCCTGATTATATAATTGATAAACTCTGTTACATTATCACAGGCTATTTGTGAAACTTTTTCACCTGCAAGATTCATATTATCAGCAACGTATTTTGCAAATTGTACTGGAAACAGCCCCTCTAGTAGATAACTTATAATGTTTCTAATTCTTGTATCTTCCTCCCTTACAGGTACAGGCTTTGCTCCATTTGACAGCCCCTTATCTTCCAGTATTGACAGCTTTGCTTTCAAGCAGCGTCTAATATGTTTTATGTCAAAATGATGCATGGGATTTAATACAAGCACATAGCCTGCATACGAGCTTTCTAAGTCAGCTTTACCATCTGGCCTTATATCCATACTAGTGTTTAGCGTAACAATGCCGGAAATACTTTTTTGTTTAAACTGTACCTGTCCAACTTCTTCATGAATAAGCTTTTTATCTTTATACAGCATGAGCTTTCCACGAATGCGCATTTTATTTAAAGATGAAATATCATCCACAATTTTAACAGGGGTGAGGCTAGGGTATGGAGGGTTTACTTTATGACACACACTTTTTGCAAACTTAAACCCATCTCCGGTGCTCCCAAGCAGCGATACTGATTTTCCGCCTGTTGCCACAAGCAGATTTCTGCTGTAAATCTGTAGCTTTTTGCCTGCTTTAATACAAAATATATTAGAATCTTCACAAGTAAAATCCATATCAAAAGCACCACGTAGCTTTAATTCTTCCTTATCTTTATCACAGTGGCTACAAACACTCACATCTGTTACCTCAGTTTGGAGCATAAGCTCTACTTTACATTCTATAAGTTGCTTTAACAAATATTCGCGCGTCTGAATGGCACTTTCTGTGGTTGGATATGCCCTTCCTTCATCTTCTGTGAAAATGGATAATCCTATAGATTCAAAAAAAGCTAAATTCTCATTGTAAAACCCTGATGTGGCATTATCAATATTGCAGCGTCCATTTCCTGTAACCGCCAGCTTTTTCCCAACCACATCATTTTTTTCAAGAATAAGCACACTTGCATCAGGCTTCTTTTTTTTGAGCGTAAGTGCTGCACTCATGCCTGCCGGCCCCGCACCTATTATAACTAAATCATACAATTCATTTTTCATCATGGCATTTACCTTTTCATCATATTATATCATACCCATGCAGCTTTCATGCTATAATATATCTATGATAACAAATGTGAGTGCAATTGATTTTAATACAGATGACAATAGCAACGAAAAAATAAACACTGAGCGAATAATTTTGCATTGTGATATGAATAACTTCTATGCCTCTGTAGAACTTTTAGATTATCCACAGTATAGAAATCTCCCTGTAGCCATATGTGGGGATCCTAAGAGCAGGCACGGAATTATTTTGGCAAAAAATAATCTGGCAAAAGAAAAAAATATTCAGACCGCGGAAACTATCTGGCAGGCAAGAAGTAAATGTCCAGAGCTTATACTTTTACCTCCAAATCATGAAAAATATGCTCTTTACAGCAAGAAAATAAATGAAATTTATTGTCAGTATACCGATTTAGTTGAACCTTATAGTATCGATGAGTCATGGCTGGATGTTACAAGCAGTCCTATATTTTCTAATGAAGACTATAAAAATAAGGGTATGCTTATAGCTAGTGAGATTCAGCGACGTCTAAATGAGGAATTAAATCTTGATGCTTCCATTGGTATATCTTTTAATAAGGTATTTGCAAAAATGGGCAGTGAATATAAAAAGCCTCACGGCATTACACAGATTGATTATGATAATTTTAAAAAACTGGTATGGCCATTACCTGTCAATGAGCTTTTTTATGCTGGCAGGCAAACAGTATCTAGGCTACATGACTTAAACATCTATACGATAGGTGAATTAGCCAAAGCTCAAAAGAGCATATTACAAAATGCACTTGGAAGGCAAGGAGTTTTTCTGCAAAAATGTGCCTTAGGGATGGACACATCTCCTGTGGCATATTACTACCAGGACAGGGATGTTAAATCCATAGGTCACGGTGAGACTTTTTCGTATAACCTCACTAACGAAGAGGAGATAGAAACAGCTATAAAAAGGCTATCTGACCGTGTATGCAGCAGATTGCGAAGGAAAAACATTTTTGCAGGTGGTGTGAAAATTGATATAAAAGATCCTAATTTCAATTTGACATCAAGACAGAAAATATTGGATAATCCAACTTCCTCCACCCCCGTGCTTGCCAGGGAAAGTATCTACCTTCTAAAGAGCAACTGGAAACAAAATGCACATGGAGAATTTGCTCCCATAAGACTTATTTCTGTTACAGCAATTAATTTACTGAGAGAAGGAGAATCTATCCATGAACAGCTCACCTTCGACTTTAATGCAGAAGAAAAAGATAAAATTAGGAATAAGCATAAAAAAATTGATAACATTATAGATGAACTACGAGATAAATTTGGAGATGATTCAATCGGCCTTGGCGTATGTGGAGTTCATGATAAAAATAAGCAAAATAAATAACATATAAAGCAAAACACTCTATCATCTAGTCCGCGTAATTATTTCCCCACAACTATACATGAGGTTATTATGAAAAATAAGTTATGGCTAAAAAAGTTATCGCTCATTGCTTCCCTATTATGCTTGTTATTACTTGTCGGGTGTTCTGAAGAATCTGGTCAAGATTCTTCTTACGATGATGACGATGATTATGCTGTCCACTACTATGACGACGATTATGATTATGAAGGTTATTATAATGGCGAGGATTATGAAAATGATATAGGGCATCCCACCGATCATGATGACGAATATATTGAAGAAGCTTACTTTGATGATGATTTTTTCTACTATGAAACTCCAGATTCAACCGCTTTTGCGGAAATAGGTTATTCATTTTCACAGGAAATCCTATATGTTTCTTTTCGTAATAGCGGAAACTATCACTATTATGATGTTCCTCAAGATTTATTCAATGATTTTTTGCACGCTTATTCCAAAGGCAAATTCTATAACGCCTATATCAAGGGGCAATACGAAAGCGAGCGTATATGACAAATACTTATTAAAAGAGCCGGTACCATTTAGGTATCGGCTCTTAATATTATCATTCATTTTTATATTGATATTATTTAAAAGTCAGTGAGACAGTTATAACTAATTGATATAATCGTTGAAAAAGTAAGTTATGATAACTTTTTGATTGGTCTGGGATTTGTGATTATTGTGAATATTTTTCTCTGCATACACATGCTTTTATACTATACAAGTAAAAAAGCAGGCATACGCCTGCTTTTCACTCTATGGCAGAGGACATACTTGGTGAGTCCTCTAACCATTGATATTAGTGGGTTTCTGATTTTGAAAAACTTCAAAACCCCATATTTCCCATATCTGACACATTTTTCGTCATTTGCCTGGGATAATGTAAGAGGCTCGGCCTTCTGACTTACCAGCTGAATCTATTATGATTATCATTCACTATAGTATTGTTGTTTTGAGCTACGAGGCTTATCGGGTAATGTAAGCTTAATAAGTCCTTTATTAACCAGTGGTGTAACATATGTTGTAATTACATATGACTGAGATCCTAACCCAAGATAATTTGCTATTTCTGCGCGACTTCTTGGAATTTTGCAGAAGTCCACAATTTTTGCTTCAATATCACTGCCAGCTTCAGCTTTTGGTATAGTCGAATTCTCTGCTTTGTAAAACACTGTTGTGAAATGCCCTCTTTGGTCAATAAATTCAGGGGCTTTAAGGCCATGATTCTTTAACTCTTGTCTAATAGTAGGAATACCAGAGTACCTGTTCTCAGTAATGTTAAGAGTTTCGAGAGCCGTTGCTATTACTGGATTTCTTGTATCTGGCTGAACTTTTCCAAGCTGATCAACTCTAATACGACCATATAAGCCACCAGGGTTACTAATTTCAATCCTGTCTTCATACATTTCCAACGTGATAGGCATTCCCTCTGTGTGGATGCTGTAATCTCTATGAACTAATGCATTCAGAACGGCTTCTCTAACTGCTGTTATAGGATAATCTGTTTTATCTTCTCTCTTACCTGTCTCGCTATTTATTATCGTTCTATTTTTCATATTCTTTCTAACGAAATAGATTACAGAGTTTAACATCTCTGGAATAGTGCCTTCGATTCTTTCGTTATCGATAAAACGCTCACCGGTTTCTCCAATGGCGCCTTTTTCTTTTCCTGGTATTGACATGGCTAGTATACAAAGTTGTGGTGTATATGCTTGCGGATATGGACTAAATAGAAGCGTTGAAGCTAATGTCACCTCATTATCTCTAGTGATACTCATCAATTCATAAATTGCATCATCGGGTAAGTTTGCTAAGTGAGGCTTACCATCCTTAAGCTTTGTGATATATCCGTCAAGAGATTCCTTGTCCAGAGAACTAAGGGATGCTCTTGGGATTATTCGAATATCATCCTGATACTTCTTTCTAAATGCTTCATAACTATATACCTCATACTCTGTCATTGGCTCATCACTGTCGCCAACTCGAGTATATGATCCTTTGATTCTTCCTTTGCCACTATAGAAGCATGGTCTATCGACAACGTCAAGTCCCGGTATTTCAGCGGATACAAAAAACTTATTATCCTTTTCGAGCACTGTCAGAAGTGGACGTATTTTAGGCTCCATTTGCAAACACTGTTCATTTATTTTTTTCTGAATATCCTGCGGATCGTAAACACCCACTTCTTCGTAGTCGTTTTCTTCATAAATTCCGAACACAATTGTTCCGCCCGTATCTTGATTTGAGAAACTTGATAAAGTGTCATATAAGCGTTTAGGACATTCGAATTCAGCCCGTTTAAGTTCAAGTACTTGACTTTCGCATTTATTCTTTTGAATAGATTTTAGTAATTCTTTTAGTTCATCTGCAGTCATTTGCGTTTCTCCTTTATATATCAAATATATTAACATCAAATTTGAGTTATTTCAAGAGAAACTTAAATTGATTTGACTTTCTTAAAAATATTTTGAGTTTCTCAACAAAATATTTTGAGCTATAGCATATTTAATCAAATTTTTAAAAAAATCAAATTTACTTTTTTATGTTAATGCTTGTCCCATTTTGATATATCCAGCCAACTACATCCGGATTAATCTTCAATAGCTTTTCAAAATCAATTTCTCCGTTAAACTCATCTGCACTTGCTACTTCTATAACGGCTTTATTCTTCTGGTCCGCTTCTACATATTTATTAAGTTCTGTTCCAATGTTATATACAGATTATAGAAATTCCCAAAGCAATGAATAAAAATATCTTCCTAATATGCTTCACAATAAATTCCTCCTAACAAAAAAGACAGCCGAAGCTGTCCTGATGATGTCAACTATGCAAGTTTTTTGAGCCTTTTTTGCTGAATTTCATCCCATATCTTTATGCACCGAAGAGTCTATTATGGGGTCCGGAGAGCAACTTTTGGCTATTTTTTTATGGGATGGATTTGTCTATATAAAAACGTGAAAGCATTGAAATTTCAATAAAAAGAGACCTAAAATAGGTCTCTAAAGTCTGGCGGAGGACATGGGACTCGAACCCACGGGGCTGTTACACCTTACTTGATTTCCAATCAAGCTCCTTAGCCACTCGGTCAATCCTCCAAGGGTTGGTTTGGCGAGATTATAAAACCCCACCAATGTTCCTATCTATTATATCACAAAATGCTTCTACATACAAGTTATTTAACTCCTAGAAAAAAATACCCTTAATGCTTACGGAAGCAAATGTCATTACAAGTCCTGCTGCTACAACGCCTGCAAAAATAGGGAATATAGCCTTTTTTAATCTCATCTCCATCATGGCAGCTACAAGTGCTCCCGTCCAAGCCCCAGTACCTGGAAGTGGAATAGCTACAAGAATGAATAAACCTATCATTTGATATCTTAAAACCATTTCCTTATTTTTTTCTGCCTTTTGCTCCATCCTTGTCACTACTTTATCCAGCTTAGGGCTATGGTTCCTCATTATTTCAAATATTCGTCTTATAAAGATAATAATGAATGGCACTGGCACCATATTACCTATCACCGCTACAACAAAAACTAGCCACTGAGCATATCCAGCGGCTATACCATAAGGAATAGCTACTCTAAGTTCGGCAATCGGTGCCATTGATAGTAAAAAGGTAAATAACAAATGCATTATGAAGCTCCTAATTCTTATTTAACTATACTATTGTATCATAATTATCATATTATTGTTTAAAAGAAAATATTTTAATTATGTTGACATACGCTAACAACTATAGTATCCTTTATATTGTTAGGTATAACTAACTTAAAAGAGAGGATTCATATGAGTATAGTTATTATTGGTGGGAACGACTGTATGGTTTGCAAATACAAAAATTTATGCAAGAAGTATAACTGCCGCGCTAAAGTTTTCACACAAATGGAAAGTAATATGAGAAATAGAATTGGCAGTCCAGATTTACTCGTACTGTTTACCAATACTGTATCTCATAAAATGATTCGCTGCGCAGTTTCCGAAGCAAAAGCCAGCAATACTACGGTCGCCCGTTTACATTCAAGCTCAATTTCTGCTCTGAAAGGACTTTTAGATCAAACTATAAAAGGAGAGCAGGTAAATGTCTGAAAAGATATTGATAAAATATTGTTCACCCACTCTGGCAGGGCTTAAAGCAGGGAGTATGGTTTCACTATCCTTTCAATCTTGGAAAGACTTCTTTACAGCCCTTTTAGTGCTCAAAGCAACATTAGAGGAGAGCAATATAAAAGTCTCTATTTTGTCCGTAACTTTTTATCCTACGGAAAGTATCAAATCAGATACAACCAAATGTTATTCGGGGCGTTGTCTTATTTATATATACAGACCTTCCAAGCTGAAAGAAATACTGTCACATAAAGAAACTTTACAATTTCTCCAGAGGTTTGGATATACTGATAACGATGTCAATAACTGCATATGTAAACTACGTAGAAATCTCAAAAACGGAAAGAACTTTCCACATGAAATTGGTATTTTTTTAGGTTACCCTCTTAATGATGTGAAAGGCTTTTATGAAAACGCAGGAAAAAACTATACTCTGTGTAGACAATGGAAATCCTACAATCCATCTCTTGAAGCAGCAAATAAACTCTTCGACAAGATGTCAAAATGTACCAGGGTTTATACTGAAATGCTTGAATTAGGCGTGCCCCTCAAAAGGCTTGCCGTCAAAATATAATAAGGAAGGTAAATATTATGAAGAAAGTTGCTGTTGTTTATTGGAGTGGTACTGGTAATACAGAAGCCATGGCACAGGCAGTAGTAGAAGGTGTTTCTAGCAATGGAGGAGAAGGCGTTCTTATCGAAGCCGGTTCATTTGGTCCAGATAAGATTGATGATTTTGATGCCATCGCTTTTGGATGTCCTTCCATGGGTGCAGAAGAGCTTGAGGAGGAAGTTTTCAAGCCAATGTGGGATGCTTGTATGCCAAAGCTAGGTGGTAAGCCTATCGCCCTATTCGGTTCTTATGGATGGGGAGATGGCGAATGGATGAGACTGTGGGATGATGAGTGTAAGTCTGCTGGTCTCAATCAGGTAACTGAATACGTAATGTGCAATGAAACACCAGATGATGATGCAGTAGAAGCTTGTCAGGGTCTTGGTGCTGCACTAGCCATGTAATAAACCATTAAGATTAAGCAATAAAAAAGTGCAGTGTAAATGTAGCACACCCTCTTGTTAGATTTTAAATCTACTTTTGGAGCTGTTACAAAACGCTGCACCTTTTTTATTTGAATTTTTGAAATACACTAGGGAATCTCCCAGTTCATTTATATTGCATGACCTATACTTTGTCCTAATTTCACCTTGGTTTCATATCCCAATTTTGAATTTAAAAGTATCTGATTTTCGACTTTAATCGTATCAGGCTGAAACATTAGTATACATGTAGATCCACCAAATTCAAATCTTCCCTTTTCGTCACCTCTTTTAACTTGCCCTTCTCCATGGTAATTAACAATTTTTCCTACCATCATTGCTCCTACTTCTATCATTGCAACAGTTCCAAAATGCTTACTCTTCAAAAGTGAAATCACCCTTTCATTTTCCTTGTAAATAGGTTTTTTAGAAGCAGCAAATGGATTAACCGTATGATAATGTCCTTTTATTCGGTAGTTCTGAGTCTTTATACCATCATCAATGTATACATATCTGTGGTAGTCATCTACAGATAAGCGAAATACCATCATATAACCACCAGCCATCTTTTCACATAGACGCTTGCTTTGAGTAAGCTCCTCCACTGTATAGTTTATTCCCTTTATTGGAAAGCGTCCTGTCTGAGTAATCTCATGTACAGTAAGCTTGCTATCGCAGGGAGCGAACAGACAAGTTCTATCAGACGGCAGGCTTCTAACGCCAGGCTTTAACCGCCTTATAAAAAAATCATTATATGATGTAAAATCCTTATGCTCATATTGACTCATATCAATATTATTTAGTTTTATAAATGGATTTATAAGTAGCTTTGACAGTCTACAGTCTAAAATGCTTTCGGAGGCTCGGGTTATCCACGGTTTTATTAGCACTGGAAGTAGCTTTGCCCCATATTCATTATCATACAAAAACTCTATGAGCCTACTATTCTTACCATCATCAATAGTATCACCATAAATATTCTTTAACATAGCATATCTCCAGGGCCTTTAACAAAGACAAACTGTCTGTATGAGTAGGCTATTATCAAAACTATCACTACAATGGTCACCAAAACGAATAGCACTTTATTGCTTGGCTTTCTGAGCTTAAAATTAGTTATAAATAGTACACCTGTAATCGCCATTACCAGTGTAAGTGTAATATAGAAGTACACTTCCTGCAAAACAAAGTTTAACAAAAATGTTACCGGCAAAATTACAGATATGGATGTAACTGGAAGACCATAGTAATACTTATTAGCTCCATCTTCTTTAGTCTGTCTGTTAGTTTCTAAAACATTGAAAAATCCTAGTCTAATAACGGCAGCTACACAATAAAATATCAGTACTGCTATTGATTCCGGACCTTGCAGACCAATACTATAGCATAAAACTGCTGGATAATATCCGAAAGCTACCACATCACACAGAGAATCAATTTGCATTCCAAAAAGCTTCTCATCACTACTGCGATTAAGCTTCCTTCTTGCCACCTTTCCGTCAAACATATCAAAGAATCCTGAAAGTGCCAGCATAGATATGGCAAGTCTATAATGCCCCTGTATTGCACACATCATTCCTATGGTAGCTGAAACTACACTGAGATATGTTAAGATAACAGTATAATTATAGTAACCTATCATTTATTTTTCCTTTCTTACAAACATCATTAGATAAGCAGCACCTGTAAATATAGCACTTATTATAAGCTGTGTATAATAGCTTAGTCCCCTGCTAACTACCATAATTGGAACCAATAATCTTGAACTTGCAATTTCTCTAAACCCAATTAGGAAAAGATGCTCACTTATGCCCATGCCACCTGGAAGTGGTAACATATCTACAGCCACATAAATTCCCGACTGTATCATAAGTATATCTATAGGATTACTCCTATAAAGTCCAAAGGATAAGCATACAAAATATGTGATGATAAATAAAAGACCTCGCTGCGCGAAGGTAATTAAGAAAACTCTTAATAAAAGCTTCTTATGTCCCTTCATATACTGTGAAAGCTGACTGTAGTTTTCCATGGTTCTTCCAAGACGTTCATGATAGGCAGCCAATTTGTCTGACTTAGTAATTTTCACCAGCATTCGCGAAAAAAACATTACAATCTTTTCCGCAGCTCTCGACGAAAATGCCAGTATAAGCATGAAAATTACTACGATGACATTTAAAATAATTCCCAGATATACCCAGGGTAGCAATGCTTCATTATGATATATTTGCCTTGGACATAATACAAATATAAGGCCATATACGATCAAAGCCCCTTTATATGCAAGTGTCACAAGGAGAAGCACTAATGTTGATACGGACGCAGGTATATTATTCCTCTTCATAAAAATGAGCTGTGCCGGCTGTCCTCCACTCGCTGAAGGAGTGATACATGAGAAGAAGTATCCTACGAATGAGTATAGTGCCGTTTTTCTCATTGGCACTTTGTATCCGAGATTCGCAAGTAGCTCCTTGATTATATGCGCCTCGGTTAATATAAAGACAACAACAAGTACTACTCCAAATATCCAAAATATCCAATTGGCATTTTTTATATTATTATAGATCTCATATAAATCCTGGTTCTTAAAAATAAGCCAAAGTGTAAGTACAATGCCAACTACAAAGAGAAGTATATTGATAAATGTCGTTTTCTTAATTTTCAATCTTACTCCTCCTTATTTATTTTGAGAAAAGAAAGGAAAATTTTTTATAAATCCCTCTCCTATTTACAATAGCAAATATCATCTCTCCTATAACGACAGCCCCTATTACATCTACTATATAGTGCTGCTTAATCATTTGTGTAGATATGCATATGGCAGAAGCCATAAAAAATGCCCACACCTTAAGTTCTATATCTATTTTGTCAGATCTTCGAAAAGCAATAAATGCAAGCCAGCTTATTAAACAGTGAATGGACGGAAAAAGATTATATGGAAGATCAAAATCATAAATATTTTCCATTATCCATCGATAGGGCCCATCTGTAAGCACAGGTCGCACATTAGTGGTAGGAAGTAATAAAAAGACTATACCACATACACACTTGGATAACATGTCGCTGACTATCAGTGTTTTAAATATGTGATAGTCTTTGTATGAAATGTAAAAATACATAAAAGCCCATATTGGAAAGCTTAGCATGTAAAGAATCGACCATATGGGAGAAAATGGCACCCACCTATCAAATGCGGTGGTAAAGTCGTGATGATGGACGCCCGACATGAGATGCTGAGTTACCCAGTAGATAACACAATTTACTAAAAAACAAAGAATCATAGGAATAAGCACATATCTTATTAAAATGGCTCCCTTATTTTCCAGTAATCTACTTCCCACAGACTCCTCCTTTACAACCTACTATTATACCGTATTTTTGTTTAATTTACAATAAATCCCTGATGAAAGGTTTCTTCCACCAGGGATACTCATGGCAAAATACAAGCCTTTACATGTAAAAGAAAAATTTATTCTAAATTGCTAAAGTCCAAGCAGCAATAATAAGTTCTCCTC
This sequence comes from uncultured Eubacteriales bacterium, assembly GCA_949285555.1. Lineage (GTDB taxonomy): Bacteria > Bacillota > Clostridia > Peptostreptococcales > Anaerovoracaceae > S5-A14a. The sequence goes on along the minus strand of CASDYG010000003.1, from coordinate 179,984 downwards.
CTCTTCATGAGATAAACCCATTAGTTTATTTACATTAAAGCTTCCGTCCGATACACTTACTACTGCCAGCTTACCTTTTTCAGCAAGAATCTCTGTCAGTTCCCTAATCTGCCCATCTGCCTCATTTCCAATCAGAATGGAAACCTTATCTTTAAAAATTTCTTCCTCTTCTTGAACAGCATCCATAAGTTCGGCTTTAGATAGCTGTATAAATACAAAATCTGAATAGTAAGCGGCTTCAAAGACATCTCTACCTTTTATCCACCCATATTTTTCGCACAATTTCTCAGTTTGTTCCCAGTTTTGTGTAAAAATAGATATATTTTGGGGAGGAAGTCCACCCTTCTCTATCATTTCAACAACTGCCTTAGTTTCCGTATCATATCCTAATATGCTCAGTCTAATGTCTTTTTTCATTTATTACCTCCTTAGCAAAAAAGCACCCATAGGGGTGCCTCTTATTTCAGCCTCTCAAGTATATCCTTGAGGAATTTCCATGTTCTTTCAGTCGAGCTAATGGAAAGACGTTCCTTTGATGTATGCACATCCCACATATCTGGTCCAATAGAAATACAATCAAGCTGCGGCCCTATCTTGCCACTAAAAATACCACACTCTAATCCTGCATGTATAGCCTCAATGACAGGTTCTTTTCCAAACATTTCCTTGAAGCTATCCACGCATACCTTTCTAAGATGAGAGTCTGCTTTGTATTCCCATGCCGGATATTCACCCTCAAGTTCTATCCTTCCTCCCAATGACTCAACTAACGTAGTAAGCTTATTTACCAGAAAGTCCTTTTTACTTGAAATAGAGCTTCTTACAGAATAAACAGCTGACATTTCACCGTCTTTAAGGTTAAGTGCACCAAGATTGAGACTGCTTTCTACAAGTCCTTCTATGTCAAAGCTCATACTTTGAACACCCTGCGGACTGTTGATTAAATATGTAACAAGTCTTTTTGTAGAGTCTTCGTCACTTACCTTATCATCTATTTTTATTTCTTCTACTTCAATTCTAAAATCAGGATCTCTTTCGCCTAGCTCATGTGCTATTTGTTTTTCAAACTCATAAGCAATTTTCTTCGCTTTATCAATATCATCAACGGTTCCTTTAACCACAGTAAGTTTTCCTATAGCATTATCCTTACTGCCGCCTTCAATAGTGGCAATGCCCAGCTTCAATTCCTTGCTCAATTCATAAAGAAGCCTGCCACATATTTCATTGCTGCTACCCCTGCCTTTATCAATTTCAATACCGGAGTGACCGCCCTTAAGGCCAGTAATATCAATCCTGATGCCATTTTCTTTTGCGTCCGTCATATGCATTTTAAGATAACATTTTGCAGATACGCCACCAGCACAGCTTACGGTGAATATGCCTTCCTCTTCACTATCCACATTTATAAGATATTTGCCTTTTAAATCAGACATATCCATAGCTTCTGCACCAAGCATTCCAATTTCCTCATCCACAGTAAAAACGCATTCAAGTGGAGGGTGATTTAGATCATCGCTGTCAAGTACCGTCATCATATAAGCAACAGCTATGCCATTATCAGCACCTAATGTAGTTTTCTTGGCTCCTACCAGATCTCCATCTACAAAAAGCTCCAGTCCATCCTTATGAAAATCATGATCGCTATCTGGATCCTTTTCACACACCATATCAATATGTCCTTGTAAAATTACTGCCGGTGAATTTTCATATCCAAAAGATGCATCCTTGAATATAACCACATTACCAGCTTCATCTCTACGATGCTTTAAATTTCGCTCCTCAGCAAACCTAACCATATACTCCGTTATCTGCTCTGTATCTCTGGAACCTCTGGGAACAGCGGATATATCTTCGAAAAATGAAAACACTTTTCTTGGTTCCAACCCTTCAAGTACTCTCATATTACCTCCTATTCTTTACTTTTAAGCCTATAGCTAACCTTGCCAGCTTTTTTAAGATTATTATCTTTCTTTATTCTTTCAATATATTTTCGCTCCAGCATATAGGCTATAAGTCTATCTTGAAACAGACTACCGTCTGCAATAATCGCTTTATTCTTTGACATGAATTCTCTTGCTTTTACTTCCTTGATTAGATGACCTATTCCATCAGCAGTAATTGTCTCATGTCTCTTTAAATATGATACCACCCTATGAGCACAGTTATTCAGGAGCATATCCGATAGTCTCTCTTTTTCTTTAATTTTACGATTCATGCCTATCATATACAGTATACATGTCGCTATAGCAAAGAGAAAAATACCAACAATGATTACCCACAGCTGCACAGGCTACCTCCTATTTTAAAACTATATATCCTACATTTTTTAATGTCGCTATAAATTGTGAAAGCCTTTCATATACTGGCTCTGCATCTTCTCCATACATTTCTTTAATGGCTTTACCTATTTCTATCAGATTTCTTTTACCATCAATTTTGAGCCATACAAAACTGCCAAAATCATCTAAGGTTATTGTACTAACCTTAGGTCTGCTGAAAAACTTTTGGGCAATCATATTATAGAAGCCCTTATTTTCCTGATAAATATTTACCAGCTCCGTAGCCTCACTAACTTCCCATTTCAGTTCTTTTTTGATTTCTGGAATTCGTTCTAAAAAATTTTCATCCTGCTTCTTTTTCATAATGTAGTAAGGGGAGACCAAGTCTCCCCCCTCCTTAATCAAAATTTAAAATATACTGTTTATCAATTTTAATCTACTTTTTATTTTGCTTTAATCCCTTAGCTGCAAATAGATAGATAGTTAACAGTATTATGGCAAAGGCAATTAATCCGCCAATATTACCAAGATTTACATTTTTGCTTAAGTTGATAGCATCACCAAGTGTTCCTCCACCAAACTTTATAGCTGCAAATACTGCTAGCAGAATACCTACTATACCTTCTCCAGCAATTAAACCTGATGAGTAAAGTATACCACTTGTAACAGTCTTAGTTTTCTTGTCCTCATCCTTCTCAAATCTCTTTTCGAAATAAGTTCTGATTAGTGCACCTAAGAAGATTGGTGTATTTAGATGTATAGGTAAATATACACCGATTGCTACTGGAAGTACAGGAATCTTCAAGAACTCCATTGCTACAGCTATAAATACACCACAGAATACAAGTCCCCATGGTAGGTTGGATCCCATAACTCCCTCAATAACAAGCTTCATGAGTGTAGCCTGTGGAGCTGGAAGTTCCTTCGTACCGTATCCGAATGAATTGTTTAATAACTCAAGTACAAGTGCAATAACAAGACCTGATGCAATTACACCAATAAGCTCTCCTACTTGCTGTCTCTTTGGTGTAGCACCTACTATATATCCTGTCTTTAAGTCCTGAGATAAGTCTCCTGCCATTGAAGCTATAATACAAATTATAGTTCCTAACATTATAGCCGCTACCATTCCCTCTGGTCCCTTCATACCTGAAGATTTAAGAACGATAGTAGATACTAGAAGTGTAGCAATCGCCATACCTGATACAGGGTTGTTAGAGCTTCCTACAACACCTACCATTCTTGAAGAAACGGTTGCAAAGAAGAATCCAAATATTACTATAAGAATTGCACTTAGAATTCCTACTGGAACTGATGGTACAAGTACCAGCACTGCTATAGATAGTACCAATAGAATAGCAACAACACCCATTGGTAGATCCTGGCTTGTTCTATCTAATGTAGCGTCGGATTTCAGACTGAAGCCCTTAATGCTCTCTGCAAAAGTTTTTACAATAAGAGGCAGGGACTTAATTAGAGATATAATACCACCTGCTGCTACAGCACCAGCACCAATATATCTAATATAATTATCCCAAATATCCCATGGTCCCATTTCACCTACCGGCATATCTGCTGGATAAAGTACTGTATCTCCACCAAATACCTTAATTAACGGCATGATTACAAACCATGAAAGTGTAGCACCAGCCATTAGATAACCTGCTACTCTGATTCCAATTATGTAACCTACACCTCCTAGTGCTGGTAATACGTCTACACCTATTCCAGAGCCAGGAAGCTTATTAATTCCATAGTCTACCTCACTTGGAAAAACCTTAAGGCCATCTGCTATAAACTTATATACAGCTGCGATTCCAAGACCGGCAAACACAGTGCCCGCCTTTGCTCCACCTTCCTCACCTGCTATAAGCACCTCTGCACAGGCCGTTCCTTCTGGATAAGGTAATACTCCGTGTTCCTTAACAATAAGAGCTTTTCTTAATGGAATCATGAAAATAAGACCTAATATACCACCACAAATAGCAACAATGGCTACTACTAAATAATCTGGCTTAGAAAAGCTGCTATCCTCGGCAGCCCACATAAATATAGCTGGTAGTGTAAAAATAGCACCAGCAGCTAATGATTCTCCAGCAGATCCAATAGTTTGTACCATGTTGTTTTCAAGTATAGATTCTCTTTTAAGAATAAATCTGATGATACCCATGGAAAGTACTGCCGCTGGAATGGAAGCAGAAACTGTCATACCTACTCTTAATCCAAGATATGCGTTAGCTGCACCAAATAAAATTGCCAAAGCAACACCAATAATAATAGATACTATAGTAAATTCTGGCACTACCTTATCGGCTGAAATATAAGGCTGGAATTCGCCTTTTTTCTCTGCAGTATTCACTTGCATTACTCCTTTCACATAATTTCAATGTAATAATACTGAATAATTGTAACATATTAGTTCGTAATTCTCAAGAAAAAAGCACTTTTTAATACCAACCACCACAAAAACTATTTGCACACTCTAAGTATTCTGCAAGAATACAACTATGTATCATATAATTGTACGCATTTTCTTGAACTAGCTAATATGCTTTTGAATGCAAAAAGCTCCCTGCTTTATTCAGCAAGGAGCTATATTTAAGTCATAGCTATAACAGATACTGTCTACGCGTTTTACATCTTGGCTATATTTTACAGATATTTCTATCCATATTTATAAACCAGCCTGTTAAATTAAGATGTTTTTGAGATTTTTATTGATAGTTTTTGTCAACTTTATAAATTATACATGGTGACAAAATGACACGCACTTCCTAGCATCACGAAAATATGGAATATTTCATGGCTACCCCATAGTCTATGTTTTGAGTTGAAAGCTTTAAGCTTTAGGGCATAGATTATTCCACCTATCGTATACATGACTCCACCGGCTACAAGCCATGCGAAGGCAGTAGTTGATAATGAGATAAACAGATCTCCTATAAGAACAACACACATCCATCCCATGGAAATATAGATTACCGATGATATCCATCTTGGGTGATATACCACAAACATTTTGAGGATTACGCCTATTAGTGCAAGAATCCATGCTGCACTAAGCAAAATATACCCTTTGATATTATGTAATGCAACCAGACACACAGGTGTATACGAGGACGCTATAAGCACAAAAATCATTGAATGATCCAGCTTTTTAAGCACCCTTGCCAGCCTGCCTTTAGCTTTTATAGCATGATAGGTACCACTGGCGTTATAAAGGCATAACATACCTATTACAAAAATTATAGCGGAAATTCCATATACAGGTGATACTAAAAACCCTTTAATCATAAGTGGTATTCCAAATAAAAAGGCCAGCATGCCTCCAATATAATGAGTCATTGAGCTTATAGGATCCTTTAATTTCATCAGTCTACCAGACATCTGTCCCTCCAAAATATACAAAATTGAAAACTCGCGCAAAAACTTATCATAGGTTTTTCATAACCTTATATTAAATATTTTATCACCTTTTCTTAGGTTGTCAATACCACGCAATAATTTTTCTTCAATTTTCAGTACAAAAAAATTATTTTAAAAAAGCTCATATGCTTTTTTATATAGGATTCTCTTAATATCTAGAATATGACTGTGGCAACTACATCCTTTGGCTTAGTAGCTGGTACTATTTTTCTAACTTTTAATATTGGCATAGGATTATCAACTGTCCCTTCCTTTTCACGATCCAATATTAGCTCACCCTTAAGCTTGCACCACTGCCCATCATAAAATTTTGACAGATCTATTTTGTTAGTAGTCTTAGCTAAAATGCCTACAAACTCCATATCCTCCGGGCAGCATTGCATCAAAGGTCTACCAAATATAAAATGATTTTTAGGATATTGAGGTGAAATACTAATTATGGATTCAATGGTTATCGTCTTGCCTTCATAGTCGCCACGATTTTCATAAAGATCAAGATACCATCGTCCAAAAAAGTCATTTTCTACAGTTATTTCCGAGCTATCAATGTCATATGGCAGAGGATCTATGATTACATCTCTTTCCACCTCACCATCTTCACGTTCAAATAATATCATGGAGGTTCTATTTGCAACACGCACTAGCTTATGTAATTCTTCTTTACTAGCAAGTGATTCATCATATCTATTGAAGTTTACCACCTCTGCATTTTTAAGTTTATCAAAAAACAGCTGCCTCATGTTACGGTTCTGTGAGATAGCCTCCTTTGTATTAAATATTGCAAAGCACTGTGCAAGCTCCCATTCCAACGTAAATTGACCAAGCATATCACTTATCATCCACATACTGTTGGCTTCTATCACAATACGTTCTACACGGTGTTTTCGTTGCAGCCATTGAAGGTTTTTTATATTAAAATCGGACTTTGAAAGAATAGTTTCTATAAATACTGTATTGCTACCTAGCCCCTCAATCTTATACTCTGTAAAACCTTCTTCACAGCAAATCAGCAGCGTTCGCTCCCCTGCATTAAAAGAAAAATCAGATAAAATTTCATTGATAAATTTTGTTTTGCCGGACTCTAAAAATCCGGAAATAATATATACCGGCAGCTTCATTTATGCCCCCAAAAAGAGTTCTCTAAGCTTGGATTCATCAAGTGCTTCCCCTATGATACAAATTTGGCCTGCTATTTTCGCACTTCCACTTCTAATATCCACACTTCCTGGTATCATGTCAAAATAATACCAGTCATCTTCACCTGCTACAACTCCCTTACATCTCAAAATTCTGCCAAGGGATTCATCATCAAGACTACTTAAAGTCTTATCAAGTTCTTCTTTAGAAAAATTCTTTGATGTTTCAAAGCCTACCGTGCTAAACACTTCATCTGCATGGTGATGTTCATGATCTCCGCAGCACTCACCATGGTGGTGATGTCCATGATGTCCCTCACTCACCATGGTGGTGATGTCCATGATGTCCCTCATGATGTTTTTGCTCTCCGCAGCACTCACCATGGTGGTGATGTCCATGATGTCCCTCATGATGTTCGTGCTCTCCGCAACACTCACCATGGTGGTGATGTCCATGATGTTCCTCATGATGTTCGTGCTCTCCGCAGCACTCGCCATGGTGATGATGCCCGTGATGTCTTAACCCTCCATGATTATACTCATCATGTAGTTCTTCCTTCATTTCTTTTTCCAGACTTTTTAAAGCTACCCCATGATATCTTTCTACATCCATAGCTTCTAAAATCTGTTCGCCATTTAGTCTATCCCATACGGTTGTAATTACATTGGCATCCTGATTAATACTATGTATAAGTTCAGTAGCCTCATCTATTTCTCCACTTGTCATCCCCTCCTGATGACTCAGTATAATCGCTTTTGAATTTTGCAACTGATCATTGAAAAATTCGCCATAATTTCTTGCATAAATTTTTGCACGCTTAGCATCCACTACCGTGATTATGCCATCAACACTTACATCATTTCTCGACAAATTAGCGATAGCATTGAGTATTTCACTCAGCTTTCCTACACCCGATGGTTCTATCAATAGTCTGTCTGGTTTAAGCTCATCTATCACCTTAGCAATGGCACTTTCAAACTCTCCAACTAATGTACAACAAATGCATCCAGATGTCATCTCATTGATAATAATATCCGTATCTTCAAGGAACATCTTATCTACATTTACATCTCCAAATTCATTTTCAATTAAAACTATTTTTTCATTTTTGTACGCCTCTTTTATTAGCTTTCTGATTAGTGTAGTTTTTCCAGAGCCTAGAAAGCCAGAAAAAATATGTATTTTAGCCATATTGCCTCCTTTATTAGTTAATGTACTATTTCCCATTAAATATATTACTTCTATTATATACCAGTTTGTTATCTATTGCTAACAATATCTATGCTACAACTTTAGTATTTTTTCGACTACATAGCCTGCAATGTATAATCCTGCTGTTGCAGGAACATAGCTTATGCTTCCCACTGTGCTCACTTCTTTTTTTATAATATTTCCAGTAGAGTACAGAACAGGTACATCCGTAACACCCAAATCCTTTAGTTTTTTTCTTATCACCTTGGCTAAAGGGCAGACTCTGCTTTTACTTATATCATCAATGAAAAATTCTCTGTTACTCAATCTGTTTCCGGCTCCCATGGATGAAATTACAGCTACGCCTTTTTCCTTTGCTTTTAAGATTATACCAATTTTCCCCGACACATTATCTATTGCATCTACAACGAAATCAAAATCAGAAAAGTCTACTATATCTTCAAGATTATCCTGTGTGACTTCGGCTTGAATCCCATTGCAATTACAACTCGAATTTATGGTTTTTATACGCCTTGCCATTACCTCTACCTTAGGCTGACCTATAGTATCGCTTGTTGCAATTATCTGTCTATTTATATTTGTAGCATCTACAACGTCCTTATCCACTATTGTTATCGTTCCAACACCAGCTCTAACTAATGATTCACATACAAAACCACCAACACCACCTACTCCAAAAATAAGCACCTTAGCTTTTTTTAATTTTTCTATACCCTCTTCTTTTACAAGTAATGCCGTTCTTTCATATATCGCTTCCAAGATACACTCCTTTTAGTTTATTGGTTATTCATCACCTGACCAATCCACCCTTAAGTCTTCTAATAGCTTTGATATTATATACGGTGAAAAGCCTTGATAATCCAAATGTCTGGCAACCTTTTGATAAAATCTTTTATCTATTTTATCGCCTGCATCATATCCATTTTTTGTATATAGTTTTTGTACAGCTTTTTGTCCTCGATTCATCTCACTTTCGAGGGGTTCAAATCCCTCTTCGCTCATAGTATCTACAGCAAGCCTTATATCCTCAGCTGACACACCTTTTTTTATCAGCTCTTTTTGCATTCTTGCAAGGCTTCTTCCTTTATCACGATTAGAATTTATATATATTTGTGCAAAGTACACATCATTAATATAGCCTTCCTGCCTTAGCCTCTTAACTGCATCCTTTGACTCTTTTTCACTATAGCCCCTATCCATGAGAGCTTCCAGTATTTCTTCAGCTGTTTTAAGAGAATAACTCAATTTGATATAGCCCACCTCATAAGCTGTTTTCATCGCTCCTCCATTACTATATGTCCAAATAAATCACCGCAGGAAAATTCAACACTCTTTATATTATATCTTTCGCTTCTAGTTTCTCTGTTATATTCACTTATTCGATTTGGCTTATTCCTATGTTTTTCCCAGCTTTCCAAAGCAGGATCAGACTGAAAGGTTGCCTCTTCTCCCCCCATATGGGATAGCTTATTTAAGCCTTCCTCCTTACTTCTCAACTTTATTATCGCCTCATATTTACACCAACCAGAGTAAAATACTTCCTCTTTTTGCCCAGCATCAAGTCTTATATATTCCTCATATGCTTTTATATCAAAAATTTTCTTTGCAAGTTTATCCATTCTATCTCTGTGTAAACGCAGTTCTATATCTGCTCCTATGGGTATTTCGCTATATGCTATAAGCAAATATCTATCCGTGTGACTTAAGGAAATATATAATTTATCCTTGAATTCTTGCCTCGATAAATCATAAGATACAATCATGCTATAGCATGGGTGCTCCTGGAAATAAGATTTCAAACTATCTTCAAATTTGTAATATGAGACATCCTTATTATATAACCTTTGCATATGCGAAATAAGGTTAGTTTCGTTTAGCGGATAAAGCTTACTACTTACAGTATTAAAACTGTTATTTTTTTCAGTTTCTATCAAACCCTCTGTATTTTCTTCGATTTTTACATCTATTAAGTAAATGTCATTGCCATATAACAGAAAATAAAAGTAGCTTTGAATATTAAAATCAGGCATATTCTCTAATATAGAATGAATATGTGACCTTATAAGCTCTATGCCATGCCCCCTATGCAAGGGTTCTTTATGCTTTTCAATAATAATTCCTAAATCTCTTATCATAATCTAAAAAGGAGAAGGCCTCCCTTCTCCCATAGGTCTACTATTCCTTTTCCTTCGCCTCATATAACCTATCTAATACCAGCTTATATCCATCTGCTCCATAAAGAAGACATTTGTTAATCCTGCTTATAGTAGCAGTAGAAGCCTGTGTATCCTTTTCTATTTCATGATATGTATAGCTATTATCTAATAATCTGGCTACTTCAAGTCTTTGAGCTATTGACTGTAGCTCATTGATGGTACATACATCCTCAAAAAACCTATAACATTCTTCCCTATTTTTCAACGAAAGAATACCATCAAAAAGCTGATCCAAATACTGACTTTCTATCTTAGATTGATATTTCATATTCATCTCCTTTGACTGTAAGATATAGAATATCACGAATAGGGTTTTCTTTCAAGCTTTACCACGCTAAATACTAACATCTTAATTTCTATTGCAACATTTCAATAGCTTTTTGCAGCTGTACATCTGTATCCCCAGATTTTCCAGTCACTTCAACATCAGGAGTTATTCCTTTCTTGTGTATCTTGTGCTTATTAGGAGACAAATATTGATGTGTGGTTAATTTTAGAGATGTACCATCCTCATAAGTAATGATACTTTGTATAATGCCCTTTCCAAAGGATTTTTCGCCTATCAAGGCACCACCTTTATTATCCTGTATTGCAGATGCTAGGATTTCCGATGTAGAGGCACTGTTGCCATCAATAAGAATCACATACTTCATATTCAGATATTTTTCATCCGATTTTATTAACTCCTCATGGCCATCTTTATCTTTTACACGAGTAATTATACCCTCTGGCAATAAATAGTCTGCAATTTTAACACCTTCAGCCATAAGTCCACCTCCATTTCCACGAAGGTCTATTATTAGACTGCTGGCACCCTTTTCTTTTAGACTTGTGACCTCTCTTTCAAATTCCTGTGAAGTATTCTCTTCAAAGGTTAATATCTTTATATATCCTATATTTCCTACTATCGAAGACTGTACTGATTGTAGCTGTACCTCAGCGCGGACTATCTCTATTTCTAGCTCCTGATTATTCCTGAGTATAACAAGCTTTACCTTGGTACCAGCCTCACCTCTTATTGCCTTGGCTATAAGGTCTGCATCCTGGTATTCCTTACCATCTACCTTTAATATCCTATCACCTTCTAAGATTCCTGCCTTTTCCGCTGGAGCATCCTTATATACCTTAAGTACCACACCAGTGCTTCCGGTATCCTGCTTAAATTCAATTCCAATACCACCATAAGTTCCACTGATTACTGAATTAAGCAGCTTAGTTTCTTCTTTATTTAAATATGTGGAGTACTCGTCACCCATGGAGTTCACATATGATTTTAGAATACCTTCACGAAACTTCTTTTCATCCGCCTTATAAAGGCCTCTTTTATCAATATCACTTTCTATCTGTCTTAACTTTTTCATATTCGTATAGCTCTTACCACCCATTACTGATGGAGAAGCCCATACAGCTAAACCACCTATAACCATACCTACGCACAGTGTAACTAGTAAGGCTACCAATGAAAATTTCTTTTTCATAACACATCCCAACTATTTCAATTCTATATGATTACAAACCATCTGAAGATAACGCTGACCATTCCATATATTTTCTTGTATTTTCCCAATTACTCTAACAAAGCTGTTATCTCTTATGGATTGAGCCTCCTTAGAGTCTAAGAAGCTAATACATGAAACCTGACGGTCTTTAGAATCTGCTAAGTTAAACCTACGGAATTTCCCTTCCTTACCTATCGCAAAAAGCTTTTCTACCCGTCCTTCTATGTAAAAAAGAGGCTCTTCATTTTCCTTTCCACATGGTTCAAAAGCCTTAAGTTCATCCAGTATAGATAAGTCTAACCCTGAAATTGGTATTTCAAGATCCCATACTATCCGCTCCTTGGCTATATCAGGATCATCCATCATCATTTTCTGAAGCTCATCACCTATGGCATTTTTCATAGCCTGAACATTTTCAGGTAAAATGGAAAATCCACATGCCATCTTATGCCCTCCAAAACGCTCAAAATAGGCTTCCGCTGAAGACAGGAGTTTATGAAGATCAAGGCCCGGTACACTTCTGGCTGTTCCCTTATACAAACCATCTTCGCTATCTGTCATAATTATAGCAGGTTTTTTATATTTTTCTTTCAGACGACCGGCTGCAATACCTGTAACCCCCTCGTGAGCATCTTGAATATAGATGCATATGATTGGTTCTTCTTCACTTTCCTCGATAATTGCTTCTGCCATTTGAAAGACCTTGCTTTGAAGATCCTTTCTTACATCATTATATTCCTTTAGTCTGGCAATGATGGAATCTACCTCATCAGCCCTTGCACGAAACAGCCTAACTCCCAGTCTGGCATCTCTTATCCTTCCCGCTGCATTTATTGGAGGTACAATCTTAAATGCAAGTTCTGATGCTGTTACATTTCCAAGCACCATTCCCATAGCCTCAATATATTTCTTTAAATTAGCTCTTTTCCCTGCATTTATATATTTTAGCCCATACTTAACTAATGTTCTATTTTCATCTATTAGTGGCACCAAGTCACCAACAGTTCCCAGTGTCACCAAATCTAATGTATCATTATAGATAGAGCTTTCTCCTCCCAGCTCCTTTACCAATGCCTGCGCAAATTTAAATGCCACTGCACAGCCTGCAAGGCCTTTAAAAGGATATGTACAATCTGGCTGATTGGGGTTAATTAAAATGCAATCTGCAATCTGTCCTTCTGCCTTGTGGTGATCTGTAACTATAATCTTTAAACCCAGTTCCTTGGCATATTCCACTTCATCGTAAGAAACACTCCCACAGTCTACTGTAATAATAAGGTCTGCCCCTGCTTCATGGATTTTCCTTATAGCCTCTTTGTTCAGGCCATATCCTTCATCGAATCTAGAAGGAATATAGTAGCTTAAATTTTTAGTAAAATGAGACAACACCTCCAACATTATAGAGGTAGCTGTAATGCCATCAGCATCATAGTCACCATATATGCAAATCATTTCATCATTATCCATAGCAGACATGACTAAATCCACTCCTTCTCGCATATTATGAAGAAGGAATGGATCATATGTTTTTTGAGGCTTTGGCGACAAATATTCTGCCACCTCAGCCTCAGTATTATAACCTCTTAGCTTTAATAATTCTAATAATTCTTTTCGCATTTCACTCTTCTCTTAAGGCACAGTATGAAAATCATTTGAAAGCTTCATATTTCAAAAGCAACCTGTCCCTTATATAGCTGCCTATATCTTTATGGCAAATATGGCCATGGGCTTGTATGCTGACCATTGACCCTTACCTCAAAGTGCAGGTGAGGACCAGTTGACCATCCTGTTGATCCAACATATGCTATTACATCGCCTTGATTTACATATTGTCCTGCTGAAACTGCAAGTGACTGGCAATGTCCATAAACAGTACTTAGGCTACTATCATGAGCAATTACTACGGCATTTCCATAGCCACCATACCAAGATGAAAGAATTACTGTACCACTTTGAGCAGCTCTGATAGGTGTACCATATCCTACACCTATATCTATTCCCGTATGACCATGATAATATCCGAATATTGGATGCCACCTATATGTGTAGTCACTTGTAATAGGGCCTACAACCGGCCAGATGAATCCACCGCCTCCTCCACCACTTGGAGCGCCTGAATCACCCGATCCACCACCTGAACTTGGAGGTGGTGCATACTGAGCTTGTAATGCAGCGATTTCATTTCCTAATGCTTGAGATTGCTGCTCTAATTCATCGAAGTTTTTCTTTGCAGAAGCCTGCGTTGCCTGAAGCTCTTCTCTCGCCTTTTCTGCTTCAGCCTGCTTTGCTGAAAGCTCCTGCTTCTGTGCAATAAGTGCTTCTTCCTGCGCCTTAAGGTCCTGATAATCCTTTTTTAATGAAGCCATGACATTTTGATCGCTTCTGTAGATCCTCTGAATCATCTCAATATTGGAAAGGAATTCACTTATATTGTTAGAGCCTAACAGCACATCAATAAAGCCAACCGAACCATTCTTGTACATGGTTCGCAGTCTTTTATTCAGATTTCTTTGCCTCTCCTCCATGTCAGCCTGTTTTTGCTGAATTTTTTCTTCAGAATCGGCAATCTCATTTTCCTTAATCGTAATTTCATTGTTGATACCAGATAATACTTCCATCTGATTCTTTATTTTTTCAGCAATTTCTTCCAGTTCCTTGCTGGCCTGTGCCTTCTTGTCATTTACTTCCGTAAGCTGGCTTTGCTTATCTGTTAGCTCTGTACCATGTGTAAATGATGATGTAAAAGAAAAGCATATTAACAGAATCAATATCGACGGTATCAGTTTACGCATTAAAGCCCTTAAACCTGTCTTTGTCTCAATAGTTTCCATTTCTTTCTCCCAAATTATTAAATAAGCTTATTATTTATTTAAGAATTTTCTCATAGAAATAAGACTACCGCATGAGCCTACGGAAAGACCCAGCGCCAAGAATATAACCATAAGATTCCCTGCCATATATGCAGGAGATACAAGAGGTGATGACAGTATGGTCATTGTTTGATCTCCAATAAAATCCACAACCTTGCTGTAAACTGCCCACGTTATTAAAGATGCGAGCATAGATGCAATAAAACCAAGTGCCATACCTTCCACTAGGAAAGGGCCTCGTACAAACCAACTTGTAGCACCTACATATTTCATTATACTTATCTCTTTTGATCTGGCAAAAACCGTCAGCTTTATAGTATTAGATACCACCACAACAGATACCACTATCAAAAATGCCATTATTATCAGCGATGCAAGTTGCAAGAAATTCGTAGCCTTCGTTAATTTGTCTACCGTATCTTTGTAATACTTTATGCTTTCAACACCCTCCATTTTCAGAGCTGAGTCAGTCACATAAGTAGCATCTTTTACATCCTTGACATTCACAAGCACAGAATTTGGAAGAGGATTATCTCCCAGAGAGTCTAGCAAATATCCACTATCGCCCCATCTTTTCTTCATAATTTGCATGGCTTCTGTCTTATCTCTATACTTAACTTCCTTAACCCCGTCTATAGACTCCATGCTACTTATTATACTATCTTGCTGTGATTGAGTTATATCGTCCTTCAGGAAAACCTCAACATAATTGTAGTCCTGCCTAATCATGGCAGAAAAAAGATTTACATTCACAGACATAACGAAGAACAAGCCTAAAATGAGCAGCATTGCCATAATGGCAAGAATGGATGTGAGTCCCATCGTCTTGTTTCTAAGTAATTGCTGTAAAGCCTGTTTAATTGTATATAAAATCTTACTCATATAAGAAAGCATCCTCCTGACATGAAATACAGTCTTCATCATATCCATATTGTCCAATATCATCACGAACAATATGGCCTGATTCAATGGCAACTACTCTCTTATTCATTCTATCTACAATATCTTTTGCATGAGTAACCATTACAATCGTAGTACCAGACATATTGATTTGGTGTAAAAGCTCCATGATGTCATTTGATGTATCCGGATCTAGATTTCCCGTAGGCTCATCGGCTATTAGCATGCTAGGTCTATTAATAATTGCTCTAGCTATGGCCACCCTCTGCTGCTCGCCTGCTGATAGCTCATCCGGGTATTTATCAGCCTTGTCAGGTATGCCTACTAAATTTAAAATCTGTGGCACTCTTTTCTGAATCTGACTTTTACTGCAATGAATTATTTCCATGGCAAATGCCACATTTTCAAATACCGTCTTCTTTGGAAGAAGTCTAAAATCTTGAAATACAATTCCTATATTGCGACGAAGCTCTGGAATCTCACGATTTGACAAAGCAGTCACATCTTTATCTCCAACTATAATTCGTCCAGAGTCTGCATTTATCTCTTTTAATATCAACTTGATAAATGTGGACTTACCGGCACCACTAGGCCCTACCAGGAATACAAAATCTCCATCTGCAATTTGGATACTCGCATCCTCAAGACCTATATTACCATTATAGTATTTGGTCACATTTTCAAAAACAATCATCCCTATTCCCCCAATAGAGTAATTTTAACACAAAGTGCTATAAAATTAAACAGTTTTAGGGGAAAAAAGCTAATATTTCTTAACAAATATTCAGATTATATCTGCTGCTTACCTTAACTCGTCTGATTCATAATAATGCAGCCATCTAATGGTTTAAAAATATCATCTTCACACTCCTCCCACAAGAAGCAACTATTTTGTTCGCTAGAGTATATCATGTTTGGTGGTGCAAAGTTAATCCATATTATCTGTCCTCCCGCAAGCAACTTTCTCAATTCTCGCTTGTTGACTCCATCATTTAATTTATTTACGACAAAGATTATAGGCAGCCCTTTTTCTCGCAATTCAAGAAAATACTCAATTCCGGCAATGCTTTTTACCAATATGGAATATCTTGGATCAATAACTACATATATTTCATCTAAAAGCTTCAAATAATTTAATAATGGACTGTTATTAATATAATACGAAAAATCATATATCTCCACATTTGCCCTAGCCTTTGCAAAGATTTGTCCATATTCAAAGCCTATGCCCATATAGTTATCATTCGATAGTTTGCTATGATCAAGTTTATCATAATCATCACTCATATTTCGACCATTCATTCCAGTTTCGCACAGTTTATTACAAGGAATGCACTCTGTTATGCCACCATCATTTTGTATTCTCCACATATAGCTGCTGATCTCATTTCCATAGTGAATTCTGGCCTCACTAAATGGTTTATCTACATATGATGCTTTATTTATAATATTTTCCCTTAATTTATGTAAAATATTCCTTACATCGCTTTCTACCAGCGTATACCAGTTTATATTCATTGCTACATTCATGTTCTGACAAATACCAGTATTATCCCACAAGTCTCGTACATATGAGTATTCATCTGAATTAATCCGTCTATTAAGTTGCAATAGCTGACTTACCAGAAGCTTATCCGATAACACCCTTTGATCATTTATAAAGTCTATGAGTTCATAGTATGCCGTCTTGTATTTTTCACTGTATTTTTTTGCCAAATAGCTTGCGATAGTAGATGTACCAGAACTTCCGAAAATGCCAATTACTCCAATTCGCCTGTTATATTTTATCTCCTGTTTTTTTCCATCCTCCTCAGGTTTTAATATCCTCCGAAACATCTAATTCACCTCCCTGATAATTTAATTATAGACTTTTTATCAGTTCAGTTAGCATTCAAAAATATACTAAAATGATATATAAGGATTAAAAGTCATAATTGCTAAATTTTTTAAAAGTAACCGTATGCTAGTCTGATAATGTCATAGTTTAAAATTCCATAGTAAAACTCATTATAATTAGTATAATTAGTGTTGCAATAAAACACATCATAATTAAAGTGAAGATACAGCATATCACCCTTCATTCATTAGATTTTGGGTTCTTATTTTTCTCAGGCTGTAAAAATCTTACAGTCACATATATTTTTTTGCTATCTTTAAGATATTTTCTTTTAAAACGGTATAACTAATTCATAAATGTTTTTGCTGGTCACTAAAACTGGGCCACAATAGTTGTAATGAGTTTTTTATGCATGAAGCTCCATTAAGTAAAGTAAGTAAAGTGAAATGAAAATTTGCAATGTAGATTGATTTGTTGATTTTTTTAATAAGCATATTGCGAATCAAACATTAAAATTTAATCTATGATTGATTTTAATGTAAATTTTGGTTATTATAGTATATGTTATCTATGTGGATAGAAAATGCTTTTTCTAGCAATAGCTGAGATTGGATAACGCCATATTAGAAGAGTTGTCTGAGAGGTCTATGGTGCAGCACTCGAAAACTTGCGGGGAGATGTCTGTTTAGTCCATTCAGGATTTTGTAACCGTGCGGATTTTACCCGATCAAAAAATTGAATAAGTTCACTGTTCTTTTCGTCAGTTCTTTCCAAAGCCCTTTTTCACCAGAAAAATGTGGAGAAAAAACGGCGGCTGAATATAGAGAGAGTTATCGAAGTGATCATAGCGGGACTGACTCAAAATCTAATTGCTAAATGGCAGCTAAGTTCAGCTACTTAAATTAACATCACAGAAATATAATATGGAAGCGTATCGAAGTGGTCATAACGAGCCTGACTCGAAATCAGGTAGCCCTCACGGGCTCGTGGGTTCGAATCCCACCGCTTCCGCCAAAAGCTCAGTCTGCAAGCGGTTTTTTCCGTTTGTAGGCTTTTTCTTTTTACTGTGCTTTGGGAATGACAGAAGATGCCTGCACAAAAATAACACCCACCCTATAAAGTTGAGCGTTACCGATTATCTTATTCGTTTTAATATTAAATACAAAATGCAGCATATAGAGGTACGGTCTTTTTATTCTCTTCAAATCCAAAGTTTTTTGATGATAGCTTAATAGCGTAGGCAGGATTATAAGCATCCATATAAACTTTTAAACTCTTTGCCTTAGTATTGTCAGCCGACTTTACTTCAATAGGGATAATCTGGTTCTCACGCTGAATAACAAAATCAATCTCGGCTCCACGTTTGGACTCCCAATAGTATGTCTTATATCCGTTTATGGTGAGCTGCACATCGACATAGTTTTCGGTCATGCCGCCCTTAAAGTCGTTCAACTCCTCAACCATATAGAGAACATCGTTTGTCGCTAAGTCTTTCTTTGCACAGAGCAGTCCCAAGTCAGAAACATAAATCTTGAACGCATCAATATCACGGTAATTCTCCAACGGCTTTTTGATCTGCTCTACCTTATACACTTGTGAAACGATACCAGACAGACAGAGCCATTCAATAGCATTTTCAAACTCGGAAGCTCTGCCGCCTTTCTTTATCATCTTATACTGAAAACGGGTATTCTTTTTTGAAAGCTGTACCGTAATGTTGTCATAGGCAAGCCTTGTTTTTTTGATTTCGTTCACATTGTTGTACTTGCTCATATCGTTCAGATAGCTTGCGAGTATGGTGTCCTGCGTGTGGCGCACAAGGATATAGTCCTTTGTCTGCGTGAACTGCAAAACGCACTCAGGCATACCGCCCACAACGAGATACTGCCTGTAAAGCAGCATTGCTGCATCGTGCAGTGCAGAGGGCATCGGCACATCGGTTTCAAAGCACTTTTTAATCTGCGCTACCAGGGCGTCCTCGCCTAAAGCTAGCATGAATTCCTCCATATCCATAGGGTACATGGTTTTCATATCGACCTTACCCACAGGAAAAGAGAATTTCGCCCTGCCTACCGCCACACCCAGCAAGCTACCGAGAGCTACGATGTGATAGTCTGGAGCGTCCTCACAAAAGTATTTCAGAGAAGTCAAAGCGCGTTCGCAAAGCTGAACCTCATCAAATACTATCAGCGTTTTTTCCTTTACTATAGTCTGACCTGCAATGTGCGATAAAATTGGTATCAGATAATCAGGGCTGATATTTTCCTCAAAGGTTTCGTTCAGCTTTGGATTGGTTTCAAAATTGAAGTATGCCACATTTTCATAGTGGCTGCGTCCAAATTCTAAAATCGAGTAGGTTTTTCCGACCTGCCTTGCTCCCTGCAAAATCAGGGGCTTACGGTGAACGCTATCTTTCCACGCTTCCAAGAAACTCATTATTTTTCGATACATTGCTAGACCTCCTTTAAGGAACTGAACATAGTATAACACATATTCGTGTAAATATCAATGATTTTAACTTAAATTTCAACATTAAAATACATGAATTTTCTTTTTATTTTCTCAAAATTCGACATGAATACCGTTAAGCCTTATTATTACACCTCTTCAAATTTGGTAGTCATCAGTCTGTAAAGCTATGTGTTACGTGGGAACTGTTCGTGCGTGGCATTACAATAATAATCAAGTGCCGTCCATTCTTAGCTTGGGAGTGTTTTTCCGCTTTACTTTTGATACTGAGCGTAGCTCCTGCTCCAGACCTTTTGCTGAAAAGAAATGTGGTTGTGTTGGGATAATCACGCTGTCAGCCGCCGACATAGCATTGATAGTGAACATTCCAAGCGAATGCATATAATCAATAAGCACATAATCATAATTCTTCTTTACCATATCTATAAAGATTTTCAGAACACGCTCACGGTTTTTAGCATTGATGATTTCCGCTTCGTACCCTGCAAATTCAATGGTAGATGGTAAAATATCGGGGCCCTCAGGTTACTAAAAAATTCATCAGCTATTTATCTTCACAAAATTATTTGCCTTTAGGTGTTGACAAAACAATTCATAGATTATATAATATAAAAGTTGCTAGATTTAAAGTTATTCCGAGGTAGCTCAATGGTGGAGCAACCGGCTGTTAACCGGTAGGCTGTGGGTTCGAGCCCCACCCTCGGAGCCACTTTTGCCGGAGTGGCGGAATTGGCAGACGCACAGGACTTAAAATCCTGCGATCCCATAAGATCGTACCGGTTCGACCCCGGTCTCCGGCACCACTTATGAGATGAATATGACGACGCAGGGTGGAGCAGTTGGTAGCTCATCGGGCTCATAACCCGAAGGTCAGAGGTTCAAGTCCTCTCCCTGCAACCACATTTGAGGCACTAGGCCTCTTTTTTTATTTTCTAATATCACAATTAAAATACGAATCTATTTTTAACTACATCGAAATCTACCTAATACCTTTCACCTCATGTAAGTAAATACATCTTACTTTTAGCACCTACTATGGAACTTATATTATAAAGCTTTATTACAGCTGTAGTTCCTTGTTAAGTCATGAATTATAACTATTAATTGCAACAAAAAACTGAGATAATATGCCTACGGTTAATTGCCCTCTTCACCCATACTTACCAAAAAGTATGCGTAAGCTAGCATCACCTTGGCTTGTTATCTCAGTTTTAGTTTACTCTCTTATATTATTTTATTCGTGAATGTCAAAAAATTTCATAGCATTAGCCTTGGTTATTTGAGCCATGGCGTCATAGGATATACCTTTTATTTCTGCCATTTTAGCGACTGTATGCTCAACATTTACAGATATATTCTCCTTGCCTCTGTGTGGCTCCGGCGTCAAAAAAGGAGAATCCGTTTCAGCTAGTAAAAATTCACTTGGGATTTCCTCTACTACCT
The DNA here is from genome assembly GCA_949285555.1 of uncultured Eubacteriales bacterium. Taxonomy (GTDB): domain Bacteria; phylum Bacillota; class Clostridia; order Peptostreptococcales; family Anaerovoracaceae; genus S5-A14a. Next base: position 158,696 of record CASDYG010000003.1, on the reverse strand, counting down.
TTACTGTCTTACGATTATTTTTAAATGTAACAGGTCCGGCAATGGATATAGTTCCGCCTAACTTTACTATACGCTTAGCATCCTCGGCGCTTCCAGAGTAGCAATGAAAAAGTACCCTTGCATCATCACAAAAATTACCATTTTCATCTAGTCTCTTAGGAAACATGGCCTTACGCTCAGCAGAAAATGCTCCTTCTTCATTTAAAATATCTACTGTATCCTGCATCGCATCACGAGTGTGTATTATTATAGGCATTTTAAGTTTGTTGGCAAGCTGAATTTGACGCCTAAACCAATACTGCTGCTCATCCCTTGGAGAAAGATCCCTATAATAATCAAGACCTATTTCTCCTATGGCCTTTACCTTTTCTTCTCTAGCAAGCTGCTCAATCATCATAAAGGTAATATCATCCAGTCCCTTCACATCATGAGGATGATAGCCTACTGAAGCATAGCACCAAGGGTACTTTTTGGCATCCATCACAGACTGTCTGGAGCTTGCAAGGTCACACCCTACATCCATTACATAGTCTACGGCTGAATTTGAAATTAAGCTGCATATTTCATTCCTATGCTGCGGACTAAATTCAGGGTAATTTATATGTGCATGCGAATCAAATAGCATTAGTTTACTGACCTTCCTGGTTCCCCGTCACTTGTGACAAGTCTAACCTTATTATCATCTGCATCAGCATAGAGAATCATTCCCTGGGACTCTAGTCCTCTTATTTTTCTAGGTTTAAGATTAGTTACTACAACTACTTTCTTACCTTTCATCTCTTCAGGAGTAAATGAATCTGCGACTCCAGATATAATCTGCCTAATCTCACTACCAAGTCTAACCTTAAATAAAAGAAGTCTGTCTGCCTTTGGATGCTTCTCTGCCTCTTCAATAAGTCCAACCTTGAGGTCTATTTTTTCAAAATCATCAAACTCTATCATCGGCTTTTCTTCAAGCTCATTTGTCACTTCGTCATTTTCCTCAGCGCTATCATTTGTAACATTTATTTGTTCCAGCATTTCTAGCTCCTTTTCTACATCAAGCCTTGGGAATAAAGCCTGTCCTTTCTGAACTCTTATTCCTTCCATTTGATCTAGGAAGGCGGCATCCTCCCATTTCACATTAGCATCCAGACCGAGCTGCTTTCTCATTTCTATTGCCGTAGTATGCATGAAAGGATATATCAAAATAGAAACAATTCTTAGTGTATCTGCAAGATTATGAAGACATGCATCAAGTGAGTCTTTAGAGTTTTCGTCCTTTGCCAGCTTCCAAGGCATCTTTTCATCTATGTATTTATTGGCTCTGCCGATTAACTTCCATATTTCATCTAGGGCAAGACTGAAGGAGAAGCTGTCCATGTGGTTGGCAACTCTATCCCTTGCAGCTTTCATAATCTGACGTAATGACTCGTCATACTCATCTACACTCCTTGTAGCTGGTACTATGCCATCTCTATACTTTTCTAGCATGGAAACAGTTCTCGAAAGAAGATTACCAAGATCATTTGCCAAATCGGAATTTATTCTACGAATCATGGCCTCATTTGAAAATTGTCCATCCTGTCCAAATGTATATTCCCTTAATAAGAAATACTTTAAAGCATCAACCCCATACCTTTGAATCAGCATAGCTGGATCGACCACATTATTCTTGGATTTAGACATTTTATCGCCATCTAGCAGCAGCCATCCATGACCCAGTACCTTTTTAGGAAGAGGCAGCTCCATCGACATAAGCATTGCAGGCCAAATAACAGTATGGAACCTGACAATTTCCTTACCTACCAGATGAACATCTGCAGGCCAAAAGGCTTTCATACCCTCTTCTGTATCAGGATAGCCAAGTGCTGTTATGTAGTTGGAAAGCGCATCCAGCCATACATATATAACATGCTTTTCATCTATTGGAACAGGTATACCCCAATCAAATGTGGATCTTGAAATGCAAAGGTCCTGTAGTCCCTGCTTTACAAATGCAAGCATCTCATTTCTTCTGGCTTCCGGCTGCAAAAATTCAGGATTTTTTTCAAAAAGATCAATAAGCCTACCTTCATATTTTGATAGTCTGAAGAAATAAGCCTCCTCTTTCTCCATTTTGACTTCTCTACCACAATCCGGGCACTTTCCATCTACAAGCTGACTTTCGGTCCAGTATGCTTCACATGGTCTACAGTACAGTCCTTCATACTCTCCCTTGTATATGTCGCCTTTTTCATACAGCTTATTGAAAATTCCCTGCACTCTTTTCACATGACGTTCTTCTGTAGTTCTGATAAAATCATCATATGAAATTTCCATTACTTCCCATAGCTCTTTTATAGACTCAACAATGCCATCTATATAATCTATAGGCTTCATGCCCTTTTCCTCGGCAACAGTCTGCAGCTTTTGTCCATGCTCATCTGTACCTGTCAAAAAATGCACATTAAAACCTTGCAACCTCTTAAATCTAGCCATTGCATCTGCCATCACCGTGCAATACGTATGACCAACATGAAGCTTCGCACTAGGATAATAGATTGGCGTAGTAATATAATAAGATTTTCCCTTATCCATTAAAATTCTTCCTCTGACCACTCTTGATTTGACCATTCTTCTTCAGGCCATTCTACATTTACAAATATTTTTTTCATAATCCTGTCAACAACTAATACCAAGGTGGTTCCTGCCAAAAAGCCAATTCCTAAAATTGCAAGTACCACTTTTAGAACAGCATTGCCATGATCTTTCATTTCTTCTCTACGTTTCTTTCTCTTTAAAAGCTTATATGGATTAGTCAGGTTCATCTTAATACCTCCTGTTTTTAATGTATTCAACAACTAAATATGCAGCCTCATCATAGTCTACATAACTTGTGTTAATAGCAATATTATAATTTGTAATCTCACCCCATTTGTAACTGGTATGATAATTGTAATAATTAGCTCTGCTTTTATCGTATTTAGCAATAAGATGTTCAATATCTTTTGGATCTTCTCCGTATTCTTCTATGCAACGTCTGATACGATCTTCTTTATTTCCATAGAAAAAAACATTTGTAACACCTTTAATATCACGCAGAACATAATCTGCACAGCGTCCTACAATTACCCCTTCTCCCTTAGCGCCGATTTCTTCTATGACCTTATACTGAGCCAAAAAAGCCTTTTCATTTATGGAAATTGGATCCGCAGTGAAGGCATCGCCAAAGTTTATTGCAGACGTCATACCATAAGTAAAAGGATTATCTGCACGAAGCTCTCCTCCCTCTACTACACCTCTGGCAAGTCCACTTTCTTCAATTGCCATATCGATTATTTCACCATCGTAAAAATCTACTCCAAGAGCTTCAGCGATCCTTGCTCCTATAATTCTTCCGCCACTTCCAAACTGACGACTTATTGTAACTAGCTTTTTCATAAGCCCTCCTACAATTATTATAACACATTATGCCCTATGAAGTACAAGATTTTTAGAATGTACTATTCTATTTTCCAATTCCAGTAGCTTCTTTTTCATTTCAATTCCACCGAAGTATCCGAGCATGCTCCCATCTGATGCAATCACCCTGTGACAAGGTATTAAAATTAAAAACGGATTGCTACCAACAGCTCTTCCTACTGCCTGCGCCGACATAGTTGGTTTTCCCAGTATGTTTCCTACCTCTCTCGCTATTTGACCATACGTAGTAATATTCCCGTACGGAATTAGCATGACTCTTTCCCATACCACTTTCTGAAAATCGCTGCCCACAAGCCTTAGATAGGGTAAGACTACACTTATTTTCTCTGGTCTTCCTTCAAAGTATGCATCAAGCCACTCCTTTATTACAATACTGCATTGAGCATGCTCGTCGCTCAATCTGATAATCTCACAAGCATTGTTGTCATCAGATTTATTCAAGCTTGTATTTTTTCTAAAGCTGCTTTCACTACTCATGCCCATATTATGAGCATCATTTTTTATTATGCAATAATTCATATTGCACGCTTCAGTCAAATCACTCTTTGGCTCCACCAGGGATTTAGCGTATTTATCTTCCCAACTCTTAAGAGGACTTATTCTTTCAATTAATCCATCCTGAATTTCAAGAATCAGATTAACTATTTCATTCTCATAATGGTAAATCACTGTACTAGCCTTCAATATATTTTATTTTGATATCCTTACTGCTTGTAAGATAAATTAGCGAACCGTAGTCAATGGAAAACTCCAGTATATCTCCCACCTTCAGTTCCTCCTTAAAGTCCTGAACATCAATGATTGTGTGATCACTTGAACCCCCGACTATTTCTATACCATCAAGTTTTGGAAATATATCTTCAAAATCGCCAATATCCACCTTACCTACAGCTAAGATTGCCCGTTTCCTATATCCTCTATCCTCATATGTAGGCTTTTTTCCGAATGCATTAACTGCGATTTCCCCTACAGGGTGGGTTGGTTTTGTCTTAATCTCTATCACTTCAGCCTTTAATGTGTAAACATCTTGATTCAAAAAACTCATGTCATGATTATAGAAAACATCCAAATCTCTGGCTAGTAGTATTCCCTCTCCAATACGCATATGATTTATTCTCTCAGGCAAATCTTTGCACAAAAAACGAGGTATACTTGAGGTTGCTCCACCTGAAATTATTTCCAGTTTTCTTCCAATTGCAGCCTCCACCTTTTCAGCCAGTTCTACCAACTCTTCAAGTTTAGCCTCAGTAGCTTCTATGGATCCGTAGCAGCCTAAATTCGTACCTATTCCCGCTAGCTTCAGGTAAGGATCATTTTCAACAGTAAGTGCTGTATCTATAAGCTCTTCATCATACCAGTACCCTTCTCGCAAATCCCCTAAATCTGCCATGAGGATAATTTTATGCTCCAATTCCTTTCTTCTAGCCTCTTTTGATAGAGCCTCAATTGTAGATATTTCACTATTCAGACTATATTGGCACAGACTTATAACATCCTCCGCCTCACTTATCATCGGAACCCTTAGTAATAGTCTTGGCAAATTCGGGCATACCTGTCTTGCAGTTTCAAGCTGGTCAAGTCTTGATGAGCCTATCATAGAGACGCCGCCTTCTTCAAAGGCCTTGATACATTTTGCCAATCCAGATGTCCCCTTCATTACACCAGCTATCTGAACTTTATGCTCTGCGGCTAAATCTACCACTGCCTTCACATTATGTCTGAGCTTATCTAAATTTATTTCTAAACAAGGATACTTCATGACTCCTCCTATCTGTACATATTAGAATTGCTTAGAATTGCATTATCACCGATACTATTACCGGTACAAGTAATGAAATAATTACACCATTGACAAATGCATATATTACAACGCTGCCATTGGTAGCTCTGCCAATCACCGGAAGACAAACATCCATTGATGGTGCACCGGCAACACAGCCTGCTTCAATAGCTCCTATATATCTTGCAACAAATGGAATAATGATAATACTTAAAAGCTCTCTTAATACGTTATGAATAAACGAGATGGCACTGGCGTTTACATGGCCTGCATCCATTATGATTGCCGGTGCAAGTGTATACCACCCGAATCCACCTCCGATAGCCAGCGTTTCCTGCAATGTAACAGGTATTACTAAAAGAGCGATGATAGCGCCTGCCATAGTTCCTATGATAGTAGCTATCGGAAATGCCAGTGCCCTTATTCCCATTGCCCTCAGGTTGGAAATTAAAGCCTCATCAAATCCCATGTCAAGTCCAACAAACACAAGCAGTAGACATAAGCCTAATTGTATAAGGCGATTTAAAATCTCTTGTAAAAATGCTCCAGATATTAAATCATGGCTATCCACAAAATAGCCCAGGCTCATACCAACTATAACACACCCAACTATTATAAAAGTCATTGCGTCAAAGCTTTTGGCCACTTCCTCCTCTACCTTATCACGGGTTATACCTTCCCCCTGTAAAACTCCCTGTTTATTCACTTTCATTAGTCTGCGAACCACGGTAAGTGATATCAGGGTGCAGCCAATAACTAAAACTGTAAATATTAGAGCATAAAGACCAATTGTTTTAATATTAGCTATAACCTCTGCATTAGCCCCCATTTTCACTCCCATCATCAGAAGTAACAACATGATAGAAAGGGTTTGCAATCTAGTTACAAACCCCAGTTTTTCCTTCTTAGCTCTAAGCAGCGTTCCTGCAATAAAGCCAATAATTATCATAATCAAATACAAAAGTAGATCAAACATATATTTATTCCTTAGCTATATTTCCTCTTGCCAAATTCGTGATATTTCCTCATCTGACAGTTGCCACCTGAAAAGCTTTTCCTCAGTTGCCAGCTGAAAACCTTTCCCTATGCACGAGGATGAGTCTTGTCATACACTTCTTTAATCTTGTTCTTTTTCAGATCCAGATATACCTGAAGCGCTTTCAAATCTTCATGTCCTAATAATGTTTGCAGCGTATAGGCATCTGCACCATTTTGAATCAGATGAACTGCAAATGAATTTCTCAAAATTATAGGGCTGATTCTATCGGCTAGCCCTACCTTATTACCATAGGCTTTTAATATCTTCCAGAGCCCCTGCCTGGAAATCCGCTCTCCACTCATATTTACAAATAATGGAACCTTAGATTTATCGCCTTTTTCTTCACTCACAAGCTTTGGCCTGCATTCCATCATGTAGTCACTCATTGCCATACGTGCCATTGCACCAAGAGGTACGACCCTTGCTCTTCCTCCCTCTCCATTACATGTAATCATGCCCATTCGCAGATTTAGATTAGCAAGATTTAAATCTATAATTTCAGTCACTCTGAGGCCTGTTCCATACATGGTCTCAAGTATAGCCCTATCTCGCACACCCTTTAGCGTGGTAGTGTCTGGCGCTTCTATTAAGGCGGTTACCTCTTCAATAGTCAGGTAGTCAATCGTCTTTCTTTCAAGTCTTACTGTTTTTATTCCCTTGGTAGGATTATCTTTTCTTTGACCTGTATCTACTAGATATTGGAAAAACAGTCTAATAGAAGATATTCTCCTGTTAACGGTTGCCTTGGATCTGCCCTCCTTAGTTTGTTCCATAACAAAAGCAGCCATATGACTGTTGTCACAGCTTAGATAATCTACTCCTCTGCCATCAAGAAATGCTTTGAATTTTCTTACATCACGCTTATAGGCTTCTAAAGTATGCTCCTGTTTTTTGAGCACATCCTTCATGTACGATACAAATTTTTGAATTTCCTGCTCCCACATATGTTCACCTCATATATTCTACAAAATATTTTACTAATCTATATATTCCTTCAGGCTATCTCTATTCTGGCTTAAATACTCTTTTGCCATTAAAATGGCTACCTGGGATTTGCCATCTGTTATTTCCTGCCTCATGACCATTTCTACAAGGCTATCAATATGGTGAAAGCTGATGTCAATAGCTTCTCCTTTGTCAAATGACGGCTCACCTTGTTTGACATCGAGTCCTAAATAAATATGAAGAACTTCATCACTAAATCCTACTGAAGGGTACATATCAGTAAGATGAATTACTTTACCAATCCTACATCCCGTTTCTTCGGCAAGCTCTCTGATAGCAGTTTCCATTCCTGCTTCTCCCTGCTCAAGCTTTCCAGCAGGCACTTCAAGCACTTCTCGCTCCACGGCCTTTCTATACTGAGTGACCATTGGTACACTACCCGTCTTATCTATGGCAATGATTACAGCTCCACCACTATGTCTAACGATTTCACGTCTACTTTCTCCATCTATGGTAGTCACCTTATGAAGCTCTAATGATACCACACGGCCTTTAAAAATTTCTTCTTTTTCTAAGGTTTGTTCCTCAAAAATCATTTGATCTCCTTAAATTTTATATTCTTAAAAAATTATTAGCTCATATGCAGGCACAACTTGAGAATTTTGCCACCTGAAAATTTGCACTGTATTTTTACATTTATCTTGTAAAAAATGTGCTTTCAAGCCTGTCTAAAATCGTATGTTTATTATTATTTTAGTTTACAATATTTTTTATCACCTTATTTAGTTTAACACATATAACCCTCTCTTTAAAGATTTAAAGAAAGAATATGAAAAAAACCTTGCTTTTTCTTAATTTCTCTGTTATTATTTTTACAGGTTATCCCTCAAGATAACCACTCCCAAATAACCCTTTTGAACAAAATAGACCACTCCCCTGTGGTCTATTTTGCTATTTAGAATCTTTTTTCTATATACTTATGAAAAAGTATGTCACTTATGGTAAAATAAATGCATGCTAGAATTTTATTATGAAGAAGTTTTAAAGATCAATACATCAAGATCGTTTACATCATACTTTCCAAACGATAGGTATGCAGTGCTAGATATTGAAACTACTGGGCTTTCGCCAGATAATTCCAAGGTTATACTCATAGGTCTGGTCATCTGTCAGCCTGTTCCTACGGATAGTAAGAGGCTGGTAAATATAAAGCCCCATCTCATGAAAGAAGATAATGCCGAGGATTTGATTCCATCATCAATTGTACCCTCTGATGTAGCTCCTGATGAGAAGCTGCACAAGGTCTATCTACTTTTCAATGAAAACGATTCACTGCAAGAGGAAAGAGATGTGCTACTTAAAGCTATTTCTCTACTTAAGGATATTCCCTATATGGTTACCTTTAACGGTGCCAGTTTTGACATTCCATTTTTACAAAAAAGAATGGACAATCATGGAATAGACTATAAAATTGGCAATCAATACAATCTTGATATTTTTAAACTGCTAAAAAGCTTTTCAACAATCAAGGAAGCGATAGGTAGTCTGAGTCAAAAGAATGTAGAAAAATTCATGGGAATTGATACACGAAACGACACAATTTCAGGTGGAGAAAGCATTAAGCTATACAAGGATTTTGTGGAAAATAAAACCGTAAATAATTTGAAGCAGGTACTTTTACATAATTATGAAGATATCCTACAATTACAACGACTTATGGAAATTACCCAGTATATGGATTTACACCATGCTATGTTTAAGACAGGCTTTCCGCTTAAATATTTTACTGTTGAAGGCTGCAAGATTTCAAGAGGCAATCTTATTGTGACTGGAACGCAAAATCATAGGCCTATTGATTACATCGATATGTTAGGCTGGAATGCAGGCTATTCGATAAATTTGGATAGTAGCAGTGGAAAATTCACACTTTCCATTCCTCTTGAAAACAAAGAAGGCGACTATTTCTTCTATTTAGGGAAGCTAATTTCAGACCCTAAGCGCCTCAGCTATTTACCTGCATATGAAAGCGAATATTTGATTTTAAATCAAGGGGAATTATTCCATCACTGGGATATAAATATGACCATCAAAACCTTCTTAGAAGAGGAGCTTCAGTCTAAAGTCTGCGCCAAATAAGAAGTAATCCCGTTTTATCACTAGCAAACATAAAAAAAGTCTGGAGTTTTATGCAAGCTTTTATGTTAGAGCAAAACTAACACTTTAACTTGCCTAATCCTCTAGACTTTTTAGTTGTAAGCTGAAATGTACTTATAAGATTAAGTAAATATATGGTAAAGTCAATAAGCTATCCAGTTTCATAACAATGTCTTAGATAGTTAAACTGATCTCTACAGTGAGCGTCTGTATATTTCTACCACGTCCTGTACCGTTAATGGTACATAGGACTCCTTAAATCTCCCCTTAACATTTTCTGCCATTTCCAAAATATGTTCTTCACCTATTCCTACTTCTGTTAACCTCGATGGGATTCCCAAGCTAACAAAAAACTCTCTAGTCTTTCTAATAGCAGCCTTAGCAACTTCCCACTTGTTCCCCTTTTCATCTAGATTCCACACACGAATACCATATTCAAAAAAGTCATCAACAGTATGGTCATTTAGTACATAACTCATCCATGTAGGAGTCAATATGGCAAGACCAACACCATGAGTAATATCATAATAGGCACTAAGTTCATGCTCCATTGCATGTACACTCCAAGCAACATCATTTCCGTAAGACAAAAGATCATTTATCGCTAAGCTGGATGCCCACATTAGATTTGCTCTTGCCTCATAATTATCAGGTTCTTTAAGTGCGATTGGTCCATATTTTATACATGTAATAAGCAGGGCCTCACACATACGCTTCTGTAAGAATGCTCCCTTTATATTGGTAAAATAGCTTTCAAAAATATGGCTCATTATGTCCGCAGTTCCAGCTGCGGTTTGATTTTCTGGCACAGAGAATGTGTTCTTAGGGTCAAGTATGGAAAATGCAGGTCTTAGCACCTTTCCATAAGTTCCCTTTTTGATTTTCTTTTCCATATGACTTATTACTGCACTCTCGTCCATTTCTGATCCGGTAGCTGCAAGCGTTAGCACAGACACAATTGGCAGGGCCTTTTCTATAAGTGAAGGCTGCATCACCAAGTCCCATGGATCGTTTTTATAAAAAGCTGATGCTGCTACAACCTTTGCACAATCTATCGTGCTTCCCCCTCCAATAGCAAGCACTACCTCTATATCATTATCTACACATAGCTGCTGCCCGAGTCTTACCGTTTCTATTCTTGGATTAGGCTCCACACCGCTAAGCTCAAACACCTTTACACCCGCCGACCTCAAAATGTACATAGCCTTGTCATATAGTCCCGTTCTTTTTATACTTCCTCCACCATACACAAGCAATATTCTGCTTCCAAGCTTAGCAATATTCTTAAGTTCCTTAAGACTCCCTTTTCCAAAATAGATTTCTGTAGTTATGCTATACTTAAAATTTTCCATGTTCCCTCCTAAAAGCAAAGGGTGACTTACGCCACCCTTTTAATGCTATAATGAAATATTTCTTTCTTCCAGTTCCTTTGCTATTTCAGCCAGCTCTTCATTTCTCTTGGTCTTTCTGGTGCTGGTTTTAACTGTAGGTCTATTGGACAGGAAGAACTTCTTTATCATCTTATATGATGGTGTAGTCTTGTTTATCTTATCAATATCTTTTTCAGCAAGTGCCTGAAGCTCATCTAATGATAGCTTAGCATCATTTAAATACTCCTCACTATATACAAGCTTTGCACATAGTACCAAATCACTTGCCTTATCCTTTGAAAATACCATTGACTCCTCTACATAAGGCAGTCTGTTCAGATGATTCTCAATTTCTTCCGGGAAAATATTTTTGCCATTTTTCATAACAATGACATTTTTCTTTCTGCCGCATATATAAAGATATCCATCCTTATCAAAATAAGCATAATCACCTGTTTTAAACCATCCGTCCTTCAAAACTGCATCAGTAGCTTCCTTATTTTCGTAGTAGCCAAGCATAACGCTATCACCACGTACTGCCAGCTCTCCGATACCATCTTCATTTGGCTCAAGTATTTTACCCTCAAAATTAGGCATCAGCTTACCAACAGAACCATATCTTATATTCTTATAGCTTTCACTGGAAATTGTAGGGCTCGTTTCAGTCAGGCCGTATCCTTGTAAGGTTAAGATACCAAAGTTATTCATACCCTGTGCTACTTCTGGATCTAATGCAGCTGCACCACATATGATAGTTCGAAGGTTTCCTCCAATGGCATCAAGCACTGGCTTAAACAGCTTTCTCCTCAGATTGATACCAAGCTTGTCTGTCTTATTACATATGGACATAGCTTTCTTCACCTTGGCTTCAAGACCCTTATCCCTGATGCTCTTTTGAATCTTCTTATACATAGCCTCAAGAAGAAGTGGCACACATAATATAATGGTAATATTGTATTCTCTTAAATTTTTAGCGACATACTTTAGCCCATCACAGAATGTATTTTTTAGTCCATGGGATAAAAATGCTAAAAGTCCTGACATACCATAGCAATGATGTAGAGGTAGAATAATGAGATTTACATCGTCAGGGAAAAGCTCCTCCTCACAACTCATGGCATAATTACAACTCATTAAATTCCTGTGAGAAAGCATTACAGCCTTTGATTCTGATGTGGTACCCGATGTGAACAAGAGGTAGGTCATAACATCAGGATCGATATATGCATCGATATATTTTCTCTCACCTAGCCTGAGCTGCTCATATCCCTCTTCCAGAAGCTGATCAAAGGAAACAAACTCAACATGCGAAAGCTCCTCCATGGACTGCTCTTCTGTAGGTTCATAATCTAATGCTATAGCAAGCTGCACAGGCTTTTTCTTTGCCTTTAATGTACTTATTACTGCTTCCTTTTGCTTTTTATCATAAAGTAAGACTTGGGATTTACTGATTTTGATACAGCGATACATTTCCTCCTGTTGCATCAACTTATCCAACGGAACTATAACTCCAAGTCCACAGGCTACTGTAAAATAGCTAAGGCACCAGTTGTAGCTGTTTTCACCTATCAGAGCAAATCGGCTACCATTATATCCTCTTACCGACAGAGCAGTACCAAGATAGTTCATTTCATTGAGAAGCTCCTCGTAACTGGTCTCCTTATACACTGTACCTTTGGCCTTGCTTTCCTGAAGTTTGGTCACAAAAGCAGTAGCCTTACCATATTTTTTTGCAGAATAGCGCAAAAGCTCTCTGAGATCTCTAAACTCAAAGAATAATTTTTCCAGCTTTAAGTCCTTACGTCTTATCATATTTATCTCCTTAGGGATCTATCTTTTTTGATTATAAATTCATGTTATATTTTATCGCAACGAAAAAGATAGCAATCTACAACCACCAGCCAAATAATAAGCGACCTATGCTGCATTTACTTTAATTTTTCATCAAATTATATAGGTCTTTTATTTAGGCAGGCCAGTATAAGCAGTAGATTTCGTAAGATTCACCAAGATACACCCAAACTGAATCGCCCATTTTTATATTAGCATCTGGAAAATAAAGATTTGGTACAAGTAGCCTTATGGCAGTACGTTTGGTACCTTTAATCACTTTCCCATTAGGCTTAGGCGCACTTCGAAAATCCTCAAGCTGCTGGCGTAGATCATTTATGCCACATTCCTTTCCGAAATGATCCGCAAATTCTTCTACATCAGCATAGACCACATTATCCGGATTAGTAAAGCATTTAATATTCATATTACCTCCTGATATTGTAGCAACCGTCTATAATATTGTACTTCATATCAAGAAAATAGTCAACATAATAATATGAAAATACTTTTTATGCTTTATTATATTTTTCCTAACTTGGCAAGATAATGTGTGTAATTTACATATGTTTTTACAAAATTTTATTCTTTATAGTTATTTTTATACATTTAATTTGTAAAATAAGGTCATTATTTGCTATTCATTTAATTATGATTTTTTCGCTTCCTCTAACCTTGCCTTTATTATTGCCATGCTGCCTTCGCATATCTCTGGCACTACTACGGCTTCTATCTTTAGAGCCTTTACCGCCTAGTAGGAAATCTGTCATTTCTTCTCTTCCTAATATCTCAAGCGCTTTCATTACCGCCTGTTTATTTTCTGTCTTATTAAAATGTAACAGTGCTCTCTGAAGTTTCTTTTCCTCTAAATCCTTAGCTACATATACATCTTCACCTGTCAGAGGGTTCATTTCCGTGTAGTACATGCATGTAGAAAGCGTTGATGGTGTAGGATAAAAATCTTGAACCTGATCTGGCACAAATCCACTCTTTTTAAGATAAATTGCCATATCGAGAGCATCCTCTAATCTACTTCCCGGATGTGAGCTTATCAAATATGGAATCAGATACTGCTTCTTTCCTAACCTGGCATTCTCGTTTTTAAATGCTGCAACAAACCTGTCAAACACCTCAATGCTTGGCTTTCCCATTAAATAAAGAACATGGTCACACAGATGCTCTGGTGCAACCTTTAGCAGGCCACTAATGTGATTTTCACAAAGTTCTCGTAAGAAGCTTTGATCTTTATCAAGCATTAAATAGTCATATCTTATTCCAGATCGCACAAATACCTTTTTTACCTTTGGTATCTGACGTACTTTTTTTAAAATATTGATATACTTTGTATGACTGACTTTTAGTCTGGGGCATGGACTTGGATGAAGGCACTGTCTTTTTTTGCAAATTCCATATTGAAGCTGATGGCTACATGACGGCTCCATAAAATTTGCAGTAGGGCCTCCTATGTCATGTATATAGCCTTTAAAGTCCGGATGTTCTGTCAACTTACGTGCTTCTCTTAAAAGCGATTCTTCCGATCGGCCTCTAACTGCTCTCCCCTGATGAAAGGTAATAGCACAAAAACTACATCCTCCAAAGCAGCCTCTGTTGCCTACAAGACTAAATTTCACCTCTGAAAACGCAGGTATCTTTGCATTTCCATATGATGGATGAGGTCTGTTTTCAAAAGGCAGCTCGTAGACATGATCTAGCTCATCCGTTTCCAAAGGGGGCTGAGGTGGATTCTGAATAACCCATATACCGTTTTCGTATTTTTCTGCCAGATGCCTTCCGTTGATACTATCATTATTTTCATACTGATAAACAAAGCTTTTACAATAGGCTTTTTTATCTTGCTTTATTTCTTTAAAATCTGGCATTACTATTGGATTAGTACCATCTATAAGGCTATTACTCTTTATGCAGGTACCTTTCACCCACGTTATCTCTTTTACAGGAATTCCACTATCTAAGGCTTCGGCAAGTTCCACTATGGTACGCTCACCCATTCCATACATCAAAATGTCAGCCCCTGAGTCCAGCAATATGGAGCGTCTCAGCTTATCACTCCAATAATCATAATGTCCAAATCTTCTTAAGCTAGCCTCTATCCCACCAATTAAAATCGGAATATCTCCAAATATTTTTCGTAAAAGATTACAATATACAATTACAGCCCTGTCTGGTCTTCCGCCTGCCTCACCGTTTGGTGCATATTCATCCACTCTTCGTCGCCTTTTAAATACGGAGTAATTATTCACCATTGAATCTACTACACCACTATTTACCAGAAATGCCAGCCTAGGCCTTCCAAGTTGCTTAAAATCATCTTCATTTTTCCAGTCAGGTCTGGCGATTATTCCCACTCTATATCCATTTCGTTCAAGCAACCTGCCAATTATTGCCGTACCAAAAGAATGGTGATCTATATACGCATCACCTGTTACAATAATGAAGTCAAATTCTTTTATGCCTTTTTGCCTTGCTTCTTTTAGGCTCATTGGAAGCATGATGAATGTGTCCCCTTTCACACAAATTTATATCGTTTCTAAAATATTTAATAGAACAAAAGAGGGCCTAGGCCCTCTTATAATTTGAATTTATCTTCCACCCTTATCATATGGTTGAGCTACAGCAGCTGGCGCCTGACTCTTCTTAGAGCTAAATGCCAGAACTATCAATGTAGCGATAAACGGTACCATCTTATAAAAGTCGCTTGTAATTGGAAGTGCTGCTAAAAATGGAATAGCGTTATACGCAGCTGCAATGGTTTTCATAAATCCGAAAAATACTGCTGCAAAGGCTATTCTAATAGGCTTCCACTGTCCAAATATCATTACCGCCAGGGCTAAAAATCCGTAGCCTGCCACTGAAGCATTAAAGTTAGTGGAAGTAGGTATGATGAAAATTAAGCCTCCAAGTCCACCCAGTATACCTGATATAACCACTCCTGCATATCTCATCTTATATACATTAATTCCTACAGAATCTGCAGCATGTGGATTTTCACCACATGATCTGAGCCTAAGCCCAAATCGAGTTTTATATATAATGATTACAGTTGCAACAAGTATCAGCACTCCTATCAAAGTCGTTACATATGTATTTTGGAAAAACATTCTTCCAATTAGTGGAATATCTCCTAATACAGGAACATGATCAATTCTAAAGGTGTTTCTAAATTGTATCTGCTGCACTCCATTTTCTTGTATCGTCCTCGCAAAATAAATTGCAAAGGCAGGAGCAAAAATATTCAATGCAGTACCACCTATAATTTGATCCGCTTTCATATTTATAGCAGAATAGGCTAGCAGCAGGGAGAATACAGCTCCTGTTACAGCGGAAATAAGACATGCGATTAAAAGTAATCCCGTGCCACTCATGGTATCTTGCACTGTATTGATAAAGAAAATTCCTGATAGGCCTCCCATTATCATCGTACCATCCAGTGCGATATTTGTAACACCACCTCTTTCAGTAAACATACCTCCCAGAGCCACGATTACTAGAGGTATGGCAAAAAACATTGTTTGCTGTACTACTAAATAGAAAACGTTCATTAGATTACACCTCCATCATCGTTATGCCCCTGTTCAGGCTCATCCCCTACACTTTCAGGTCTTGCCACATCCACAGAACTGTCACTGCCCACTCTCATGCTAGTTCCTTCCTTTTTCGCTCTCAGCTTTCTTGATATTGTAGGAAGTAACTTTTTAAAGATTAGAGCAAATGCGCTGAAGTATATTATACATGCAATGATTATTTCAATTACTTCCGGCATGAAATCAAGCGTTTGAAGATATGTACCACCTTGAGTCAGGTATGCTATAAATAGAGCCGAGAAGATAATGCCTATAGGGTTTGATACTGCCAAAAGTGCAACCGAAATACCATTAAAGCCTTCTGTTGCAAGCTCATCAACTACGTTAATTCTTCTTCCGGTAGGACCAGATAAAAACACCAGACCTCCACCAAGACCAGCAAGTGCACCCGCAATAGTCATGGATAGGACAATATTTCTTTTTGCATTTATTCCGGCATATTTACTTGCATTAGGATTGTGTCCACACGCCTTAAGCTCATATCCGAATGTAGTCTTATTTAAAATTATATAAATTATAATGGCAACAACGACGGAAATGATAAAACCGGCATTAACTGTTGATATATCCTTAAAGGTACCTACATGGGTGTAGAAAATATCATCCATACCCCATTTTGGAAGAACCGCTGTTTCAGCTACATTCATGGATAGATTTTTGCTCGCATCATACACGGTAGTCTTTACGATGTGATTACATAAGTACATGCCTATATAGTTCATCATTATCGTAGCTATAACCTCATGCACATTTAAATAGGCTTTCAGGAGTCCCGGGATAAATCCCCAAAGTGCACCAACAAGTGTAGCCATAATCAAAGCTACAATCCAGTGAGTTGCACCTGGTAAAAAGGTCCAGTGAACACCTACATAAATTGCAGTCACGGCTCCCATAATAAACTGACCTGATGCGCCAATATTGAACAGACCCGTCTTAAATGCAAATCCTACAGAAAGACCAGTCATTATAAGAGGGGTTGCAAAATATAACACCTGCCCGATTCCTCTACCACCACCGGAAAAACCACCTGCAATCATGGTAATAAATCCATCTGTGGCCTTTGATGGATCAGTGATAAGAAGCACGATATATCCAAAAAGCAGACCGATTGCAATGGCAAATAGGGAGGAGACTACGCTATTTAAGCCTTCGTTTTCTAATATCTTACCTGTCTTATTAGTCTTCAACTGACACCTCTCCTCTCTTAGAGCCAGCCATATATAGACCAAGCTCCCTAACATCTGTTTCCTTTGGATCAAGCTCTGCGACAAGCTCTCCTTCGTACATCACCAGAATTCTGTCACTAACATTCATTACCTCATCCAGCTCTAGTGATACAAGAAGCACCGCCTTACCCTTATCACGTTGGGCAACCAGCTGCTTGTGAATGTATTCTATAGCTCCAACATCCAGTCCTCTTGTAGGCTGTACAGCAATAAGAAGTTCTGGATCGATTTCAATTTCTCGGGCAATTATTGCCTTTTGCTGATTACCACCTGACATACTTCTAACAACGGTCTTTATGCCTTGACCGCTTCTAACATCGTACTGATCGATGAGTCTTTGACCATACATATTGACTTTCTTCTTATTGATGAAGCCCATCTTTTGAAAGCCTGGTACAAAATAATTCTTTAGAACAATATTTTCCGCAAGGTTATAGTCAAGTACCAATCCATCCTTATGCCTGTCTTCAGGAATATGTGAAAGGCCAGCCTTATTACGGCTCCTTATTTTGTCCTTAGTGATATCCTTTCCATTTAATGAAATACTTCCCTCAAGTACAGGCATCATTCCAGCAAGCGCATACACAAGCTCAGATTGTCCATTTCCGTCTATACCTGCAATACAAACAATTTCTCCCTTTCGTACATCAAAGGAGACATTATTAACTGGATTTTTATGACCAGAATCCTTGGACTTAACACTTAAATTACGAACGCTAAGAACTTTTTCCGTAGGATTTGCCGGAGCTTTATCAACCTTAAAATTCACTTGATGGCCAACCATCATCTCAGACATGGTCTCCTTAGAGGTACTAGCCACATCAACTGTGCCTATATATCTTCCCTTTCGAAGTACGGAGCATCTGTCAGCAACAGCCTTTATTTCATTCAGCTTATGGGTTATAAACAAAATGGACTTACCCTCAGCGACAAGGCTTTTCATAATCTTCATAAGCTCGTCAATTTCTTGAGGAGTAAGCACAGCTGTAGGCTCATCAAATATGAGAACCTCGTTCTCCCTATAAAGCATTTTCAGAATTTCGACCCTTTGCTGCTGCCCAACTGTAATATCTTCAATTAAGGCATCCGGATCTATCTTCAAACCATATTTTTCAGAAAGCTCCAGAACCTTTCTCTTGGCTTCTTTTAACTGAAGCATGCCCTTTGACGTATCCTCAACTCCTAATATAATATTCTGTAGGACCGTAAAGTTCTTAACCAGCTTAAAATGCTGATGTACCATACCAATGCCAAGAGCATTAGCGTCATTAGGGTCTTTAATTTTAACTTCCTCTCCATTCTTCTTGATAACACCCTTTTCCGGCGTATACATACCAAAAAGCACACTCATCAGGGTGGACTTTCCAGCTCCATTCTCCCCAAGAAGTGCATGGATTTCACCTCTTTTTAACTGCAAGGTGATGTCATCATTTGCCACAATACCCGGAAATTCTTTCCTGATATTCAGCATCTCAATAATATAATCCATATATTTCTCCTAACGGATATGATAATTGCTATATTATTATATATTTTTTTCAGAAAAATTTCCACAAAAAATTTATATTTGTTTATATTTTTTTACACATCAAGATTATTCATGCTTTTTCAGACATATCATTTCGTCTTTTAACTTCAAATGTCTTTAAATTATGAAAATTTAATCAATTGCACAAAATCATTAAGTACCTGCAAGGTATGAGCGAGAACAAAAAAGCCAGCTATACTCAGCTGGCACCTTTTTACTAGCTATTTTATACGAAAATGTAATCTACATGTTATGTGGTGCAAGTACAAAATCCTTAGGATTAATATCATTTGGGTATACATTATATAAAAAACCATCGGATTTATTGCTATAAGAATAAATGCCAAGCTTCACTAATATAATATTATCATTTTAGCTAGGCTTATGCTGTATAAACTTTTGTTTAATCCGATCCAGTTCTAATCTTTTTTGCACCAATGAAAATACCAATACCTGCTAGTACAAGTGTCTCGGTTACAGTAACTGTAAGCCACAAACCATAAAGTCCCACTGCATACGCCATAACAAAGGCAATCGGCACTAATAGAATAAGTCCCCTCATTATGGAAATTATCTGAGCTATGATTGCCTGATCCGTCGCACTAAAGTAAACAGACGCCATTATATTGAGTGCCATTATCGGTGTGGCACTGAAGAAAAGCATTAAAGCTATCTTTCCCATTTCCTGAACTACAGGGTCCTTATCACCATTAAATGCTGCCGTTATGAGCTCAGGGAAGGCATAAATGCCTGCCACAACAAGTGCGGCCAAAAGAAGAGAGCTGGTTACACCATATTTAATCATAAGTCTCAGCCTTAGATTATCTCCTCTCGCCTTATAACGGCTAAAGAGAGGTTGCACCCCTTGGGATAGTCCATTGAACAGATATACCACGCACATGTTGGTATTTACGACTATACCATACACAGCTACCGCCAGATTACCACTAATATCTATCAAAATCAGGTTAAAGACAATGGTGGCAAGTCCTAGTACCATCTCTCCAATGAAGCTGGGAATTCCCATGGCGACTACCTTTCCTACCACGCTTTTCCCATTTAGTCTTCTTTCATTTAATCGCCTTATTGACACAAATCTAAAACGGGTTTTCCCTTTGAATATCGTAGGAAGCATCACTAAGAAGGCGATAGCAGGTGAAATTACAGTAGCAAGCACTGCTCCAAGCATTCCACCATTCAAAGGATAAATAAATATATAATCCAATAACGTATTTACCGCCGCACCTACAAACATGGCACAGGCTGCCACTTTCGGGTGATCATCATTTCTCATAAATGCAAGAAATATTTCAAATAAAATCAAGGTTGGGGCACCTATTAAGGTTATCTTTAAATAGATATGAGCCATATCGAGAATAGGCCCATTTCCTCCAATAAGCACTGTGATAGGTCTGCTAAAAAGCAGGCCTGCCAGAATCAACATTATCATCATGAAAACAGCACTTTTAATCACCCATGTAAATACTTGATTCGCTTCAGTTTGACTATGCTCTTTTTTAAGAGAATAAAGCGCTCCACCACCTGTAGCCAGGCAAAGTGCTATTCCACTTACAAAGCTAAAAGCTGGAAGAGCAATATTTAGAGCTGCAAGTCCATTAGAGCCAAGTGCCTGAGCAACAAAAAAGGTATCCACAAGGATATAGAAAGCAATCGCCATCATCCCCACCATATTAAGGCTTCCATACTTTACAAATTCTCTCAGATCCTTATAGTCCTTTTTCATTTACTCCACCTTATAAGTTTAGGTTTTATTTTCCGACAAGCACAAGGTTATCACTTGTTACTCCAATAACCTCTCGTCCTTCCTCAAGCAGTTTTACAATATAATCTACTGAATCTTTACTAATTTTTTCCCCCGGACAAATTGCAGGTACCCCTGGTGGATATGGACACACAGATGTAGCTGCAACAAGGCCTACAGCTTTTTCTATCTGCACATACTTCACCTTTTGAGGCACTGCTACAAAGTCATGTTTAAAACATCCTTCTATTTTTTCAGGTTTTCTTTCCCATACATCCTTAAAGAAATCCATAGGTGTGAGCAGGTTATTTTCTTCGCTTGACTCCTCCTGCCTCTTATGTTCCTCTTGAATCGCTTCATCAATTAATGCATCAGATAGCTTTTCTATTGCTCCAAGTACCAAGTCATAATCTCTTCTTTTATTACCTATACCTGTCATCAGCGTGAGGATATTTCCGGATGCCATTTCGCCGTAAATACCAGCTTTTTCCAGTAAGCCTGCTAATGCTTTGCCGTCAAGGCCAAGAAAGCTCAGGTCAAGATTCACCTTACTTTGATCCATCAACTCCCCATCTGCAATAGCAACCCCTTTTATCCACAGAAGCGCCTTTCTAAAATATTTTAAATTATCCTGCCACTCCATCATCATTGCAGGGCCTAATTTCTTCATGAGCTCTAAATTTCTATCCAATCCCGCTAGAAGAAGATAGGAAGGGCTGGTGGATTGCACCATTAAAATTCTATCTTCCAGCAAACGCTCGTCTACCCTGTCTGTCATGATGTTAACTATGGCCGTCTGCGTAGGTGAAGCCAGTGTCTTATGAATGCTGTTAATTACCACATCTGCTCCCTGCTTTTCCGCAGAAAGTTCTCCTTCTCCAAAAAACTTAAGATGTGCACCATGTGCTTGATCTACAATGAGTATAGCTCCTTTTTCATGGCATATTTTGCTTATGGCGGCTATATCACTACAAATTCCATAATAGTTAGGGCTGGTGATAAAAACTGTCTTGGCATTTGGATTATCCTCTAACGCCTTATCAATATCCTCAGGTAGCACCGAGCCAGCTATCGTATTTTTTTCTATATATTGAGGCTGTACATAAACAGGTCTTAAACCAGCGATTGAAATACCACTAAATGCCGATTTATGGGCATGCCTGCTAATAATAATTTCATCACTTATCATCTTACTATATAACATACTGCCTAAAATGCCAGCAGTGCTTCCACCGACCGAAAGCAGGCTTTTTCTTGCACCATATAAAGTGGCATATCCATCCATGAGTTCTTTTATAATAGTCTTTGGCGCATGAAGGTTGTCAGCACCTTCCACTTCTGTAATATCCATTCCCATATCAAAATCTATATACTCATCCATATCCGCTCTTAAAAAGGCAGCTCCACCTTTATGCCCTGGCATATGAAATGATACTTGTTCATTTTCTCTGTGCTTTGTTATAAATTCTAATATTTTACCCATTTCTTCTCCTATATACTAATAAAATATCGCAGTTTCATTTATTTTTTGCTATAATCTAATAATAGCATAAATTGTAAACTCATTAAAGGAGAATTATGAAGCAAGGTAACTTAAATAGCACTAAAGGAAAAATTATATCTGCCGCATGGAAGCTTTTCTACGAACAAGGCTATGAGGGCACTACCATTGATCAAATTGTGGAAGAAGCTAATTCATCCAAGGGCTCCTTTTACTATTATTTTTCTGGTAAGGATGCACTACTTGGCTCTTTGAGCTTTATCTTCGATGAAAAATATACTCAGCTTAAGCCTAGCCTGTCAAATATTGATAGTTCCATTGAAAAGCTTTTATTTCTAAATCAGGAGCTGTTTAAGACCATTGAAGCTACAATATCTATTGATTTATTGGCAAAACTATTTTCTGCACAGCTTACAACCAGAGGTGAACGACAACTTTTAGATCAAAATCGTGTATATTACAAACTGCTTCGTGAAATTTTCACATATGGACAGGAGTCCGGAGAGCTCACATACGAGTATTCACCAACCGAAATGATTAAAAGCTATGCAATAATGGAAAGAGGAATAATGTATGACTGGTGCCTTTGCAATGGTGATTATCCTCTTACACAACTCGCAAGGCATATCATGAAAGCTTTTTTAGACGGATATAGAGCAGGCAATAATTAAACTAAAAACTGATTATAACGGTCAGACACAAGTCTGCCGTTTTTTATTTAATCTCATGTTCAGTTAAGGTTTATAGCACTACTTTATACTTTTTATGAAAAACTGAAAAAAGTTTTTTATTTGTAAAAATCTTAGTCTAATATTATTTTTATTATAATTTCAATATTTAAAAGAAATATTTTTTACTAAAATTTTAAAAAGTTTAAAATAAAGTTCATATTTTAGTTTTCAAAAATATATGCTATACTTCTAACATATCAAAACGAAAGGATTATACATTATGGATAGTTCAAAGCTTTATATGTTAATTTCCATAGCCATATACCTAGCCTTCATGCTATATATCGGCTATGCATGTTCCAAGAAAAATGACACCGTAGGAGATTTTTATCTCGGTGGACGTAGCCTCGGACCAGTCGTAACGGCTATGAGTGCAGAAGCGTCAGACATGAGTAGCTGGCTTCTTCTAGGTGTACCTGGCCTTGCATACCTGACAGGCCTTTACAATCCTGTATGGACGGCACTTGGACTAATTATAGGTACATACTTAAATTGGCTTTTAGTAGCAAAGAAACTGAGAACATATTCACACCAATTAAAAGCTATAACCCTACCTGAATATCTGGGCAAGAGATTTCACGATAAGAAATATCATCTGGATCTAATTTCAGCTGCAATAATCATCATTTTCTTCATCCCTTATACAGCTTCCGGCTTTGCTGCTTGCGGCAAGCTATTTAGCACACTGTTTGATATGAATTATCAGCTGGCAATGATAATAAGTGCACTTGTTATCGTTGGTTATACTGCTCTGGGTGGATTTTTAGCTGCCAGCATTACAGACCTTGTACAAAGTATCATAATGACATTTGCCATCATTTTTATTTTAGTATTTGGCATCTATATGGCCGGTGGTTTTGAGCAGGTAATGAACAACGCTAATAGCCTTACAGGTTATCTATCTCTTTCACAAATACATATTGCAGGCGGTGGTTCTAAACCAGGCAGCATAATCGGTATTATAAGTACATTAGCATGGGGACTTGGATATTTCGGTAT
This sequence comes from uncultured Eubacteriales bacterium, assembly GCA_949285555.1. GTDB lineage: Bacteria > Bacillota > Clostridia > Peptostreptococcales > Anaerovoracaceae > S5-A14a. The sequence continues at coordinate 134,785 of CASDYG010000003.1, read as the reverse complement.
GCCACATATTCTTCTTCGTTTCATGGCTATTAAGGATAAGCAAAAGCTTTCCATGTCAAGACGTATAGCCACTATTTGGGTAATTATCTCTTTAGCTGTTGCAGTAGTAATAGGAATAGTAGGCAGAGCTATAACTGCCAAAGGCATTATACCAATGCTTGAGGGTTCTCATTCAGAAACTATACTCATAAGAATAGCGACTCTAATGGGTAATCACGGAGTAATCATGGCACTACTAGCTGGTCTAATTCTGGCAGGTATCCTGGCATCTACCATGTCTACAGCTGATTCACAACTTCTCGCAGCTTCTTCTAGCTTGAGCCATAATATTTTAAACGGTTTTTGCAAGAAAGAAATGACTCAAAAGCAATCTATGCTTGCAGCCCGTAGCACTGTTATAGGCATTACCATTCTCGGAATAATACTCGCCCTAGATCCAAATAGCTCTGTATTTGAGATTGTAAGCTTTGCATGGGCAGGCTTTGGTGCAACCTTTGCTCCAGTCATACTATGCTCACTATTTTGGAAAAACGCCAATAAGGCAGGAGCCATGTCCGGAATGATTGTTGGTGCCATTACCATTTTCATATGGAAGTATATTGTCAGACCACTTGGAGGTGGCTGGGATATATATGAGCTTCTTCCAGCCTTCATACTCTCCCTTGTTACAATTATTATCGTTAGTCTTGCTACAAATGGAGCGGGCAAAGAAATTCATGATGAATTTGAAGAGTACGAAAAAATGATACACGAGGAAGATAAGTTGCATCCAGTAAAAGCGAAGTAACTAATTAACTTATTTTGCTGATAAATTACTAAAGCTATATCAGTCTTTACTAAAAGCTTTGAGCTAACAATTAACCCTAGGATATTATGCATAATGAAAACGAATTTCATTCCATATTTTGCAGAATATTCTAGGGTTTTATTTTACTGGTTTTACCCATTTTGTCTTAACTAGAACCCCTCAGATGTACTCGGTATAGTCTGCCTTTATTCTTCTTTTTTGTAGAGCATGCTCCAAACCAATTAAAAATCCTCCTACCAATAAGCGTAACATTAGCTTACCCTGCGTAAATTTATATACAAGATCAGTTACTAGAGTAACGCCTTGCTTCTCAAATACAGAACCTTTAGCTCACACTTAAGACTGCTTCATATGTCATATGTCATATGTTTACAAAACACACAGTTAGTAGGCCCTGCCTTCCCAGTCTGCCGTCATATTTCCTCCAATAAAAATGGCCAGCGCGTCGTACGCTTACTGACCTAGTCTTATTTATCCTAATATGTTGTATCTTATGCATATAATATGCAGTCGTTTTCAAGAGTGTAAATTAAAGCCTCATAAAAGGTAGGGCACTTATCCTTATAAGGTTCAGCTATTTCTATCATCTTTTTTATTTTCGAAGTTTCTGCAAATAACGCATATTCATCATAATCTAAATATCCAGTTACGTCTTCTTCCATTGCTATTGGCCCAAGAACATCCCATATGAATTCAGCCTCTTCATCTGGCACTTCAAAGAGTCTTCTTTTTCTATTAGGATCACCACTTTTACAGTATTCATACGACGGACTATATAAAACATAATTATATTTCGAGTGCCCCTTTTTCATTCTACTTTATCTCCTTGTCAATGAAATGTGCATTTTTTATATGTGCTATCAATTAAATCAGACAACTCTTTCCTATTTAACTCACGATATTTATCAGTGATTTGCTTAGCAATATCTTCATAGTCATCACCATTTAAGTTGACATAACTACGAGTTTTACCTAAACGAATGCCTTTGCTTTCGTTAAATTCCTTTGTATGCTTTACTATTAATCTAGCTTCAACTTCCTTACCCTGTAACCTAAAATACGTTCCACTAGGTGAATATATAAGGGTTCTATTCTCATCTAAATGAAAATATATCTTCTTACCACTTTTCACGACTTTGAAATTTTTACCTTTATACTTGCTGTTATTTAGTATATCATACATTAAGACCCAAAGCATTCTTCCGATTATTGCTTATGTAGTAGGCACATAAAGAAACATACATATCAGAAACAATCTTATTTATCCTTAAATTCTACTATTTCTCCACTAGAGAAAAGATATACGCACGAGAGGCTAACTTTCTTATCGTATGCTTCCTCAATTGCTCGCTTATATATTGCCATTTGTGTTTTATAGGTGTCTTGTATATAGCTTTTAAAACTTTCCATGCTTTTCCATCGGTTATGAGAATTGGACTTATAATCGACTAGCACAAAGGTTTCTTCACCTGATTCATTTCTATGAATATAAAAGCAGTCAATAATACCTTGCAATAAGATCGCTTCATCTTCCTCTTCAACAGATAGAACAAATGGCCTTTCCTTCCAAAGCTCGCCCCTCACAGCAGCTGCTATCATATCCTGTCCCAGCGGTGATGTGAAAAGCTGTACAATTTTTAGAAAGTCCACCGCCGCCACCTGATTCTCATCTAAAGTTCCTTTAAATACCAGCTCCTTTGCTGTTTTTTCTACAATATTAAGAATCTCCTCTTTGCGATCTGTATTAGATAAGGTTTTAAAATCAAGCTTTTCTACAATCTTATGATATGCACTTCCCATGCTCGCTTTAGAAATACTTTCTTTCAAATCAGAGTTTATTTTAGCAGTAGCAAAGTCATCTGCAACGACCTTAGCTGTCTCGCCAGCATCCGTCCTTATAATATCTACAATATAATCCCCCTCATCATTTTGTCCAGTAATTTCTGCTCGCTTTTTCAATCTATTGAGCTGGGTTACTGAATACTTAGACTGTAGATTTCCCTTATCAATATGTTCATATTTAAAATTTAAAAGCTCCTCAACCTTTAGTTTAAGATCACTGGTAATTGGTGCAGTAAGTATTTCATCTTTTTCAACATCGTAGCTTTTCTTATACGTTATATAAGGAGACGACTCCGGAAGCTCATGCTCATACACCTCAATATTTGGAAATCCAGCAGGCCAGTCAATTTTACTTCTATATGTATCTACATTTCTATCATTTTGAATATGAGTCATGGCAAGAAATGTAGTAGTACGGGTAAGTGCAACATAAAGTATTCTCAGTGCCTCCTCCCACTCATCAAATTCTATGCACGACTTCACAAGGCGGCTTAACAAGGTATTCTTCTGCTGATTCGCTCGCAAATCCACCAGCTTTAGGTCAATGCCTATATCCTTATGGATTGACACTTTATTGCCCCTACCTCCACCATCTAACTGGTTGTCAAGGCCAATTAAAATAACCATGGGGAATTCCAATCCCTTGCTCTTATGTATCGTCATCATTCTGACAGCATTTCCCGAGCTGGCCAGCAGTCTGCTTTGCTCAATATTTACTCGCATATTCTGTTTGAGTTTTTTCAAGTATCGTACAAAATCGAAAAGAGTGAGTCTGCCACTTGTTTCAAGTGACAATGCCATCTCAACAAGTGCCATAAGATTAGCCTGCCTTTGAGCACCAAGCTCCATTGCACCTGCATAAGCATATAGGCCACTTTCATTTAGTACAATCCACGCAAGCGAAGATACATCCATATTGTAGCTTAGGCGCTTCCAGCTATGGATCTGATTGATGAAATCTGTCGTCTTCTTAATCAGTGTATCATCCCATTCATCAGGTATTTCTGAAATTTTAGGCCCGCTGCTTTTCCCTTCATTTTGAGCATGCTCTATTTCTTCATCAATACCATCATCTGCCAGAGCCATGCCAACACTATGCACAGCTAAAACGGCCCTTGCAAAACTGCCTCGTGGTGAGCCTATTCTTATCCTTGTCATTTCTTCCAAGGTAAACCCAAAGCTCGGACTCCTCATGACAGTCATAAGTTCATGATCCAGATGTATATTATTGATTATTGCCAGCATAGCAGTAAATAACCTGAGCTCAAGTGTGCTCAAAAAGTCATCTCGCTCTTCCATTACAACAGGGATACCACTATCTCTGATCCCATTGTACACCTCGCTTCCGTAAGTGCTCATTTTTCGACTTAAAATTGCTATATCACCTAACTCTAAGCTACGCATACATCCCATCTTCCTATCGAAGAATTCTCTTCCAAGATAGTCACCAATTATTTTCGAAACAAGTTGTCCCTCCTTATATGCCTTGCTTCGTTCCATCACATTCATATCAATTGTGGCAATTTTTTCTTCTTTTGGAATATTTTCATCTGCATCATCTTTAACAAGGCTATAGGTGGTGGGAAGCACTTCTTCCATTGCTTCATCACTCATTCCGGGTTTTAGCTTCGCATCCTCATCATAGCCATCCATAAGTCCGTCAAAAACCTGATTACAATAATTTAAAATAGAAGATCTGCTTCTAAAATTTTTATTTAAATCAAGCTTTTGAGAATTATCATCCGCATCCATAGCCTTAAAGGTATCATATTTTTCTTTGAATATCTCCGGCTCTGCCTGTCTGAATTTATAAATTGATTGTTTAATATCGCCGACCATGAACATGTTATTTTCTCGGCATATAAGCTGCATAACCTTCTCTTGTATTAAATTGGTATCCTGATATTCATCTATAAAAATAAACTTATACCTATTGCGATATTTTGCTCTAACATCTTTATTTTCCAGCAGCTGTAAAGTCAAATGATCAAGATCGCTAAATTCTAATACACCTTCTTTCTTCTTCATGTCCGAAAGAATCTCATCATATCTTAGCACCAGAACTTCTAAATACTCCATATTTGGCTTGAGCATGCTCATTTCTTCCAGTTGCTGCTCTAGTGACATTCCCTTATCTCTATCATTTCGTCTTGCAGCCTTAACAGGAATCAGTAGTTTTTCCCCTATTAGAGCATTTAATTTTTTATCTATTGCATCCTTTACCTTTTTTACATAATCTTCATATCTGGCATAGGTAAGCTCATCGTCCTTTTTCTTTGCAATTTTTTTAAGCTGCAAGGATGGCTTGCCTGTATAAGCATCAGCAACGGCTTCCCAGCCGTTAGTTCCTGCACGCTGTAATTCAAGTAAAAGATTCATCCTCTTATCCTCAAACTCCTGCGCACATCCTGCAAGGTTCTTCTCATATAAAAAATCAATAAGCTGCTTTTGCTGTTTGATTAAGCCATTTATTCCCAAGTTAAATGTGCTCATAAGCTTCTTCATGGCCTTTGATTCTTGTAGCTCTACCTTGCCCATAGAAAGCCTGCTCGCCCAGCCTGATATTACCTGCTTATAGTCTGGTAAATTGAGGATATACTTATACACATCCATAATAAGCTGCTTGAAATCCTCCATGCTACGACCATTGCTATATGAATCAAGAAATTCGGAGAATCTGTCTTTCTCCTTCTCAAATGATACTCTTATAAGCTCTTCCATCGCTTCATCCCTTAATAGCTGTATCTGCCCTTCCTCAGCTAATCTAAATACGGGATCAAACCCTTTAAGCAAATAAAAATTTTCTTCAACAATGGATTTTTCGAAAGAGTGAAATGTACTTAATGACATGGTAGAAAGCTTATCTATTTCTCCTCTTATATACGCATTTCTCCTACCTGCATCATCAATCTCAGTCTTATTTAGTTCATCAGTAAGTGCAGTTCTTAACCTGCTTGACATTTCAGCTGATGCAGCCTTTGTAAAAGTCACGATCAGAAGCTCATCAACAGATGCTTCTTCATTTAACACCAGGCTTATTATCCTATCTATCAGAACCTTGGTTTTTCCCGATCCAGCTCCTGCTGCCAAAAGTATATTTTTTCCTCTAAGCCAAATAGCGTCTTTTTGTTCTTTAGTAAGCGACATATATTCCCTCTTGCTCTTTTAACGTTTCCTCACCATTTATAAGGATCTGTTATTGCTCAATCTTATCTGCACATTATTATATACTTTGTTATATGCTTCATCTAAACATTCTAAATAGAACGCCTTATCAGTATTTATCTTTTATTATATCAAAAAGTGGGTATATGTTATAATACCAAGAGGAGTAAATTATGAAAAAATACACTATAGACAAAAGACCTACTATGCTCATGATTCTCGATGGGTATGGAATTAACGAAAATAGCTATGGCAATGCTGTTTTACAGAGCAAAAAGCCTAATTTAGATAGAATTATGCAAGAAAATCCATACACTACTCTAAACGCCAGCGGATTAGATGTTGGGCTCCCAGATGGTCAGATGGGTAATTCAGAGGTTGGTCACTTAAATATTGGAGCAGGAAGAATTGTATATCAAGAACTCACAAGAATTACAAAAGAAATAAATGAGGGGCGCTTCTTTACCAATCCTGTTTTGCTAGATATCATGAATAAAGTTAAATCAGGTTCAGGCAGACTGCATCTGATGGGACTATTATCCGACGGAGGTGTGCACAGTCACATAGAGCACCTAAAGGCTCTTATAAAAATGGCAAAGGAGCAGGCAGTTCCTGAGCTTTATATTCATTGTTTTACCGATGGTCGTGATGTAGCCCCTACCTCTGCTGTAGATTATGTCTCGCAGCTTTTATCATATATTAAAGAACTGAATTATGGTAATCTGCAAACCCTTTCCGGAAGATATTACGCAATGGACAGGGATAGGAGATGGGATAGAGTAAAAAAAGCGTATGACTGTCTTGTCGGTATAAAGCACATACAAAAGCAAACTAACTCACCCGAAGATTATTTAAAAAGCTCATATACAAATGATGTTACGGATGAATTTATTCTACCTGCAGCGTTTGGCGATGGCTATATTCAAAACGGTGATGGCATAATCATGTTTAATTTTAGACCAGACAGAGCCAGAGAAATAACAAGAGCATTTACTGAAAATGAATTTTCTGAATTTGAAATTTGCTCTTCTCTTAAGCTGGCAGGCTATGTATCAATGACACAATATGATGCTACCTTTAACAACGTGAGGGTGGCATATCCACCTGAGCACATTCAAAATACACTAGGTCATTATATTGCCAGCTTAGGACTAAGCCAACTTAGGATTGCAGAAACTGAAAAATATGCTCATGTAACTTTCTTCTTTAATGGTGGTGTAGAAGAGCCAGAAAAAGGAGAGGATCGTATACTCGTTTCTTCACCAAAAGTAGCTACATATGACATGCAACCTGAAATGAGTGCAAATGAAGTTTGTGACAAGGTGATAGCTGCCATAGGTAGCAGTAAATACGACATGATAATTTTAAACTTCGCAAACCCTGATATGGTTGGTCATACTGGAAATATGGCTGCCACAATAAAGGCTATTGAAGCAATGGATACGCTTGTAGGAAGAATCGAAAAAGCCATACTTGCTTCTGGCGGACAGCTTTTTATAACTGCCGATCACGGAAATGCCGATGTAATGCTAGATGAAGATGGTAATCCTGTTACATCTCATTCTACTAAGCCGGTACCATTTGTGCGAGTAGCTACCGATAAAGTAAGCTTAAATCCTAATGGAAGACTTTGTGACATTGCTCCAACAATGCTAGATTTTATGGGTTTACCTATTCCGGTAGAAATGACAGGTCACAGTTTAAAGGGATAGATTAGGGTCAGCTTCACTATATTATACAAATGAATATTTGATTATTGTATATTATAAAATATTAAGGTAAATACCTCCTTATCCAATCAAAAAGGCACAGCCTCTTATGTAGTCTGCCAAGGTGGATTATCATCTACACGCCTTGCAAAAAATACATAATGCTGTGCCTTTATTTTTTTGTTTTATTTGGTTATGCTTCTACAGTTGCATCAGCAAGCTCTTCAGCCTGATCCCAAAGCTCCATAATCTGTGGAATAACCTTGTACAGGTCTCCTACGATTCCATAATCTGCAACCTCAAATATTGGAGAATCTGGATCCTTATTGATTGCAACGATTGTATCTGAAGTCTGCATTCCAGCTAGATGCTGAATTGCTCCAGATATACCACATGCAAAATAAATTTTAGGTTTAACGGTAGTACCTGTCTGTCCAACCTGATGCGAATGGTCAATCCATCCGGAGTCTACTGCTGCACGAGATGCACCTACAACACCGCCAACCTTATCTGCAAACTTCTTCATAAGCTCAAATCCACTTGCATCACCAAGTCCTCTTCCACCAGAGCATATAATTTCTGCATCTGTTAGAGATACCATTTCCTTAGCGGACTTAACTATATCAACAAGCTTTGTTCTTATATCAGCTTCACTTAGGCTATGCTTAACGCGAATAACCTCTCCCTTAGCGCCATCCTTCTTTTCCATCTTGCTCATAACACCAGGTCTTACAGTAGCCATCTGTGGTCTGTGCTTTGGACAAATAATGGTAGCCATTAGATTTCCACCAAATGCCGGTCTTGTCATCTTTAGACCCTTATCTGGATCTTCAGGATTTAATGACTTTGTATTTAGTGTAGTATTCTCCTCTGCAAACTTAATGTAGCCTGCAACACTTACATCAAGGTGAGTACAGTCTGCAGTAAGTCCAGTATCCAATCTGGCCGCTACTCTTGGTGCCAAATCTCTACCTATATGTGTAGCTCCGTATAGGAAAATCTCAGGCTTATATTCATTTACTGCATCAGTAATAACCTTTGTATAGGCATCAGTAGTAAAGTTCTTTAGAAGAGGATCTTCAATATAATATACTGCATCTGCACCATAAGCGAAACACTCATCTGCAAGGTTTTCAACCTTGTCACCTATAAGAAGGGCACACACCTTTGTATCATCACTGATTTCTCTGGAAAGTCTGTGACCTTCACCAAGTAGTTCAAGAGCAACATTCATTAGCTTTCCATCTCTTTGCTCTACGAATACCCAAATATTCTTATAATCGTCAAAATTCATTGCTGACATCACATCCTCCTTAGATTATATGCTTCTTCTTCAAGCTAACGATGAGATTCTTCGCGATTTCGTTTTCAGAATCCCCCTCTACCATTACACCCTTGCCCTTTGGCTTTGGTGTGAAGGAACGATATACATTTGTTGGAGAAGCTTTAAGACCAACCGTAGTTAGATCAACTTCAACATCTGCAGCACTCCATACCTTAATGTCCTTATTTGGATCAAAGATTCCCTTCATAGACATATATCTTGGCTCATTTAATTCCTTAATAGCAGTTAGCATACATGGAGTCTGTAGCTTGATAATCTCATATCCATCCTCTAGCTGTCTCTTTACAGTGATATCTTTCATGTTTTCAGCGATTTCAAACTCTTCAACATATGTAACCTGTGGTAGTCCCAACTTTTCTGCAATCTGTGGTCCTACCTGTGCAGTATCTCCATCTATAGCCTGTCTACCAGCAAAGATAAGATCGAAGTCTCCGATTTTCTTTATAGCTGCTGTGATAGCGTTAGATGTAGCCCATGTGTCAGAACCTCCAACTGCTCTGTCACTTAGCAAAACAGCATCATCTGCACCCATAGCCAAACACTCAAAAAGCATGTCCTGAGCCTGTGGAGGACCCATAGAAACTACTGTGATATGCACGTCGTCATACTTATCCTTAATCTTGAGTGCTTCCTCAAGTGCATTTGCATCATCATTATTCAAAATGCTAGGGACACCATCTCTAATAAGAGTACCCGTCTCAGGATTGATTTTTATCTCATTAGTATCAGGAACCTGTTTAGCGCAAACTAAAATTTTAAATGCCATCTTATTTCCTCCTACTCATTACTTACCTATTACAGATGCTGCAATAACAATCTTCTGAACCTCAGATGTTCCTTCGTATATTTCAGTGATCTTAGCATCTCTCATCATTCTTTCAACAGGGTAATCCTTAGTATATCCATATCCACCATGTAGCTGTACACACTTAGTTGTTACATGCATAGCAGTCTCAGCGGCAAATAGCTTAGCCATTGCAGAATACTTTCCATAAGGAAGTCCCTTGTCCTTCATGTCAGCAGCTTTATAGATTAGAAGTCTTGCAGCTTCAATTCTTGTAGCCATATCTGCTACCTCAAACTGAAGTGCCTGCATCTGTGACAGCTTCTTACCAAACTGTTTCCTTGCCTTCATATAATCTATGGTTACATCTAGTGCACCCTGAGCTATACCAAGCGCCTGTGAAGCGATACCGATACGACCACCGTCAAGTGTTGACATAGCTACCTTAAAGCCTTTGCCTATACCACCAAGCAGTCTGTCCTTAGGAATTTCACAATTCTGGAAAATCAGCTCTGTTGTGGAAGATGCACAAATACCCATCTTGTCTTCAGTCTTACCAATGGAGAAGCCTGGATCACCCTTCTCTACTATAAATGCAGAAATACCGTGGTTTCCTTTGGACTTATCTGTCATGGCCATAATTACAAATATATCTGCATATCCACCATTTGTGATAAATACCTTAGCTCCATTAAGCACCCACTTATCTCCTACAAGCTCAGCTCTAGTCTGCTGTCCTGCCGCATCTGTACCCGCATTAGGTTCAGTAAGTCCAAAAGCTCCAAGATGCTCTCCTGATAATAGCTTAGGTAGATACTTTTCCTTCTGTGCAGGGCTGCCCCAATGATAAATAGGCCAGCAACAAAGTGAAGTGTGTGCAGATACAATAACAGCTGTAGAAGCACATACTCTTGCTAATTCTTCAACTGTAATTGCATAAGCGATATTGTTTCCACCAGCTCCTCCTACCTCTGTAGGAAATGGAATACCCATCATTCCATATCGAGCAAGCTTCTTCACTGTTTCCTCAGGGAAGCGGTGTTCCTGATCGATTTCTGCTGCAATAGGCTCTACTTCATTAGTGGCAAATGCTCTAACTGTTTTTCTTACGAATTCCTGTTCCTTCGTCGGTGAAAAGTTCATTTCATGCCTCCTTAATTCAACGGTATAGACTCTCATTTTTCACTAGTCAACCGCAATTATCGCTATTTGTCAATAAAATAACAACATACATCATCATTGTATCATGTATCTGATATTTTGGCAAAGAATTTATGTGATACTTTCAAAATAAATTGAAGAAAAATCACATCACGACGCTTTTAGGGTGAATCGTTTTCACTTCACATGACTCTAAAGCTTGCTTTATCAATGCTTCTACATCAAGTCGGCTTTCGGATTTTTCGAGATTTTCGAGTTTTGGCTTCGTCACAGGATGCTTTGGCAAAAATACCGTACAACAGTCCTCATATGGTTCTATAGATTTATCATATGTGCCTATATCCTTAGCTATTTCCATTATCTCTACTTTATCCATTGAAATTAAAGGTCTCATTACAGGCATAGATACAACACTGTCACTTGCTACTATAGCCTGTGCCGTCTGGCTGGCAACCTGTCCGAGGTTTTCTCCGGTTATGAGCATTAAAGCATCATTTGCCTCCGCCACCTTCTGAGCGATCCTCATCATAAACCGTCTCACTAAGATTGTGGTTTCTTCTGCTGGGCAGTTTTTAACTATCGCCTCCTGAATAGGTAGCAAATTTATAATATACATATTGATTTTTCCGCAATAATCTGAAACCAGTTCTGCCAGTTCCTCCACCTTCTGCTGTGCTCTAGGACTTGTGTAAGGATAAGAATGGAAGTGTACTGCGTCTATCAGCATACCACGCCTTGCCATCATAAAGGCGGCTACAGGGCTATCAATACCTCCTGATAAAAGAACCATACCCTTACCGTTTGTGCCAAGTGGAAGCCCCCCTATCGCTGAAATTTTATCTTCGTAAATGTAGGTTTTATCTTTTCTGACATTGATAAAAAGTCTAACCTGTGGTTCATGCACATCCACACTCAATACCTTGCAGCCTTTCAAAACTGCTGCACCCACCATGCGTGACAGTTCGGGAGATTTAATGGGGAATGTCTTATCGGCACGTTTTGCTTCAGCCTTGAATGTAAATGCTCCCCTTTTTTCAATAAGTCCCTTCATATAAGTCACCGCTGCTGATTTTATTTCCTCCAGCTCTGACGCAACTTCTATGGCTTTACTTATGGAGGATACTCCGAACACCTTACTTACAGCAGATATAATTTGTTCTTCATCATGGTTGGCATAATCATATAGAAAAATCAGGCCTTCCCTTCTTTGAAGTTTAATATCATTTAAACTTAGCCTCTTTAATCTTGCCCTGATTTTATCTTGCAGCATCTTTTCAAAATAAGGTTTGTTCATCCCTTTTAGAGCTACTTCTCCGCATCTTATAATATATGTATTCATTAACGAAAGCTCCCCATTTTTCTTATAAATTCGACCTTGTCTTTAAGTACATCTACAACTCTTTCGACCTCATCAATCTTGTTTAATCTGGATATGCTGAAACGAATGGCTCCCTCCACCCATTTATCACCTATGCCCATAGCACGAAGCACATGACTTCCTTTCTTTTTCGATGAGCAGGCAGAACCTGTAGAAACATATATACCCTCTGTTTCCAAGCTATGCAGCAGCACTTCTCCCCTAACTCCATAGAAAGACACATTTAGAATATAGGGACTTGCATCCTCCGTGCTGTTCACCCTAATGTCTTTTATTTCACTTGCTATTGCTTCTAAAAGTCTATTCTTATAGGTGATTACATCATGTCTTATAGCACTTTCATTTTTTGCATATTCCCTTACCGCCTCTCCGATGCCTATAACGGCAGGTGTATTTTCGGTACCGGATCTATAGTTCATTTCCTGACCACCCCCGACAATGAGCGGTCTAAAAAAGTCATATCCTGATTTACTATTGAAATATAAGGCACCTATCCCTTTAGGGCCATGTAGCTTATGCCCACTGATGCTGACTATATCAGCACTTTTATATAATGACTTATCTACTTTACAAAATCCCTGAACCGCATCACAATGAAGAATCGCCCCTTTTTTAAGCTTAGCTATTTCCTCTATAGGCATGATTGCACCTACTTCATTATTTACTGCCATGATGGAAATCATTACAGTTTTGTCGTCTATATGGTTCCTTAGTTCATCAAGACTTATTTGACATCTCTCATCCACCGATAACTTAACTACTTCAAAGCCCTGTGTTTCCATATATTTCAGTGCTTCTAAAGTAGCTGGATGTTCCACCTTTGTGGAAATAATCTTACCTCCGTGAAGTTTCTTATGCTTAAGCAGCGAAAAAATTGCAGAGTTAATACTTTCAGTTCCACCAGATGTAAAAACAACATCTTGTTCTCTAACATTCATATAGTCAGCAAGTACAGTTCGAGAAGCCTTAATCATATTATAAGCTTCTAACCCCATATTATGAAGGGATGAAGGGTTCCCATAGCATATCCTCATTGCTTCAGCCATTTTCTCAATAACTGTATCACCTGCTCTTGTGGTGGCACTATTATCCAAATATATGCTTGTCAAAGCAAATCCTCCTAAAAAATTAAGAGGAGCAAAGCCCCTCTCAAATTATCTTGCAAAATCAATAGCTCGCGTTTCTCGTACTACATTTACCTTTATCTGTCCTGGATAATCCAGATCCCCCTCAATCTTCTTTGCGATTTCACGGGCTAAGAGTGGCATCTCCTCATCACGGACAGCCTCTGGCTTGGCGATAATTCTAATCTCTCTACCAGCCTGAATTGCATAGGCCTTTTCAACACCATCAGTAGTATTGGCAATATTCTCAAGCTTCTCAAGACGTTTGATATATACTTCCAGCGTCTCTCTTCTAGCACCCGGCCGGGCAGCAGAAAGCGCATCGGCAGCAGCCACTAAAATTGCTTCCATACTCTGCGGCTCATAATCTCCATGATGAGCGGCAACTGCATTTATAACTAGCGGATGCTCCTTGAATCGTTTTAATAGATCAATACCGATTTCAACATGCGTTCCCTCATACTCATGATCCAGTGCTTTTCCAATATCGTGTAAAAGCCCCGCTCTTTTTGCAAGCTTTACATCCAAATCCAGCATACCAGCCATAAGTCCAGCTAGATGAGATACTTCTATAGAATGCTTAAGAACATTCTGTCCATATGAGGTTCTGTATTTTAGTCTTCCCAAAATCTTTACAAGCTCTACATGCAGGTTATGGATTCCTACCTCAAACGTAGCCTTTTCACCCTCCTCCTTGATGATTTGGGCTACCTCTTTCTTAGCTTTTTCCACCATCTCCTCTATTCTGGTTGGATGTATCCTTCCATCCATTATTAGCTTTTCCAGGGCAATTCTTGCTATTTCTCTTCTTACCGGATCAAAACCGGATAAGATAACAGCTTCTGGTGTATCATCAATGATGAGATCTACTCCCGTTAAAGTCTCAAGAACCCTTATATTTCTACCTTCTCTACCGATAATCCTGCCCTTCATGTCATCACTAGGCAGATTAACTACTGAAACGGTACTTTCTGCTACATGATCAGCAGCACATCTTTGAATAGCAGTTGTAATGATTTCTCGAGCCTTCTTTTCACCAGTTTCCTTGGCTTCAGTTTCAATTTCTTTAATCATCTTAGCGGCATCTACTCTAACATCCTTTTCTATTTCCTTTAGTAGAATGTCCTTTGCCTCATCTTTTGTGAGCTCAGAAATTTGTTCCAGTGCTGCTATCTGCTTTTCCAAGAAAGCATCAACTTCCTTATTTTTTTCCTCGACAGCTTCCATTTTGCTGGAGATTTCTCGTTCCTTTTGCTCCATTCCCTCCAGCTTACGGTCAATAGCTTCTTCCTTTTGCATCAGCCTTTTTTCAGACCTTTGCATTTCACTTCGCCTATCCTTAATTTCTCTGTCTAGATTCTTTCTAAGTCTATTTGCTTCATCTTTAGCATCTTGAAGCATTTCCTTTCTAAGAGCTTCAGATCTATTCTCAGCATCCAAGATGAGATTCTTGGCCTTCTGCTCTGCACTACCAATTGTCTTTTCACTTACATTTTTTCTATATATATATCCTACTAGCAAGCCTAAAACCAAGCCTACTAATGCAACAATTATGGACAATAAGTAAGGAGACATTGTAGCACCTCCTTTCTATCATAAATTTATATTATAATTCAAATTTCTTGATTAAAGCATACATTTCATATTATAATATTGGAACAGCTTCAAGTCAAGGTATGAAGCCTTTAAATTGGCTTGTGGCTAACCTTTTACGACAATATTACGGAGGCTTATTTTGAGCAATCTTAACATATTCAAAAAAAATGCTGACTATCTACTTTTGGGATTAGTACTGCTACTGGCTATTTTCAGTATTACTATGATTGGAAGCACACATATTTCAACCGGTTTTTTTGCCAGAGATACTATAGTGCAAAGTGGGGCATATGTAATAGGCTTTCTTGCAGTAGTTATAATCAATATGTTCCACTACTCTGCATTAAAAGAGCAGAGGAGAATCCTATATATTGTCAGCATTATTTTCTTGTTTACCGTCTATATTCCTTTTCTGGGAGTAGAACAGTTCGGTTCAAGAGCCTGGATAAACCTTGGTATCACTACCATTCAGCCTTCCGAACTTGTAAAGATATTATTTGTTTTTATCATGGCCTCCTATTTTGAAGAACACAGACATGATCTGTATAATTTCAAAGGACTTCTAAAGGCTATCATAATGGCTGGCCCAATTATAGTTATTGTATTGAAAGAAGATTTGGGTAGTGCCCTGGTATTTTGTTCTATTTGGCTATCCATGATTTTCTATGTTGGAGTAGATCTTAAGGCGTTAGGAAAATTCTTTGCTCTGTTTTTTCTTTCTATTCCCCTTGCCTATGTTTTTATGGCACCCTATCAAAAAGAAAGGATAGAAGCATTTCTTCATCCAGAAAATCTAGATTTAGCTGGCAATTATCAGGTTTGGCAAGGTAAGGTTGCCATAGGATCCGGCGGTTTTTGGGGCAAGGGTCTTTTTAACGGTACCCAAAAAGAGCTGGATTTTATACCAGTACAAACCTCCGATTTCATATTTTCTGTCACTATCGAGGAGCTTGGCTTCTTAGGTGGTATTGTTCTTTTGGCAATTTTTATGATGTTGCTGTTCCGTTGCACACGAATTTTAAGATTCAGTCAGGATATTTACGGAGGTCTAATTGTAGCAGGATTCATTGGAATGTTCCTGTTCCAAATTTTTGAAAATATCGCTATGAACATGGGAATCATGCCAGTAACAGGTATCACTCTTCCATTTTTAAGCTATGGTGGCTCATCTGTACTTAGCTCCATGATTGCCATTGGAATCATACTAAATGTAGGTGTGCACAATAAAGGGATTAAATTTTAGAACACATAAATAGTTTGATATATTCAATAAAAAAGCGTGTGAGAGAAGATAGAATACAATGCCATGTGGTTCACTTGACTTTTTAGTCAGGCATTTAGCATTGCCATAGGTGTTACAATAAAGCTTGATGAAACGCTGCTTTGTACCACCACGCTACTTTTCTAACGCGCTTTTTAATTTTAAAGTTTATTTTCCTTTATCTTTAGTGTCAAGGAAATCATTCCTTCCTATTCCAAAGATCATAGTGATAAACATTACGAAAAGCATTGCAAATGAATAAAATACAAAAGGAGTCACCTGCGCTGCAATAAGAGGTAATTTCGTATCACTGGCAAAGCTTAGAGTATATATCATGGCAGGAGTCCATGGCAGGCAATACACCAATGTATTTGAAGTTGCGTCCATTAAATTAGCTACCCTGTATGGGCTGATTCCATGTTTTATTCCCATTGGCTTAGCAAATGATGCTCCTACCGCCAAGATAGCTGGAGCATTAAGTCCCATAAGTGCAGATAATACTATTACCATAAGACTTATAGTAAGCTCGGCTGAAAATTCACTTCGCGCCACTTTATTTAGAGCTTGTAGAAGCTTTAAATCTCCACCACCTTGTCTCATTATGGAAATCGAGCCAAAAAGTAGCATTGCCAATATAGATACTTGCAGCATTGATGCAATACCTCTATATATTACACCATCTACTGTTCTATCCAGTCCTTCTCCATGTACAGACACAAGTGCAGGGATAGCATCCTTCGGAGGATCAATTTGCACTAAATCAAAAAGTCCAAAGCACACACCGGTAATACCGCTTAAAACGATACCTACTGAAGCAGCAATTACAATATCACCGGTTTTGATAGCTATATAAACAGTAATTGCTACAGGAATAAACATGATAAGAGTGTTCGGATCATATTTCATTTCCCCACCTAAGTGTCCGGCTGTTGTTGGATGTATAATACCAAAAATAACTATAGCAATAATTACAATAGCAGCTGAAGATATAGCATACTTGAATCTTGATCTGACTACTCCAGGCACATCAACTCCTTGAGATGTAGCTGAACAAATTGTCGTATCAGATACAGGTGCTAAATTATCGCCAAATGCTGCACCAGAAATAATAACGCCTGCCAATAATCCCGGGTGTACTCCTAGCGAAACCCCAGCAGGATAAAGAACTCCCATACCTGCCGCTATTGTTCCAAATCCCGTGCCTGAAGCAGTTGCAAAAATTGCAGATGCCACAAAGGTAATGATTGTGAAGAGAGTACCACCTACCCCTAGACTAGAGGCAAAGCCTGCTACTCCATCTGCCAGACCTGACTCCCTTAATATTCTGGAAAATACTCCTGCAAAGAACCAGCATATAACTGGCATAATTGCCTCTCTGCTGGCAATACCGTCGACAATGGCAAAGGCATATTTCTTCTTGTCTTTTGCAAAGAAGAAGGTAATCAAAATTGCCATAAAAGCCGGTACCCAAAGCGCACCATCTGATATTGATTTCCAAAAAAATGTAAAGGTTAGTATAAGAGTCAGAAACACGATAAAAGGCACAAACGATATCCATGGACCGCCATAAAACTCAAGCTTTTTACCTCTTTCCATACCTATTGAATCAGAAACCACTATTTGCTCATTTAATGTCATAAGTCCTCCTATAGATAAAGTATATCTAATAATTTTATCATTTTGTCATACATTTGTGAAAAAAGATATACCGGATATGATTATATTTTCTAATAAAAGTCAAATTCGTTGATTTCTTTCATCTTAATATATTTTCTACCGTCTACATTCTTACTATAAAAAAAGGTGTATTGCCTGATACAATACACCCCCAATGTTGACAATATTTGGTAGAATTCCAAAGTAGTTCATGATACTTGCAAAATACTTAGATCCTACTAAAATCACTTTTTATCAGTTTTTGATTGATAAATTAGTTGCCCATCTGCTTTGCAACCTCTTCGGCAAAGTTCTCTTCTTTTTTCTCGATTCCTTCACCTACTTCATATCTAACCATGGATACAATTTCCATAGCCTTACCTAGCTTCTTAGCTTCTTCATCAACATACGCCTTTACAGTTAGATCTCCATTCTTTACAAATTTCTGATCCACAAGGCATACCTCTTTTAGAATTCCCTTCACTTTTCCTGGGATAATTCTGTCAAGAAGCTCAGGCTTCTTTCCTTCATTTAGAAGCTGCTGCTTAGCTATTTCTGTTTCGTGATCAAGCCACTCCTTGTCCACCTGAGTTTCATTTACAAACTTAGGGTTCATGGAAGCTACCTGCATGGCAATGTCCTTACCTACAGTCTCAATCTCAGCATAGCTTGCATCGGTTTTAATTCCCACAAGTACGCCAATTTTTCCATTGCTATGAACATAGCCAGAATAAATTACACCTTCCTCATTAAGATGGGTAAATCTTCTAAGCTTCATGTTTTCACCAATTTTAGCAATCTTAGCAGTTAGGACTTCCTCAACTGTTCCTTCTCCATAATAGTCAGCCTTAAGCAGACCTTCTACATCGTCGCTATCCTTGGTCATTGCAAGCTGTGCAGTTTTTTCTACAAACTCAACGAACTCCGGATTCTTAGCTACAAAGTCAGTTTCAGCATTTACCTCAACTACAGCAGCCTCTGCATGTGTATCATTAAAAGCAATCTTTACCAGACCTTCTGCAGCCACTCTTCCTGCCTTTTTAGCAGACTTTGTAAGACCCATTTCTCGAAGTAGCTCTACAGCCTTTTCAATATTTCCATCAGTTTCAACAAGAGCCTTTTTGCAATCCATCATTCCAGCTCCGGTCATTTCTCTTAATTCTTTTACTAACTGTGCTGTTACAGCCATTTTATCCTCCTATATGCACTTGGCACATCATATTTTATAATATCTATTACTTACACAAGGAAGCATTTTGAGCATCTATTACTCTTCAGTCGTCTCTGCTGCTTCCTCTATAGTTTCTTCTACCTGTTCAGCCTCTGTAGCTTCTACCTCTTGTGTTTTTTCAGCTTCTGGAGCTTCAGCAAAGCTTTCTCCCTGACGAGCCTCTATTACTGCATCAGCCATTTTATTTACAATTAGCTTTACAGATCTAATAGCATCATCATTTGCCGGAATCATAAAGTCCACTTCATCTGGGTCACAGTTTGTATCTACAGTAGCAACTACCGGAATACCTAAAATATGTGCTTCTCTTACGGCAATTTTCTCCTTCTTAGGGTCAATAACAAACATTGCACCTGGCATTCCATCCATGTGACGGATACCACCTAAGAATCTCTCCAGCTTCTCTCTTTCAAGATTTAACTTAATAACTTCTTTTTTAGACAGCTTTTCAAAAATGCCATCTTTTTCCATATCCTCAATTTCGCAAAGTCTTTCGATTCTCTTACGAATAGTCTTGTAGTTGGTCAGAGTGCCACCAAGCCATCTTTCACTTACATAGTACATTCCACAGCGTTCTGCTTCCTCACGAATGGCCATCTGAGCCTGCTTCTTAGTACCAACAAAGAGAATATCCTTGCCATCTGCTACAACCTGGCGAATAAAAGAATATGCTTCCTCAATCTTTTTCACAGTCTTATCTAGGTCAATGATATAAATATCATTTCTTTCTGTGAAAATATATGGAGCCATCTTAGGGTTCCATCTCCTTGTTTGATGTCCGAAATGAACACCAGCCTCTAGTAGTTCCTTCATTGAAATTACTGACATACGTCCTCCTTGGTTTTTCTTCCATCAAGCATCTTACTCACAAAACTAGAGTCATTTACAGCCCATGGCATAAAAGCCCCTAGCACCGATGATCCGCTTGATGTGCATAATATTTACTTGTATCTAATCACAAGCTTATATATTATATATGAATCGCCCCAAAAATGCAAGTATTTGGGTGTATAATGCTGTTTATTTTAATGTTTGACCCTAATGCAATAATGCATGATTTTATTTAAATTCCTAAAATTTATTTTGCAAGCTCCTTTATATCCTGATTTCAGTACTCATACGCTCCCATTTTAAGGTTTGTAAAAGGTACATCTCTTTAACATCAAGCCCTGCCTTTTCTACTAGGTCAAGAAGTCTTTCCCATGCAGAGTGGGTTGTTGTGGTTCTATGGGCGGTATGTAGTATGCTCTCTCCCATCACAAGGCCGTATAGCTCCCTCATGGCTACTACCTCATTTTTACCATTACGACGAGGTACGCTATAGCCGAATTTAGTATGCACCCACAGTCCTTCTTTGTCATAGGCCAGCATATGCTTTAAGAGATTAGCCTGCCATTTTTGTGCCTTTCTATCTGTCTTTTCGTAAAGCTCAACGGCTTTCTTGCCATGGCTTTTCCTATATTCTAAAAATACGCCCTGAGTAGGCTCCTGCCTTCCCAGTCTTTTCGTCATATTTCCTCCAATAAAAATGGCCAGCGCGTCGTACGCTTACTGACCTAGTCTTATTTATTTATCGTAACTCAGCACTTCTGGTTCAATTCCATTTTTTCTTAGATATTCTAGTTGTTCTTCATTTAATTCACTGTTAAAGAATGCAAGTTCATCAGGAAATTCCCTATTTATCTCTACTAATTGATCTAACGTAAAATTATCAGGGTAGTCGCCATATAAAAACAATGGTCTATCCTTATTAGAGTCAAATGCAAAAGCGGGTCTTCCTATATCACGATAATAATAGCAAACATTCCAAATAGTAGAATTCGGGTTAATTTTTGCCAGGGTATATCTGACTACATGATTATACTTAGGGATATAGTATTCTCTAGGGGTTTTGTCAATAATTGCACTCATTTTTTCTACTCCTTACTTTGCTTTCTCTACTTTGTGTTTAAGTATCCTAATATATCTATGAATTCATCGCTCTTTGCTAGAGAATCTGCATCAATTAAAAAGCTGAGGGCATCCTTAAAAACGTTCCCATTTCTATCTTTCAAAATAGCTCTACACCCAAACCTTCTTAATAAAGACTCAGCATCTAGCGATTTAAATCCATTTTGTGTTTTTTCTGATTTTTGTAATTCCAAAAACTGTAGTCCGTCTTTTTTTGTTTTTCTAACTATAGCCCCATGTCGTCCTATAGCAAGATAATATTCTTTGTCAAGATCAATGCATTTATTGAATTCTCTAAAAATTTCAAGACCCTTTTCACCTTTTTTTATCTGGCTCCACACCTTAGGAAACTTTGCTATGCTTGAAACGACCTCATAGCTACCGAATAGATCTGTGCTAACGCCACCTCTATAATCTAGTACGTCATACCCCGCTTTATTACCTATATATGCAAAAGCTAAAGAAGAGCACCCTCCCCCTACTAAATCCTCTCCAGATATTTTAGTGATTATTTCATCCGTACTTAATTGTTTTGTAAGCTTTTTTACCCTATTATAACCCACTTCATACTTATTGAAAAGTGTTTTAATCTCTCCACTAAGCTTGTCTTGCTCTACTAACTTTACTATTTTATCTCGATCTGCCCCAGCCCTCATCTTCTTGCTCCACACGTCCTGAACATATCCCTTATGAAATGGCACAAACCTCATAATACATCTACAGTCTCTGTGCCTGCTAAAAACGCCCTCAGGCTCATTAGGGTAGTTATACGTGCCTGCAAGACTCTGGCAGTACTTACACGCCCCTGCGTTTGCTATCCTTATTAGTTTAGCACCTCCTGTGCCACCTACTGCCTCATAGTTTCTTACTGTCTTTGATACAATGTAACTTTCCTGTTGAACTCTGAAACTATTTCTCGGTACTCTGAAACTTTTTTTGAGCATAGAAAAAGACGGTATTGCTACCATCTAAATTTAATTTATTCAGTTCTAAAACTATGGTTTATGCCTTAGATATTGGAATCCATAACTCCATTTTATAGTTAGGACTATACATATCACCTTCATAGTAGTATTCAAAGTCAGGTTTTCCTGAATGAACATACCCATGCTCAGGGAAAAAGACTTCCATTACATATTTCCAACCATTATGAATACACTCTGGGACACTTCCTTTTAACTCTACAATGGCATACTCTGTTTCCTCGATTTCCAAAACATCTAAGTCCATACTTCTCGCTTGGTCTATATCATTAACTATAAAGCCTGCCATATAATTTATAGTATTGTTACCTAAAACATCATGATTATCAAGAGTTAGTATATCGTGGCATACTCCAACAGTTTCTCCTGTTCCTATCTTTGAGATTTCTTCATAGCTGACCTTTGAAAAAAGCTTTTGCCATATACTTGCACATAATGATGAATTGATGTTTTTTTCATTTACACCTGCAACTGTAAATGCCTTTTTCTTTTGAATTGTAATATTCATACTTATTCCTCCTCTTACACTTAGTGCTAACTGTACTCGAGAAACTAATTTAAACGGTTTCCCATTTCTCACCTCTGAAGGGGTGAATCCATGAAAATTCTTAAATGCTGCTCCAAACGAATCCGATGATTCATACCCAAATTTGAATGCAACATCAATGATCTTTTCATCTGTATCTCTTAATATAATTGCAGCCTCTGTTAATTTTCTACTTCTTAAATATTCTGAGAGTGTTGTTTCAGTCAGAATAGAAAACAATCGACTAAACATAGCATAAGAGTATCCAGATAATTCTGTTACTTTCTTTTCGTTGATTTCATCATCAAGGACTGTTTCAAGATAATCAATCGTATTATTAAAATACTTGATAATATTTATTTGAATTCCCTCCTGTCTTTCAATTTATTTTAGTATAGAGGAATACTCATCTTTCTACCCTACAGTATTCGTACAAGTTTTATCGGCATTTCTATTATACTATTTTTTCACTTATCAATAAACCGAAACAATCACCTCACAGATATTATTGAAATGCCTGTTTTAATTTTTATCTATTTAATCCTACCTGACTGCCATCAAAAATGTTAATTCAACCTTTCCATCATTGCGCAATGTAATGTAGTCTACCATGCTAAGCCATACATTTTTATCAGATTCTGTCATGAGTTCTTGCTTTTCTAATTCATTTATAAAGTCCTGTGCCTCATACGCTGCGTCACTAGATATTCTATGAGCTTCCTGCATTCCTGTATTTATAAGGTTATTTCTGTTTGGTTCGTCTAGCACATCCTCAAGCAGGCTTGATAGGTAGTTTCCTAGTTCTTCTGTTCTAAAAAGTGCGTTCTCGTCGATTTTAACATATTTGTATCTATATAATCAGCTAATACATACTTTAATCTTGCTATTAAGATAACACTTTCAGGTATGCTCATTGTAAAAGAGAATATAAATTTATAGCAAAGTTTCACTATATTTTTCAGTCTAGCTGCAAAAATGGCATAAGCACATCTCATAATTCTTGTAAATAGGTTTATAGTTACAACAACCTAACTCTTTTATGATAATTTTTAAATTCATAACTCTGTGGTATAATGAAAAAAGCTTAAATAACGAGAGGTAACAATGAACAATACAATGCTGGGAGACCTTCTATTTCCCAATTTAGAACATACTACTGAATATTATGAAAGCAAATATCCTCTTCGCAGAATTGACCAGGAGGCCAAGGTTTGCAGACTGGGGCCAAGCCCTACCGGCTTTATACATTTAGGGAATCTGTACGGAGCATTAGTAGATGAAAGGCTCTCACATCAAAGTGGGGGCAGCTTCTATCTGCGTATTGAAGATACCGACGACAAACGAAAGGTAGATGGAGCAATAGATAAGATTATTGATGGGCTTGCCTTTTTCGATATTCGCTTTGATGAAGGGGTAAATAAAGAGGGTGAGCTTGGTGATTACGGCCCATATACGCAAAGCGAAAGGGTTCATATCTACCATGCATTTGCAAAAAAACTAGTAAATGAGGGCAAGGCCTATCCTTGCTTCTTAACCGAGGATGAAATTTCCAAAATAAGAGCCGAACAGGAAAATAACAAAAAAACTCCTGGTATTTATGGTGATTATGCAAAGAGCAGATTTTTATCCTTTGATGAAATAAAATCAAAAATTGAGGCTGGAGAAGAATATGTACTACGTTTAAAATCTTGTGTCCTTCCACCAGATGCATATGAAGATTCTTCTCAGGTAATCAAGGTACGTGTCAACGATGGTATACGAGGAAGCCTTGAAATGCCTGCTAATTTCCAAGATGTCGTACTTCTTAAAAAGAACGGTATACCTACCTACCATTTTGCTCACGTGATTGATGACCACCTCATGCGAACTACACATGTAGTGCGTGGCGCAGAGTGGCTTTCTACACTACCAATACATGTTGAGCTCTTCAATACTCTTGGATTTGATTTACCTGTTTACTGTCATACGGCACAGCTAATGAAGCTAGATGAAAATGGCAATAAAAGAAAGCTCTCTAAACGAGAAGACCCTGAACTTTCACTGAATTTTTATCGAGAGGAAGGCTATCATCCACTTGCAGTCAAGGAATATCTACTCACAATACTCAACTCCGACTTCGAAGAATGGCGAGCAGACCATTTAGAGCTATCTTGTGACGAATTTCCGTTTAAACTTGAAAAAATGAGCAATTCAGGTGCACTATTTGACTTAAATAAGCTGAAAGACATAAGCAAAGATGTTCTATTTAGACTGAACGCTGAAGCTCTATTCGACTTCTTGAAGCGTTGGAGTGAAGAATTTCGTCCTGATCTCGACTTCATGTTTACTGACAAGGACTATTTATTGCAGATCCTTGATTTAGGCAGAAATGACGCAAAGCCGCGTAAAGACTTCATTTCCGCTTCACAAATGGTAGAATTTATTTCTTACTTCTTTGACAAGTTATTTAGGATTGAAGATGAAATGTCAATAGAGGTCAAAGGATATGAAAAACAAATTCTAACAATGTATCTTGACACCTACAACCATGATGATAGTCAAGAGCAATGGTTTGAAAAAATTCGAGAAATTGCTGGTCAGCTAGGATATGCACTTAAACCAAAGGATTATAAAAAAAATCCCGATCAGTACAAAGGACATGTTGGACATGTCAGCTCCGTTATCCGTATTGCCTTGGTGGGAAGATCCACTTCTCCTGACGTATGGGCTATACAGCAAATAATGGGAGAGCAGCAAGCTAAAGCTAGATTCCAAAAATATTGTCAAGAATTATAATTACAACTGAATAATACCAACCACATACACTCTTCATAACATGTGGTTGGTATTATTATTCAATAGTAGACTTTATTCGTATCTAGCATCCAATTATTTTAAGCTTGAACTTTCTTATACTATTCAATAAACATATCCCGTAGCCGATAAATTCATGATGGCCTAACATTCATCTTCCTCTTTTTTTCTGAATTGTTCACTATACATATATCTACTAAAGATAGTTCTACTGATAGCCTATCATATCACACGCAAAATTATAAATAAAAAAGCGAGATATACACCTCGCCTCCGAAATACTACTAATGATATTTGTATCTCTATTTCTCTATTAAAGTATCATTCAAGTATTATTATTTTATATTAGCTATTAAAAATCTTCTTTCTTAAAAATACTCCTACAGCAGAGATTAACGCAACTGCGGAAAATCCTGCTACTGATGCTGTATCTCCAGTCTTAGGAGAATTACCTGTTGCCTTAGCTTCAGCCTTCAC
Source organism: uncultured Eubacteriales bacterium (assembly GCA_949285555.1). Classification (GTDB taxonomy): domain Bacteria; phylum Bacillota; class Clostridia; order Peptostreptococcales; family Anaerovoracaceae; genus S5-A14a. Next base: position 108,996 of record CASDYG010000003.1, on the reverse strand, counting down.
ATCTGCTTTGGTATCTTCTGTCTGAGTTGCAGCGTCTACCTTATCTTCTGTCTGAGTTGCAGCGTCTACCTTATCTTCTGTCTGAGTTGCAGCGTCTACCTTATCTTCTGTCTGTACATCAGCATCCACCTTCTTTTCATTAAGTAGTCTGTTGTATTCAGCTTCTGCAGCATCAAGATATGCATTTTCTCTGTCAATATCTTCCTTAGTTTCATTTAGTCTATTATAAATATATTCAGCCTTATCCAGATGCTCTGCCTCTCTCTTAGCATCCTCATCTTCAGCCTTTGGTGCCTCTGGCTTGTAAGCAGCATCTATTCCCATTCCTTCATAAGCCTTTTCTATGTCAGCATAGTACTTATCTTCTTCATTTACATCATCTGCAAATGCAAGGCCACTACCAGCAGCTAGCATAAATCCACCCACCAAAAATGTTGTAGTAGCTACAACAGTCAGCTTTTTACATAATTTTTTCATAATTATAATTCCTCCCTTAAACAACAATTGATACTTGAATGCAAATATATTATAAAAAAAAAAAATACTGTGTCAATATGCATATAGAAAAATTTGTTAAAATTATGCTTTTTTATGTTTTTTGTGGCTATTTAACATAAAAATAAGAAAAATAATGCTTTTATAGAGTAAATTTCCACAAAAAAAGAAAGTGATTTTCACCTAGTTCCAGTCATTAGATTTTCACATCCAACTTCTATGGAACTTCTAACACCTCCTCACTTTCTTATTTATGAATTTTATTTTTTCTAAAGCTTGGAATTACTATATTTACCTCGTTATAAAATTTTGTATGTTCATCCCAATACCTTTTAAATATTTTATTTGGCGCATTTCAGAAATATTATAATTCTTTTGGAAAATAGAACGTAGCATAAGTAAAGATAAGTTACAAACCTAAAAGCTCTTGAAAAAAATATTGTAAACGATGTATATACATATTGAATTTTATCTATATGAACAAGCACCCGTTGTAATTAGTCCTCTTCCTATTTTCTCCGTTAGTTTTTTAATATATTAGAAATTCATAATTTTACAGGTGTTTATCACACCTTATAGGGTTTTAATAAAGTCCTCCGAAAGCCTTGAAAACAAAGGATTTATCGTAATCAGTACACCTTATTTCTTTATATGGGCTCACACAATGTTACCCTTGTTCTGCACAATCATAAGGGCAAAATCAAGGGCAAGTGAAATAGTATATGCTGATATTATCCATAAGTAAAAAATGTAACATATAGAAATCATAAATTGTGGTAGTAACTTTGTCTGCCACTTTTAAATTTGAAGTCATGTAAGATAGTATCATAAGTGTTTGCTGTGTCCTCTTTTTTAATGGCTTTCGGTAATGCATTATGCTATAATACATATAATTTACGGTATCGCTATTGCATTTATTAATTTGGTGTTCTATTAGAACAGGAAATGATTATATTGATTGCTCTCTGTGCGAGACGAGATTAAAACCGATGATACAGGAGGAAATTGAATGAGCAATATTATTCACATCAATAACCTTAGCAAAAGTTTTGGAAGTGTAAACGCTGTTCAGAATTTGAGTTTTCGTGTGAAAAAAGGAGATTTGTTTGCCTTTCTTGGTATCAACGGAGCAGGAAAATCAACTACAATCAATATTATGTGCGGACAACTGTCGAAAGACAGTGGAAGCGTTTTTATTGATAAACACGATTTAGATAAGGATATGTACTATATTAAGCGTGAACTGGGCGTAGTTTTTCAATCATCTTTCTTGGATTCTGCCCTTTCTGTTTATGATAATTTAGAAAGTCGTGCCGCTTTATATGGCATTACTGGAATGGAATTTAAGAAACGGCTTTCGGAACTTGCGAAAATATTAGATTTTGAAAGTTTATTGAAACGCACCGTTGGTAAATTATCAGGAGGACAACGCCGAAGAATTGATATTGCAAGGGCTTTGTTTCATAAGCCCAAAATCCTTATTCTTGATGAGCCAACAACAGGGCTTGATCCGCAAACACGCCGTTTTATTTGGAATGTTATATCAAGTTTTCGCAAAGATGAAAATATGACTGTATTTTTAACTACGCACTATATGGAAGAAGCTGCAGAAGCTGATTATGTTGTAATCATTGATGATGGGAAAATATCCGCAGAGGGTACTCCGCTTGAATTAAAAAATAGTTATACTGGAGACTATATCACAATTTACGGTATAGATGAAAAGGATATTAAAGCACTTGATATGGAATATGAGAAAATCCGAAACGGTTATCGCCTTTCTGTACCGAACACAAAGGCTGCAACTGAATTGATTATTCATAATCCGCATTTGTTTAATGATTACGAAATAGCAAAAGGAAAAATGGACGATGTTTTTCTTGCTGTTACGGGCAAAACATTGGTGGGAGGTGCAGAAAAATGAGTATGTCTTTCATTCTTATCAAAAGAAATATCAAATTGTTTTTCAAAGATAAGGGGATGTTCTTTACCTCTTTGATAACGCCTGCTATATTGCTTGTACTTTATGTGACTTTTCTTGGAAATGTGTATCGGGATAGTTTTACATCTAATTTACCTAATTCATTAAAACTATCAGAGAGCATAATAGAGGGACTGGTAGGCGGTCAACTTATCTCATCTATTCTTGCCGTTTCGTGTGTAACGGTTGCTTTTTGTTCTAATTTTTTAATGGTACAAGATAAAGCAACTGGTATGATAAGAGATTTAAGAATATCTCCCGTGAAGTCAGCTACACTTTCTTTGAGTTATTATGTTGCAACCTTGCTTTCAACACTTATTATTTGCTTTGCTGCAACGGGCATATGTCTTACTTATGTAGCTATTGTCGGTTGGTATTTGTCAATCGCAGATATATTCTTTTTGTTTCTTGATATTTTACTCCTTGTTGTGTTTGGAACAGCATTATCTTCGATTATTAATTTTTTCCTATCAACACAAGGACAAATTTCAGCGATAGGCACAATCATTAGTGCGGGATATGGTTTCATTTGTGGTGCATATATGCCTATTTCTTCATTTGGAGAAGGCCTACAAAAAATAATCTCATTTTTTCCGGGTACTTATGGTACATCACTTATCCGAAATCATACAATGCAAGGGGCGCTTGCCGAAATGCAAAATCAAGGTATTCAAACAGAGGTTATTGAAAAACTAAAAGATTCCCTTGATTGCAATCTTTATTTTTTCGGAAATCAAGTAAATATCGAAACGATGTATATGATACTTGGAATCACTATTTTGGTATTGATTGGAATTTATATTTTGTTAAACAAATCAAAAAAATATAGCTGTTAATTTTGTAGCTGCAAATGATTATGTACGCCGCCGATATGGGAATCACCATAATGGTGGTTTTTCAATGCCTATCTACTATCTCTGTCAATGGATTTCTTGCGCTGTCTTTGCGGTGGTTTCTGCTTGTTGCGTTCCTGTATCTTTCGCAGGTGTTTTAACACACTCTGCTTTTCGGGTTGTCTGTGCTGAATTTTGGTAGCGGCTGTCGGTTTCCTGTTGCCTTGATATTCCCACTCGGCACGGTCACGGTTGTAAGGCAAAAGCTGAGGTTGAGGGATTGGATGACTTTCATTTCCACATACTCCGCCATCCCTACACAAGCAATCTGCTTTTTGGCGGTGCAAAACCCAAAGATGTGTAGGAACTTCTCGGACACTCTGATGTCAATACCACAATGCACATTTATGCCCACTCTACCAGAGAAGCGACGCGGACTTCAGCAAGGCTCTTGGATAAGGTTGTGGGCGAGGCATAAAAAATTCACCTTGTTTCAGCACATAAGGGCAAAAACAAGGGAAAATACATAAGGTTTTGATATTTAATAGGCGGTAAACCTTGAAAAATCAAGGAATTTTTGAAGATTAAATTTTTAATAAATATTTATCCACTATAGTAATCCAATTCAGTAAGAACTTCTCCCAATGCAAGCATTATGATTTTAACATTAACAAGCCTATCTGTATTTAACCAGCCGTAGTAGCTAATACTAATCTTCATACTGTATGCAATAAGCACATTAATACATTCATAGACCAATATCAAGAAAAAAGTAACTTATCGTTCTTATTCGTCATAACAGCTTATTCATTCCCTTTTTAGATTATTCCTCTTCTTCGTAAATCAATTCCTTACAAAAAATTTTTAATTTGCCTATATTACATTTTTTTCTCAATATTATTGCTAACTATAATGAGAATAATTGGTTGAACAACCAAAACAGCAGCGATGACAGCGGCAGGAACCTTATAGCCCATACCTATGAATAGTAATATTGCACATCCTAACAGAATATTGTTAATTATATTAACTGTATTTCCGGTTTTCTCCTTGATGGCAATTAGACGCTCATCAAGCACATTTCATTTATATTCTTCATCAGTATTTAGCCTTTTAAGATGTAAACGCTTAGAATTGGAAACTCCAATTATTATCGAAAAGAGCAAGCATAAAGCAATATCTACATTTTTGCTAAGCTCAGTAAAAGCAATAACAAGAATAATAATAAATGCAACTAGATAGCCTATTAACCACAACTTCTTATTTGTTCTCATTTTCCACATCCTCCTCATATATGAAAATATCTTCAATACTCATATTAAAATAACGTGCGATTTTAAAGGCCAACATTATTGAAGGATTGTATCTGCCATTTTCCAAAGAGCCTATTGTCTGCCTAGAAACATCAACAGCAAGTGCCAATTCCTCCTGCTTTATGCCTTTTTCCTTTCTTAATTCTTCTATCCTATTTCTCAATGTAGTCTCCTCCGCATGGAAAGTTTACTTTCCATATTTTATATGATTATAACTTGTTTTATTTTCTATGTCAAGTTTACTTTCCATTTTGAATTGTAATTTCTGTAATTTTCATAAAAACAAGCAAAAACCTTACCGAATTAATTTGACTTAATTAGATAAGGCTTTTTTAAACTACTATTTCAGCTTTTAATATCAGGTTAGTGTCACCAAGAGATTCTTATATTATTCAACCGCTAAAGCACAGCAATTTCATCGTTTTTATAATAGCAAGAATTTAACTACTATTCCAACTCGATATGTCCATTGATTTCATTTTATATAATTAGCATAAAATCAATGGTTTTGTTATCGATTTTATTTTTTTATCCGATTTTTTGCAAGCACGGATAAATTAAGGTGACCCCAAAAAGTTGGACCTAAAAAATCAATTTTTTGGAGGTCAGTTCAATCTAATGCTTTAAAATCTATTTTTCTTTTTTAGGATTAAGTTTAACATTTGTCACAAAACAACCAGCAGATAATAACGCCATTAGTATATATATATTTAATGAAGCCTTGTTTCCAGTTTTAGGTATCGGATTTTCAGGTACTTCTGGCGCTTACTCTGTAAAGTGTTTTACTTCACATAAAAATCTCCGGCAGAGCCCTATACTATACCGGAGGTTTTAACCATTTCTATTATTTTTTCTACACTCATATTTTCTACAAAATCATGATCCATATGCAATAAAAACTTCCATCCATCACCATCTTTATAGAAAATAGCTTCTCCATCTTCTGATCCTCTATACTTTCTAGTGATTTCACAATTATTTTTCTCTAAATATTCCTTTATTGCCAAGTATTTATTTTCACGCTTCATTATATAGTCTTTTAGTTCTTTATTTTCTACATAATATGCATCCACTTGTGTGTAACCTTCTACGATACCATCACCTTTTTGTGAAAGAAGTGGTAATTCGTTCCAAACTATTGCCACATCATCATCAGTAGGAAACATATATCTGGTAAGCAAAACTATATTTCCTTTATGAGAAAGCTCTACATATTCTGGTATTTTACCCCAATCAATGCTTTCATATAATTCATTTTCGATTATCTCGGTATAATATGCATCAAGCTGCGAGATAAACTCTCTTCCCTCTTTTATGTTCCCAAAAATTCCTAGCTGAAGTTTCATTCCATTTTGATTTAATTCCAATATATACATAATATCCTCACTTTTTTAATAATTCTTTCATACCTAATTTTATTTTGTCAATACTCATTTTAGCATATCCCAGTATAATTCTTCTATCACTATTTTTTTTGTAATAATAATCTTTTTTTATTTCTCTAGTAGAGGGCTTAACCCCCCCCGTGTTCATTGCTACTATTTGCCACTGTCATAATTATTACACTAATCCCAGGACGAAAGTCGTATGGCAATATCAACACTTATAAATCATAATTTATCTATTTATTACTTAAAATAATTATTTCTTTCCCTCTAATTTTTTAATACCACTATCACCAAGTTTTTCAAGTGATATCAATTGTGTTCTTGCGAGTTTTCTAAGTTCTTTCATCCTGTCCATTTGTTCCATACCTTTACCGATAAGAATTGCATTATAGCTTTCCATATTGGCAAGCACCAGTAACTCATTCAGACTTGCATAGTCCCTCATATTACCTTTCAAATCTGGATTTTCTTCACGCCACTGTTTTGCTCGCTTATTAAATAACGCAACATTTAGCATATCTGCTTCACTTGCATATTTATAGGATAACTGTTCGTTGGTAAGATCCTTTAATAGATATTCTTTGATTGCATCTGTATGGATTTTATAGTTAATCTTAGAAATTTCTCTATTCAAATTCCAACCTAATGATAGCTTAGAATTTTCATCTGACTTAAGCCTTTTGTAGTCTTGGATTAAATTGAGCTTAAACTCTGCTGAAATCCATGAAGCAAATTCATTGCTATATCAGGATGAGCGAATGTTCCTCCGCCTCTCCCCTATTTAGAAACAATACCGATCGCATTTGTATTTTCAATCCATCTTCGAGGTGATAATGTAAATGCATTTGTTCCTGCTTCCTTTCTAAAGGAGTCGAATTCGACCCCTTTAAAATTAGGATTGTGAATAGTCTCCGAGAGGCCAAGGAATTCAATTGTATCTCTTACTCTTAGCCAATTTTTAACAACATCTTTAGGTTCATGCACATTTTTGTATCTTGCAATATCTGTTAGACTTATATATTCGTTTTTAAAGTCTTCAGTATAAATTTGAATAAAAAAACCTTTTACTTCAATCGTGTCTTTTTTTGCATTAGACATTCGGGTTCATCCTTTATGCTGATGTACTGTTTACAACATTTATTTTCGTAATAACTGCTCTAAACAGCACACCAACCATTCATTTTTTTGATTTTAAACTTTGGTAGAAGTCTTGAACTACTTGTATTTACATAACTATTCGCCTCTGTCATTATTATGACATAAAACCCTCTCATGTCAAAGCAATGTTATAAATATTTTCCCAAGGTCTTCCACTAGAAAATCCTTTGTATTTCCAATGAAAAAAGAGCATGATTGCTCATACTCTTTATTACTATAATTCTTATGATTATTGTTCGTCTATTAATTGTTTTATTCGATCAATTAATTCCGATTCAGGTATATTCACCCTTTCTGAGGCTTTTTTAATTGTAGCCTTTGGTAACATAACTTTTGCCAAAGGTGTTTCTAGCATTTTAAATTTTGGGCTTATTTGAATCATCTTTTTTCTCAAAAAAGGATAAATATTAAATAGATCAACAAGTTTTGTATCTCCATCTATACTATTCATATCTATATTTGGTATATTAATGTCTTCCTTTTCAATTATCGTTTTTTCTACATTATCGCCTTTATCTTCATCCCAACTTAACAAAGTTCTTGAACCAACAAGGCTTCTTATGTGAGTGCAATCTTGCATCATTTCAAGAACACCTTTAAATTTACCATTTTCATCTCTAACTGCCACATAGTAAATGTAGATAAAAATATCTTCTTTATTAATCCAAAAATCTACACTATCTTTTTCACCACTTCTAAATTTTTCTATTATTTCTTCTACAACATGAACACTTGATCTTGGATGACAATTCTTAACATCTCTGCCAATTACATTCTTACTTCTAGGGAAAATCCTATGTTTACTATCTGAGTAAAAACACACAAGTTCATTTTCATCTACATAAGAAATATCGACAGGCATATGCTTATAAATAAGATTTATTTGTTCTAAAGTAAGCTTCCCGTTTGCTACTTCTAGCTTATTATCTGATTTATTAAATCCGTACTTATTTAGTAGATTAAACAACTCTTCATAAAAAGTTTCATTTGACGGCTTAATATCAGATTTTTGTTTTTGTTTAACATTTATCCATGAGAAGCCAATCTCATTATCACCCAACTCCATTTCCTCAAACTCTTGATCACTTATCATAGCTAATGAAGTAGGATATAAAACAGTTTCCTCTTTTGTAATTAAATCGTTCAAATCATCTATTACTGTTTTTTGCATTTCTATAAACTCATCATCACAATCTGACTTTATTAGCTGATGTGCTTTTGTGATTTCATCTCTTACGAAATTATCAAGTAACCACATAGTTGTTGTCGGTCTATCAAAACCTTTCTTTTCTAATACAGGATATAGTTGATTTTGCTTTCTTGATAAATGCTTCTTAAACTCATCCAATCTTTCATATAATTCTAGCCACTGATTTTTAATGACAGGATATTGAATCAAATCTTCTATCTCAGCAAAGATCTTTCTTAATTCATCATTTTCTCTATAGTAATTCATGATTGGATGATTTATATCTAGATTAGGTCTTGATGTATCCATTACATCTTCAAACAAAAGAAGCATAGCCTGTATGTCTTCTTTCCTGCATTCGTCATCTACCAGTTCCTTTAATTCTTGTTCAGCTAAGGCAATTTCATAAGGTTTTAATGTTCCAACTTTTTCTTTTAAAATTTTCTTTGCCTCATTGAGACTAATCTCTTTATTGTTATAAGCATCTTTGATTTCTAATACTATCTTCAGTTTATTTTCATCATAATCTTTTAGATGCTCTCTCATATTCATAAAGTCACCTACTTTCTAATGAGATACACATAAATATCACTATCTTCTGAGGCTTTTGCAGATATATAATGCTCTCCATCAAAAGTAAGAACATCTCCATCTTTTAAAAGATGTTTTTCTTGACCATCAAGATATACTTCAACACAACCCCTAATTAAATTAAAAAAATGTTACAATTTTCATGATTGTGAGAAGGTATATCTTCTCCTTTTACTAAATGCTTATATACTAAAGTTAATCTATCATCTGAAAACATCTTATCATTAGTCTGTAAAACTTTTCCTATCATAACTACCTCCTATAATTTATATATTTTTATATATTATTATATCATATTCTACTAGATAGTTATACACGCCTAACAATTTTAATTTATGAAATTTTTATAAAAAAGAGTATGATTTCTCAAACTCTATCATCTTTCCATATGACATTTTTAATCTCACTCGCTTCACATTGAATAAAGTCAATATATATTTACACTAACTCCCTTGTCAGCTTGTCGGTTGGTACTCCCTCTTCCTTTTTATCTTCTTCTACTATCCTGTTCTCCAAACTTTCTATCTGCTTTGTCAGTTGACTCTTCTTTTCTAGGAAAGCTTGCTTTGTCATTGTAAATTGTTTGTGCTTTTCAAAATAAGCTACCTTTAAGTCTTCTAACTTTTGTATCTCTTTTACATAATCTACTTTCTGTTTCTTTTCTTTTACTTCCGCCAGTGTTCCATAACGTTTTTGAATGAGCTTTAAAACTTGTTCTTCAATTAATTCCACCTTTGAGGATTCCCGTTTATCGCTAGTAGTAGCACAAGTGCTACAACGAAAATATTGGTGTACCCTGTCTGTTCCATCTCTTAACTTCCGTTTCGTATAATCAAGCCTTAATACATGATAACATTTCGGGCATATAGCTATACCTTGTAATGGTGATTTTTGTCTCCAAGCATAATTCGTATTCTTGCCACTTAGAAAACGTCTTTTTGTTCTTGCTTCTTTAATCCTTTCAAACTCTTCATAAGTAACAATCCCTTCATGATGGTTATGAACACGTTCTCATTCATCACTTTTAATGGCTTTTTCAATTTCTCTAATCAAATCTTTTTTTGATACTTCACCTTTAATAATAAATACCTCCTACTTTATTTTCTCGTTCCCAAGACAGCTTATCAAATTCTCGCTTTAACTTATTTTTTCAATGGATAGTCTGATAATGCCACGTTCCAATTCTTCCATTGACGTAAATCCCTTATTCCTGTTTTCGATAAGCACAGAAGCATCATTCTTAAGATTATACTTTATCGCTCAATGTTCATATCCTTTGCTGGACTTTGTTTTTTCATTGTTTTTAATGTCTATTATATTTCCTAACTCTCTGTCTTTATTCAAAATCCTCTCTTTAATTTTGTCCTCTGTTGCAATAATCAAGTCTTTTTTGTGAAAATTTTTTATTTTTTAATAATTTGTGTAAGTTTTCACAATATTCTCTTCGTGAGATATAAAATTAACTAGAAATCTTCTCTTCAAGTCTTGTACTTTTCAGTAATTAATATACAATTATAGTATAGTTAATTTATTTTTACTTTATTATAATTATATAAATTCCAATTAGTACTAATACTATTCCAAATACAAATTCTATTAGTCCTACTTTTTTTGCATATGATGGTGTTTTTAATCCGTTTTGATAATCTTTTTTGAAACCATTAATTAAATTGTACTTATTATGAAAATAAATCTCGTATCCAAATGCAATAAATACCACTCCTATCAAAATTAATATAACCTTCAAAACAGTCATGTATCTCACCTCATTAGCACATTCAAATTTAAATCACTATTCTGATAAAATCCTCCCACAAAAATGATGGAAGGCTTTCTATGATCTCCTACCTTATTGCCTTTCGGTCAATAAGTATCGCTCGTAAAACTCGCTTAATTCAATAACTCCCTTTCAGCCCTGATTTTTCAGCTTTTTAGCATCAAAACAGTATCCTTTTGTATAAGTGGTATAAATTCAAGGTTTTTAATATCTGTTTTAGCCCTATTATCCATTTTATTTCTGTTTATCTGATTTTTTTCAAGCACAGAATATTAAACTAAATAAATTAATTCGCCAATTCTTTTCCCACTTTTTCAACCATTGCATTATAATGGCTTTCATCTAGCTCTTTCACCATTTTTAAAATATCATTTATTACTGTTTGACTACTAGCATCTAAAACTTCAGTATCTAATTCTTCAAAAACATTAATCTTTTTTTCATGAGAATATATGTTTATAAATTTATATATTCTTTCTCTAACTATATCATTATCTTGTCCTGGCAAAGCAGCATTCAATAGTGCCATTAAATCTGCTCGTTGCTTTGGAAATTTAAAACTCAAAAATGATTCAACAAGTTTTCTTGCAACATTCCCACAAAAAATCATTTCTTGTTTCGATAAAGTTTTATTTTTCAAAGAATATACCGTATTAAAAATATAGTCATATTCAGTCGCTTGTTTTAGACCTTCACCACCATCATTTAAAAAAGCAAATCTCACTCCATTTTCAAATTTATTTTCAATTCTATATATACTGTAATTAGGACATTTTTTATCATCAACTTTAATATGTTTTTTATTAAACCATCCAAATACTAGTGAAAAGAAATTATAATTGTGTGTCAATACAAATAATTGTTTTGCTTTATCGCATTCAGACTTCATGTAAGCATATGCAGAAAAAAGTTTATTTGAATCAAAACTAGAGATTGGATCATCAATTACAAGAATAGTATCTTCTATTTTTTGCCCATTTTCCTTAATTTTTGTTATGAAATAGATAAATGCTATCGCAGTTTTTTCTCCTTCACTTAAGTTCTTTGCTTCTTCTCTACCATTTCTATAAATTTTATATCCTTTTTCATCTTTATCAAATTTTATAGTTATCTCACCGTAACCTAAAAATTTTTCAAGTTTTTTATTAAATTCCTCAACTCCTAAAGTTTCATTAGATAGCTTATTTTCTAGTTCTGCATATTCTTTTTTCTTTTTTTCACATGATTCTTTTATTTTTTTAAAATCATCTTTATATTGTTGTAGTGTCTCTTCTTTGTCATTATATTGCAACTGTTCAATTTGCTCTTGAATATAATGTCTTTCAATACGCTTTTTTGCACCTCTTATAACGGCATCAAAATTAGTTACTTTTTCATTATGCCTGTCAATATATACCTTTATTTTATTTATTACCAAATTCAATTCATTAAAAGAATTAATTAATTTATCTACTTCAAATGTATTCCCAAGTTTTTCAAATGGCTTTTTCTGTTTTTCTTTTAAGACTTCAATATAAACTTCTATCTCTCCGTTGACTAATTGTGAAATTTTTCTAAACTCAAAATTTTGCTCTTTCACTTGCTCTAATAGTTCATCATAAAAATCACTTTCGTCTATTAAAATTATATCTGCATTAATTTTCAGAGACTCCCATCTATTTATTGATAAGACAATCTCTGAGTTTAGCTCGCTTAATGCATTGCTAAAATGAGCATCTAGCTTTTCTATTCTTTCATCACTAATACTAGAACCACAAAACGCACATATTTTTCTTTGTTCGGTTTTATGTAAATTTAAACCATTTTCAACCCAAGCTGATAATTTAGAATTGTTTTTTAATTCTTCTATTACTCTTGAAGTTACAGTTCTATCAATTAATTCACTAGTTTTTTGAATCTCTTTTCGTATATTATCTATACTTAAAACGTCTATCTTTTTTGTAATAGCCTCTTTCTTAATTGGTCTTGCTTTTTTGATTACACTATCTAACTCATCATTTCTAATTAAATCACTCTTAGATATGGGGTTATTTTGATCTTCAATCAATGATAAAACTTTTCTTTTATCATAATTCATATAGTAACTATCAGTCGTATCTAATAATTGAAAATTGTTTTTTACATTTTTTCCAATATTAGTTAAGATTTTCTGTAATTCTTTTTCTTTATCTCGTAATTCTTTTTCTTTGTTTTCAATTTCCTTTAATATCCCTACAGCACTTCCATCTCCATATAATTCATTTTTTAATAAATTATATAACTTCATTTCTTCAATATTTTTTTCGTCTAACAATAATATACTTTTTAAAATTCCATTCCAATCAATATTTTCTTTTATAAAGTCTTCGTTAAATACTTTAATAGATTCAGTTGATATAGGAAACTGATCTTCTGTATATACTACCCTATCTATACAAATAGAAGTTTTAAAGCCATTATATATTTCAGCAATGTTCTTTCCGTTTAGCGAACTAAATAATCTCGATAATGTGCTTTTACCTGAACCATTCCATCCATATATTAGATTATATTGTTTAAATTCATTAATTTTAGAATGATTGAAATTTTTATATATTCCTAAATTTTCTATTTTTTCAATCTTTGTAATCACGATCTTCTCGTCTCCTTTATAATTGCTATGCCTTATACTCTCCCGAAGCCTCTTTTATCATCCCATCATGCCAAGCTACAGTCTCTAATGGCATTTCATGGTATTTATCAAACACTTCATACAGATACTTATACTTAACCTTATTTTCAATTATTTTCTTAAGAGAATCTGTATCCATTGAAATAATCTTCATCCCCGTAATTGTTTCATTATCTCTTTTATAAGGAATGATTTTTCTATACCTAAAGTCATTAACTACATTATCATCCAGATAGGTGCTAACAAACAAACTATAATCAAACGGATTATTAAATCTAATCCTATAATCGCCTAAATGTCTTGACACAGGCTCCATTTCCATTCTTCTTTGATTATTTCCATCCGCAAGGGTTGCTTCAAGTAATAGCGAATGTTTAGGATAAGAATCGCATGCTTCATATTCATATATAATGTCTGCATAACCTCCAGCTGCATGTGTCTTAGGCAATAAATTAGCTTCTAATGATAACTTCATGAAGTCCAAAATATTACCCTGTCTTTCACTCACTTTGTACCATATAATTCCCAAAATATATTCAAAAATAGTTGGTATTGCAGCCTCATCCGTAACAAGTTCTTCAATCCTTTTATCATCTCGTGTTTCAAAACAATTTAGTAACTCTATAAGTACAGAATCGTTGAATTTCTTATCAATCAAAGTGTTAAATCTTCTGTATCGTTCATCATTTACATAAGTTGCAGCTTGTTCTGGACTCTTAATTGTAATTCCTAAATCTTTACTTAAAGCTGCATATACTTTGCTAATATCTAACTTGAATGCCTCTGATATAGTTTCAAGTGAGGCATCAGCTCTTAGATTATTATCTCTACTAAAAATTTCTGTATACAGAGCATCAATAATTGCTTTAAAATAATACTTTGGAATCATATCCAACTTAATCATACGATCTTCAAAAATTAAAGTATCCGTAATATTAAAATATCTTCTGTTTAAATCAAAATAATCAGATAAAGTCGCCATTGCTTTAAAAACATGTAAATATTTGAAAAACACTTCTTTTAGTTCTGTTTCATTTTTACAGTTTATAAATGGGCATTGTTTGTGAATTGAAGACTTCCCATTTTTTCTTACAACACCAATATTGGTTGTTTTAAATAGTAAACTTCTCCACAATGTTCCAGGTTTTTGATTTATATTCTTTGCAGAAGTTAATAGTAATTCATAAATGTTTTCACCATCAAGAAATACCTTCTTTAAATTCTCATACAATTTATAGTACGGCTTGTCATAGCTTCTGCTTTTACGATTCATTCCCACTAAACATATTAGATTTTCATCAACATCAGAGGCTATAAATTCTTCTTGTGCAAGTTTGTAGTTTTCCATTTGCATAAGCCTCTTATAAATTATTTCTTCCGTCAAAATTTTACCTTCTCGATATAATTTGATATCTGATATGATTTGTTTTGCACTTTCGTCATCTCTAATTAGCGGAACAAAATAAGTAAACTCGTCATAACTTAAAAACTCAAGTTCCGTCAGGCACTTTACAACCGCAATAAACGGTCTAACGATACTACCACTTACATCTATACTTGTTTTAAGAAGCTGTTTTAGATAGATAAAGCTATCTCTGTTAATATTAAACACATTATTAGTTTCAAAATCCCCACTGCTTGTTATTTTAAGGAGTTCTCTTCCTGCATCCGTGATCAATCTATCTTCTGTGATTAAACCAATATCAACCAATCCTGATGTTTTTTCTCTGGCATCTTTGTCTTTTCTTTTTGCATCACCTGTTAAGAAGGCTTTATTTTTCATAAAGTCATAATACTTTTCTTGTAGTTCATTATTCCAGTTCCAACTTGATTCCTTTATGACCTCATTATAAAACTCATCAAAAAGCAACAACTGTGCCTCGATTTTTAAATTTAGTTTTGCAGTTCTAAAACTTGTAGTTCCTATAACCCAACAAAAACTTTGATATGGGATACTTTTATTCGCCATTTACTCATTCCTCCAATCAACTGGATAATTAGTAATCAAAACTTCTTCAGATATACTATTCTTATTTTTTCTGTGATAACTGCTATTTGAATAACTTTTATTCAGACGATTGCAGTAATACCCCTTACTTTCAATCCAATTGTATAAAATATCATTTCTTTTATTTTTACATTCCAAAACATTAGACAAAGCAAAGCTAAAACCTTTTTCATTGGCTTCATCCAAAAATTCAAGTAAAGCTTTTTCTTCTATTTCAGTCCACATTCCATTTTCATTATATGTTGCATTTGTAATCAAATAAGGTGGATCACAATAAATAAAAGTCTCCTGAGAAAAATCATCTAACGAAATTTCTCTAAAATCCCTTTTCATAAACTGGACATCTTTACTTTTTAATTCTTCAGAAAATAAAACAAGTTTGCTTCTCATTTTTGAATTAAAATCTCTCTTCCCTACTGGAAGATTAAACAACCCTTTTCGATTAAAGCGAATTTGATTATTAAAAGAGTAAACCATCAATACATATAGCATTGAGTAATCTACCTCTCCGGCAAGAACCTTAGCATTAAAATCATCTCTTAATTTGAGAAATCTTCCTTTATTGTATTCGGCTAAGCCTCTACTACTATCACAATCATAATAAGAGTACCCATATAATGATGTATTGGATAAATTATATACCTCAATAATATTGTCTATTTGTTTTAATAAAACATCAGTATCAGTATCTTTTATAAATTCAATTAAACCTATTAATTTTTCATTTGAATCATTAAAAATAACCTTTGATGAAGAGGAATTTATTCCAACATTTCCTCCTCCAGCAAATAAATCAAGAAATACTTCCTTTTCATCAAACAACGGTTGTATCTGCTTCAATAACTTAAATTTTCCGCCGGTATAATTAAAAGGGCACGAAATATGCATTTTCTTGTTTTCTTTCTCAAAGACTTCACACAAAAAAAGTCTTTCTTTATTATCTTTTATATCAGATTTTCCTGTAGAAAAGCTCTTATAGTCTGATTCAAAAATAGTAACCTTTCCCTTTTTGCTAAGAATTCTCATAATATCTTCATCTGATATTTTGGCATTCGACCTATCATTTCCCTTGTCGGACATATTGTTATATGAAAGTAAGATATACTTTGTATCAGCTTTTTCGATAAGCTCTTCAAATGCTTTTGTAGCCGCAATCATGCAGTAATCACTTTTAATAGAAGACCTATCCATTTTCCTTGCAACACCATACACTTCAGGCTTTTCCCATCTTGCAACATTTTCAAGTAAATGGTATGCATCACAATATTGTCTTGAATTATACGGAGGATCTAAATACAGCAAATCTCCTTTAATATTTTTAATTAGCTCATTTGCATCTAAGTTATAACAAATATTATTAGGGTTTACCGTTTCTTCAGGTAATAGAACATTCAACACTAATTTATTCTTAAAATCAACATTTTTCCTATAAGCATCGTAGTGTCCAACTGTGTTTGCAATCTTATCCATTGCATATAGAAGCGATGTAATCAGTATTGCATATTCCTTAAAATTTATTTCTCTATTTTGATACTTTGCTTCTATATCTTCTCTTATATATCCTATCTTGCTACAATCATCAGCCGAAAAGAATGTATCTGAGAAGTTTTCTCGCATATAATTATTTTCTTTTGTTTCCATTTGATTATAGTCGTATATAAACTCAATGATCTTTTTGCTTGAATATTTTTCATATCTAAACCATGCATAATTGGAAATATAATTACTATACAGTAAATCATTTGTGATAAGCATTTTATCCTTAAAAGTATTCGCAACTGCACCGGTTCCACTAAATATGTCAATAACAATATTTACACCTTTACAATTTTCATCAACTGTTTTTCTTATAAAATCGGAAAGAGAATATTTATTTCCTAAATATCGTCTATTGTTTATGAATGACTGCTTTAATTCTAATTTAGATATTAAAAAATCTGTGTCATCCTTATCCTGTAAACCATCTATATGCAAAAACCTTTTTATAATTTCAACTGTATTTTCATCCCAAAAGTACCTTCCTGTATCACTTCTCGGAATTAAAATATTTTCTTTGTCTATTAATTTATATAAATATGACTTAGAAATGTCTAATTCTTTTATTACATCAGTAACCTTAAGACTTGCCATCTTTATCTCTCCTTGCCACATTTTAATCTATTTAGTAGACATTATAGCATATTTCATCCATTTTTTCTATATTTTCATTTTAAAATCAGATGCTAAGTGCATCACACAACCATGATAATTCTCACTTTACTATCCGTTCAACTCTGTACTCAGATACCATCACCTATTCTATGCTCATGCTTATTTAATATATCTATTTTCTTTTTCTTGCAAGGTGTGAATATTCTTATGTTCCCCCTTTGGTACTGATTCTTTTTCTCTAATTAATTATCATAAAAAAAGTTACTGAACCATCCATGGCATTTTAAAAGATAAAAAATCACCCAAAGAATTACTCCTCAGGTGAACCTATCTAAACTTAGCCGATTTTTTGCCATACAAGTCACCGCTTATCATTCTCTAACCCATAAACTGCTGGATTATAAGAATAATAGCACTCGTATAGCTGTTATCAACTTGTTATCAAAAGAGTGATCTGAATGCCACAAACCCGTACAAACACTGGTTTTTATGGGGTTTCTTTTCATTCAAACTCGACGCGCTCTCTAAGATTATTTACTATTTTTGTTTGGGTTATGTATGAATTCACGCCGATATTTACTTCAATTACATCAATTATTTTGGTTTACTGATTTTTTATTGCAAAAATATTGCCACTCATCTTATATGTTCCACTGTAGTAGTCTTATCTATTTTGAATAAACTGCGTCATTCTTAGAAAGAAGGTACACACAGTACTGATTCATACTGATCCCTTCTCTTTTAGAATGCTCTGACAGAGATCGATGCAGACTCCGAGGAATTCTTAGTTTAAATTGTCCGGAATAATCTTCTAAATTATCCGGCTCGTGTATTTCAATTCCTTCTTCCAGTGCAGCTTCAATCCATGCCTTCTTGGCGTCTAACGCATTTACAACCGCATCTTCAATCGTTTTTCCACAAGTAATACAACCCTGCAGATCAGGATAAGAAACCACGTATCCGCCTTCTTCTTTATCTTCTACGATTTCCATTCGATAAGCCATCCTCATATAATCACTCAGCGTCTTCATCATTTCTCACCTCACTTTCTACAACCTGTCTCACAAGTTCAACATAAACCTTCTTAATTGGTTCATGCTTTGGTATCGTAATTGGCTGGCATCCAGATTTTCGAAATGTATAATGACTACTACCACTTCTCGGAGCATTCATCTTGTAACCATAAGTTTCTAATACTTTCCGCATCTCATCAAACCGGAGGTCTCTTGATAAAGTGCAGATACGAATTAATAGTTTATCCCATTTTGACATTTGAATACCTCCTGTTTACATTATATGTGGTATCATATTTGGTGTCAATAATATATATTATAATTAATCCACACTGGTAACAAAAAACTTTTTAAAACTATAACTATATACAACATATCAAATGTCAGATACCCGTAGAATATCTGCCATTTGATATAATATGAGTAAAAATGTAGTTATTCCAACTCTTCTTTTCCAAACATACGATATATCCAAAAAAATTCAAAATACTATATTCTATTTTTTCTAATATTACCAAATCCATCTAATTATAGGACGTTTTCAAATTTTTAGTCCCGTCCCAGTCCCAGTTCCATGCAAAAACTAATAAAATTTATGAAGGTAACATAGGATACGCATCACTTGTCAACTATTTCTTATAACTTATTATTTATTCTTATTTATAAAAAATAACACAGAGAAGGCTCTATTAAAATAAAATATTACAGAAATTTCCCTCATTAATCAAAAGTCACTGATAAAAATTCTGAAATGAAAATTTTCTCAGTGACCTTTTTGTTGCCTTTTAAGTTATCTTTTATATTTTGTGTTGTAGCCTGCATTCTCTTTTGGTCTATAGTCGTTAGGATAGGCTTGATCTGTTGCAACATCGAGAGATACTTTTTTAAGAAGTTTGTAGACATCGTAGGGATCTTCAATGGAAATAAATTTATTTGTGTCAGCCTTGAAGCTGTAAGATGAATTTCCCCCTTCGCCATTATAAACTAGGATAATTGTGCCAAGTTCCTTGATGTTTTCCATAAAATTTACATCTACTTTCAAGTTTGTAAGCTCTCTGTGCTCATAATTATTTACATCTCTTCCAAAAATCCCCTGGCTGATGTAAACTCTTTTGTCTGTAATTGCATATTCTATAGTCCCATAATTTAAAACCCTATAAATCGGCATTAAAATTGCAAACCATATAGGAAAAAGATGAATTATAAAGAAAACTATAAAAAATCCATTCACAAAGTTAAATTCTTTAAAAAAATTAGAAATAAAAAAGAAGTCAAGGATTCCCCAAATTAATGCAATTAAATAAATGCTTGGATTGCCTACAATATAAAGAAAGGCATTGGGCTTTCCTCGCCACAATATATTTTCATTGTCGTCAATAATTTTTTCAATCATAATTCCCTCCATTACTTTCTCTTTATTAAGATAAAGTATCCTTAATTAGTATTTTATCACAAATATACTTGCGAAAAAATATTTGAATGGCTGAATTCCCCCTTATATCTGTAAATTTTTTTATATTTATTTGAATTAAAATTTTAAAATCTATAAAATTTACTAACATAATTTTTGCTAATACCGAGCAACTATACATTCATCTTTGTAATTATTAGTTTCAAGAAATTCTTCAAGTGTAGATAGAGCTTTTTCTGAATATACATAACCACCATAATCTTTATCAGGATCACAAAGGGACAATTCTTCTTCAGTATATGGTTCTTCTCCATTTTCAACTCGCATATTATTTATGCTATCTCTCATATCATTAAGTTCTGATCCAAGTATTTTTCGATAGCAATCCTTTTGTGAGATTTCTTTAAGGAAAACTTTTCTTTCTTTTAAATCTGCGACGATTTCCCCTGGAAAATCAGTTTGCCCTTCCGGATAATATTCATAAACAACTTCCTCATTTGAAGATGAAATCTTCTTTAAAATAACCATTGCATACCTCTTTTTATATTGATAGATTGTAAAATTAAATGCCACACAAATAAAAACTCATACTAACTTCGTGTGAAATGTTAATAACGACAAAAACTAACACGGAGGTCAATATGAGCTATAAACATCTTAAAATAAACGAAAGAAATAAGATAGAGGTATTAAACAAAGAAGGCTATTCTTCTAGAAAAATAGCAAAAATTTTTGACTGCCACCATTCAACAATAGCCAGAGAACTTAAACGTTGTAACAATGAATATAAAGCACAGACAGCAGAAGAAGATAAAAAACATAAATCTTCGCTTAAAGTCAGAAAAAATAAGTCAACAAACGAAATAATATGTACCATAAAAAAAGTTAAACTTAAGGTGATCACCATAACAAATAACAGGCACTCTCTACAAAAGCAAATTAACCTTTAAAACAATATATAATTGGATCTATGTAGAAATAATAGATTTCAATATATCAAAATTAAGAAGAAAATATACAAATATATTCGTACATTGGGAATTAGATACAATTGTATCATCTAGAGTCAAAAGCAAAGGATACTTAGCTACATTCGTTGAGAGAAAGACAAGATTTTATGTAGGATAACAAATGAAATGCAGAAGTAAAGATTCTATGTTTGAAGCAATTAGCAAACTATATAATTCATTACCAAAAGAATCTTTAAAGAGTTTTACATCAGATAGAGGTAAAGAATTTGCTTGCTATAATGAAGTTGAAAAGCTTGGAATAGACTTTTACTTTTTTGATCCTTATTCAGCATGGGAAAGAGGAAGTAATGAGAATTCAAATGGTTGCTAAGAGAGTATTATCCTAAAAAGACTGATTTGGCAGAAATATCAATAGAAGAACTTATTAAAAATTTAATGGAGCTCAATAACAGACCTAGAAAGTGACTAAATCATCGAACTCCTTTTGAATTGTTTTTACATGAACTTAGTTTAATTTAGGTGTCGCAATTTTATTTTCAATTCCTCTAAATTAAAAATCAATTATTTGCTATAGAAACGGATATTTTCCATTCCATACAATATCTCTATAGCCTTCCTTATCAGTGTCTCCCTCTGTAGAAACACAATAAACAACAGAATTTTCATCAAGTTCAAGTTCTTCTTTATATTTATAAAGAGAATCTTCGGTCATTAGCTTATAGGCTACACCACTAGTTACAGCGCCACTTTCTCCAGAAATTATTTTTAGATCATATCCTAATGGATTTCCTAGTATCCTCATACCTACAGCTGCGTAGGAGTCATCGACAGATACAAAGTATTTTACATACTTTGAAATAATATCCCAAACCATTCAAAATACTAGGTCCTATTTTTTGGAGTATCACTAAATCCACCTAATTATAGGACGTTTTCAGATTTTTAGTCCCGTCCCAGTCCCAGTACCGGAGAAAAAAATTATAATAACACTTCTTTATTCAAACCTGTATCACTCCAACTCAATATGTCCATTGATTTTGTTTTGTATAACTGGCCTAAAATCAATGTTTTTATTATCGATTTTAGTATTATTATCCATTTTATTTCTGTTGATCCGATTTTTTGCAAGCATATTGCAAGCACTTATGAATTTAGATCATTATATTAACGGCGGGCTATTATAAGAAACACGTGAGTACTTACTCATAAATTCTTTAAATATATCATACGCTTTTATATACTCCATGCGTCCTATCCTTTTGATTTTATCTTGATCAATAGAAAGACCAATAAGCATATTGCTATCATCAAAAATAAATTCTATTGGTATTAAATCTGAAATAAGATTTTGATCCGATATTTCTTTTAAAGACTGATATTGTAATTTAGAATATTTACCTATAAATTCTTTAAAATTTTTCATAATATATTCTTTAGTAGCTAATCTTATTTCTTTTGAATTTTTAATATTTTCTTCCGTGATTTTTATTTTATTAATACCTTGATTATTCAAAATAATACAATCCAAAAAAATACTCTCTATATGGTATAACTTAGTATCATTAATCAATTCAACATTTATTTTTTGGCACTGCAAATCGCATTGTTCTTTTCTACCTTTATTGAAAATATTATTAATTGCTGTTTCGTCTATATTTAACTTCTCAAATGAACTTATATCAGATTTTATAGTGTTTATATCAAAATGTCTCTCCGTTCCTTTAAATGTTTGCTTATGTATGTCTTTCAAGCTATTAGCAATTAAATTATTTGTTAAACTTGAATTAGAGTAATCAACTCTTATTAGTGTTATAAAATTAGACTTTCTTCCTCCTAATAATCTTATAGACAAATCACAATCTTGTGTAACAACCATATAATAAGAATTATTCAATTCAAGTATATCTCCAAATCTAATATCATCACTTTTTTTGCATTTATACAAATAAGTTTCTTGTTTTAACAAATTATTGAGTTTTTTTACACTTCTTGAAATAAAAATTCTTTTTCTAATTTCTTCTCTGTCAAAACTTTTATCTGATTCATATATTTGTATTGCTTTTCTTACAGGATTAATATATTCTTCATACTTTGCAAAACACTTTTCATTGTATATTTTGTTAAATCTACTTTGATATATTTCATAAAATATATCATCCAATTGCATTCCTTCCATTAAATAATCATAATGAATCAAAGCCTCATTATTATTGATATCCCATATTTTTTCTTTTAATTCCTGAATTGTTTGAGAATAACTTTCGGAATACAAAGATATTAAATTATTATTTTGAGATTTTCTAAATGCTGTTTCAAAGCACATTAGCTTATTTGTTGACCTTTTGTCTACAAAATTTACATGCATTGATAGTTTTCCTATCTCTTCTTCACTTAATCCAACATCTTTCAAAAAATCTTCTGCTTGTTTTAACGATTCTATCAAATTAGGATCTGATGAATAAAAAACAATTCCTATATAAAATTCTGAAATAATTTCGCACAATTCAGATAAACATTGTCTTAGTAAATTTAAATTTCTATTTTTTTCTAAAAACTTATCCAATACTATAAAATTTCTCTTTGCTCCTGATTCTTTCACTTTATTAGCTATAGTACCTTCTGATACATCAGAAGGGTGATATTTAAGAAGCACTTTTGCGCATTCAAATTCTTCAGGGATATCATATTTTATAAAATCATCTAATTTTTTCCCAAAAGAGTTAAGCTTTTCATCAATACAACTGAGTGTTAGTTCCTCATATTCATCTTCAACTAATTCTAAATAAGTTGCCACTAATGTAATAATATTTTCCGGCAAATCCGTAAATTTAGCTTTCTCTTTATCGTTAGGACATATATCATCATCTACAACGATTATTAAATCATTGTTATTAAAAAAATTAGTCATTCAATTATTCCTCCAAAAACTCAATAACAAATTTGTACTTATTGCCACAATTATTAAGAGAATCATCTAACGAGATAATCGCTCCAAAATCTTTCAGCAACTCTGAAACAATATATAATCCCATACCACGCCCTTCATTTTCAGGTTTATTGGAGACAAAAGGTTCAAATATCTTATCAGATATATTTTTATCAATACCCTTGCCATTATCATATATTACCATTTTTCTTGCATTGGGAAACAATTCAAAATTAATAACGGGATTATCAATATTAAAATATTCTAGCCAATATAGCGAATTTAATATTATATTTTCTACTGTTATTTTAATGTTCGCCTTTATCCCCCTAATTTGAAAATCTTCACCAATAAATTCATATTTATAGTCACGCCCTTTATAACGAAAAATTGGGTTATCTAGCAATATTAAGTTTAAATATTTTTTTATTGAAAATGTTTCATACTTTCTACGCTTAGACCTAGAATTAATATCTAATACAGATGCATATCTTGAAAGATAATAACAATTAATAGATATTAAATCCAATTCATCATAAATATCTCTATCACATAATGATCTAATATTTTTAGTCGATATTTCTATTTGATTAGACAATCTTTTTATTTCATGTGCCAATGACTGTGCTATTATTGCACTTCCAATAATAGGATTTAGCTCATTTATATATTTATATTCTTTATTAATCAGATTCTCTTTTTTTAAATTATATTCATTTACATCATCTATATTTTTGTTTAAACTATCAATTTTCGCCAACAATTTTTTATTTTCAAAACTATCTTCTTCAAGATCTTTTTTTATTTCAGCTATCTTGTTCTTGGATTCATTTTGAGGATCGTAGTTCTTTTTAAATATAATCCCTGAAATTTCTTCTATTTCTCCTGATTTCTTCTCTCTTAAAATCTTTTCTTGAGAATGACGAAGGCTATCATTAAAATCTTTTTCCATCTTAGCAATAATTCGATATATAATGTTTTTCATTAATAAAATAAAATTTTCTCCATAATTATCCAATTGAATACCTTGTCTATTAGTCATTTCTTTTATCTTATTAAGATTTTCCAATCCATCAATTCTTACGTATCCCGTTGTTGTATGTTTTTTATAGATGATAGATTCAGTTCTAGTATTATATCCAGACATGTCTAGCCAGTCATTATCAACGCTTCCATAAGGAAGTATTCTAAAGTTATTTCGATAAACTTTTACGCCCAAAAAATTTTCAATATATTTTTTTATTTCAGCTGTATCCTTACTCGCACTGAAATCATATGCAAAAATTTCACCTTCAAAATCTCCTGGTAAAAATAGCTTATCTTCATCATATAAATTTAATCCAGAAATATCACACTTATAGTTGGCTATCGTATCTTTAAGTTTTTGAAAGCTAGATAAATCAATTTCCGCAAAATTACTACTATATAAGTTATACTGCTGCTGATAATCAATTTCCGAATTAATAGTAAAATTGAAATTTTCCATTGTTCTTATTAATTTATCAATTTCTTTTTTAATGTAATGCTTATTTCTCTTTAATCTTACATTTATTTTTTTTTGCTCAGAGCAAAGTTCAAACCTTGCATATGAAAATGAGGTGTTCCTTATTCTCTCTTCGTCTAAAATATCATTGGTAAAAATAGGTTTGCTATCCACCTTAACTTTCACCAAAAAATTAGACTCTTTTTCAATAAATGGATTAAATAGCTGATTAATCTCATCTTTTATTAATTCAAAAACATTGTTATCATTCCAATATTCAATATCTTTTATGCCGAAAATTTCTATTTTAGTTCCATGATTGAATCCATTAAATTTGATACTATCATTACAATCCTCATGTTTAATAGTAATACTTACATCATCTATTGATACATTTTCAGAGTTAAAATCTTCCCAATTTATCTCAAAGTTATAATACTTATCATGATTATCTCTAAGAATATTATCTATATTGTCATTACCATATCCGTTACTTAAGTCTAATGATTTGTAATTTTCTAACAAGAAATCAGTATCTAATTTAGTTGTAACTTTAACAGATCTTCCTAATTTATTTAGAGATAATCTTCCAATTCCTTTATTACCTTGTGCTATCCTATTATATTTGGGAGAAATTTTTTGATAATTATTTTTGAATGATGAAGCTATTTTGAGAAATGAATTTTCAATTATGTAATCATTCATCCCACTTCCATTGTCTTCTATCACTATTCTCCCTCTTCCTTGTTCGTTTTCAAAAAATGTGTCAATATTAATTTTACAAATAGTCGCATCTGCATCTGAAGAATTTTTTATCAACTCCATCAATGCCACTTTATTACTATCAATTAAAGCTTCACCAAGCTGAGAAATTAATCTGGCATCTACTTTTAATGATTTAACTAACTTGCTCATTATTGCCTCCTACTTTGTGAATATTAAAATTGTTTCTTCGGATATGGATTTTACGATTTTTTCATTTTTTGCCGGAGAAAGTGTAAGTGGTGTTTTTTTATATAATATATTTCTATTAAAATTAGAAACCATTTGTAATCCCAATTTATCCGCTATTTCTATCGTTATATTATCTAACGGTTGCATAATTGCATCTACGCTTCGATTCCCTACTGTCATTATTAAATATCCATCTTTTGCTAGGCAACTTTCCATGGATTTCAATACAACATAATAATCTTCAAAAAAATTAATTACTTTACCCCTCTTATCCACAGATATTTCATTTAAATATTCATTAAGTAACTGTATGTCCTTTGTATTACAAACTTTCCTTTTTTCTCCACCAATGCTAATTTTATCTATTGTGGAATATGTTTCTAAAACAGATGGTTCACACGACAAATCTTTATTATCAATCCATTTAAGGGATAAAATTGAAGCTTGACCATATGTGACCGTCGTAGAATTATCACCATACGGAGGAGATGTACAGATGATTTTAAACCTCTCATTTAGTTTATGTTGCATAACTTCACAACAATCACCATAAATAATTTTCACTCTGTTTTTTTCTTCATAATTTAATAAACTAGCATTTTCTTTAACTTTACCAATAAAAAACTCAATACAATCATCCTGTATAAGATTTATTTTTTCTTCAGGTAAAATATGCAATTTAAAAGTACTTGTTCTGTCATTACTAAATTTAAATATTGTTTCCGATAAACAAATCCAAAAAAACTTTCTAATACTTACATCTTCCTCAGCAATGATACATTCTCTAATTTTACTCAATGACTGAATTATGTCTTTTCTAAACCACTTTTCTATGTTATAAAAATAATGATGCTCTTTAAAATTTTGCTCTTGATTTAAATTATTTTCTATTTTATCAATTGCAGATAACATCTTATCACGATCATATACATTCGTTTTTACATATGATAATAAAGTTGCATAAGGGTTGATATCTATGCCTGTTGAATCAATCCCTAAATCTTGTGCAATTACTAAAGTGGTTCCTGAACCACAAAATGGGTCTAATAATTTAATGTTATTATCTTTAATTTGTTTTACAATTATATTCAATAACTCATATTGCATGTCTGGAACCATTGTAGCAGGATACTTTCCTATATTATGTATCCCTGTTTTAATTTTCCCTTTAAAATCCCAATATCCCTCCGGGTATTTATTTAATTCTCCAATAATATCTTTCATAATAAGCTCCTACTTCCATCTACAATCTATCGATATAATAGTTGCAGGCATTCCTATAATTTGTATATCAAACTTTAAACTTGATTCAACCTTAGTCGAAGCATTATGAATTCTGAAACTAAATTGCCAACCACCATCAAGATATAATTCCAAAGTGTTTTTACTCCCTGGTTTATATTCTAAACTTACAATTCGTGTTGGAAGTGTTGATATTGGTAATTCAATGCTTCTCTTTTTCTTATTCCCCTGCTTATTTAAAGTGCCTCTTAAATTGTAACTTTGAATTTGAGTTGTTCGTTTACTATCAATTCCAATAACTTTATAAAAATCAAATTCTCCAAGTAAGTACTCCACCATAAGTTTTGGTATATCTTTTCCAAACAAATGATTTTGTCTTTCCAATTCACCTTTGAAAGCATTTAACAATGGAATATATACATCATCTTCTTTATTAGGTAAATCGCTCCACTTAGAGCCCTTTTGTTTCTCAACATCAAGATATTCAAATATAGGCTTAATATCTTCCCAATATTGTTCGGAACAATCTACCCCATACCATTTTTTACCAAAATCTAAGTTCTTTGACAGCCTACTATGCTTAACAGCAAAATGATTATGCTTAACACTTAAACCTATTTCCCATTCAATCCCTCGTCTGATAATCAAGACATCTCTTACATCACCCTCCTTACCTTTATCATCCGATTGAATATTTAGTTCAAGCTCATCATCCCCATCATCTAAAATCAAAGGTTCAAGGTCAAATATAGTGTTAACTCCTGCCAAGGCACTAACTTTATATATTGTTTTTTCAGAGTCAGTTAAAGTATTCCACGCTCTTTCTGCCGCAAAGTAACTACTATTTTTTTCGATCTTTGCCGGTCTTATTTTAGATATTTCTTCAAATAATGTAATAAAGTATGAAAATTCATATGCTCTTCCTTGATTATTACTTTTATTGCTCATGACTAACCTCCAATTAATTATCTGTCTCAGTTTTTAATAGGTTACTATTTGCACTTGAATTATCTAAAGCAGATACAATTGCTTTAGCCATTTCATACGCAAGATTTACTGGTACAGCATTGCCGATCATTTTATAAGCATCATTTAGATTCGTATAGTAAAATTTAAAATCGTCCGGAAACCCTTGAATCCTTGCACATTCTCGCACCGTTAGTCTTCTATAAAGTGCTTCTTTTCCTGGTTCAAATATATTTTTGTTTTTTTCTACTTTAGGCATTACTGGTGCCTGAGGATGCAGCTGACATTGCCTTCCTGAAGCTTGAACTGTAAATGCCTGTTCATCCCATTGTCTAACTCTATTTCTACTCATAAAAATAGGTGAGTATGCACCAATGAAGTACTCATGATTCAAGACTTTGCAATTATCTCCATTAGTTTTATTTTTTTCTAATGCTGGTATTGCAGAATCTTTCAAATCAAAAATTGTATCTTTAAAAGTTAATTTAGTTTCATAAGGTTTTGGTGGTTCAAATTTAACCTTTAACTCCTTTCTAAAACCTACATAAAAAACTCTTTTTCTATCTTGTGGAACACCATAGTCACTTGCATTCAACAAATGAATAAAGACATCATATCCTGCTTCTTCAAATTGAGAAACTATATTCTCAACAGCATCATTATGCCTTTTAGCCATCATTCCTTTAACATTTTCAGCAAGGAAAAATCTGGGTTGTTTATCCTTTAAAATACGTATATATTGATAAAATAATTGTCCACGATGATCTTCTATTCCTTTTAACGAACCAGCCTCACTCCATGATTGGCATGGCGGTCCACCTATAATACCATCACATTTAGGAAACATATCTGAAGGAATACCACAAATATCTCCTTTTATAAGTTTCGTTTTATGATTTTTTTCATATGTTTCCCAAATCGTTTTATCATATTCGTTTGCAACTACTACATTAAACCCTGCTCTTTCAAAACCTAAGTCTAATCCTCCAGCCCCCGAAAACAAGCTAACTAAATTCATCTTATATTTCCTCCGAAGAATCATTAACACATTCTACAATCTCTGAAATATCACATTCCAATACATTGCATATTCTTAGCAAAACATCAGTAGTAACATTTTCACCATTTTTTATTTTGTAGAATGTACTTTTACTTACTTTTGCTTTTTCCATAAGCTCAGTATTTTTCATTTCTATATCTATTAATTTCTTAAATAATTTTTTATAGCTTAGTTTCGACATGATTATCCTCCAGTCTTATACATCTTAATATCATATCGTTTCTATTATAACATAATAATAGAGCTTTTAGTAGTATTATCTTCTTTTTTTTCGAACTAATTTTACAATAGAAAATAATCGGTGCAGCCCGAAGACCGCACCGACCATATATTTATCTCTCAGCTTCCTTTGAAGCTTCTTTCTTTACCATAGGCTTTAATTTTTCTTCCACCTTATACTTCTTGATTTTACCAATAACGGATTCCTTTTTCTCCTCCGTTTTAGTCCTTCCAAGATATTCATTCATATTAACTTTCAAATGTCCCAGCTCCTCATATTGTGCTGATAATAAATTATGTTTCTTTGCAATTTCCTCTTGTTTAGCCTGTAATTCTTTTGAATGCTCATTTAATTTTCTGAAAAGATTTTTACCTGACTTTGTCTTCATCTCTCCCAACATGACATGTCTCAAGTGCGAGAATTGCTTAAGAAAAATATCTATTTCCTCATAAGCCTTCTGATAGGCTTCTACATCTTTTCGATTCATCATCATATAAATTTTATCGTTCGGATTTTTGCGATAACCCTCATAATGCTCTCTTTTACTTATACATATTTGAATATGTTTTACTACTTCCTTTATCCTTTTTTGCTCCAATGACAGCTTATCAAATTCTCGTTTCAAGTCTTCCTTTTCAATGGAAATTCGGCTGATACCACGTTCTAATTCTCCCATTGAATTAAATCCTTTATTCCTGATTTCAACAAGCGTTTGCAAATGTCAAGTCTTTTTTGTGAAATTTTTTTAGATCATCTCCTAATGGATTTCCTAGTATCCTCATACCTACAGCTGCGTAGGAGTCATCGACAGATACAAAGTATTTTACATACTTTGAAATAATATTCCAAACCATTCAAAATACTAGGTCTTATTTTTTAGAGTATCACTAAATCCACCTAATTATAGGACGTTTTCAGGTTTTTAGTCCCGTCTCAGTCCCAGTACCGGAGAAAAAAATTATAATAACACTTCTTTAATAAACCTGTATCACTCCAACTCAATAGTACCCGGTGGCTTGCTTGTGCAGTCAAGCATTACTCTGTTTACGTGCTCAACCTCATTTACAATTCTGGAAGTGACCTTTTTAAGAAGCTCCCACGGAAGCTCGACGCTAGTGGCAGTCATGAAGTCCGATGTTTCTACCGCCCTTATAACAACTGCATAGTCATAAGTTCTAAAATCTCCCATCACTCCTACAGATCTTAGATTTGAAAGAGCGGCAAAATATTGGTCTGCCTTTTTATCCCATCCGAAGCTTGCCATTTCCTCTCTAAAAATAGCATCCGCTTCCTGAACAATTTCAACCTTTTCTTTAGTAACCTCTCCAATTATTCTAATTCCAAGCCCAGGACCTGGAAATGGCTGTCTGAAAACAAGCCCCTCTGGCAGTCCTAGCTCAAGTCCTGCCTTTCGGACTTCATCTTTAAAGAGCATTCTAAGAGGCTCAATGATTTCCTTAAAGTCCACATGGTCAGGAAGTCCACCAACATTATGATGTGATTTTATAACATCGGATTGATTTAGTCCACTTTCAATGACATCCGGGTAGATTGTACCTTGTACGAGAAAGTCTACTGCGCCCAGCTTTTTTGCCTCCTCTTCAAAAACTCTTATGAATTCCTCACCGATGATTTTGCGTTTTTGCTCCGGCTCCTCTACACCCTGCAAGGCCTTGTAGAATCGCTCTCTAGCATCCACTCTAATGAAGTTTAAATCATAGTTGCCGCTAGCTCCAAATACTGCCTCTACCTCATCTGCCTCATTTTTTCGCAGCAATCCGTGGTCCACAAACACGCATGTTAAATTCTTTCCGATGGCTCTGGACAAAATAACTGCAGCTACACTTGAGTCCACACCACCCGACAGAGCACATAGAGCCTTGCCATTTCCAACCTTTGCTTTTGCCTCGTCAATGGCATTTTTAACAAAGGCGTCCATCTTCCATTCACAGGTACACTCGCAAATATCCTTTACGAAATTAGCAAAAATCGTATCCCCCTCTTCACTATGGGTTACCTCTGGATGAAATTGCGTAGCATATAGTTTCCTATCAGCATTTTCCATTGCTGCAACAGGGCAAACCTCTGAATGAGCAATAATATCAAATCCGTCTGGTACCTGCTCTATATAGTCGGTATGGCTCATCCAGCAAACACTATTTCCCCTGGCGCCTGCTAAAATACTTCCACCATCACTTTCAAGGATAATTTCTGTGGCTCCATATTCGCTGGTAGGTGCAGAGCTAACCTTCCCTCCCAGAGTGTATGCCATAAGCTGTGCACCATAGCAAATACCAAGTACAGGTATTCCCAGCTTAAATAGCTCCTCATCTACCTTAATGGCTTTTTCACCATATACGCTATTTGGCCCCCCTGTAAGGATGATACCTTTAGGATTCATGGCCTTAATTTTTTCAATACCTAAAGTATACGGGTGGACCTCACAATAAACACCCTGCTCTCTAACTCTGCGAGCAATCAGTTGATTGTACTGTCCTCCAAAATCGAGCACTATAATCATCTCTTTATTCATTTTAGTTCCTCTTTTTCTTATGTCTTAACTCAACCACCCTTGTAATAGGCATAACATAGTGCAACTTATTAAACTAATATTAAAATTGCACTTATCAGGGTATTTGTAATGATGTAAATCTTTAATAATAACCTTGCAGCACTTTTTTGAAAGATTAATATTTTTACACATTTACGCCACAACATAATTTATATTCATCTTATCAGCCTAAACATAGTCTATTATTATCCACATCATGCAATACAAGCATAAATGTTCACTTCTGCCTTGCCCCCATGATTTAGCGGATTACATTTTGGTTAGTATCTTTTAGTATAACGTCGTGGGCACCACCTTCTACTATGCTGGTAGCAGATACAAGCGTAATTCTGGCCTTTTCCTGAAGTTCCTTTATGGACAGACACCCACAGTTACACATGGCTCCTTTTACCTTATTAAGTGACACCTTTACATTATCGCTCAGAGGACCTGCATAAGGGACGTAGGAATCCACGCCTTCCTCAAATTTCATTTTTCCACCTTCTCCTCCAAGGTCATAGCGTTGCCAGTTTCTAGCTCTATTTGAACCTTCTCCCCAATATTCTTTTACATAGCTGCCATTTATATTAAGCTTAGCTGTTGGTGATTCGTCAAAACGAGCAAAATATCGTCCAAGCATGATAAAATCTGCTCCCATTGCTAAGGCTAATGTCATGTGATAATCGTATACTATACCTCCGTCAGAGCATATTGGCACATAAATGCCCGTTTCTTCATAGTATTCATCCCTTGCCTTAGCCACATCAATTACCGCAGTAGCCTGACCTCTGCCGATACCTTTTTGCTCTCTTGTTATGCATATAGAGCCTCCACCTATACCTATTTTGACAAAATCCGCACCTGCCTTTGCCAAAAACAGAAAGCCTTCTCTATCGACAACATTACCAGCACCAATCTTTACAGTATCACCATATTTTTGACGCACCCATTTTATTGTCTCCTCCTGCCACTGTGAAAAGCCTTCAGAGGAATCTATACAAAGAACATCCACACCAGCATCGACAAGGGCTGGAATTCTTTCCTCATAGTCTCTGGTATTTACACCAGCTCCCACAATATATCGTTTATGCTCATCTAGTAGCTCGTTAGGATTAGACTTATGACTATCGTAGTCCTTTCTGAATACAAAGTGCTTCAGCCTCTGATTTTCATCTATTACAGGTAGTGCATTTAGTTTATGCTCCCACAATATGTCATTGGCTTCAGAAAGTGTGCATCCATCCTTGGCATATACTAACTTTTCAAATGGAGTCATGAAGGTAGAAATCTTTTCATCCTCACTCATCCTTGATACCCTATAGTCCCTGCTGGTTACAAGTCCTACCATTTTACCGTCAGCTGTACCGTCCTCTGTGATAGCAATAGTAGAGTGCCCTCTCTCTTCCTTTAATCTAAGTACATCTCTCAGGCATTGATCAGGTCTGAGATTGCTGTCACTTTTAACAAAGCCTGCCTTATGTGACTTTACTCGTCTTACCATTTCCCTCTGGTCTTCAATGCTCTGTGAACCATAAATAAAAGATATGCCTCCCTCCTTTGCCAGTGCGATGGCCATTTTATCGTCTGATACTGACTGCATCACTGCTGATACAAGTGGTATATTAGCACTGAGAGCAGGCTCACTTCCCTTTTCAAATTTCACAATTGGCGTCCTGAGGTTTACATTTTCCATCGTGCATTCCTTTGAAGAATAACCTGGTACCAATAAGTATTCACTAAACGTCCTTGATGGTTCATCAAAAATATGAGACATACTTCCTCCTAATAAAAATGATTATAAGAAAGGGAGCTATTGCTCCCTAATTAACTATGTATTATCTAATTTCGTCAAATGACTGTTTCAGATCCCTGGCAGAACTCACTACATATCTAGCTTTGTTTACCATACCTTTCTGACTCTTGGTAGTCTTGACAATATTCGTCATAGATGAAGTCGCATTAGACAAAAACCCATTAAACTGTACAGCCCTGTCCGTAGCCATATTAGAGATAACCTTCGCATTATTTATAACGGAGGTCACTTCCTTAACTGCCTTAATAAGCCTTATGGCCAGCACGATAAGACAGATAACAAAAATTGTCAGTGCTAAGAAAAGTAATCCCAGCATCAAAGTTTTAAAATCAATATTAAAAGTAACCATTATTCCTCCTTCATCTATCCTTGCTAGAAAGTTTCATAAACTTTTTTCATATGATCTGTATAATTTCCTGATTTATCTCTTATATACAGCAATGAATCCACATGAAGCTGCGGCCTTTTTCCCTTAACAAACTCAAGTATCATAAGCTTTGGCCTATTTTCAATGCTATTTGCAATAAGTCGCATATAGGAAAGTCCTAGCTTGTATTTATATGCCGCTTCCAACATTTCTGATAAATTCTCAGGTCTTGTTATAAATCCAGCAATACCTTCAAACCTGAGAAGCTGACTTGCAGCTCTTAAAAATGCCTCATTTGTATTTTCTTCCACCCCATGTCTTGCAATCCTTTTATTACAATCTCTGGCTGCTAATGAGCACCTGCAAGAAAAATATGGTGGATTTGAAACAATATAGTCAAAATGACCTTCCTGTTCTAGTATATCACTAATTTCCTCTTTTTTGGAAATATTATGCTGTAAAAAATGTATTCTTTTTTGAAGATGGTTATACTCAAGGCTCATATTAGCCAAATATAGTGCTTCTTTACGTACATCCACACCTACTATGCTGCATTTGGGACATTTATGAGTCAATATAAATCCAATAGCGCCATTGCCACATCCCATATCTAAAACACGTGGAATAGCTTCTCTAAATGCCTTTTTCATCTTGATAGTAGGATGATTTATTCGCTCTGACATGTGGTGAGCAATAAGAACAGCGTCCGTACCATATGAAAAGTCATCGGAGCACTGATAGATTGAAAGCTGACCAAAGCCAGTATAATCAAGCCTGCTGTTTATGGAGCTTTTTCCCTCTTGAAAAGTATCTGCCACCTATCTTACCCCTATCAGCTCTTCTTTATTAAACTCAGTTATATTATTATCCAGCTTAGGCTCACCATTTTCGTCCATCTCACCTGTAAAAAGTCTTGCCCTAACTGAGCTCTCTAAAATATTGACCTCAATGACTTTAGCTTTACCTTTGGCAGTATCAATCTCAGCACCAACTATCGGCATACCCTTTCTGAGCTCAGTATAGGTATCATTTTCGTAATTGAGGCAACACATAAGCCTTCCACATATTCCACTTATTTTTGATGGATTTAATGAAAGGTTTTGATTCTTTGCCATTTTAATGGATACAGGCTGAAAGTCATTAAGCCAGCCTGCACAGCATAAAGGCTTTCCACAGCTTCCTATACCTCCCAGCATTTTCGCCTCATCTCTTGGTCCAATCTGCCTAAGTTCTATACGAATTCTAAAAATATTGGCCAGGTCCTTTACCAGGTCTCTAAAGTCCACCCTGTCATCAGCTGTAAAATAGAAAATCACCTTGCTCCCATCAAAGGTGAAGTCTACATCACAGACCCTCATATCTAAATTTCGCTCATCTGCCAGCTTCTGACATTTCTGAAGTGCAAATGGCTCCTTTTGCTTATTTATTTCATATTGTCTTACATCCTCTTCAGTGGCAATACGAATAACTGGCTTTAACTCTCCTGGAAAGCTATCCTCTTCCACCATGGTGACCCCTTTTGAAACAAAGGCAAACTCTCTACCCCTGGCTGTTTCAACAATTACCTGCGTTCCCACCTCAAGATTCTCTAGGTCGCCTGGATCAAAAAAATAAGCTTTCCCTGTAGAATTAAATTTTATGGCAACAATCTTTACCATCAATTTCCTCCATTTGAAGCACCATAATCTTTATGGCTCTTTTATAGTCAATATTTCCTCTTATATTCTCCATTGCTTTCTCAATAAGATCATAGTACCTTCCCATAATATCAATGGAAATATGCTTTTTTTTACCATCGGAAAGTACTCTTTTTTCTAACGCTTCCAAAAATTGGTCCGCTTCCTTTGAGTTTGCTAAATTTTCGTCTATAAGCTTAAGCTTTTTATATGTATGAGTAGCATCAAATATACTGTCTATCAGTCTATTAAGCTTGTCATCCTCCTGCTGCTTAGAATTTACACGAAGAATCTGACCACGGGAAATAACCGTATCCAAGAGGCTGGATGTATCTTTTACAAATATGAGGATTGTGGCTTTTCCTGCTGGCTCTTCCAAAGACTTTAACAGCTTGTTCTGATTGGATATGGACAGACTCTCGCCATCCATAATCCCAACCCATCTCCTTTTTCCTTCATAAGGCTTCAGCTTAAGAAAATCAATGATTTCCTTCATTTGTTCTACCTTATATGATGCACCGCTGCTCTTTAGAAGTAGCAAATCTGCATAATTTCCATCCTTTATTTTTTTTCTTAAATTTTCCTGACTATTTGCATCATTAGAAAATCCACCTATCTCATTTTGTAAAACTATTTCATTAAGCAATTCATAACGCTCATCACCGCACACAATTATATAAAAATGAGAAAGATTTATGTGGCTAAGCTGCAGCTTAACCCACTGCTGACATCCTTGCAAAATGCTCATGGTCTAGCTCCTGCCACGTGTTGATATAAGGTCTTCTATAGCATCTACGATAGCCTTGTGAACATTATCAATCGTATCGCTTGCATCTATTACCAAAATGCGATTTTTGTTATTCTCAATAATAGAAAGATAACCGTCATATACTCGTTTATGAAAGCTGTCCTTAAAAAGCTCCAATCTGTCAGGGGTTCTATTATCAAGAGC
The DNA here is from genome assembly GCA_949285555.1 of uncultured Eubacteriales bacterium. Lineage (GTDB taxonomy): Bacteria > Bacillota > Clostridia > Peptostreptococcales > Anaerovoracaceae > S5-A14a. The sequence goes on along the minus strand of CASDYG010000003.1, from coordinate 71,857 downwards.
TCTTTGTCTGCCTACACGTGGATCTAAATTTAAAAAAATAGTCAGATCAGGCATGAGACCTGCTACAGCCTTTTCATTGATTTTTTCAACTAGCACTCCAAGCTGATGGCCATAGCCTTGATAAGCTATACTAGAGTCCACATACCTGTCAGTTATAACGGTCCTGCCTGCTTCCAAATTTGGGACAATAAATTCATCAACATGCTGTGCCCTGCTTGCAGCATACAAAAATGCCTCAGCCCTTGGCGTCATATCAATATTTTGGGGATCTAAAATTAAATCACGAATTATTTCACCGATCCTGGTACCTCCAGGTTCCCTGGTAAAAACTACATCCATTCTGTTTTCAAAGTGCTTCTTTAGAAGCTGTAGTTGTGTAGTCTTGCCTGAACCGTCGGAGCCTTCCAGAGAGATGAAAAATCCATTTTTTTTATCTGTAGCCACGCTTATTTCCCCTTCTTATATTTCTATCTTTAATATCCTGTATCTTTCGTCTATGCCCACGCTGCTTTACAAGGTCATCACTAAGCTGGCCTACAAAGAAACGTAGTATCCAGAAAAATGGTATAATACAGCAAATAAAAAAAGCCAACTTGAATACAATCATGCTCTTCTCCTTACATACAATTATAACAAAAGTCGTTTTTTTTTACAATTCTGAGGTGGCTACTAATTCAAATTCTATAATCACCTACACATTCATAAGCAATTATTATAAACTCTATAATATTAAACTTCGGTTCATTTTATATGCAACTATATAAAGGTTCGTTTCGTAAAGAATAAACAAATGTAGAGCCAGGCATCGCATGTACAAAAATGTTTCACTTAGTATAAAGCTCTTGCTCAGGCTACAAAAAACGGCGCAGCCAAGCTACGCCGTTATATAGCAATCATCAATTATTTATCTAAAATATCATGTGAGCAAACAATACTACAACTGGAATAGAGATTATTGTTCTCTCAATAAATATGATAAACATATCTAATAATGAAACTGGTAGGTTAGATCCTAAAATAACTGCTCCAGTCTCAGATAGATATAATAGCTGAGTAATGGATACTGCAGCAACAACAAACTGTGTCATTTGATTTCCAAAATCAGCTGCAATAAGAGATGGTACTACCATATCTGCAAATCCTACTACCATAAGTCCGCTAGCTTCCTTAGCCATAGGAACTTGTAAAAGCTCAAGCAAAGGCTTAAATGGTACACCTACCCAGTCAAAGAATGGAGTATATGTAGATACAATAAGACCTATAGTTCCAATAGCCATAATACTTGGAAGTACACCTAGCCATAGTCCTAGCACAGTCTTTGCACCATTAGATACATATCTTGATACGCCACCTTCAGATTCAGCCTTCTTTACAGCCAGGTGAAGCGCCCACTGAGGTCTTGTGAATCCATCAGGTATTGTTTCACCCTTATTATTGTTTACTCCCTCAAAATATGTGTCCTTCTTTAAGGATAGAGGTGGTATTCTAGGTACAATAAATGCACATATAATACCTACCAAGCTTACTGTTAAATAGAAGAATCCGAATTTGTCGATCATCTTAACATTTTCAATAACTACTAAACAGAAAGTGATAGATACAGCTGAGAATGTAGTAGAAATAACTGCCGCTTCTCTTGCACTATAAAACCCTTCCTCATACTGCTTATTTGTGAGAGCAACACCAATTGTTCCATCTCCTATCCAAGAAGCCACACAGTCTACCGCACATCTTCCTGGAAGCTTGAAAACAGGTCTCATAACCTTAGTGAGGAATACTCCAATATATTCAAGTAGTCCAAACTCTGTAAGGAATGGTAACACAAAGCCTGCAATTAAGAATATTGTAAATAGGCCTCCAATTAAATCATAGAGTATGAGCTGTCCAGTATCACCATTATAAATATAAGGGTGTATAAGCTCAAACTTTACTGCAAATGCCAATATACAGCCAATGATTCTAATTATAAGCCAAACCCAGGAAATATCACTCACGCCTTTCAGAATGTGATTATTTTCGATGAAGCTAGGCTTGGCCAACTTGTAGATAATACCTAATAAAGTAGAGATTACAATAGCAATCATAACTAAAATATAAATTGGCACAACCTTCTCAATTCCCGTATTTATGGCTTTAGACATAACTGATACGGCAACTGTGCTTCCACCATCCTTAGGAAATGGTGTCATGAGTAGTAATATACCTAGGATAGATGGAATGACAAATTTCAGCACTTGTCCAACAGAGAATTTCTCCTTCTTGATATTTTCCATATCAATCCTCCTTATAATTAATTATTTTTATTATATAATAGGTGGAAAAACTTGCAACTGCAAAACATGCCTTATTAGGTTATCTTAATTAAAAAGGCGAAATAAAAAAGGCGTTTTGTGCATTGTCACAAAACACCTGTACTATTTTTAGTTAACAAAACAAAGTTTCACTTCAGTTATTTTACATCTGTAATCTAGTTACATATTATGGCCATAGCTTTTCAGGATACAGACCTTCCGTTTTCATCCTTTCAATAGCCTTGGCAACCAAATTTTTCTCTTCCTTATAAGTCATTCCATACCACTTATCTGTAGAATCAAATACTCTCACCTTACCCTTGCCAGAAGCAATTAGCTGCTCAACAATATATGGCAAAAAATATTCCCCTTTAAGTGGATTGTCTGAAAATGTTCTATCCAGAAATGCAGGAAAGCCTTCAATCATGGATTCCAGCACACCCTTACCAAATCCCCACATATTCATGGACACAGGCGTATTTTCAGAAAGGCCATACCACCTTTCCCCATCCTTATAGCAGATTTTACCGTCTTTTTTCAAGATCTCTGTTCTTTCCACTATAGAGTTTAAATATCCGTATTGATCTACATTGCATACACCTCTTGCTACACTTCCCTGTTCGGAAAGTGTATTCTTTAACATGTATGAAACCATAGCCATGCTGTATGGGAAACTACCAGTTTCAGTTTGAAAAAAATTAAATATTTTTTGAAAAGCATCTGGACCATAGTAATCATCTGCATTTATTACCACAAAAGGACCGTCCAATAAATGCCTTGCTGCCATTACAGCATGACATGTGCCCCAAGGCTTTTGCCTGCCCTCCGGCACCTCATATCCTTCAGGGAGATCTGAAAGTTCTTGGAATGCCATTTGAACATTCATATATCTGCCTACGCCCGCATCTACAAGCTCCTTAAATGCAGCCTCATGTTCCTTTCTTATGATGAAAATAACATCTTCAAAACCGGCTTTTTTTGCATCATACAGGGAAAAATCCATCAATATTTCTCCCTCCTTGCTCACCTTGTCTATCTGCTTTAATCCTCCATATCGCGACCCCATACCAGCTGCCATAAGCATAAGTTTAGGTTTTTTCATACTTCACCTCTTTTGATGATTTTACAAAACGTGCATTACGTTTCTAATAAGCTACATTATTATATCAAATTTATATAGCTCTTGCATCTAATATTTTACTTTATTCTAAAAAAACAATATAATAGAAGAACAAACTAATATATCGAGGTACTTATGATAATAAATATGATGGAATCGGAAAACGAAACAATAATGAATGTTGCAAAGCTAATGCTTACAGCCGCAAAGACAGCACCAAAAGCAAGTGGAAAGGACAAAATTGTAGGTGCTATTATTACTGGCGATGAAAAAAATAAGTTAGCGGAAAAAATGCGATCATTATTTAATGAATATGGCAATCCTATTTTCGAAAGAGATTCTCATAATGTAGATGACTCTCCAGCCGTAGTTCTCCTCGGAGCAAAAAGTACACCATTTGGTCTGAGCAACTGTAGCATGTGTGGCTTTCCAACATGTAGGGAAACAAGAGAGGCTGGTTCAAACTGCGTTTTTAATATAACTGATCTTGGTATAGCCATAGGATCAGCTGTATCCGTAGCAGCAGATAATCGCATTGATAATCGTGTGATGTACAGTGTTGGCAAGGCTGCTATCAAGCTGGGCTTCTTAGATGGAGATATCCAGGTTTGCTATGGTATTCCTCTCTCTGCAACATCAAAAAGTATTTTCTTTGATCGAAATAAAGGAGCTACACTTCTCAAGTAATTTTATTTGAGCTTATCATTTATTAAGTTTATAAAAGGAGGACCTTATGCGAAGATACGACCGTGAAATTTTACCTGAAAAAGCATGGGAGGTAGTTGATAGCTGTCCCTACGCCGTCATATCTATGGCAAGTGATAATATGCCCTATGCAGTTCCACTATCCATTGTCAGAGATAAAGATGTTATCTACTTTCACTGTGCACATAATGGAGAAAAGATAGATATATTACGGAAAAATCCCAACGCTACAATGATTTGTGTAGATGATGTCAAGCCTATAGCAGAGCATTATACCACTGAATATAAATCTGCCATGCTGCGTGGTACACTTAAAGAGGTTACCGATGATGAAGAAAAGATACATGCTCTAAGGCTCATATGTTTAAGATATGCTGCTTCTAACATGGAAATGTTTGATTCGGCCATTGAAAAAAGTCTGGCGCGCACAGCCATATGGAAGATGAAGGTAGAAGAGATAACAGGAAAAATGAAAAAATATGATGCCCATGGAAAGGAAATAAAGTTCACTGCTCATCCCGATAGGGTTAAGTAATAACATTTGCTATTTTTTCTATCTTAAAAATTAACATCTTAAATTCAATCAATAGAAAAGGACGGCTCTCTTTATTCAAAACATCGGAAATATTCCATTGTTTGAATATACCTTAAAGCCGTCCTTTTTCACAGGCTAAATTTGCCATTACCATCAAATTTTACAAATTGCTAATTTTCATTTACTCCTTACTAGCATTACTAAATGCTTGATAAATGGCACGTATCGCCCTTTCAAAGTCAGCGTTTTCCACACCAACTATTATATTCATTTCACTCGAGCCCTGATCTATCATCCTTACATTTACATCTGCTTCTGCAAGTGCTGTAAAAAGCTTTGCCGATACACCTCTTTCCCTTGTCATACCTTGTCCTACGGTTGCAATGAGTGCAATATCCTTATACACGTCTATGCTGTCCGGACTTAGCTGCTGCTTTATTGCACAGATTACCTTATCCAGATTTTCACTTATGTATTCATTAGAAACTACCACAGATAGCGTATCAATACCACTTGGCAAATGTTCAAAATTAATATCATAGTCTTCAAGAATGGAAAGTACCTTCCTCACAAAGCCCTTTCCTGTGCTCATAAGGCTTTTGTATATGGCTATAACCGTAAAATCCTTTGAACCTGCAATACCAGTTACTATTTCCTCCGAATTAGGGTCATGATGAGCCGTAATATATGTCCCCTCGTCATCAGGCCTATTGGTATTTCTGATATTAATAGGTATGTCTGCCACCCTCGCAGGATAAATAGCCTCGTCATGCAGAACAGATGCACCCATATATGATAACTCTCTAAGCTCTTTATATGAAATGGATCTTATAGGCTTTGGATTTTCCACAATTCTAGGGTCTGCCATAAGAAAGCCAGAAACGTCGGTCCAATTTTCATATACATCAGCACCTACAGCTCTTGCCACCAGTGCCCCTGTAACATCTGAACCTCCTCTGGAGAAGGTAACCACCTGACCAGTTTTTATATCGCTACCATAAAATCCAGGAATAACGGCATTTTCATGTTTTTCTAATTCTTGCGAAAGAGCCTTATCAGTTTCCTCTATTAGAAGCTCCCCTCTTTTCCCAAAAAGAATATATTCCTGTGGATCCACGAAGTCAAATCCTAGCAATGCTGCAATAAGAACACCATTTAAGTATTCTCCCCTGCTTGCAATATAGTCAGAACTACAACCTGTTTCCAGATTTTTACGTATCTTATCAAAATGCTCATCTAAAGTATCATCCAGTCCCAGCTTATGAGAAACGGCCACAAACCTGTCAACTACTACATCAAAGAGCTGATCCCATGGGAGTCCATGCTCTGCGTGAGTCTTACATAGATAAAGCAAATCAGTTATTTTTGTATCTCCATCAAATCTTTTACCTGGTGCAGAAACAACAACAAATCGTCTTGATGCATCAGCTAAAACTATTTCTTTAGTTTTTTTAAGCTGTATAACATCTGCTACAGAAGAGCCTCCAAATTTACAAACCTTTATTCCCACTCTGCCTCCTATCTGCTAACTGTCCTAGATTGATTACCATAAATAATCTAAAACACCTATCGCATGATAAATCATGCCTGTGATACAAACATCATTAAATACACATTATAACAATTTGTGACTACTTATAGTCTTTTAGATATTTAACCTCTTCACGTGTTAAATTTCTATAATGTCCAGCCAGGGTGTGTCCCAATCTTATATTTCCTATAGCTACCCTTTCAAGCGCCTTAACAGGGTTACCTACCGCCCTCATCATCTTTCTAATCTGCCTGTTTTTCCCTTCACTAATAGTGATTTCCAAAAGGCTATCATGACCTTTTATCCTTAAAAGCTTTACCTTCGCCGGCCTTGTCACATAACCACCAATATCTATTCCACCGGAAAGTCTTCTAATTCTCTCTTTGGATATAATACCTCTTGCGAGAACCCTGTATGTCTTATCCATATGATACTTTGGATGGGTCATTTTTTGTGCGAGATGTCCATCATTGGTAATGAGTAAAAGACCGCTGGTATTCATATCTAGTCTGCCAACCGGAAACATACCCTTTGAATCATCTATGAGCTCCATTACCGTCGGACGCGATTTTTCATCCTTTAATGTTGTCACATATCCAACAGGCTTATTTAATAAATAATATTTAAAGTTACGATTTAATTTAATTTCTCTACCATTTACCGTCACCTGCTGCCCATCATCCACTTGAAATGCCAGAGTAGTAACTGTCTTGCCATCCACCTTTACATTACCATTTACAATAAGTTCTTCTGCCTTTCTCCTACTGGCAATCCCTGACATGGCAATATATTTATTGATTCTCACCTTCTGCCTCCAACATTCTTTTTACTTCTACCGCCATGGCACATTCTATTCTTTTTCTGAAAAGCTTGCAACCAATATCATATATTCCATTTATATCACCTGTGGAATGATATGCATTTGCAGCACACCCTCCACTACAGTAAAATCTTGCCCAGCAATCCATACATTCTTCCTTGGTGTATAGGTTAGAAGCTGCGAAATCCTTACGGATATTCTGTGCTTTAATGCCATCAAAGACATTTCCCATTTTAAACTTTTCTTGTCCTACAAATTGATGACATGGATATAAATCACCCCATGGAGTAACCGCAAAATATTCCGTACCCGAGCCACAGCCGGAAATCCTTTTGTAAATACAAGGTCCCTTTTCCAGATTTAAGATGAAATGATAAAACGAAAAATTATCTCCTGACTTCCTTTTTGAAATAAGTTCTCTTCCAAGTCTCTCATATTCATCATAAAGCTTTGGTAGATCTGATTCACTAATAGCGTAATTACTATCATCAGAGCTTACTACAGGCTCCATAGATAGCTCATTAAATCCAAGTTCATGCATATGTAAAACATCCTCTACAAATTCTAAATTTTCTTTTGTAAAGGTTCCTCTTATATAATATGTCTTAGTTGGATCATGCTTTCTTTCTTCCACAAGCTTTTGAAAGCGCGATACTATCATATCATAGCTTCCCTTTCCATCTAGAAAGGTTCGAAATTTATCATGTACTTCCTTGCGTCCGTCAAGGCTAAGTACGACATTGCTCATTTCTTTATTAAGGTATTCTATTTTTTCATCATCTAAGGCTACCCCATTGGTAGTCAGAGTAAATCTGAATCTTTTTTTATATTTCTTTTCAAGACTGCGTCCATAGGAAACAATTTCTTTAACTACATTCCAGTTCAAAAGAGGCTCTCCGCCAAAAAAATCAACCTCAAGATTATAATGCGAACCGGAGTTTGCCACTAAAAAATCCAGTGCTGCCCTACCTACCTCTATCGACATCAATGGCGCCTTTTTATTAGCCTCATGAAACGCAATTTCATCAGCGGTTGCATTTTTGAGATAATTATCGTCTTCGAACTTTCCCTTAGCAGCAAAACAATAATCACAATTTAAATTACATAGGTGGGCCACGTGAAGACAAAGAGCCTTAATTGTTTCCTTCTCTTTCATTTTGCCTGCATATTGAGAGAAGCAGTCTTCTGAAAAAAGCTTACCTTGATTAATAAGCTCCACTATCCCGTTGATAGTATCCTCTATATCCTCTAACAGCTGTTTCATATCATTAGCTGAGGACTCCTCCTCATCTAATTGTCTCTTGCCTTTTAAAAAAGTATAGACTTTAGTGATGGTGTCCTCCAACAGGCTATCATTTAAATCCCTATGAAGCTTTAATGTAACCGATTGCCCTTCTTCCAATAAAAGCGGACTTTTACCACAAAAAATTAGGATGATGCTAAGACTAACATCATCCAAAAGGTGTACCATTCCACTATTTACATCTAATGCGATTATTTCATCATATAATCTGAAAATATGAACCACTTATTTATCGTCCTTTTCGCACGGCTGGTTAGCAACACCACATGATGTCTTGCATGCACTCTGACATGATGTCTGGCATTCTCCACACCCGCCAGTCTTTAGGCTGTTTACTAAATTCTGAGTATTTAATGTTTTAATTCTGTTCATCTCGTTACCTCTTATATATAAACTATTAAAATTGTAATGTTTTTTTAGACTTTTGTCAAATAAAAAGACAGTGATTTCTCACTGTCTTTAATAAACAAAATTAATTTGTTCCTTACGCTTCTACAGTCTGTGGTTTCTTTAACCTTACTTCTGGCTCCCTTGGTAGCTTGAATAAAGGTATAAATCTGTCAGCTCCAGTGAACGTTAGAATTAACAGGCTTGCTACAGCAATCATAGCCATGAAGTTGAACTGTATAAATGTTACAGACTTAAACTTAAATAGTGGGTATACATTCTTTGCGATACCAATGTAGAATGCAAGATATACATGCCATGGAATTAACTGAGATCCAAATACTCCCATAGCATCTCCGAATGTGGCATTTCTGAGCCTTAGCTTGTACATAGCCTCTTCGGAGCCTTCAACATTTTCTTCTACAATATTTCCGATAATAGGTCCGATAGTTACGATCTGAGCCATCTCGTCGGAAAGAACCACATTACCAATGATGCAAAGAAGACCATTAAAGCCCATTAGCGTTCTAACCTTGTTGGATAGATATACAATTAGATTTGCAAGTGGTTCTAGAGCCTTCATCGCTGCCATTACTCCACCAAATGCTGCAATCCACATCATCATTACTACTACCCATTTACCAGCATCAGCAAAGCCATTCATAATAATATCTTCTGCAAATTTCTTGAAGCTTCCAGTAGTTCCTGCAGCAAGACCAAAAAGATATGCTGAGATTATACCAGAGCCTATGCAAACGAAAGTATTAACACCCATTACAGCTAGTCCAATTACTAGAATTAGAGGAATAATCATGTAATAAGGTACTCCATCTCTAACCTGAGTTAGCAGATTGAATGCGTCTTCTCTCTCACTCTTAATATACTCTAAAGACTTCTCCGGAATGTTGTCAAAGATAGCTGCTGTATCTACAGTATGAGTTTCCAGACCCATTATACTACCAGCTATTAAGAAAGCAATAATAGCCAGAATTAGACAGCTAATGGACCAAACACCCTGTGTACGGATTCTGTCTACTACCTGTACGCCCTGGATACCTGAAGATACAATAGTTGTATCGGAAATAAGTCCGATATTATCACCAAAGCAGGCACCACCAGCGATTGCGCATACTGTAAGTGCAGTATCACCACCTACAATGTGAGATAACCATAGGAAAATTGGTGCACAAGCTGCGAAAGTACCCCATGATGTACCTGTAGCAACAGATAGCACAGCAGTTACTGCAATTCCTACAACTGCAACTGTTTTTGCAGTTACACCTAGTGTTAGGGCGATATTTACTACAGAAGCTCCAACACCAGTCGACATAAACGCAGATGCCATTGCATACGCCAGCTGCAATATAAACAATGCTACGATGATATGATGCACGCTGCGAATACCAGCATCTATAGACTCATTTAGCTTGATACCTTCGGTAAGTCTTGCAATTACTATAGCAGTTAACCATGCGGCAGGAGCTGCTAGTAAAGCATCTATACCTAGGATCATCAGAGTCGCTAGTACAACAATTGGAATAAATTTTACAATTGCGATTAAGATTTTTTTAGTGTCCATAAGCACTCCTTCAATAATTCAATAAAATTTTATGAACTAAAAGTATAATACTTTTTGTATTATAACAGTATTTGTGAAAAAAACAACGAAAAAAACAGGTTATCTAACATTTTCAAACTTTTATTTTAAATGTATTATTATTTTGTTATTTAATTACAAAGTATCTACTGGTTATTTGTTCATAAAAACAACGCCGAAACTGAGATGCAGTTATACATCTCAATCACGGCGTATGCCAGCTCTTTAATGAAAGTGCTTTTACTTATTTGAAATCATGTTTACCTACTTTCAAAGGTTAAAAGAAAATATGTTATAAAGTAGGCAACTCGCTGTATGCTCGCTGTATGGTTAAATGTTTTTTTCAGACTTATCTTTACCGCCATTTAAAATATAAGCATACACCTTATTCTTTGCGTTTGACCACTTTTCTCTTGCAGCCTCCATAGCTTTTTTATACTCGGCATATTCCAGATTATTTTCTTCCATGAGCTCATTTTGCTCATCTAATGATACATAAGGAACAAGTAAGCTCCTAACATCCTTTACACTAAGATTATATAGATTATGCCCCTGCATTAGATTCTTTATGGCAATTTGACCCATTGGAGATTGCAACATAAGTGTAAGATAGTCACTTCTTATCTTATCCTTCTTAGGCCTTAGTATCATCAAATTAGCAGAAACAAGACATGGGTATCCCGGATCTTCAAAGCGTGCCACCTTTAACGTGGTACCTCTTACCGTTATCAGTACATCCCCATCCTTTGCAAGGTGCCTTGCAAAGCTATCTTCATAATAAACCTTAACCTTTGCAAGCTCATCATACTGAATTTCAGAATCCTCTATGTGAGATATATTTATGAATGAAACATCGGATTCCATATCAATCTTTTTATAGTTGATACCCCTCTTTACATCAACCACATCTTCCATCGACAATGTTTCATAATGTCCATGTAGAAGATGAGATTTATCGTCAATGGCAAGATTCAAATTTCCGTCTAGCTTTTCCAGATATATCCTGGCCGGTATTTTCATCTCATGCTCCATCACCAGTTCTTTATCGGTATAATTGATTAGGCTATCTTCCTTGGTCTTTCTTCCTCTGCTGACCTTTTCCTCACCAAAGCTCCAATGCTTCAGAATAATTTCATGGTTAGGCGCCTCAGTCGTCCTTCTCTTCAAAAGTCCATATAAAAGATAACCACTGCCCTTGGTAAATACACTATGTATAGGAATTAGATTTAATTCAACAAGTGCAAACTGATCCTGGAACTTATGAATTACTCTTTCCATAGGCCCATTTACACCAAGTCTTCTATTTTTAACAACTATGCAAAGTCTTCCATCACTAGCTAAATAGTTTTGAAGATTTTCAAAAGCCACAAGATCCATTTCTCTTGAAAGATATTTAGTCTTTCTAGGGCCATCATATTTACCTTGCTTTGGAATAGACATGATAAGGTCAAAGCTATCGTCTTCGCTAAGTCCCACATCTGTGTAAGGATTATATCCTTTTACCAGAACATTTTTATTTTCCTTAAATAAAAACTTGATGATTTCACGATGATAAGAATCTGTATATGTAATTGTAAATATGACCTTAGGATACTTTTCTACCATTTCAAAAAGACGATGCAAAAAGTAAGCATATTCCGTCACTAATACACTCTTCGTACCCTTGCTTATATTTTTTTCAAACATATCTAACAGTGCATCATTGATACATACATTATCCTTGCAACACTCATCTAAATAGTCGCATATTTCCTCCCTGGTAATATCCTTCAGATAGTCATATGCCATAACAAGATGCTGCTTTGTAATCACAGGAGCATAGATTCCTGCACGAATTAGTCTTTCTGCCTCTCTCACCACTTTAAATGAAGCATAACCCGTCTCGTCCATGTAGTTATTGAGGCGTATGATCCAGCTCAAATTGTATATCCAATCATTTACTCTAGTAAAACCAAGCTCCATCTGTTTGGTTATATATTGATTTGTAATGCCTTTCATTCTAACTCCTCACTTTATATGATACATTACTACTATTTTACTAATTATAAATGAAATTGTAAACATTTAATAAGTAAAAAGATATTTTTTATATTTTGAACAAAACATTTATAAAATTACAATCTAATTTTTGTAATCATAACTAAATCACTTTCGCCAATATTTCATGTATTACCATTTTATTATGCTATAATATTTAGTAGAACCAGTAGTGAAATTTAATTTAAATTCTACTGAATAATCATTGTCACATAAATATATAGGGAGGGCCTATGGAATTTTACATAGTAGATGCATTTACAGACGTACGATTTGGTGGTAATCCAGCTGGAGTAATCCTACTTCCAGATCATTCAGACTTTCCTGACGATTCTATTATGACTAGGGTTGCCGCAGAGCTTAGGTATTCTGAAACCGTTTTCGTAAGGAAGCTGGATTATTGCCGCGAAAGTAACACTTATTTATATCAAATGCGTTACTTTACACCTACCGGAGAGGTTGACTTATGTGGCCATGCTACAATTGCTGCATCTTCAGTACTTGCAAATAAGCTACACGAACACCCTGAGGTTCCGTCTGATCTGGGTAAAATCACCTCAACGAAAAAAAACTTTACTTTTGACATTCAAACAAAGGCGGGAAGTATTACTGTAAATGCCCGGGACTTTATAACTATGGATATGGCAAAGCCTGAAATGATTGGAAAAGTAACTGATATAGATAAGTTACTGAAAATTTTTTCAATTACTACTGACGATTTATATCCACATCTGCCACCGACAATTGTATCTACAGGGCTTCCTGATATTATGCTTGGAGTACGTAGCATTTCCATATTAAATAATGTACAGATAGATTTTAATGAGCTTGCAAAACTATCGGAGCGACTAAGCTGTACTGGAGTTCATCTATTCACCTTAGATCAGCTAGAAAATGATCCTGCTAATACCGTTGCTCACTGCCGAAATTTTGCTCCACTTTATGGCATAGATGAAGAGGCGGCAACTGGAACTTCTTCAGGTGCGCTTGCTTATTATCTGCATCAAATGAACGAAAAAATACCAGATGAAGGAGTTTTTATTCAAGGAGAAGCTATGAAAAGACCTTCAAAGATAATATATGAGATTAAGAAAACTTGTTTTAATGAAAATATGGCTCCTGACAGTTCCACTACACCATGCGATGACCTCTTGATTAGAGTAGGGGGAAATGCAGTAATTCTAGCTCAAGGTGAAATCCATATTTAGGAGGCTTTATGCTAAAATTATTTTTCGTGTTCATAGGTGGAGGCATGGGAAGCCTATTTCGATATTTAATTAGTCAGCTGCCTATACTTGAAAAGAGTCTGTTCCCAATTAAAACATTATGTATCAATATGATTGGTTGTTTTCTCATAGGACTGCTTCTAGCCTTTATTGAAAAAAGAATCATTACAAACGATGAACTACGGCTGCTACTAATAACTGGATTTTGTGGTGGATTCACTACCTTTTCAACCTTTGCTAACGAAAGTAAGCTGTTAATTTCATCAGGGCATTGGCTAATAAGTATTTCCTATATAATTTTAAGCATTTTACTGGGAATCAGTTTCGTATTTGCAGGCAAACAAATGGCAGGGCATATTTTATAAAGCCCTGCCTTTTTACTTTCTTAGATAAAAATATTAAATCATAATCCTTCAATTAAATTGCGTATCCATTTTTTTGTTAAAAATCTTCTATGCAATATGATAATTTTAACAATTCCCACAGATCTAGCTGCAATTACTGTTAAATATATTGGTAGCCCAAGCCACATGGCGGATATATAGCTTAGGGGGATACCTAAAAACCACTCTCCACCCACATCTACAGCCATGGCAAATCTAATATCTCCTCCTGCTCTGAGAAGACCAATTATATAGATTCCTGCAACAACATTTACTACCATGAATGCCGCCAGTATATATATAATGATTTTTGTGAGATAAAGTCCATAGGCAGTAAGATTATATAGACCCGTAAGTGGGATTGCCATGATTATTACTGCTATACCAAGAGCTATTCCTATTAGAATACCCAGCCTGAGAAAATCTTTTCCCATATTATAGGCTTTATTATATTGCTTTTCTCCGAGAGCCTCTCCAGTTAAAATCAGACTAGCCTCTCCTACGCTGATTGCAATAGCATGACATATTCCGTTAATATTGATAGCTGCCTGATATGCAGCATAAGCACTCACTCCAAGGTGGGCATAAGCTCCTGTATAGAAAGTTTGGCCTACGCTCCACAACAATTCTGATGCTGTAGTAATTTTTGCCTTATCAACAATAGCTTTTATAAGGCTCCTGTTCCAACTAAAATAACTAGCTAACTTACCGCGTAGACATCCTCCACTAATACTTATTACTGTTAATATTAGTATAAATTCAATGGCACGGGAAGCTACCGTTGCAATTGCAGCCCCTTTAACACCCATTGGTGAAAATCCCAAGTGTCCAAAAATCAATATATAATTTAAAATCGTATTACAGCCAAATGCAATTCCGGAAATGTATAGTGGCTTCTTAGTCTGCTGTGTTGCCTTAAGTGCAATTTCTAAAGGTATGGATATGCCCATAAATAATACGGTTGCTCCACCATACTGCATATATGTACTTGCTAGCTTTCCAAGCGATGGATTGCTCGTATATAGCCCCACTATACCTGAGGAAGCAAACTGTGATAACGCAAAAAAAACTATCCCCATGATTGTTGCAACGCTAATCATGAAGCCAGTAGTTTTACGTATATTTTCATGGTCCTTTACACCATAAAACTGTGCTATAAAGGTAGCACAACCACTCAAAAATCCATATAACAGCAGATAATGAATAAAGTACAGCTGTACCCCTATACCGACTGCAGCAAGTGCCTTTTCTCCCAGTGCACCTACCATTAAATTATCCACAAGCCCAAGACCAGAAGACACAAAGCCTTGAAGTGCCATAGGAGTGGCGATCTTAAAAAATCTGCTATATTCCTGTCTGTTAGACAGTCTGTTCATCTACTTCCCCTATTTTTAAATCATATCCGTAAAATCGAATTCTAAATGCCAGACTTTTATTCAGCTTCTTTTATATTCACTTTAGTATCCATACTATTGCAGCTACAATCTTGACCGCAGCTTGCTTCATTATCAGGGTTTTTATAATCCCTTTTTGTATCCATCATTTCTGGATTTTCCATATCTTGTTTTTTTATATCTGACTTTTTCAAAATATCCTCAAGCATGATGGCTGCAAGTCCTGCTTCTCCTAATATTTCAGTAGCCATTTTATCCGGATATCCCTGATCAACAACTATACGCTTTATTCCTGCATTTATTATCATCTTCGAACATATGGAACATGGTTGATGGGTGATATAAATACTTGCCCCTTCTATTGACTGTCCTAAAGTAGCTGCCTGAATGATAGCATTTTGCTCTGCATGTAATGCACGGCAAAGTTCATGTCTTTCGCCTGATGGCACATTAAGCTGCTGCCTCAGACATCCACCAAGCTCATCACAATGCTTAAGACCTCTGGGTGCACCATTATATCCTGTTGCAATTATATGCTTATCTTTTACTATTACTGCTCCTACCTGTCTTCTGAGGCAAGTAGAACGCTTAGCTGTAAGCCTTGCAAATTCCATAAAATATTCATCCCAATCTAATCTGTTATTCATGGCATCCTCAAATATTTTCACATTTAATAGGTAATTTCTACTAAATACAGTCCCTCTGCGGGTGCTGTATGTCCGGCCTCACACCTATCGCATGCTAATAAAGCTTCCTTAACACTATCTGGTTTTCTTTTTCCAAGTCCTACTTCAACTAATGTGCCAACAATTATACGCACCATGTTATACAAAAATCCATCGCCTCTAATAAGAATTTCTACCTCATCATTGTCCCTGCCTATATCTATCGAGTAGATTGTACGAACTGTAGACTCTCTTGGCGTTCCACCAGCTGACTGAAATGAAGCATAATCATTTGTTCCTTCTAGCATCTCCGCAGCAACTAACATATCATCTGTGTCTAAATGCTCAGCAATATGATAGGAATAAAGACGTTCAAATGGATCATATTCCCTAGTATTTCTAATAAGATATCGGTACAGCTTATCCTTTGCATCATATCTAGGATGAAAAACAGGCTCTACCAATTCTACTTCCTGTATGAGCACATCCTGTGGTCCATATTTTTTTGTAACAGCACAAAGTGCATTATTAAGTGCTCGCTTTAAATTAGAGATAGGTATTTTTAATTCATCAATATCAAAAACTGCACGTTGTCCAAGTGCATGAACCCCTCTATCTGTTCTACTTGTTCCAATAATCTTAATTGGCTTTTTGAAAAGCATGGACAGTGCTTCCTCTATAGTGCCTTGCACTGTTCTAACACCCTCCTGCCTCTGCCAGCCAAAGAAACCACTACCATCATACTTAATGGTCATTAAAATTCTATCCATATTACTTCCATCTGACGCTCACATTGATAGTATGAGCATGCTTCCATCCAATAATCTAGGTAACCACAGGCATAAATATAGTGCTGTTGCAATGCTTATGTCCAGCGCCAGAGGTATACCTTTATTGATGAATGAATCTCCTGTATTTTTTTCTAAGTCATAATGCCACGGATATCGTTTCTTACCTGAAGCAGCATATAATAAATTGTTTAACCTTTCTCCAAGGCCTCCCTTATAATAAAAAATTATTAGCACTCCATGCACACCAGCTATGAGAGCTGTTATAATCAATATAGTAATAATACCATTAAATCCAAATATCAGCCCAAGTCCCATAAGCAGTTTAAGGTCACCACCACCTATTGTGTCCTTGCCCACAGCTTTACCAATCAGAATTATTACCATACATACTAAAAATGCCATTATAAATCCAGCTATCACATCCTTCCATCCAAAATGAAATGGAATAAAGCCCGTCGCCACAACAGCAACACATATATTAAGCTGATCTGGTATTATACGGTGCCTGACATCGCTAATAGATATGACAGCTAAAATCGACATTAGTACTAGTGCCCCTATGGCTAGCTGAATTGAGCTTAATATGGTAAATGTTCCCACAATTGACATAACAAGCCAAGGGAGCATCACCCAAGGGAAACTATTTATTCTACGAAGTCTTGGATTATTAAGCAATGGATCCTTTACATCAGAATCCCCCTCACTAAGCCATGAATGTGGCATCCTATTATAAAAATCTATGGCAAGATAGCTTAAAGCTCCAGAGCAGATGAACACAAATATTATTTTTAATGCTAGCCCTAAGCCTAAATTCATAGCCCTCCTTTCACAGGTATCTATTGCCAGTCACCTGCGTAAAAATAAGCAGCATTCCTGTATCATCATGACTATTGCCAACTTTTGGCAATATGACATTGCTTCATCTTATTTAGGCAGCTTAAAGCTACTTTTAAGGTCCACAATTCTGTTAAACACCTTGTTATTATTATCAGTTAGCTTAGCATCAGCAATATAGTATCCATGCCTAAAGAATTGGAATCGCTCGCCAGCCTTAGCATCTTTAATTGATGGCTCAGCATATGCCATACATTCATTTTTAGAATTTTCGTTTAGTACCATCTCACCATTTTCATCATCTACCATGAGGTAGTCATAATTTCTTACAGTAATAGGAACTGCCGTACTTGCTTCAACAAAATGAATAGTCCCTTTCACCTTACGCCCCTCAAAGCCTGATCCACTTCTTGTCTGTGGGTCATAAGTACAATGCAGCTCTTTGATAGTACCATCTTCGTTTTTGATAACTTCATTACAGGTTATAAAATATGCTCCTTTAAGTCTGACTTCATTTCCAGGAAATAATCTAAAGTATTTTTTCACTGGATTTTCCATAAAGTCTGCTCCGTCAATATATATCTCACGTGAGAAAGGCACCTTTCTTTCCCCAAGCTCTGGCACTTCTCGGTTATTTTCTATGGTTAATTCTTCTATTTGTCCTTCAGGATAATTGGTTATTACAACCTTAATCGGATTTTCTACCACATTTCTACTTTCTACCTTAGCCTTGAGATCTTCTCGTACACAGAATTCTAACAGTCCAATATCCACCGTACTATTGGCTTTAGCTACACCTATCCTTTCACAAAAGTCTCTTATAGCCTGTGGAGTATAGCCGCGTCTTCGAAGGCCTGCTATAGTTGGCATTCTTGGATCATCCCAACCTTCAACAGTGCCATCATCTACCATAGCCTTTAAATAACGCTTGCTCATTACAGTATTAGTCAGATTCAGCCTTGCAAACTCAATTTGCTTAGGCTGTGGATTCCACCAGCCCAAAGTATCAAGCACCCAGTCATAAAGTGGTCTATGATCCTCAAATTCCATTGTACATATAGAGTGAGTAATTCCTTCTATAGCATCCTCTATAGGGTGAGCAAAGTCATACATAGGGTAGATGCACCATTTATCACCCGTATTATGATGAGATGAATGGGCAATTCTATAAATAACAGGATCTCTCATATTCATGTTAGGAGAAGTCATGTCTATCTTTGCTCGTAATACCTTCTCTCCGTCCTTATATATGCCTTCTTTCATTTCCTCAAAAAGCTTCAGGTTTTCTTCTACACTCTGATTTCTATAAGGACTTTCTTTACCAGGTTCTGTAAGTGTTCCTCTGTATTTTCTTATTTCATCTGCACTAAGACTGCATACGTAGGCTTTACCCAGCTTAATAAGCTCTACTGCAGCTTCATACATTTTATCAAAATAATCTGAAGCCCATAGTCTGTTTTCCCATTGAAAGCCCAGCCACTTAACATCCTCCTCTATGGAATCTACATATTCCACGTCCTCCTTAGCAGGATTTGTATCATCGTATCTTAGATTGCAATAGCCCTTATATTTCTCTGCTGTAGTAAAATTCAAACATATAGATTTTGCATGGCCTATGTGAAGATAACCATTTGGTTCAGGTGGAAAACGTGTCACTACCTTTTCACCATAAGTTCCCTGCTCTAAATCATCATTTATTATATTATGTATAAAATTATTGGCAATTGCTACCTTAGTATTGTCATCCTTAGACATTATTACCTCCTAAAAGCTTTGTTATATTATACCATAAATAAGTATAAAATTTGTTTCAAATATAGGAAAAATCGTTCTTTGCTCATCTTTCTTACATCTACATCTAAATGCAATTTAAAAGTCCTGCAGCAGCTGCTACAGGACTTTATACAATTTCACAATTAAGAACCGAATATCTATTTAACTGCTGGTAAAATCATTTCTACCTCTTCATGTGGTCTTGGAATTACATGAATAGATAAAAGTTCACCAACTCTTTCTGCTGCGGCTGCCCCTGCATCTACGGCTGCCTTTACAGCGCCTACATCGCCTCGTACCATTACTGTTACAAGTCCGCCTCCAACTAGTTCCTTACCAATAAGGGTTACATTAGCAGCCTTAACCATGGCATCTGCAGCTTCAATTGAACCAACTAGGCCTTTAGTTTCAATCATTCCTAAAGCTTCCTGTCTCATCTTAACCTCCTTATTTTATAATCCTGCCCTTGGATGCTGAAGAAAGTCCCATTGCATTGGCCTCCTCCGTATCCAGATGACAGTCTAACAAGCCTTTTTCATCCGCTCTAATTACTACATTTTGTAAAACACCGCCTCTTGGGCCATCTAATTCAAGACAGACAATCTGTCCATTTTCTACTCCATACCTTTCAGCATCGGAAGGACTCATATGGATATGTCTAGCTGCTACAATCGCACCTTCTTTTAAGCATACACTGCCTTCTGTACCAATTAGTGTCACTCCTGCCGAATCCTTCAAATCACCTGACATTCTAAGTGGAGCCTTAATACCAAGCTTAAAATTGTCACCTGCTAATAGCTCTACCTGCGATTGTTTTCTAGTAGGGCCAAGAATTCTCACCTTTTCAATGGCTCCCTTTGGACCTGCCACCGTCATAGTTTCCTTACATGCGAATTGTCCAGGCTGTGATAAATCCTTGATTGGAGTTAGCTCATATCCCTTACCAAAGCAGACCTCCAAATCCTCTTGAGAAAGGTGGATATGTCTGTTTGAAATACCTATTGGAACCATCTGATCGTCTCTGTCAGAGCCTGCTTTCCCATCTCCTACGCCTCTTTCACTGAGCACCTTAAATAATGCTTCTGCGATCTGTTCCTTATTACTCATTTTTCCTCCTAGTATCCATTTAGTATCATATATAATATACTACTGTTTCAAAGCTTTTACAACTCCAGCAATTATTTCTGCTAAATCATCCTTTGAAAGCTGCATGGATTTTTCTGAGTTGCCGTAGTTAGAGTTAGTGCTGAGTGAGCATGCTCTTTCATTATCGGTAAGATCACCATGATACTTTTGATATATTTCATCCTCTACAGCAAGCTTTGTAACATCCTTGATGCCATAAGCGAGCACCTTCTTGTTTATCAAGTGAAGAGGAGTTACATTTTCGGATACTGAAGAACCACCGATAGTGCCACATCCTAATGTAAATGCTGGGGCAAGACCAGTAGAAACTCCTGTACCACCTTGTGTACCACCAGTATTAACAAGTATTCTAGATGCAGGCTTTGCTGCAAATTTTAGAGCAATATCAGGATTTTCAGTGTGCAAGCTCATGGTATGTCCTATACCATTTTGAAGAAGTGCTATGCTAAGTTCACATGCCTCCTTCCAATCTTCAACGGTGTAGAATGCAATAACGGTAGTTAGCTTTTCATAGGATAGTGGATTTCCCTCACCTACGCCCGTCTGTCTGCCAACTAACAGCTTTATTCCTGGATCAACACTGAATCCAGCTGCCTCAGCAATAACCTGCGGCTTCTTTGCTACAAACTTTGCATTCATAGAGTGTCCATTTTTGAATAGAAGCTCACAGACAGCCTTAGTTTCTGCTTCGCTCATGAAGTATGCTCCCTGTTTCTTGAGCTCTTCAATCACATCATGCTCGTTGACCTTTTCACATATTATTGACTGCTCCGAAGCACAAACGGTTCCATTATCAAAGGTCTTGCTCGCCATAATTTTCTTAATAGCTTCCTTAACATTAGCTGACCTTTCTATGTAGGCAGGTGAATTTCCTGCTCCTACACCTATTGCAGGCTTACCCGCTGAATATGCTGCCTTTACCATTCCTGGTCCACCTGTTGCAATGATAAGCTTAACATCCTTATGGTGCATAAGCTCATTGGTAGCGTCAATAGACAGCGTCTGTAAACAGCCAATACAACCCTCTGGTGCTCCTGCTTCTACTGCTGCCTGTCTCATAAGCTCAGCCGCTTTATAAGTACATTTTGCTGCAGATGGATGCGGAGAAAATACAATTGGATTTCTTGCCTTAAGAGCAATTATCGACTTATACATGGCTGTTGACGTAGGATTGGTAGATGGTACGATACCCATTATGAGTCCCACTGGATCAGCAATTTCCACCATTCTACGTTCCGTATCTTCTTTGATAATGCCCTGTGTCTTCATGTCCTTAATGGATTCATAGAGCATACCTGTAGCCATATGATTCTTAAAAACTTTATCTCTTACAATTCCAAAGCCTGTCTCCTCTACTGCCATCTCTGCCAGTTCCAGAGCATGCTTTTCACCCACATCTGCCATGTGCTTAATAATGGCATCTATCTGATCTTCAGTGAAGGCTTCAAGCTCCTTTGCAGCCTGAGCACCCTTAGCTGCAAGCTCTCTAGCTTCCTGTATTGATCTTAAATCCTTATCAAATTCCATCTATGCCTCCTTGCTACCTCAAGATCTTATCTAGCAATCCCTTTTCCTTGAGAACATTCATCACAGCTTCTACGATTATCTCTACCTGCTTGCTCATTGGCTTATCACAAGTAGCTCTCGCGCCATCCGTCTGCACTGCTCCTGCTGCTGCACTCGTTGCTCTGCACGATAAAGTCTGTTCACCATTTTCATCAATTATGGCAATATCCATCGTGCGAGCATAATCCCTTGCTAGTGGCGTTATAATGGTGTTGCCATCTATCACTAAGGTAGTCTTTCCCTCTTTTTTCATATCCCTGAGGGTTCTTTCAGTAATAAGCTTTTTCATAGCTATCCTTTCTACGATCAACTAGTATAAAGTTTTGATCAGTTTCTTTGACGGTGAAGGAATCACCTCACCATTTATTAACAAGCCTTTAGAGCCTACTTGCTCCATACCTACTTCCAGGCCAGTCTTCACATCTGCAACATCTCCTGTAAATGTAAAATATGCTCTTCCTCCAAGTCCTGTTCCTAGTCTTAATTCAATAGGTCTAAGCTCAGCAGATTTCAGCACTGCATCAGCAGCAATGACTAATGCTGACAGAGAATAGGATTCCAATATGCCTAGTGCCTCTATTTTGCTTGGAACGCTTGCTGCAATTACTGCTGGAAAAACATCAGGATGTACATTTGGTATTACTATATGATCTACAAGAAAATCCTCTGCATAATTGATGCCTTGTTTTACAGAATTTTCCACTGAAGCCACATCCCCATGTACTATGGCAATATATTTGCCTGGACAGACAGAATTTGCAGTTACAATTTCTACATCCGCAACCTTAACCATCTGATCTGCCACATATATTCCCTTAGCAACGCTGTTAAATTCCAGCATACCTATGGCATTTATCATCAGTTCCTCCTTATCTTAACAACACCTGCATCAATGGACTCTACCACTCCATTAACACTTGAATGCACTCTGGCACTGAGGCCTCCTTCCGGAAGCTCTCCTATTACCTGTCCCACACTTACTGTATCTCCTGGCTTTACAACGGCTGTAGCTGGAGCTCCAACATGGCCGCTCAATGTTATTCCTACCATCTTTGGACTATATTCTATACTCTCATTTAGTGGAGCAGGAGCATCATAATCCAGAATATCCAGCTTTCCCATTAGCCTTTTACTTGGAACAAGCCTGTAATTTCTCATGCTTCTTGGCGTAAACACTTCTTTAGTAGGCTGATGCTTTATTCCCTTATTTCTAAGCTCCATCATATAATATACATTAGCCATCTTTGGATTAATTCCTGCTGGACAGGAAAAATATTCGCAGAGGTTACATTGGCAGCAGGTCTGTGCTACAGTTACCTGTTCGTCCGCCTCTATATTAAAGCCCATAGCTCTCACCATCTTATGTGGAGAGGTTCCATGCCCAAGTAGGTATCTAGGACACAGATCTGTGCATATACGGCATTGTTCGCATGCGGTTTTATTTAGAAGGGATGCTCCCTTCATTTTTTTCTGCTTTCTTGCAATAAGGCCATGGTCTTCTTTAAATACCAATAATCCTTTAGTCTTCTTAGTTACATAACCATCAAGGTTGAATAGGAGGGGTCCCATCATAGGTCCACCATCAATAACCTTATATCCTGTTAGATCTTCTCTACCTGCTAGTTTCAGTAAATCCCTTATTGGGCTGCCTACCGGTACTTTCACGGTTATTGGCCTTGGCACATCACCAGCAATAGTTACATATTTTTCTGTAACAGGCCTTCCCGACTGTGCATTATATATGTTTATTGCCGTTTCCGTATTGACAACTACACACCCAACATTCAGTGGAATTCCCATCTCAGGTACTACTCTTTTAGTACACTCATATACCAGCACCTGCTCATCTCCAGCAGGATAAATATCCGGCAGCTCATGCACTGACATATAGTTATCAAGTCCCATTTCCTTAATGGTATTTCTCAAAATCTTTATTGCTTCATGGTGCTTGACTTTTATTCCTATTATGGCCTTATCTGCTCCTACCTGTTCTCCTGCCAGTCTTAAGCCTTCAATTACCTCCTTAGGGTAAATAGCCATAAGTTGCTGGTCGACTCGAAGCAAAGGCTCACATTCAGCGCCATTTAGCAACACATATTCTGCCTTGGCGTTGAGCTTAACATGAGTGGGAAATCCCGCTCCACCTGCTCCAATAACTCCGGCAGCCTTAACATTATCTACAATACTCATTTAAGTCCTCATCTTAACATACCAAAATGTATGTCATGTAGTCTAACTTTTGGGTTCTGTTTTATAATTCACTTTTTTAAAAGGTACAATCCTCATCAATAATTCCTACTACAACTGCATCTACAGGAACGCTATCGTCTCCCAGCATTCTCCTTGCAGATGATCCCGTAGTAATAATCACCCTATCTCCAATGCCTGCACTTATGATGTCAGCAACTACAAGCCTTTCTCCAGCCCTCTGATCATCTCCGATTCTTTCAGCTAGCATGAGCTTATAGCCTCTTAATGCATCGGCCTTCCTAGTAGCCCAAATATTATCTATCAGCTTGGCTGTAATCATTATATGTACCTTCCTTCAATTTGAATTCTATTTCCCCAAGTGCATCCTGCACTGAGGCGGTATCACCAAAAATGGCTAACATCGTCATATGCTGAGGGCACAGTCCTCGAACATCGAAAACCTCCACACCCACAGCTTTTTCTGCTATATCAGCTGCACATACCATTTCTATCATGCGCCCTTGTATCAGACCTATGGCATCTACATTTTCTGGTATATTACTCCCACTTAAGGCTATACGCCTTTTTAAAATTTCGAGAGTGCCTGGAGATGGAGACTTTATTATTTTTAAATCCATTTCTACTCCATTATCTTATTGCTACAGCTTAGCGCTATTCCTAGCGGTGTAACAAACAGAGGATTTTTCGGCTTATATGTATGAATGCCTGTATTTTTTTCAATTACTTCCTCGATACCGGTGAAGCAGCTGCTTCCTCCTACTAAGACTATAGCATCTACATCATATCCAGAAGTGGCTTTTGCTATGATGCTTGAAATTTTATCCATTACTGGTCTAACTACAGGAAAAAGCTCCCTGTGATTCTTAGGCTGTCTTTTATACTCCTCAGCCCACCTGAAATCTTTTTTCATACCTCCTGCAATAACAAGTGATAAGTGAGTGCCACCTGTAGGTTCATCTATAATGGATACAACCTTACCGGATTTTATGATTGATACACCAGTTGTTCCTCCACCAATATCAACAACACAGCCGTCCTCCACCTTGAGAAGTAAATTGGCTGCAGTTACCTCATCTAGTAAATTGGTGATTTCAAAACCCGCTGCTTGTATAACATTTTTAACAGCCCCACCATCTACGCTATCTGTACCTGGGGGTATGGCTCCAGCGGCATATATAAGCTCTCTACCGAGCTTTCGCTCTAGCTCTTCTTTAAGTCTTTTTACAAGAGCTACCGCACCCATATAATCTACTACCATACCATCCTTTACAACCTCTGCATATTCATATGCGCCAGCTACAGGTCTTCCAGCTTCATCTACAACAGCAAGAACTACAAATGCAGTACCTAAATCCACACCTGTAAAATATTCCCCCTTACCGTCCTTTACTGGATTTTTAATAGCCTTTTCAAAATCCCTTACAAAATTATCACAGGAATTAAAATTCATCTTATCTCCATCTCTATGCCCAGCCGAAGCTGGGCATAATTATTTTATTGACTTTGCCAGTCTGCTGGATATACGAAATACGCATATCTTGCTTTACTTGGCGTCTGGAAATGTATGTGGCTTCCCTTTGGAATATAAATGATATCTCCAGGTTTACCTTTAACAACTCTTCCATCAATTTCAATTTCAAGCTCACCGGATATTACATAATCATACTCGTCATAGGTAAGTGTCCACTCAAAGCTTGTATTATCAAGCTCCATAA
This sequence comes from uncultured Eubacteriales bacterium, assembly GCA_949285555.1. Taxonomy (GTDB): domain Bacteria; phylum Bacillota; class Clostridia; order Peptostreptococcales; family Anaerovoracaceae; genus S5-A14a. The sequence goes on along the minus strand of CASDYG010000003.1, from coordinate 45,827 downwards.
CACCAGCTCCCATTCTTGGTGCCTCATCAAGCTCCAGTATATCCTTTACATATACACCCTTCGTATCAGAAAAAGGCTCGCATTTTACTGTGTCAGTCTTGACCATTATGATACCACTAGGGTCCTTTTCCTTTACGAAATCCTGCCTTATGGCTTCGCTCTTAGCCTTTAATGTTTCTTCTACGACTCCGGCAATAATTTGTCTTAATTCTTTTTCTGAAATATTCATATCGTCCCCTTAAGCCTCTTTCTTAGACTCTATCTTAGATAGAAGCATTGGTGCTAGTATATTAGCTAAAACTAGAGCAGTTATACCAGCTACTAACTTACCAACGATCATAGGGAATATCATATGGTGATTTACACCAGCAGTAAATCCTAGGTGATCTCCGAATACAAATGCGGCTGATACTGCAAATGCTACATTTAGAAGCTTACTCTTAGGATTCATTTCTCCCATAATGTTAAACATAGCGATGTTATTAGCTAGTGTTGCAATAAGACCTGCACCGCCTGCTTCATTCATTCCAACCTTTTCACCAATCTTTTCAAGTGGCTTTTCAAATGTCTTTGTTATCCACTTTACCATTGGGAAAGCACCGATAAGTACGATAGCAATCTGTCCGCAAACTAATAGTCCAGACTCTAGTGGAACAACGCCATCTGCATCAGGCTCTACCATTAGGTTTAGAAGTGGGAACTTTATACCAGTCAAGTATTCGAAAACTGCTACTGCTGTAAAGAAAGTAATTATAATTGTTACAGCTGTACCAAATTTATTGAATCCGTTTATCATCTTCTGAGGAATGAACCATAGTCCAAGTACGATTAGACCAGCGATGATAATTACTGGTATTAGGTTCATGATGATTCCTATAAAGCTAACTTTATAAGGTGTTGCCACATTCATCACAAGTCCGCCAACAATACATCCAATTGGAATGGTAATAAGACCTGCAAGTATACCAGCTCCAAGATATCCTCTATCCTCTTTGCTGATGATGCTCAGTGCTACTGGAATGGTGAATACGAGAGTAGGTCCCATCATTGTTCCTAAGATAAGTCCTGAGAAATTACCTACAGCCTCGTCTCCTGCCATTTGCATTGCAAGTGGATATCCACCCATATCACATGCTAGAAGTGTAGTTGCAAACATTGATGGATCGGCACCAACTAACTCATAAATCGGAACGATAATTGGCTTTAAAATAATTGCAAGTACAGGAGCAGCAGCTACAACACCGGCCATGGCAATGGCTAATGCACCCATAGCATTAAAACCTTCATCGAATTGTTCACCATATCCAAGCTTGTTACCACGAATTTTATCAATGGCACCAACAATCATAAAAATCATCATAATCATGATGATAATGGAGTTTACGGAAATTCCGGATACCCACTCCTTTACACTTTCTGTAAACACACTCCCGTTGGAAAGGTGTCCTAATAACTCATTAAACATATAACTTCCTCCTACAAGGTTACTTCCTCGGGTCAACGACCCCTATTATAGTGGCATCTATAGGATCACTTCTATGCTGACTTCCAATTCTAGCAGAGCTACCAGAGACAATGATTACCTCATCTCCTTCACCTGCATCTACCGTATCGGCCGCCAGGAGAATCTCTCCACTGTCATGGAGCTTCACACGCAAAAGCTTATACTTTTCCATACTTTCTGCCTTTCTTGTGGCCCATATTTTCCCCACGACAGTGGCTAGCTTCATAACTCCTCCTAAATGCCTTATTTATAATCTCCATGCTGATATTTCATCATCATAACATGAAGTGCGCTAGACATTCGATTCCACTCTTCAATAACATCCGGTCTTAGCGTCTTCCTTCCATCTTTATATGCTTCTACCGCAGCCAGCTCTACCTCTCTTGCCTCAGCTCTTAGCATATTCAAGAGGGCAAATGTTAGCCCCATTGTATGCTCAGGTAGCTGCATATATTTTACCTCATAAAATTTTTCAGGAGCATGGGATCTCTCCCTCAACTCTTTGTGGCTCATGCCAATAATTGTTTCTCTCTCAAACGGCTTGTCCATTACATCACAGAGCATTAGCTCCCTTACAATGCTCAGAATATCCTGTAGATCATCTATGACGCCCTTACAGTTTTCCACAGCACTGATTTGCACCTGTGCACACACTATATCAGCCTGAAGCTTATCCAGCTTTCCTCTATATTTGATAACTGGATGAGATTTATCTACGAGGATATTTCCTCTTAGACCTGTCATGTGCTCTGGCTTTACCATATATCCTGCGCCTGTCTCATCATCAATATACTTAAACTTTACAGGTATATCAACATCCTTTGAACTGGCTGGTCTGTCAGGTGCTTCCATCTTGTGAGGTTGCTTGGAAGGGGTATTCTCCTTGAGGTCATTTACCCTTTTAGGGATCTCTTTTCCCTCATAGGCTATCTCCACCTGGAGCTGATTTAAATATTCTCTGGCTGCTGGAGAAAGAAGCTTTCCTTTAGGTACTGTATATACCTCAGGAACGCTGTCTCTTAATTCATCTCTTATTACAGCCTCTGTAATAGCCTTCAATTTAAACCTCCTTACCTAGACTAACCTCTAATTCAGATTACTCTACTGTTGGAAGAATCATTTCCACATCAGAATGTGGTCTTGGGATTACATGTATTGAAAGTAGCTCTCCAACTCTCTCTGCTGCCGCTGCACCAGCATCTACTGCTGCTTTTACAGCTCCAACATCTCCTCTAACCATTACAGTTACAAGTCCTCCGCCTACATGTTCCTTACCAATAAGTGTAACATTTGCAGCCTTTACCATTGCATCTGCTGCTTCAATAGATCCTACTAGACCCTTTGTTTCAATCATTCCTAACGCTTGCATATTAGCCATGTTTCCTCCTACTTTTTAGCCTTTTTTATGGCCTTAATTAATTCATCTTTTTTCGCAAACTTAATATCAGTCTTTGCTATTCCTAAATTATCAATGCTTCTTGCCAATGTACGCAGCTTGCTAACCGTCATCTTTTCCAGAGCATCATCTTGCTGCGACTCGGATTTTGCCTCATGCTCCATCATACCTTTAACAACAGGTTTGATATTTACATTTTCTACCACATCATCTGGCGCAGCGTCTTCATCTGACTGTTTTTTATCAACTGTAGACTTCTTCACACTGATTTTAGCTGCTTCTTTTTGCTCATCAGCTTTTACAGAATCTTTCGCAGCCATAGCTTCAGATTCATTATTATTTAAAAGCTCATTTTGTAGCATCTTTACAACAGCCTCGTCCGGTCTTGGAATAACATGTACGGACAAAAGCTCACCTACTCTTTCTGCCGCTGCTGCACCAGCGTCCATTGCTGCTTTTACGGCGCCTACATCCCCTTCTACCAGGAAGGTGGTAAGGCCTCCTCCTACCTTAATCATATTAACCAAGGTTACATTAGCGGCTTTCAGGGAAGCGTCCAGTCCTTCAATAGCTCCTACTCTTCCCTTAACTTCAATCATGCCTAGTGCCTTCACTGTAGCCTCCTTCTTTTTTTAGAGCTTATGCTCTGGCTTGAATTACTCTACTGTTGGCAAAATCATTTCCACATCGGAGTGTGGTCTTGGAATTACGTGTATTGAAAGTAGCTCTCCAACTCTCTCTGCTGCAGCTGCACCAGCATCAACTGCTGCCTTTACAGCTCCAACATCTCCTCTAACCATTACAGTTACAAGTCCTCCGCCTACGAGCACCTTGCCTATAAGGCTTACATTTGCAGCCTTTACCATAGCATCTGCTGCTTCAATAGATCCTACTAGACCCTTTGTCTCAATCATTCCTAATGCTTGCATATTAGCCATTTTCTCCTCCTATACTCTTTTCTTAAAACATGGTTGGGTTTGCTGCTACAAATTCTACAGCTTCTGCAAATGCGTCACATGCAGATTTGCAAGCAGACTGGCTTCCCGTTAGAAGTGCTCCTCCAAAGTTTGTCTCTGATGGTGGTGCATATAGTTCACAAAGAGTTACATCTGCTGCCTTCATAGCTGCATCTACTGCATACATTGCTTCAAGTGGTGGCGCAATTAGATAAGCAAGAGCTTCACCCTCTGCAATTCCTGCTCCCTTAGATAGATAAGAACCAGTTCTTGAAATACAGTGAGCATAGTAACATACAGAATCATCATCATTAGCTGACACGAAATGTGCTTCGTTTTCAATAAAATCTACAGCTGCTTCAAGACCACTTTTAACCTCAGCTGGATTTGGTCCGGCTAAAATTCCAATGATTTCTCCTGCAAGTGCAGTGTTGGCATTTGCAGCTCCGCCATAAAAACTCTTTGCATAAGCTACTACTACATCAGCTTTCTTTGTTGCTTCATCTAATGCTGTATAAGTTACATCATCGCAGTCAGCAGTAATTAGAGCAAGAGACTTGTAGCCTTCTGGTACATCCTCAAAGCCTTTAAGCATATCTGCTGTAGCGTTTGGTATAATCTTTGCTGCTAAAACCTTAGCTGGTAATGGATCTCTTCTCATTTTATTTCTCCTTATAATTTTAACTCAGTACCGCTGACCTTATTGTCTGCGATTTTCTTGATTATCTCTGCAATATGTGCGCCTGCCTCTGCCGGAATAGTACCCTTTGAATGGATATTGGATACTACTGTTCTTCTAGCCTCCGGCATTCCTATAGTTGCCTTGTATGCAATATATGCTGACATTGATGTTGCAGTAATCAGACCAGGTCTTTCTCCTACTAGCAAGCAAGTAACATCCGCATCTAATACTTCGCTTACCTCATCCATTGCACCTACTCTGCCATATTTAATGAAGAAAGGAGTGCCTACATCAAGTCCATTAGCCTTAAGTCCCTGCATAAGTCCTGACATAACATCCTTTGTGTTAGCTTCTACAGCAGCAGAGCTTAATCCGTCAGCAACGATTACCTGTACCTGTGGTCTTTGCTTACACTTCTCTTTGATAGTTGCAACAGCCTCATCACTAAGTCTTCTACCAAGGTCAGGTCGAGTTAAATAGGTATCCTTACTGTCACATCTACTTTGTACGATGAAAAGTCCTAGACTTTCAATAAGCTCCTCATCAACATTTGAAAAAACTGCATCCTGTGCTGCAGAATGAGCCGCTCTAAACTCTAGCTGTGGCAAAGTCTTATATCTAGCACCAGCCTTGCCTATACCAAGTCTACAAGGAGAATGCTTCTTTAGATCCATGTACTTTTCTTTGTCAACTGGATTTTCTACTAAAAATTGCTCTACTAGGTCTATAGCTGCTATATCTTCAAGAGTACCTTCTTCTACCTTTGTTGCCTCTCCGCTAGCTACTGCACCGCCCTGATGTGAAAGGCTATCGCCAGCAGTCTTCTTTGCTAGCTCGTCAATATTCATTTCTGCCAGCACGCTCTCTATTATTGATTTTAATTCTCTTGTATCCACTGCTCGCCTCCTCTATTTGCTCATAAATATTGTTGGGTCTCCAGCTAAATCAGTTAGCTTACCGTCTTTGCTGATTCCCATCTTTTCTAACCATGCATCAAACTCAGCGATAGGTCTTAATCCAAAGATTTCTCTCAGAGTTGGAGTATCATGGTATCCAGTACATTGATACATAAGCATACAGTCATCGCCCTGTGGAATACCCATAATGTAGTTACAGCCAGCAGCAACAAGAAGTGTAGCTAAGTTTTCAATATCGTTTTGATCCGTCTTCATGTGGTTTGTGTAGCATGCATCACATCCCATTGATATACCTGTTAGCTTACCCATGAAATGATCCTCAAGACCTGCTCTTGTTACCTGCTTAGAATCATACAGATATTCAGGACCTATAAATCCTACTACAGTGTTTACTAGGAATGGGGAATATCTCTTGGCAAAGCCGTAGCAACGAGCTTCCATAGTCAGCTGATCCCATCCATTATGTGCTTCTGAAGAAAGTTCAGAACCCTGTCCTGTTTCAAAGTACATTACGTTTGGTCCAGTTGCCTTACCATACTTTAGTGCATAGTCGTAAGCATCCTGTACCATCTGTGCATCTATACCGAATGCTTCATTTCCCTTTTGTGAGCCAGCAATTGACTGGAATACTAAATCAATTGGTGCTCCAAATTTCTTTGCAGCTTCAATCTGTGTAGTTACATGAGCTAATACACAAATCTGCGTTGGAATATCCCACTTATTTCTAAATTCATCAAATTGCTTTAAGCAGGTTGCAACACTTTCCACTCCATCATCTACAGGGTTAAGTCCCAGTACAGCATCACCTACACCATAGGACAATCCCTCCATTGTAGAAGCGAGGATTCCCTTAGGATCATCTGTTGTATGGTTTGGTTGAAGTCTTGAAGAGAATGTGCCTCTCTTACCAATTGTAGTATTACAATGTGCTGTAATCTCAATCTTGCTTCCACCATACACTAAGTCCAGATTGCTCATCAGCTTAGTTACACCAGATACGATTTCAGATGTTATACCTCTGGAGGCTCTCTTAATCATATCTCCTGTGGTGTTTCCATCTAGCAGCCACTCTCTGAATTCTGCAACAGTCTTATTCTTATGCTCCTTGAAGATTTCTTCATTCACATCATCCTGTATGATTCTTGTTACTTCATCTTCTTCATATGGAACTGCTGGAGTGTTTCTAAGATCATTTAATGTTAGGTTGGATAGAACCCATTTTGCTGCCACTCTTTCTTCAGCAGATTCTGCTGCAATTCCTGCTAGCTTGTCGCCTGATTTTTCCTCGTTTGCCTTTGCCATAACTTCACGAACTGACTTAAATTCGTAATTGTGGCCTAATAGCTTAGTTTTTAAAATCACTTTTTCACCTCATGCTTTCATTCTTTAACTTTATGTATTGAAAATTAAAGTCTTAGTTACTACAGGTACCACTCGTCCATTGGCCATTGGCTTTCCAATGTCTATGTAGTCCCCATCCTTTACAAATATGCTGTCAATGCAGATAACCTTGATACCCCTATCCATGAGCATCACTTTTAAAGCATTGCCAAGCACCTTACCTATATCACTTTCTACAACGACAATCACTGGCACCTTTGAATCCATATTATCTCTCATTCCTTCTATAAGTGCCGATGCCAGCTGCTGAACCTTATCGAAGCTAGTATATTTTTCACCACTTATAGAGATCGCTACAGGTATTGCAGAAGATGAATCGTTAAAGATTGCAATCTTGTCTCTTAATGTATGGCTCAAAGCCTCTAAAGATTCTTCATTTTCTTTTGTCACCTTGACTACAGGTACATTCTTAATCGGAAGTGCATCCTCCTCGTATCGGATGGTGCTGCCACTTACCTCCGTAGTATGGGTACCTGCACCTACTACGGTAGCTCTTATGGTTTCTACAGCCTCATACCTTTTTACCTTTGCAAGATCCTGCTCTGCCGCTACAGCAGATCCAAGTATGGGGCCAATATCTCCATACCTAAATGAATCTCCACCGGCTGGATGATAAATTATATCAGCTACACCTCCAGAAAATGTCAGACCATCGATTCTAATGTTATCCTTTAGTGGCCTTCCATCGTTAGTATAAAGGTACTGATGATGTTCATCCTTAGGTATAATGCCTACAGCCATTGCCAACTGTCTTGCCATAATGTGGCAAATTTTTTCTAACTTTTCCTTGTCTGCTCTATCACCTACTTTCACACTGATACCATGAGCTGCTGCCAGCCTCTGTATCTTTTCATAAACATATACCACGCTTCCCGCTTCTATTTTAATTAATCTACCGCCTATATCCAGACAGCTAGTACCTATAAGCTGACCCTTCTGGAACACGGCAATATTACTGGTACCTCCTCCAATGTCTATATTTGCGATGGTATTTCTATCCTCCGTTGACATGACATCAATTCCTGCTCCTCTGGCAGATAGCACCGATTCTAAATCAGGACCTGCTGTGGCAACTACGAAATCTCCTGCCATATGACTCAGAGCAGATAGAACTTCATCCGCATTTTCCTTTCTTGCAGTTTCACCGGTTATGATTACAGCTCCCGTCTTTAAATCTTCCGGCTTCATGCCTGCCTTTTTATATTCATCTGCAACAATTCCTTTCACACGCTCTGCATCTATTTGAGCTTCTCCAATTAGCGGTGTAAAATAAATGTCGCTTCTATAGATGACTTCTTTATTGACAATTTCTATCCTTGGCACAGTATAGCTACTGGCTAAATTCCTTACTGTCAGCTTGCTGAAAATCAGCTGTGTAGTAGATGTGCCAATATCAATGCCTACACTCTTGATTATTTCTTCCATGTAGTCCTCCGACTTCCTAAAAAAAGCACCCAAACAAAACCAATTTGCTTGGGTCTTCATCGACTTTGACCGGCTACATCGTCAGTCAAATAAATTACTCTGTATTTAAATCCTAAAATACTATAGTTACTCTTGTACCTTCTTTGCCTGATTCAGCTAGAAGCGTTCCTTTGAGTTTTTCTGCAACTACAAGTCTTATTATATTCCAGCCAATAGTACCTTGCTTTAATTTCTCTTCAACATCAAAGCCGACACCATTGTCTTTAAATCTGATTTCTATCTTGCCTTCCTTTTTTTCATATGCAGATATTAATATCTTTCCACTTTTTTCCCCTGGAAATGCATACTTAATTGAATTTTGAATAAGTTCATTTAATATGAGCGCTATTGCAGTGGTTTTATCAAGATTGATACTGAAATCACCTCCGTGACACTCAAGCTCCAAGTGAAAATCATCATTATTGCAGTATATAAGTGTATTATCTTTAATTCTAGTTAGTATATCATTGAGCCTTACACTCTCTATTTCTGTCTGCAACATAATTTCATGAATGTTGGATATGGCAAGAAGCCTATTTACGGTATTTTCAATCGCTTCCCTGCCATCAGAAGCAGTGAGTTTATTTCTCTCAAGCCTGAGGAGAGATATTACAGTCTGAAGATTATTCTTTATTCTATGATGCATTTCCTTAAATGCAGCCGATTTTAGAACCAGCGCATCCCTCTGCATATTCTTAGCAGTTACATCTGATATATTTATTATATAACTTACATGATTTTTTTCAATATCTTGACGCTTAATTAAGAAGGATGAACCCCCTATTCGCATCTCTCCCTCAAAATATGGCCTGGCTCTCTCTTCATCTGTTTCAGTTATGAAGCTCACGTCCTTATAAGCTACGCCTTCCATTTCTCCCAAATATCCAAGCCTTCTGAAAATCGTCTTTGCCTGCTTATTGATATATGAGATAATGCCATTATCATCGACAAATAAAATCCCCTCGCCTATAGCATCGGAGTAGTCAACTTCCATTTGGCCCTTTCCCTTATAGATATCCATATCTATGGTCTTATCACCAAGGCTTCTGGCTACAGTCAGCTGGCCCATGGATATTTGCTCCATCTTTTGCTCTATAATATATACTGCGATTACTCTACTATCTGAAAAAATTGGTTCAACAGTTTGAACAACATTTACATTCTCCTGAGTAATAGCCTTGACATGCTTTGTTGGAACTCCTAATCTAAAGGTCCTATAAACTGCTGGTTCATTTTCTTTTTTTGCTATTTTCCCAACTACTGAATTCACATATGATGATGGTTTTTCAATAGGTTTAGCCTCTGCAACAACGATTGAATTACCAGATTTATCATTTATCAGACAATCTATGAAAGCATCGGCATCAAACATGCTGGCGATATTTCCAAGTCTCTTTGCGGCATCAGCCACCTCACCTATTTCATATGGTGACAGGTCCGTATATTCTCTGCAAAGTCGTTCAAGCTTTGTATTCATTTTATTTCTTCTTATCCTGAGAGTACTTATCAATAATAATTTGAGCTACTTTCACCATAGCAAGGTTGTTCTTCTTGCTTATTTGTCTTATAGAGTCATATGCTTCCTGCTCCGTAAGCTCACGATATTCCATGAGCATGCCCTTAGCTCTATCCATAATTTTACGTGTTTCTAGCTGCTCTTCAGCCTTATGCACATTTTCTCGTTCTGCTAAAAGCTCCTTATTTCTTGCAACAGCAAGCTCAAGATTCACCGTAAGAGTATTTTCATTGATAGGCTTTATCAAGTAACTACTTATACGACTGCCCTTCGCCTGCTCAATATATTCTCTTTGGTTATATGCTGTCAGAAGAACAATAGCTGTTTCCGGACACTCCTTGCTAATAGTCCTTGCAGCAGAAAGTCCATCTAAAAGCTCCATTCTAATATCAAGCAATATTACATCCGGTCTTTCTCTTTGGCACAACTCTATAGCCTCAAATCCGTCCGAGCCCTCTCCTACTACATCATGTCCTTTATTTCTAAGTATTGCAGCAATATCCATCCTGACAATAGGCTCGTCATCAACTATAACTATCTTTAATCCTTCCTTCTTCAATTGGAACTCCTCTTTATATTATTCAATCTCCAAGTAGGTCTTAAGTTCTTCTAATCCTCGCCCATCATAGCTGCTAACCTTGAATATTTTCTGTGCTCCGGCAATACTCAATTTGTTTTCTGCTTCTTTTATCTGTTCTTTCGTAGCAATATCTATCTTTGTTACAACCCCTATCACTGTCTTTGCAAATGATCCAGCATAGCTAGGTGGAAACATACTCATGTAGTCTGTTGCCGACTGTACAAATACAATAATCTCTGCGTCCGCAGATGTTATCATAAGAGCTCCTCTGAGTTGCTGCATATCCAGATACTCTCCAGGTGTATCTAAAATATGATTATCAATGACATTGACTGACTGTGTTTTTTTATAAGTCAGCTCTCTGCCTGTAAGAGCTTCGCTAATAGTAGTCTTACCACATCCAACAGTTCCTATAAGTATAAATTTTTTCATCTAGCTTCTAGTAATCTCCGTAGGTGTAAATTTCATTTGGTCACATAGCACACGCATTACATCATTCATTGCTGCATTCACCGCGGCAACATCACCATATATGAGAAGTGAACCGCTAAACCTGTCTACAAATCCTATCTTAACATCAGAGGCCTTTGTAGAAACATCCGCAGCAATTATCGCACCTTCACTAGGTGTAATGGTAAAAATGCCAATAGCATCCTCCACATCAAGTACACCAAGCTTTCCATAAAGATCCTTTACAGGATTTGCAATAACATGAGCAAGAGTAATTTGCCTACCAGGGACAAACTCCTGTATAATTCTTTCTTTTTCTTTAAATTCCATGATTCACCTATATTTACTTTAGCATTATGGTTTAGTACTAAAAAACCTTCACTCCATTTCTACCCGTATATGCATGAATGAATAACTGCCTAATATCTGCAACATCTGCTCTTCTTGGATTGGTTGCAAGACATTTATCATTAGCTGCCGCTTCTGACATCTTGTCAAGTGCAGCGTTAAATTCATTCTTATTTATGCCCAGCTCCTTTATAGTAGCTGGTATTTGAAGCTTTTGCTTAAAGTGTTTAATTGTTCTAATTAGATTAAATGCACTGGTTCTGATCTCTGGTGCATCTACCTTTATAAGTCTCGCAATTTTTGCATATAGCTTTGCATTTTCATTTAAGCCATCATAGCAGCCTGCATTAAATCCCATTACATATGGCAGCAGTAAAGCATTAGCCATGCCATGTGGTATGTGAAATTCTCCACCTAAGGCATGTGCCATAGCATGATTTAGTCCAAGGCCAGCATTATTAAAGGCTATACCTGCTAGGCATGAAGCATTATGCATCCCCTGTCTAGCTTCTAAATTGTCAGGATTGATATAGGCTTCGTAAAGATAGCTTCTAATGAGTTTAATTGCTTTTTCAGCAGCCGCATCGGAGAAATCAGTGGCAGCGGTTGATACTAACGCTTCTATGGCATGAGTTAGCACGTCCATTCCCGTCACCGCCGTTACATTCTTAGGCACACTCAATGTCAGAGTAGCATCAAGCACTGCTATATCAGGCAGCATAAGCTCATCTACCAAAGGATATTTTATTCCCTTATCTTTATTTGTGATTACTGAAAAGTCCGTAACCTCAGAACCCGTTCCGCTGGTAGTCGGTACTGCTATAAAATTAGGCTTATCCTCCATTCCGGCAAGTCTTGAAAAATACATCATTGCCTTAGCTGCATCTATTGCCGATCCTCCACCCATAGCAACTATCATGTCAGGAGAGAATGCTCTTAGAGCCTCTACTCCCTCTGCTACAAGCATAGTATCAGGATCAGGCTCTATGTGCGAGTAAAGCTCATACTCAATACCCAACTTTTCTAGTCTATCACTTATATACGTATATCCTTTATTTTCCACTAAAAAAGGATCACAGACTAAGAAAACCTTCTTATATCCAGAAAGTACATCATTTAATCTATGATCACCTATTAAAATTTTCCTTCCACCACGAAACATTTCCATGGATTCTGCTCCTCATTCTATTTTTAGTCACAGATGTGCACATTATATACTTTTGTTTGAGCATGTAGCTATATACAAAATAAAGCATCGAAAACTACCATCGTAGTTCTGATGCTCCCTCACACCTATGACCAGCTTCATCGTCAGTCATATATTTGCTAAAATTATAACATTAAAACCACTTTGTGGTCAAGATATAATTTAAAATAAATGTACTTTTATGCTCGTGCTCAAAATAAAATTATTTTAAATAAAAAAATCATACGAGATTTAGTTCTCGTATGATTTTACATATCATTAACACTATTTTACTAGCTCTAAGAATACAACCTCTGCAGCATCACCCTGTCTAGGTCCTAGCTTAAGAATTCTAGTGTATCCACCCTGTCTTTCTGCATATCTAGGAGCTATATCATCAAACAGTTTCTTTACAACTGTTTCATCAAAGATATATCCAAGTACCTGCCTTCTTGCATGCAGATCACCTCTCTTAGCTAGAGTAATCATTTTCTCTGCCACCTTACGTACTTCCTTAGCACGATTTTGAGTGGTAGATATTCTTTCCTCTCTAAATAGGTCTGTCACAAGATTTCTAAGCATAGATCTCCTGTGAGCAGAAGGTCTTCCTAATTTCCTATATCCAGGCATAATATCTCCTTTCTAGTCTTCCTGCTGTCTGAAGCTAAGTCCTTCTTCAACCAGCTTTAGTCTTATTTCATCCAGGGACTTCTTGCCTAAATTATGAAGCTTCATAATTTCTTGCTCCGTACAATCAAGAAGCTCACCTACCGTAGTGATTCCTGCACGCTTTAAGCAATTGCTCGGTCTCTGTGAAAGCTCCAAATAGTCAATCTTCTTATCACGAATGCTATCTGAATATTCTTCAGCTACCTTTTGTTCTAGTACCGCCTCTGCTTCAGTATTTTCGTCCAATGATATCAGCATCATAAGATGCTCCTGCATTGTTCTAGCAGCCTTGGCAATACTTTCCTGTGGCGTTAGAGAACCGTCTGTCTTTACCTCTATAGTAAGCTTATCAAAATCCGTAAACTTACCAACTCTAGTATTTTCAACGGTATAATTCGCCATCTTTACAGGTGTAAAGATAGAATCCACAGGGATTACAGAGATTTCTGTAATATCCTGCTTGTTCTGTTCTGCAGGTACATATCCCTTGCCCTTTGCAAGGTTTATTTCCATCACCAGATTTGTCTTATTATTATCTAGAGTGGCAATATGTAAATCTTTATTTATGATTTCCACATCATTACCACAAATAATATCTTCAGCTGTGACCTCTTTTGGTCCTACAGCATTGATAATAACCTTCTGTGGCTCATCTCCATCCATTCTCACTGCCAGCTGCTTAAGATTTAATATAATCTCTGTTACATCTTCCTTAACACCTGGAATGGTGGAAAATTCATGTAATACACCCTCTATCTTGACAGAAGTTACTGCAGCACCTGGTAATGAGCTTAGAAGAAATCTTCTCATGCTATTACCTAATGTTGTGCCATAGCCCCTGTCAAGTGGTTCTAAAGTAAATTTGCCATAGTTGGATTTTGTATCTATTTCCTTTACCAATGTTGGTTTTTCAATACCTATCACGGTTCCTCCTTTCAGCAACAGCTAAACCTTCTTCAAGCCGAAAGGCTATTATTTGGAATAAAGCTCAACTATTAGCTGCTCTGTTACAGGCACATCTATCTGATCTCTTGTAGGGTCTGCAAGAACCTTACCTTCCATCTTATCCCTGTTTACGGATAACCAGCTTGGTACTCCAACCTGCATTTCCTTGATTTCTTTGAATCTAGGGGAGCTTAGGCTCTGCTCCTTCACCTTTATTACATCTCCTGGCTTAACCTGATATGAAGGGATGTTTACTTTTTTACCATTCACGGTAAAGTGGCCATGTACAACTAGCTGACGAGCGTCTCTTCTAGTTGTGGAAAATCCCATTCTGAATACAACATTATCAAGTCTTTCTTCCAGCATGATAAGTAGGTTTTCACCAGTGATACCTTGCTTTTTATTCGCCTTCTTAAAGTAGTTTCTGAACTGCTTTTCCAAAACGCCATAAATGAATTTTGCTCTCTGCTTTTCTCTAAGCTGTAGAGCATACTCGCTCATTTTTCTTCTATTCTTCTGAGCTGTTCTCTTAGAAGATTTATATACTCCCATATGGCTTGGATCAATACCAAGGGATCTACATCTCTTAAGAATTGGTTGCTTATTAACTGCCATCTTATCTCCTCCCTTCCATTAGACTCTTCTTTTCTTAGGTGGTCTACATCCATTGTGTGGGATAGGTGTAATATCCTTAATCAACACAATCTGTAGTCCTGCACTAGCAAGGGCTCTGATGGCAGCCTCACGGCCAGCTCCTGGTCCCTTTACATAAACCTCTACGCTCTTAAGCCCATGCTCCATCGCAGCCTTTGCAGCTTCCTCAGAAGCCATCTGTGCAGCAAATGGTGTGGATTTCTTAGAACCCTTAAAGCCTAAGGAGCCTGCACTGCACCATGAAAGTGCATTTCCGTTTAAGTCGGTGAGAGTTACCAAGGTATTGTTAAAGGAGGATTGGATATGTGCCTGGCCTTTTTCAATATTCTTACGCTCTCTCTTCTTTTTTCTAACTGTCTTTTTAACAGCCTTAGCCATATTGATTTACCTCCTTCTTACTTCTTCTTTCTTCCTACAGTCTTCTTAGGACCCTTACGCGTCCTGGCATTGGTCTTAGTCTTCTGACCCCTTACAGGAAGTCCTCTTCTATGTCTGATTCCTCTGTAGCTACCGATTTCCATCAGTCTCTTAATATTAAGGCTAACCTCTCTTTTTAGATCACCTTCTACAGCATATTCAGCATCAATAATCTTTCTGATCTTTCCAGCTTCTTCTTCTGTAAGATCCTTTACCCTTGTATCTGGATTTATTCCAGCCTTCTCAAGAATTTTAAGTGCGGTTGGTCTACCAATACCGTAGATGTAGGTAAGTCCTATCTCTACCCTTTTTTCTTTTGGTAAGTCAACGCCGGCTATACGAGCCATAATTTCCTCCTTCTCCTATCTTCCGTCACCATCCCGGGAGTGATATAGACAGGCGTACATAACAAAAATTTCATACCAGATCTAGCCCGGCCATAGATCCTACCTAAATTTAGCCCTGCTTCTGCTTATGCTTTGGATTCTCGCAGATAACCATTACCTTTCCGTTTCTCTTGATTACCTTGCATTTTTCGCAGATAGGCTTTACGGAAGCTCTAACCTTCATGTTCTTCCTCCTATTTTACTTATCTCTCCATACGATTCTACCACGAGTAAGGTCATATGGAGATAATTCCACCTTAACCTTATCACCCGGCAAAATTCTAATGTAATTCATCCTAATCTTTCCCGATATGTGAGCCAATACTTCAAAGCCATTATCCAATTTTACCACAAACATGGCATTTGGCTGAGCATCGACCACAGTACCCATGGTTTCGATTACATCCTTTTTGGCCATTTTTCCTCCATTATAGAGTGAGCAGCTCTGGCTCACCATCTCTAATCACTAGGGTATTTTCATAATGCGCAGCAAGGCTGCCATCTACAGTTACTACGGTCCAGTCATTCAGCAAGGTCTCTGTTTCAAAGGAACCCATAGATATCATAGGTTCAATAGCAAAAACCATACCTTCTTGAAGCCTAGGTCCTTTACCAGCCTTTCCATAATTTGGAATCGGTGGTTCTTCATGAAGATTTCTACCTATGCCATGACCTACAAAATCTCTAATGACACCATATCCATAGCTTTCTGCTTTTTCCTGAATTGCATGCGATATATCTCCCAGTCTTGCACCCGCTCTTGCAAGTGCAATTCCTGCATAAAAGCTTTCTTCCGTTCTGTCAATAAGCTCCCTGGCTTCCTTTGAAATATTTCCAACAGCAAAGGTCCTTGCAGCATCGCTATAATAGCCCTTATAGATCGTTCCAATATCTACGCTTACAATGTCCCCCTCTTTGAGTATTCTATCTTTCGAAGGTATGCCGTGTACCACTTCTTCATTCACTGATACACATGCACTGCCAGGGAATCCACCATAGCCCTTAAAGGCTGGTATCATTTGAGCCTTCACAATCATTGATTCAACATGCTGATCAATATCCATTGTTGATATACCAGGCTTAATGAATTCCGCAAGCGACTTAAAAACATCACCTGTCACCTTTCCCGCAGTGCGCATCATATCAATCTCATGTTTTGATTTAATGGTGATCATCCTATTTACCCAAAGCCTCTACTATCTGCTGGAAGACAACCTCAAGCCCTAGTGCACCATCAATTTCTACAAGTCTATCCGTTTTCTTGTAGTAGTCCACAAGTGGCATTGTCTGTTCAGTGTAAACCTTTATTCTATTTAACACTGTTTCTTCCTTATCATCAGCACGCTGCTCAAGGTCTCCATGACACTTATCGCATACGCCCTCTTCCTTTGGAGGAATATTCTTTACATTGTAGCTAGCTCCACAGGACTTGCAAACCCTGCGTCCAGTAAGCCTGTCTACAAGCTCCTGATCTTCTACTTCAATGTCAATGACCTTATCTAGGGATACTCCTTCTTTCTTTAGGAACTCATCTAGCTTTTCTGCTTGATAGACTGTTCTAGGAAATCCATCAAGCAGGAATCCATTTTTACAATCATCTCTCTTCAATCTATCAGTTGCAATATCAATCACCAAGTCATCTGGCACAAGTTCACCCTTATTCATGTACTCTTGCGCTTTCTTACCTAGCTCAGTTCCATTCTTAATGTTTTCTCTAAAGATATCTCCGGTAGAAATATGAGGTACATTGTACTTTTCTACCAATCTTGCTGCCTGCGTGCCCTTACCTGCACCAGGAGGGCCTAACAATACGGTTCTTACCATTTCATCCCCCTATTTAGTGAAGGAAGCCCCTATAATTTCTCATCATCATCTGATTTTCCAGTTGTTTCATCATATCTAGAGCAACACCTACCGCTATAAGTAATGATGTACCACCAAATCTAATATCAACAGCTGTAAAGTGACTTAAAAGTGTTGGCAGAGTTGCTACTGCTGCTAGGAATAGGGCTCCCACAAGAGAAATCCTAGACATTACAGTGTGTAAATACTCAATAGTAGCCCTGCCTGGTCTTATACCTGGTATAAAGCCTCCATTCGCCTTCATGTTTCCGGCTATTTCCATAGGGTTAAATGTAACCGCAGTATAGAAATAGGTAAAGAAGACGATGAGTATTACATCAAATGCCGCATAAACCCATGCACCAGGCATTCCTGCTGGCGATAGATACTTAGTCACAAAATCGGTAAATCCAGTATTAGGGAAGAAATATGTTATGGTGAGCGGGAACTGTAGCAATGAAACTGCAAATATTACAGGAATTACTCCAGCTTGGTTCACCTTAAGCGGAATATGTGTAGATTGTCCGCCATACATTTTTCTACCTACAACTCTTTTAGCATATTGAACAGGAATTCTTCTGGTACCCTGCTGAATCTCTATGATTCCAATAATTACTACTAATGCAAATAGTGCAAATAGTATGAGAGTTACAACAGAAAGTCCTCCATCGCTATACTTCGTGTACAAAGCTCTTAATCCACTAGGTATACGAGCCACAATTCCACCAAAGATGATCATGGAAATTCCGTTTCCAACACCTTTTTCGTTTATCTGCTCACCTAACCACATTAGAAAAGCCGTACCTGCAGTAAGAACCAGTATGATTACCGCAAATGAAAATACTGTCTGGTTTACTACTGCTCTTCTAAAAAGTCCAACTGTTAGTCCAAATGCTTGTATAAGACCTAAAACCACAGTCATATATCTAGTGATTTGAGCCATCTTTTTACGGCCTGCCGTTCCCTCTTTAGCTAGTTGCTCAAAATAAGGAAATGCTACTGTTAAAAGCTGCACAATTATGGAAGCCGTTATGTAAGGAGTAATGCTGAGGGCAAATATAGTAAAGTTGCTAAAAGCACCACCGGAAAACAGATCAAATAAATCAAATAAACCGGAATCTCCAGAAAAAATTTGCCCCAAATAATCTCTATTTATGCCAGGCACTGGTATGTTAGAGCCAATTCGGAAAACCACTAGCATCATTAGTGTGAAAATGATTTTTTTCCTAAGCTCAGGCACCTTCCAGGCCTGTCCTACCGTCCTTAGCATCTCCATACTAAATTACCTCTGCCTTTCCTCCAGCAGCCTCAATCTTTTCTACAGCAGACTTGCTAAATTTATTAGCCTTAACAGTTAGGGCGACATTTAGTTCTCCATTTCCTAGCACCTTTATGCCATCCTTAACCTGCTTCACTAGACCAGCTTCAACTAATGTCTTTTCATCGACTACGCTGTTTGCTTCAAAGCCTGCAAGCGCTGAAACATTAATTTCACTGTACTCAGTAGCCCACTTGTTATGGAATCC
The DNA here is from genome assembly GCA_949285555.1 of uncultured Eubacteriales bacterium. GTDB lineage: Bacteria > Bacillota > Clostridia > Peptostreptococcales > Anaerovoracaceae > S5-A14a. The sequence continues at coordinate 26,988 of CASDYG010000003.1, read as the reverse complement.
TCTCTTAGGGATTCTTCTATATAGCGGCATCTGACCTCCTTCGAAGCCAAGTCTTACGCCACCGCCACTTCTGGACTTCTGTCCTTTAGTTCCTCTTCCTGCTGTTTTTCCCTGACCGGTCGCAGTTCCACGGCCCTTTCTCTTAGGTGCTTTTGTAGCACCCTCTGCTCCTCTAAGTTCATGAAGCCTCATTTCTCCACCTCCTTTAAAGCTTTTCTACGGTTACAAGGTGGGAAACCTTATCTACCGCTCCCCTTGTCTGAGGAGTATCTCCAAGCTCCACGCTTTGGTGCAGCTTCTTGAGTCCAAGAGCTTCTACTACTTTTCTCTGCTTAGGAGAAGCTCCGATTGTGCTCTTTGTCAGTGTTATTTTTAACATATCTGCCATGATCTTCTCCTATCGTAAAATTTCTTCTACAGTCTTACCTCTTAGCTTCGCAACTTTTTCAGCTGTTAGCATAGTTTTAAGACCCTCTATGGTAGCGTTAGCCATATTTCCAGTATTGCTGGAGCCAATAGATTTTGCTCTCACATCCTTAAGGCCTGCTGCTTCTAGTACTGTTCTTACAGATGAACCTGCGATGATTCCTGTACCCTCTGCCGCTGGCATAAGTAAAACTTTACCTGCACCGAAGATACCAATATTTCTATGAGGCACAGTAGTACCTACCATTGGAACGGTAATCATCTTCTTCTTTGCATCCTCCTCAGCCTTTCTTACAGCTTCAGGGATCTCATGAGCCTTACCTTGGCCAACACCTACTCTACCATTGCCGTCACCAACTACTACAGCAACGCTAAATCTCATATTTCGGCCACCCTTAACAGTCTTTGCAACTCTTCGAATGCTAATGATGTTGCTGACCATGCTATCGGCCTTTTCTTTAGTTCTTTCCATCATTTCCTCCTTAGAATTTCAAACCTGCTTCACGTGCGCCTTCAGCTAATTCCTGCACTCTACCATGGTATAGGAAGCCTCCTCTGTCGAAAGCCACCACTTCGATACCCTTTTCAAGAGCCTTCTTAGCTAGTGCTTCTCCAACCTTTCTAGCAGCTTCCTTATTTCCACCATACTCTAGTCCTAATTCCTTATCAAGAGATGATGCTGCTGCCAGCGTTACACCCTTATCGTCATCAATAATTTGTGCTGAAATGTGCTTGTTGGATCTATGAACGCATAGCCTTGGCTTTTCAGGAGTACCATGAAGATTTTTTCTAACCCTCTTATGTCTGTTAAGACGTTGTTCTCTTCTCGTTTTAACTGCCATTGAAACTTACTCCTTCCTATGCCTTTGCTCCGGTCTTGCCTTCTTTTCTGCGGATTACTTCATCCTCGTAACGTATACCCTTACCCTTATAAGGTTCAGGACGTCTCCAGTCACGAATAATTGCCGCATAATTTCCAACAAGAGCCTTATCAATACCCTCTACCACTACAGTTAGGGCATCTGGCACTTCAGTCTTAATACCTTCTGGGTCTTCCATTTCTACAGGATGAGAAAAGCCTAGATTCATTACAAGCTTATTCCCTTTCTTTTCTGCACGATATCCAACACCATTAAGTATCAGCTTCTTCTTAAATCCTTCAGTAACACCAACTATCATGTTGTTTACTAAGGTTCTTGCAAGTCCATGCTGAGATCTGTCCTCTCTTGCATCCTTGCTTCTTGAGAACCTTACTGTTCCCTCTTCTACTTCAACCTTTATTAAATTGCTAACCTGCTGAGAAAGCTCCCCCTTAGGACCCTTTACGGTCACAAGGTTCTTATCGCTTACTGTAACCTCTACTCCGGCAGGCAGCGCTATAGGCTTAACTCCTATTCTTGACATTTACTTACCTCCTACCAAATATAGCAGATTACTTGTCCACCAACACCTAGCTCTCTAGCCTTGCTATCGCTTAATACACCCTTAGATGTAGAAACAATAGCTACACCAAGGCCACCAAGTACCTTAGGCACTTCGTTTGCCTTAGCATATACTTTCAGACCAGGCTTGGAGATTCTTTTTATACCGCTAATTACTTTCTCTTTATTAGCACCATACTTCATTTCGATCTTGATGATGCCCTGCTTATTGTCATCTATCACTTCAAACCCATTGATATATCCTTCTTCCAGGAGAATTTCAGCAATGGATTTTTTTATCTTGGAAGCAGGTACTTCTACCGTTTTGTGACCTACAGTATTGGCATTTCTGATTCTAGTTAGCATATCTGCTATAGGATCTGTCATTGTCATTTCCGTATTTCTCCTTTCCTACACTTACCAGCTTGCCTTTTTTACGCCTGGTATTTCACCCTTGTAAGCAAGCTCTCTGAAGCATATACGGCATATTCCATACTTCTTTAATACCGAATGTGGTCTTCCACAGATTTTACATCTTGTATATGCACGAGTTGAATACTTAGGTTTTCTCTGCTGTTTAACTTTGAGAGATTTTTTAGCCATGCTTATCTTCCCTCCTATTTCTCAAATGGCATACCGAGTAGCTCTAGCAATGCCATTGCTTCTTCATCAGTCTTGGCTGTTGTAGTAAATACTACATTCATACCCTTGACCATGTCCACATCATCGTACTTAATTTCTGGGAAGATTAGCTGCTCCTTGATACCCATGGAATAATTTCCTCTGCCATCGAAAGAGTTCTTGCTAACACCCTTAAAGTCTCTTACTCTTGGAAGAGAAATGTTGAAGAACTTGTCTACGAACTCATACATATTGTCGCCACGAAGAGTAACCTTTGTTCCCACAGCCATACCCTGTCTAACCTTAAAGTTAGCAATAGACTTCTTAGCCTTTGTGGTAACTGGCTTCTGTCCACTGATCAAAGCAAGCTCTTTTACAGCAGTCTCCATAATCTTTGCATTGTCCTTTGCTTCACCAAGTCCCATGTTGATGGTTACTTTTGCAAGCTTAGGCACTTCCATAGGATTCTTGTATCCAAACCTTTCTTGCATAGCCTGAAATACCTGATCCTTGTACATTTCCTTTAATCTAGCTGCCAAAATCTTCTCCTCCTTTCCTAGTCTATTACACTATCGCCTTTTTTAGCGACACGAACCTTACGTCCATCCTCAATCCTAGCTCCAAGTCTAGTAGCTTCCTTTGTAGACTCGTTATAATACATAACGTTGGAAACATGAATAGGCGCTTCCATATGTCTGATTTCAGATGGAGCAGTTCTAGTTTGTTTCTGGTGCTTAGTCTTAATGTTAACTCCCTGAACAACTACTTTGTCTTCCTTTGGGAGAACCCTTAAAACCTTGCCAACCTTTCCTTTATCTACTCCGGTTATCACCTTAACCATATCGTCTTTTTTGATTCGCATTAGATCCTCCTAAAGTACTTCTGGTGCCAGTGACACAATCTTCATGAACCCTCTGTCACGAAGCTCTCTTGCTACAGGCCCAAAGATACGTGTTCCTACAGGGCTCTTATCCTCTTTGTCTTTAATTATTACAGCTGCATTCTGGTCAAATTTAACGTAGCTTCCATCAGCTCTTCTTGCACCACTCTTAGAACGTACAACAACAGCCTTTACTACGTCACCCTTCTTTACCACTCCGCCTGGAGTAGCGTCCTTAACAGCACAAACAATTACATCACCAATGTGAGCATATTTTCTGCTTGTACCGCCAAGAATACGAATGCACAAAAGCTCCTTTGCACCAGAATTGTCTGCAACCTTAAGTCTTGTTTCAGTCTGAATCATTTCGTGGTGCCTCCTTACTTAACCTTCTCAACTATGCGAACAAGTCTCCATCTCTTATCTCTTGAAAGAGGTCTTGTTTCCATAATTCTCACCTTGTCACCAATATTACACTGGTTCTCTTCGTCGTGAGCCTTTACCTTCTTAGTTCTCTTAACAGCCTTGCCATAAAGGGAATGTCTAACGAAGTCTTCTATAGCAACGACGATTGTCTTATCCATCTTATCGCTTACTACGATACCGACCTTAGATTTTCTTCTATTTCTTTCTAATGCCATGTTTCCTCCTCCCCTTTATGCCTGTTCCAGCTCTTTTTCACGGATTATAGTCTTTACACGAGCTATATCCCTTCTAATTTCTCTCATCTTCACAGGATTCTCTAGCTGACCTGTTACATGCTGAAATCTTAAATTAAAGAGCTCCTTCTTCATTCTATCCAGCTCACCGTTTAACTCTAGAGCTGTCATTTCTCTCATCTTGTTCAATTCCATTATGCTTCACCACCTTCATTAGTCTCTTTGATGGCAAACTTAGCCTTGATAGGTAGCTTGTGGATGGCAAGTCTAATAGCTTCTCTAGCCTGTGCCTCCGTTACTCCATCTATCTCAAACATCACTCTACCTGGCTTAACTACTGCTACCCAATATTCAGGTGAACCCTTACCAGAACCCATCCTCACTTCTGCCGGTTTCTTTGTTACAGGCTTATGAGGGAAGATTTTAATGTAAACCTTACCACCTCTTTTAATAGATCTGGTCATAGCTACTCTGGCAGCCTCTATCTGATTAGAGGTTATCCATCCACATTCCTGGGCAACCATGCCGTAGGATCCATATGTGATGGTGTTTCCCTTTGTAGCTACACCCTTCATTCTTCCTCTGTGTACTCTTCTACGTTTAACACGCTTTGGCATTAACATGGGAACTTCCTCCTTTCTTTATTCTTCTGTAGTCTGCTCAGTAGCTTCTACTACCTGCTCTTCTACCTGAGGAGCTTCCTCCACCTGCTTAACAGGTCTAATTCTCTTGTTGGCAGCCTTTACGATTTCAGGAGCACGATTTCTATCGTTCTTATTATCTCTTCTCCTTCTATCGTTCTTCTTACCGTCTCTCCTCTGCTTTCTTTCCTTCTTATCGCGGCGTTCTTCCTTTTCAGGACCCTGTAGTCCCTTATCAAGTACTTCTCCGTGATTTATCCAAACCTTAACACCGATTTTTCCGTAAGTGGTATCTGCTTCAGCAAATCCATAGTCGATGTTGGCTCTTAGTGTATGTAGAGGAACATTTCCCTCGCTATATTTTTCACTTCTAGCAATTTCTGCTCCGCCTAGCCTTCCAGAAACCAAGATTTTAATACCCTTAGCTTCTGCCTTCATTGTACGCTGAAGAGCAAATTTCATTGCACGTCTAAATGCAACCCTGCGTTCTAGCTGCTCAGCAATATTTTCTGCTGTTAGCTGTGCATCAAGCTCTGCTCTACGTACCTCTTCAATAGAAACATCTACATTCTTTCCTGTTAGCTTAGAAAGGCCCTGCTTTAATTCATCAATACCGCTGGCTCCTCTTCCAATTACCATACCAGGCTTAGATGTCCATAAAGTAACTCTGATCTTATCTTCTGCAGCTCTCTCAATAAGGATGTTTGAAATACCAGCAACATATAGCTTCTTCTTAATGTAGTTTCTAATCTTATTATCCTCTACAAGAAGATCTCCAAACTGCTGCTTGCTGGCATACCACTTGGAGCTCCAGTCTTTAATAACGCCCACTCTGAATCCATGAGGGCTTACTTTCTGACCCATTTATTAAACCTCCGTCCTTTATTCAGCTGCGTCAGCTTTCTTTACTTCAGTAGTCTTTGCTACCTTTTCCTCTGCTTCTCTTTCCATTAGAGTAACACTGATGTGGCTGCTTCTCTTTAATATTCTGGAAGCTCTTCCCTGTGCACCAGCTCTCCATCTCTTCATGGTAGGACCCTGGTTGATGATAATCTCAGCAACATACAGGCTATCCTTATCCATATCGTGATTGTTTTCGCCGTTTGCGGCAGCGGACATCACTACCCTTTCTACAAGCTCAGAACCCTTACCTGGTGTGAACTTTAATATTGTAAGTGCCTCACTTAGGTCCTTACCTCTCACTAAGTCAGCAATTGGCTTTAGTTTAATAGGAGACATTCTTACATATTTTGCAATAGCATATGCTTTATCCTGCTTCATATTATTCTCCTTTCTACCTTACTCTTGATGACTTATCTGCTGCATGACCCTTGTAGGTTCTAGTTGGAGCAAACTCTCCAAGTCTGTGACCTACCATATCCTCTGTGATATATACAGGCACGTGCTTCCTTCCATCGTGAACTGCTATAGTATGTCCGACCATCTGTGGGAAAATTGTAGATGGACGAGACCAAGTTTTTATAACCTTCTTTTCGTTGTTAGCGTTCATCTCTTCGATGGCTTTAAGAAGCTTCTTGTTGACAAATGGTCCCTTTTTAAGCGATCTACCCATTTCTATGCTCCTTCCTTACTTCTCATATCTCTTCTTAACAATATACTTGTTAGAATCCTTGTTCTTCTTTCTTGTCTTATAGCCAAGAGCAGGCTTACCCCAAGGTGTAACCGGACTCTTTCTACCGATTGGTGATCTACCCTCACCACCTCCATGTGGGTGGTCGTTAGGGTTCATTACAGAACCTCTTACGGTAGGTCTAATACCCATATGTCTCTTTCTACCAGCTTTACCTATCTGGATATTTCCATGGTCTTCATTACCCACTTCACCAATTGTAGCTCTGCAATTTAGAAGAACCTTTCTTACTTCGCCGGATGGTAGACGTACCTGAGCATATCTATCTTCCTTAGCCATGAGCTGTGCACCGTTTCCGGCCGATCTGGCAAGCTGCGCTCCCTTTCCAGGCTTAAGCTCAACATTATGAATGAGCGTACCCACTGGAATATTCTGCAATGGAAGTGCATTTCCGATTTGGATATCTGCATCAGGTCCTGAGTATAAAACTGCTCCCACCTTTAGACCCGCCGGAGCAATGATATAACTTTTCACTCCATCTGCATAAACAAGAAGTGCAATATTAGCAGTTCTATTTGGATCGTACTCTATAGCCTTTACAGTAGCTGGAATACCATCCCTGATTCTTTTGAAATCTATGATTCTGTACTTTCTTCTGCTGCCACCGCCTCTATGTCTTACTGTAATCTTTCCTCTAGAGTTTCTACCAGAGTGCTTTTTAAGTGTTACTGTTAAAGACCTTTCAGGGGTGCTTTTTGTGATTTCCTCAAAGGTGGAAACCGTCATGCCTCTCAGACCAGGAGAGGTTGGCTTATATCTTCTGATTCCCATTATGGCATCCTCCTAACTTATAGACCCTGGAAGAACTCAATTTCCTTGCTTCCTTCTGCCAAGGTAACAATTGCTTTTTTGTAAGCAGCAGTCCTTCCTACATATCTTCCCATTCTCTTTACCTTGCCTTCGCGGTTCATTACATTAACCTTGGCAACCTCTACTCCGAAAATTTCTTCTACGGCTCTTCTGATTTCAGTTTTGTCGGCATCAACAGCAACCTTAAAAGTGTACTTCTTAGCTGCTGCCTGGTCCATACTCTGCTCAGAGATAACCGGCTTAATTATTACATCATATGGAGATTTCATTATAGATATACCTCCTCTATCTTCTTTACAGCATCCTGAGTGAGGATTAAGCTGTTGTGGTTTACGATATCATAAACATTCATGGAGCCAACAATCGAAGTTCTTACCTTTTGTATGTTTGATGCAGATCTTACTACATTCTCATCCTTTACATCTGTGATAATAAGTGCCTTCTTGTCAGCCTTAATGTTTTCTAACACCTTAATCATTTCCTTAGTCTTTGGAGCATCAAAGCTTAGCTTATCCAGCACGATGAGTTCACCGCTTCTCGCCTTTGCAGATAGTGCAGATAGCATAGCTAATCTCTTCAACTTCTTTGGAAGGCTGTATCTGTAGCTCCTTGGCTTTGGAGCGAATACTATACCACCACCTATCTGAGAAGGGTCTGTAGTAGAACCCTGTCTATGTCTACCAGTTCCCTTTTGTCTAAATGGCTTCCTTCCGCCTCCTCTTACTTCACCCCTAGTCTTAGCAGACTGTGTACCCTGCCTTCTATTTGCTAGGTGGTTCTTTATAACTGCGTGAACAGCCAGTAGGTTAGGCTCTATTCCGAATATTTCATCCTTTAGCTCTAGGACTCCAGCTTCGGCACCGGTCATGTTTAACATAGTTATTTTTGCCACGTTTCATCCTCCTTTCCGAAGCTACTGCTGACCCTTGATAGCTTCTCTTACCTTCACAAGGCTACCCTTTCCACCTGGAACGGCACCTTTTACTAAAAGAAGGTTTCTATCTGTGTCAATCTTTACTAGAACAACATTTTGCACTGTTACAGTGTCTCTTCCCATTCTTCCTGGACCCTTATTGCCTTTAAATACCCTTGATGGATATGTACCAGCAGCAAGCGCTCCAGCAAGTCTTTTGTGCTTAGAACCGTGAGTCATAGGTCCGCGGTGATGTCCGTGTCTTTTGATATTACCCTGAGTACCTTTACCCTTTGACACACCTGTTACATCCAGCTTTGTTCCTTCGGTAAAGTCGGCAACGGTTATCTCCTGTCCAACCTCATACTGAGAAGCATCATCAACTCTAAATTCAGCAAGATACTTCTTAAGACCCACATTAGCCTTTTCAAAATGTCCTTTCAAAGGCTTTGTAACTCTTGTTTCTTTAGTGTCTTCATATCCCACCTGAACGGCAGAATATCCATCAACCTCAGGTGTCTTTATCTGAGTAACAGTTTCTGGTCCTGCCTGAATTACTGTTACTGGGACAACTTCACCTTTGTCGTTGAAGATTTGGGTCATACCCATCTTCTTTCCCAAAATCAGTTTCATATTCTTCCTCCTAAATTCTTACAGCGGATTGCTCTGGTTTGGTGCTTGGGAGGCACCCTCTCATGCAATCTTACTAAGGGAGTAACCCTTCGCATTTTCTTGCAGGCTCAATGCCATGCATGACAGTTCTACAGTTTAATTTCGATATCTACACCAGCAGGCATATCCAGATTTCTAAGTGCATCTGCAGTCTTGCTGTTAGCATTGTTAATATCTATCAGCCTCTTGTGTGTTCTCTGCTCGAACTGTTCTCTAGAATCCTTATACTTGTGTACCGCTCTAAGAATAGTTACAACCTCTTTCTCTGTAGGTAGAGGAATAGGTCCGGAAACAGATGCTCCTGTTTTCTTAGCAGTTTCTACAAGCTTTGCTGCGCTCTGATCAAGCAATGCATGGTCATAAGCCTTTAGCTTGATTCTAATTTTTTGTAACTCGCTCATGTAAACCTCCATTTTTGTACTGTTTTCGCTATGCTTTGTACAAGGAATGTCCTTGTTTTCAGGCTCCTTCTTAAACTTTACACTCTTATGTGCGTTTGTTTTTATTTGGAGCACAAAAACAATAATGCACCCCCTCGCCCTCATCTGGTGAGGACAATTCTCAGTAGAAATTACCTGATAGCTCAGCAACTTCCTACTTCTACGCCTTAAGCAAGCCTTTCTATTATATACCATTTTACAAAAATTGCAATAGGCTTTTGAGAAATTTTTTCAAAAAAAATTTTTCATTTTTCTCACTTTTCTAAAAATTCTTTATTGCAAAAGCAAAGCTTTAGAGCGATATATTATTACACTCTTTTTGGCGTTTGTTTTATAACCATATTTATCTATAATATTTCTTATTATTCATTCTCCCTCAAATATAATTTTATATCGCTTTTATCACCCCAAACCACAGCTCTACAATGATAGACTCCCCCTTATTCATATATAGGCGCATGCAGAGAGTACCGCGAGTGTAATGACTTATCATACTTGCAAATGGTTTGATAGGAAATTTAATAAGCAATAAGCTTACAAAGACCACGGAGCTGAGATGACCCCCAAAAGTTAGAGTTTTTAGCGTAGCAGTTATTCAAGCTGCTACGCTGTTTTTATGCAGCAATAGCTGATTGCCTGTATTCAATAGGGTTTTCCATCCTAATTATTTCATACTCTCGATTTAATTTTTTGTATTATTTACAAAAAAATCGACCCCATACGGGATCGACAAAACGACTTTTTCGCAATCTTTAGTAGTTTTCAGCCTTTACCTGGAAGTAAGCCTTAGGGTGCTTACATACTGGACATACCTCTAGAGCCTCTGTTCCATAATACTGGTATCCGCAGTTGCTGCACTGCCATAGAACTTCCTGCTCCTTCTTAAATACTGTGCCATCTTTGATGTTCTGAGCAAGCTTTCTGTATCTTTCCTCATGCTCCTTCTCTACGCTAGCAACGCCTTCCATCTGAGCAGCGATAGCGTTGAAGCCCTCTTCCTTAGCAGTCTTTGCCATGTTTGCATACATGTCAGTCCACTCATAGTTTTCACCAGCAGCTGCATCTAATAGGTTTTCCTCAGTAGTTCCGATTCCTACTGCATGCTTGAACCATAGCTCTGCGTGCTCCTTCTCGTTTGCAGCAGTCTCTTCAAAAATCTTAGCAATCTGTACATATCCTTCCTTCTTAGCCTTAGAAGCATAGTAAGTGTACTTATTTCTAGCCATTGACTCACCAGCAAATGCTGTCATAAGATTTTCTAATGTTTTAGTTCCCTTTAAGTCTTTCATTTCTACCTCCACATATTAAGTTAATGTTTTTCTGCGTTCTCCATTGCACATGTTGAGCAACATTCAGTAAAAAAGGTTCTCGGAAGCTCTACTACACTACCGTCGATACCAAACGCCTCTCCAATGGCATCTCTTAAAGCTTCCATTTTACCTTCTCCCACAGGAGTGAGATCGGTTATACTGCCACACCTTTTACACTTAAGGTGATAATGCTCCCCCTTAATCACATCAAATCTATCCTGCTCTCCAGGAATAGAGATACGCTCTACCTCTCCTAATTCAACAAGAAGATTAAGATTTCTGTAAACAGTAGCTACACCAATGGTCGGCATGAATCTCTTAGCTTCACCATAGATCCAATCTGCTGTAGGATGGATATCATTATCTTTAAGAATTTGAAAGATCAAATCTCGCTGCTTACTTGATCTCAAATTATTAAAAGCATCTTTTTGTTCCATGTAGCCTCCTTCCTGTTAAATCATGTTACCCTAGATTAACAACTAATAGTGATAATCATTATCATTAGTATATCACGATATATACTCTTGTCAACCACATTTTTCATTAATAGAACTATTTTTTAAAAGTGTACTGAATTTTCGATTTTATTTTGTCATCTACTCTATAATATTAATATTGATCACTCTATTACGTTGCTTTTATGCCTACTTAATTTTTACATTTTATAGTACAGGTTTTAGCATGGGCAACTATAACAATACAATCCATATTTTTACTTTTAAGGGGCTCAAGTTGTATAACTTTATAAACACATTTATAAATCAATGCAAAATGTCTTAAAACTCCTATTGCCCCTGTTTAATAGTACTCCCTTGTGATATAATTATAGTGTAAATAAAAATCAAATTTAATAATTGATTAAAATTTTGGAGGTACAAAATGGTAAAGGTTTTTAAGTCACAGTCATGCGACACAATGATAGAGCTTCTAAATGGAGATCATCCAATGGTCTGTTGTGGAGAAGAGATGAAGGAACTAAAGGCTAATACATCAGATGGCGCTGGTGAAAAGCATGTTCCTGTTATCGAGATTTCTGAAGATGGTCTAAATGTGAAGGTTAAAGTTGGAGAAGTAGAGCACCCAATGACTGAAGAGCACCACATTGCTTTCATCATTTTAGAGACAGAAAAAGGAGTTCAGAAGGCTTACCTAGATCACACCGGAAAGCCTGAGGCAGAATTTGCTCTAGTTAAAGGCGATAAGGTTGTTGCAGCTTACGAGTATTGCAATCTACACGGACTATGGAAGGCTGAAGCATAGACGAATTTAATAAGCACAATACAAAGCCCGGCAATATGCCGGGTTTTTTAGTCCACAAAACAAAATTTATTCTTTATAATCTCCAGAAATGTACCGTGTTCATATAATTAATGATCTACATTTAAAAACCCCAGCCGCACATAGGTAATGTACATAGCTGGGGAAAAAAGAGTATAGAAAGTATATCTTAACGTCTGTTGAGTATTGGTTTTCTACAAAGCCACTACATATTCATAGAAAACACTGAAATGCTATATGACTTACATTTTGTCACATATATATTATACTATATTTTAAAAAGTACTTAACAATTTTCTGAAAAGTAGATGAATATCGTCCTAATTATAAGGTTTGCTTACAATAAATTTGCGACTTGTTTCAATAAAATAGGTACTATCACCATATTGATGTAGTACCTATCTCTAACATAAATATAATCAAAACATTTGATTAAAACCTTATTTAAATATACTACCCCCAATGAACTCTCTGAGAATAGAATTATTCACAATCATTGAATGATCATCAATGGTTTTAAAGAATTTTAAAAATCTAAGTAATCGCTTAGCCTCGGCATGCTCTGGTTCAAAGCTTTCTATTTCTTTAAGCAGCGGCTCTGCATATTTCTTGAGTACAGCTATTTCATATACATGATATGAATTGAATAAAACGTCCGCTTCATTACTATATGGGAAGATATTTTTGTCTTCTCCCTTTCTAACCTTACTCCATGTATTTATCGTACTCTTGGCATCATATCCCCTGAACTGACTGTCTCTAACCATCCTTCTTAACATTCTTTCATCAGTAGTAGGAACTCGATTGTGTTCATCTATATTAAGCTGTGTCAGTGGACTAATATATATTTTGAATTTTTCAGATTTTGCAATATATGGAGTAAGCGCCTCGTTTAATGCATGTATCCCTTCTATTACAATAGGCTGATTCTCATCTATTTTCGTAAATCTTTTTCCAAAAATCTTCTTGCCTTCTATGAAGTCGAAAATAGGTATATCTACCTCTTCTCCATTTAACAGGCCATTCAGATTTGAGTTAAAAAGATCAATATCTACTGCATTAAGATTTTCAAAATCAGGCTCACCATTTTCATCTAAAGGAGTATGTGTACGCTCTACAAAATAGTCATCCGTTCCCATATATATAGGGTGTAATCCTGCAACTCTTAGCTGAATACAAAGTCTCCTGGCAAAGGTAGTTTTGCCCGATGATGATGGTCCAGCAATAAGAATTATTCTCTTTCCTTCCTTAACTATTTCATCGGCAATTTGTGCAATTTTCTTTTCGTGAAGCGCTTCAGATAGCTGAATAAGCTCTTTATAGCTACCATCCTCTATTGCATCGTTTAAATCCGATACATATGAAATCTCTAATAAATTATCCCACCTTTTTTGCTCCGCAAAAGCATTATAAAGGCTCCTTTCATCTGCTATTTCAGGTAGCTTATGAGGTGCATTAGGATGCGGAAATACCAACACTACACCTTTTCTATAAGGTCGCAGTTCAAATTGCTTTAAATATCCAGTAGATGGCACCATAAGTCCATAGGCGAAATCCCGATAGCCATCAAGTATGTAGAAACGAATCTTCTTGATATTCAGGCTCTCACTTAATAGCTTTAGCTTCTCAGGCCTGCCATCTTCCTGCAACATTTTCACAGCCTCACTACGACCCACCTTATAGCATACTATAGGAAGATCTGCATCTACTAATTCTCTCATGCGACTGGAAATGGAAACTATTTCCTCTTCTGTAACGAATCCTCCATCAGGCTTTATAATCTCTGTATACAGACCCTTATTTAGAGAATTCTCAACTATTGTATCCGCTTCTTTACCCAGTACATCCTTCACTGCTTTTGTATATAAAAATGTGAGTGATGCTTGATAAATCAAGTTTGTAGCAGGATTAGTAATATCAAGTAGCTCAACCTTACCCTCTTCATAAATTGGATAACTCAAAGCTTCATAGTCATTATTAACCTTTAGAGCAAAAATTGGGTTTGCCTCCTCACCACCGTATAGCTCTAGAAGCTTTTCACCAGTGGTACCAGGTTTTATATCTATCTCTTGCCAATTATCTTTTGCTCCGATCTTTAATTTAATCAGCATCTACTCCTCCTTGACAATCAGCCCTAAAGTCAGCGTTTCTATTTCCTTGAAAACACCTCCTGTCCAGCAAAGCTATCTAATTTACTTTCTGGCGCGGAGCTGATAAATTCTTCTCCCAAAGTCATCAATACTTTAAACTCTTCCAGCTTCAGATTTATTCCTCTGCTCATCTTAGAGTGATCTTCATTCCAATCACGTATGTCTAGCTTCGGTTCAGCATCATTCCACGAAACAATATTAAGCTCCCTGTTCCAGCCATTTTGCCCACTTTTTAGAACGCCTATATGCTTGTGCACGGTATATGATACCTGCCTTGCTATTCCATCCTGATTCATGTTTGCTTTTTGTCTTTCTCTCATAACTTCCTCCTACAAAATTATAATTATAGGATATCAGTAATCTGTTTCTATGCAATGAGAAAAAACCTTAAAATACATACTTTTTTATTCTTCTATTTTTACTATTTTGCTATTAACACGCTTCAATGTCTATATCTATACTCACAGGACAATGGTCGCTTCCCATTATCTCAGAATGTATTTTAGCTTCTTTTATCTTATCAGCAAGCCTGTTTGATACAATAAAATAGTCTATTCTCCATCCAGCATTATTTTTTCTTGCATTGAAGCGATAGGACCACCATGAATAGGCGCCTGTCACATCTGGGTACAAATGCCTGAATGTATCCGTAAATCCAGCTCCTAATAGTTCGGTCATCTTGCCTCTTTCCTCATCAGAAAAACCAGCATTTCCCCTATTACTCTTAGGATTTTTCAAGTCTATCTCCTCATGGGCTACATTCATATCTCCACAGATGATAACTGGCTTTTCCTTATCCAGCTTTTGTACCAAGGCTCTAAAATCGTCCTCCCACTCCATTCTATAGTCTATCCTAAGAAGTCCATCCTTAGCATTTGGTACATAAACAGTAATAAAATAAAAGCTTCCATAATCAGCAATAATAGCTCTACCCTCATCCGTATGTCCTTCAAAATTAAAAACTATAGAACGAGGTTTTATTCTTGTTATAAGTGCAGTTCCAGAATATCCCTTTCTTTCTGCACTATTATAATGCTCTTCATAGTCTGGAAAATCTACAGACGCCTGACCTGGTTGCATCTTTGTTTCTTGAAGGCCTATGATATCAGCATCAAGAGCCATTATTGACTCCGCAAATCCCTTTTTAAGACACGCCCTTAGTCCGTTCACATTCCACGATACCAGTCTCATTTTACTCTCCTAAAGTTTATATGTTATTTTTCTAGTTCTGAAAGCTGCTTGGCGATCTGGCCAGCAACCTTTGCATTATTAAATACAAGCTCGATGTTGGACTTGAGACTTTTTCCTTCCGTCATCTGCTGTATTCTATCTAGTAGAAATGGTGTAATGTCTTTCCCTTTTATTCCCTTTTCATCCGCTTCTCTAAGAGCATCTTCAATCGTTTTATTGATAAGTGCCACATCCATGGCATACTCCTCAGGTATTGGATTGGTCATCAGCATTCCCGTATTAAATCCCATATCCCTTTGCGCCTTAAACGCTAGAGCTGCTTCCTTTGGGTCATCCACTCTGTAGTCTGCCTTAAGACCACTTTCTCTGGTAAAAAATGCAGGCATTTCATCCACGCCATATCCCAAAACAGGTACGCCCTTCGTTTCAAGATATTCTCTTGTAAGAGGTAAATCCAAAATGGCCTTTGCACCTGCACATACTACCATTACCGGAGTCTGGCTAAGCTCTTCAAGGTCTGCGGAAATATCCATATTTTTTTCTGCTCCTCTATGAACCCCTCCAATTCCTCCAGTAGCAAAAATTTTAATACCAGCAAGATGGGCTATAATCATAGTTCCAGCTACCGTAGTAGCTCCATCAAGTTTCTTTGCAATAGCCATAGGAAAATCACGACGTGAGCATTTTGTGCATTCAAGACCTTTTTTCCCTAGATACTCTATTTCTTCTGTGGTAAGACCACACTTGAGTACACCTCCAATAATTGCCGTCGTAGCTGGTACAGCACCTTGCTGCCTTATGATTTCTTCCACCTTCAAAGCTGTCTCCACATTTTGTGGATATGGCATTCCATGAGATATTATAGTTGATTCCAATGCCACTACTGGCTTACCAGCTTCCAACGCACTTCTAACCTCATCTGATATATGCAAAATATTTTTCATGCTTCCCCCTTTTTAAATTAATCCTTACATATCTGAAATTCTGGACAATATTGCTTCTTCACTAATTTTTTCATTAACAGTATCTTTAGATTCAACAGCCATGGCACCTACTGTAGATGCAATATGGCATGCTTCTTCAAAGCTATACCCCTTTATGAAGCTATACACCATGCCTGCCATGAAGGCATCACCACCTCCGGTGGCATTTTTCATTTCCACCTTAATCGCTGGCTCAAAGTGAAAAACTAACTCACCATCTTCCCTGCGATAGCATCCCAGCATTCCCTTTTCACCCTGACTTACGCATATCTGCTTAAGCCCTGTATCCATAAGCTTAACAATAGCTTCTTTAAAAGACTGCTCGTCACGAATTTCCACCTCTGAGAGCTTTTCAGCTTCCAGCTTATTAGGCTTCAAAAGTGTAATATTGCTTAAGCATTTTTTTAACTTTACTGCTTTTTCCGTAGAGATGGGATCTGAAAAAATGGCACCTTTATAATTTGTGGTTATCCAGTCCAAGGTTTCCTCATCTAAATTAGCATCTATTACAAGCGCTACTGCTCCATCAATGATATTCTTCTTACTTTTAAGATAGTCCACATTAATATGTGAAAAAATTTCAGTATCGGCAATTGCTACTGCCATATCTCTGTTTTCATCTGTAATATACATATAGGTAGCAGTAGTACCATCATTCACACGCTTAACATGACTTATATCAATACCGACAGATCTACAATACTGAGAAATAGCTTCATCATCAACTGCTGCAATAGCAGATAGCATCTTTACATCCTGCCCTAGAAGCGCGAGGTTGTGTGCTATGTTTCTACCTACACCTCCATATGTGTAGGTTACCTTACCGATATTAGAATCTCTAGGTATAAGAGTTTTATACGGGCTTCCTCCGATGTCTCTTGCAATACCTCCAATAACAAGAATATATGGCTTTTCCTTTATTACATATCCCTTGCCTGCAATTCTACCTTTTTTCATTAGATTTGAAATGTGCACAGCAACAGATGATCTAGTTATTCCCAATATTGCAGCGAGTTCTTTTTGAGAAATCATCGGATTCTTGCCAATTAACTCAATTATCTCCTCTTCTCTGGTAGCCAATCGTTCTCCTCCATAAACAAATGATTATATAGTAAACTTTTGATTATTCTATGATATACCATTTACCCTATTTTGTCCATAGCTTCTTTAATTATTTGAGGAAGAATCTGACATTGTTTCACATTTATTGATGCAATAGATACGCGTATGCCTTTTGCAAGTGGTACAAGGAATACCCCATAGCCTTCCAAAAGCTGACATATTTCTTCTGCCTTATCCGTTGGAATTGAAGCAAAAAAACCGCCTCTAAATGGTACCATTTCAAGTCCTATATTCGCAGCATGCTCTGCAAATATTCGTCCTCTTTTAAGTAGCATATTTCTTATGCTACGCCTTTCCTCATCAATTTTCTTAAGCAAGCTATCATCTGCATAAGCCTTTTCCAGAATAACCTGTGGAAGTCTTGAAGTATTAGACCACGCTGCTCTTGCAGAGTATTCCATAACGGACACGAACTCTTCTGCTATATCCTGATTACCTGTGATTGCAACAGCTGCTCCACCTCTAAGTCCATATAAGGTATAGGTTTTAGACATACTATATGCAACAATCACCAAAATATTATCTGGAAGATTTTCGAACAGACGGAAAAATTCTCTCTGCTTTCTTGCTTCACCGGCAAAATCTATATAGGCTACATCTACCAAAAGTGTAACCTTCGTATCATCAATCGTTTTTATATGATCTATTATTTCCTGCCATTCATCAACAGCTATGGCATATCCCGTAGGATTATGTGCTGGGGTATTTAATAAGATGAAAAGTCTATCCTGGACCAATGAAAGCCATTGTAATTTTTCTTTAAATGCTTGTATATTAAATCCACCATCTTGGGAAAACATCTCAAACACTTCTACTTGTCTTCCCACCTCTTGAGCAATTTTTCCATATGGCGCCCAGTACCAGTCTGTAGTAAGAATTTTTTCATCTTTTTTACTATAATTTGTTATAGCGCAGTGCAGACTACCAGTGCCTCCCGGGGTAGCTACAACCGGAGTAAATGAATCAAGCTCAAGCTCTCCAAATAGTTCTTTTTTCACTGCCTCCTTATATCCGGCCGTACCACCAATAGGTGCATAAGGTGCATACTCAGATGGAGTAAGACTTCGATATATCTGATCAACAGACTGAAGTACCATAAGCTCACCTTCTTCATCCATAAGTGCTCCTATAGTACCATTGATAACCTTATCCTTTCCCAAGGTTTCAGTAGCTCGCTTAGCTCTATTACTAATTCCAAAAATCTTGTCCTCTTTAGGAATAATTCTTCCTGCTGCCTCTGCAAAAATCATCTTATCCATGAACATTCTACTCCATTTACTCTAAATATGTAAAAGTTTTACATCCTTAATGTACTTTATTTTCTCCCCCAGTATTGAGAATTTTTCTTCATATTCCGTCATCACATTTTTATCCATATATACCGAAGCATGTAGGTCCCTGGAAAAATCCTCTCTTTGAAATTTGAATCCTATTTCATCTAAACGCTCTGGCTGCTCCATATACAAAAATTCCTCTTGTGAAAAGTCAAAAAGAGGCGTATTATCTGTCTTAAATGCGACAAATCCACCTTCCTTTAATAGCTGTCCATATACTTTCAGCTTATTTCTATGGGTGAGTCTTCTTTTCTCATGTCTGGCTTTTGGCCAAGGATCGCTGAAATTTAAATAGATCCCGTCAAGCTCATTAGTCGCAAAATATTTTCCTAGATCATCAATTTGTTTCAAGAAAAATTTCACATTGTTTATACCTAGCTCTGCAACCTTTTCCATTGCTCTAATTGCAGCACTAGGCTGGCATTCAATTGCAACAAAATAATCATTTGGGTTATTAAGGGCAAGTTCCGTAATGAACCTGCCCTTTCCACATCCTAATTCAACAAAAAGCCTTCCGCTATGACTTTGCTCCTTCTCATCTAAGACCTTATCACTTACCAATGGATGGTGTGTTTTTGGGTCTTTAAAGAACGTATTCACCCAGCCGCTCTTAGGAATTTCCTCTACCTTACATATTAAAGCTTCATGCTTTGCCAGTCTTTCATCTAAATTCTTCAGCCTTCTTTGCCTCATCCTTATCCATTCCTATTCTTTATTATTCAAACAATATGATGACTAAAGCCCTATCTTATCCTTATGCTTTTCTAAAAGTTTTAAAAGTGGTATTCCAAGAACATAGCATGCAACCAGCTGGCCCACTCCAACTGTAATCATGCAAACTACCAGTGAGTATTCTACATTATAGTAATAATATAGCATAGTTCCAATCATTACGGCATTTACAAGTACCGGTGGCAGCATTGCTACCCACTTATTTCTACGAAGCTTATATGTTAAAAGTGCTGCTATTAAGCTTGCAATACTTCCCACCACCATGTCGATAGCCCCCACAGGACTTACTATGTTTGCTACAAGACATCCAACAAAAAGCCCCGGGATTCCGGCAGGCGTGATTATTGGCAAGACCGTCATTGCCTCTGATATACGGCACTGAATAGGCCCATAATTGATTGGCATCACTACTATAGTGAGTACCGCATAAATAGCAGCAATAGCTGCTGACACCACAAGATACTTTACAGATTTGTTTTTCATAACTTCCTCCTAAATAAAAAATATATAGATTTTATTTCAATATACTCATGTCTTAGCGAGAAAGTTATGTCACCTGTGCATTCTCGGCCAAAGTCATTTAGTATACAAATCTATCGCAAATTACTATGATTAAAAAAATTCCAAGAAATATCATTCCTATGTAATCTATTCTTGCAAGCCTCATTGGTTTCATACGGGTTCTTCCTTCACCACCCCTATAACAGCGTGATTCCATGGCAAGTGCCAAATCCTTTGCTATCTGAATCGCACTTATAAAAAGTGGCACTAAAATAGGTATAAGAGCTTTCCCCCTCTGGAATATATTTCCACTTTCAAAATCCGCACCTCTTGATTGCTGAGCTTTCATAATTTTATCCGTTTCTTCAATTAAGGTCGGTATAAACCTTAATGCGATTGACATCATCATTGCAATTTCATGTGCAGGAAGGCCTACTACCTTAAAAGGCTTTAAGAGACTCTCCATTCCATCGGTCAAGCTAATAGGTTTTGTCGTAAGAGTAAGTACCGATGAACCTATAATCAGTAATATAAGCCTGATGGCAACAAATGTAGCCATAATCAGCCCTTCCCTGGATACTTTAAAAATCCACCACTGAAATAAAGGCTCCCCACGTGTCATAAATAGGTTAAGAATAAATGTAAGAAGCAGGATAAAGAATATTGGCTTCATCCCACGCATAATAAAGCTTACCGGTACTTTTGAGACAGCAATCACAGCCATGATACCTAAAAAGCAGATCCCCATACCTATAAATGAGTCCACTATGAACATTGCTATGAGATAAATCAATGTAGCTATAACCTTAAATCTCGGATCTAACCTATGAATGAGTGAACTGCCTTGATAATATTGTCCGAGGGTAATATCTCTAAGCATGACTACCCCCTTCCTTCGGAATATCAAGAAAAGACAATATCTCCTCACAAAGCTGATCCATAAAGAGTATATTATCAGGCATATCAAATCCAGACTTCCTGAGAGTTCTTGCCATTTTTGAAGCTTTAGGAACATCAAGACCCATAGCCTTTAGTTCATCTACTTTTGAAAAAACAACCTCAGGTACATCAAGCATCACTTGTCTGCCCTTGTCCATTACCAATACCTTATCTGCCATTTCCGCAACATCATCCATATTATGGGATACAAATATAACTATATTTTTCTCCTTTTCATGAATATTACGTATCATATTTAGAATATCTCTGTGGGAACCTGGATCAAGACCTGCTGTAGGCTCATCCAGCACCAGAACCGCTGGCTTCATGGCAATCACACCAGCTATAGCAACCCTTCGCTTTTGTCCTCCTGATAATTCGAATGGTGATTTTTCACCGACCTCGCATGGATCTAAACCTACCAGCTTTAGCGATGTGTCTACAAGCATCTCTATCTCAGCTTCAGAAGCTCCTAAATTCTTTGGTCCAAAGGCGACATCTTTTCTAACAGTTTCCTCAAACAGCTGATATTCAGGATATTGGAACACAAGTCCTACCTTTCTTCTGGCAGCACGTGCATCTTCTTTACTTTTTCCCACATCAAAACCGTCCACTATCACCTGACCTTTCGTAGGCTTTAGCAGACCATTCAGATGCTGAAGCAATGTTGACTTTCCAGAACCTGTATGCCCAATTATAGCTAGTACCTCCCCATCTTCAACGCTAAAGCTAACATCACTTAGGGCCAAATGCTCGTCTGGTCTGTCCTTGCTATAAATATGTTCTAAACCTTTTACTTCAATTGACATAAATACTTTGCCAATTCCTCCATATCCAATATATCTTCAGGTATTTTTACACCATTCATGCGTAGCTTTTCAGCTAGTTCAACTGCAAATGGACTTTCCAGAGAAAGCCTTTTAAGCTGATCATGTCGCCTAAAAATTTCTGCTGGGCTCCCATCCATTTCAATTTTACCATCGTTTAATATAATTATTCGATCGGCAAGAACCGCTTCTTCCATAAAGTGAGTAATAAGCAAGGTTGTTATTCCTTCCTTATTAAGAATTTTAATAGTTTTTAATATTTCATCTCTTCCCATAGGATCCAGCATAGCTGTTGGTTCATCAAATACTATACACTCTGGTTTCATTGCAAGTACACCCGCTATAGCTATACGCTGTTTTTGTCCGCCCGAAAGTAGGTGAGGAGATCTATCTGCATGCTCAGTCATACCGACTGATTCTAACGCCTCATCTACTCTGCTCCTTATTGCTTCTGGTGGCATACCCATATTCTCAGGCCCAAAGGCGACATCATCTTCTACCACTGCCGACACTAGCTGATTATCAGGATTTTGAAACACCATACCTACACGCTGGCGAATATCCCAAAGCTTATTTTCATTTGTCGTATCCATTCCAGCAATAATAACCTTACCTTTAGTAGGTAGCATTAAGGCATTTAACATTTTTGCCAGAGTAGATTTACCTGATCCATTTCTTCCAATTACAGCTACAAACTGTCCTTTCTCCACGGATATAGATAAATCGTCTAATGTCAATCTTTGTGATTTTTCAATAGCTTCATGTGTGTTGTGAATTTCCCCATCATCATTTTGTGCCTGCCCATTTTCGGCTAAGCCATCATCAAAATATGAAAAGGAAAGTCCATCTATCTCAATAAAGCATTCATTATTTTCCATAGTTTCTTCCCTGCTAATAAGCATATTTTGCTCACAAGTATTTCTATTATACAATAATTGTTTAGTATTACAAAATACAGCCTGTATCGTAATCTTATTTATCAATAGCATGTACGCTTTAATATCAGCTGCTTATTTCTAAATCTCTTTTACACGCTGCTACAACTGCACTTCTTACAGCCTTAGAAAATCCCTCATCTTCCATTTTATGTAATCCTGCTATTGTAGTTCCTGCCGGCGAACACACTCTGTCGATAAGGCTTGACGGATTTTCACCTTCATCAAGTGCCCTCAATAAATTTTCAGATGAACCTAACATTGCTTCGCCAATAATTTTTAATGCTTCATCCTTTTTAAATCCCTTTTCCACCCCAGCAGATGCGAGCGAATCAACAAAACGATAAATCCATGCAGGACTACATCCAGCAATAGCAGCGAAGCCTCCCATTTGCTTTTCATCAATCCAGTGTACACTGCCAACGGCCTTAAAGATTATTTCACTTATTTTTTTATCTTCTTCTGCTGCACCACTTCCTGATACAAGCGCCGTCACAGAGCGTCCAATGGTTGCATTTATATTAGGCATTGCCCGTACTATTTTAGCATCATGGTCTAAATGTAACTTAAAAAAATCTATCCCTTTACCTGCCGCAATGGATATATGAAGCTTATCCTTATTATATACTTCTTTCACCTCAGCCAGTACAAAGCTTAACATCTGAGGCTTAACAGCAAATATTATAACATCTGACTCCTCATATACCTGAGAATTACTATCTAGCTTAGCAACTCCATGATCAATAAAATATTCATCCAGCCTTCTATCCTGCCTCCTACTTACGAATATTCTTTCTATATTCAGAGTTTTTTTGACGTCACCATCACCTAAAATACCTCTGAGGATGGCACTACCCATATTTCCAAAACCTATGAAACCCAGCTTCATATTACATTTCCTTTCTTATATCTGCGAAGCTACCTTTCGTGACTTGTAAAAGATCGGAGGGTTTAATTGAAATCTGTACTCCTATTTTCCCGCCACTGACGTAGATGTGTTCAAAGTCCTTCGCACTTTCATCTAAAAATGTAGGGAGTAGCTTTTTCATTCCTACGGGCGAACACCCTCCATGAATATATCCAGTCTTTCCAAGCAACTCCTTTTGTGCGAGCATTGCGATATTTTTTACCCCTGCTACCTTAGCTGCCTTTTTTAAATCCAACTCTCCTGCTACAGGAACAATAAAGCAATATAGACTATTTCCTGATATTGCTACCAAGGTTTTAAATATTTGTCTTTCATCCTGTTTAAGTGCTTTTGCCACATCAATACCACTGATGCCCTGTTTTTTATCATACATCTGTACTTTATATGATATTTTTTGCTTATCTAAAATTCGCATAGCATTAGTCTTCATATCCACCCCTTGTTAATTATAGCAAAAACCACAACATTTTATAAGCTACTAAATCCCCTAATGATCATTTCTTCTATCAATGTTTATATAAATGCAAAGAGGCTCCATGTCAGGAGCCTCTTTATGATAATTGAATATGATTGGAGAATTGTCAAATTAAATATTGTTATTTGCCTAAAACATCTTTATCAAATTCTGCTCTTATGTCCTTTATAAGCTGAGGTTCAGTAAGTAGCCTATATGCAGTTTCCCCAAAAGCCTTAATCTCCGAAAAAGCCATATTGATACCATAGTCAGATATAGCGCAATCTGCAAATTCTGCCGTATGTGGCACGCCTTTTTTACCATCTGCAATATCGAATGTGCTTTGTATTGCAGGGCACTCATAGCTTACATTGCCAATATCAGAAGAACCTGTTATGGACTGTCCTTTCATTCTTAGTACATTGCTTTGTCCCACAAGCTCCTTGCTTTGTGCGTGAATTTCTGCAAGAGTTAAATTGCTCACTGTGTCTTTAAATCCGGAACCCTCCTGCACAATTTCAAGCTCACAACCAGTTCCCATTGCAGCACCCTCTGCACATTTCTTAAATTTCTCAACTAACTCACCTAAGTAGTCACACTTAAATGCTCGAACACAGAATAAAGCTTCGGTAAAATCCGGAATAACATTAGGTGCCGTACCACCTTTGGTAATAATTCCGTGAATTCTTGCATCATCCTTCGTCTGCTGCCTCATTGCATTAATTAAATTATAGAAATTTATCATTGCATCAAGTGCATTTACCCCTGCCTCAGGAGCGGCAGCAGCATGTGCGGGTCTTCCTTTAAAACGAACATAATATGCCTCTATCGCCATAGTATTTATACTATCTGCATTGGAGTTCATAGGATGAGCCATCATTACTACATCAAAATCTTTAAACACTCCGTCATTTGCCATCTTAACCTTAGCACCTAGTGTTTCCTCAGCAGGAGTACCTATGATAGTAATTTCACCGCCCAGCTCCTTCACAAGATCACGAATAACAAGTCCACTACCTACGCCTACTGTAGCAATGAGATTATGCCCACATGCGTGGCCTATTTCAGGGAGTGCATCATATTCAGCAAGCATACACAGTCTTGCTCCGGCTTTTTCCCCTTTAAAAACTGCCTTATAAGCTGTTTCATATCCGTCAAAGCTTTCTTCTACATTAAAGCCTTCTTCCTTAAGAAGCTTTACCTGAGCCTCACAAGCCATTTTTTCTTCTAGCCCAAGCTCTGGATTTTCATGTATATAGGTAGCTAGCTCCTTTAGCTTATTTTTATACTGTTCAAAAATTTGTTCAATCTGTTCAATATTCATATCTACCCCTTTCTAATTAACTACTTATTTTCAGTAACAATTTAGTGTTGCTCGGGCATTTCTACCGTAATTTTTCCTTTTTTATACAGAATCTTATTGCTTACATAGATAAGAGGGATAAGCACTAGTGCAATAACTCCCTGATACAATCCATATTTTTCAGGCATTACAAATAGGAAAAGTACTGCGCATATAACAACTGGCAATATAAGTGCTAAGCCTCTGCCATAAATCTTTACTCCCCCTCCAATATTCCTGCTAAATGTCATAATTGACATACATCCAAACAATGCTGGAAGCACATATTTAGTTGCAGTAGTCACCACATCTGATTCAAGCATTGGCTTCAGTGGAGTTAAAAGCACAACACCCAGTGCCAAGAAAATAAGTGTAACCGCTGATGATGCCGCTACTGCAACACCAATAATAGCATCTGCTTCCTCTGTACCTTTAGACACATTGGATATTTTAAGTGCATTAAAAGTCGCTGGTAGCTTAAGGTTAAGTATATTTCCAGTCACTCCCGCAAGATAATAACTAGTTCCCATGATAGGTGTTTCTGCTATAGTTTCGGCTAAGCTTAGAGGAATAAATATAGCTAAAATTGGTCCACCTGTTAAAAACATCTCTTGAAGCGAAGGCATAATATCAAATATCATGCAAATAATAAATGGTACGGAAAAAATTACTATAGTCGCTAAAATGGTAACACAAATACCAAAGTTATGCATTCTATTGTAATAATTGCTTGTATTACTAGTTTTGTTCATTTTAACCCTCCCGTTACTTAAGTACACCATCTAAAATTACTGATACTGCCATAGCACCAAACAAACTTCCAGCAAGTACAAATCCCTGTAGCCATCCGGCATTTAGTTTTTTTGCTAAATAACCGAGCAAAAGTGCGATTCCTGCACTTGCAGCAAATGTCAGACATGATACTAAGTTACCTACTATCATTGGAATAATTAGTGCAATGATTAAAGCAGACATAAATGTTGTCTGAGAGAGCTGACTCCATTTAGGGTCCCCAGCTCCTATTTTCATAGTTCCTAAATGAACATACTTACACAGGAAGCAGTTAAATACTAGTGGTAATGTAATTCCAAGACACATAGCCCACATAACTAAACCAAATGCATCTGCCCCCGCATGAGCCAAATCCACGCCCATTACATTTAGAGCCATACTTGATGACATTATCTCATATGCCAGGGATCCCAAAACACTTAATCTCAACCATGCATATGGAAAACCGATAACCGCTACTAAGGTAGCAAGTCCAGCAACAATTGCTAGTGATGGAATAATGGAAAATAATACCGATGACTTAATGACTTTCTTTAATACGTCCTTTGATATACCGCATTTTACAGCATGGCGATAGCATTTGATAAAATATAAAGAAATTATAATTGCAACGATAATTATCGCTATGCTTGAAGCTATATATAGCTCCTTGCTTTCCGCAATATCTCTAAAGTCCATAAGCTCCTCCTTGGTGATTGTTAAATTACATAAATTCTAAACTTTAGACCTAGTCTAAGGTCAACGAAAAATTTCTGCCTTTCAGACAATATGCGAAAACTATACTTGAAAGCTGAAAAACCTTAAAATAATATAAATTTAATGAATTAAAATTATGTTATATACATTTTAATATGATGATAAAATAAAAAACAGGCTGAATCTCAGAAAACTCAAGCCTGTTTTTAAAATATTGTTATTAAACGAATAAGTAATACTTATATTTATCTGGGAATTCCTTTCAGTCTTCCCTCCTTTTCCATCCAATAACCCCACATTTCCGTCAGTAGCTTTCTGGCTGCAAACATAGATGTTAAAG
>CASDYG010000002.1 GCA_949285555.1 uncultured Eubacteriales bacterium | reverse complement strand
GAATGGTAGGAGTGATAAAAACAATCCACAGTATCTCCAACAGTATAGCATACAGTCCTTGGAGAGGGACTATAAACACTACTACTTTATAATACGAGGTGTGTAATGGGTCAAAAAAACTGTATTTATGGAATATGTAACAAAGATGGACGAGCAATTTTATATAACGAGGAAACAAATCAATTTATTACAAGCACAAAGACTGTTGATATACCTCAAAGGCTTATTAGAAATGTGACTTTATTATTAATTCCAATAACAACAGGAATCTCTTACTTTGTCAATCCAACATGGATGAATTTATTAACTTCAAATGCGTTTAATATGATTATTACGGTTTTTTTGTTTGTTTATACGTATTCAGCTTACGTTATATCGAAAAAGTTCTGTAATAGTTATTATAAAAAACATTACTTTGTTATTACAGAGAAAGATTTTGAATTAACAATAGATGATATAAAAAACGGAGAAAACAATTTAGAAGGAACCTGTAAGCTGATGATTTTTGGGGGCTTAATTACGCTTACAGTGTTTGTGTTGTTCATAATGTTTAAAATATTTGTTTTATTTATTATTTTACTGGTTACTCTATTTTGCTCAGTGATTTTATATGCACTTGCATTACCGCACAAGAGAAAGAGATTTTATGACAGATACAAGAAAGAGCGTTTATAGAATTGTGATAGGTGTTAGAAATGCGATTTTTAAATAGTGGATATTTTAGAATATGGTTTTATGAAAAAGAAATCTGGTTTTATAAAGGCAACTTTTATATTATTCCGCGTAAAAAGCCCTCAGAAATGCTTATGAATTTCTTAAATACTTTTGGACTTGTTTTATGTTATATTTCAGCGTAAAATATTTAAATATAATGATAGACGCTTTTGTAAGTAACAAAATGTTATATTACAATGTTATGAATTGCATAACTGTTTTAAGTTTTTTTGTCTCGGCTTTTGTAGGGAGAGTATATAGCATTAAAAAGATTAAAAAAGTTGGGACGATAGACAATAGTTTTTCAAAAAATCAAATTGATGGCTTAATTGCAAAATCAGAGAAAAAAGAAGCGATTAAAGGAGTTCTATCGATATTTGTACTGACAGGAGCTGAGTTAATAATTTGTTTCTGTTTGCTGGAGTTAATGATTTCAAATCCCGCATTAAATATATATTTAATAACTATTCCATTTTTGGGGCTTGTATTGGCACACAGTCTTGGATGCGTAAAATTATTTATATGAATAAGATAATTAAAGCGAGCAAATAAGAGTTTTAATTATTACAGAGAAAGGAAAAATAAAATGGAAATTTATTCAATAGGTACGGGTGTAAAACTTAAAAACGGAGAGCACAAGTTGATGATTATCAGCAGAACACCCCTGACCAACAATAACGGTGTTATTGGCTATTATGATTATGGGGCATGCTTATATCCGGAAGGGCAAGCGGATTCAACAACATTCTTTTTCAATAAAGAAGACATTGAAGACGTATTTTTTGAAGGCTACATAGATGAGGATGAGGAAAAAATTAGAGAAAGTTTTGAGGATAAATTGGCTAATGTGACTTATCCGCGTCTTTCTGTTGAAGATGAATCGTGATAAATATTTTTATTAAACCAAAACTAAAATAACCATAAATCAATGCAAAATGAACCGACCTCCAAAAGTTAGACCTAAAATCTAACAGATGGGAGGTCGGTTTTTTCATGGCAAAATATAGTTTTAAATTTAAGAAATCTGTAGTAGAAGCTTATCTTAAAGGTGAAGGTGGTTATAGGTATTTATCTCAAAAGTATGGTGTTGAATCTCACAAACAAGTTTGCAGCTGGGTTAAGAATTATCAGGAGTTTGGGGACGCTGGGTTAATACGTTCCAGAGAAAAGAAAACATATTCTTTTGAATTCAAACTTCGTGTGGTAGAATTGTATCTGACAAGTGAAGTCTCGTATCAAGAATTGGCACTGTCACAAGGCATGAACAATCCTACACTTATCACCAGGTGGGTCAATGATTTTAAAATTGCAGGACCTGATGCTTTGAGACCTAAGAAGAAAGGTCGGAAAAAATCAATGGCGAAAGATACAAATCAAAAAAGGAAGAGTCAATCTGCAGATGAAGGAACTGTAGATACAAGCAAAGAATATGTAAAACAACTGGAATATGAACTGTTGAAACTCAGGATAGAGAATGCATATTTAAAAGAACTGAGGAGGCTGCGTTTAGAGGAGAAAGCTCTTCTGAAAAAACAGCGAGAATCATCCACAGCCTCCAAGGAGAATTCAAATTAAAAGAGATTCTCGCAGTAGTAGGTTTTCCTAAATCAACATATATGTATTGGCAAAAGCGTTTTGACAGAGTGGATCCGAATAAAGAACTGCAAGAACATATCCTTGACTTACACAACCAACATAAGGATTTTGGACATCGACGCATGAAAGCGATGCTTCAAAGAGAAGGAATTTGTGTCAACAAGAAGAAAGTACAGCGAATAATGCAGAAACTCGATTTGCAGGTAACATCATACACAAGGAAGAGCAGACGCTACAATTCATACAAAGGCAAAGTGGGAAGAATTGCATCAAATAGAATAAACAGAAGATTTCACACTACGATACCGCATCCACCGAATTTAAGTATTATGAAATTGATGGAAAAGGTAGAATTACGCTCAAGAAGTTATATCTCGATCCGTTCCTTGATATGTTTAACGGGGAAATATTAAGCTATTCAATCAGCAAAACACCTTCTGCAGCAAGTATATTATCTGCCCAAAAGAAAGCGATTGAAGTGACATCTGATTGTCCATACAGGCGAACCTTTCATTCTGACAGAGGATGGGCATATCAGATGAGGATGTACTCTAATAGATTGAAAGAGAACAAAATCTTTCAAAGTATGTCCCGGAAAGGAAACTGTTATGACAATTCCGTTATAGAAAATTTCTTTGGCATATTAAAGCAGGAAATGTACTATGGGAATACCTATTACAGTTTTGAAGAGTTAAAAGAAGCTATCGAAAAATATATTGTATATTACAATGAACAGCGTATTAAAAAGAAATTAGGATGGAAAAGCCCTGGTGAATACAGGCAATCAGCTATTGCTGCATAAAAAAGCGTAGCAGCTTGAATAACTGCTACGCTAAAAAGTCTAACTGTTGGGGGGCACCTCAAAACTAAGTCCTAAAAAGTGGAATGAAGAAAAAAATCTTTTAATGGCAAATCACGAAGAAATAAATAAAGAAAAATACAAGATAAAAGATGAATACTAGGAAATTAATCATATAAAATATTCGGTAGATTTTGTAAACAAAGAACTTGGCATAGACTTATCTATAGAGATAGATAGGCTAATAAAGCAAGGTAAAAAACCAAGTGTAATAGCACAGATTAAAAAATATCAAGAGCAACAGGAAAAATACGAAAAGAGAAAAGAGAGAACAAAAGATAGTTATAGGAATTCGGAAAGGTAAGATGTTTTAACTTTATTAGGGGACTTTCAAGCACCGTAGGAAGCTGATATAGAAAAATACCTAAAAAATGATATAATGCACATGAAAGGAGGGACTGATGTGAAGAAGAAACTAAAACCGTTAGTTGATTATATAATCTTAGTTTTATATTCAATTTGTATGTATATTTTATGGAAACTTTGTAAGTTAGGAGGAACACATTATTGGATTAGAATTATGTTGCCTTTTGTGATTTTACTAATTATCTTACTTTTAGTTAGAGTAATATTAAGACATAGAGGGTATCGGGCAAGTTATTTTAAATTCCTTTTGGTTTTATTTATTGCTATAAGCCTAGTGTTTGGAGGGATGATAATACACACAGCAATTCCTTATAATGGGGCTTTATCTTGGAAAATTGATGATTTTTTAAATCATAAAAAGATAAAATTCATTCATAATAATATTTATGAAAATGGTATTGATGGTTTGATAAACGATATAGGAGAAAAAAATTCTTTACCAGAAAAAATTTATGTATCAGATGATTTCTACATTGAGTTTACAGAGGATGGAACAATTACGAATATAGAAACAATGTTATATGGAGAAAATGATAAGGGACAGTTGAAAGGTTTTTTAATTACCTATGACTATAAGAAAGATAGTAAAATAAATGTATGGCTTAATGAAGGGGAAGGTCTTAGTATTAATTCGGATAAGTTATTAAATCCTTTCTTCGCAATTCTTAAGCAATCCGATTACAGAGAACAAGTTCATAATTGGGAGAATATAAAACAAAATCAAACATATTCTTTTTTATATTCAGGAAAAGAAAAAGTTAATTCAGAAAAAGGACTCTTTATATTAGATGGAGATGCAGATGGTGATGGAAAATACAATACAGGATTGACGCCTTCTATGTTATCAAGAGGAGGAGAATTTAGTGGGTATATGGCTTCTCTTTATATAAAAAACAATGAAGATATATCTTCATTTAAGTATCTAATGGAGCCACAATATATATCACCTGAAATACTTGAAAATGAACATAATAGCGAAATAATTGAAGATGCAAAGATTTCAAAAAGATGGATTACAGATGAAAATAATGGTACAGTATATACCTTTGTTTTAGATGATAAAAAAATAGGATATAGACTTGTGGTTGTAGATGCTGCTGCTGGTTCACGGTTCTATGCATTTGAAAAATCGATTGATAGTGGGGAAAATTGGAAAGTTATCAACAAAGATCCTTTTATGGATAGAACCGGATTAGCTGAAGGAATAATATTCTTTTCAAATGATTTTGGTTTTATTGGAATTCAGGGAGCATCTGGACAGTACTCTCAAATATATAGTACAAAAGATGGAGGTCTTACCTTTAGACAAGTTAATTTACCTATGGATAAGGTAAAAGATATACCAAAAGAAGGAAAAGAAATCGGACTAAAATTGGATGATTATAAGTATCTTTCTATGCCTGAAAGTAAGGGGAATAAATTATATATTACTGTTACATCAGGAGAGTATGAATCCAATGGAATTCAATTTTATTCTGAAGATGCCGGAGAAAGTTGGAATGTTTTAACGAAATAAAAAATTTGAACTTGAGAATGATTTATGTAGAATAAATGAAAAAAATTCTTTTTATTATAATGGTGATTTTTTTGTTGTGATAGATGGCTACACTGCTTTATTAGTTTTAGGTGATTTGATAACCACTACAACTACAATAGAAGTTATCAATCAAAGTGAGGATATTGTCGCAAAGGTAAAAGAGCATTTTAACATTAACTATGAGATAACGAAAATTCAATATAGTCTAGGTTTTCCAGATGGATATGGATTAGAAATATATGATTCTAGAGTAGTTAAAGAACATTTTTTTGAAGATGATGGATTTGAAGATAGTAAAATAGATACTTGCTTTCAAAAATTAAAATAAATCGGAACAGTTTGATTACAATATTATGAATTAACATTAGGATAAAAATATTTTTGGTATAATAGCTATATATAAACCACGGAGGTTGGCATATGAGGTATTATGAAAGTAAGGAAGAATTAAAAAAGGAGAAAGTATGAAAAATACGAGAAAATACCCAAAGTGTGGAGGAAGTGATATTTTATCTGTGCCAGAATCTGCTGGAACTTATGGGAATGGTAATAATATTATGAAAGGTCTTAAAATTAAGTCAGCGGTGCCTGTTTATAGGTATATTTGCACTACTTGTGGTTTTAGCTAGGAGTGGATTGATCTTGACTACATGGATAATTAAAAAAAGGAATATGATGAAATTTAATTAAAATAGAAAGTATTTGTGAGAATATTTCCTATTTTAATTAAATTTGCCAAAATACGTTAAACTATAAGGTAGAGATAAGATTTTTTGCAGAAAATAGAAATATTTTGTTAAGGAGATAAAGAAAACTTTTCACGCTGAGAGGATAAATAAATTATGTTTATGAATAATAATCCAATATCATTAAAAAAACGAATGAAAGAATTGTTTTTTGATTATCTACTTATTCTTTTGTATTTAGCATTGTTATTTGGAGTAAGCATGGCAGTTTATCATCTGTTTTTTAAAGGAATTCCAAAAATGAACGAACTACAGTCACAACTAATTGCTTTATTAACATCAGTTATTCCGATTATTTTGATTTTTTCTTTTTTGGATTATTCAAAAGATGGGAGTCTTGGTAAACGCAAATCGGGGTTAAAACTTGTTTATAAACATAAATCTTTAAAAGCAAGCTTTATAAGAAACATAATCAAATTTTTACCATGGCAAATAGGACATATGAGTACGATTCATGGAATTTATACTGACTTTGATGTATGGGCTATCGTCTTGTTTTTTATAGGCATGGGATTTGCCGTACTGCTTTTATCAATGGGTCTAATACGTAATGATAAAAGACATTTTGGTGATTTGTTGGCAAATACCCAAGTACAGAATAAATAGGAATATTTTTGCTATAATACTACTATGCAACCAATAGACTAAGAATAGAAAATGAAAAAACTGGGTATAATAATATGTACAATTTAATTACTTTTAAGGATGTAATTATGAAGAGTTTAAAGTGGTATACCATAGCTGCATGTATTTGGATATTTATATTTCCTATAACAGGAATAACTGGGTGGGCTTTTATGATTAGTGGTCCACTTAACTAAACCTAGCTTTGGTTGTAAATGCTAAATGAAATAAAGAGAAATCGGCTACAAGTTGTAGCCCCCAAAATATATAGGAGGTGAATTTTGTGGCAGAGCAAAATAAGGAAATTGTAGTTATAGATGAAACTACAATTAAAAGTAAGATTTACTATATACGAAATCAAAAGGTTATGCTTGATTTTGAACTTGCTGAAATATATGGGTATGAAACAAGAGCTTTTAATCAACAGGTAAAAAGAAATAATGAAAAATTTGATGATGATTTTATGTTCCAATTAACCGATGAAGAAGTATATGAACTTTCAAGATCACAAAATGTGACCTTGAAGAGAGGAACAGGTAGAGGAAGCAATATAAAGTATAATCCATATGCCTTTACAGAACAGGGAATATATATGCTCATGACTGTATTGAGGGGAGAACTTGCAGTTAAACAGAGCAAGGCTTTAATACGAATGTTTAAGCAGATGAAAGACTTCATCGTTGAAAATCAAGATTTTATCAGTTCAAAAGAATTAGTACCAATTGCCATTCAAACCAACCAAAACACAAAAGATATTGCAGAAATAAAATCTCAAATGGCTACAAAAGAAGATTTTAAAAAGGTAATGGATAATTTTATAGACCCGGAAACATATAAACATTTCCTCTTGATGAATGGAGATAAGATAGAAGCTGATGTTGCCTATACAAAAATATATAAATCAGCAAAGAAAAGCATTTATGTAATAGATAACTATGTAGGACTTAAAACATTGGAACTTTTAAGAGCTGCAAGAGATAAGACTCAAATCATAGTCTTTAGTGATAATGTCAAGAACAAGGATATGCTTACAAAAAATATCTTAGATGATTTTAGAAAAGACTATCCTAATATAGACTTGAAGCTTAAGATAGCTGGTAAAAAATATCATGATAGATATATTGCCATAGACTATGGAACAGAAAATGAAGCCTTTTATCTTTGCGGAGCATCGTCAAAGGATGCAGGAAATAAAATATCAAGTATTACCAAGATAGAAGAATCTTCTAAAGATATGTACCATGATATGTTTAGTAAGATGTTAAATAATAAAGATTTAAAAATTTAATATATAATTATGAAAAAATCATAGCAATATGCAAGGCGGTAGAAGTAAAAAACTATCGTCTTTTTTTATTTGAAGAAAGGTAGGAGAGCATGACAGATAAAAGAATGTTTTCACTAAAGATAGTAGATAGCGACTTATTGTTGGATATGCCACTAAGTAGTCAATGCCTATATTTTCATTTATCAATGAGGGCAGATGATGATGGTTTTGTAAATAATCCTAAGAAAATCATCAAAATTATCGGAGCTAATGAAGATGACCAACAAATACTTATTGCCAAAGGCTTTGTGATAGTCTTTGATCAGGGAATTATCGTCATTACTCATTGGAAGATAAATAACTTTATTAGAAAAGACAGATATAAGCCAACAATGTATATAGAGCAGAAACAACAGCTTTATCAGACGGAAAATGGAGCATATATTTCAGAAGAAAAAGTTGGTTGTCATCTGGTTAATCAAAGGTTGTCAAGTGGTCAACCCAGTATAGGTAAGGGTAGATTAGATAAGGTTAGTATAGATAAGGGGAGAAGAGAAAAAGAAAACCAAGTAGCCCCAGTTTCTTTTTACGGAAAATATCAAAATGTTCGATTAACTTAAGAAGAATACCATAAGTTAAAGGATAAGCTGCAAAGTCATACAGATACAATGATTGAAAAGCTATCAAGATATATTAAAAGCTCTGGGAAATACTATAAAGACCATTATGTAACAATCCTTAATTGGTATGAAGAAGATAAAGAAAAACTAACACAGAAAGGTTTAAATAAAAAAATGAACTATGATGAAGGAGAATCTTTATAGGTAAAAGAGGTGGAAAGCACTATTAAAGACTTTAAGTCTAAAAAGGTATAAAAGTATGCCAGAGATAATAAAAAGATAAATATTACACTTAAAAGGCGATTAGAAAATTAAAAATCTAATCGCCTTTTTTATTGAAACAAACAGGAGGAAAAATATATGTACGAAAATAAAATGAACAGATTACAGGAACAAAACTATAAAGAAAATTGGTAAAGCAACTTATGAGGTTGTTGTTCACTTTAATGAAAATGCGACGGAAACAATGCAAGACAAATTAAAACGCATAATGCTTAGAAAAATGGAGAGAGAAAAACATCAAAAAGTCGATAAAAATGATTAGAAAGTCCTTGACAAGTTGTTACAGGAGTTATCGATATAATATAAGGTTATTTCTTTGTATAAGGTCAATTTTTGTAAAACCGCTTATATGTAACGGGCAATTTATAGCATATGCATAATATTTGATGACTTTTAGTATAGTATAAGCAGGTGTATGGTATGTTTTATATAATATAGATATGATACAACGTATGAAAGGCTGTATTAGGTGGAAAATCTTATGTCAACAATGTATAATATATGTGAGGTATAAGATGTACAGTTTTGAGTAAATATTTCAAAAGTAGTTGAAAAAACTGAAATAGGGTATATAATTATATTATGGTATTTTTTTAACAATGTGAGACACTTAAGGCTGTCAGCATCTCATTGTAATAGTAGTGCAATATAGGAGGTAATGCTAGTGACTAAGGAGTGTTGCTGCAAAGGGGATGTGGCTTGTAATAGCTTTCCGGAATTGGATGAGGTATTGAAGCAATACGCCCATGTGCCAGGAAGCTTAATAACCATTTTACAAAAGGCACAGGATATTTATGGATATATTTCCATGGATACGATACTGCATATTTCTAAAGCGACAGGTATTAGACCAGCTAAGATATATGGAGTAGCTACTTTTTATGCTCAATTCAGACTTAAGCCTATAGGCAAATATTTAATCATGCTGTGTCAAGGAACAGCTTGCCATGTAAATGGATCTGAAATGATTGAAGAGGCTATTTGTGAACATCTGAATATCAAGGACGGAGAGACGACAGATGATGGCGTTTTTACATTGAACAATGTTGCATGCTTAGGTTGTTGTTCACTGGCGCCTGTTATGATGATTCAGGGTGCAGATGGTGATGAAACCTATGGCAACCTTACTAAGGATAAGGTTAAAACAATTTTAGATGAGATAAAGGCAAGGGCATAGGAGGTAGCTGGTGAAAGTAATAATAGGACAGGGCAGCTGCGGTATTGCCACAGGTGCTAAGAAAACACAGGCTGAATTTGAGAAACAGATTGCAAGCTATGGTGTAGATGTAGAAGTAGGAGTTACAGGCTGCGTAGGTACCTGCTATCTCGAACCGATAGTGGATGTCTATGATGGAGATAAATTTACCAGATATGTCAAGGTACAGCCAGACAAGGTAGAGAGAATAGTTGCAGAGCATTTTAAGGAAGGAAGACCTGTTGAGGAATATTCCATCGAAAAAAATGATGAAGCATTTGTAGAGCACCAAAAGCGTATAGTACTTAGACATTGTGGTCTTATTGATCCGGAAAATATTGAAGAGTATTTGGCTGTGGGAGGCTATGAAGCTACTAAGAAGGTAGTTACATCAATGACTCCGCAAGAAGTTATTGAAGAGATAAAAATTTCCGGTCTCAGAGGACGTGGTGGAGCTGGATTCCCAACCTGGTTTAAATGGAATGCGGCAAGAGCCAGCAAGGGAAGTGAAAAATATATAGTATGCAATGCAGACGAGGGAGATCCTGGTGCATTCATGGATAGATCAGTGCTTGAGGGTGATCCACATGCGCTTATAGAAGGCATGATTATTGGTGGATATGCCATGGGAGCTACTGGTGGTGTAATTTATTGCCGTGCAGAATATCCTCTGGCCATTAAAAGATTAGACAGAGCCATAATGCAGGCAAGAGAAAAGGGCTTTCTTGGCAAAAACATATTAGGTACTGACTTTGGCTTTGACCTTAGGATAAAGGCTGGAGCTGGAGCATTTGTATGTGGAGAAGAAACAGCACTCATAGCATCTCTTGAGGGTGAGAGAGGAATGCCTAGACTAAAGCCTCCATTTCCTGCTCAGAAGGGATATTGGCAGCAACCTACCAACATTAATAATGTAGAAACTTTTGCCAATGTACCTTGGATCATTACCAATGGTGGAGCAGCTTTTGGTGCTATGGGAAGTAAAGAATCCAAGGGTACAAAGGTATTTGCGCTTGCCGGTAAAATCAAAAAGGGCGGTCTTGTTGAGGTGCCAATGGGATTACCACTAAAGGATGTCATTTTTGGCATTGGCGGAGGCATCAAAGAAGATAAAGAATTCAAAGCTGTGCAAATGGGTGGACCTTCTGGTGGATGCATACCTGCTCAGCTCATAGATACACCAGTTACATATGAAGATATTAATAAAACCGGAGCTATTGTCGGATCGGGTGGTATGATTGTCATGGATGAAAATACATGTATGGTTGACATGGCAAGATATTTCCTTGATTTTACGAGAAAAGAATCTTGTGGTAAATGTAATTATTGCCGCATAGGAACTAAGAGGATGCTTGAAATTTTAGAGCGTATTACACAAGGTGAAGGAAGAGATGGAGACATTGAGCTTTTAGAAGAGCTATGTCAGAAGATCAAAGATGGATCCATGTGTGGACTTGGTCAGACTGCTCCAAATCCTGTACTTACTACTTTAAAGTATTTCAGAAATGAATATGAAGATCATATATATAACAAGAAATGTACTGCTAAGTCGTGTAAGGCACTGATACACTATGAAATCCTTGATAAATGTGTTGGATGTACGGCATGTAAGAGAAAATGCCCTGTAGATGCAATTTCTGGTGAAGCAAAGAATAAGCATGTGATTGATCAGGATAAATGTATCAAGTGCGGCAAATGCTATGAAACATGTAGATTTAGCTCTATTGTTATTGAGTAGGAGGCAGAATGAATAAATTTCGTTTGAATATAAATGGCCAGGAAGTGCTGGGCATACCAGGTCAGACTATACTTGAGGTAGCAAAGGAAAATGATATATTCATTCCAACTCTTTGCTACGATGAAAGGACAGAGGTTTATGGAGCTTGTGGGCTCTGTGTTGTAGAAGTGGAAGGAAATCCAAAGCTGGTTAAGGCTTGTGCTACAGAAATAGCTCCCTCCATGGTTGTGAAGACTAATACTGAGAGGGTAATGGAATCAAGAAGGACAAATCTTGAGCTTCTGCTATCTAATCATGTTGGTGACTGTCAGGCGCCATGTTCCTTAGCATGTCCTGCTGGAACAGATTGTCAGGGTTATGTGGGACTTGTGGCTAATGGAGAGATTGACAAGGCAAATGAACTTATCAAGGATAAAATACCACTTCCTGCTTGCATAGGAAGAGTTTGTCCTCACCCATGTGAAGAAAATTGTAGAAGAGGCCTTATAGAAGAGCCTATTAGCATAGCACTTATTAAGAGATTTGCAGGTGAATATAATCTTGCACAAAAGGAAAAATTCATTCCTGATATTGCAGAAGACACAGGTAAGAAGGTTGCCATTATTGGAGGCGGACCTTTGGGCCTTTCTGCTGCGTATTTTCTGAGACAAAAGGGTCACTCAATTACCATATTTGAGTCCATGCCAAAGGCAGGAGGAATGCTGAGATACGGAATTCCTGAGTATAGACTGCCAAAGCAGGTGCTGGATGCTGAAATAGATATCATAAAAAATATGGGTGTGGATATCAGGACTAACACTTCAGTGGGACAGGACATACCATTTGATTCCATACGCAAGGATTATGATGCTGTGCTAATTGCCATAGGCGCATGGCTATCTACAGGTGTAGGTTGCCCTGGAGAAGACGGAAAAGGTGTATGGGGCGGTATTGATTTCCTAAGAAGAGTAGTAAGAAATGAAGAAATAAACCTTGGTAAGAGGGTAGCAATAGTCGGTGGTGGAAATACAGCCATGGATGCATGCAGAAGTGCCGTCAGGTTAGGTGCTAGTGAAGTTTATAACATATACCGTAGAACGAAGGCAGAAATGCCAGCTGATGCCATTGAAATTGAAGAGGCTGAGGAAGAAGGTGTAATCTTTAAGAACCTGACTAATCCGAATGAAATTCTCTTAGATGAAAATGGCAAGGTGAAGGCTATCAAGCTAGATATAATGGAGCTTGGTGAGCCAGACGCTTCCGGTAGACGTCGTCCTGTTAAGGTAGAAGGAAAGAGTGAGACTATTGAGGTAGACAATGTTATTCTTGCTATAGGTCAGGCTGTTGATGCTAGTGTATTTCCTACAGAGAAAACTCGCAAAGGAGCGGTTGCATATAATCCGGACAATTTTGTTACCAGCCTTGAGGGTGTATTTGCAGGCGGAGACTGCGGAAATGATAAGATCAGTATAGCTATTGAATCTATTGCAGATGCCAATAAGGTATCCGTCATCATAGATAGATATCTAAATGGGGAGGACATAGTTTATAAAAAGCCTTACTTTGTAAAAAGGTTTGATATAACAGAAAAAACTTTTGAAGATAGGGAAAGAATGTTCCGTGAAAAGGCTGCCCAGCTTTCGCCAGAAGAGAGAAAAGACAATTTCAATGAGGTTGTGTATGATGGGTTGCTAGAAAAGCAGGCAATAGCAGAGGCTAATAGATGCCTTCAGTGTGGTTGCCATGACTACTTTGAATGCAAGCTGATTGATTATGCAAATCAGTATGATGTAAAACCAGATAGGATTGCTGGTGAAAAAACGATAACAGAATTTTACGATGAGCATCCTTTCATTGCCAGAGACCCAAACAAGTGTATACTTTGTGGTCTGTGCGTAAGAGTATGTGATGAAGTCATGGGAATTGGCGCTCTGGGTCTTGTAAATCGTGGATTTGATACAGTAGTTATGCCAACACTTGGAGGTCAGCTATGTGAATCTGGATGTGATTCATGTGGACAATGTGTAAGCGTCTGTCCAGTAGGGGCAATACAGGAGAAGCTGTCCATAAGAAAGGATACTCCTATGGAGAATCTTCATACCAGCACAACATGTCCATATTGCTCTGTTGGATGTAGCTTAGATCTAGAATCACATGGAGATTTATTGGTTAAGGCAAATCCTGAAAAGGATGGTGTTGTAAATGAGGGCCTGTGCTGTAGCAAAGGAAAATGGGGTTTTGATTGCTCTACGCTAGAAGGCAAGGAAGATGAGGCTGCATTATATAGCATCAATGGCAAGCTAGATGGCAAATTTAATACATACTATGATGCCTTCGTAAATACCATAAAGAAAATGGAAAGTATAAGAAGCAGATATGGTAAAGATGCTATAGCTATAAGCGTATCTGATAGATATACAAACGAAGAAGCTTATGTAATCAAAAAGCTGGCTAATTTACTTGGTGCAAAAATTTTCTCATTTAATAATAAAGAAAATGGACTGGCACAGGTTATTGGACAAGATATTAGCCCTAACAAAATAAATGAGCTTCTTTCAACCGATGTAATACTGACTGTAGGATTTATCAAGGAAAGAAATCCAGTTATCTGGAATAAGCTTAAGCAGGCTGCAAAAGCAGGTGCAAAGATTATCGTTTTAGATGCAGGTGACGAGCTTGCAACTTATGATTTTGCTTATAAGAGAATCAAGATTGAAAATAGCCTTGAGGTTTTGGCTAAAATACTGAAGACTGCTATGGAAAAAGGAAGTCAGGGCTTGCAAGCAGAGGGACTTTTAAAGAAGCTACAAGATGTGGAACCTTTAGATGGAGAGCTTCTGGAAGTTATAAACTTATATCTTGATGCTAAAAAAGCAATGATTGTTTATCAGCAGAATGTTCTTTCTGTAGAAGCTTCCAAGCTTATTGGAGATATTGCTGTAGCTTCTGG
This sequence comes from uncultured Eubacteriales bacterium, assembly GCA_949285555.1. GTDB lineage: Bacteria > Bacillota > Clostridia > Peptostreptococcales > Anaerovoracaceae > S5-A14a. The sequence continues at coordinate 176,484 of CASDYG010000002.1, read as the reverse complement.
ACACATAGGCACACCTAGAGATGGAATATTAATGATTAAGGCAAAGAATAATAGTCAGGGACTTGTAAACATAGGTATTAAGGCTGGAGCCGAAGTACTAAAAGATGTTAGAGGCCTCATGGTATTCGGAGAAGATCCGGACATTGATTTTTCCAGCCTAGGATTAGAATTCTTAATGGTATCAGATACTCATATAACAAAAACTGCATCTCAAGCAGATGTATTTATACCAGGAACTGGATTTGCATCTACAAGCGGTACTTATTTCAATACTGAAGGCAGGCTTCTAGGCGTTGAAAAAGCCATAAATGAGAAAAATGAGTTATCAAACTGGGAGATTGCACAGGAGATGGCGGAAATTCTTGAAGAAAACTTCGGATTTAAATCTACTGAGGATATATCAAAAGAAATGGACGATGTTTTGCCACTTTATAAATATACGGCACTTAAGCAGATAGTCCATGATTATCCATTAGCCCATGAGCCTAAGCTGGTAGATGTTGATATTCAAGGAAAGCTGGTAGATGAGCTTAAAACAACAGATTCACATATGAATATGATAAGGAGCAGAGTTCCAAAGCCAGTAGTTATGTAAAAATTAAAGCCGGCAGGTATTGGATAAAATACCTGTCGGCTTACTTTTTAGAATAATTGATTAGATATTTTGTTTCATCAGCTCTCTGGCACTTGCAAGAGTAGTATCACTTATATTTTCTCCACTCAAAAGAGTAGCTATTTCATACACCCTGTCATCACCCTCTAGCCTTCTAATGTGTGTATAGGTATTTTCGTCATCCTCACTTTTACTGATTTTGAAATTAACATCTCCCATGGCGGCTATCTGTGGTAAGTGGGTTATGCTTATTATTTGTTTATCTACTCCCAGTGCTTTTAAGCGTCTTCCAACAACAGCTGCAGCACGGCCACTTATACCCGTATCTATCTCGTCAAATATCAGTGTACCTATAGCTTCCTTATGGGCAATTATACTACTGAATGCAAGCATAATTCTGGCAGCCTCTCCACCTGATGCTACTTTAGATAGGGGTAAAGGGAGTTCGCCTTTATTTGTGGAAATATATATTTCTACTATATCCTGTCCCTTGATTCCGTAAGAGCCACGTTCAAATTTTATATCCAGTTTTGCATGGGTAAATGCAAGCTCCTTCATTGCCGTTTCTAGTTCATGCTCAAGTTTATTGGCATAATTACGCCTGATAGATGTAATATTCTCAGCTTCCGCCTCAATAATATCAGATGCTTCATCAAGCTCAGCTTTTAGCCTTTTCTTTTCATCTTCAAGATTATCAATAAGCTCTAGCTTATGACAAATATCATCATAGAAAGACATGATTTCATCGTAGCTTGTACCATATTTTTTTTGAATACTTCTAATTTGATCAAGCCTTTCTACAAGAGCATCAATATCTTCTGTAGAAAAGTTGAGATCTCGCAGTAAATCTCCTATTGTAGAGCCAATATCCTCTATCTCATAGGTAGCAGTATTAAGACGTTCAATAAGCTCATTGTCAATAAATTCCTCAGCTGTATTAAGAGATGAACTAGCCGCTCCAAGTAGTGAGGAGGCACTGTCATCTTGCTCATACAGCAGCTTATATGCAGCCTGTAGCGCTGAAGCTACCTGTTCGCTGTTTTTCATCAATTTTAGCTGTTTTTTAAGTTCAGCCTCTTCACCTTTTTTGATATTGGCAGCCTTGATTTCATTCATGCTGAATCTATAAAATTCTTCCTGCCTGAGATTTTCTCGCTCAAGAGCTAAAAGCTCTTCATATGCTTTCTTTTTTGATTCATAATTTTCATATGCATCCTGATATTTTCGCAGTGGTATATGGAGGCTTTCCCCTCCGTAGGTATCGAGAAAATCAAGGTGATTTTGTGGATTTAGCAGTCCTTGATTGTCAAACTGACCATGTATTCTAACTATCTGATTACATAAGGTTTGTAGCCTTGCAAGAGAAACCTTTTCTCCATTTATTATGCAGGTGTTTTTCCCACTGGAAGTGACCTCGCGCTGGATGTTATAGGTGATATCACCAATTTTAATATCAAGGCTTACAACTGTTTTTTCTGCACCATGGCGAATAAATGTTGAATCCGCCCTTGCACCTAAAGCCAGGCTCATAGCTGTAGCCATCATAGATTTACCTGAGCCAGTTTCTCCTGTGATAATATTAAGCCCTTTTTCAAAGTTTATATCGGCATGCTGTATTAAAGCAAAGTTATCAATGGTCAAATTGCAAATCATTATTCACCTCTTGGATGCTCCTCGTATTTTTAGAAGCCTGCTCAATAAAGTATTTATTATAATTTTATCAGATAATAAATTTATAATAAATAGGAAAAATAGTTTAATCAAATAAAAAAGCTACCCCGACTTTACCACTTCAAAATTAGAACTAAAATCTAACGAATGGAAGCTGATACAGATGGGATAGCATTTAATTACTCTAAATAAAATCTTAGTAAATGTGGCCTCTGGATAACATAACACTATTTAAGTATTCAAGAATAATATCCACATTGTCTTCGTGATCAACTATCAAAAGTAGATTATTGCTTCCTGCAATAGTGCCTACGATGTGTTCCAGATTTAAATTGTCGATAGACTGACCAGCAGCATGTGCACAGCCGGTAAGTGTTCTTACAACTATTAGATTGCCTGCAACCTCAAAGCCTTGTATTGTATCTTTAAAAATATTGGTGAATCTACTGGAAATAGGACCGTCATCTCTATCACTTTCAGCATATTTGTATTTTCCTGAGGCATCCTGAACCTTTACAAGCTGAAGCTCTCTGATATCTCTTGATACTGTAGCCTGAGTAACATCAAAGCCTTCTTCTAATAGAAGCTTCACAAGGTCATCTTGGGTAGAGATATCATACTTATAGATAAGCTCTAAAATTTTATTTTGTCTAGGGTAACGCATGCTTTTCTCCTTTTTTTAATTCGTCAAGATGTATATATTATATCATAAAATAATTTATAATCAATCGGAATAAATATAAATACTGAAATTTTTGTGCATACTTTTTTCGATTTGTTTATAGAGCTTTGCATTGGAATTTGAAATACTTGTATATTTTTTGTTAAAAAGTTGATTATTTAACATTATTATGTTAAACTATAAGCAATGTCTTATGATGAAAAAGTAGGATAGGGTGAATATCGCATAAATTCTATTTGCGCTCATCCTTGAAGTTATTAGACTGAGGTGTAATGGATGGTTCTATCTGAAAAAACGGTTTCAGATTTTTTTAGAGAAAGGGTAGCGGCCACACCAGATGCAATGGCTATGTTTTTTGATGGAAGCTTTTTTACTTGGCAAAGAGTAGATCAAATTACTGATGCATTGGCCGTAAGGCTCTATCATGATGGAGTAAGGGAGGGACAGCATGTTGGGATTCTAGGTAATAATTCCGGATGCTGGTATTTTTATTACATTGCCTTACAGAAGCTGGGAGCTATTACCTTTTTGTATAGTACCTGTCTTAAGGAAAGAGAACTTCATGACTCAATTACTCATGTTGGACTTAAATATCTTTTTTACTCAGAAGGATATAAAGAGCATTCCTATGAAGCAATGATTAAGTCTCTTGAGAGTGATGAGTTAGAGGTTCAATTTTTTTATATGGATAAGAGCATTGGAGCATTTAATGAGGCTATCGATGAGACATTATTAGAAAAAATTTGTTGCTGGAGCAAAAATCAGGATGCTTGCCAAAGAGTTAGCAGCGTACTTTTTACTTCTGGTACTACGCAGCGTAGCAAGGCTGTTATGCTTTCACACCATAGCTTAGTGAATAATAGTATTAGTATAAGCGAGAGCATGCATTGGGAAAAGGATGATAGGTTTTGCCTTGTGGTACCGCTTTTCCATTGCTTCGGACTTACTGCCAATGTGCTTGCAGCCATAGCATGCGGCGGATGCTTATTTATACTTAAAAGATACAGGTCAAAGGATGTATGCTCCATGGTTGAAGAGCATGCTCTGACTGTACTTAATGGTGTGCCTACAATGTTCTTCGCACTATATAATAATAAAAAGGCAAGAAATGAACACTGTATAGATAGCATAAAAAGCGGAATCATTGCTGGCTCATATGTACACCCACAGGATTATATGAAGCTGATTGACATGTTCAGTGAAGGGGTTCATATACAGCCATCATATGGACAGACTGAAGCTGCACCATGCATCACCATAGCAGGATATGGTGATGACCTCATCACCAAGTCCAATAGTGTAGGAAAGCCTATAGCTGGTGTGGAAGTCAAAATAGCCGATATCAAGACGGGAGATGAGCTTGATGGCTGTCAAAGTGGTGAAATCCTCACGAGAGGCTACAATTTAATGAAGGGCTATGTCAATGATGACAATGCCACTAAGGATGCGTTTACAAAAGATGGATGGCTAAAAACAGGTGATATAGGGTCAATTGATCAATACGGGTTTCTTTCCGTAACTGGCAGACTAAAAAACATTATCATCAGAGGTGGTGAAAATATATCTCCTCACGATGTGGAACTGAGTATAAAAGAAGTAGTTAAAGACAGAGCTATCAAAGTAATTGGAATTCCATGGCCGGTAATACAAGAAGAGATAGTTGCATGTATAGAAGGCGTCGAGGATCCTGATCTGCTCAAAAGAATTATGAATCACTTAGAAAAAAACTTAAGTGAGTATATGATTCCAAGGTATTTTCTGTTTGTAAACAGCTTCCCTGTTACAAGAACGGAAAAGGTGGATGAAGGAGCACTTAAGGAAATGGCAAATGCTCGCCTCAGAGGATGTCAAGGGTGAGTATAAAGCTTTTAACATATGCCGGCAATATTATGGCATGGAAGTGCTTTGGTACAATGGCTTAATAAAAGCCAAATTTCATTAGTTTTGGTAAATAGATTAGTTAAATCTTTACAATATAAATAATTATGGAGGATTGAGATGAACGGAAGGAAAAAACCTTTAGAAGGCGTTAAAGTTGTGGAACTGGCAACATTTATTGCTGCGGCTACTACAGGAAGATTTCTAGCAGACTTAGGTGCAGAGGTTATTAAAATAGAAAACCCAAAAGGGGATCCACTTAGATATACAGCACCTACGGAAGGCAGACCTCTAGACATGTACGAAAATACTACATGGGAACTTGAGAATGGAAATAAAAAATGTCTTTCTGTAAATATGAAGGATCCAAAGGGTAAGGAAGTCTTCTTTAAGCTTTTGGACGAAGCTGATGTGCTAATAACTAATTTTAGACTACAGGCTTTACAGCGTCTGGGACTTGATTATGATACTCTCAAAGAAAAATATCCTAAGCTTGTCTATGCTATCATTACTGGTTATGGTGAGAAGGGACCAGATAAGGATCTTCCAGGCTTTGACTTTACAGCATATTTTGCAAGGGGTGGATATTTGGAGGAGCTTCGTCAGAAGGGTGACATTCCTATGAATATGGTACCTGGAATTGGAGATCACAATGTAGGTATGAACCTTGCAGCTGGTGTACTTGCTGCATTATATCATGCAAAGATGACTGGTGAAGGTGATAAGGTAGAAACATCATTATTTGAGTCTTCCATATTCAGTATGGGTATGATGGTTCAGGCAGCTCAATATCCAGATTATGGACAAAAATATCCAATCTCCATAAGAGAAGCCAACAATCCGCTAAATGCTGCATGGAGAACTAAAGATGAAAGATTCATCCAGACCTGTATGCCAGATTATAATACATATTTCAAGAAGTTTTTAACTACAGTTGGAAGAGAGGATATGGCTGAGGATGAGCGTTTCTTCCCTGTTACAACAATGCAGGAAAATAAGCTTGGACCTACTGTATATGATGCTGTGATGGAAGCATTCTCCAAGAAGGATCATAAGGAGTGGATGAGACTGCTTACAGAGGCTGATATTCCATTTGGACTAGCACAGTCCTGGGAGGAAATCCTTGAAGATGAACAGGCATGGGCTAATGATTGTCTATATAGGATGAAGTACGATAATGGAAATGAGAGAACTCTTGTGCGTCTACCAGTTAAGTTTGAGGAGATGGGTGTGCCTGAATATAATAGAGGACCACTTATCGGCGAGCAGAGTGGAGATATAGTTAAAGCTTTAGGGTATTCCGATGATGAAGTAAAGGAAATGTTCGAAAGCAAGGTGCTATACAGCTGGGAGAAATAATTTTGTTTCCCTAATAGCACTAAGATTTATAGGAGAATTATAAGAGTAGATGAAAAAAATATATGTTATGGGAGTGGATGTAGGCTCCGCAACATCTAAATGTGCAATTATGCAGGATGGTAGCGAGCTTTTGGCAGGCACTGTCATAGACATGGGTGTAGGCTCTTCGGGAGTTGAAAAGGCTATCGCCAAAACTCTCGAAGATACGGGCCTAACCATGGATGATATGTCTTTTATAGTAGCTACAGGATATGGTAGAAATAATTACGAAAAGGCAGATAGAAGTGTCAGTGAGCTTAGTTGCCATGCCAAGGGTGCACATTTCATATTTGGTGGATGCAAAACGATCATCGACATTGGTGGACAGGATGCCAAGGGTATGAAACTAGATGAAAATGGCGAGCTGAAAAACTTTGTAATGAATGAGAAGTGTGCGGCGGGAACAGGACGTTTCCTCGACGTAATGGCAAAAATTCTCAGTGTGGATATTTCACAGCTAGGTGAGATGGATCAGGAGGCTACAGGAATTATTCCTATTAGCTCAACCTGCACAGTATTTGCAGAGTCAGAGGTAATTTCATCACTGGCCAAGAATAATAACCCTAAAGATATTGTAAAGGGTATTCATAAGTCTGTTGCCAGCAGGGTGGCAGGTCTTATAAACAGAGTAGGTGTAGAACCTAAGGTAGTTATGACCGGAGGCGTTTCCAAGAATATTGGAGTTGTAAAAGCACTTGAAAAGGAGCTAGGTGTTGATATTGAAACTTCACCAAAATCACAGCTTGCCGGAGCTATAGGAGCTTGCATATTCGCATATAACTACTACTTAAAAGAAGAAGGAGGTAATGGTAATGTCTGATGTACAAAAGCCAGAGGTTAAAGAAAAGAAAGCTAAGCACCTTTTAAATGATATAGTTGTTAAGCACTATCAGGATGCATGGGATGCTAAGAAAAAAGGCGAACCAGTAGGCTGGTGCGCATCAAACTTCCCTCAGGAAATATTTGAAACTTTGGATATAAAGGTTGTTTACCCAGAAAATCAGGCAGCTGCTATTGCGGCTAAGGGTGGTGGCGGCAGGCTATGTGAACACGCTGAAAGCCAGGGCTATTCTAACGACATATGTGCATATGCAAGAATTTCCCTTGCATTTATGGATGTAAAGCATTGTGAGGAAATGGATATGCCGCAGCCTGATTTTGTACTGTGCTGTAATAATATCTGTAATTGCATGATTAAGTGGTACGAAAATATTGCAAAAGAGCTTAACATTCCAATGATTCTTATAGATGTTCCATACAATGATGAGTATGAAGCAGAAGAGGATAGAGTGGCATATCTAAAGAGCCAATTCGATTTTGCGATAAAGCAGCTTGAGGAAATAAGCGGCAAAAAATGGGATCAGAAAAAGTTTGAAAAGGTTATGGAAATCTCCCAAAGAACTGGAAGAGCATGGCTTGAAGCCACAGGCTTTGCAAAATATACTCCATCTCCATACAATGGCTTTGACCTGTTTAACCATATGGCAGTAGCAGTATGTGCAAGAGGTAAGGAAGAATCAGCCATAGCTTTTGAAAAGCTGATAGAAGAGTATAAGGAAAATGTTGCTGAAGGAAAATCTACATTCAGAGATGAAGAAAAATTCAGAATCCTGTTTGAGGGAATCGCTTGTTGGCCACATTTAAGAAACACTTATACTAAGCTTAAAGAAGCAGGCGTTAATGTTTGCGGCACAGTTTATGCTGATGCTTTCGGATACATATATGGTAATACTGATGAATTGATGAAAGCTTATTGCGGAACTCCAAATGCTATTTCATATGAGCGTGCTCTTGATATGAGATTAAAAGTAATTAAGGAAAATAACATTGATGGAGCGCTAATTCACATAAATAGATCCTGCAAGATGTGGTCTGGTTTTATGTATGAAATGGAAAGAGATATTAGAGAAAAGACAGGAATACCAACTGTTACATTTGATGGAGATCAGGCTGATCCTAGAAACTTCTCTCAGGCTCAATATGATACCAGAGTAGAAGGTTTAATAGAAGTAATGGCTGCAAACAAGGAAAAGAAGGCTAAGGCTGCGGAGGGTAAATAGTCATGAGCGTTGATCATATTTTAGAAAAATTTAATCTTGATTTTGATGAGCAAATTAAAGCCTTTAAGGATGAAGGAAAAACTTTGATAGGCTGTGTAACCGCATATGTACCAGAAGAAGTAGCATATGCTGCTGGTATGATGCCAATCGGACTTTGGGGTTTTCCAATTTCTATCAATAAGTCTAAACAATACTTTCCTGCATTTTATAGCTCAGTAGTACAAAGTATATTAGAATATGGTTTGGAAGGTAAGCTGGATGATTTTGCAGCTCTTATGATTCCTGGAACTACAGATTCAGTTAAATCATTAGGACAGAATTGCAAAAGAGCATTTAAACAGTTTGAAACTATAAATATAGCCTATGCTCAGAATAGGAAGCTTGATGCAGCTGTTGACTTTAATGAAATTCAGTATAAGAAAGCAAAAGAAAAGCTGGAAAAAATTGCTGGAAATAAAATAACTGACGATGCGATTGAAGAGGCAATCAAAGTTTATAATGAAAACAGAAGGCTGCTTTGTGAGTTCTCAGAGTTGGCTGCAAAACATCCACAGGCAGTTTCTCCACTACAGAGAAGTAAGGTTTTCACCAGCCGAAATATAATGGATAAAAAGGAGCACTCTGCACTTCTGAAGGAGCTTAATAAAGCCTTGGAGCAGCTTCCAGAAGAAAAATGGAAGGGCGTAAAAATTGTAACTAGTGGAATCATTGGTAGCTACGCTGGACTACTTAAGATATTTGAAGAGAATAAAATTGCCATAGTTGGAGATAATGTACTTGAAGAATCAGGTGTCTGTCGATATTTGGTAGATGAAGATAGTGGAAATCCGGTCAGGGCACTTGCAAAGCTTATCTCTGATGCAGAAGGTACCTCCATATTATATGATGTGGAGAAAAAGAGAATAGATATAATCATTGATCTCGTAAAGAAATATAACGCAGATGGAATGATTATGCTGATGCTGAAATTCTGCGATAATGAAGAATTTGATTATCCAATTATGAAGAGAGCCTTCGATGAGGCAGGCATAAGAGCGTTAGAGGTTGAAGGTGATCTTCAGATGACTGACTATGGTCAGGCTAGTACCCTGATTCAAACCTTCATTGAAAATATCTAATAGAATGTAATTTAAATAAGGAGGAACGGATGATTTTTACAAAGGAACATGAATTTGTAAGACAGCTTGCAAAGGAGTTTGCAGAGCAAGAGCTAAAACCAATAGCAGAGGAAGTTGATAAGACTGGTAACTTCCCAAAGGAGGTTTTAGATAAGATTGCTCAGGTAGGTTTTATTGGTATCAAGACTCCTACTAAGTATGGTGGAGGTGGTGGAGACCACAGAGCATATGCAATTATGATGGAAGAGATTTCTAAGGTTTCTGCCGTTGCAGCTGTGTTCATTTCTGGTCCTAATACACTAGATACATTACCTATTTTGAACAGTGGAAATGAAGAGCAGAAGATGAAGTATCTTGTACCAATGAATAAGGGTGAAAAGATTTTCTGCTTTGGTCTAACTGAGCCAGGCTCTGGTACTGATGCAGCTGCAATGCAAACTACTGCTGTATTAGACGGAGATGAGTATGTAATAAACGGAAGAAAAACATTTATTACAGCAGCTCCTGTTGCTGATTACATTGTACTTTTTGCTAGTACTGATAAAACTCAAAAGCATAAGGGCATCTCTACTTTTGTAGTAGATATGAAGTCTGAGGGAGTATCTCTTGGTAAGCCTGAGGACAAGATGGGAGTTATCGGTTGCCCAACAAGTGACGTTGTATTTGAAAATGTAAGAGTACCAAAGGAAAATTTAATAGGTGTACCTGGTAAGGGCTGGATAACTGCCATGAAGACTCTAAGTGTAGGTCGTCTTGGAATCGCTGCACAGGCACTTGGTATTGCAGAAGGAGCTTTAGAAGAAGCTATTAGCTATGCAAAGACCAGAAAGCAGTTTGGAAGAACTCTAGCTCAGTTCCAGAATACTCAGTTTGCACTTGCTGAAATGGCAACAAAGGTGCAGGCAATGAAGCATCTTGTATATGATGCAGCCTATAAGATGGATATGGGTCAGCCAGCGGATAAGGAAGCTTCAATGGCAAAGCTATTTGCTACTGAAGAGGGTAAATTCGTAGTAGATAAAGCACTTCAGATTCATGGTGGATATGGTTTTATTAAGGATTATCCAATTGAAAGAATGTTTAGAGATATGAGAGTAACCTCCATCTATGAGGGAACATCTGAAGTACAGAAGATGGTAATTGCATCAGAAATTTTGAAGTAGGTAACAGGAGGTAAAAAATATGAAAATAGTAGCATGCATTAAGCAGGTGCCAGATACTACTGAAGTAAGACTGGATCCTGTTACAAATACTCTAATTCGTACTGGTATTCCAAGTATAATAAATCCTGATGATAAGGCTGGTCTTGAGATGGCACTAAAGCTTAAGGATGAGCATCCAGGCTCTACTGTAACAGTAGTATCCATGGGGCCTCCACAGGCTGAAGTGGCACTTAGAGAGGCACTTGCCATGGGATGTGATGAAGCTATTCTAATTACAGACAGGGCATTTGGAGGAGCAGATACCTGGGCTACATCCTCAACAATTGCAGGTGCTTTAAGAAAGCTTGAGTTTGATATTATCATAGCTGGAAGACAGGCAATCGACGGTGATACAGCACAGGTAGGTCCGCAGATTGCTGAGCATATGAAGCTTCCTCAAATCTCATATTGTGAAGAGTTAAGCTTTGACGGTAAGAATTTTATTGCAAAGCGTCAGTATGAGGATAGACACCATATTGTCGAGCTTCCATCACCTTGTATGGTGACTGCACTTAGAGAAGCTGTAGATCCTAGATACATGACTGTTAAAGGTATTTATGATGCATATGCAGTTGAGAAAAATGAGGATGGAACTGAAAAGGATAAGCTGAAAATCTGGACTTTGAAGGATATTGAAGATGAGCTAGATCTTTCAAATATTGGACTAAAAGGTTCTCCAACAAGAGTAAAGAAATCCTTCACAAAGCAAGGAAAGGGACAGGGCGTAAAGCTTGAAGGTCTAACTGCTGAAGAAGCTGCCCAGGCAATTTTTGATAAGATGAAGGAGAAGTTCTTCATTTAATGAAGTTCGTCTCGGAAAGGAAGTTACACATGAGCAAAGATATTTTTGTAGTTGTAGAGCAGGTAGACGGAAAGCTTCAAAAGGTTGGAATTGAACTTATTGGAGAAGCAAGAAAGCTGGCAGCTGATCTCGGTGAAAATGTTTGTGCAGTTCTACTAGGTAAAGATATAAAGGATCTAACTGATATTTTAATAAAGCATGGTGCAGATAAGGTTATATATGTGGATGATGAACATCTTGAAACCTATACTACTGAGCCATATACGAAGGTTCTTTATGAGATAGTAAAGGCAAAGGAGCCAAATATCGTACTATTTGGTGCTTCTTCCATAGGTAGAGACCTTGCTCCTAGAGTATCTGCAAGAGTACATACTGGTCTTACTGCCGATTGTACAAAGCTTGAAATCGATCCAGAAAATAAGCTTCTTCTTATGACAAGACCTGCGTTTGGTGGAAATATTATGGCTACCATCGTTTGTGAGAACTTTAGACCACAGATGGCTACTGTAAGACCTGGAGTAATGCAGGCTCTTCCAAGTGACGAGTCCAGAACAGGAGAGGTAGAAGAATTTAAGGTTACATTAACTGATGATGATTATACAGTTAAGGTTTTGGAAGTAGAAAAGTCAAAGACCGAGCTTGTTGACATCACAGAGGCAAAGATTTTAGTATCTGGAGGTAAAGGTATTGGATGCGCGGAGAATTTCCAGATGCTTCAAAACCTAGCGGATCAAATTGATGCTGTAGTTTCATCATCAAGAGCAAATGTTGATGCCGGTTGGATTGCAAAGGACAGACAGGTAGGACAGACAGGTAAGACAGTAAGACCTGATCTGTATATTGCCTGCGGTATTTCTGGAGCTATTCAGCATCTTGCAGGAATGGAACAGTCAGATTTTATCATCGCTATAAATAACAATCCTGAGGCACCAATATTTGATGTTGCAGATCTTGGTATCGTAGGAGATGTAACAAAGATTTTACCTATTTTAACTGATAAGATTATTGCATATAAGGCTGCTAGCGAAGAAATGTAGTATTGCCATTTTGAAAGGAGTATGTCATGCCAAAGATTGCATCTATTTGTAATCCGAATATCATTGATAGGTTTCCGGTAGATAAGCCGGAAGGGTTTGAATTTGAATATATTAAATATCCTTGTTCTGATGAAGAGCTAATAGAAGGATGTAAGGATGCTGATATACTTTTCTGTGGCCCTGTGGACTTTATCAGAAAAAATGTTATTGACGCACTTCCTAAGCTAAGGCTTATTCATTCACTTGGCGTAGGCTTCGACAAAATTGATTTAGAGGCTGCTAAGGCAAAAGGAGTATATGTGTGCAATAACAGGGCTGTGAATGCTTTCCCTGTAGCAGAGCACGCTATAGGTCTTATGTTCTCATGCTTAAAGCAGCTTCCGGATGCTGACTATAAGTGTAAGCATGGTGCATTTAATCAGAGCTTCAAGGAATATCAGGTAAAGGGCCATAAAGAGCTGGGGGGCCAGGTAGTAGGCCTTATTGGTATGGGTGCTATAGGAAAGGCTGCTGCTAAAATTCTGAGTGCTTATGGCTGCAAGCTATATTATAATGACGTTTTCAAGCTATCTGATGAGGATGAAAAGGCATTAAACGTAGAATTTGCATCATTAGATGATATGTATGCAAAATGCGATATTCTTTCTTATCATGTTCCTGTATTGCCAGAGACTACAGGTATGATAAATAAAGATGCTATTAGCAAAATGAAGCAGGATGCCATAGTTATCAATGTTTCCAGAGGTGAGATAGTAAATAATGAGGATGTGAGAGATGCACTTGAAGCAGAAAAGATCTTCGCTGGTCTTGATGTTATTGCACCAGAGCCTCCTTCAGACGATCACCCTCTGCTTAATGTTAATGAAAAGGGACAAGCAAGGCTCACTATGACGCCACATATTGCAGGTACTACAGATGAGGCATTTATTAGAATGCAAAGCTGGGCCTATGAAAATATGAGGAAGGTCATGAATGGAGAAAGACCAAATAATATTGTAAATGGTCTCTAATTTATAAATAAGGCTGCAGCGGCCAAGGCTGCTGCAGCCTGTAGAAAGGAATTATATTTAATGAATAATAAAGGGAAATACCTCACACCTGTAAGTATTGGAACCGCTACTGTTTGGTTCTCGACACATTGTGGAGCAGGCTTCGCATCTGGAACGCAGGAACTACAGTTCTTTGCAAACCATGGTTGGTTTGGTCCACTTATGCCGATTCTTACCATATTTTTGGTAGCACTTACATATTATGTAGGCTTAGAGTCTGCAAGACAGACAGGTCTTTGGAACTATGACGGATGGAGCAAGGAAGCATTTAAACCATTAAAGTGGTTATCGCCATTTTTAGATTTTAATATTATCATTATTACAATAGCCGCTTCTGCCGCTACCATTGCAGCAGGTGCAAATCTAGTTAACCAAAGCTTTGGAATTCCAATGTGGATAGGCTCTGTGACAATGTTTGCCATCATCACATTACTTTGTATATTTGGTGAAAAGGTAGTACGTAACAATGCTATGATAATGTCTGCTGCTATCCTGATAATCGTAACCTTGATAGTAGTGGTAGGACTTATTAAATTCTCACCTCAAATAGCAAAGCTGTATTCTGAGGGGTATGTTAATCCTCAATCTACCAAGTGGGCGATTGACTCGCAAGACGCTAAAACACCTGGCAGCGTATGGAATGCACTGTTATGGGCACTAACATATACTGGTTTTCAGGCTGCCGCTGTAGGAGGAATCGCAGCTGCATTTAAAGGTGGACAAAGTAAGAGAGAATCCAAAGGTGCTATGGCTCTTGGCTTTGTACTAAACACAGTAATGCTGGTTGGTATCTGTCTACTTATCTTTTCTCAGATGCCAGGCATCATGAATGATAAGCAGGCAAGACTACTTCCAACCGTACATATTGTTAACCAGCTAGATATTCCAGCTCTTAAGGTGCTTTATCCATTGCTGTTATTCTTAGCGTTGGTTACAACTGCTGTTGGATTTATATTCGGAATGGTTACCCGTCTTGATCCATACGTACTAAAGGGAATGAACAACAAGCTTGCCAGAAGAGCAATAATCAGCTTATTGTCATTACTTGTTTGCTTCGCTGTATCCCAATTAGGTCTAATGTGGGTAGTACAGGTGGCATATAAATACATGGGTATCTACTCTTGGATATTTGTAATTATCCCATTCTTTACTGTTGGATTTATCAACATAAAGAAAAGGAACAAGCTAGAGGGGCAGAAATAGAGCTGCGCTCCGGATAGCTTATCATATTGCAGATTTCAAGATGTGATAAATTATTCTAAATGAACGGAGAGACAGAATGAACAAACAAAATCAATTAAAAGACAGTATTATTGTCGGTTGCGCGTTATTCGCCATCTACTTCGGAGCCGGCAATCTGATCTTTCCACCTACTCTTGGTGTTACTGCTGGAGATAATTGGGTTCAGGCAATGCTTGGCTTTCTGACCACAGACCCAATCTTCCCAGTAATAGGTACACTTGTTACAGTTAAAGTAGGAGGAAAGGCTCAGGACCTAGGTAAGAGGGTAGGACTCAACTTTTCTAAGGCCATTCAAGGTATTGCAATCATCATCCTAGCAGCTCTATTTGCAGTACCAAGGACAGCTTCTACTACTCACGAAATTCTCGTGCAGCAGATTTTCCCTGGAGTACCTCAGTGGGTAACTTCTCTGGTATTTTTTGGACTGACTGCATTATTCGTGCTTAAGCAGAGCAAGGTAATAGATATTGTAGGTAAGTATCTAACTCCTGGTCTTGTAATTATTCTAGCCGCTATTATTATTGCATGTATCATCAACCCAATAGGCGAAATTAAGCCAGTTAGCACAACAGGCCTATATAGAACAGGTTTCTATGAAGGCTATCAGACAATGGACGCTCTTGGATCCGCTCTTATGGCAGGAATTGTGGTGAGTGACTTAGTTCGCAGGGGATACAAGACAAGGGAGAGTCAGTTTAAGGTTTCTATTGGTGTTGGTATCGTTTGCTGTATATTGTTAGCTTTCGTTTATGGTGGCTTAACATATGTAGGAGCAACAGCCAGCGGTCAGTTTACTCCAGAAACCAGCAGAATTGATATTCTTCTTGGCTGCGTATATGCTATTTTTGGATCTACAGGAAAAACTCTTATGGGAATATGTGTGGCATTAGCGTGTCTAACTACATCTGTAGGACTTTCTTCCACATCTGGAGATTTCTTTGAAAGTGCAACAAAGGGTAAGCTAAGCTACAAGGTAGTAGTGCTTGTTAGTATTTCCATTGCATTCTTCTTCTCTCTAATCGGAGTAGATGGAATCATTAAGATTGCTATACCTGTACTTCTTATCATTTATCCTGTAGTAATGGTACTTATAATTTACAACATTTTTGAAAAACATATTAAGTACAACTTAACTATCACAGGTGCCGTAGTTGGTACACTCATAGTAAGTATATTTGTTACTATGCATGATTTCTTTGCAGTATTCAAGGACACTGCTCTAGGAAAGCTAATTACAGAGATGCCACTTAAGAACATAGGCTTTGAGTGGTTAATACCAGCCTTGGTTGTCAGCTTAGTATTCACTTTTATAGCAGCGGCAACACAAAAGGGTGGCGTGAGAAGTGATGTGATTGAGGATTAATTAAAGTTTAATTAACTATAAATTATATCGTTTGTTCACAAACGTGAAAGGAGAATCAAAATGCTATCTAAGGAGATGATTAAGCTGGGAACAGCAAGATCTGTCATTAGGGAAATTGCTGCCTATGGTGCACAGAGAGCACAGATTGTAGGTCCTGAAAATGTATTAGACTTCAGTCTTGGCAATCCGTCCGTACCAGCCCCAAAGGAAGTGCAGGAGGCTATAAAGGACATTGTAGATTCCAAGGAGCCTAAGGAATATCATGGTTATACTGCATCTAATGGTGCACCAGGTACCAGAAAGGCTATTGCTGATAATCTAAATAAACGTTATGGTACCAACTATACAGGAGATAATGTATTTATGACCTGTGGTGCAGCTGCTTCATTTAATATCGTTATGAAGTCCATAATTGCCAATCCTGGAGATGAGGTGATTGTAATGGCACCTTATTTCCCAGAGTACAAACCATGGATAGAGGCTCATGGAGGAAAGATGGTACTGATCCCTGCTCCAGAGGATTTCCAAATTGATTTGGCAGGTGTAGAGGCGGCTATCACAAATAAGACAAGAGGTATCATAGTAAATACACCTAATAATCCGTCTGGTGTAGTTTATACAAAGGAGAACCTGGTAAAGCTTTCAGAGATACTTGATAAGAAGTCTAAGGAAATAGGCGAGCCTATTTACATGGTAACAGATGAGCCTTACAGAGAGCTTGTGTATACTGATGCAGAGGTGCCTCATATGCCAAATCTATATAAGGATACTATCGTTTGCTATTCTTGGTCTAAGTCCCTATCTCTTCCTGGAGAGAGAATTGGATATGTACTTGTACCTACTGAATGTGCAGATTTTGAAGAGTTATATCCTGCTATTGGCGGAGCAGCAAGAATTCTAGGATATGTATGTGCTCCACATCTTTTCCAGCAAGTAGTAGAAAGATGTATAGATGTAGAACCTGATCTTGATGCATACATCAAGAATAGGGATTTGCTATACAATGGCCTTGTTGAAATGGGCTATAATGTAGCAAAGCCAGAGGGAGCATTTTATATGTTTGTTCAGGCCCCTAATAAGGATGCTACTGAATTTTGTAAGCTTCTTCAGAAGGAAGATGTATTATGTGTACCAGGTGATGGATTTGGATGTAGCGACTATCTGAGAATATCCTACTGTGTAGACACAGAAAAGGTAGAAAAGGCACTACCAGCATTTAAGAAAGCTATGGAGGCTTGTAAATAACAAGGAATTTAATAATTCCGTATAAGTCTGTGAATAGTCTTAGATGAAAATTATTTAAAAATAATTATGATAGGCAGGCACTTATGTGCCTGTCTATTTATTTTATAAATCCATTGAATATGGTATAATAAAAAGTTAGCGGAAGGGGTATGCATATGCGAATAATTGGAATAGATCCAGGATATGCCATTATGGGATATGGGATTTTAGAGGTAAAAGGAAATAGATTTATTCCCATCGAGTATGGAAGTCTGACTACTCCTGCTAAAATGCCAATGGAGGAAAGACTGGCTATTTTATATAATGGACTGGAGCAGCTAATAGCAACATATAAGCCTGATGAGGCAGCAATAGAGGAGCTATTTTTTAATAACAATGCAAAAACAGCACTTCTTGTCGGTCAGGCTAGAGGCATAGCACTTCTTGCATGTATGAGGGGTGGTGTAAAAATCAGCGAATACACGCCACTACAGATAAAGCAGGCTTTAGTGGGCTATGGTAGGGCAGATAAGAAGCAAATGCAGAGCATGGTAAAAACGATGCTTGGGCTGCGCGAAGTGCCAAAGCCTGATGACACGGCAGATGCTCTAGCTGCTGCCATATGTCATGGACACTGCATTAGTAGCAGGCTAAATATATTTTTAAAGTAGGATATTGGTGAAATATGATTCGATATATTAAGGGGAAAATAGAGCATTGGGGCATTGGAAGCATCAGTGTGGAGATACAATCTGGAGTAGCATTTGATATTTTTGTGCCGGATACTTCAGGACTTAATAGTATTCCATCTGGTGATGAAGTGCAGGTGTTTACCTCAATGGTTGTACGCGAGGACAGTATGAAGCTTTACGGATTTGAAACGCGAGATGAGGTATCTACATTTGAGCTTCTTATTAGTGTATCAGGTATTGGAGCAAAGGGAGCTATGGCTATCTTATCGGTTTTAAAACCAAAAGATTTATATTTAGCCATAAAATCTGGGGATTCCAAGAGTATTTCAAAGGCAAACGGAGTAGGAGAAAAGACTGCAAAAAGACTGATTTTAGAGCTTAAGGATAAGATGGAGCAGATTGCAGGTCTGGAGTATGTTATTGACGATAAAATAAATATTGACCCTCAAGGAGGCTTAAATAATTCATTAGTAATTGATAATGGAAGGCAGATGGCTATTGAGGCTCTAATATCACTTGGATATTCAATGCAAGAGGCAAAGGCTGCTGTTTCATCAGTGGCAGATGAGGGCCTTAGGGAGGATGAATATATTAAGAGAGCCTTAGGGCTTCTTATGAGAGGATAGGAGAAGCTAGATGAGCAACTGGTTTATAGATGAAGAAAATCAAGGCTTTTATGGTGGCGGTGGAGATTTTTCTCAGACTAATGACAGGCTGACAGATCCAGATGCTGACCTTGTTGAGCGGGTCGCTGAGGGAGGCCTTAGACCGCTCAAGCTTGAAGATTTTATTGGCCAAAAGAGTGTGAAGGAAAACCTGGATATTTTCATTAAGGCTGCTAAACTGAGAAGTGAGCCTCTTGATCATGTCCTTTTCTACGGTCCTCCGGGACTTGGGAAAACGACACTTGCTTCCATCATTGCCAATGAGCTTGGTGTTGATATTAAAATTACCTCTGGCCCTGCAATAGACAGGGCAGGAGATTTGGCTGCTATCCTTACCAATCTAAAAGAAAATGATGTGCTTTTTATTGATGAAATACACAGATTAAATAGAAGCGTAGAAGAGATCCTTTATTCTGCAATGGAGGATTTTGCACTGGATATAATTATCGGAAAAGGCCCGTCAGCACGCTCAATAAGGCTTGATCTAAGTCCTTTTACCTTAGTAGGTGCCACTACAAGAGCAGGAAGCTTATCAGCACCACTTCGTGATAGATTTGGTGTGATTGGGAAATTTGAAATGTATGATGCAGATGAGCTTTCACAGATTTTAAATAGAAGTGCGGGGATTCTTGATATTGAAGTGGAAAAAGAGGCGCTCGATGATATGGCACGCTGCTCAAGGGGTACACCTAGAGTGGCCAACAGGCTTCTTAAGAGAGTTAGAGATTTTGCTCAGGTAGGAAATGAAGGTGTTGTATCTAAAAGGGTGGTAGAATCTGCCATGAAGGCATTAGGCGTAGATGAACTAGGGCTTGAAAGGTTAGATCGGGATATTTTAGCCACAATAATCAAAAGCTTTAAGGGTGGACCTGTAGGTATAGATACCATAGCAGCTGCTATAGGAGAGGAACGTGTAACCATTGAGGAGGCTTATGAGCCATATCTTATACAGCAAGGTCTGTTATATAGAACACCAAAAGGTAGAATGGCTGCCCCAAGGGCATATGAACATCTAGGTCTTGAAAGTCTATGTGAAGCTTTGCCTTTGTCAGAACCTAAATCTCCTAAGGATATTAATATGAAAGAAGCTAAAGAAGCCTCTGATAAGGTTAAAACTGATACAAACAAAGATAAAGACTTGCAAATAACTATGGATGAATCACTGGAAAAATACAGAAGTATTGAAATTAATTTATATGATGAGGAGGACTAGCTTTGAAGCTAGAAGATTTTAATTATCATTTACCAGAAGAGCTAATAGCAAAGTATCCTTGTGAGAAACGCGATGGATGTAGGCTGTTAGTAGTAAATAGAGAAAATGATACCATTAGCCATAGAATTTTTTCGGATGTGTTAGATTATTTAAATCCAGGTGACTGTCTTGTACTAAATGATTCTAAGGTACTGGCAGCAAGACTTTTTGGATATAAAAAAAATACAGGTGGTAAAGTAGAACTGTTACTCATTAAGCATTTAGGTGACAAACGCTGGCAGAGTATGGTAAGACCGGGAAAAAGAATAAAGGTAGGAGATGTAATCGTTATAAATGATAAGCTGGGATTTGAAGGAACTATTGTAGCTCCAGGTCCTGACGGAAGCACAAGGGAAATTGAATTTGATTATCCGATTGAAGCGGGGGAAAGCACTCTTAGCAAATTCTATGAACTTTTAGACAAGTGTGGCTTCATGCCTCTTCCACCATATATCAATAGAGAGGCTACAGACGCGGATAAGGATACATATCAGACGGTATATAGCAGGCTTGAGGGATCAATAGCAAGTCCCACCGCAGGCTTGCATTTCACTAATGAGCTTTTAGAAAGAGTAAAGGATAAAGGTGTCAGTCTTGCATTTGTGACCCTACATGTTGGTATAGGGACATTTAGACCTGTACAAACAGAAAATATATTGGAGCATCACATGCATAGTGAAAGTTATTTCGTAAGTAAGAAGGCTGCAGATATTATAAATGAAACCAAAAAAAACGGTGGCAGGGTGATATGTGTTGGTACAACATCCATGCGGACTATTGAGAGTGCTGCTGTAAATAAAGGTGATGAATTTAGCATTGAAGAATGTAGCGGGGACACAGATATTTTCATATATCCAGGCTATGATTTTAAGCTGGCTGATGGTTTGATTACTAATTTTCATCTTCCAAAATCAACACTGCTTATGCTGGTATCAGCGCTGTATAACAGGGAAAAAATGATGGAAATATATGATGAAGCAGTAAGGGAAGGATATAGATTTTTTAGCTATGGTGATGCAATGCTTATTATATAAGAAATGCAAAGTTAAGATATTTGCTTAGTAAATAAAGATATAACTAAAAGTGAGACACTGAGAAATAATAGGATATTAAATCGTATTATTTTATAGAAAAGGAGAAAAGTTTGGGAGACAACGCATTAAGCTTTAAGCTTATAAAAACAGATAGTAAAACTAAGGCAAGACGAGGTCAGATAACTACAAGACATGGGGTAATTGAAACACCAGTATTTATGCCTGTGGGAACGCAAGCTACCGTAAAAGCGATGAAACCTGAAGAGGTGAAGGAGATGGGTGCAGAGATCATACTATCTAACACCTATCATTTATATTTAAGACCAGGTCAGGATATTGTCAAAGAAGCTGGCGGACTTCATAAATTTATGAATTGGGATGGATCTATACTAACTGACAGCGGAGGATTTCAGGTATTTTCGCTTAGTGGTATAAGGAAGATCAAAGAAGAAGGTGTAAGATTTCAAAGTCATATTGACGGATCATATCATTTTATTTCACCAGAAAAGTCTATTGAA
Organism: uncultured Eubacteriales bacterium; assembly: GCA_949285555.1. Classification (GTDB taxonomy): domain Bacteria; phylum Bacillota; class Clostridia; order Peptostreptococcales; family Anaerovoracaceae; genus S5-A14a. Next base: position 154,984 of record CASDYG010000002.1, on the reverse strand, counting down.
ATTCAAACATCCCTTGGTTCGGATATTATGATGGCCTTTGATGAATGTATACCTTATCCAGCAGACAGAAGCTATGTAAGGGAATCTACAGAGCGTACTACAAGATGGCTAAAACGCTGTAAAGAGGCACATTGGAATACAGAAAATCAGTCTTTGTTTGGAATCATGCAAGGAGGTATGTATAAAGACTTAAGGAAAGAGCATGCTCTTACTATAAGTGAACTGGATTTACCTGGCTATGCGATTGGAGGGCTGTCCGTAGGAGAGCCAAAGGAACTAATGCTTGAAATTTTAGATGATTGTGTAGAGTATTTACCTGATGAAAAACCGAGATATATGATGGGGGTTGGCACTCCTGATTATTTGTTTGAAGGTGTTGAGCGAGGTGTAGATATGTTTGACTGCGTACTTCCGACAAGGATTGCACGTCACGGTCTTGCCATGACATCAGCTGGTAGGGTAAATATCAAAAATAAGAAGCATGAAAGGGATTTCAGTCCGCTAGATCATAAATGTGATTGCTATACATGTAGAAATTATAGCAAGGCTTATTTGCGTCACCTTTTCAAGGCTGATGAAATGCTAGCATCAATTTTGTTATCTCACCATAATCTTCATTTTCTTATTAACATGATGAAGAATATTAGAAAAGCAATAGAGGAAGATCGTTTTATTGAATATAAGAAGGAATTTTATGAGGGATATGGAAGATTTTAAACACATCTTTGACGAGGAAGTCTGTATTCACGATGAAGACTGTGGTGGCTGCATTATGCAGGGAATGCTTTATGATGAGCAGTTAAGAATAAAGGAGAGTGCTTCACTTGAGGAATTTAAAAAACGGGGAGTGGAGTTTAATAAATATGATGGTATAATTCCCAGCCATGCAAAGTACAGATACGAGTATCGAAATAAAATGGAATATACCTTTGGTGATTTTGAAAAAGGTGGACAGACTACCTTGGGAATGCATGGAAGAGGAAGATTTATGTCCATTACAACCGTGGATCATTGTCAACTCGTTCATGAGGATTTTAATAAAATCTTACGTTTTACGCTGGATTTCGTGGTCAAAAATGGATATCCACACTATCATAAAAAAAGTCATCAGGGTCTCATGCGACATTTGATAGTTAGAAGAGGCATAAGAAGTGGACAGCTTCTCATTAACATTGTTACTTCCAGTCAGATGGAGTGGGATAAAGCTGCTTTTGTGAATGGGCTTCTTTCATTGGAACTGAAAAATAATATCGTTGGTATACTTCATACCGTAAATGATCAGGTGGCAGATGCAGTCATTGTCGAGGAGGTTAATGTACTTTGGGGGCGAGATTATTATGAGGAAATAATCTGTGGTCTCAAATTTATCGTAGGAGCATTTTCTTTTTTTCAGACGAATGTGGAGGCTGCCGAGGTGCTATATGAAAAAGCAATATCACTTCTGCCAGATTTTACCAGCAAGAAGGCATTAGATCTTTACTGTGGCACTGGTACAATTACGCAGCTTCTTGCAGAGAAGGCCAAGGAAGCGGTAGGTATTGACATTGTAGAGGAAAGCATTGATGTAGGAAGGAAAAGTGCGAAGCTAAATGGACTAGATAATATACGCTTTTACTGCGGAGATGCCCATAAGGTTTTGAAAAACCTAGATTTTGCACCGGATGTTATCGTAGTTGACCCACCGAGGATGGGAATGAAGGAGCAGGCAGTAGAAGAGCTGCTGTCATATGGTGTGGATAACATAATATACATATCCTGTAATCCCAAGACGATGGCGATGAATCTTGAGCAGATGAAAGGCAGGGGATATGTTTTTGAGCGTCTGATTTTGTTTGATAATTATAGCAATACGAAGCATGTTGAAGCTGTGGTTTTGATGTCAAAGGTGCGGTAGCGGAAAGCTTTGTTTATCAGGGGTTTTACGTGGTTTAATTATGGTGAGATGGTGCTTCGAGGGCTGTTTGGCTGTTCATGGAAACTGGTCAACGGGTTTTCGGGGCAAACCGCTCGGAGGGTTGAGTAGTCGATTTTGCTTTTGGCTCATTTGAGTGGGTGAGTTAGATGTCGGCGCTTCTGAGCTGGGGTAATGCAGAGGGTTATATTGGGTGAGTCGTTATGAAGAAGAAAATTGGAAGCATTATTTTAAATACGGTGGCGATACTCATCATTTTGAGTTTTGCTATCAATATGGGGATCAACTACATCACCCGGTCCACGACGATTAGCCAGTCAACATCAATGGACGGGGTATATACGCTCGATTTTGTTGAAACCCAATCACCTACGTTTTTTAGTCAGAGCGACGTATGTATCGTATTAAAACGAGGAAATGAAGAAAAACAGGAGTTTTATACAGAGATTGCTAATGACGGCAAAAGGCTTGATCAAAACAACTGGAAAGTTATCTGGAATGAAGATCGCGTAACAGTCACTTTAAAAGGTGAAGAGCAGGACGATCAAGTGATTGTGATGAAGTTTGTGACAAACAAATAGCTCTGAAAGAACGGCTAAGAATCGCTAGCGGGTAAATCATAGATTGCTGAGATGATATACTTATGAAGAAAATTTTTTTTTAGTTATGTGCCTTATTTGTGCTATGACTTTAGTTGCCTGTGGAAAAAACAGATCCTATTGCATTACCCCAAGCTGACGAGATTACATCTATTGATATAACTATTGGAACAAGCACTGTTAATCCCTTAGGCAAAGCTTGGATAAGTGAAGTAATCGCCGATCTTTCAGGTGCTGAACCAACGAAGAAGGAAAGCGTTCAAGATGTTCCAGGAGTGGAAAATTATATCAAGATTGACTTTCAGTTTAAGATAGGGACAAGCACACTTTTTGCATATGCGGACAGCGGTCAATATTATATTGAGTAGCCTTATCAGGGGATTTATAGCATTGATAGCCAACTGTTTAAAAGGTTACAAGAAACCGATTAATTCCGTTTTACTAAAACCTAAACAGTCAGTTTTGGTCTCTCTACAACAATTCAACCCGACTGTCTTATGCTACTGGTTTTCTTATTCCCCTATCTCGACCCCTGATTTAAACTGCACCTTGATCCTCCCCTCCTCGATGGTAATGCGCTCAATGATGCGACTGACGAGGGCTTCGTCAAAGCTGGTAATCTCTACCTGTAGGAAGCGGATGGCCGATTGAATCTTATTTTTATTATATATACGTTTTTTATATAATATATTTGAGAAGACTTGTTACCTTAAATGTGCCCAAAGGAAGCTCAAAATAGTAGCTGACTGTTTACGCAGGCCATGTGGAGACTATCTGTTTGATGTCGAGAGTGAAGGACTAAACAGTATAGAAAAGACTTGAAATCAAGGGATTTCGACAAATCGTTATGCTTTTTAATGATTGCCGGAATTCCTTTTTTTTGACCGTTTGACAACAGTTCTAACCACTGGAAAATAGAGGGTTGTGGCAACAGAACTGCTTTTTGTGCTTATTAAGAATACAGAACTATTGTCAGAAGCATTTTTTGAGGGGTTGAGACTATAGAACTGTTGTTAAAAAAATAAAAAAATTTCACAAAAAAGACTTGACATTTACAAAATATGCTGTAATTAGGCGAAAGAAAGAGAGAGTTTATTTATGTAGATATCTACTTTTGAAATATGGATAGGAGAAGGCTGTTCTTATTTCAGAAAAACTTGATTTTCTGAAATAAGAATGGTATAATCTTGATAGTATTTCAAAAAGGAGAAATGATAGATGAAAAAGGAAAGAGCAGGAACTTTAAAAAAACAATTGTCAGGCGAGATGACATATTTTTCTTTTTATCCTTCAAAATTACCTCCGAATCCTCCAATAGAAGTTGATAGTGATATTACAGAGAAATTAATAAAGGCTCATAAAGTATTAGCAATACTTGATGATAGAGCAACATACATTCCAAATGTTGATTTGTTTATTTCTATGTATGTCAAAAAAGAGGCTCTTCTTTCATCACAAATTGAAGGTACGCAGGCAACATTAGAAGATATTTTTAATCCTAATATCGATGAAAATATCAATGCGGATGTGGATGATGTTGTTAACTATATCAAAGCTACCAAATATGCAATAAAAAGATTGGAAACATTACCTTTATGCAATAGGTTGCTTTTGGAAACTCATAAAGTATTACTATCTGGAGTAAGGGGAAAAGAGAAAAATCCCGGAGAGTTTAGACAAAGCCAAAACTGGATAGGTGGAGCAGGTTCTACGATAAAAACGGCAAGGTATATACCCCCGGATGTTTTATCCATGAAAGAATCTTTATCTGATTTAGAAAAATATATGAATGCAGAGGATGAATTAGATGATTTGATCAGAATTGCACTTATTCACTATCAGTTTGAATCAATACATCCATTTTTAGATGGAAACGGACGTATTGGAAGATTACTGATTGTTTTATACTTATTGGAGAAAAAAGTTATAAAAACTCCATCTTTATACTTATCATTTTATTTAAAGGAGCATCGTGTTGAATATTATGATAGGATGTCAGCAATTAGAGAAACAGGAGATTATGAACAATGGATCAAATTTTTTCTAGAAGGAATCTACGCTAGTGGAGAATCAGCTATAGAAACTGCAAATGAGTTAATTTTATTAAGAGATAAAAATATAAAAAAAATAGAAGATGAGAAATATACAAAAAGAACATTGGAGACAATGATGAGGGTATTTCATTACTTGGAAGCACATCCTATTATAGAAATTGGAAAAACTGCAGAAGATTTATCTATAACATACAATACTGTTTCTTCAGCCGTAAATAGATTTGGAAAACTTGGAATCCTTCATTTAGTAAAGAAACAGGGAAGGAACAAAGTATACAGTTATAAAGAATATATTGATATATTAAGAGACGGAACAGAAGTTTTAATATAGCCAATACTTAAAAAGAAAGTGAAAGCATCTACTAAGAAAAGTAGGTGCTTTTTTGATACAAAAAATTAGGAGGAATGTGAATGGAAATATTAAGTGGTTTATTCAAAAGTGGAGATAAGCCTAGCAATAGAACAAACGGAAGTGCATATAGCTTTTTAATGGGTGGTTCATCTTCCGGAAGAAGAGTAAATGAACGTTCGACTATGCAGATGACTGCGGTATATAGCTGTGTCCGCATTTTATCTGAAGCGGTCGCAAGCCTTCCACTTCATGTCTATCTTCGGACAGATACAGGAACTGAAAAAGTAATAGACCATCTGTTATATAAAGTTCTTCATGATGAGCCGAATCCCGAAATAACAAGTTTTATTTTTAGAGAAACTATGATGAAGCTGTAGGGCTTGTTAGTAAGCGAATAAAGTAAGGTACACACTGAAGTAGGGGAACAAGGAATTTCTAGATTGTAAATATAACTGAATGATAGAATAGATCGAGTGTACAGACAATGAAAGTTACAAATTCATAAGTAGACTTGATAAATATAAAAGTAAAAATAGTTGACATTTATTTTGTATCTTTTAAAATATTAAAAAAGGAGGTAGAGGCGTATTTAGCTGAAGCAGCTCATTGTTAATAATTATAGATGTTAGAGGGGAAGCTTCAATATAAGCTATAATGGCCAACAGGGGAATATGTATGAAAATTATGAGTTTGTAGAAAACTATGGTAGACGGGTATTCTTCGAATTAGATGAGGATAGAACAATCATATACTCGCCTAGTGGACAGTACTATAGGATACAAGATAAACGAGTACAGGAGAGGTTAACTTTAAAGTATAGTAAAGCTGTTGGAGAAAAAATAGGGAGTATTTTAGCCAGGAACCGTAGCTATGTCGGTCTGATAGGTGAGGATTATGAAGATATTGAAAAGGAGATTCTAGACAATTATAAAGATTTAGAACCAAATCAGCTTGATGACCTTATTGAAGAAATGTATCAAAACAGAACACATTTTATAGATGACGGGGAGTAAAAAATGAATTTAGATAGAATTAAGTATCAATATACCTTACTTTGCTTACCGTACGGTGCATTGAGAGGAAATAATTCAGACATCAAGGAGAAGGCAAAGGATTTTGATGTGTCAGATGACGAAGCTGAATTTATCTGGGATGTTATCGGTACAATAGCAATGGACCAAGATGTGAATGGATACCTAGACTTTCATGAACATGCAACATTTACGCTTAAATCCGATATAATTAAAATGTTAGAAATAACTGAACCATATAAATATAAATGCCCAACATTTTATGAGGCCCTAGTATACTGCCTTGAAAATGAGTGTACTTTATATGCATAAATTTAGAAGATTAAAATTATAAAAAACGAAAATGTTCAAATTCTGTACATTTATCATGGAGAAAAATATGCAAGCTGATTTAATACACATTGTGCCATTTGATATTGGCTGCTCATTCTTGGATTATGAATATTATGAACTTATCTCCAGCGGTGAAGAAGGAATATAAAAAGTTGTATGTTGCTTATAAGCTGGATACTAATTTTGTTAATATTGTCTTCCACAAAAAAAGATTGCGTATTTCGATTAATATGAAGTTTTCAGAAATTAATGATCCCAACGGTATTTGCAAGGATATCACAGGTTTAGGTCGTTTGGGAAATGGTGATGTAGAATTGTTTATGGAGCATAAGGATGAATTAAATCAAATTATGGAAATTGCGAAGCAATCTTATGATGCACAGGCAGAATAATGATCTGGGAACGTTTAAGGATGTTCCTATTTGAAAAAGAAAAAAGATGAAATAACCATCCGTTCCAGTGCAGCAGAATATCTGACCTATGTTGCCTCAGTCGGAGATCAGCAGGAGAGTATTGAGATGCGCTATGAGGATGAGAATATATGGCTGACGCAGAAGATGATGGCCACGTTGTATGGAGTAGATGTTCGTACAATCAATGAGCATATTAAGAAGATTTATTCTGACTCAGAGCTTGAGGAAGATTCAACTATCCGGAATTTCCGGATAGTTCAATCCGAAGGTTCGCGACAGGTTACCTGTGATACGAAACATTATAATCTTCAAATGATTATTGCAGTTGGAATTAAGGTCAATAATGAGCTAGCAGTGCAGTTTCGTAAGTGGGCTACTGGCATTGTAAAGAACTACACCATCAAAGGATGGGTTATGGATGATGAGCGCTTGAAAAACGGTGGGTCTGTGCTCACAATAGAAGACTTTGACCGTTTGCTTGAGCAGATTCGAGAAATTAGAGTGTCAGAGCGTAGATTCTATCAGAAGATAGCGGACATCTATACCACAGCTCTTGATTACGACCGCACAGCAAAAACAACGAAGCTGTTCTTTGCTAAATACAGAACACGATGCATTATGCAGTTCACGACCATACGGCAGCAGAGCTGATTTATGAGCGAGCAGATGCAGATAAGTCACACATGGGACTGACCACTTGGGCAGCCGCACCATAAGGCAAGATTGTAAAAAGTGACGTGAGTGTTGCAAAGAATTATCTTTCTGAGCAGGAAATGCGTTCATTAGAGCGTATTGTTTCGGCCTATCTGGATCTGGCAGAGGATCGTGCTGAACATCATATTCCGATGACAATGGAGGACTGGTCAAAGCGTCTGGATCTATTCCTGATGGCAGATGACAGAGAGGCCCTTCAGGATGCGGGCAAGATCACGGCAGAGATTGCCAAGGCGAAAGCTGACACTGAATTTGAAAAGTACCGTGTCATTCAGAACAGATTGTTTATGTCCGATTTTGACAAGTATATGCTAGAATTGGAAGAAAATGCGAAGAAGTAATAGGATAGGTTCTCTATTTCAATGCTGGATTTTCAGGTATGATAAGGTCGAGTGCATGGAAACCTGGCTATCAGTTAGAACGAAAAATAGCTGTTGACCTGTTTTTGTAGGGAGAACGGACAAGATTGAGGCAATGGCGGTTCCTCGCAAGATTTGACTTTTATGTTGGAATCACTATAACAGTAGAAACGAATAAAAAAGTTGGACTTTTCCGTGGACGGGCGAGGTTCAAACTGTGATATGGATAGCGGAATGCATCAAGAATTTTCTACTACAGAATTTGTGGATATGTTTCCACAAACAAACGGAGATATGTTGCTATATTTTGTATTAGTCTGAATAGGTTCCTGATGACTACAATCCGGACCTATCGGGCCATGTGGAGACAATCTGTCTGCTATCAAGGAAATAATAATAAAAAGTATATAAAAGCCTTGATATCTGCATTTTGATTTATAATGTAAATAAGAAAGTACTGAAAAGTGGCGTATTCCCTGACTTCTTGTAAGGTTAGTATCATCAGAGAAGCCTTGCGGAAAGTTCGGTTTTCTTGTATGGAAACATATCTACTTTTAGGCTTGGCTGGAGAAAAATTGAGCAACCTGAGTATATGGACGCCTATTTCGCATTGGAGAAGAGAATCATAGAGGAATACCATTTAAAAGAACCTTTTGAATGAGAGTAACGGCGGAATAGCTTGAAGGTTACGGAAATCCTTTTCAAGGACAGTATCATCGCTTGGGCGATTTTTCATACATTTAGGCGTGAGGCATGCGCTGTGAGTTTAAAAAATCAGCTGTTGAGTAAATGATTTAGAAGGAGTAATCCTTGGAATAAGATGTTAAACGAGCAATTTAACTGGCGTAGATATGTGGTATACACCGATTTTTGAGTATCTGAAATAGAGAGGAGGAATGTCTATGGATATTTTGAAGCAATGCCAACAATGGCATGAGGATGATGAATTTCTTATGACTGATCATTGCTATGTTTCAAGTGTGTTAGTTGCCTGTATTGAATGGTTGAAAATCGAAGCAACCAGAATCAAATACCTCTACGAGAACGTGCCTGGTAGGTCACGGCTGATTAAATGGATGGTAATGAGTGACCCTGGCTATGATGTAGGACGCGTTAATAGTCTTTGCGATCAGGCAATCACGGCCGTTAAGTGTGACGATATAGGCTTAGCACAACACGCACTGTTGACACTCAAACAAGAACTCAAAAAACCCATGAAATCTCATGTTGGACATGGCGGTAAAGAATATAACCAGTATCTCGATCGGCTGATTGGAATTATCCGTAGTAGATACTCCTCTACTGTGCTAAGAAACAAACTTATCAGTTTATGGTTTGATATGGTTCATGGGTGGCGCAAAAAGTCATCGAAAGGTGTTCCATCGGTGCCTGACTTGTCGAAGTTTATGGTTATCGAATGGGTTTTTACTATTGGCTTGTTCATTGCTGGTGTTATTGTCCCAACACTCAAATCTAATAGTGGGGGATTCTATCTAGCCATCCCTACTGTGTATTTTCTGCTCATACTGGTAGCAAATGCCGCAGGAGGGCTCATCAAAAATGCGAGCTATCGGTTTTTTATTTATTTCTGGGTGGTTAATGGGCTAGGATTCATTCCTGCATCTATGCTTCAAGATCATATCTCGCGGTGGATCATATGGTCCTGGTCTGGTGGGGTAATCGTTGGTGTCTTAATCGGTAACCATTTGGCATATACCAGATCAAGACGCATGACCACAAAACACGGCCCGTTTGGATGCTTATGGGCCAGACACGTAAAGAAAAACAAGTATGAGTTCCTCATGATAAAAACTGATGGAACCCTAGCCTGGCACTACCAAACCACCGGCTGGTATAGGAATATAGACCCACTCTTAGGCAGTAATTTGTCAGAGTGCTATCGCTCTCGCTTACGACAATTTGGTTTTGAGTCTCGTCCTTGTGGTGGCTGGTTTCCTTGCTATCCCGCTTTGATAGCCACCCGTATGGTAGGGCTGCGACGCAGAAACCCTGTTGATTGGAACGAAGCACACCACAACACCCCCGGTCTTACTAAAGAACTAATCGACCAGTTCTTCACCCAAACCCCCACACCACTAGGACCGCCGAAAGAATACCAAGACAGTCCCATAACTGAACTACCAAACAGAAAAACCATACCCTGGTAGAACACCCCAAGAACGCAGGAACGAGCAGTCGCGGAAAAATTATCTTCCTGCAGCATACCCCTTTTTAAGGTATATTACGAAGGGATCGTGGGCGAATAGAGCATCGTAACTCATTCGGGAATGCATAGAATAGTAAGTATTCCTGGAGGAGATAATCAGATTTATATTAAGGTTGGATTGTGAATGAGAGATAAACGTCTAAGTTATAATGACATGAGGTACCTTCTAATGCAAGGTTGCTTTGGGATAATACTTCAGGATGGCTGGTTGGGGCGTCCTTATGACAATGCATACTTAGCACGTGAAGTTAGCTTTCAAGATTGTGGATATACCATCCAAGGTGACGGCTTCGAAATTACAATAAATCATCCCGGTGAGGTGATTTTACGTGGCAATTTAGTAACGATTTACAGTAAGAGTTCTATTGTACTTAAACACTTCGATATTGGAGGAAAGACTGTAATGGAGCGGCGTGTGGAGGATGTTATACAGTTTTATCTGTATGGATTTAAAAAAAGATTTTTTTCTTTTCGTTGAGGAAGGCAGCTGCCGTTAAGCGATCCTGATACAAGGGTATTTATGTTGGCGGAGGAGAACGGGCATGCGCTTCTACGGTTATTTCACTAACGAGATCATGCTCTATAACAGGTAGACCCGGAATTGCTGGTGATCTAGCGTTAATTAATATTTTAAGTAATATTCAGAATCATCCTTATAGTCTCGGATGTTTCGCTGTCGTTTTCGCAAAAGTTTTCTATGGCTGGCCAGGAATTTGGTAGTGGTGTTATCACTGGATTTTTTGGGCAGTCGTTCGGTGACTAGATAGATCACGCGAAAGGAGCTGGTGGTGACTAGGTTGATAGCATTGTTGACAATATGAATGTTGGCGCACGGTCTATGGGTAGTGGGGTAGTGGTTTCCTTGGTCTTCACTCAAGTTTCGGAAACTAACGTGTTTGACTCACGTGTTCTCGAGTCACGCGGAAACTAACATTTTAGCTGTTAAGAAACTATGATTTGGCTGTTTAGAAATTATGGTGTCTAGACGTATAAAATTGATATCGCGTTCAAATCCTTTATTTTCAATTCTTTTGGAGTGTTTTGTTGGTAAACTATGGAGAGCAATAATCACTAATAATTTTATGGTTTTCAAATTAATTGTTGTATTTTTTTGATTTGTTTAACAAAATATAAATTCAAATCAATATCAAAGTAGTGATTCCAAGTATTATATACATTGTTCCAATATTTACGTGCCCTCTGAAAAAATAAAGATTACAATTAACGGACTCTTTTAGTTTTTCAATAACCTCTTTTGGAATATCTTGATTTTGCATTTCGACAAGTGCCCCTTGCATTGTACGATTTCGGATAAGTGATGTGTCATATATATTGTTATGAGATTTAAGACTAATCATACGACCTAAAAGAATATTTCTATGAGAATCTATACAAAGTCTTAAAAAATTTTTTCGCAAAAAAACTTTACATTTGCAAAGTCAGTGAAGAAAGATTTAAAGATGCTGGCCACGCTATAGAGTGGGCATTAAAGTAAAACTAAAAAACAAGAGAGCTTCAGAGCTTAGGCTCTTTTTCTCGTTGTAGCAGCCGAAGAGCTGTATTTTTTTATGACCTAACAGGAATCTTTTATTTCGCCCAAGGTTAGAGATTGTATTGTTGCAAATCTATGATTTGTCAAAATACGATTGTGTCAAGAAGGAGGTGATTTGATGGCAAAATACAAGACTACAAAATTTAAAGCAAAAGATTATAAATGTAGTAAAAGATATGGTGAATATGCTGTAAATTTTATTGAATGCCTATGCCACACAAAAGGTACACGGGTAGGTAAGCCATTTAAGTTACTCCCTTGGCAGGAACAGATTATAAGGGATTTATTTGGAGTGATTAAACCAAATGGATATAGGCAGTTTAATACTGCATATAGTGAGATTCCAAAGAAGATGGGAAAGAGTGAACTTGCAGTAACTGTTGCCTTACTTCTTTATTGTGGGGATGGTGAAGAAAGAGCTGAAGCATATGGCTACGATGCGGATAGACAGCAGGCAACAAATTTATTTGATGTTGCAGCAGATATGGTAAGAATGTATCCGGTTCTTAGCCGTAGAGTTAAGATATTAGCTTCATAAAAGAGAATTGTATTTTAGCCAACAAATAGCTTTTACCAAGTTCTATCTGCAGAAGCATATTCCAAGCATTGGTTTAATATTTATGGAGTTGTATTTGATGAATTTCATACTCAGCCAAATAGATAACTCTTTGAGGTTATGACTAAAGGTTCAGGTGATGCAAGAACTTAGCCTTTATATTTCTTATAACAACAGGCACAGACACACATTCTATCTGCTATGAAACCCATCAAAAGGCTAAAAATATTTTAGAAGGAAAAAAATAGATTCTACTTTTTATCCTGTAATTTATGGAGCAGATGAAACTGACGATTGGGCAGATCCAAAAGTATGGAAGAAAGCAGATCCATCTCTTGGAGTAACAGTTGGGATTGATAATGTAAAGGCAGCCTGTGAATAAGCAAAGCAAAATTCAGGAGAGGAGAATTCATTTAGACAGCTAAGACTTAACCAGTGGATAAGACAAGCTATCAGATGGATGCAGATGGAAAAATGGTATGCTTGTTCTTTTATGGTGGATGAAGATGACCTTTAAGGAAGAGTCTGTTATGGAGGTCTTGCCCTTTCATCGACAATGGATATTACAGCTTTTGTTTTGGTCTTTCCTCCGACTGATGAGGATGATAAGTATGAGGTACTGCCTTACTTTGGATACCGGAAGAAACATTAGTCATAAGGGTTAAGCGTGACCATATGCTTTATGATGTTTGGGAACAGCAGGGTTCTAAAAAGACTATTGAATGCAAAGCAGTACACTATAGCTATATCGAAAAATTCATAGAAAAGCTTGGTGAGAAATATAAGATCAGAGAAATTGCATTTGACCGTTGGGTGCTGTTCAGATGGTACAAAACTTAGAGGAAATGGGTTTTATCGTTGTTCCATTAAGGAAATGAGGCCACCTACTAAGGAACTAATGAAACTAAAGCTGGAGCAAAAGATTGCCATGGTGGAAATCCGGTGCTTAGATGGATAATATATTTTTTAGAACAGATTCTGCTGGAAACATCAAAGCAGATAAAGAAAAGTCTACTGAAAAAATTGATGGAGCTATAGCAACCATCATGGGACTGGATAGAGCAAGACACTGTGGAAATAACAATACAGAAAGCGTTTATGATGGCAGAGGGCTTTTATTTATATAAAGAGAAAACTTGCTTTTGTGCGTTATTTAGTTTATAATAAAGCACAAAAGGAAGTGGAAATAGTGAATCAAAATAAAATCAGAGAAATCATAAAACAAAATAATGGAGTTATAACGGCCAAGGAAGTATCAGACAATAAAATTGATTCTTGGTATCTTACAAATTTGGTGCAAAAGGGAGAACTTGAAAGAGTGGCAAGAGGGGTCTACTTTGATCCAAATTTTGATAATTATGATGAACTTTTCTTTTTTCAACTCCAAAACAAGGCTTGCATTTATTCCTATCAAACAGCACTGTATTTGCATAGACTGACAGATAGATTGCCTTTTACTAATGAGGTAACCGTAAAGCAAGGTTATAATGCATGGCGTATTAAGGACTCTGTGATTGTTCATCAAGTAAAGAAAGAATGGTATGAACGTGGGAAGGTTGAAATTAAAACGGATATGGGAAATTCTGTATATGCTTATGATATGGAAAGGACCATTTGTGATTTGGTAAGAGATAGAAAAAATCAAGATACAGAGATATTTTCTAAGGCTTGGAATCTATATATCAAGAAAGATTCTAAGAATATATGGAAACTGAGAGAGTATGCTAAGGAATTTGGAATAGCACAACAAATTGAAGAGATCCTAGAGGTGATTGTATATGAATAAGGATAGCGTAACACAGAAACTAAGAAATAAAGCAAAGGAGCTCGGCTTAAATTATAATTTGGTATTAAGTAAATTTTTCTTTGATGAATTTTTGAAGCTAATTTCTAATAGTGCACATAGAGAAAATTTTACGCTTAAGGGTGGTATGCTATTAACTTATTCTTTAGGTGTACAAAATAGAGCCACTCAAGACATTGACTTTTTAGTAAAGGGATTTCCATTAGAGTCTACAGAGATGATCAAAATTTTATTAGAAATCATTGAATATAACAAACAATCAGATATATGGTTTGAATTAAACGGAAATGCTGAAGAAATTAGAGCAGAGGATGAATATGGCGGACTGAAATTTCATATCATTGGGCACTTAGCAAATATTAGAATACCGTTTAGTATTGATATTGCCACAGGCGATCCAATTTATCCTTTCCCAAGGGTAGAAAAATACAGCACAATTTTAGGGGAGCATATTGAGTTAAAGATGTATCCACTAGAATCCGTACTATCGGAAAAATTGCAAACAGTACTGGCAAGAGCGGAAAATAATAGTAGAAGTAAAGATTTTTATGATATCTATGCCATTTTGAAAAATAAATCAGAAGTTATCAATATAAAAGAACTTAAAATAGCTGTTTCTATGACATTTAGATATAGGAAGACAGATATTTCAAAGGATAAAGCAAAAGTCATTATTGCTCACATTAATGAGAATTATTTGATTCAAGAACGATGGAAAAGATATCAAAAGAAAAATCCATATGCGAAAGGGATTGAGTTTAGTGAAATAATTGAAAGTCTAAATGCTTTAGTCGAAATATCTATGTAAATTATAAAAATAAAAAATTTTCATAAAAAAGACTTGACATTTGAAAATTAGGAATTCAAGTTTTAGTGGATAGTAATACATGTTTTTAGTTACAAACTCTAAAATTATTGAAAATCTGCGGATAATATGCTATACTAAATATAATAGAAATGAGCTAGGGGGGTTGCAGCATCTCGCCGAACATTAGCGGGTCAGAAATACTAATGTCTTTAAGGTCTGCTACCGTTATAGTTTATCGGTAAGGTGTAGTGAGCATTCGTGTGTAAAATCTACGAAAACTAATATGGGTAATCTGCAGATTACCCTTTTTTATTGCCACTATATGATATATTTATCATGGTAAATTTAATGAAACAGCAAATTAATATTTATATTCGCCTAGGCTTTCTGCCACCAGTTCATCAGATATATTATCATTTTCACCTAGTGAATCATCATGGTACAGAGTTCCATAAGCATCATTTTGCTTTAAAGTATCTGCCATAATGTACAGTAGGCGTTTGGCTTTGGGTGACATTTTACGCAAGCTGATAGTCTCTTCTGGTGCAATTCCCAGCAAAAAATCAGTAGTAGTGTGAAATACCTCTGCAAGTGTAATAAGGCTGTCAATGTTGGGAGAGGAGATATTTAATTCCCAGGCATTAACGGTAGATCTAGTGACATTAATTTTTCTGGCAAGTTCAGTCTGAGTCATTTCTTGCTTATGTCTAAGATACTTAATAATTTGCCCTATCGGGTTCGTAATACCCATAATCTCCTCCTTTTTGATTAAATTTTTAACTATAGACTATGATAATTGAAGTTAAATTTCATTATCATAAATGATAATTTTAATGGACGGAAGTAACATTAAGCACTTTTTTAAAAACTGTACTCTATTTATTTTGAAAATTTGTATATATTTTATATAATTGTAGAATAAAATCCTCTTTTTTAGAAAAAATTTCATTTTAAAATTAAAAATGTGTATATTTTAGAATGTACACAATCGGTATATAATTAGGATGACTTGTGGATATATAATTTTATATAGGAGGAAACAATGAGTAGTAGAACAAATAGTCTAGACTGTAAAGCTAATGCTAAATGGACAACTATGGAACTGGCAATTGCAGCCGTTTTTGTTGCCCTTACATTTATTGCAACAGCATCGGTAAATGTAAGAATTTTTGATGGAAATGGAGGACTCATTCATCTAGGATGCGTACCACTTTTTGTAGCCGGATTCGTATTTGGACCAAGGGTATCTGCCATTGCTGGTGCTTTAGGAATGGGATTGTTTGATATTACAAGTGGATGGGCAATTTGGGCTCCTACTACTGTAATTGTTTCTGCCATGATGGGCATTGCCTGTGGATATATTGCCAAAAAGGGTAGTCAAATGCATGTTGCTTACTGGGTACTTGCGGTTCTAGCGGCCATGTTAATAAAGGTAGGTGGCTACTATGTTGGGGAGGCGATTATCTATGGAAACTGGATTGCTCCTGTGAAATCCATCATGGGAAATATTGTTCAAGTAGGTGTTGGTGGCATTATTGCCATATTAATTGGACAGCCTCTAAAATATGCATTAAAAAAGATGAATTTCAATCTTTCAAATAAATAAATTTACTATACGACTTTAGGGCTAGCATAAAATATATTTATATTTGACTAGCCTAATATATACTATATTTGAAGCGTGAATCAAGGAGACAAGGAAAAATGTATAAGTTGATGTGTGCTGGGCCTACGCAGGTCCACGATGAGGTGATGAAAAAAAGGGCATTGCCATTTACTAATCCGGATTTGGATCCGGCCTTCGTTGATTTTTATAAGGAGACATGTGATATTTTATCCAGACTTGCTCATACTAAAAATCAGTGCCTTATCTTAAACGGCGAGGGGATAATGGGTCTTGAAGCAGCATGTATTTGTCTTACAGAAAAGGATGATAATGTACTTGTGCTTGACAATGGTGTATTTGGAAGAGGCTTTGCAGACTTTGTGACAATGTATGGTGGTAATCCTACTATCTTTGAAAGTGACTATAGAGAGCCATTTAGCCTTGATGAAATTAGAAATCATTTGGAAGAAAATAAAAGTAAAAACTATAAGTATGCTACGATGGTACACTGCGATACGCCAAGTGGACTAATTAATCCTGTAGAGAAAATATCCATTCTACTGAAAGAATATGGAATTCTTTCAGTAGTGGATACGGTTGCAGGCATATTTGGTGAACCTATTGATATGGACAAAGGTAAAATCGATATACTGTGTGGAGGCTCACAAAAGGCACTATCGGCTCCTCCAGGTCTGACCATGGTGTGGGTAAGTGATGATGCATGGCACGCTATGGAAAGTAGGAGGACACCAATTGCTGGGTTTTATCTTAATCTGATGATGTACAGGGATTATTTTGAGAAAAAAGCATTTCCATATACTATGCCTGCCAGTGACATTATGGGGTTAAGGCAGGCCGTTGAAATGGTAGAGCAGGATGAGGCGATTTTAAAACGTCATGAAAAAATGGGGGAAGCAGTTAGAGCAGCGCTTAAAAAATGTGGTATAGCATTATATCTTAAGTCAGGCTTTTCCAATACTGCTACAGCAATAGAGCTGCCGACAAACATAAAACCTAAAGATGTTCTTGAAAAAATGATGCATGACTATGATATAATTATATCTGGTAGCTTGGGACCACTAGAAGATAGGGTGATCAGGATTGGCCATATGGGAGAAAATGCCAGAAAGGATGATTTGGCACTTACTCTAGATGCACTACAAAGTACCCTGTCTGAGCTAGGCATGAATATTTCCGGAAATTTAAAAATGGAATTTCTTGAAAACTTATAATAGCTGCCAAATATACATTATTGAGGTAATTATGATAGGCTTTTGCTACGATTGTAAAATTTGTGATGGGCGTGCATGTAAAAATACGATACCTGGGCCGGGGGCTAAAGGTATAGGAGAAGGAGCTATAGATAACTATAGAGCTTGGAAAAACATTAAAATCAATATGGATACTATAGGTGAACATTTTGAACCTGATACCAGCTTTGATTTTTTTGGAAGCAGGCTTAAGCTACCCCTTATTGCAGCACCAGTTGGAGCAGTAAAGCTTCACTATGGTGAGAAGCACACCGATGAATCCTACAATGAAATTTTGCTTAGTGCAGCGAAGAAAGCTGGAATTATTGCTTTCACTGGTGATGGTACTGATCCACATGTTATAAAGGGTGCGTGTGAAGCATTAAAAGGCATGGATGGATTTGGTGTTCCAACTATAAAACCATGGGATAATGCCACATGTATGGAGAAAATAGATATGGCTCTTGAAAGTGGCGCAAAGGCCATTGCCATGGACGTAGATGCTGCGGGGCTTCCTTTTTTACAAGGTCTTACACCTCCAGCAGGTAGAAAATCAGTAGAGGAACTTAGAAAAATTGTAGAGCATATAAGTAGTGCTAACTCTAACATACCATTTATTGTTAAAGGAATTATGACGCCGTCAGGTGCTATAAAGGCAGTAAAAGCTGGAGCCAGAGCAATAGTGATAAGCAATCATGGAGGAAGGGTACTCGATCAATGTCCTCCAACAGCACATGTTCTTCCAGCTATTGTTAAGGCTGTTAGAGCATATGAATTAGATATGTGGAAGTCTAATATGGCGGAACAAAGAATACCTGAAGCTAATTCCAGTGATGAGCATGCTCGCATGGGCATGGATCCAACTAATATATTCAAGGTGAATGTGCCTGGTGAAGAGAATGGTATTTTTAAGGTGAATGTGAAAAGGAGTGGAAGTATTTATACTGCAGATGCTTCGGATAAGGTTAAAATTTTTGTCGATGGCGGAATAAGAGATGGTATAGATGTTTTTAAGGCGTTAGCTCTTGGTGCAGATGGAGTATTGGTGGCCAGACCATTTGTGAATGCAGTATATAACCATGGGGAAAATGGAGTACTTAACTTAGTTGATAAATTTTATAGAGAACTTAAGGATACTATGCTTATGTGTGGAGCAAAGGATCTCAAAAGCATTGGCATGGAACAAATTTTTGTATGATATCATCTGATAGCATAATACATTTAATGTCATTTGAAATGACAGTCTCCTAAAAAAGGGGCATAAGCCCCTTTTTTATTGTTCGTGTAAATATAAGATACATAAAGAGCCTGTAAAAACTTGTCTACAGGCTCAATAAAATTTTAAATAATAGACAGAATTACTTTGTAATTATTTGATAGAATCAAATATGGAAAGCGGACCATAGATAGCCTTGTCATCCTTAGTTATTTCCTTTGAAAGGAGTAAATCCTCGCTCTTATCGCCATTAACAAGCTTAGCCTCATCACTGCCGACGGTAATCACAAGCTTTGCATCTGATCCCTTCTTGGTTAGTTCATAGGACTCAGCTGCTTCTTTCTTATCCTTACTATCTTTTCCAGTTTCCTTATCGGCCTTGGCCTTCTTATCAGCTTTCTTTTCGCTAGTCTTTTTAGATTCTACCTTAGTTATAGTATAGCCTTTAATCTTTGCAGCTTTTTCTAAATCTACTGAAGCATCAAAGACTGTCTTGTGTTTTTCACTATCATTTAAGTTGTTTGTAGCATCAAGCATTAAGTCATTAAATAGCTTTTTAGCATTGGCAATCTGTTCCTTAGCTACACTTGCTGCAAGAGATGTAACGTATTTGTCTCCTTTTTCTCTGCTGGCCTTATACTCCTTCTTGATGTTATCCTTTTCCTTCATCATCTGCTTTAGCATTTTTTCTTCCTGCAAATTCCAATAGGCCTTTACACCATCTCCAAGGTGTTCTCTGTCGGAACCAACAAGAGTAAAGTTTCGCTTAAATAGCCAGTAGGCGCTTTTTTCATTATATGGTGTACCATCTACCTTATAGGAGTCGATAGTATCTGTGATACCACTAAATGAAGGTACAAATACTGATGCTTCGGCATTACCAAGGCATAACCATTGTAGGGCATTACATTCCTTTGGCATATCTTCAAATATTTGAATTGCATGTATATCTGATGATCTTGTAACACCTATTGCTCGTCTGTTACAATTTTTTTCTTCAGACATATCATATTCAGTATCCTGATATCTGTTTCTGTAGGTGTTGAAAATATCAAGAACGGAAACTTTCTTATCTGGAGCATAAAATAGTGGATAGAAATGTTGATCATCGTAATCTCCTGTATCAGAAGGATTAAATGTCTTTTTTCCAATCCATGTTCTCATGTTAGAAACTTCTTCTCTTTCATTATTGCAGACTGTTTTTGCTATATTGTACTTGCCATCTTCTTTAACAGCACCTACTTCATCTAATGTTTTAAATAGGTTCTTTGAGAATACATAGTTTTTTGTATCCTTTTCATCAACTGTTCCAATCATGTACTGATTTCCAAAGACTGCCATTTTATCAGTAGGCATTTTCATGGCACAGTATGTCTTGCCACCATAGATCTCAAAGATCCAAGCTTCCTTTTTATCAGCGTAAAACAGAATGTTACCTTCCTGTGAACCATATTTATCCACAAGCTTTGCAGTTAAATCAACAGCTTCTTTAGCGGTTTTTACCTGGCATGCAATCAGTCCTGGCAAAATGGCTTCCCTAAGTCCAATTTCTGCAAAAGGATCCAGCTTTTCATATGCCTCACTTGGATAAGCTGATACGGTACCTACGACGGAAACACCATACTCATTCATACATGAAGCAGGATACTCTCCATCGCCAGCATCAGATGAATCGGGCACATATGTGTATTTGTATGTTTCTTCTGGTAGAGGAACCTTAAAACCTTCCTGTCCCTCTCCTGTATCTTCGTAGAAACGACCCTTTTTCTTCTCGGCAGGACGAACTTTGTACATCTTGTTGTAGGCTCCACAGCCCTGATCTTCACTACGTGCGATGACAGTAGTACCTTCTTTGCTTACGTCCTTACCAACATACATTCCGGTGCAGGCAAATACGGACATGCTTCCCATTGAAAATGCTATTAAAACAGCAAAGAGGCATATGGAAAGCTTCTTGATAATTTTCATATAATACCTCCAAAAATGAATTTGTGATTATTATAACATTTTTAAATTTTAAGCAAGGGATGTAAAAAATAATATTAAATATTTATCGCAAAAAAAAATAAAACATATAACATTAAACAGTTTTGTACTGGAAAAATTGTTACTTATAACAAATAATACTTGGTCACAATATTGCTTTAATTGGTGAAAATACTTGAAATATTAGGTTACTAAATTGAGGCTTAGTGAAGGAGGCAAGTAAGAGTTATTGCTTTATAAGCCGTACTAAAAAGTTATTATAGTTATATGCTCAATAGATGTAATGTAAAAATATCCAGATGGACTTTTAACTTGCAGAACAGATTATATAATTGGAGGCTACAATATTAAAGGATATTGTGAATGCAGAAATAAGTTGTAATAAAAAAGGACATGCTATCAATAAGTTAAAATAGAAAAATATCATTTCTTAAATTCATGTAAGATGCTTTCAAAGAGTATACAAGCCACCTTTTTTTTGATATACTTTAGGTGTCTTAGGCATGCAACAGAAATTATCCAATGGATGATACTTAAAGGTTAAGGTCATACTAGCGATGTTACATTTGTTGCATTTATGAGATAAATACAGAGGGTACCATATTGGACCCTACTAAGGAGGAAAAATTGAATATTTCGGTGGAAAGACGAAGCCATCAGATGAAAAAGGAACTAATTATCAGTCTTGCTCTCTATTTAAGCTTTTTCATTTGGTGGTATTTTAGTGGTTATTTTTTATATGAGCATTATCCTAAGCAGGCAATGAAACCCATACTTGGCCTTCCGGCATGGTTCTTTTTAAGCAGCGTCATAGGATATATCCTGTTTGCCTTAATCACAATTTTTACTGTAAGAAAACTGTTTAAAGACTTTTCCCTTAATCAGCCACTGGGTGAATCACAATCAAGCCTAAATTCAGAGGAAGAGATAAGTAGGCAAAATGAGATTGAGGGAGGTGGTCAATATGAGTAACTACTCTATAATACTTCTTACTGTAATTGTAATTTACCTTGTGTTTAATTTAGTATTCGGCATATATGCCAGCAGGAATGGAAATAGGGCTAAGGCTAATCACCCATTATCGGAATTTTTCATTGGAGGAAGATCCATGGGAGGCCTAGTGCTTGCAATGACCCTTGTAGCGACTTTTACCAGTGCCAGCTCATTTATAGGAGGTCCAGGTATAGCAGCTTCAAAGGGCTTAGTATGGGTGTATATCTCAATAATTCAAATTCCGACAGCTTTCATAATACTAGCTGTACTTGGGAAAAAACTAGCCATCTTATCAAGGCAGACTGGCGCTATTACAGTCACAGAACTACTGTGGCATAGATATAAATCCCATCTGGTGGTGGTTATAAGCTCACTTGCATTAGTGATTTTCTTTGTGGCTCAGATGATGAGTCAGTTTATTGGTGGAGCTGTACTTTTACAAACGATTACAGGACTTCCATATATATATGGACTGCTTATCTTTGCAGCCGTTGTAATTATATATACATCGGTAGGAGGATTTAAAGCTGTGGTTGTTACAGATACCATTCAAGGTCTTGTAATGGTCGTAGGTGGTATTTTGCTCCTTGGAACAGTTATTTATTTTGGTGGAGGTAGTCTAAAGCTTGCTGAAACCATGGATGTGGTGAGCCCTAGTTGGAAGACAATAGATGCTGGTGGCACAATAGAAAAGCCTTATGTACTAAGCTTTTGGGTGCTAGTAGGACTGGGCACATTAGGTTTGCCCCAAACGGCAGTCAGGGGTATGGGATTTAAAGATACAAAATCATTACATAAGGCGATGATATATAGTACATTAGTAATGGGCTTCATCATGCTGGTGATGCACCTAAGTGGAGTGTATGCTCCTGCGCTTTTGCAAGGGGAAAATCTTCAAAACAGTGACTATGTTGTAGTTAAGCTTGTTACTAAGTTCATGAATCCTATAGTTGCAGGTGTGTTTATAGCAGCTCCATTAGCAGCTGTCATGTCTACTGTATCAAGTCTTCTAATAATGGTTTCATCCACTATAGTGAAAGATTTATACGTAAACTACTTTATCAAGGAAGGAAGAGATGATAAGGGTAGGCTGATATTTAAATCAGGTAAGAAAAGTTTAAATATCAGGCATATGAGAGGGATAAGCAGTACTGTAACATTAGTATCAGGCGCTGCTGTAGTTATTCTAACAATTTCTCCACCAGATCTTATAGTATGGATAAATTTATTTGCGCTGGGCGGACTGGAATGTGGCTTTTTTGCTCCAATCATAATGGGGTTATACTGGAAAAGAACAACTGGCATTGCAGCATTTATATCATCAGCTGTTGGTATGATAGCATTTATAGTAATGAGTCAGCTAAAAATATCGATTATCGGTATGATGCCTGTAATTCCTGCTCTTATTATTTCCGTAGTAATATGTGTAATAGTCACGTTACTTACGAACAAAGCTGCATGATTTCAAATTGCTGCATGATTTCAAATTAAAATTCGTAAAAACCAAAAAGAAGCAAATGGGATGAATCTTAAGTCATATCACTTATCAGATCATTTTGTTTGCTTCTTTTTATATAAAACTTCCATATAATCTGTCCAAAACTACCTGTTATACGACGCCTACAAAGGGTAATCAGATTTTGCTTGATTTATATATTGACTATTGATGTCTTAAGAAACGCGGGGTTTCAACTCTACACAGAATTACATATGATATTTGTTTGACCCTTAATATGAATAGTGATACACTAATGGCAATGAATAGGAATTATATATTAGAAAGGAGGTATAATCCCTATGAAGCTAAAAAAGTTATTGGTAATTATTATGATACTGGCTTTAGCCCTTTCGCCTACAGTGCTTAATAATAGGGCAGAGGCGGCTGAGATAGATGCTAATGGAGTCGCATCTACTGATGAAGAGACGCAGCCACAAGCAAAGAGCTTTAGCATAACCTATGATCCAAATGGTGGTACCATAGATGAGGCAGTGTCAAAGGCAGAGGTTAAGGAAGGCGAAGTCTACAGTACTCTCTATGATTTTCAGCTAAAGCTAAAGCATGATAATCTAAATTTTGACGGATGGGATGTGTTAGGAGAGGATGGTCAGACAGCTACTGTTTTAAACTCTAAAGATGAGCCTGTTAGCATATTGACGCAGTATCCGGAAAAAATTAAGCTGACACAAAATGTAATATTAAAGGCAAGATGGAAAAAAACAGATGGTCTCTTTAGAATATACGAAAATATAGAGACTCAGGCTGCCAGCGAAAAAGCGGAAAATAAACCAGAAAAGATTAAAAGTATTAAGCTTAAGGGCGAAGGCAGAGAGCTGGAAATGGTCAGCAACTCTTCTTCAGGAAATGCTGAGCTTACAAAATTTCAATATGACTGGATTGTGAATGGTAAGGACGCAGGTAACTACGGTGTAAAGCTCCCGTCAGGCGATTATGAGGTTACATTATATAGTGATTTGTTTGATGGAACCCACAATTATGAGAATAAGTTTGAAGAAAATCCATATTTAATGAGAAGTAAAGACGTGCTTTCAGGTGGCAAGGAAGAAGCAGGCAGCTATACCTTTAAGGTACATCTTGACTTTGATAATACAGGACAGCCATGCTATAGACTATATACCAATTTCAAGGAAACTGGTAAAAGAGAACCACAAAAGCAAGAGTTTAAGCTGACATATGATCCAAATGGTGCAGCAATAGATAATGATAAGACGCAGGCTAGCGTAAAGAGCGATGAATATTATACGACTCTATATGATTTTCAACTTAAGATGAAACATGAAAAGTTGCTATTTGACGGATGGGATGTGTTAAAAGAAGATGGAAAAACTCCCGCCACCGTACTCAATAAAAAGGATGAAGCTGTTAGCACTCTATCAAGATATCAAAATGAGATTAAACTTACTGAAAATGTCGTACTAAAGGCAAGGTGGAAGAAGGCAGAGGGACTTTTCAGGATATTTGAGAATTTCCATCCGGATTCAAAGGGTGGTGAAATTCTCAGAATTAAGAAAATCGAGATAAAAGGAGAAGGAATTGATTTTCCTATGACTACTCACTCATACTCAGGCTATTTAGATGGAAGACGAATTTATGACTGGGTAGTAAATGGTGAAGTAGTAAGAGGCTACGGACAGATTATAGATTCCGGAGATTACGAGGTGACTATTTACAGCGATTTGTTTAATGGAAGCTATGATTATAAAGTGAACTTTAAGGAAAATCCATATTTATTAAATAATAAAGATTTCATAAGTGATGAAGTGGAAGGTGATGGCTTCTACAAATTTAAGATACATTTAGATTTTCTAAATGACAAACAGCCTAGCTTCGGCTTGTATACCAATTTTGAAATGCTTGGAGAAAGAGCTGTAGATCCGAAAGAACCAGTGGTTGAGCCTGAAAACCCTGGCGATTCAAAGGAGCAGACTGACTCAAAGAATAGTAAGGTGCAAGAGAATAAAGGTGCTGCTAAAAATGAGAAAAGGGCACCGCAAACAGGAGATACAGGATATGGCGGATATGTTTTCCTAGCAGCCATAGGTGTACTTGGTATAGCAGGTAGAAAGAAATTTATGAAACATTACTAAAGACTAATCATTTCTACTGGTATTTTTCGTATAAGTTGTAGACTTGGTTTCTTAAAAATTAAACTGATAATGTTAGTGAGCGATCTCTCAGTAAAGGATACAATATGCCATGAGAGGTCGCTTATTTGTTTAAATTTTACTAGTCTGTGTATGTATGAAAATGGATGGAAGAAAAGAAGTACGACTTTTAATATATAAAGGAGGAAGGTTGGAAAAGAAATTTATTGTTACTGGCATGACATGTGCCGCTTGCTCTAGCCATGTGGAGAGAAGCGTCTCATCACTTCAAGGTGTGGAAATGGTAGCAGTGAATCTGCTTAAGGGCTCCATGAAGGTAAGCTTTGATGCCTCTAAGTTAAGTAGTGATGATATTATAAAAGCTGTAGAGAAAGGAGGCTATGGTGCCACGGAGATGTCCGAAAACGGTAGCCTGATTCAGAAAGATAAGCAAGGTAAGGCATCCGAGGCTGAGTATGCGAAAAAGCAAAGAGGACTTGTAGCCATATTTGCACTTGCGATACCTCTTTTTTATATATGCATGGGACATATGGTAGGATTGCCACTTCCACAGATTATAACCGCTAAAGAAAATGTAATGATATTTACTTTAGTGCAGCTTATTTTGGCAAGTGGTATCATCTATCTTTGCAAGCATTATTTTATAAATGGATTTAAAGCAGCATTACACAAGTCCCCCAACATGGATACATTGATTGGTCTTGGAGCAGGAGCTGCATATATCTACAGTCTTGCCATGACATTTCATATTGGAATGCTCCTGGGGCGAGGCAATATAGAGCATGCTCATCACATGGCAATGCATCTATATTATGAGTCTGCCGGAACGATTTTAGCACTTATAAGTCTTGGGAAGTTTTTTGAAGAAAGAGCGAAAAAACGTACTACAAGTGCCGTGGAAAGTCTCATGGATTTAGTTCCTAAGACAGCTATTATAAAGGACGGTGATAAAACGAAGGTAATACCAGTAAGAGATGTTAAAATTGGCGACATTTTGGTGTTAAAAACCGGCCAGTCTGTACCTGTAGATGGAACTATAATATTTGGAAACAGTGCCTTTGATGAGAGCATGCTAACAGGAGAGAGTATACCTGTATATAAGCAGGTGGGCGAGCCTGTGACGGGTGGTACTGTCAATGTTGAAGGCTATTGTGAAATGAAGGCTGAAAAAATTGGTGCTGATACAGCTTTATCTAAAATCATGCAGATGGTGGAAGATGCTACCATGTCTAAAGCACCCATAGCTAAGCTGGCAGATAGGGTCAGTGGTGTATTTGCAACCTTTGTAATAATAATTGCACTTATTACATTTACACTTTGGATTACTTTATCAAAGAATTTTTCAATGTCACTTACAATGGCAATATGCGTACTTGTAATATCATGCCCATGTGCTTTAGGTCTTGCAACGCCAACTGCCATTATGGTCGGAACAGGCAGAGGTGCCAGACTGGGAATTTTATTTAAATCAGCTGAGGCGCTGGAAAATCTCCATAAGACCAAAACCATCGTCTTTGATAAGACGGGTACTATTACGGAAGGTGCCCCTAAGGTCAGGGGCATATTTTTGGCCGATACCTTTGTAAATGAAAATATGGAAAACTATAAAGGGGTAGATTTGGAACTGGTAAAGCAAGAGATGACTGCTGATATGTTGAAGCTTCTGGCTTCTATTGAAATTAGGTCTGAGCATCCACTGGCAAAGGCAATAGTTACGGAGGCTTTTAATAATATCAACGAATCTGAGCTATATGAGCTTGATTCATTTGAGCAGATAGCTGGTGGAGGTATTAGGTCGATGGTAGCTGGCAATAGTGTACTTATAGGAAATAAGGCACTTATGGAGGCTAACGGAATAAATACCAGTGAACTAATTGGAATCTTTGAGGAAAGGTCAGCTATGGGAGAAACTGCCCTTTTCGTAGCAATGGAGGGCTATTGTATTGCCATAATAACATTAGCAGATATGCTTAAAAAAAGTAGTGCAGCTGCAATAATGGAACTTAAAAAAATGGGGATAAATAGTATTATGCTAACTGGCGATAATGAGACAACAGCAAAGGCAATAGCCAGTGAACTTGAGCTTGAGCGTGTTATTTCTGACGTAAAGCCACAGGATAAGGAAGCGGTTGTAAGAAGTCTTCAGGATGATGGAGATTTTGTGGCCATGGTGGGTGATGGTATAAATGACGCACCTGCTCTTGCAAGGGCACATGTAGGAGTAGCTATAGGAAGTGGAACGGATGTAGCAATGGAAACTGCCGATGTTGTTTTGATGAATAGTCAGTTAGATCAGGTAGTATCGGCTTTAAGACTTTCAAAGGCTGTTATCAAAAATATAAAGGAAAACCTATTTTGGGCTCTCATATATAACAGCATTTGTATTCCAGTAGCTGCAGGTCTTTTTTATAATAGCTTTGGGGTAAAGCTGGAACCAATGATGGCTGCGGTAGCAATGAGCCTAAGCTCCCTGTTTGTAGTTGGAAATGCATTACGACTCAGACGATTTAAGAGTTAGCAGATTGAATTCAAAAAAGGAAAGTTTATATTCTTAATATAAAACAATATAAAAATGCCATTAACCCAAAATGAATCATACGCTTAGGCTATGAAAGAGGGTAATGGCATTTTCTTATTTTAGTATATAAAGCGAGTTTATTATGCTAGTATATCTTTATTTTCCGGGTGTTTTTCAAAATATTTCACCACATATGGGCAAACAGGTACTAGCTTTTTCTCATCATATCTGGCCTTTCTGATCATAGCTTCAACTAGCTTACCTGCAACTCCTTTGCCCTTCAAGGACTCATCAACATATGTATGGTCAATTCTATAGTTGCCATTTTCATCTTGTACATATGTTATATAAGTTTTTGCACTTTTTTCATCATCGCCTACAAAAAGAGCGCGCTTTCCTACATTTATTTCCATAATTCTGATCTCCCTTGCATCAATTATTTTATTGCAGCTTCCAGGGCTAGCTCCATCATATTGGTGAAGCGTAGCTGTCTATCCTCGTGACTTGCAGCTTCTCCTGTAACAAAATGATCGCTTATAGTCATCATCGCAAGAGCTTGTTTGCCAGCCTTAGCTGCATTCATATACAGGGCAGAAGCCTCCATTTCCACAGCCATGATGCCTACATTTTTCCATGGTAGCCACCAGCTAGGGTCTTCCTCGTAAAAGACGTCGCAGCATACGGTAGGACCTGCTTTAAAAGAAAGACCAGTATCAATAGATGCCTGCTGTACATTCTTTAAAAGATCATAGCTACAGCATGTGGAAAAATGTCCAGGTAGCTTGAAAGTATGACCATAGTTGGAATCTGTAGATGAAGCCAAACTTACAACAATATCACCAATTTTGATATCTTCATTGAATGAACCTGCCGTACCTATTCTGATTATTTTATCTACATCATATTCGTTGAAAAGCTCATAGCTGTATATACCCATGCTAGGCATACCCATACCACTTCCTTGAATACTTACAGGAGTACCTTTGTAGTATCCTGTATATCCGAGCATTCCTCTTACTTCGTTGTATAGCTTTGCATCTTCCAGAAATGTTTCGGCTATGAACCTTGCTCTGAGTGGATCGCCTGGCATAAGTACAGTTTTTGCAATATCACCAGACTTTGCTGCAATATGATTACTCATAGTTAATTCCTCACTTTATTTATTATTATTAGTTAATATATTTTACCATTATATCAATATATACACAAATTTATAACTTATATTCATAGTTTTAGACAAAATATGAGGTTTATCATACATT
Source organism: uncultured Eubacteriales bacterium (assembly GCA_949285555.1). Classification (GTDB taxonomy): domain Bacteria; phylum Bacillota; class Clostridia; order Peptostreptococcales; family Anaerovoracaceae; genus S5-A14a. Next base: position 125,815 of record CASDYG010000002.1, on the reverse strand, counting down.
TTATTCAAAAAATAAATATTCATACAATTATATAAAATTTAGTGATTTTATGGAAATATTTTGTAAAAGGTGCTATAATTAAGAAAGAAATTATGTATATTCTTCAGGGAAAGGAGTTATTTAATGAGTCCAAAAGATAAAAAGAACACTGCAAACGAAGAATTGGCAGAAATTATCATTAAGACCAATGAAGGTAAGATGGGAATACCTGAGCAAGTGAGAGCACCGTATTTATATGAAGCAATTATTTCATTTGTTGCCATTGTTATCATCATGGGTGTTGGAATTGTAGTCTTTCATGCAGATCCACATATTCCTATGTTTATAGGAGTTGTAGTGGCAGCACTTGTATCAATGAAAATAGGATATAAGTGGGAAGATATTGAAGGTATGATGATACATGGTATTTCTATGGCTATGCAGGCTATACTTATTCTTTCCATAGTGGGAATGATGATAGGTGTATGGCTGCTTTCAGGAACAATACCTACGATGATATATTATGGCTTAAAGCTACTTTCACCATCCATTTTCCTTATTGCAACAGTATTGATTTGTTCAATCACTTCCCTTGCTACAGGAACATCATGGGGAACCATGGGTACTATGGGATTGGCACTTATTGGTATTGCACAGGGTATAGGAATGCCTATTGGCCCTACTGCTGGAGCAATCCTTGCAGGCGCATATTTCGGAGATAAGCTTTCTCCATTATCCGATACTACAAACTTGGCACCAGCTATGGCAGGTACAGATGTATTTACACACGTAAAATACATGATTAAGGCAACATTTTTAGCATATGCAATAGCTCTTATCTTCTTTGGAATTTATGGCTATACACATGCAACCAGTGGAAATGTTGATACCTCACAGGCAGCTGAGATCATGAAGACAATCGATGGATATTTCAACATTAATCCTGTTTTACTACTACCTCCAATTGTAGTAATACTGGCGATTGCATTTAAGATACCGGCCATTCCTGGAATTACACTCGGAGTTATAGTAGGTGCTATCTTAGCACCTATCTTCCAGACAGATATTCAGATTTTTGATCCTGATACATTAAAAGTTGACCATATTGGGGCAAACTTCGGTGATATTTTAAATGCTGCTATGAACGGTTTACTTTGCAATAGTAAGCTTGATTCTGTAAATAGCTTATTAACAAATGGTGGTCTGATAAACATGGCATCATCCATACTCATGACAATAATGGCCATGATGTTTGGAGGCATTATGGAAGGTACAAGACAGCTAGAGACGATAGTAAATCAGCTTCTGAAGGTTGTAAAAAGTGGTGTGGGACTTATTATTGCCACTGAGTGCACCTGTATCGCATCAAATGCCATTATGCCTGAACAGTATATTTCCATTCTTGTACCAGGAAGAATGTATGCACCAGCATATAGAAAGGCGGGAATACATCCAAAGTCACTTTCCAACGCACTAGAGTCTGCTGGTACAGTAACATCATGTTTAATTCCTTGGAACACTTGTGGTGTATATATTGCAACTACACTTGGAATTACAGCATCTACATGGATTCCTTGGGCGGTATTTAACTATACAATGCCAATAGTTACTATTGCACTTGCATTCCTTGGTGTAACATGTACGAAGATGACAAAGGAAGAACAGGAAAAGGCCAATGCAGGAGAATTAGTTTAGTCTTTAACTGTGAATGGATACTTAGTCCAAATTGAACAACCTGAAGAATTTCTCCCCTCTAGTTTGAGGGGAGTTTTTTCTTTAAAAAAATATGCATATTCAGTTAAGTTTAGGTAAAACTGCAAGAGAAAACAGTATGCGATATGGAAAAATGTATTAAATTATGTTAGAATTAAATATCAATGAGGTGAAAGATGCAAAGTATGACAGGCTATGGACGCGCTCTTATTAGTGACGATGACTGGGAGCTTAAGGTAGAGCTTAGATCTGTGAACAACAAAGGATTGGAGCTATATATGCATATACCAAGCCTTATTTATCCAGTTGAATCAAATATTAGAAATTATTTAAAAGGTAGACTTCACAGGGGCAGTGTTAATGTGCATATTTATTTAAAAAATATGGGAGAGGAACAAATCAGCCTTGATGAAGCAAAGTTAAAAGCAGCTTATTTAAAATTTACAAATATAAAAAACGACCTAGATAAAATAAGTAAAGATGATGTCACTTCTTGCACCACAGACAGCATTGATTTAGTAGCTTTAGCTCGTCTTTATAATGTGATAGAGACTAAGGATATGATAGATGATGATACCATGCAGCACCTATATAGCGACCTTATAGAGCCTGCACTTGTAGAAGCTACAGATAAGCTTATACAGATGGAACGTAAAGAAGGGGATGTACTTTGCGAAGACTTTTTAAAGAGGCTTGTCACTATTAAGGAAGCAAGTGAAAAGATAGAAGAGCTTGCCAAAACAATGGTGGCTGATTATGAAGCTAAACTTAGTGAAAGAATAAAGTGTTCACTTGGTGAAAACTACGATATTGTAGCAGATTATATAAAGTCTCACAGATTGGCTGCTGAATTAGCGATTTTTGCCGATAAGGTGGATATTACTGAAGAGGTAGTAAGACTTCAATCTCATATTTCTCAGATGAAGCAGCTTTGCACTTCTACGGAAGATGTAAAGGGAAAAAAGATGGGATTCATCCTGCAAGAAATGAATCGTGAGCTTAATACAATGGGCTCTAAGGCTACTAGTTCAGATATCAAGACTCATGTGATAATGTGTAAGGCAGAGGTAGAGAAGATGCGAGAGCAATCTTTAAACATTCAATAATTTATTATAGAAGGATTTATTGGATTAAATATGGAAAAATTTGACAGTAAAGGTAGGCTATATGTTATCTCCGGCCCGTCAGCTACAGGTAAGGGCACATTGTGCCGCAGACTGCTTCAAAAGAGAGATATAGAGCTTTCGGTTTCAATGACAACCAGAACTCCTAGAAAGGGAGAGATAGATGGCAGAGACTATTATTTTGTGGATAAAGAAAGCTTTAAAAGTCTGTGGGAGAAAGGTGGATTCCTTGAGTTTGCACAGGTATTTGATAACTATTATGGAACGCCTAGAGCAAAGGTAGAGGAAAGTCTTAGCAAGGGCAGAAATGTACTGCTGGAAATAGATGTACAAGGTGCGCTTCAGGTGAAGCAGGAAATGAGTGAAAGCATATTAATATTTATATTGCCACCTAGTATAGATGAGCTTAAAAACAGAATTTGTGGTAGAGCTACAGAAACAGAAGAGCAAATTAAAAAGCGTATTAGTAAAAGCGTGGATGAAATAAGTCAGATTTTACATTATGATTATTACATTGTAAATGATGACTTAGATGAAGCTGTTGCCAAGCTGACAAGTATTATAGATGCCTACGATAGTAAAATATATCCAGATTTAGCTAAAGAAATCATAAATTTTTATAAGTAAACCATTTTAAGTTAAAAGCGTAAACAAGAGTTTTTGCTAAATGCGAAAAGAGCAACAAAAGAGCAACAAGTTAAAATATTAAAAATATTAACTTAACTATATTATATGTGAATTGATTAGGAGGGGAAGTGTATGTTATATCCATCTGTAAATAAGCTTAGAGATAAGGCTGATAGCAGATATACTTTAGTTGTGCTCGCAGCAAAAAGAGCCAGAGATATTGTAGCTGGAAAGCCAGTACTCACAGATTCGTGCAGCGACGATGCCAAGACGGTTACTATTGCGGCTCATGAAATCATGGAGGATGTTATTACATATAAAAGATAGTACTGCGAAAGACGATAGCTACTGCTATTGCAGGAGGATTTATGCATAGTGGGAAAACGAATTTAAGCTTTAACAGAAGAAGTAGAAGAAGATATCGAAGACGTTTATTTTTGCTCGCTTTGGCTATAATACTGATTGCTGCTGTTTTAGTGGCGTCAATATTTTGGATTTTTAGTGGCAGGAAAGACGCTGATACAAAAGAATCTAAGTATAAGCTTATTGACTATATGACCTATCAGATGAAGGTGGAAAAACTCAAGCCTCACGATACGAGATATCCTATGGTTTTGACCGAAGAGGATGTAGATAAGCATATAAAGGAATTTAAGGGAAAGTTTGGCATTAAGGATTACATTTATCGTCATAAAGACAAAATTGATATTGCCATTGTTAGAGGAGCGCTCAATAATGAAGAGATACTTCCATATTTAAAAGCTAAAATGCTTGGAGGAGAATTCTTTTATTCCTTAAATGATAAGAATAAGGGCGAAGAATCTTATGCACTTAAGCGAAAATATCCACTGTATTTACAATGGGATCCAAGATGGGCTTTCAATCCTTATGGTGTGGAAAATGAAGATGGAGTTTTAGATGGAGATGTTGCTGTAAGTGGCTGTGGACCGTCTACAATGGCAATGATCTTGTCTGGCTTAAAAAGCGATAAGACCATTACTCCAGATGTACTTGCGCATTTTGCCATGAAAAATGATGAGGTATCGGAGGCGGGCACCAAGTGGTCCTTCTTTGAGAATGTGGCAAGAAAATATGGTGTCGATACGTACGGTATTTATCCTGCTAAGGAAGAAATAGATCGTGCAATAAAAAATGGCGATCCGATTTTAGCTGTTTTTACGCCTGGTAGATTTACGGCAGTAGGTCATATTATGGCCATTGTCGGAAAAGATAAGTCCGGGAAATATATTATAAATGCCCCTAATTCAATAGCTAATAGTAAAAAGCATTGGAAATGGGAGGAACTGGAAGAGACCATGCTGGCGGCATGGGGATTTGAAGCCGATAGATAATAGTAAGAAAAATAAAAGATAGTCTAAAAGCTGTTATCAAGATTATATAAAAGTTTAAATGGAGGTTATCAATGTAATTGCAAAATTGAACCTCCTTTTTTATTTTCATTTTAAATTTTCAAAAAATTTCGTTTTCATATTTACTTTATCACAATAAAGTGGTATAATAACCCAATAATTGGTATATGTTAAACAAAACTTTTTATGAACTTATGGAGTAATTTATGAAGGAACTTTTAAAAAAATGGGATGAAATCAGTCTTGTTAAGCGAATTATAGTTGGACTGATAATCGGTATTATTTTAGCTTTGGCATTTCCAAAGCAATTATCATTTATTCCAGTGCTGGGGGACCTTTTCGTATCGGCTCTTAAGAGCGTAGCACCGGTATTGGTATTTTTCCTGGTTATGGCTGCAATAGCTAGACACAAAAAAGGTCAGAGGACTAATATGAAGACCATAGTGGGACTTTATCTATTGGGAACCTTTGCAGCAGGCACATGTGCCGTAATTTCAAGTTTTATTTTTCCAATTCAAATAAAGCTTGCTACAGGGGCTGAGGATATTGCTCCTCCGGGGGGAATTGTAGAAGTATTAAAAAATCTCGTATTCCAAATTGTATCTAATCCTATAGATGCTCTTATGAATGCAAATTATATTGGAATCTTAACATGGGCTATACTTTTAGGAATTGCTCTAAGGCATAGCGCAGAAGGTACAAAACAGATTATAGACGATGTAGCAGTGGCTATTTCGTCCGTAGTAAAATGGGTGATTAGTCTGGCTCCATTTGGTGTTATGGGTCTGGTGTTTAATGCTATTGCAAGCAGCGGTCTTGATGCACTTTTAGGATATGGCAAGCTCATTATACTTCTCGTTGGAACTATGTTTGTTGTGGCACTTGTTATAAATCCTATCATAGTTTTTGTAATGACAAAACAAAATCCATTTCCACTGGTATTTAGATGCCTGAGAGAAAGTGGTGTTACAGCATTTTTCACCAGAAGCTCAGCAGCTAACATTCCGGTAAATATGGAGCTTTGCAGAAAGCTTAATCTAAATGAGGATACATATGCCATATCCATACCGCTTGGAGCTACTATAAACATGGGTGGTGCTGCGGTTACAATTTCAATATTGGCACTTGCTGCAACAAACTCCCTTGGTGTATCTGTAGATATTCCTACTGCTCTAATACTATGTGTTCTTTCTGCTATAAGTGCATGTGGTGCTTCAGGTGTGGCAGGAGGCTCATTATTATTAATTCCACTGGCTTGCTCTTTATTTGGAATCTCCAATGATGTGGCAATGCAGGTTGTAGGAGTAGGCTTTATCATTGGTGTTATACAGGATTCCTGTGAAACCGCTCTAAATTCATCTACAGATGTACTCTTTACTGCTACTGCAGATATAAGGAGTAAGATGATTTCAAAAAAATAAGCTAGATGATTATTCAAGGATAATATATTAAATGTATTGGGGCATAGCGTATTGCTATGCCTTTTTATTTGTGTAGTATTCGCACTAATATATTGTTAGAAAAAGCTTAATATGGTATAATTTTCTATGGCTTAGGAGTATATTATGAATAAAAAAATATTACTTAATAGATGGGATAGTTCTAATTTATTTAAGATCATTCTTCTGATTTTAGATGTGATAGTAATCAATGTAAGTTCAGTATTTTCGATGATGGCCAGGTTCAGCGGTGGTATTGAAGCTGTTCCGCATGTTTATTTTAATTCAATTTTTAATTTTGCTATCTTCAATACATTGGTTACAATAGCAATAATATATTTTTGTCGCCTATATGGAAGTATATGGAGGTATGCTAGCTCCAAGGAAATAGTATATATAATCATGGCATCATTCATCTCTACAGCCGTAAATTTTGTGTATTACTTCGGTCTGGCTGTACCAATTTTCAGATCATATTTTCCGCTTTATTTTACTTTTTTAATGATTTTGACATTTTTTACTCGCTTTTCATATAGGGCTATTCGCACCGTATATAGAGGTGCAAGGTTCAGTAGTGAAATGAAAAATATCATGATTATTGGTGCAGGTGATGCAGGTAACCTGGTGGCAAGAGAGTTTGAAATGAGCGATCATCTAGATGCTAAGGTTAGATGCTTCATAGATGATAATCCGGATAAAAAGGGACTTTACATACAAGGCATTAAGGTCGTTGGAGGCAGGGAAGAAATTGTAAATTTCGCTCAAAAATACAATATTCATGAAATTATAATCGCCATTCCAAGTGCAAAGAAATCTACAATAAAGCCTATTATTGAAGAATGTAATAAAACCGACTGTAAGCTTAAAATTTTACCGGGCATGTATCAGCTTGTTACAGGTGAGGTGGAAATTGCCAAGCTTAAGGAAATTGAAATAGAAGATCTGCTGGGAAGGGATCCTATTAACATAAGCTCCCACCTGCTTGGAGAATATGTTGCAGAGAAGACTGTACTTGTTACTGGTGCTGGTGGAAGTATTGGAAGTGAGCTTTCCAGACAGATAGCTGCTAATTTTCCGCGTACCCTTATTATGTTTGATATATATGAAAACAGTCTTTACGATATACAAAGGGAGCTTGAAAATAAATATCCAAAGCTTAACATCGTAACGCTTGTCGGATCAATAAGAAACAGAAGCAGACTTGAAAATGTTTTTCAAACCTATAGACCGGACATTATTTATCATGCTGCAGCACATAAGCATGTACCTCTTATGGAAGATAGCCCTAGAGAGGCAGTAAAAAACAATGTTTTCGGCACTATTGAGCTTTGCAGGGCGGCAGATCGATATGAAGCACAAAAATTAGTGCTTATTTCTACAGATAAGGCTGTTAATCCTACGAATGTAATGGGCGCTACAAAAAGAATATGCGAGATGATTATTCAGTATTATAATAATCGCTCTAAGACCAGCTTTGTGGCGGTAAGATTTGGTAATGTCTTGGGTAGCAACGGAAGCGTGATTCCATACTTTAAGAGGCAAATTTTGGAAGGTGGCCCTGTTACTGTTACACACCCTGAGATAATACGGTATTTTATGACCATTCCAGAGGCAGTGTCATTGGTACTTCGTGCCGGTGTAAATGCGGCAGGCGGAGAAATATTTGTACTTGATATGGGAGAGCCTGTTAAAATTCTGGATTTAGCAAAAAATATGATCAAGCTTTCCGGACATGAGCTTGGAGTAGATATGGAGATTGTTTTTACGGGCTTAAGACCTGGTGAAAAGCTTTATGAAGAGCTTCTCATGGATGAGGAAGGCCTGCAAAAGACGGATAATGACCAAATATATATTGGAAAGCCACTAGAATTTGATGAGGCAGAGTTTGAGGCTAAGCTCAAGCGACTGTATAGAGTGGCTTATGGTGAGAAGGAAAATATTAAGGAGGCAGTCAAGGATATTGTACCAACTTACCATTACAATAAATGATGCCTGAGAAGGTGGTTATTTTAAACAAATAACGAGATGAATTTCCATAAAAGCTAATCCCAAAATGGATTTTGCTTTGTATATTGGAAGATATAAATATTAGGAGGTAGTTATATTGAGGATTCCATTTTCACCACCAGATATTACTGAAAAGGAAATAGAATATGTAAGTGAAGCATTAAAATCAGGCTGGATCACCACAGGCCCAAGAACAAAGGAGCTAGAAAAAAGACTGGCTGAATATATAGGTGTGAATAAGGCGGTTTGCCTAAACTCTGCTACAGCAGCCATGGAGCTTACCTTTAGAATTTTGGGGGTTGGAAAAGGGGATGAGGTAATAGTACCAGCATATACATATACGGCCTCTGCCTCTGTAATAGATCACGTAGGTGCAAAAATTGTTATGGTAGATTCTCAAAAGGATAATGTTGAAATGGATTATGATGCTTTAGGGGAAGCAATTACTGAAAATACAAAGGTAATAATACCTGTAGATTTGGGTGGAAGGCTATGTGACTATAATAAGCTTCGTGAAGTAGTAGAGGAGAAAAAGGATATTTTTAATCCTTCCAATGAACTTCAGAGGGCTATTGGTAGAATAACGATTTTATCGGATTCAGCTCATGGACTTGGTGCTGAAAGAGATGGAGCTAAGAGTGGATGCTTTGGTGATTTTACATCCTTTAGCTTTCATGCAGTAAAAAACTTTACTACTGTGGAAGGTGGTGCTATCGTCTGGAAGCCTATTGAAGGTGTGGATGATAATTGGCTTTATAATCAATATATGCTGGCGTCTTTACACGGTCAGAGTAAGGATGCGCTGGCTAAAACTCAGCTTGGCTCATGGGAATACGATATTTTGTATCCTGCATATAAGTGTAATATGACGGATATATTTGCCGCCATAGGTCTGGCGCAGCTAGAGCGATATGATGGCCTTTTAGAACGTCGATATGCTATTGTTAAAAAATACGATGACGAGTTCAAAAAGCTTGGGCTTAAGCCGATAAAGCATTTTGAAGATGGAAATAAATCCAGCTGTCATTTATATATGCTACGTATTCCAAATGCCAGCGTAGAAGAAAGGAATCAAATCATCATTAAACTGGCGGAAAGGGAGATAGCAGCTAATGTTCATTACAAGCCATTACCTCTTTTAACTGCCTATAAGAATTTAGGTTTTGATATAAAAGATTATCCAAATGCCTTTAAATTATATGAAAATGCCATAACACTTCCGCTTCATACACTGCTTACGGATGAAGAGGTTGAGTATGTAATAGATAATTTGAAGGAAATATTGGAAGAGATGAAGTTATTAAAATAAAATACTGTAGTATTGCGATTAGCCTCTAGTCGCAATACTATTTTTGTTCAAGCAAGAGTGGTTACTTTTATCCATAGCAAATGTCTTGCTTATATGAGACGGTTGAGAAGAACTAAATACCTTATGTATGCTTTTGTTGATTGAATATTGTTTTTTTTGTATAATAGAGGTTGAATTTTATGAGTGATTTGGGTAAAAGTATGAAAAAAATCAAGATATGTCATTTGACCAGTGCACATGATAGTTATGATGTGCGTATATTTCAAAAAGAGTGTACTTTTATAGCAAAGGACGAGCGTTTTGAGGTAACGCTTATAGCTCCAGGTGAATCTCGACTGGAGAATAATGTGAATGTTATAGGAATCGGTGCTAAGCCATCATCTAGGTTTGAACGAATGTTTTCATTTACCAAAAAGGTATATAAAGAAGCTATAAAGGTTGATGCCGATATTTATCATTTTCATGATCCAGAGCTATTGAAAGTTGGATATAGTTTAAAGAAAATAGGGAAAAAAGTGGTTTTTGATAGCCATGAATTTACTTACCAACAGATAAAAATCAAGGAATATATTCCTAAACTTTTAAGATGGTTTGTTAGTGAAATTTATTTACGATTTGAAACGAAGGTTTGTAAGGCTATAGATGGAGTGATAGCGCCTGCAGACTATGAAGGAGAAAATTTATTTTCCGATAGATGTAATAATTTTGCATATGCTAATAATACTCCGATTCTAGAGGAATTTGCAAGTGTAAATGAAGATGTGGCATGGGACGATAAAAAATATGATTGCTGTCATATTGGAAGCTTAACAAAAAGTAGGGGAATTACAAAACTGTTAGAGGCCATTAAGGATGAAGATATTCGTCTGGCACTAGGTGGTGACTTTTCACCTGAGACTTACAAGGATGAGCTTATGGCAGCAGGCTTGATCGGAGATAATGTTACACTTTTAGGTAATTGTAATAGGCATAAGGTAGTAGATACCTATAAAAATAGCCGCATAGGAGTATCAACTATTTTGAATGTGGGGCAGTACTATAAATTAGATAATCTACCTACAAAAGTATATGAATATATGGCTATGGGAATGCCTATGGTAATTAGTGATACTCCTTATACAGTTAAGCTAAATGCTAAGGAACAATTCGGTATTACCGTGAGTCCTGACAGTTCTGAGCAGATAAAGTCTGCCTTAAAGGAGCTTTTAGAAAATAGAGACTTATCACAACAATTGGGAGAAACAGGCAAAAAGTTGTCTAAGTTATATTTCAACTGGGAAATGGAAGTAGAAAATATTAAAGAACTTTACACGAAGATTTTAGGGGAATAAATATGGTTAAAATTAAGAATGTTAGACGAATAGTGTTGATTTTAAGTATTACGGCAATATTGTTATTGCTCTTTGAGTATAATAAAAGCTTTGTGTTTGCCACGGATAGTCAAGAAAGTTATCCTGAAATATCGATTGACAATAATAATGTTACTGAATATAGAACTGAAAATGAGGATAAAGCTTCTTCAGATGTGAATTCTGATAATGAAAGCACTGCTACTCCTGTGGTTGAAAGTATAAACTTAAATGGTACACCAGTAAATGACGGTACCGTAAATGATAGTGAAGCCACAATTGGAAATCACTCCTACGATACCAGAGCGAATGTAACTCAGGGAATAAGAAGAAGTGCACGTTCTGCTAGAAGCTTAAAAGAGGGATGGCAAACTGAGGGGAATAAGGTATATTACTATTTGAACGGAGAAAGGCTAAAAGGTATCCATGATATAGGTGGTAATCTATATTACTTCGAACAATATAGTGGAGAACTGGTAAAGTCATCTAGATGGATATATTACAATGGTAATACCTATCATTCAGATGCTAATGGAGTGCTGTACAAAAATAGATTTATTCATTATACGACATACAGTGAGTACTATCTCGATAATCAAGGAAGGGTTGTAAAATATCCTTTTTATATAGGACAAACATATTATAGACCTAATGCTGATACAGGTGAAATCATCTATGGGGCAAGATTTATCGATAATTCAGATGGAACCATTTCATACATAGATGAGAATGGTATTGTAAAAAAAGGCGCCTTTAGTATTAATGGTAAGCTGTATATAGCGGATAGTAATGGGAAAATTAAAAAGTCAAGCTGGATTAATTACAATGGTTACACTTATCATTCAGATGCTACGGGAGCTTTGTACAGAAACAGATTCATACATTATACGACATATAGTGAATACTATCTGGATAATCAGGGAAGGGTTGTAAAGTATCCTTTTTATATAGGGCAACAGCGTTATATACCTAATTCTGATAGCGGAGAAATATACTATGGTGACAGATTTATAGAAAATAGCGACGGCACACTTTCATATGTTAATAGCAATGGAACTCTTGCTACTGGCTATTTCTCAAAGAATGATAAAAAATATATTGCTGACAGCAATGGAAAGATTAAGAAATCCTCTTGGATCACTTATAAAGGTGATACTTACCATTCGGATCCAACGGGAGCTCTATATACGAGCAGATTCATACATTATACTAACTACAGCCAGTACTATCTGGAAGCAAGTGGAAGGGTAAAAAAGGAAGCATTCTGGATAGGAAAAACAAACTATATTCCTGATTCTAAGACAGGCGAGATTTTCAATGAAAAGTATGTTGGATTTGTGAATAAAAATGGAAAGACATATTACTACAATAGCAATGGAAAACCTTCAACAGGACTGTTTCAGGTGAGTGGGAAAAAGTATATAGCATCAGTGGATGGAGCTATTAAAAAATCGACATGGACCTTGTACAAAGGTGACTGGTATCTATCAAGTAAAGATGGTTACCTCTATGCAAATATGAATGTTCATTTTAATGATGAATGCTTCTATTATTTTGATGCTGATGCGAAGTTAGTTACGAAACCATTTTTCATCGGAAACAAATATTATATACCAGATTCCAGTAGTGGAGCAATCCTGTATAATCAGTCCCCTGGATTTTACAAGACATCTTTGGGCTTGATGTATATAAAAAGTGATAAGACTCCTGGAATTGGTTATTACTGCGTGGGTCAGGACTACTACATTGCTGACGAAAAAGGGGTTGTACTAATAAATAGCTGGATAAAGCATGATGGCGGATGGTATCATAGCGATAGCCAGGGAAGACTGTATAGAGACAGATTTTTAGAATCTAGCAAGATTACAATGTATTATCTTGATACAACTGGAAGAATGGTAACAGAACCATTCCAAAAGGATGGCATACGATATGTCCCAAATCCTGCAACAGGTGAGATTACCAGGCCAGAATCTCAGCCTACGAAATTGAGAGGGTGGGTAAAGGATGGTAATTCTTATAAATTCTATGATGCAAATGGCAAGATGCTTACAGGTCATCAGGATATTAACGGATATAAATATTTCTTTGATAATAGCGGATATTTACAGTCTCAGGTAGGGATTGATATTTCCGTTTGGAATCCAGTAACAGACTGGAGTGCAGTGAGAAATTCCGGTGTAGAGGTAGCGATAATTCGTTCATCGGGAACCTTTGCGGGCTCTGGTAAACTTTACAATGATAGTAAAATGGATGAATATATTGTGGGAGCACAAAAGGTGGGCATCGAAGTTGGCCTTTATCACTACTCTCAGGCAATTACTGAAGCAGAAGCGCGAAATGAAGCAAGATACATGATTGAGAGAGCCAAAAAGTATAATATTACTCGCCCTCTGGTGCTGGATATGGAAATTTATTCCGACAGTGATGGTGTAGGTAGAACAGGCTATTTATCTAAGGGACAAAATACTGCTATAGCTAATGCATTCTTAGATGAGGTGAACAAGGCAGGTTATCAAGCTATGTACTATTCATATACAAGCTTTATGCAAAATAATATCGATATGAGCAAGGTGGACAATAAATATCCTGTATGGGTGGCTCAATACTATGATAGGGTTACCTATGATAGAACTTATTCTATGTGGCAATATACATCTCAGGGTAAAGTTCCAGGAATATCGGGCAATGTCGACTTAAATGTAGTATATAATTTTGTCATGAAAAATAATAAAATTTGGTAATTTTTAGTAAATGGAGGAAGCATGAGTAAGGCGGCATATATATGTGATATGCAAGAGTTAGGACTTGCATATATAAATAAAAATCAAGATAATTTAGCTGAAAAAATAAAAAGAGGAGATGTGCCAATTACCTATAACGTATCCGACACAGATGATGTTATAGGTTGTCATATTCATCTCAACAAACCCCTTACAAGAGTCTATGGCTTTACAGTATACATGGTAGATTTTGTGTTTTCTTCAATAGAAACTCTACATGATGAAAAGCAACACGACAGTATAATCAAACTAATGCAGCTAATTGATAAGCATATGTCCGAGCAGCCTGGTTACTATAACTTCCGAATTCCAAGTCATGTAGTAGATGTAATAAAGGCATTTAATGCTACTTTTGAGAGGAAGATCTTTTGTGGAGGACTTGTAACCTATATATCTATGCCAGATATGCAGATTAAGCAATCTGACGCCTCTAAGGTAAATGTATTTCTTGCAGATGAGGAGTACATATCTAAACATGAGAAAGAGCTGTATGATTTGGCAGGGGCTGTATTTGATGTGTATCAGGGTCAGTACCATATATCAAATGTCACAGCAAGTAAGGCTACACAGGTATATACAGACTGGATTAGCAAGGGCTTTATGACGAAAAATGAAAATGAAGAAATAATTGTTGCTGAATATCGAAATGAGATTGTGGGCTTTTGGACTTTTCAGAGCCTGAGCCATTGCCTTAGTGTAGGTATAGGCGGGGTTGGAGTAAATGGACGTGGACTTGGAGTTTACAAATCCATGTTAAATTGTGTTATTGAAATTGCCAATAAAAGAAACAAATTTGTATCTACAGGCACTCAATTTGATAATTTCATCGTCCAAAATGTTTGGAATAAATTAGGTCTAACTTCCATTATGAGCTACTATAGTATGCATATTGATAGACGATAGATTTAGCCTATATTTAGATGTAGTTATATTGCAGCATTGGAAAGGGGAGTATTATGAGACCACTTGATGGGCTTACGATAATTGATTTAACAGACGGATATGGATATTGTGGGATGGAATTAGCTGATCATGGTGCTAACGTTATCAAGGTGGAGACAAAAAAGGGAGATTCGCTGAGAAGTGAACTTCCTATAAAAAATGGTATAAGTCTTAGCCACTTGATGGAAAATCGCGGCAAAAAGAGTATAATTCTCGATCTAGAAAATGAAGATGAACAGAAAATTTTTTTACAGCTTGTAGAAAAAGCAGATGCTCTGATCGAAAATTTTTCGCTAGGCTATATGAAATCAATCAATCTCAGCTATGCAAGGCTAAGTCAAATAAATCCTGCATTGGTGTATGGTCGAACAACATTTTCTGGTACAAGCTTAGCTGAAAATGAGCTTGCTTTTGATGAACTACTTGCACAGGCACATACAGGTATAATGCATATCACAGGCTTTCCGGAAAATCCTCCTACTAGAATTGGATTTAATATAGCTAAGCACTATTCGTCTAGCTTTTTGGCAATGGGTATTTGTATAGCAATATATCATAGCATTAAAACTGGAGAGGGGCAGCTGGTAGATACCAGCCTATGTGCCTCTCTTGTCGCTGTTACAGAGGATAAGGTGATAAGCTATGGAGCCGAAAAGGAAGATCCTATGAGAACCGGAAATGCTCATCCAAATGTAAATCCCTATGATATTTTAAGGTGCAAGGATGGCTATATTGCTCTTGGTATTTCATCTGATGCGCAGTGGAATAAATTCTGTGTGGCATTTGATAGAGCTGAGTGGATTACTCACCCTAAATATGGTGTAAATCATACTCGTGGAAAGCATTATTTTTCCGATTTGAGATATAGGTTAGAGGAATTATTTGCAGATATGAGCATGTCGGAAATAGTTAGTATCTGTGATGAAGCACTGATCCCGGGAACTATGTGTAGTACTACAAAGGAAGCGCTTGAAGAGACTCAATTATATCTTAGGGATATGATTAAAACAGTAAAGATAGAAAATGATGAGGTACTTCTTCCTGGTTGTCCAGTTAAATTTATTGATGATAAAGCTGTAGAAGAAGATAAAGCAAATATTGTGTACGGCGAAAAAGCTGGAATAAAATCAATAAAAGCTCCAGCACTAGATGAGAATAGGCAGGAAATTTTAGAGCTTATTGCTAACGAAAAGAACAATGTAGTAAGTAGTCAATCAAGCATTCAAAGAGAGCGCAAACCACAAAAGAGGAATGTAAACAAGAAGAAAGGACCTCTATCAGGAATAAAGGTAGTTGATTTTTCACAGGTACTAGCCGCTCCGTTTTGTGGTATGATGCTAAGCGACATGGGAGCCGAAGTTATTAAGATAGAAAGACTTGGCACTGGAGATATTTCCAGAGAGTATGGCCCGTTTATAAATAATATCAGCTTATACTATTGTCAATACAACAGAGGGAAAAAAGGTATTGCAGTAGATATGAGAAGCCCTGAAGGAAAGAAGCTACTTCTTGAGATGATTAGGGATGCAGATATAGTAATTGAAAATTATAAAGCTGGTACAATGGAAAAAATGGGACTTGGGTACAAAACACTAAGGGAGTTAAATCCAAAATTAATATATGGCTCAATAAGTGGATTTGGAACCTATGGACCTTTATCCCATTTACCTTGCATGGATATTATTGCTGCAGCAAGGAGTGGACTTGTAGCCTGTTCTGGTGAAGATAATGCTGCTCCTATTAAGCCGGGATTTTCTTTATGTGATACATGGTCAGGTCTGCAGCTGCTAAGGGGTATAGCAATGGCTCTTATTCACAGGGAGAAAAGTGGTAAAGGCAGTCGAATAGATCTTGCTATGCTTGATGCAGCTTTTTATCTGTGTGAAACACCTCTTTTGGAATATTCAAAATCGAAGGTGTTTAGCAAGCGTACTGGAAATCATCACAAAAATTATGTACCCTATGGTGAATTTGAAGCAAGTGATGGACATGTGGTTATAGCTGTAAAAACTGATATGGATTGGCTCAAGCTGTGCGAAATACTGACTGTTTCTGAGGAAGAAAAGCATAGATTTAAGGAATTGGAATTTAGGCAAAAAAATAGAGAACAGGTTATAGCTTTAATCAATGAAAAAACGAAAAAAGTGGATAGACATACACTTGAAAAAACACTTTTGAAGGCTGGACTTGCTTGCTGTGCTGTACAGACGATAGGCGAGTTTTATAAACAAAGTAAGAAGGAAAGGATACATCCTTTTGAAATAATACATCAGGATAATATGGGAGAATATCTTGCTGTAAACATCCCTGTGTTGTTCAGTAAAACACCTACTGAATGTAATTATACTGCCCCTACTTATCCAGGTGCACATACAGTAGACATATTGACAAGGCTTGGATATAGTAAGGATAAAATAGATGAATTAGTTTACAAAGGAGTTGTGGAGGCTCCATTTAAAAATTAAGTAAAGTATGAAGAAAAATAAAAAAAGTATTATTAGTGCTATAGATAAGGATAACCTAAAACAGGTGGAGATGGGGCTTATATTATCTAGCATTTTAGTGCTGGGTGCCTTTCTGATACTGATGATTACCATGCCTGAGGTGACTATCAAGGGTATTGGAGCTATATTTTGGAAGGTAATAGCAATTCTAGGTCCTATATTTGAAGTATTTACTTTTTTGACTTTCTTGTTTGCTATCTATATTACATTTAGCAAATATGGAAAAATTAGGCTTGGTGAGTCTAAGCCAGAATATTCCATGTCGAGCTATATCTTTATGATGTTGCTTGCATCGCTTGCATCAGCGGCACTATACTGGTCTTTTACTGAGTGGGCTTTCTATTATAAAGCACCAGGTCTTGGAATAAAGCCACTTAGCACTAATGCACTGGAATCATCACTAAGCTTTCAATTTTTCCACTGGGGAATTACAAATCAGGCAATGTATACTGTGATGGGAGTGGCAATAGGTTATGGTGTATATGTAAGGAAATGCAAATCATTTCAGACCAGTGCTATTTGCTGCTCTATGATGGGCGAAGGAACTAGGGGAAAATCATTTCTTGGAAAATGTATTGATTTTTGTGTAATATTTGGTATTTTGGGAGGACTTAGCTCCTCCTTGGGGTTAGTAGTACCTTTGGCACAGGGTGGCCTTTATCAGCTTTTTGGAATTGAATCTACGAATTTTGTGAAGATTGGTATTATTGTCGTTATTGCACTAGTATATACATTTACATCATACCTTGGTACTCATAAGGGAATGAGAGTTATAAGTAATGGAACTGCCTATATATGTATCGCCTTCTTACTATATGTACTGGCATTCGGACCGACTTCATTTATCCTAAAAAATGTTGTAAACACACTAGGTATAATGGTTGATAAAATGGTTCGCATGAGTCTTAATACAGATCCGATAAGGAATACAGGTTTTCCGGAAAACTGGACAATATATTTTCAGGCATTTTATTTAAATTATCTGGCAATGATGGGTATCTTCGTTGCTAAGGTTTCTAAAGGTAGAACAATCCGCGAAGTAGGCATTGCAACGATGCTTGGTATATCAGCGGGAAGTTGGTTCCTATTTGGAATAAATGGAAGCTTCTCGATAAGTTCACATTTGACAGGCAAGGTAGATGTTTTGGGCTTGATAGAAAGTGGCAAGGGGGATGGTGTTATTTATGAAATTTTAAAGGTGCTTCCACTTGGAGCGACACTGCTACCAGCTTTGATGCTAATTTTAGTCGTAGGATTTGTTGCTTCTTCTATGGATTCTGCATCACTTGCTTTGGCTGAAACTGTAACAAAGGTAGGAGAGCCTAGGCTTTCTATGAGGCTATTTTGGTGCATTTTGCTTGCAATTATTCCGATGTCAATTATACTTACAGATTCAGGTTTTGACGCAATAAAGCAAATTGCCATACTTATTTCAATTCCATTTGTTCTAATTACAATATATATGGAATTTGGTCTTTATAGGTGGCTAAAGGTACATGATAAAAAATACCATTAGACAAAAGGGATGCTGAATATTGAAGGCACAGTTTATGATGTGGTATAATATGAATGTTGTATATGTAATCTATCAGCCTTATTATGCATGTTATTACAGGTGTTAGATTACATAATAATATAGGCTATGATATTAGTTAATTTAAAAATAAAAGGGTTATAGTGAGGATATAATATGCTATCCAGATGGGAAAGGCTTCCTGAATGTATGCAAAGTGATAAGGTACTAACTTATTACAATTATTTAGACAAAAAAAGAGGATCACTTTTTGCTAAACGTATTTTTGATATCCTAATGTCACTGATTTTAATAGTAGTACTTTCGCCATTTATGCTTGTGATAGCTACATGTATTAAGCTAGATTCGAAAGGTCCAATATTATATAAGCAGGAAAGAGTAACAAGAGATCTAAAGGTGTTTAAGGTGTGCAAATTCAGGACTATGGTTGAAAATGCAGATCGAATAGGAAGCCATGTGACGGGATATAGAGATAATCGCATCACCAGGGTTGGGCATATGCTTAGAGACCTAAGACTGGATGAGCTACCCCAGCTTTTTAATGTTCTTAAGGGAGAAATGACTTTCGTAGGTACAAGACCTGAAGCAATAAAATATGTAGATGCATATACTGAAGAAATGATGGCAACATTACTGCTTCCTGCTGGTATAACATCTCTTGCCAGTATTAAATTCAAGGATGAAGTCAAACTATTAGCGGATAAAGAAGATGTGGATAAAGCTTATATAGATATTGTATTGCCACAAAAGATGAAGTACAATTTGGAAAATTTAATGCACTATAGTTTTAGCAATGATATTAAGCTTATGGTTATGACGGTAAAGGCTATTTTTAGAGGATAAGATGCAAAAACGACTTTGGATTGTGAACCACTACGCTATACCACCTGCTTATGGTGGACTAAATAGGCATTATTATTTTAGCAAATATCTAAGAGATTTGGGCTACGAAACTAAAATTTTCACATCTGCTCAGATACACAACTCGGATATAAACTTTACCGAGAAGGGAAGGTTATTTGTAGAAAAGAGCGTAGATGATATACCATATACATTTATTAAAGGAAAGAATTATAAAGGTAATGGAATAGGAAGAATTTTTTCATTTTTAAGCTTTCCCTACTTTTGCAGAAAGGCTATGAAAAAATTTTTGAAGGAAGAAAGACCAGATGTGATTTATGCTTCATCTCCTGAGCTTTTCTCTACATTCATGGCAATAAAGTTTGGCAAAAAATATAATATTCCTGTAGTAGTAGAAATCAGGGATCTTTGGCCGGAAAGTATCGTTCATTACTCTTCCTTCACGGAGAAAAATCTGATTATAAAGTGCCTATATAGGCTTGAGCGGTATATTTATCAAAAAGCTAGTAGAATTATATATACCTTCGAAGGAGGAAGGGACTACATCTCCGATAAGAGGTGGGATGTAGGTAAAGACGCCATTTCTTTAAAAAAGGTATATAATATCAATAATGGGGTGGATTTACCACTTTTTGAAATGCAAGCTGGCGAATATATTTATCCCGATGATGTACTTGATAAATCAAATAAATTCAACGTACTATATACTGGTTCCATACGCAGGGTAAATAGAGTAGATATGTTAATTGATGCAATGAAGCTAATAAATGAAAAGGGCTATTCGGCAAGCATCAATTTAATACTATACGGTGATGGAACAGAAAAGGGAGCGCTGATTGAAAAGTGTAAGGAGCACAATTTAAACAACGTCTTTTTTAGGGATAGAATAGATAAAAAATATATAGCGGGAATACTAAGACGCAGTGACCTGAATGTTTTTGTCGGAGAACATGACAGCCTTAACAGATTTGGGCTTAGTCTCAATAAAATTTTTGACTATATGGCGGCAGGAAAGCCAATATTAGGTAACATGGAATCTGCATATGACAATGTGTTAAAGTACGATTGCGGAAAAATAGTTGCAGAGGAAGATATAGAGGCACTGGCGGGGGGAATCCTATATTTTTTCAACCTATCTTCTGAGCAATATGATAAATATTGCGAAAATAGCCTAAAGGCAGCAAAAGAGTTTGACTATAAAGCGCATACAGAAAAGCTATATGACATTTTGGAGGGAGCGATAGAGGATGCTACTGAGTAATTTATTAAAAAAATACATGCCTGAAATTGAGTTTGAAATACGTAATGAGATGTCATTTGATAATCTTGGTCTTCTGCCATCAAATACTGGCGGAAGTAAATGCTCATTTTTAGATAGGGATGACATGATAGGAGAAGACCTTAAAATAGATGATTTAGCTATGCTTATTACTACCAAGGAAATTGCTGGTATGATTAAGCCAGATAGCTATGGCATCTGTATCTGTGAAAATCCAAGGCTAGTGTATTTCAAACTGCATAATTGTATGAGCCTAGATCAAGAATATTGCAGACCACAGTACAAGACTATAATCGGAAAAAATTGCAATATTCATCCTACGGCTATTATCGCTGAAAATAATGTTACTATCGGAGATAATGTGACGATAGGTGAATATGTTAGCATAAGAGAAAACACTGTAATCGGAAATAATTGCGTACTTTTCCCAAGTGTAAAGCTGGGACTTGAAGATTTTGAGTTTAAAAAGGATGCCGATGGTCTATTTCATGTTAAGCACCTCGGAGGTGTGATTTTAGAAGACAATGTTTGGGTATCTGCCATGTCTGCTGTAAATAAGGCACTTTATCCGTGGGATGATACTGTAGTAGGTGCATACAGTAAGATTGACATGTTGGTTACTGTGGGGCACGGAGTAAAGATAGGTGCTAATACCATGATAGTAGGTACTACAGCTATAGGAGGACGAACAGAAATTGGAGATAACGTTTGGGTAGGCTGCGGCTGTATGATACGAAATGGTATAGAGGTTGGAGATAACTCAAGGGTAAATATGGGATCTGTAGTTAGCAGGAGTGTTAAGGAAGGACAGGCTGTTACTGGAAACTTCGCTATTGATCATGACATATTTATGAAAAAATTAAAGGAAAAAGCAAAGGGCTAAGGAGGAAGTATGAAACAGGAATTACTTCAAAAGATAGAAAATAAAAGTCTCACAGTAGGTGTAGTGGGATTAGGCTATGTAGGTCTTCCACTGGCTGTAGAAAAGGCAAAGGCAGGCTTTAAAACTATTGGATTTGATATTCAGGAGAAAAAGGTAGAGCTAGTAAACTCCGGAGTGAATTATATTGGAGATGTAGTTGATGAAGATCTTAAGACTTTAGTCAATGAGGGAATGCTGAGTGCAACTACAGATTTTTCATTCGTTAAGGATGTAGATTTTATTGCAATTTGTGTGCCTACTCCTTTAGATGCCCATCAGCAGCCTGATATAAGTTATGTAAAATCATCAGCTGAACGAATCGGCGATTATATGACAAAGGGAACCATGGTAGTGCTGGAATCAACAACTTATCCTGGTACTACAGAAGAACTGCTGAAGCCAATATTGGAAAAGAAATCCGGTCTTGTATGCGGAGAGGATTTTTATCTTGGATTTTCACCTGAACGAGTAGATCCAGGTAATGCAATCTATAAAACAAAAAACACCCCTAAGGTAGTGGGTGCTATAGGAAAAGATGCAACTGAGGTTATCTCCGCAATGTACAGAGCTGTTTTAGAAGGTGATGTATATGAGGTATCCTCTCCTGCAATTGCTGAAATGGAGAAAATTCTGGAAAATACCTACAGAAATATAAATATTGGCTTGGCAAACGAAATGGCTATGTTGTGTAATAAGATGGGAATAAACTATTGGGAGGTAGTAGATGCAGCTAGTACAAAACCATATGGATTTCAACCATTTTATCCAGGTCCAGGTCTAGGTGGTCACTGCATACCTCTTGATCCATATTATTTAACATGGAAGGCTAGGGAATATGGCGTTCATACAGTGATGATTGAAAGCTCAATGATAATCAATGACGGTATGCCGGAATATTGTGTTGAGAGAGCTAGCAAGATTCTAAATAAATTTGGAAAAGCTTTAAGCAAAAGTAGGGTTTTAGTATTAGGTGTAGCATATAAGCAGGACATTGATGATTATAGGGAGAGCCCAGCTTTAGATGTAATTGAAATATTGCATAGAAATGGAGCAAGTGTGGATTTCTACGACCCTTATATTGCTGAATATAAGCACAAGGGTGAAGTGCATAAGGGTTTAAAAACTATTGATGAGAATCTCATATCAGATTATGATTTAGTGATGATAACTGCAGCACATACTAATGTGGACTATGAAATGGTAAGAAAGTCTGCCGTAGCTATTTTTGATACTAAAAATGCTACCGGTGATTTGGCTTGCAAAGAAAAGATAGAAGTTTTATAAAGATTAATGCTGATACGGCAAAGAGAAACTATCTTATTAGTTATAAAGCAATAGTATGATTATGATACAAAGGAGATAATTATCATATGCAAGATTATTTCGTGCATGAGTCTAGTTATGTCGATGATGATGTAGAAATTGGCAAGGGAACAAAGATTTGGCATTTTTCACATATACTAAAGGGAGCAAAGATTGGAGAGAACTGTTCACTTGGCCAAAATGTGAACATCGGCAATAACGTTACCATAGGCAATGGCTGCAAGATTCAAAATAATGTCTCGGTTTATGAGGGAGTTACCATAGATGATTATGTATTTTGTGGACCTTCAATGGTTTTTACCAATGATTTAACACCTAGGGCTAAGTATCCTAAAGGTCCTTCTGGTTATTTGCATACTCATCTGAGAACGGGAGCATCAGTTGGGGCTAACGCTACTATCGTTTGTGGAATTGAGCTAGGCAGATGGTGCATGATTGCCTCAGGAGCAGTAGTCACCAAAAATGTAAAAAATTATGCTCTCATGTCTGGAGTACCAGCAACCCAGATGGGGTGGATTTGTGAATGTGGCAACATTTTAAAGGATGGTCTAACATGCACGAAATGTGGTAGAAAATACGCAGAAAATGAAGGAGGCCTAGAAGAAATACTATGAAGTATGCTTTGATTGGATGTGGAAGAATAGCTATTAATCATATTATAGCTGCAAAAAACAATAGCTTGGAGATAGTTGCAGTTTGTGATGTAAATGCAGAAAAAATGGATGCAATCTTGGATAAGGCTTGCATCGTGGATAGAGAAGATATTAAATTATATGTTGACTATAGGCAGATGCTACGAGAGGAAAATTTAGAACTTGTTAGTATTGCAACAGAAAGTGGTAGTCATTGTCAGATTGCATTAGACTGTATTGAAGCAGGCATAAATGTAATAATTGAAAAACCTATGGCAATGAGCATTGCAGATGCAGATAAAATCATTGAAGCTGCCGAAAGGTGTAATGTAAAGGTAAGTGCCTGCCATCAAAACAGATTTAATCTAGCCATTCAAGAGCTTCGCCAGGCAATTGAAAGTGGTCGTTTTGGAAATCTATCTCATGGTAGTATCCATGTTCGATGGAACAGAAATAGGGGATACTATGATCAGGCACTTTGGAGAGGCACATGGGCTGAGGACGGTGGAGCGCTAATGAATCAGTGCATTCATGGAATAGATTTGTTACGTTGGATGATGGGAGATGAAGTAGAAGAAATATTCGGTTTTACTCGTCAACAATTCCATGACTATCTTGAAGCTGAAGATGTGGGTATGGCAGTAGTAAAATTTAAGAATGGAGCTATAGGTACAATTGAAGGTACTACTAATGTATATCCGAAGAATTTAGAGGAGACACTGTATATTTTTGGAGAGACAGGTACAGTGAAAATTGGTGGTACATCTACAAATGATATTGATGTATGGGACTTTGCCGATGAAGATGAGGAAGATGCTTTAAAAAAGGGTATGAAGGAAGAAACCAGCAATGTTTATGGTAATGGTCATAGTAGATTATTTGCCGATGTAATAGATGCTATTTCTGAAGACAGAGCACCTTATGTAGATGCACATGCTGGTCGTAATGCACTTGAAATGATATTGGCAATCTATAAAAGTCAAAAAACCGGTAAGCCAGTAAAACTGCCATTAGAAAATTTTGCCAGCACTGATATGAAAGGAGAATTCTAGTAATTCAATCTAACGTCTATGGATAAGATACTAAGCATTTACGATAGAGCTGTGCAGCCCATTGAAAGCATGCGGAGTAATGTAAATAGTAAGGTAATAAAAATAATTATTGGTATTTCATATATGCTGATATTTTTGAATCCTGTAATTCTACCTTTGATATTTCGCAATGGAGAAAGCTACAGGTTCGTTCTTATGAGCGGAGTGATTTTAACAGGAATCATTATTATCTTGTCGGCAAAGAGCTTAAAAGGTCGAAATTTAGGACTAAGTAGCACATATCTATACCTAATGGCATTTGTTGGGTTTTTATTTATGGTCCACGGGATTTATTTTGGTGCTGCAGCATATATAATTATTGGATTCTCGTTTAGCATAATGAGTATACTATATTCTGTAGCCATTTCCTCTAGTTATGAGCTTAATCACATATCTATAATAGCAAGCTCGCTAGAATATGCTGCTATTATCTTTGTGATAGTAAGCATTATAATAGGCCCAGGTCTTATTATGGCTCAATATACTGCTATTACAACCAATCCAAATTTATTGGGAAACTTACTTATAATAGTGGTACCAGGAGTATTATATAGACTATATATGTGCAACAGTATATGGCAAAAACTCAGCAGATACTTTTTTTTAAGTATGCTTGTTACTATGTGCTTTTTTTCCAATTCTCGTACCAATTTTTTGGGAATAATATTGGAACTGGTAACCTATGGCATCTTTTCCATATTAAATAGTCGTCAAAATAGTAAATTGAAAAAAACAAAGCGACTTAAAAATGGTGCGATTAAGTTAATAGTTGTTGGTTTAATTGCACTTGTAACATGGTTCTTCACATTTTTCATGTTAACAGATATAAAGCATACCATAGCTAATCTTCTTCCGAGTATTCAAATAGAAATGGATATTGATGATTCAATTAATTTCAAGGAATCCCTTGAAGAATCATCAAGGCATTTTACTAAGGGAATAGCGGGTGTAAATAAAAATGAAGAGGTCGCTTCGGGCCGAGTGAATATTTGGAAAGCTTTTTTGAAGGATGTAAAGCTAGTTGGCCATCAAAAGGAAGGCAAGGATCTGACATTTAAAGATCGTAAATACAAAAATACCAATGCTCACAATGTGTATTTGCAAATGGCATATGCTGCGGGAGCACCTGCGGGACTAGGTATGATAGCTATAGTTTTAGCGGTAATCGCAGCTTCATTTAAGAAGCTTTATCTAGCATTTAATCGTGTGTATATTACAAAAGATGAGATTTTTGCCATGATGGTGCTGGCGGGATTTTTATTTCCGTCATTCACATCCGGTGGATATCCAATGTATGTCTACATGCCATCTACATTGTTCTGGATGAGCTTATGTATTTTTAGTAGGAAAGATAGAAATAATGAAAAAGGTACTTTTAATAGGTAATGCAAATTCTGTATGGATTAGAGAATATATAAAAAACATACATCTACCTATGGGAAATAAAGTGTTTCTCACGTTGTATGAACCATTAGCAGACAACTATAAGTATGATTATGAATCTATGAATGTTACATTCATAAAATTATATAAAGGCAAGGGACTTATTGATAAAATCAATAAAACCCTTGCCTTAGGCTTATTTTTACCACGAAGAATAAAGGCCCTTGGGATAGATTTAATAGATATACAAAGTCCACCACATAATTTACAAGGTATGGTTTTGGGATTTATGCTTAAAAAAAGCCAAACTCACAGCCTTTTGAATTTTTGGGGATCGGATATACTGTGCATCGGTGATCAGGAGGCTAAATATCTTAAACCGGTAATTGAGAACTCAAATATAATAAATTTGGGCACTGAAAAGTTGCAGGAAAAATTTCATAGCTTGTTTGCCCATGAATTTGATCAAAAAATAGCATCTATGATTTTTGGCAGCCTTGGATTTGAAAAAATCGATGAGCAATATAACAAATATGGTGAAAACGCCCGAGAAATGGCAAAGACCATCATTGGAGTCACTCTGGATAAGGTGAGTATACTTGTGGGCTATAATGGCAAGCCTTCACAAAATCATTTAAAGATTATTGATGCATTAGGAAGGCTTCCTCAGGCTGTCAGAGATAAATTGGAACTTATTATTCACATTGGATATGGAGGAAGTGAAAGCTATAAGAAGGACGTAGAGAATGCACTAAAGAGTATTGATACCTCCTATATTATTATTGATAAGATGCTGGATTTGGAGCAGATAGCAACTTTACGACTTGCTACTGATATTATTATTCATGGGCAAGATAGCGATGCACTTTCAAGTTCTGTGCGAGAGAGCATATACGCAGGTGCTGTTTTGTTAAATGCTTCATGGCTACGATATCAGGAATTCGATAACTTAAATATAAATTATGTCACCTTTTCTCATTTTGAAGAAATAGGTATTTATATTCAAGATGTACTCAGTGGACAGATAAAAATAGATACACAGCATAACCGAGAGATGCTAAGAGCCACCTTTACTTGGGAAAGTGTATTTGAGAAATGGAAGGAAGCTATTTTAGGATGAAGGATCTATTTAAAAAATTTGGTGCATTTTCGGTAGGACCTATGCTAAATGCTGTCATTGGATTCTTTACGGTAATGATTACCACCTATTTTATTACTCCTGAAGAATATGGTAAAACCAGCATGTTTCTTCTTGCCCAAAGTGCCATATCAATGTTTGTGTATCTGGGATTAGATCAGGCATTTGTTCGAAACTTCCACTCTTATCGAGATAAAGTTGGACATCTTTTTTATAATGCTCTTATTATACCTGCTATTGGTGTTATAGTAGTAGATTTCTGCATTTTATTAAATATACACTGGGTAAGCAACTATTTATTTAATAATAGTGATGAAATTTTTGCAGTGATTGTCTTAGCACTTTTAATTCCTTTCATGGTTATCGAGAACTTTGCATTTCTGAAAATAAGGATGGAAGAAAAAGGACTTGAATATTCATTTTTTTATGTCCTTGTAAGAGTACTTGTACTAATACTGACTTTGGTATTGTTCTTTGTATATGAAAGAAGCTTTCGAAGCGTAGTGTATGCAATGGGCTTTGCAGAAATTATAAATGGAATACTTCTTTCAATTAGAGTAATGCCCTCATTGGAAATTAACTACAGATTAATTGATAAACCCCTCATTGCTGAAATGTTAAAATTCGGTTTGCCACTTATACCGGCTTATATGATTACATGGGTTCTTACTTCCATGGATAAGATGATGTTAAGATCCATATCAGATTTTACACAGCTGGGTCTATATGGTGCTGCATTTAAAATTGTAACTATATTAGGTATAATACAAACCTGTTTTACCTTATTTTGGACACCCGTCGCATATCGTTGGTATGAGGAAGGTGCAAACCCCAATCGCTTTAGAGATATTTCTAAATTTGTCGCATTTTTAATGACTGGCATGTGTATGGGACTTCTTCTATTTAAGGATCTTGTGGTGCTAATCTTAGGTAAGTCATTTGGTGAAACCATACATATCTTCCCATTTTTGCTATTGTCACCAATAATGTATACCATTTCAGAAACGACAGGAGTGGGAATAGGATTAGTTAAAAAAACCAGCTATAATATAGTAAGCTCATTAGTTGCTGCACTTATAAATGTTGTGTTAAATTATACATTAATACCAATTTATGGGGGAATCGGAGCTGCAATTGGCACGGGTATATCCTACATAGGATTCTTCTGGGCAAGAACACTCATTGCAAATAAAATATGGCAGACATTCAATTTACTTCCATATGCTGCATATAGTGTTCTTATAATATTAAATTGCTATCTTCATACATTTCTTGATGGATATATTCCTTATGTAGTATCAGCAATTAGCATATTGATAATATTAATAATCAATTTACATAGTATTAAGCAATGGATTAAGCTTTTAAAGGTTGCCAGGTAATTTTAAAATTGAATGAACTAATAAGTTGAGTTAGGAGGATACATATTATGAAAAAAATATTATCTGTAGCATTGATTTTTGTTCTAGTTATTGGAATTACAGCATGTGGACATAAGACTGAGAAGGTGAAAAAGGAAGATAATAACAAAGTATTTGAGGGAAGCTTTGAAGTTAAGCTAAGTGAGGATGCAAGCTTTGAAAATTTAAAACTCTTTAGCGAAAAGGATGATGTGCTTCTCGGTGAAGTGAATCCCAAGACGGATAATAAGCTGACATATAGCATAGATGGTCCAACAAAGGGCAGGATGGTGCTTACAGTAAATGGAGAAAAGGTAGAAGTAGGAGATAATGAGTTATATGATATAACCAAGGCTACTGTTGATATTACGAAAACTCATATTATTGTGAAGTATACTCAGAAAGACAATAAAGAAGTAGAACATCAAAATAATATATCAACCCAGTAGGAAATTATCCTGCTGATGCAAATAGAGATAAATACTATATTTCATTTAAAATAGATTTTTTGTCAGAGCTTCGTTAATGCTACAGAATATATGAAGCAGTAATAAGTAGTCATTACCAAGCGGTTATGCTATAATATTTCAAGTGAGGTGAATATGCAATTTAGAGATTTAAAGACGCAGTATCAGAAATTAAAGACAGATATAGATAAATCTATAATAGAAGTGACAACAGCTTGTAATTTTATAAGTGGAAAGCAGGTACAAGAGCTAGAAGAGGAACTTGCTGCTTATGTTGGGGTGAAGCATTGTATTAGCTGTGCTAATGGAACAGATGCACTTCAGCTCGCATGTATGGCTCTCGGAATTGGCGAGGGAGATGCAGTATTTGTGCCTGACTTCACATTCTTTTCTAGTGGAGAAATCGTACCTTTAGTAGGAGGAACCCCAGTATTTGTTGACGTTAAGGAGGATACCTTCAACATTGATCCAGATGCATTAAAGGTAAGGATTGAAGAAGTTATCAAAGATGGGAACTTAAAGCCTAAAGCGATTGTTGCAGTTGATTTATTTGGTCTGCCAGCTGATTATGAAAAAATCAGGGTGATTGCTGATGAATACAACTTAAAATTAATAGAGGATGCCGCTCAAGGCTTCGGCGGAAAAATAGGAGACTCAGCTGCATGTAGCTTTGGCGATATTTCTACTACCTCTTTTTTCCCAGCTAAACCTCTTGGTTGCTATGGTGATGGTGGAGCTGTCTTTACTGATGATGATGAATATGCAAAACTACTTCGTTCATACAGAATTCATGGTAAGGGTGATAATAAGTACGATAATGTGAGAATAGGGTTAAACTCAAGACTAGATACTATCCAAGCTGCCATCTTGAAAGTGAAGCTAGAAGCCTTCAAGGAGTATGAGGTTGATGATGTAAATAAAGTGGCTGAAAAATATACAAACCTATTGAAAGATATTGTAAATGTACCGGTAGTGCCAGAAGGATATCTTTCCAGTTGGGCCCAGTATACATTGAGGCTTGGTAGTGAAAATGAAAGAAATGAGCTTCAGGCATTTTTGAAGGAAAGAGATATTCCTACGATGATCTACTACCCTAAACAAATGAGCAAGCAAGATGCCTTTGCAAACAGTGAAATAAATCTTTGTGAATTTAAAGTAGCAGAAAAACTGTGTAAGACGGTATTAAGCCTGCCTATGCATCCATATATGACAGATGATGATATAGAAAAGGTTGCATGTGGTATAAAAGATTTTTTTGAAGCGAAAAAATAAAATACAAGAGAATATCCATAGGCGCTTTCATATAATATAAAATGATTTAGCATAATATGAAGCCTGTAGATATTCTTTTTTGTTTTTATATAGCTCCATGTTAAAATAAAAAGAGATAAAAGTAGAAAGTGAGCATACATTAAATGAGTATGAATTTAGATAAGCTAAACTGGTATCCTGGACATATGAAGAAGACTAGACAGACCATTTTGGAAAACCTCAAGATGGTTGATGTTGTACTTGAGATTTTGGATGCCAGGATACCAGTTTCGTCTAAAAATCCTATAATAGACCAGCTGCTTGAGCACAAGGAAAGGCTTGTCCTATTAAATAAACAAGATTTGGCTTCACACGATGAAACGCTAAATTGGATCGAACATTTAAAGAAGCAGGGTATAAACAGTATTGCCATAAATGCAGAGAGTGGTGAGGGAATAAATAAATTATTAAGGTACCTAGAAGCATTAGAAAAGGAGAGAAATGAGAATAGGGCAGTTCCCAAGAGGCTAAGAATAATGGTGGTCGGTGTGCCAAATGTAGGAAAGTCATCTTTGATAAATCGCCTTACAGGAAAGAAATCCACGCAGACAGGCAATAGACCAGGAGTAACAAAAGGAAAACAGTGGGCAAGTATGATAAATGGTATGCAGCTTTTAGATACACCGGGCATTTTGTGGCCGAAATTTGAAGATCCGAAAACGGGAATTTATCTTGCATATTGTGGCTCTATTAAGGATGAAATAATGGATCGAGAAGAACTTGCCTTGGCACTTATTGACTGGCTTTTAAAAAATGAGCCTAAAGCTTTGGAAAAAAGATATTGTATTAACTTAAATGAGTTACAGCAGAATATGAAGCTGGAAGAAGATCCATATTTATACATGATGGATGACGAGAAAAAAAGAGCACTTATGGTGCTAGATGAAATATGCAAAAAAAGAGGTTTTTTATTAGGTAAAGGCAGAATGGACTACGAAAGAGGAAGTCGCACTGTAGTGGATGAGTTTCGAAGTGGCAGACTGGGATGCTTTACCCTTGAAGAGGCAAAATATGACTAAAGAGGAACGAATTAAAATTGCAAGGGAGCGCTACGAAAAGCTGCTAAGCTATGATAAGGAGGCTTCCCATTCCTATGAGCTTATGCTGGCTGGTATTGACGAGGTGGGGCGAGGACCCTTGGCTGGTCCAGTTGTAGCTGCCTGTGTGGTTTTACCTGCTGATTTTGATGGTATAGGTATCTATGATTCAAAAAAAGTAACGGAGAAGAGCCGTACCATGCTGGATGCTAAAATAAGAGAGCATGCTCTTGCATATGGGATTGGCGTAGTAGATAATGAACTTATAGACCAGATAAATATTTTAAATGCAACAAAGGAAGCGATGAGGATTGCCTATAAAAACGCCAATAAAATGTTGGAAGAAAAAGAAGGCAAAAGTATTGATATTTTGCTAATTGATGCCCTGACCTTAGGTATTTCTAAAAATGAGAAAGGCATTATCAAGGGCGATGAAAACTCACTTGCCATAGCGGCATCATCAATTTTAGCAAAGGTGTATAGGGATAAGCTTATGATAGAAGAAGGAAAAAAATATCCTGATTTTGCCTTTGAATCTAACAAGGGATACGGTAGCAAAAGTCATATAGAAGCGTTGAAAGAATATGGACCAACTCCAATTCATAGAAGAAGCTTCATAGGCAGATTGGTTAAGTAGTCGCCATACAGTTATTATAAAGTAGATAGTTTTTAAATATAGTTTGATATACTACTAGTAAGTAAAAATAGCATGTAGGAATTTGTATGTTAAAATTAGTAAGAATAAGTGACTTTTATGGTTATGATAGTAAATCAATGAAAATGATAAATTTGTGATCCATAGGCAGTTTTTAAGAAGTGATGAGATAAGCTAATATATAAGAAAAGGAGATTTACATGAAGACTGACATTGAAATCGCACAGGAAAATGTTATGCTACCAATTGTAGAAATAGGTGAAAAAGTGGGGATTGACTCCAGTGAGCTAGAGCAATATGGCATGTATAAAGCTAAGGTCTGCCTTAAGAACATTAACACCGAAAAAAACGGTAAACTAATCCTAATGACAGCTATTTCTCCAACTCCAGCCGGAGAAGGAAAGACTACAACATCTGTAGGACTTGTAGACTCTCTAAATGCACTTGGATATAAGGCAATGGCTGCATTAAGAGAGCCGTCATTAGGCCCTGTATTTGGTATTAAAGGCGGAGCAGCTGGTGGCGGAATGGCGCAGGTTGTGCCTATGGAAGATTTAAATCTTCATTTCACTGGAGATATCCACGCCATTGGAGCATGTAATAATCTCATTGCAGCAGCTATTGACAATCATATACAGCAAGGCAATGCTCTAGGTATTGACGCCAAGACTATTTCGTGGAAACGTGTCATTGATATGAATGATAGACAGCTGAGAAATATTGTAAGTGGTCTTGGAGGCAGGCTCAATGGAGTTCCAAGAGAGGATGGTTTTGAAATTACTGTAGCGTCAGAAATTATGGCTATATTATGCTTAGCAAACGACCTTGAGGATTTAAAAAAAAGAATAGCTAAAATCGTATTTGCCTATAACTATAATGGAGAACCAGTATATGTAAAAGATCTTAAAATTGAAGGCGCTTGCAGTATGCTGTTAAAGGATGCAATTAAGCCTAACTTGGTTCAAACCTTAGAAAAGAATCCTGTGCTTATTCATGGTGGTCCATTTGCAAATATTGCTCACGGATGTAACTCCGTAATAGCTACAAAGACTGCGCTTTCTCTTTCAGACTATGTGGTAACTGAAGCAGGCTTTGCTGCTGATCTGGGTGCAGAAAAATTTTTAGATATAAAATGCAGACATGCTGGACTTGTTCCATCAGCGGTAGTGATAGTAGCAACGATAAGGGCACTTAAATTCCATGGTGGTTTAGCTAAAGAGTTCCTTTCTGAGGAAAATGAAGTAGCTTTAAAAAAGGGTATGGATAATTTAAGGAGGCATATTAGAAATATTCGTGAAGTCTTTGGCTTAAATTGTCTTGTTGCATGTAACGTTTTTCCTACAGATACAAAATCGGAGATGGAAATACTAAGAAACGAATGCCACAAGCTTGGTGTTGAAATGGTAGAGAGTAGAATATGGGAAAAGGGAAGCCTGGGTGGTAAGGAAATGGCTGAGGCGGTTGTTAAACTATGTGATATAGATCATACTCAAAGCTTTAAATTTGCATACGATTTAGAATCTACCATTGAAGAAAAAGTAAATATACTGACGCAGAAGCTTTATGGTGGAGTGGGTACTCATTTCACCAAGGAGGCAAAAAATAAAATAGATATGCTGACAAAAAATGGATTTGGTAATTTGCCAATCTGCGTAGCAAAAACACAGTACAGCTTTTCAGACAATCCAGCTTTAGTAGGCGCACCAGAGAATTTTAAAATTAATATTACTGATGTGAAACTTAGTAATGGTGCGGGATTTGTAGTCATAAAAGCAGGAAGTATAATGACAATGCCAGGACTACCTAAAAAGCCGGCAGCAGAGGGTATAGATATTGATAATGCAGGCAAGATTACTGGTTTATTTTAGGTGACAAAGTTACAACATATGAGATATAGTTAGCCAACTTTTACCCAGTATGAACTTTGCATATAGATAGGAGAATAGATAAAACAGAAAGGGTTCTAATGAAGCTTTTAAAAGGAATAGATGTAGCTAATCAAATTGATGATAAAACGCGTGAGAAGCTAGATGAAATAAGGAGGATAGGTATTACTCCTACACTTGCCATAGTAAGAGTAGGTGAAGACGAAGGCCAAATTTCGTACGAAAGAGGAGCAGAAAAAAGGGCAGATAAGGTTGGAATTAATGTTAAAAAATATATATTAGATAGCTCTATATCAGAAAAGGAACTGCTAGAGAAAATAAGGGCGCTAAATGAAGACGATAATGTCCATGGAATTTTGCTTATGAGGCCTCTTCCATCAGGTATGAATGAAAAGAAAATATGTGATGAAATTCTGCCGGAAAAGGATGTGGACTGCTGCAATACTATTTCGTTAGGCAATGTATTTGCAGGAGATGATAATGCTATATATCCATGCACTGCTAAGGCAGCACTTGAAATTCTAAAATATTATGGAGTGAATTTAGCAGGAAAACGAATAGTAGTCATCGGTAGAAGCCTTGTTATTGGAAAGCCCGTAGCGATGCTATTACTTGCGGAGAATGGGACGGTAACAATATGCCATAGCAAAACAGAAGCAGATGATATGAAAAAGCTTGTTAAAGAAGCTGATATTGTAGTTATTGCTATAGGCAAGGCAAAAGCAATTGATAAAACATACTTCAGAGATGGCCAGACAATTATTGACGTAGGAATAAATGTTGATGACAGCGGTAAGCTTTGTGGTGATGTCGACGCACATATGCCATTTGATGTTACGCTCACTCCAGTACCAGGAGGTGTTGGAAGCTGCACTACATCGGTTCTTATGAGTAACCTTAAACTTTTAATTGAAAATAATCTAAAATAAAATTAACAAGCTGAAATACATTTTTATTTCTTACTTTCCGAACAATAAGTATGAAAAGTCCATTGACTAATGAATGAATAAACGCTCACATGTTCATTCGTTAGTCTTTTTTTATGAATGAAATATCATATACTTTAGAAATGAAAAACTCTTACTAATGATAAAAAACTATGAAATACAGACATTTAAACTAGTAGATAGATTTTGTGTTAGCATTTTTTAACAAGCAGGTGTTGATTTTTACATTTTCGTATAGTATTATAAAATGGTAATATTTATGAATAAAGGAATATAGAAGTGGGAAATAAGATTATTAAAAATATAATTAAAATCTTCATTATTTTGATAGGGATTAGCTTCATTACCTTTACCCTTACATATCTTTCACCTGGTGATCCTGCGGAGATGATGCTTAGAAGTGACGGAGCTCAGGTATCCGAAGAAGTGGTCAACAAATTAAGAACAGAAATGGGATTAGATAAGCCTTTTTTTGAGCAATATGTAGACTGGCTTATGCGAGCTCTTACAGGTGATCTGGGAATGAGCTATTCTACTAAAGTGCCTGTTTTCGATAAGCTGGCGTCCACACTTGGCTCTACCTTGGAGCTGACCTTTGCGTCCATGCTGTTTTTGATTCTTATTTCAATTCCACTGGGTGTACTTAGTGCTGTATATCAAAATAGCAAGCTGGATTTTCTAATAAGAGGATTTTCCTTTCTTGGTGTGAGTATTCCTAATTTTTGGCTAGGTCTTATGCTGCTAAATGTGTTCGCAGTCAAGTTAAAGTGGGTAACAGTGGCAGGTGGAAGTGGACTTGCTGATTTAATTCTTCCATCTCTAACACTTGCTTTTGCCATGGCGGGTAAATATACCAGACAGGTCAGAGCCGCTGTGTTAGAAGAGATGAATAAGCAGTATGTATTCGGTGCTAGGATGAGAGGTATATCCGAAAGAACAATTCTAATTAAACATGTTTTGCCAAATGCAATGTTTCCGCTTATTACTTTGCTAGGACTTTCGTTTGGAAGCTTGCTAGGAGGAACAGCAGTTATAGAAATTGTATTTAACAGGATGGGCATGGGTAGTATGGCTGTGAAGGCCATAATGGCTCGTGACTATCCTCTGGTACAAGGCTACGTGCTTTGGATTGGACTCATTTATTTAGTGGTTAATATCCTGGTGGATGTATCCTACAAGATATTAGATCCGAGACTTAGGGAGGTAAGGCATGGTTAGACTAGGAGAAAATAAAAGCTTTACCTTTTACAGTATTTTAGCGATTGCAATAATAGCAGCTGCCCTGATACTTCCGCTGATTCTATCTGCAAGTCCATATGACGCAGATATGACAAATCCACTTGCAGCCCCAAGCTTTAAGCATCTGGCAGGTACGGATAAGCTGGGCAGGGATCTGATGATTCGAATCATACATGGAGCAAAATATTCGCTTTACATGACATTTGTGCTAACTATATCGGTAACCATAATAGGTACAGCGATAGGAATTATTTCCGGCATGTGTGGAGGCATCATAGACGGTATATTGATGCGACTGGCAGATATTATGATTTCGTTTCCAGGAATAGTTTTAGCTATTGCTATTTCAGGAATGCTAGGTCCGAATATGACCAATGCTATCATAGCAATTGCCGCAGTAAGCTGGACAAAATATGCCAGATTATCCAGATCTCTAGTGCTTAAGATGAAAACATCTACATATATGGAAGCATCAGTGATACTTGGAAGCAGTCCTCTCACAAGAGTGAGAAAGTACATACTTCCAGAGATTGCACCTACAATGATTATAGCGGCAGCTACAGATTTAGGCTCTCTGCTAATGGAGGTGGCAGGACTTTCCTTCCTGGGATTTGGAGCACAGGCACCTATACCAGAATGGGGAACCATGCTAAATGAAGGACGTTATTATTTAACTACAGCGCCTTGGCTATGCATTTATCCTGGGCTTGCTATAGTAATAGTCGTATCCATATTTAATCTATGGGGGGATTCCCTTAGAGATGTACTGGATCCAGACTACAAAGAAAAATTTATTAAGGAGGAACTACAGTGAAAAAATCATTAGTTGCACTGATAGCTATGTTAATGATTTTTACTACCGTCCTTACTGGATGTGGTAGTAAAGAGGAGAAGAAGGAAACTAAGGAGGGTGGCTCTTTAAAAGTTGGTGTTACAAGCTTTGCCGATACTCTTGAGCCAACGGAGCAGTACTTTGGCTGGGTAGTTAGCCGTTATGGTGTTGGAGAAACCCTTGTAAAATATGATGAAAAGGGAGAACCAAAGGCTGGACTTGCTAAGAAGTGGGAGGTATCAGACGACAATCTCACATGGACCTTTGAGCTTCGTAAGGATGTAAAGTTCTCTGACGGCACTCCAATGACTGCTGAAATCGTAAAGGAATCCATAGAAAGATCTTTTGCAAAGAACGAGAGAGCGGCTACATATTTTGAAATTGCAAGTATTGAAGCTAAGGATGACAAGCTTTTGATAAAGACGACAAAGCCAGCTGCAAATCTGGTAGGCTCACTGGGAGATCCACTGTTTATCATAGTAAACACAAAAGCTGATCAGTCTAAGTTTGCCTCAGAGGGACCAATTTGTACCGGTCCATATAAGGTTAGCAGCTTTAAGGCTGGAGAAACCTGTGAAGTAGTTAGAAATGATAATTACTGGGGAGATAAGGCGCCACTTGATAAGGTGGAATTTAAGTGCATCGATGATCAGAAGACCAGAGCGCTGGCACTACAGTCTGGAGAAATTGATGTAGCCTATAACTTAAAATCCGAAAATCTGGGCGATTTTGAAGGAAATGATGAGTATGGCATAGAAAAGCTGGACTCTCTGAGAAACACATTTGCTTTTATGAATCAGCATGGCGTATTAAAGGATAAGGTCCTCAGACAGGCGCTGATTCGTGGGATTGATAAAAAGACCTATACTGAAAAGCTGTTAAACGGTGGAGCTACACCTGCAAAAGCACCGGTACCACCAACGCTTGATTATGGTTATAAGCAGCTAAAGGATGAAAATAAGTATGACAAGAAGGGAGCAATTAAGCTTCTGGATGAAGCAGGCTACAAAGATGTAGATAATGATGGCTTCAGAGAAACACCAGATGGAAAACCACTTGATATTAAGTTCTTGATTTATAGCAGCAGATCTGAGCTTAAAACTTATGCAGAGGCTGCTCAAACAAGTCTAAAGGATATTGGTATCAAGGTATCTATAGAAAATGTAAGCTATGAAACAATTCTTGACAAGAAGGAAGCTGGAGAATATGATCTAGTTATTTGGAATATGCTTGTAGCTAACTCTGGTGATCCAGAAGGCTTCTTGAGAGAAAACTGGCACTCTAAGTCTGCTAATAACACAGCAGGATATGCAAATGATAAGGTGGATAAGCTATTAGATGAGCTTTCTGAAACCTTTGACAAGGAAAAGAGAAAAGAAATTATTATAGATATACAGCAGGAAATCATGGATGATGCTGCGGCAGTATACTTTGGATATGAAAAGACCTTCCTGTTCCATAAGGCAGATGTAAAGGGATTAAAGCTATATCCTATTGATTTTTACTGGTTAACAAACGAGGTTTCTAAATAATGCTAACAATTAAAAATCTCACGGTCTCCTATGGAGGCCGTGAGGTAGTTTCTAATGTAAGCCTTTCCGTAGAAAAAGGTGAAGTACTTTCAATTGTAGGTGAGTCGGGAAGTGGTAAATCCACTATTTTGAAGGCTATAATGAAAGGTTTGGGAAAAGGTGGTACAATAAAAGCTGACCAGATATTACTAGACGGAGAGTCTTTAATTGATATTTCATCTGAAGAAATGGCAAAAAAACGTGGCAAGGAAATATCCATGGTGTTTCAGGATACTGCATATACTCTAAACCCTGTAAGAAAAATTGGAATGCAATTCATTGAGTATGTGATGAGCCACAAGAAAATGACGAAGGAAGAAGCTAAAGGGCTTGCTATTGAGTATTTTACAAAGGTACAGTTAAATGATCCAGAAAAAATATTTACCAGTTACCCTCATGAACTGTCCGGTGGTATGAGACAGCGAGTTGGGCTGGCATTTGCAATAGCTTTGGATTGTAAGCTTCTTTTGGCAGATGAGCCTACTAGTGCACTTGATGTGACAACGCAGGCTACTATTGTAAAGCTTCTATGTGATATTGCCAAGGAGAGGAATATCGCAATGATACTTGTTACTCACAATCTTGGAGTAGCAAGGTATATGGGAAGTAAGATTATGGTTATGAAGGATGGCAGGGTGGTAGATGAAGGAATATCAGATGTTCTGGTAGAAAATCCTAGCAGCCATTACACCCAAATCCTTATGGATGCAATGCCGCACTTGAGGTAGAAAAAAGTAGTTATGGAAAAAATACTTGAAGTTAAGGGACTGACTAAAATTTTTGGCAATGATTTTGCCGCTGCATCTAATATAGATTTCAAACTTAAGGCTGGAGAAATTATTGGTATTGTAGGCGAGTCGGGAAGTGGAAAATCTACTATTGCCAGGATGATAATGGGGCTTGTGAAGCCTACCAGGGGAGATATTCTTTTTAAAGGAAAATCTATTTTAAAGCTTTCTCGTGCAGAGCGTAAAGCGTTGTCAAGAGAAATGCAAATGGTATTTCAAGATCCCATAGGATCATTTTCACCTAGAATGAAAGTTAGAGATATCCTTCTTGAGCCACTTAATAATTTTAAGTTTAGGGATACTTTCGATAAAGAAGCAAGAATTAGAGAAGTTCTTAAGCTTGTGCAGCTCGATGAGGCATTTTTAGAAAGATATGCTAAAGAAATGAGCGGTGGACAGGCGCAAAGAGTTGCTATTGCTAGAGCACTTACTATAAGCCCATCCCTTCTAATTTTTGATGAAGCAACTTGTGCATTAGATGTTTCTATACAGGCTGAAATAGTTGAGCTTATAAAGGAACTACAAAAGAAGCTTGGCTTTTGCATGATATGGATCTGTCATGACATGGCACTTGTAGATGAGGTTTCAGATAAAATGATTATTATGTACAAGGGCCAGATGGTTGAAAAGATAGAATCAGACAATATATTGCGGGAGGCTGTTCATCCATATACAAAAAATCTACTAAACTCTGTATTTGAATTAAAAACAGGTCCGCGTTGCTATAAGGAAAATCAAAGCTGGGACAGCGTAGATGGATATTATATTCCAAAAACAAATCGTGATGTGGAAATAATATATAAGCCGCTTACACCAGAACATATGGTAGCAGTAGATTGCAAAAAATAGATGTATCGAAATTTACCGAAAAAAATTAAAAAGGAGAAATATGAGCGTTTATATATTAGCTTCAAGAAAATATACGGATGAGCCATATATTGATGATGTAATGGTACAAAAGGCTTTGAACGAGAGAGGGATAGAATGTCATATAGTTTGCTGGCAAGATAAGCTTATGGCATCTGAAGGGGATGTTATCATAAATAGATCTTGCTGGGACTATCCTCAGCATCTTGAAGAATTTTTAAAGCAGATAGAATGTTTCAGTAAGCAGGCGCGTATGCTAAATTCCTATGAGCTTATGAGTCGTAACTATGATAAAACCTATCTGCTGGATTTAGAAAAGCAGGGTTTTCCTGTTACTCCATCAGCTAAATGTGAAAGCTTAGATGATGTTAAAAGTGCAATTAAAAAAGTAGGCCTTCCTGCAATTTGTAAGCCTACTGTCAGTGCATCTGGAATAGATACACTTCTTTTAAACGAAGATAATTTCGATGTGAAATTACAGGAAATAGAGGAAATTTTTACCAGAAAAAGTGCAGTTTTGATACAGCCATTCATCGAGGAAATACAAACAGTTGGCGAAAGATCCATACTTGTAATAGACGGTGAGGCAGTGGGATGTATAAAAAAGCTTCCTAAAGCTGGCAGCCATCTAGCTAATGGTCATCAGGGGGGGAGTGCGGATTTCGTTCCTCTAAATGATGAAGATTTGAAGTTTACAGGTTATGTACTTTCAAAGCTAAGCTACAGACCTAATTTTATGAGGATAGATACCATTCCGACAGCAGACGGATATAAAATTTTGGAACTGGAAATGATAGAACCTTGTCTATATCTTGATAGGCAACCGAAGGCTTTTGAGGTTATGGTTAATATGCTTACCAGAATTCATAATGATGAGCAAACGAAGGAAAAATGATAATTCTTAATTCCGCTTATGCACTTCATAGCTTACTGTAAAAGGCTTGTGAGAAAAGGTTTAAGTAAAACATCTAAATTTTGAAAAGTCATGGTTTACATGGCTTTATTTTTTTGGAAAAATACCCTTTTTATAGTATAATATAGGTTGTGTTAATATGCCTTATGATAAGGAGAGGGTAATATGAGGAAAAACTTAAATAAAAATTATAATCCTAAGGAATTTGAAAATAGAATATATGAAAACTGGGAGAAATCAGGCGCTTTTAAACCTGTAGATGGAAGTACGGAAAAGACGTTTACCATAGTCATGCCACCTCCTAATATAACGGGGCAATTACATATGGGTCATGCTCTTGATCACACTCTACAGGATGTATTTACAAGATATAAGAGAATGAATGGATATAAAACTCTGTGGCTGCCTGGCAGTGACCACGCAAGTATTGCAACAGAGGTAAAAGTTGTAGAAAAAATTCGCAAGGAAGAAGGAAAGACAAAGGAAGAATTAGGTAGAGAGGCTTTTCTTGAGCGAGCATGGGCATGGAAAAAGGAATATGGCGGCAAAATAACAAAGCAATGTCGCAAGCTGGGTGATTCATGTGATTGGAGCAGAGAAAGATTCACTATGGATGAAGGCTGCAATAAAGCTGTCAAGACCTTTTTTGTTAAGCTGTACGAAAAAGGATATATTTATCGTGGCAACAGACTTATTAACTGGTGTCCTGATTGTGGTACCTCCTTATCTGATGCAGAAGTAGAGCATGTGGAGAAAGAAGGAAACTATTGGTATTTTAGATATCCTTCCGCAGATGGAAAGGGTGATGGAATCGTTGTTGCTACATCAAGGCCTGAGACTATGTTTGGAGATGTAGCAATAGCTGTTAGAAATGGAGATGAAAGATATGCGGATATTATTGGTAAGAATGTGATTCTTCCAATAGTTGGCAGAGAAATTCCCGTTATAGAAGATTCATATCCCGATCCGGAAAAAGGAACCGGAGCAGTAAAAATCACTCCTGCTCACGATCCAAATGACTTTGAGGTGGGAGTAAGACATAAGCTAGAAAGCCTATCCTGCATAGATGAAGATGGCAAAATGAATCATTTGGCAGGTAAATATGAAGGTATGGACAGATTTGAGTGCAGAAAGAAATGGGTTGCTGATCTGGAAGAGCAGGGCTATCTAATTAAGGTAGAAAAAAAGGAAATACCTGTAGGTACTTGCTATAGATGTGGCACTGTAGTAGAACCAATGCTCTCTGATCAGTGGTTTGTGGCCATGAAGGACCTAGCAAAGCCAGCTATTTCAGCTGCTAAAAATGGAACCTTAAAGCATATACCTGAAAGGTTTGAAAAGATTTATCTACATTGGCTTGAAGATATAAGAGACTGGTGTATTTCAAGGCAGCTTTGGTGGGGTCATCGTATTCCTGCATGGTATTGTGAGGACTGTGGTCATATTACAGTATCTGTAGATACGCCGCATATATGTGAAAAATGTAATTCAAAAAATATAAGGCAGGATGAAGATGTGTTAGATACATGGTTCTCATCTGCCCTATGGCCTTTTTCCACCATGGGTTGGCCAGAAAAAACAGCCGATCTAAAAAGCTTCTTCCCAACGAGCATGCTCGTTACAGGATATGACATTATATTCTTCTGGGTAGTAAGAATGGTTTTTGCATCGCTTGAAGCTACCGGTGAGATTCCATTTGAGCATGTATATATTCATGGACTTGTTCGCGATGAGTTAGGGCGTAAAATGAGTAAATCCCTTGGAAATGGCATTGACCCTCTTGAAATCATTGATGAATATGGTGCAGATGCTTTGAGATTCATGCTATCCACAGGCATAACTCCAGGTAACGACATGAGATTCAAGATGGATAAGCTGGAATCAGCAAGAAACTTTGCTAATAAGCTTTGGAATGCATCAAGATTTGTAATCATGAACCTTCAGGATGATGAAGGGACTTATTTACCTATAGATGAGAAATATAAGACAAATCTGGAGGAGGGCATTTACGAATTACCTCTTAAGGCAGAGGATCGCTGGATTCTTTGGGAACTTAACAATACCATTAAGCTAATCAACAAAAATATTGATTCATTTGATGTTGCCCTTGGTGGACAAAAAATATATGAGTTTGCGTGGGATAAATACTGTGACTGGTATATCGAGTTTGTTAAGACCAGACTTTGGTCAGATGATGAGGATGATAAGAAGGTAGCAAGATGCGTGCTGGTCCTTGTCCTTAAGAATATTCTTAAGCTGCTGCATCCTTTCATGCCTTTTATTACTGAGGAAATATGGGGCATGCTTCCACCGGATGAGGATAAGGAAAGCACAGGGAATTTTCTCATTTCAGCAAGCTGGCCTAAGACTCACAAATCATATGAATTTGTAGAGGAGGCTGCTCAAATGGCCAAGGCCATGGAGGTGATTAAGTCTATCCGTAATATTAGAAATCAGGTGCAGTGTGGAAATAAGAAGCTCAAAGCTATTATTCTGATTGATAAAAAAGCGCATGCAGACTTTGAAAA
This sequence comes from uncultured Eubacteriales bacterium, assembly GCA_949285555.1. GTDB lineage: Bacteria > Bacillota > Clostridia > Peptostreptococcales > Anaerovoracaceae > S5-A14a. The sequence continues at coordinate 82,065 of CASDYG010000002.1, read as the reverse complement.
AATTTCGAAGTATATAGTTAATATTGGAGGGCTTAGCGAACTAATCTTAGAATCTGAAAGAGGAAATTTGCCTGCGGATGCTAAAAGTAGCGTGTTTGAAGGTGGAGAAATATTCGTACCTTTAGATGAACTCATGGACTTTGAGGAAGAGCTTGATAGACTAAGAGCAGAAGAAAATCGTCTCATTGGAGAAGTTAAACGAGTTGAGGGGAAATTATCCAATAAAGGATTTGTCGACAAGGCACCAGCTAATGTGGTTGAGGCCGAGAAGGCAAAGGGACAAAAATATGAAGAAATGCTCATAAAGGTGAGAGAGCAGATAGCAAACATAAAGGCTAAAATCAATAATTAGCAAATAAATATAGCTAATAGATTCTTCTAATAATATCTATTTAAAGAGGTATACCTTGAATCATAAAGCAGAAGAACAACTGAATAAATTCTTGAAATTTGGAAGCCATCTGGGTCTTGAAAGAATGAATGAGCTTCTCAAAAGACTGGGACATCCCGAGGAAAATCTAAAGGTTATACATGTGGCAGGTACCAATGGCAAAGGTTCAATATGTCATTTTCTTGATAGCGTTCTTAGATGTGCCGGATATCGAACTGGACTATTCACATCCCCTTATTTGGAAGTGTTTAATGAAAGAATAAGGATAGATGGAGAAAATATTAGTGAATCTTTACTTAGTAAATGTACTGATAAAGCCATAGCTGCCGCAGAACTTATGGTAAAGGACGGATTGGATAGCCCAACGGAGTTTGAAATGGTGACTGCCATTGCCTTCTTGGCTTTTAAAGAGGAGAAGCTTGATCTCATAATTTTGGAAGTAGGATTAGGTGGAAGAGGGGATTCTACCAATGTAATTTCAAAGCCTCTCTTGACTATTATAGGATCGATTTCCATGGATCATTGCGATAGACTTGGAGATACCATAGAAAAAATTGCTTATGAAAAGGCTGGTATCATAAAAGAAGGAACGCCACTTATTGCTGGAGTCGCAAGTGACTTGGCGCTAGGTGTTATTAAATCAGAGGCAGAAAGACTAAATGCCCCGGTCATAGAGGCATCCTATGATGAGATAATAGATAGTAAAATCCACCCTCAGGGAGGTATATACACCTTTATTAACGGAGGTGAGCTTCTTACCTTCGAAATATCCATGAGTGGTATTCATCAGGGCTTCAACTCTCTTATAGCTATCAAAGCTATAGACTATTTAAAAAGCATCGGTATAGAAATTAGTGATAAGGCTTTAAAAAATGGCCTTTTAAACGCAAAAAATCCAGGACGTATGGAAATGGTTCTAAAAAATCCAATAGTAATTTTGGATGGAGCACATAATGCTGATGGCATAAAAAAGCTAGAGGAATTTATTGAACGAGTTTATAGTGATAAGCCAATCATTTCACTCGTTGGAATATTAGCTGATAAAGATGTGAATGCTATTGGAGAAAGAATAATTCATTTCTCGGATCATATCATTGTAACTGAACCGGATAATCCGCGAAAAATGCCCGCAAATGAACTTACTGCAAAGCTTAAGCAATATGGAAATAAAAGCATTAAAATAAATTGCGAGCAGAATGCTCAAAAAGCCCTTGCTATGGCAATAGAGGAGGCAAATGCCAGAAATGCCATAGTAATATGCTGTGGCTCATTATATCTTATAGGAAGACTAAGGAGGCTTATTAGTGAGAAAAAAGATAATACTATTTTATAATCCAAAGTCTGGAAACGGGCATTTCACAAAAAATATTGATTATATTATTGGAAGATGTCAGGAGGCAGGATACCAGCTAATTCCCATACGTGCAGCTGGAGAATATTCCATAGCAGATTTTTTTGAAACGCTGGATCAAAATACATATAAAAATGAGTACAGACAGATAATCGCCGCTGGTGGTGATGGTACTATCAATATATGTGTGAATGCCATGATCGAAAAAAATATTGATCTACCTCTTGCTATAATGCCGGCAGGTACTGCAAATGACTTTGCGTACTACTTTAATCTTAGCAATGATATTGAAAGACTAATGGATATTGCCCTTGGAGATTATCTGGTAGCTGCAGATGTGGGACATGTAAATGAAAAATATTTCATAAATGTTGCCGCTATCGGACAGGTAGTAGATGTGAGTCAAAAGACGGATCCAAATCTTAAAAACTCAATTGGGGCTTTGGCATATTACCTTAAGGGAGTTTCGGAATTTAAAAATCTTAAGGCCACAAAGGTAACCATTGTTACTCCTGAAAAGACATATAAAGAAAAAATGTACTTTATGGTAGTAATGAATGGAAAATCTGCAGGTGGCTTTAAAAACATTTCACCAAGGTCAGACATTGGAGACGGAAAGCTGGACGTTATTTTATTCAGGGCAATGCACCTAATCGAGATGCCTTCTGTATTTTTCAAAGCTCTTAGGGGTGCCCATTACAAGAGCAAGAATGTATTGTCATTTCAAAGCTCTGAGCTGAAAATTATCAGTGAAAGCGATCTTCCTACAGATATTGATGGTGAGCATGGTACGAAGCTGCCTCTTACCTTTAAGGTACTCCCAAATAAGCTGAAAATATTTGCTTCAAAGGATGTTGCTACAGGAGAAGAGATGCCGATGTATATTGATGAATGGGAAAATTTGGGAAAATGGGGACTTTAGTATCCCATATTTAATACAATAGTTATAATACAATAGTTAGGGAAAATAATGCTGGATAATAATAAATATAAAATAGAAGAGACTCAGGACTATGACGCACTTGTGCAGTTTTTTGTGATCAACGAGCTGGAATTTGATGGTGACGAAGAAGTAGATACGGATATAATTAAGTGCTACAGGCTTATTGATGAAAATGAAAAGCTTTTAGGTGGTGCAGTATTAGCAAAGCGAGAAGGGGAATTTATCATAGATGGAATAGCTGTTGATGCCTCTTTAAGAGGAGCAGGACTTGGAAACAGGCTATTGGAAATAGTTTTGGACGAAGCCAGAAAAAGAGGGGGGAAAACACTTGCTCTGGTAGCAAGAGCACCGGATTTTTTCAAAAAGGCTGGTTTTTATCCTATCAGTACTGAAAATTCTCCCAACTTCTTCGAATGTAAAACCTGCCCACAGTATATGAAGACCTGTTTTCCAGAGCTTCTTAGAATAAATCTATAATGGGTGATAAATGAGTAAAGACACTAATGTAAAGGACTATGCAAAGCTATTACAGCAAATCTTAGATATTGGTGAAGAAATGCTGGTGTGCGGAGCTGAAGTAAACAGAGTGGAGGATAGTATAATTCGCATGTGTCAGGCATATGATGCTAGACGAATCAATGTGTATATTATTACATCTAATATTCAAGTTACATTTGAAGATCCAATGGGAAACATTATTACGCAAATTAGATGCGTTGAAAGGTCAAATGTAAATTATCAAATGCTTCAACAGTTAAATGATACCTCACGTTATATTTGCGCTAATAAACCATCCACCAAGGAAATTGAAACAAAAGTATTCAAAATACTTGATGATAGTGTTAAAGAGCCACTTTGGTTTAAATATCTTGGCCCTATGATAGTTGCAGGAAGCTTTGCCATATTCTTTGGAGGTGATCTTAGAGATGGCATTGCAGCTGTATTTGTTGGAGCCCTCATGAAGTTTATGAATAGATTTATGAACAGCAGGGAGCCCAATGAATTAGTATATTATTTTATGGTATCGGTTGTAGCCTCAGTAACATCCTTAATTCTGGTGGCCATTGGATTAGGACATAATTACGACAAAATCATGATAGGTGCAATAATGATTATCATACCTGGTATCGCTATGACAAATGCAATAAGAGATATGATAATAGGTGATATATACACGGGTCTATTGAGATTTTGCAGTGCACTTTTAATAGCGGGAGCTATTGCATGTGGATTTGCACTGGGAATTATAGCGCTAGGAGGCATAATATGAGTGAAATAACAATCATACAGCTACTAGCCGCCTTTATTGGTACTATGGGATATGCCATAACATTTAAGCTGAAGGATAAGCAAATTTTCTTTGCCGGACTTGGAAGTCTAATGACATGGTTTATTTATCTCATGACTATAAAGGTTACAGATAACATATTTTTATGTACCTTTATCGCATCGGTATTTTGTGCTGTTTATGCCGAAATAATGGCAAGAATTCACAAGTCACCTACGACGGTATACCTCACTACAGGAGCTATGGCACTCATACCAGGAAGCAGGCTTTATTATGCCATGACCGGAGTAATTTCGGGCGACAATTTAATGCTAGTGGAAAATGGAAGGCTAGCTGGAATAATTGCCATTGCCATATCTTTAGGTTTTGTACTGATTGCAATCTGTACTAAATATATATTTAAGATGCATAGTTACCGTCTGTCCATGGCAGATGAGAAGCTCAAGGAGAGAGAAAGGAAGGAAAATGCTTACAAAAGATAATAAGGATACTAGCAAGTATAATGTGAATAACATTGAGGAAATAAAAAAAGCCTCACCAAAGGTAGCCGGACTGATTGCGAAAGAATATGAGAGGCAGCTTAATAATATTGAGCTTATAGCTTCAGAAAACTATTGTTCTGAAGCTGTTCTTGCTGCTTGCGGAAGCTGTCTGTCATGGAAGTACGCTGAAGGCTATCCGTATAATCGTACCAGTGGTAATTTGGGCAGGTATTACGGTGGTACAGAATTTGTAGATGAGCTTGAGGAATATTGCTGCGATCAGTGGAGGAAGGTGTTTAATACGGACTACCATGTCAATGTGCAGCCACATAGTGGATCTCAGGCGAATTTTTCTGCATATGCGGCACTTCTTGAGCCAGGTGATACTGTTTTATCCATGAGTCTTGATAATGGTGGACATCTTACTCATGGATCGAGTGTGAACTTTAGCGGTAAGCTATACGATATTCATTTTTATGATGTTAATGAAGATGGAATTATAGACATGCCGATGGTAAGAGAAAAAGCCAGAGAGCTAAAGCCGAAGTTAATATTAGCTGGGGCAAGTGCCTATGCCAGAGTGTTAGATTTTCAAGAATTTGCAAATATTGCTAAAGAAGTAGGTGCTTATTTTATGGTAGACATGGCACACATTGCAGGCCTGATAGCGGCAGGAGAGCATAATTCTCCGTTTGGCTATGCTGATGTAATTACGACTACCACTCACAAAACATTAAGAGGACCTAGAGGCGGACTGATTTTTGCTAAGCCAGAGCTTGCAAAAAAAATAGACAGCAAGGTATTTCCTTATGCTCAGGGGGGGCCGCTTGAACATATTATTGCGGGAAAGGCTATCTGTGCTGAGGAAGCTCAAACGGAAGAATATAAGCAGTATATTAAGCAGGTAGTAAAGAACTCGAAGGCCTTTGCAAAAGCATTTCTGGATCTTGGATATAAGGTTGTTACCGGTGGTACGGATAATCACTTATTTATGGTGGATTTGAGAGAGAAGAAATTCAGCGGCAGGATTTTACAGGAAAGATTAGATGAAAATCAAATAACACTAAATAAAAACTGTGTGCCTGGTGACCCTAGAAGTCCGAAAGAAACCAGTGGAATACGTGTTGGAACTGCGCCAATGACTACTAGAGGTTATGTGGAATCTGATTTTGTAAAGGTTGCACAAAAGATCGATGAAATAATTAAAGAGCTCGATCAGGAATTTGCATAAGCGGAGGTACGCTCTATGAATAAATACAGAATCTTAGTGGATGCCATGGGTGGAGATAATGCCCCTGATGAAATTCTTAAGGGTGTTGTGATGGCATATGAAAAGCTTGATAAAAAGAGTGTGGAGCTTTCTGTAGTTGGGGATGAAAAAAGTATTGAGAGAAAGCTCAATAAAATATCTCGAAGAGCAGCCAAAAACATTCATATTATTCATGCTTCTGAAGTCATTTCAGCCGATGAATCTCCAGCAAAGGCTGTTATAAAAAAACAGGATTCTTCCATTGTTCGAGGAGTAACTTTGGTTGGCACTAAAGAATATGATGTATTCATTTCTGCGGGTAGTACCGGTGCTTTACTGGCAGCAGGACATTTAATTTTAGGAGAAGTAAGAGGACTTACAAGACCTGCACTCGGAGTGATGTATCCTTTGATATGTCAAAATAAAGCTGCCCTTCTTTTAGATGCAGGTGCTAATGCTAACTGCAAGGAGGAAAATCTGTTAGACTTTGCAAAAATGGGATCCATATATATGGAAGAAGTGATGGGTGTCACATCTCCAAAGGTTGGACTTGTTAATAATGGAGCAGAATCTAATAAGGGCAATAATTTAACGAAGGCTACATTTAAGTTGTTAAAGGATAGCAAGCTAAATTTCATCGGTAATATTGAGGCAAGAGATTTTCCCCATGAAGATGTAGATGTCATCGTAGCAGACGGATTCACAGGAAACATCATTTTAAAGCTGTCGGAAGGTATGGCAATAGGATTACTTAAAGAAATTAAGCGAAAATTTTTGGAGGGCAATATTGCCAAGCTTGCAGCTCTTGCGCTAAAAAGCAAACTAATCGGGCTTAAGGATGAGTTAGATTATCGTGAATACGGAGCAGCTCCAATACTGGGCTTAAAGGGTGGAGTGTTAAAAATGCATGGTTCATCAGATGCAAGTGCTGTTTGCAAAAGCATTGAAAAAGCTATACCTTTTGTCGAGAATAAAGTAGTGGAAAGACTTGCCAAAGCAATGGCAGAAAATATTGGAGAGCTAGATGAATGACGTAAACCTGTCTAAGCTTCAAGGAATCTTAGAATACGAATTTAAAGATATAACATTGCTTGAAACTGCAACGTTACACAGCTCATATATTAAGGAACACGGCTCCGAAAAATCAAGTAATGAACGTTTAGAATTTCTAGGTGATTCGTGTCTTGGACTTGTAATTGCAGAAATCCTGTATCGAAAAAATATAGCTAATGAAGGCTTAATGACTCAATTAAAAGCTAATATAGTCTGTGAGGATAGTCTGGCAAAGCTGGCAAGAAGGCTAAAATTAGGTGTATTTCTAAGAATGAGCAAGGGACAGCTAAATATCAATGGAAAGAATAATAGCTCCATGCTTGCAGATTTTGTCGAATCTATCATAGGAGCCATATATTTGGATGGTGGTTTTTTCGAAGCGAAAAAATTCATCAGTAGAGTCTTTCATAGTTTAATTGATGCAGCAATAGAAGGAAAGCTTTTCTCCGATTATAAGTCTAAGCTACAAGAGTATTATCAAAAAAGAGGGGAAAATATTCCTACATACCGACTTTTGAAGAAAACGGGTATGGATCATAATCCTAGCTTTGAGATCGGAGTATACAGCTGGGATGGAAGATGTCTGGCAGTGGCAAAGGCTACTACTAAAAAGGAAGCAGAAAAGCAGGCTGCAAAAAAGGCTCTAGGTAATATTTCTACTGAAGTAAATGAAGATGATATCTAAATGTAGATTAATATACTAAATTTCAAAAAGAGTAATATAAAATTCAGTTAAAAGAGGCAATTTATGTATTTTAAAAGATTAGAAATTCATGGATTCAAATCATTTGCAGATCCTATTGTAATCGATTTTCACGAGGGAATTACCTGTGTTGTAGGACCAAACGGAAGTGGAAAAAGCAACATAAGTGATGCGATAAGGTGGGTTCTGGGTGAACAAAGCCCAAAGACGCTACGTGGTGGTAAAATGGAAGAAATTATCTTTGCTGGTACGCAGGATCGTAAATCCAAGGGTATGGCAGAGGTAACTCTTGTTATAGATAATTCTTCACATATTTTGGATATTGAATATAGTGAGGTGGCCATAACACGAAGAATGTACCGCTCTGGGGAAAGTGAATATCTAATTAATAATGCACCATGTAGACTCAAGGATATTCGTAATCTAATTATGGATACGGGTATTGGTGTAGATGGATATTCCGTAATAGGTCAGGGGAAAATTGCGGATATGGTATCATCAAAGACGGAAAGTAGAAGAGAGATATTTGAAGAAGCAGCCGGTGTTGTAGCATATAAGACTAAAAGAGCAGAAGCAGAACGTAGATTAGAGACTACCAGGTTAAACCTAGATAGGCTTGAAGATATCTTAAATGAGATTACAGGCAGAATGGAGCTTTTAGAAAAGGAAAGAGCTAAAGCAGAGGAATATCTGAGTATAAAGAAAGAGTATGATAGTCTGGAAGTAAATATCATACTGCATAATCTTGCCAATGTGGAAGAAAAGAATAATGAGCTTAGAGATGATCTGCTAGAGGCAAAGGAAAGACTGATTGAGGAAGAAGCCAAGTTAAATCATATCAAGGATAAATACAGAGGTAATCGTGAGGAGGAAAGAGAGCTTCAGGATAAAATGGATTCACTTCAAAAGGAGTTAAGTGAAGCTACTGAGAAGCTTAATGCATTAAATCACGAAGCGAGTATTGGTAAGGAAAGACTTGATAATATTCAAAAGGAAAAGACACAATTAAAGGAAACTTTAGACAGGCTTAGAGCTTTAATTGAAGATGACGATAAAAATATATTAGTTAATAAAGAAGCTTTAAAAGAAGTTGAAGTAAATCTGGAAACTCTAAATGCTACATTAGATGCAAGAACTGGTAACCGTTGGGAAAAGGAGAGAGAAACCAGAAGCATTGAAACTGAGATCCAAAAGCATAAAGATTTACTTTTCTCATTACATAAGGAACTATCATCAAAGACTGCTCAAGAAGCTTCTTTGGCTGAGTTAAGAAACGGTCTTTTGGAAAGATTAAATGAGATTGACGGAGAGCTTAAGAGCTCGGCAGAGAGCTTGACACAGGTAAAAGGTGATTCCCAAAGACAGGAAAAGGAGCTAATTGAAAAAACTACCAGAATAAAGGATGCATCTGAACGAGTAAGGGAATGTGAAGATAAGCTAATAAAATTGAGACAGATCCTTAATGATGGTGAAGATAGGCTCAAGAATGTTGAATTAAATATGGAAAAGTCCAAAGAAAGACTTGACGTTTTGACGGAGCTTCAAAGCAACTATGATGGCTATAATGGAGCGGTGCGTTTCATTATGTCCAAAGGTATTTCCGGCATCGTTGGTGTAGTAGCTGATCAAATGCATACAGAGGAAAAATATTTTACCGCTATTGAAACTGCACTTGGATCTTCAATGCAAAATATCATCTGTGAAACGCAACATGTTGCTAAAGATGCGATAAACATGTTAAAGGCTAGTGCTGCTGGGAGGCTAACTTTTTTACCTCGAGATGCGGTAGCTAAAAGTACACCAGTAGATACGGACTATCTAAAGGGAATGGAAGGCTTCATTGGCAAGGGAATAGAGCTTATTCAATGTGAAGAAAAGGACAGGCATATTTTCAATTATTTACTTGGAAAAACTGTAGTAGCTAAAGATATGAATAGCGCCATATCCATCTCAAAGGCTATGAAGCAAAAGCTTAGGATTGTTACAATATCTGGTGAGGTATTAGCACCTTGGGGTGCAATGAGTGGAGGAGCTTACAAGAATAAGAGTGCAAATCTACTGCAACGACCAATGGAAATTCAGAAGCTTCAGGATGCTATGCATATTTATAATAATGAATGTGAAAGACTCAGGGAGGATATTGCCAGAACAAGAAGTCAGGTAGAGCAAGAAGAAGAGGAAAGAACAGTCTTGCTAGAAGGAATTGCCAAGCTAAATGTGGATATCAGTGTGCTTGAAAAAAGTCGCTCCTCTATAGAACAGCAGCTTTCAGAAGCACATATTAGCCAGGAAAGAATGGAAAATCGAAGAACAGAAATATCTTCAGATATAAAGCAGGCTGATGAGATGATTAGAAATCTCAAGGATGCAGTTGCCCAGTTAAATGCTGATATTAAGGCTAGTGACAGTAGTCTTGAGCAGTTAATACCTAAACTGGAGCAAAAGCAAAAGGAGCTTGCCGAGGGTGATGATAGTTATCAAAGTCTTCAGCTTGAAGTATCGAAGGAAGAGACTAAGCGAGAAGGAGTTATAAAGCTTTTAACACAGCAGGAGCTTTTGCGAGAGAGTAGAAACCAGGAAATGGAACGTTATGATAATAGGATGCAGGCCATTATGGAAGAAGAAAAAGACGCCTGCATGCTGCTCACTAAGGACAAAGGAGAACGTTCTTCGCTTTCTTTAAGCTGCCACGAAATAAATAGTAATCTGGAAAAATATAAGGATAGACGAAGCGAGCTATGGGAGGAAATAACGAAGGATGAAGCTACTATAGCCAGTATGGAAGAAGGCATAAATAGACTTCAGGAAAGAGCCCATATTCTTAACATGAAGCTGATGAAGGGCGAAACGCAGGAGGAAGCTCTAAAGGAAAGAATGTGGACTGAATTTGAGATGTCTTTAGCACAGGCAATGGAAAAAAAGAGGGATGATTTTACAATCACAGGTGCCATAAGGGCTAATCGAGAGAATAAAAACAGACTGCGTGCTATAGGTGATGTTAACATTGGGTCGATTAAGGAGCATGAAGAAGTTTCCGAACGATACAACTTCCTTTCAGCGCAAAAAAAGGATATTGTACAGGCAAAAAATCAGCTAGAATCCATTATTAAGGAAATGAACGATACTATTAAGACACGTTTCAAAGAGAATTTTGATAAGGTTGTACTTAATTTCACCAATGTTTTTAAGGAACTTTTTGGAGGTGGTTATGCTGAGCTTAGACTAGATGATGAATCTAATCCGCTTGAATCCTCTATAGAAATTGTAGCACAGCCACCGGGTAAAAAGCTTCAGAACATAAATCTGATGTCTGGTGGAGAGAAAACCATGACTGCCATAGCCTTGATGTTTGCTGTCTTAAAGGCTAAACCTACACCATTTTGCATATTAGATGAGGTAGAAGCGGCACTGGATGATAGAAATATTGAAAAGTTTTCAAAGTACCTTAGAAATTTTGAAGACATTCAGTTTGTATTAGTAACACATCAAAAGGCTACCATGGAGCATGCGGATGTGCTATATGGCATAACTATGGCGCAACAGGGAGTGTCACAGGTTTTATCTTTAAAGATGGATAAATAATGGATAAATAGTAGTCCTTGTCATTGAAATTAAAACAAGACGCCATTTTATGTAATTATGAAATATAGGCTAGGTTAGAAGTATTAAATAGGAGTAAAAATGGGTTTATTTGACACTAAAAAAGGCTTTTTTGGACAGCTTTCAAAAAGAATTGGGGATGCTATTATGGCAAGACCTACAATAGATGAGGAACTTTTTGAGGAGCTTGAGGAAATACTTATTACGTCTGATGTTGGCATGGATACAACGATGGCAATAATGGATGGTCTGAAAAAAGAAATAGATGAAAAGAAAATTTACAATCCCCAGTATGTAAAGCCGCTCTTAGTGAATGTGATAAAAAAGCTTATAGATAAAGGTGATAGAAGTAAAATGAGTGAAAATTTTCCACTAGTAATACTTGTAGTAGGTATAAATGGTGGAGGTAAGACTACATCTATTGCAAAGCTCGCTGCATATTATAATAATCAAGGAAGGACAGTACTTCTTGCGGCAGCAGATACATTTAGGGCTGCAGCAGCCGATCAGTTAAAAATATGGGCAGATAGAATTGGCGTATCTACTGTAAGCCACGACGAGGGAGCCGATCCATCTGCTGTAATATATGATGCAATTACAGCTGCAAAGGCAAGAAATATTGATGTGCTCATTTGTGATACGGCAGGTAGACTTCAAACTAAAAAGAATCTGATGAGCGAGCTTGAGAAGATGAAGAGGATAGTAGATAACAGGTATCCGGAAGCCTCTAAGGAAACACTTCTTGTTCTTGATGCTACAACTGGAAAAAATGCCATTTCTCAGGCTGAGGAATTTAATGCTGCGACAGATTTGTCAGGAATCATACTAACTAAGCTGGACGGAACTGCTAAGGGAGGAATCGCTATAACGATTATGGACGAATATGATATTCCAATCAAATTCATTGGAGTTGGTGAAAAGCTAGAAGATTTAAAGGTGTTTGATAATAAAAAATTTGCAGAGGGGGTAGTGGATGAGTAAGCCATTAGTTGCCATTGTTGGAAGGCCAAATGTTGGTAAATCAACATTTTTTAATCGTCTTGTTGGAAAAAGGCTGGCAATAGTTGAGGATACCCCCGGTGTTACAAGAGACAGGATTTATGGAGAATCCAGCTGGAGAGGGGTGGATTTTGCAATCATTGATACAGGTGGTATAGAGCCTTCCTCCCAAGATGTAATTTTATCTCAAATGCGGGAACAGGCTGAAATAGCCATGGATATGGCTGATGTTATAGTCTTTGTTGTTGATGGAAAGGAAGGACTCACTCATGCCGATCGTGAGGTCGCAAATCTTCTTAGGAGAACTGGAAAAAAAGTAATTTTAATTGTAAACAAAATGGATAGCATGAAAGGCATGCAAGAAAATCTCTATGATTTCTATGAGCTTGGTATCGGCGCTCCCATGCCCATATCTGCGGCCAACATGTTAAACCTGGGAGATGTTTTAGACGAGATATTGGATGGTTTTAATATGGATGAAGTAGTGGCAGATGAGGAGCTTTGCTCCATTGCACTCATTGGAAAACCTAATGTGGGCAAATCCTCTCTTGTCAATGCGCTATTAAATGAAAAGAGAGTAATCGTTTCAGATATTGCAGGAACTACTAGAGATTCTATTGATACTCCTTTTACATGGAACGGAGAAAGGTATAATCTCATAGATACCGCCGGTATCAGAAGACAAAGTAAAATTAATGAAAATCTGGAAAAATACAGTGTAATACGTGCTGTGGCAGCTATCGAAAGGTCAGATGTATGCCTTCTTCTTATAGATGGACAGGAAGGTCTTACAGAGCAGGATAAAAAAATTGCAGGCCTGGCTCATGAAGCCGGAAAAGGTCTAGTGATAGTTGTAAATAAATGGGATCTTGTTGAGAAAGAAACAGGAACCATGAAAAAATATGAAAATTCCATTAAAGCTGCAATGCAGTTTGCCAGCTATGCTCCCATAATATTTATATCGGCACTTACAGGGCAAAGACTTGAAAAAGTGATGGAAACAGCAAAGCTTGTATCTGAAAACAGGGCAATGAGGGTATCAACAGGAAGATTAAATGCACTTATTGCTGATGCCACCATGATGAAGATGCCTCCTTCAGACAAAGGTAAGAGACTAAAAATTTATTATGTAAGTCAGGTAGGCATAAAGCCACCACTTTTCTCATTTCAGATAAATCAGAGAAAGCTGGTACATTTTTCCTATAATAGATATCTGGAAAATCAGATTAGATCTTCCTTCGGCTTTGAAGGAACTTCAATAAAGTTTGTCTTCAGAGAAAAAAATGAGAAGGAGATACTATAATGAGCGGTATTATTATAAGTGTTATTTTAGCCTATCTTGTGGGCTCCATATCGCCTGCCTCTATTCTCGGAAAGCTTCACGGAGTAGACATAAGAAAAGCGGGAAGTGGAAATCCAGGTTCTACAAATACACTCAGAGTACTTGGTAAAAAGCAGGCAATTATTACGCTCATATGCGATATTTTAAAAGGGGTAGTGGTCCTGCTTTTTGCGAAATATGTTCTTGAGATTGGGGAGGGAGAGATGTACTTAGTTGGTCTTTCCGTAATTTTAGGACACTGTTTTCCACTTTATTATAATTTTAAAGGCGGAAAAGGAGTGGCTACAGCCCTGGGTGTTATATTGACATTATCCCCTCATATAGGCCTTATCTGCCTTGCATTTGGCATTATTACTATTTTGATAAGCAGGATGGTATCCCTGGGTTCGGTAGTAGCTGCCTGTGTATTTCCACCGACAGTAGCTCTATTGGCACCTGCGGGATTTTTCTATGCTCTTGCAATAAGTATGATAGTAATAGTCAGACATAGGAGCAATTTGGCAAGAATTAAGCAAGGATGTGAAAATAAACTTGTACTGGGAAGAAAAAAACATTAATGTCACTTTGTATAATTAAAAGTAAATTATTAATATTTACAAATTGGGGTATATATGAATAGAAAGCGAATAAGCGTAATAGGAGCAGGCAGTTGGGGTACTGCATTGGCAATGGTATTAACTAATAACGGTCATGATGTTACCCTATACAGCAGAGCAGCAGAACATGTTGAGGATATGAAGCTTAACGGAAAGAATCGCAGATATCTTCCGAATGTTCAATTACCTAAAGAGCTGAATTTTACATGTGATTTGATAAAGGCCGCATCTGACAGGGATATAATTGTTTTTTCTGTACCTGCTCAAAGCTTCGGGCATGTGTTTAAGCAGGTGATACAAAATGTTAAACGAGATGCTATTATAGTAAATACGGCAAAAGGAATAGAAACATCATCACTTAAGGTTTTAAGTGAGGTGGCACGTGAAGAAATGAAACTGGCAGATCGTGGGGATTGTAATTTTGCTGTACTTTCTGGACCTTCTCATGCGGAAGAAGTAGCCATTTTAATGCCTACAACTGTATCGTGCGCAGCTTGGAACACAGAAACAGCTAGTGCTGTTCAAAATGTATTTATGAGTAGCAGGTTCCGAGTTTATACAAATGACGATCTTGTAGGCCTTGAGCTTGGAGGAGCACTTAAAAATATAATTGCTCTTGGAGCTGGTATTTGTGATGGCCTTGGTTTTGGTGATAATACTAAGGCAGCATTAATGACCAGAGGCCTTAGTGAAATTTGTAGGCTAGGCATTACAATGGGAGCTAAAATAGAGACTTTCTATGGGCTTGGCGGAATGGGAGATCTTATTGTTACATGTACAAGCAAGCATTCAAGAAATAGGAACTGTGGATTGCTGCTGGGACAGGGATATGCGCCTAGTATCGCCATCAAAAAAGTTGGAATGGTGGTAGAAGGTGTTTCAACATGTGAAGCTGCCTATCTGTTATCTAAAAAATTAGATGTAGAAATGCCTATAAACAATGTCATTCATGGAATCCTCAAGGATGAAATCAAGGCAGATGATGCAGTGGATTTACTCATGGAGCGAGAAGGAAGATCTGAAAATTTCTGATTATAGGTAATGTCTTTTCAGTGAATCAATTTAATTAAAATAAATCATTTGGAGTAGATTTTGGAAAATATACTTGAAAATAATACATTTGTAAAGGAATTTAATGAAACGCATGGACGAGCTCCCAGGGCACATATTACCACCTTTGGATGTCAGATGAACGAGCATGATTCAGAAATTCTTATGGGACTGCTCCTTCAAAGAGGATATGAAAAAAGTGAAACTAGGGAAGCTAGTGATATTGAGATTGTAAATACATGTAGCGTTAGAGAAAATGCGGACAATCGTTTTTTTGGTTACCTGGGTCAGCTCAAGAAGCTTAAAGAACAAAAGGATGAATTTTTAGTATGTGTATGTGGATGCATGATGCAGCAACAGAGCATCATAGATAAATTAAAGTCCAGCTATCCATGGGTAGATGTAGTCGTAGGTACACATAATCTACACAGGGCGCCTCAGCTTATAGATATGGCATATCAAGCCAAGGAAAGACAAATGGAAATCATCTCTCAGTCCGAAGAAATTGTAGAGGGACTTCCAGCAGACAGACTTTTCAAGCATAAGGCGTTAGTAAATATAATGTATGGTTGTAATAACTTCTGTACGTATTGCATTGTACCATATACAAGAGGACGTGAAAAAAGCCGGGCTTCCTATGAGATCATCAGAGAAATCAGAAAGCTTGCCAATGATGGTGTAAAAGAGGTTATGCTCCTTGGCCAAAATGTAAACTCATACAAGGGTATAGATTCTAATGGTAAGCCCATAACATTTGCCCAGCTAATAAACGAGATAGCAAAAATTGATGGAATAAGCCGCATTCGTTTTATGACATCACATCCTAAAGATATATCCCAGGAGCTCATAGATACATTTAAAACATGCTCGAAGCTTTGCAAATATATACATCTTCCTGTTCAAAGTGGCAGCAACAGAGTCCTCAAAAAAATGAACAGGAGATATACAAGAGAGGACTATCTGGAAAAAATAAGAAAGCTAAAAGAAGCAGTTCCAGATATTACTATATCAACTGATATAATTGTTGGATTTCCTGGTGAGACGGAGGAGGATTTTCAGGATACGCTCGATCTTATACAGGAGGTTGAATATGATTCTGCCTTTACTTTTTTATATTCAATCAGAAAGGGAACTCCGGCGGAAAAATTTGAGGAGCAAATCCCTGAAACAGTGAAGCATGAGCGTTTTGAAAGACTGGTCAAGCTTGTCAATGAAATCAGCGAGAAGAAAAATAAAACATATGTAGGAAAGACATTAAAGGTGCTTTTTGATAGTAAAAGCAAGAAAAAATCTACAAGCTACTCAGGGAGAACTGACGGGTTTAAGCTTGTAAATGTGGAAAGTGGCAGAAATTTATCGGGAATAGAAGCAGAAGTTATTATCACTGAAGGTAAAACCTTTAGTCTGGAAGGAAAATTGGTTTAGCTTATGGATGCTTACATGATTAAGCAGGGTAAAAAAATGAAGGTGGGCTATACGACTGGGAGCTGTGCTACTGCAGCAGCTGCTGCCTGCACCCATATGCTTCTTACAAAAGAGAGAGTATTTGATGCAACCATCAAGCTTCCAAAAGGAGATGATCTAAAGCTTACCATAGAGGATGTAGTATTTGGAGATAACTATGTTATGGGAGCAGTACAAAAGGACGCAGGTGATGATCCCGATGTTACTCATGGAGCTTATATATATGCCAAAGTGAAAATTTTGGATAGAAATCACTCTAAAGGGGAAGAAGCTATTAAAGTAGTAATAAAAGGTGGAGTTGGAGTAGGTAGGGTTACTACAGACGGTATGAGAAGACCTAAGGGTGAATGGGCTATCAATCCTGTACCGTTAAAAATGATACGTGAAAATGTTACTATGATTGCTTCAAAGCAAGGTTTTAAAGGTACAATAGAGGTTGAAATTTCTGTACCTAAAGGACTTGAACTTGCAAAGAGAACTTATAATCCTAGACTGGGAATACAAGGAGGCATATCCATACTAGGAACTAGTGGTCTGGTTGAGCCAATGAGCGAAAAGGCACTAATTGCCACAATTCACCTGGATATTGAAAGATTAATTTCCTTAGGTAAGAATATAATAATCTTATCTCCGGGAAATTATGGGCAGGAGTACTGTAAGGATGAACTAGGTTTAGATCTGGAGGATAGTGTAAAAACGTCCAACTATATTGGAGAATCCTTAGATTACTGTTCTTATAAAGGTATAAAAAAGCTTTTACTTGTTGGACATACGGGTAAAATAATAAAGCTGGCTGCGGGCATCATGAATACTCATTCATCATATGGGGATGCAAGAATGGAGATAATTGCAGCTCACGCTGCTTTATTTGGAGCTAATGCAGAGATAATAAAACAGCTTCTCTCATGTGTAACTACTGATCAGGCTCTTGATTTACTATATGAGATGCCGTATTACGAAGATGTTAAAAAAAGTATCATAGAGAAAATAAAGTATCACCTGGAATTTAGACTAAAAGAAGGATGTGAGCAAATAGAGTTTTGTATGTTTACTACACAGAGAAGGCATATATTTAAAAGTCAAGGCTTTGACAGCTTGGTAGATGAATTAAAAGAAGGATAATAAAATGATTAAAGGAAAATTTTATGCTGTAGGTGTGGGTCCTGGTGATCCTGATTTGATTAGTTTAAAAGCTATTAATACAATAGAAAAGTGCGATGTAATTGCCCTACCTGTAAGTGGTGGCAAGAACAACATGGCTTTAGATATTGGAAAGCCATATATTACAGATCAAGAGCTTTTGCATCTTGATATGCCTATGATAAAAGATGGAGAAAAATTAAGAGAATTTCATCGTAAGGCTGCAGATACTATCGGCAGCCTTTTAGACGAAGGAAGGAATGTGGCATTTCTGACTTTGGGTGATCCTACAGTATATAGTACAGTCATGTATGTACATAAGTTTCTGACTGATGACGGACATTTTACAGAGGTTATTCCTGGCATAACATCTTTTTGTGCCGGTGCTGCAGCCCTGAATATTACATTATGTGAGAAGGATGAGATGCTTCATATAGTACCTGCAACATTTACGGACCTTAAGCAGCTTGAAAGCTTACCTGGAACTAAGGTTCTTATGAAATCAGGGAAAACCATAGGCAAGGTTATAGAAGCATTTAGGGATAGCAATGCAATGCTTGTGGAAAACGCAACTATGAAAAATCAAAGAATTTTTAAAGATTTCTCAGAAATAAAGGAAGACACAGGATATTTTTCCTTAGTTTATCTAAAAGACGAAAAGTAAAGGAGCAAATATGATATATTTTATTGGTGCAGGACCTGGTGCTGCAGATTTAATAACTGTAAGAGGACTTTCTCTGTTAAAGAAGGCAGATGTTATTATTTATGCCGGATCACTTGTTAATCCAGAGCATCTTAATGCAGCAAAGAAGGGATGCCACGTATATGACAGTGCAAAGATGACCTTGGAAGAGGTTATTGAGGTAATGGAAAAATTTGATGGTGAAGATAAAATTGTAGTCAGGCTTCATACAGGTGACCCATGTATCTATGGTGCTATACGAGAGCAAATGGATATATTAGAGGAAAAGGGTATGCAGTATGAATATGTACCGGGCGTAAGTTCATTTATAGGGGCCGCATCTGCATTAAAAGCTGAATACACATTACCAAATGTGAGCCAGACAGTTATTCTTACCAGAATGGCAGGAAGAACTCCTGTGCCAGAAAAGGAAGATATAGAAAAGCTTGCCAGCCATCAAGCTACCATGATAATCTTCCTCACAAGCACTATGATTGCAAAGCTTTCAGAAAAACTTATTGCTGGTGGATACGCACCAGATTCTCCGGCAGCCATAGTATATAAAGCTACATGGCCAGATGAAAAGGTTATCAGAACAACTGTAGCAGGTTTGGGTGAAGCTGCTGAAAAAGAGGGTATCAATAAGATGGCTCTAATTATGGTAGGAGGATTCTTGGGCGACGAATACGATAGATCCAAGCTTTACGATCCTACATATACACATATATTCAGAAAGGCTAGTAAATAGCATGAAAGGTATTATCCTCGCCTTTACTGACAAAGGCAGAAATCTAGCTAAGGAAATAGAAACTGCTTTAAATAAATCTAATAGTCTAGTTGAGCTTCTGCCGAAGGAAGGGCAGCGTAAAAAACTGGAAGAAGCATTTTCGAAGCAGGATATTATAATTTTTGTTGGAGCTGCAGGCATATGCTCCAGGTTTATTGCTCCGCTGCTTAGGTCGAAGGATGAGGACCCTGCGGTAATAGTTATTGATGAGCTGGGTAGGTATGTTATACCTGTTTTATCAGGCCATATAGGTGGTGGCAATGATTTCGCTGTGAAGCTTGCTGAGTTAATAGGTGCTATACCTATTATTACAACAGCTACAGATATTAATGGTGTATTTGCCATTGATACATGGGCTGTAGCTCAGAATATGAAGGTTGCCAATATAGAAAAAATTAAAGAAGTGTCTGCCCGGCTTTTAAAAGGTGAAAAAATAGCGATTTTGAGTGAGTATTCATGGAGTGGCAATCCACCCACTGGCATTGAAATGTTCCATGCCAATAAGGAAGAGCCTGTACTAGATGATGTAGCCTGTAGATTTAGGGCAGGAGCATATATTTCCATTCATAATACAGGGGATGTATGGGAGCATACCTTAAGGCTTGTTCCACGTATTTTAACAGTAGGAATAGGATGCAGGAGAGGAAGGACACTTGATGAAATTAAAGCTGTACTTTTTGAAGCATTAAATAGTATACAGGTGGATGCACTATCTATAAAACAGCTGGCATCTATTGATTTGAAAAAGGATGAGACAGGAATTATAGAGCTTGCAAAAGAGCTTAATGTACCATTTAAAATTGCTACAAGCCGTCAGCTATTAGATGTAGAAGGGGACTTCACCTCATCCTCATTTGTACAGGGCGTTACTGGGGTGGACAATGTATGTGAACGATCTGCTATAAAATTTGCTCAAAATGGACAATTGATTTTAAGAAAATTTGCAAAAAATGGCGTGACAATCGCCATATGTCAAGATGAGTATAATATTGAATTTAACTAGGAGTGTACTTTGAATTTAGTAATGTCATTTGTTGATCATAATAGTGCAACGATAGAGCACCGTGAGAGATTTTCCTGCACGAAGGAAGAACTTACACGATTTTATACTCTGATGAAGGAGCAAAGTCAGGTAAAGGGATGTGTCGTAATATCCACCTGCAATAGAACGGAAATATATATGTCCCTGACAGAGGGAGCAAAGGATAGACCATCTGAAATTTTTTGTGGATTTAAAGGGATTGATTACCAGGAAAATAAAGAATACTGGACTACTCTTAGAGGCACATCGGTTGTAAAGCATCTTTGTCTTCTGGCTTCTGGAACACAGTCCCAGCTTTGGGGAGATGCACAGATTATATCTCAGGTTAGAGATGCTATAACACAGGCACGTAGAGCTAAGGCTGTGGATAGCATTGTAAATGTACTATTCAGAACAGGTGTAAGTGCAGGGAAAAGAGTAAAAACACTGGTGGATTTTAAGCTTAATGATGATTCTACCGCTACTAGAGCTGTCGAAGTAATAGAAAAAGAAGATGAAGTTAAAAAAGTATTAGTAATTGGTAATGGAATGATTGGAAGGCTGGTTGCAAGCTATCTTGTCAGAAAAGGCCTTGATGTTGTGATGACATTAAGGCAGTATAAATCGGGTGCAATAAGTATACCTGATGGGGTATCAACAGTAGAATATTCTCGCAGATATGAAATTTTACCTGATTGTGATGCTGTAGTCAGCGCAACCTTAAGTCCGCATTTTACATTGGAAAGAGAAAAACTTACAGGAAGCGGTCCACAAATATATATTGATTTGGCTGTGCCACGAGATATTGATCCTAGCTTTCAAAAAATTGATGGTGTAAAGTACTATAATATAGATACACTTAGCAAGGATATCAGAGATACTTCCATATATGAGCATATGGAGGACATTGAAATGATTATTCATGATTATGAAGCCGATTTTTACAGGTGGTATGCCTTTAGAAAGGCTTTGGAAAAACAGGGAGAGGGAAACAAATTTTCCCTGAGATAAAAGGAGTTAAGATGGAAATTAAGGTAGTAGGTATAGGTCCTGGTGGAGCAGATTTTCTCACTCCACAGGCAAAAAGAGCAATTGAAGAAAGTCAGGTAGTTGTTGGTTATACCCTTTATGTAGAGCTTGTTGCAGATTTAACTGAGGGGAAAAAGATTCTTAGTACGCCTATGAAAGGGGAGGTACAAAGATGTGAGATGGCATTAGAGGAAGCACTAAAAGGACAGAAGGTGGCTTTTGTATGTAGTGGTGACGCTGGTGTGTATGGAATGGCAGGAATAATGAATCAGGTGGCCAAAAATCATCCTGAAGTTAAGATTGAAACTATTTCAGGCATTACAGCGGCATGTAGCGGAGCAGCACTTTTGGGAGCACCTCTTATACATGATTTTGCTATCATTTCTCTAAGTGACCTTTTAACTCCTTTAGACTTGATAATGAAGAGGGTTAAGCTGGCTGGTGAGGGTGATTTTGTAATCTGTTTATATAATCCCAAGAGCAAAAAGAGAACAGAATATCTTGATATGACAGTAGATATATTGAGCAAGTATAGACCGCTTACAACTCCATGTGGATATGTAAAGCATATAGGTCGTGAAGGTGAAATAAGCGTAGTTTGTACGATGCAGGACCTGAAAAATAATAGTGATATTGATATGTTTACAACTGTGTTTATAGGAAATTCAACTACAGAGCTTATAAATGGAAAGCTGGTAACACCTAGAGGATATAAGAATGTGTAGTCATTCAGAAGATAATACACTAACTGTGAATCTTAAAGAACAGTTTGAAGCAATTTCCAGTAATGGAGCCATTCTCGTTTTTGCAGGAACCAAAGAGGGAAGACTTATGGGGGAGTGCGTCAGCGATCTTGGTATCGGTCATAGGTTCTTCTTTTCAGTAGCAACAGACTATGGTAAAGAACTGCTAGAGGACATAGCTAATATTCAGGTCTTGGAAGGGCGACTTACTGAGGATGACATATGCCATATCATTGAGGAAAAGAACATTGAAATTGTAATTGATTCCACTCATCCCTATGCCGTTATTGTAACAGAAAATATTAAAAATGCATGTAAAAGATGTAATACCGCATATTTTCGTTGCTTTAGAAATGAAGCTGCACTGGAGGATGATAGCTATAAGATTACGGCCGATGAGCTTGGCGAAGGGCTAAAGTCCGGTTATCTGATTTGTGAAAGTATAGAGCATGTGGTTAGGGTATTAAATGAACAGCTGGCAGGTCAGAATGTACTTCTTACTACAGGTGCAAAGGAGCTTGCTAAATACCAGGATGTAACTGATAAAAAAAATCGCCTTTTTGCCCGTGTGCTTCCAAGTCATGATTCTCTTGACAAAGCTATGGAATTAGGACTTCCGATGAAGAATATCATTGCCATGCAAGGACCATTTTCCAGAGAGCTTAACATCGCTATGCTTCAAAAAATAGATACACACGTACTGGTTACCAAAAGTACCGGCAGTATCGGAGGGTTTCAAGAAAAGCTGGATTTGGTAAAGGAAGGCTTTACTGTTATAATTATTAGCAGACCTACGAGTGAAAGTGGATTAGAATTAACATGCTTTTTAGACTCTTTTGCGAGTTTTGCACAGGATAATCAAAGAGAGGAGTTTTATGGATAATAGATATTTTCCCGTATTTGTGCCAACAAAGGATAGGAAGGTACTTGTTGTAGGTGGAGGCAAGATTGCCACACGCAGGCTAAAGCAACTAGTTGATTTTAGCTTTGAAGAAATTAAGGTCATATCTCAGGAAATATGTGACGAAATGAAGGAATTTGCCAAGGACTATGATAATGTAGTTCTTGAAGAAGAAGTTTTTGAAGTAAGTGATGTAACTGATGATATATTCATGGTGCTTGCATGCACAAATGACAGTGAGCTGAATTTTCAGGTAGGTATGTGCGCTAAAGAAAAGAATATTTACGCCAGTGTAGCCAGCAATAAGGATGAGGGAAACTTCTATTTTCCTGGTATTGTTACAAAGGATTATCTGACTATGGGGATTGTTGGTGACGGGGAGCATCATACAGCGGTTAAGGATGTGGTAGTACAGTTTAGAGAACTTGTTGCCAATAAAAGTTTTGGCGAAAATCACGAGAGTGATGAAGAGGAAAAATCTGGTGATGAGTAAAATTACTGTAGCCTCCCGAATGAGTAACCTTGCTGTATATCAGTCTAACATGCTGATAGACTATTTAAAAAGTAGGTTTCCTGACGAAGATATATCACTTCTCACTATGAAAACTACGGGAGATGTCAAGCTTGCAGGCTCCTTAGCTAAGCTTGGTGGAAAGGGTCTTTTTGTAAAAGAGCTTGATGAGGCACTTAGAAATAAAGAAGCTACATTTACAGTACATAGCCTAAAGGATATGCCCGCTGAAATAGAAAGCGACATTCCATTAGTGGCTTTTTCACAAAGAGAGGATCCACGAGATGTGCTTGTACTGCCTGAGGGGAAAACAGAAATAGATTTGTCAAAACCTATAGGCTGCTCAAGCCTGAGGCGAATATCTCAGCTTTCAGAAATTATCCCAGGTGCCAAATTTAAGGTGATTAGAGGAAATGTTGAAACAAGATTAAATAAGGTAGATAGTGGAGAATATGCGGCAACTATTTTTGCAATGGCAGGACTAAGAAGACTTGGCTTGGAAAATAGAGTGAGCAGAGTATTCTCAGTAGATGAGATGGTGCCTTCTGCAGGACAGGCTATCGTAGTAGTTCAGGCGCGCCAAGCTGATACTGATAAAATAGCATTACTTGACGGCTTTGATGATAAAACCTCCAGGTTACAAGCCTTAGGAGAACGAGCATTTGTTGCTGCCTTAGGTGGTGATTGTACCAGCCCTGTGGGAATACATTTTCAGTTAGCTGGTGATATATTTCAAGCTAAGTATTGCTATGGCTATGCTCTGAGAGATGATAACCTGTATGAGAGCTGTAAAACAGAAGAAAAATATGATGAAATAGATACCCAGCTTAATTGTAATTGGAAGCTATTTAAAGGAAATGATACCTGTGAAATTGATGAAGCGAATATCATAAGGCTTGCAGTTGAGCTGGCAAATAAGTTAAAGGCTGATCTAAAGAAATATGAGGAAAGAAATGGCTTATAAAGGTAGAGTATATCTGGTAGGAGCAGGCCCAGGAGATGAGGAGCTACTTACTATCAAGGGAAAGAGACTACTGGAAAATGCAGATGTAGTAATATATGATAGGCTGGCAAACCCAAAGCTACTTGAGTTAGCTCCAAAGGCTGAGCTGATAGATGTAGGTAAGGTAGCTGGCGACCATAAGGTTCCACAAGAAAGAATCAATGAAATTATTCTTGAGCATGCTCTGAATGGTAAAAAGGTAGTGCGTCTTAAAGGTGGAGATCCCTTTTTATTTGGTAGAGGTGGAGAAGAGCTGGAGCTACTTGTAAAAAATAATGTAGGATATGAAGTAGTGCCAGGTATAACATCACCCATAGCAGCTGCTGCCTATGGTGGAATACCGGTAACTCACAGAGATTATACTTCATCTCTTCACATTATTACAGGTTATGGAAAGAGAAATACAAAAGCCAATATAGATTTTGATTCATTGGTAAAGCTTAAAGGTACCCTTGTCTTTATGATGAGTGTATCCAGAGCGGAATTTATCAAGGATGGTCTTTTAAAAGCAGGTATGTCAACATCTATGCCTGTTGCAATTATTGAAAAAGGTACTACTTCTGAGCAAAGAGTTTTTGTGGGTGTGCTTGGAACGATGATGAGCCTTATTGAAAATAATGCAATTAAATCGCCAAGTATAATTTTAGTAGGCAAGGTGGCTACTTTGCATCATAAATTTAAGTGGATAGGAGAGGGACCTTTAAAAGGTAAGAAGATTCTGGTTACACAGCCCTCAAATAAGGCTAGTAAGCTTAGTAGCATGTTAACAGATTTAGGCGCTAGCGTAGATACTGTACCTATGATAGAAACAAGACCAGTAGACCCTGAATTCACTTGCAGTGATAACTGGGCAGAAAGATTTTTTGAAGATGCACTGTCAATGGAAAATTTTGATACATTGATATTTACCAGTGCTACAGGGGTAGAAACTTTCATGGCTTCACTTCTGGAAGCCCAGCTAGATAGCAGATGTCTTGGTGGTAAAAAAATATATGTGGTAGGACCAAAGACAGGTGCCGCATTGTTAGATTATGGAATTGTTGCCGACTTTATTCCTTCCAAATATGATGGAGAGCATTTAGTAGCAGAGGCAGTAAAAGAGGGAGTTTTAGATACCAGCTCTAAGGTGCTTGTGATTAGACCTAAGGTTGCAAGTCCTGCCCTTGAAGATGGGTTAAAAAATGAAGGAATTGCTTTTTGTAGTCTTGCTACATATGAAACCATTAAACTGATGGAAAATATAGATGTTGAAAAATATGATTACATTACTTTTACAAGCAATAGTTGTATAGAGTCACTAACTTCCAATAATCAGAATAAGAAAATAATTAAGAATCTAGTTTCAAAGGTTGGTGTAAGTCCATCAGCTGGTCCAATTGCAGTTACTATTGGTCCTTCAACAGAGAGACTTGCTAAGGAAAAGGGCTTCAATGTCATAGTAAGTAAGAAGGCCAGCCTTGAATCAATGGTAGAAGCGATTTTAGAAAGGCAGGAGCAAGATGAACAGAGGTAGACGTTTAAGAAGCAGTGCTAATCTTCGTGGCTTAGTAAGGGAAAGAAGAGTATCAAAGGACAGCTTGATTTACCCATTATTCTTTCAGGATGGAGAAAATATAATGGAAGAAATTTCATCTATGCAGGGACAGTATAGGTATAGCGTAGATAGAATAAGTGATGCCATTGACCCTGCCTTGAAGGTGGGAGTAAATAAATTCATTCTCTTTGGAATACCAGCTGAAAAGGATGCAGCAGGAAGTCAGGCATATGCTGAGGAAGGCATTGTGCAAAGAGCATTAAGAGCCATAAAAAAGGCTTATGGGGATCAGGTGTACCTTATAACTGATGTATGCATGTGTGAATATACATCCCATGGACACTGTGGAATCCTCAAGGGGAATATGGTTGATAATGATGCAACCCTGCCATATCTGGCTCGCATAGCAATAAGCCATGTTGAGGCAGGAGCAGACATGATTGCACCATCAGATATGATGGATGGAAGAATTGATGCTATTAGAGAAGCATTAGATAAAAAGGGATATACAAATATACCAATCATGTCATACTCGGCAAAATATGCTTCTTCATTTTATGGTCCATTCAGAGATGCTGCTGATTCCGCTCCAAGCTTTGGCGATAGGAAGTCGTATCAAATGGATTACCATAATCTTAGAGAAGCTGTCCGAGAGGCTTCCTATGATGAGGAAGAGGGAGCTGATATTATCATGGTAAAGCCTGCTATGTCATACCTAGATGTTCTTAGAGAAATTAGAGTATCAACAGAGCTTCCTATTGCTGCATACAGTGTAAGTGGTGAATACTCCATGATTAAGGCAGCCTCAAAGCTGGGATATATTGATGAATATCAAATGATGTGTGAGACTGCAATATCCATATTTCGAGCAGGGGCAGATATTCTTATCACTTATTATGCCAAGGAGCTGGCAAACGCCATAGACAGAGGAGATATTGGATGATGAATCTAACTTTATCAGAAAAATATTTTGAAAGGGCAAGACGTGTTCTTCCTGGTGGAGTAAATAGTCCTGTTCGCGCTTTTGGAAGTATAAATATGAATCCTCCATTTATAACTAAGGCAGAAGGTGCCTATATATATGATGAGGATGATAATTCATATATAGATTTTGTAGGATCCTGGGGACCTATGATTTTAGGCCATAATCATGAACTGGTTAGAAAAGCAGTTATATCAGCAGCAGAAAAAGGTCTGAGCTTTGGAGCTTGTACCAAGGCTGAGGTGGAGCTTGCAGAGCTAATATGCTCAAATATAAAATGGGTAGAAATGATTCGTATGGTAAGCTCTGGAACAGAAGCTGTTATGAGTGCAATCAGGGCTGCAAGAGGCTATACAAGCAAGGAAAAAATTATTAAGTTTGTGGGCTGCTATCATGGACATAGCGATAGCCTTTTAGTACAGTCAGGCTCAGGAGCTATGACTTTTGGAAGCCCGGATAGTAAGGGTGTTACTCGTGGTGCTGCCAAGGATACGCTTACTGCCAGATTTAATGATTTAGATATGGTAAGTGAGCTGCTTGAAGCTAATAATGGTGAAGTAGCTGCTATTATTTTGGAGCCAGTGGCTGCAAATATGGGAGTTATACCACCGAAAGAGGGTTTCCTGCAAGGACTGAGAAGGCTATGTGACAAGCATGGTACGCTTCTTATATTTGATGAGGTTATAACAGGCTTTAGACTTTCTTTTGGAGGTGCTGCACAGTATTACAAAGTAGAGCCTGATTTAGTGTGCTATGGAAAAATTATCGGAGGAGGTATGCCTGTTGGTGCCTATGGCGGTAGAAAGGATATCATGTCATGTGTGAGTCCATTAGGCAAGGTATATCAAGCAGGTACTTTATCTGGAAATCCAATAGCAATGGCAGCAGGAATTGCAACCCTAACCCAGTTACTTGATAATCCTCAAATTTATCAATATATAAATAATTTAGGAGAGAAGTTTGCAAAGAGCCTTCGTGCAAAAGGCCCTTGCACCGTAAACCAAGTGGGTTCCATTCTAACAATATTTCATCAGGAAGGTGACGTTGCTTCATATGATGATGCTGTTAGATCGAACATAGATAGATTTAATGAAAACTTCATTAAATTGATAAACTCGGGCATATATATGGCTCCATCACAATTTGAAGCTATATTCTTATGCAATGCTCATAATGATGAGCATATAAAAAAGTTTATTGATACTATTTATTAAGGTGAGAATGAAAAGCTTCGGTTCAGTTTGTTGCTACTGAAAAATTGAACTAAGGAGGCAGTTATGAAAGGAATTATGATTTTAGCGCATGGAAGCAGGGTAAAAAGTACGGTGGATACAATTGAGACGGTGGTATCTATGGTAAAGGATATGGTTGATTTATCAGAGACACCTGTGGAAATAGCCTATATGGAGCTTTGTGAACCTAACATTGCTAAAACAGTTGATAAATTAGTGAAGATGGGAGTCGATGAGATTAAGGTTGTTCCATACTTTTTATTTGAAGGAATTCATATAAAAGAAGATATACCAAATGAAATATCCGAGCTACTTGCAGAATATCCGGATATCAAGGTTACCATGGGAAAAACCTTAGGTGCAGATAGACGACTTGCAGAAATTTTAAAGGATAGGATTTTCGAATAATGTTAATTAGTGTAGTGGGGGGCGGACCTCATTCTTTGGATCTTTATACTCAGCGAGGCATTCAAGTTCTAAAGGAAGCTGACATTGTGATTTCTTCCGTTGAAGGACCAACAGAGCTTTGTGACATGGGTATAAAGGTTAAAAAAATGTCTATATCACAGCAGCTTGAATGTATAACGCAAAGCAGGGAAAACGGGCTTAAGCATATTGCGATCCTGGCATCAGGAGATGTGGGATTTTACAGTATTGCCACTACTTTAAAAAAATATGGATTTGTAAATTCATCAGCCTGTATTTCACGCTTAGATTGTGATGAGGAAAAAAGAAGTCTGATAGAATCTGGTGACAAAAAGCTTCAACATAATGCAAAAGATATTGTGGAGCTCATACCAGGAATCTCCAGCTTTCAGTACCTGGCTAGTCAGATAGGTGAAGGATATGAAAGCTGGATTCTTGCATCTGCACATGGACGTGAGCTTGCTGTAGAAGCTCTCGTGAGCTACAACAAAAAGGTGTTTTTTCTTACTGGTGGCAAGGATTCTCCAAATCTGTTGCTTGAAAAGCTTGAAAAAGCTGGATTTGAACAATTGGAAGTAGTCATTGGTGAAAGACTGACTATGGAAGATGAAAGAATAATCAAATGTAGTCTTAAGGAGGCTTTAAACTATGAGATTAAGTCTCCAGCAGTCATACTTGTCAATAATGAACATTATGTAAATCCACATTATGTTCCTAAGGATGATGATTTTATAAGGGATAGAGTACCAATTACAAAGGAAATGGTACGAAACTTAAGTGCAGATCTATTGGATATTGAGCCTACTCATACAGTTTGGGATGTGGGAGCTGGCACCGGAGGGGTCTCCGTCGCACTTGCAAGAAGGTGTAACAGGGGGTACCTATATGCTACAGAATATAATGAAAAGGCTGTAGAACTCATTGAAGCTAACAGAAAAAAACTGGGAGCATATAATATAAAAGTAATCCATGGAATGGCTCCAGAGGCACTGTCAGAGCTTCCAGCTCCAGATAGAGTGTTTATCGGTGGAACCAAGGGAAATATGGAAGCTATTGTAAAGGCTGCAACAGATAAGAACCCACAGGTAAAACTTGTAATAACTACCATTGCTTTAGAAAGCTTGGCAGAAGCTATGAGAGTAGTTAAGGCTCAAAAACTTTCATATGAAGTGGTGAGTCTTTCGGTGGGAAAAGATAAGCAAGTTGGTAAGTATACTATGATGATGGGGGAAAATCCAATATTTTTGATTAAATGTCAAAAGCAGCCTGATGAAGTAGCAGAAGAAAACATGGAATAACAGGAGACCTAGATGGGTGATAAAAATAGTAATCTGCCTAGGCTTATGATAGTAGGAACAGGATCAGGGTGTGGCAAAACAACCATCACCACTGCACTACTTAAAGCCCTGACTATAAAGGGCAAAAAGCCAGTAGCGTTTAAGTGTGGTCCGGACTATATTGATCCTATGTTTCATAAGCAGGCACTTGGAATAGATAGTCATAACCTAGATGGCTACCTTATGGGATTTGATGCTGTAAGGAGAGTGCTTTCTTATTATGGTTCCAAAGGAGATGTGGCAATTATTGAAGGTGTAATGGGCATGTACGATGGAAAAACCTTTGAGGACGATAGTTACTCTGCCAATCATATCTCATTAGAAACATCTACGCCAGCTATTTTGGTGGTCAATGTGAAGGGTGTGGCACATAGCATTTTAGCCACTATAACTGGATTTATAAACCTTCATGAAAATAAGTTGAAGGGTGTTATTTTAAATAATTGTAGCAGGATGATGTATCCTACATACAAGAATACTATTGAACAGTCGCTAGACATTAAGGTGCTTGGTTATATGGAACATGTAAGCCAGGCAGAAATTTCAAGTAGACACCTGGGGCTTAAAATGACCCATGAATATACAGATATGGATAATAGGCTTAAGTGTTTGGGGATGAATGCTATTGAAAGTCTTGATATAGATGAAATTCTGGCTGTTGCCAGTGCGGCGGAGAATGTAAAGATAGAAAGTGCACCTGTACTTCATACAAGCTATAAAGGTATTAATCTAGCTGTTGCATATGATGAGGCCTTTAATTTCTATTATAGTAGTGCAATTGATTTATTGGAAAATAGCGGATGCAATATAACATATTTTTCACCTTTAAAGGATAAGTACATTCCTGCAGATATGGATGGCATCATTTTCGGCGGAGGATATCCAGAGCTGTTTGCAGATAAGCTTTCTAGCAATCAAAGTATGATTCATTCAATCAGAACCGCACACGAAGCTGCAATGCCGATTTTTGCTGAATGTGGTGGTTTCATGTATTTGGGTAAAGAGATTACTGTAAATGAAAATTCTTATAAAATGGTGGACCTTTTGCCCTCTGTGTTTAAAATGGAAAATAGGCTTGATCGCTTCGGATATAAGGAAGTGGTAGCAAAGGATGTTAATCCTCTTTTTTCCACTGACAAGGCAGCAAAATGCCATGAATTCCACTACAGTAGTACAAATGACTACGGGAATATCCTGTTGGCACGAAAAGGAAAGAGAAGCTGGGATATGGGATTTTATTCTAATAGACTTTTTGCTAGCTATGGACACTTTCATTTTGTGGGGGAAAAGCAGATTGCACAGGGTTTCTTAGATCTATGTCAGCAGTACAAAAAAGAGAGGAATAATAAGGAGAAGGGCCAGTGATATGGATTGCTACTACAATTGCATTTGCTATGGATATTATTATTCCTGACTTAAACAGAGTGCCTCATTTTGTTGTCTATATAGGGAAGCTAATAGGGATACTTGAGAGACTTGCGAGAAAGATTTCAAATGATGACAAAGGACTTATTATTCTAGGCATAATACTTTGGATTTTAGTCGTAGGATCAAGCTGGCTCATTACATTTTTTGCCTTAAAATTCTTAAAGCTATATTTTATTTATGGTTACTATATCTTTTTTACCATTCTTTTATTTCAGTGTCTTTGCACTCGTACATTAGCCAGGGAAAAGACCAGGATATGTAATGCAATGGAAAAATCAATCGATGACGGTAGAAAAGCTCTATCTATGATTGTAGGAAGGGACACATCCAGGCTTAGCAAAAGAGAAATCATAAAGGCTACTATTGAGACTTTAGCAGAAAATACATCCGATGGAATTGTTGCTCCACTTTTTTATTTTGCCATAGGAGGACTTCCATTATGTGTTGCTTACAAGGCTGTAAACACTCTTGATTCAATGATAGGCTATAAAGATGATAGGTTTTTATATTTAGGCAGGGCTTCTGCAAGATTAGATGACTTGTTTAACTTTATACCAGCAAGATTAACAGCAATTTTTATGATTATAGCTACAATTATGGTAAAGGTATTTTACATAATCGTTGGAAAAGAGGGTATGGTATATAGGCTGAGTGGTAAGAGAGGCGTTTATATAATACAAAGAGATGCAACAAAACATTTAAGCCCAAACAGCGGCTATCCAGAGTCAGCTGTAGCAGGAGCGCTGGGAATAAGGCTTGGAGGAAATGCATATTATTTTGGCAAGCTTTATGAAAAGGCAGCTCTAGGAGATGAGATAGAAGCAATAGAGGAAAAGCATTTATATTTAACTCAGAAAATTATGATAGTATCCAGCATTATTGCAATGATATTCACAATGTCAATATGTATATTAAGGACGCTATTAACTTAAAATGGAGATAAGGTGTATATAGAAAATAGCAAATATGATCATGGGGGAAATATTTACGAAGAGCTTTCTGGAAAGGAGCTACTAGATTTCTCAATTAATATTAATCCATTAGGTATGGGAAAAGCAGGAGAAAAAAGGCTTAAACAGCTAACAGCAAAGGAGCTTTCTGTTTATCCTGACTACCAATATAGCAGATTAGCTAAAAGTATTTTACAGGTACATAGGATAGATAGCCTGTCTACTGATAACATAGCTTGTAGCAATGGTGCAAGCCAGATTATATATTCTCTTTTTCCTGCCTTAAAATGGCAGAAAATACTTGCCTTTGCTCCAACTTTTTCTGAATATGAAAAGGCCGCAAGCCTTTATGGATGCAAGGTAGATAAGTTTTATTTAAAGGAAGAATATGGTTTTTCCCTTGAAACTGCAATAGCAGAGCTGATAAATGAGGTAAAAGGTCCTGAATATGATGCTCTCTTTCTATGTAATCCTAATAATCCCACAGGTACAGTTGTAGATTCAGAAAGACTTTTTGAACTGATTGATTGGTGTGAAAAAAATAAAATTTTTCTCATTATTGATCACTGCTTCATTGAATTTACTAACATAGACGAGAAAAAAATAAATGAGCATGCTCTTACAAGTGAGTGGGTGTTAATAATAAAGGCGACAACTAAGATTTTTTCAATGGCAGGAATCAGGCTTGGCTATTGCATGTCAAAAAATAAAGCGCTGATAAGCAGCCTGAAAAAATATATTCCGCCATGGTCGGTATCTACTGTAGCACAGCTGGTTGGAGAGTCTGTCATGAGTGAATATGATGAGCATGTGAAAAAGACTCAGCAAAATATTGCTGTAGAAAAAGCCTTTTTAATGGAGAAGCTTGCAGAAATAGAAGGCATTATACCATTTGAGGGAAGTGGTAATTTCATTTTATTTAAAGGTCCAATTAGCCTGCAAGAAAAGCTTATAAATGAAGGTATATTAATCAGAAGCTGTGCAAATTTCATAGGACTTAGTGAGGATTTTTATCGCACGGCTGTATTTAATAGAAATGAAAACAAAAAGCTAATAGAGGCTATTAAGGCCTGCATATAGAAAAGAGGAGATATGAGTAAGGGATTGATGGTTCTTGGAACATGCTCAGATGCTGGTAAAAGTATTATAACTGCTGGCATTTGCAGAATACTTCACTCAGAGGGTTATAGGGTTGCTCCTTTCAAAGCACAAAATATGGCATTAAATTCCTACATTACAGAGGATGGAGGAGAGATGGGAAGAGCGCAGGTCGTTCAGGCCGAGGCGTGTAAAATAAAGCCCGATGTACGCATGAATCCAATTTTGCTCAAGCCATCTAGCGATAACGGTTCTCAGGTGATACTACATGGCAAGGTGGTAGATAATAATAATGCAAGACAGTATTACTCTAAAAAAGACTATTATGCAAAAGAAGCTCTTAAGGCATATAAAGCTTTAGCAGCCGATTATGATGTCATAATTCTTGAAGGTGCAGGTAGTGCATCGGAAATTAATCTCAGGGACAAGGACATCGTTAATATGGGCATGGCACGTATGGCAGATGTACCAGTAATCATAGTAGGTGATATTGATAGGGGAGGAGTATTTGGCTCTTTAGTAGGTACAATGCAGCTTTTTACAGAGGAAGAGCGAAAAAGGGTAAAGGGTTTTATTATAAATAAATTCCGCGGAGATTTATCCATATTAGAGCCAGGACTTAGAGAGCTTGAGAACATTACGGGAGTACCGGTGATAGGTGTTGTTCCATACATGGATATTGATATTGATGAAGAGGATTCTCTTAGTTCTCACATTAAGGCTGAGGCATCTTCCGATAAGCTTATAGATATTGCTGTACCTAGACTGCCCCGTATCTCCAATTTTACAGATTTAAACGCTTTAAGGCAGATAAATGAGGTGAATGTTCGTTATGTAACTTCTTCTAAAAACTTTGGAAACCCAGACCTTGTGGTTATTCCAGGCAGCAAAAATACTATGGATGACCTGAAATGGCTCAGGGCAAGCGGAATAGAAGCACAAATTTTAAAACATGCAAGCAAAAAAATGCCTGTATTTGGAATATGTGGTGGATTTCAAATGTTAGGAGAGAGGCTGGATGATCCACTTGGAGTAGAAGCTGGTGGAAGCATGAGAGGAATGGGTCTACTTCCTGTAGAAACTACCTTTGAAGGAGAAAAGATAACACGTGCAACAGAAGGAATGCTTGATAATGTAGGTGGAATTTTTTCTAATCTATCAGGCCAGAGTTATAAGGCTTATGAAATTCATATGGGAAGAAGCACCACAGATAAGAATATTATTAATAATGGAAATGTTTATGGTACCTATTTTCATGGTATCTTTGATACAGTAGACAATGTTAAGGTAATTATTGATGCGCTGCTAAGGACCAAAGGAATGGATGATAAAGATTTGGAAATTGTAGATATGCAGCAGTATAAGGATAGACAGTATGACATTTTGGCGGAAGGTATGAAAAAAAGTCTGAATATGGATTTACTACACGATATTATAAAAAATCAATAAGGAGGGAAGAGATGGCAAATAACAAGCTAGGGCTTATCCACATTTATTGTGGTGATGGAAAAGGAAAGACCACCTGTGCAGTAGGACTTACAGTTAGAGCCGTAGGTTACGGACTAAGGGTTCTATTTGCTCAGTTTTTAAAAGATGGTAGCAGCAATGAACTAAAGGTACTTAAGGAACTGGACAATGTAGATATTATGGGAAGTAAGCCTATAAAAAAATTCACATTCCAGATGACTAAGGAGGAGCTACAGGCTACAAAGGACGAAAATAATAGCCAGCTTAAGCTAATAGGAGAAAAAGCTGTAGAAGGTGGATATAATCTTCTTATTTTAGATGAAGCACTTGGTTCTATAGAAGCAGGCGTGCTGGATGAAGCTGCACTTTTGGACTTCTTAAAGAATAAGCCGGAAGATTTAGAGGTGGCAATTACAGGTCGTGTTCCTACAGATAAACTTGTTGATATTGCTGATTATGTATCCAGGATTGATAAGGTAAAACATCCATATGATAAGGGCATACCTGCCAGAAAAGGAATAGAAAAATAATTTTAAAGAGGTAAAGACTTAATGAAAATTGAAAATATTAAGCCAGGAGATATTGAAAAAAGAAGCTTTGAGATAATACAGGAAATTCTAGGTGACAGAAAGCTAGACCCAAAATATGAGGCCATTATAAAAAGATGTATTCATACATCTGCTGATTTTGAATATGCAGACAGCCTCTATTTTACTGAAGGAGTGGTTGAAGCAATAAAGGATGCACTTAAAAAAGGAGCATATATTGTCACTGATACAAAAATGGGACAGGCTGGAATAAATAAGAAAAAGCTGGATGAAATGGGCTGCAAGGTATTGTCATTTGTATCTGATGAGGATGTTGTAAAGAAAGCAAAGGAAAGAGGTGTAACACGATCGCTTGTGGCAGTAGAGAAGGCTGCAAAGCTGGATAAGCCAGTAATAATGGCTGTGGGAAATGCTCCAACTGCTTTGCTTTCTATAGAGTCATTATACAAAGAAGGTAAATTTAAGCCAGTAGCAGTAATAGCCGTTCCTGTAGGCTTTGTAAATGTTATAGAGTCTAAGGAGAGAATAATAGATTTAGGAGTTCCTGCCATTGTAGCTAAGGGTAGGAAGGGTGGAAGCAATATTGCTGCTGCCATAATAAATGCTATACAGTACAATATGTAGTTTATATGCTAATTTACAATTTAAACAGTATGTAAGGCTGAGGCAAGATGCTTCAGCCTGAATTTTTTCATATGCAGATATATAGTGTATAATGTAATAAAGCAAATTAAATATAGGATGTATCAGATGAACAAAAAGAAAACATTAATACTGGGATTATTTTTAATAGGTTTTTTTATAATAAGACGAATGGCATCAGGGGGAAGTCCCAGCCTATGGCTGGAAGAAAAGTTAATTATATTACCTGCAATCTTAATAGGGCTGTCATTTCATGAGGCGGCACATGGATTTGTTTCATATTGGCTGGGAGATAATACTCCTAAAATTGATGGAAGACTTAGTTTGAATCCGGTAAGGCATATTGACCCAATAGGTTTAGTATCACTTTTTTTACTTGGCTTTGGATGGGGAAGACCTGTTGCCATAAATCCAAGTAGTTATAAAAGGCCTAGGCTTTATGAATTTCTAGTATCAATAGCGGGTGTGATTACTAATTTAATCATCGCATTTATTAGCTTTTGCATATATTACCAGATGATGAAAAAAGGATATGCATATGCTGATGGACTGGCGCCTTATGTTGTAAAAATAATGGAGGCCATGGTAACGATAAATCTTGTTTTAATGACCTTTAATCTATTGCCTATACCTCCGTTAGACGGATTTTCCATTCTCACCCAGCTTTTTAATCTGAGGCAGTATGAATGGTATTACATCCTCATGCGAAATGGATTTTTTATCTTGATGATACTTGTGTTTACAGGGGCATTATCCAATATCATGAGAAGCTCAATGATTTTTTTCCTGAATGTATTTTATCAGATAATTCAAATGTTTTAGGGTAGAAAATAAACTAAACAGATTGGAATAGCTTCATATATACAAAAAAGGCGAGAATAAAATTCTCGCCTTTTTAATATAATTTCATATTCAGTCATTTACTATCTCTTTTTGCGCTTCATTACAAGTAATGCAATAAGAGCAGCAATAGCTAATACGACGATAACTACATATGTAACGATAGGAGAGGTATCTCCTGTTTTAGGAGAAGGTTTAGTAGTAGATGCCTTCTTATCAGTCTGCTTTTTGTCAGGTTTTACTTTGGAATTATCCGTAGTAGGATCACTTCCTTTATTGCCGTCTTCACTAACATTTTCATCTACATTAGCAGCCTTTTCAACCTTATACTCAGGGTCTGTATTAACCTTGGTTAAATCCGGCTCAAATGGCTTGCTGAAATCTCCTGCAGCTAGATATTCCTCCATCTGTCTTAGAATTTCTTTTGCAAATACTCTGGTGTTTTCGGAAAGCTCCTTAGCAATCTTAGTAGCCATTTTAGATGCTGCTTCTTTACCTTCCTCATTATAGATCTTTACCATGTCTTGATCTACTGCAATCTGCTGATCAATTATTGCCTTTTGATAATCCGCAAATACTTCCTTTACCTTATCACCTAGGCCAATATCTCTATGTGCATCCCCAAGTGTATTTATCTGATGGAAAATCCAGAAAATAGATTCTGGTGTATATTTTAGGCTTTCCTCAGCATAATTGGAGTTTACATCCGTTAGAAGGGCGGAGTAGTTTGGTACATATATGGAAAACTCACAATCTGACATCGCTACCCACTGCAATGTATTTAGTTCAGTAGGCATACCCTTTCTAATTTCCATAAAATGACATTCGGTTTGATTTTGATTACCTATAGGATAGATGCTGCCATCCTTATTGCTGTCATACTTACTATCCTCACCACGCACTGCAAGAGTCCTTAGAATCTCATATGTGGAAAGTTTTCTGTCCGGCTTAACGAATAGATTATAATCTTCTGAAGCGGCAAGTGTAGAATCAATGGTAAAGCCCTTTGCCTGCTCAGGATTTAGGTAGTTAACACCCTGCCAATATCTTGTCTTAGTGGATTTCTTAAGTTCCTGACCATATGTGCGAGCAATATCGATGTTACCTGCTGAGTCCTTTACCAGAAAACCATTATCCTCAGCTAATTTTACAAGATCCTTGGAAGCGATGACATTTTCTGTATCGTTAACATTTACAGATCTTAGCAAAGTATTATTCGGCTGTACCAAGGCAGTATCATTAGGAAGCTTAATGGCTACATACTGATGACCTGATAAAATGTCAAAGTACCATACTTCGTTTTGATCCGCTATAAAAAGTGAATTGTTTTCACCAGCTCCATTAGCAGTCAGAAGCTGTCCGAGATAATTTACTGCTTCTCTTGCTGTTGAGGATTTGGCAAGTAGCAGTGTAGGGATGCTCACCTCACAAAGCCCTTTTTCATTTAATGGATCTGCCGCCTTTGCCTTATCATTATAGTAGGTAGAAACTGTTGCACTTACAGAAACACCTTTTTCATTGATACCACCGGCAGCATATGCCTGATGAATCCAGTTTCCTTCTGTATCCTTCATAGTTTCCTCAAATAGAGGAGAGTCCTTTACATAAGTGTACCTGTAGGCATGACCAGCGAAATCTGTGGAAAAGCCATTTATATCGGTAAACTTATATCCTTCAGGATAATCCTTGGCTTCCTCAACACCAAAAATTTTAGTGTGATTCTTTTCTAAGTCCTCAGAACGACCATAAAAAGTGCTTCCGTTGGCACTGTAGTCGCTACCTACATATATACCTGTACATGCCATAGAGGTAATAGTAGTAGAAAGGACTATTAAAAGTGATAATACTGCAACTATAATTCCTTTAGTTTTTTTCATGCTTACCCTCCTTGCTTATATGGATAAGTTAATATTACTGGTATTTTATCATATTAAGGTGGCTTTTTATATTGTTTTTATATGTTGCATCAATAAATCTGTGGAAATTTTAAGAATTTGTTCTTTTCACCACTTATACATTGAGTCTTTTGTATATAAAAACAAAATATTGCAAGTAAGTTATGGCTATAAAAATTTATCATGGGTGCTTTATAGAAGCATTTTTAATAGTCCATGAAGAATTTCAGCGCAAAGCTCCATCAAAAAAAGTAGTATGAGTATGAAAAAGGATATTTTTTGAGAAATAAAAACAAAAACATTTGTAACACGCATATATTGTCAACCATATATAGGTTGACAATATCTAGCTTTATGATATCATATATAAGAGGTTATAACCAAATAATATGATTAGGAGAAGACATGACAAAAAGAATGAATATTGCCCTTATGGGGCTGTTTTTAGCTTTAGTTATTGTGGGAGGATTTATAAGGATTCCAATACCGTTCATTCCTTTCACAATGCAGCTTTTTTTTGTAACACTTACGGGCATTATACTTGGACCGAAAAAGGGTGCTCTAACCATGCTTAGCTATGCGGTGCTTGGCCTTATTGGACTGCCGATTTTTTCAAAGGGTGGAGGCTTCGGATATATATTTCAGCCTTCATTTGGATATATAATCGGTTTCATTGCAGCAGCATATATTGCCGGTATGTATGTACATGTTTGGAGAAAGAAAAGAGATTTTAAAGTCATGCTGATTGCTAGCTTTATAGCACTGGCGATTACATATATCTTTGGGCTCATTTATTTCTACATCATTATGAATGTTTACATGGGAGCAGAAAAGAGTATTTCATGGATTTTATATTACGGCTTTGTAACTACAGTCGTAGGGGATTTCATACTGTGTTTTGCTACTGCTGAAATTAGTAAAAGGGTCTTAAAAGCGATGGATGCTCAAAATATTGGGTAGTAGCTTTTAAGCTCTGAAATAGCTTGTGCTAGTATGATTCAAAAACAGAAACAAAAGTAACAAAGGATAGGTAAATGTCTGAAATATTTTTCATACGTTTGCCTTTTTTTATTATACAGCTTTTAATTTCAGCATTAGAAAGTTATATCGTTTCAATTCAAAAGTTACGTTATAAAAGGACATCAGTATCTTTAAAATCTTGAAAAAATACCATTTTCATGCTAAAATGAATGGTTGATATATCAATAAATGGAGGAAGCTTTGAAGGCAGATAAGACAGGCGAATTTCAAGTACTTATAGGCACTTCACATACTTTTTTGGAACCGATACTAACAGAAAAGGACGTGGGGGAAAAGAAAAAAGATAGATTGCTTTTACACAGTTGCTGTGGACCATGCAGTACAGCTGTCATTGAAAGACTTAGCGATGATTATAACATTACAGTTTTCTTTTATAATCCTAATATTACTGAGGAAAAAGAATATGTAAAGAGGCGTGATAATCAAAAGCTGTTCATAAAAGAATTTAGCCGTAGCCACGGAGTCTGTATTGACTATTTGGAAATGCCATATGAGAATGAAATATTCTTTCAGCATATAAAGGGATTTGAAAAGGAACCTGAGGGAGGACTTCGTTGCAATATATGCTTTAACCTTCGCCTGGAAATGACAGCGAGATTAGCAAAGGAAATGAATTTCGATTTTTTTGCAACAACACTTACAGTTAGTCCACATAAGAGCTATCCGCAAATATCGGCACTTGGAAATGAACTTATGAAAAAATACGGAGTAGGCTTTTTAGACCTGGATTTTAAGAAAAAGGCGGGTTTTCAAAGGAGTATAGAGCTTTCAAAGGAATATGAGCTTTATCGTCAAAAATATTGTGGATGTATATTTTCCAAGTGGTTTGACGATGAAGAAGACAAGGATAAAAATAAAAACGATATATAGTGTTACGGACTTTTAGAATAGGGTCTTATGTGAACTTTTAAAAAGGCATTTTCTGCCGGAAATAACTGTCTTATATTAATAAAACAAGGACATGAAGGAATTGATACTACTTTTTGCCAGGGAGATAATATAGGATATGATAAGCGTTACAGAAAGCGAGACGAATAAAGATAAGTAAATAATAAAAATATAGTAGATGGAGAGAATATGGGAAAATTAATATTACCGAAGGATTATCATTCTTTGCTTGATAAGGCAGAGACACAGCGTGCAATTAAGAAAATCAAGGATTATTTTCAGCAGGAGCTGGCTTACGGGCTTAAGCTTAGAAGAGTTTCAGCACCTTTATTTGTACGACCACAGTCAGGTCTCAATGATAACCTGAATGGATATGAACGCAGAGTCGGTTTTACAGTTAAGGATATGGATGATGCACAGGTAGAAATTGTTCAGTCATTGGCAAAATGGAAGCGTATGGCCCTTGGCAGATATGGAATTGAACCAGGAGCAGGTATATACACAGATATGAATGCAATAAGACGAGATGAAGAAATGGATAATCTTCATTCTGTCTATGTGGATCAGTGGGACTGGGAAAAGGTTATAGAAAAATGTGAGCGAACTGATAAATATTTGGAAGATACTGTTGAGATAATCTATAATGCCATCAAAAACCTGGGCGATTATGTGAATAGACTATATCGAGACATTCAGACGGAAATTCCAAATGAGATTTTTTTCATAGATTCACAGACCTTAGAGGATATGTATCCGGACAAAACGTCAAAGGAAAGAGAGGCACTTATAGCTAAGGAAAAGGGTGCAGTATTTATAAAGAAAATCGGAGGAGCACTTAGATCTGGAAGTCCACATGATGGAAGATCTCCTGACTATGATGATTGGGAACTTAATGGAGATATTATACTTTGGAATGAGGTCTTAGAAGTACCTTTTGAGCTTTCGTCTATGGGTATCAGGGTAGATGCTGATGCTATGGACAGGCAGCTTTCAATAAGTGGCTGTGATGATAGACGAGAAATGGATTTTCATAAAGGTGTTTTAGAAGACAGACTACCACTTTCTATAGGTGGAGGAATAGGACAAAGCAGGCTTTGCATGTTCTTTTTAAGGAAGGCTCATATCGGCGAAGTTCAGGTATCTGTATGGCCAGATGAAATGATAAAAGAGTGTGAGCAAAATAACATATTTTTGCTGTAGCAAAAGAGCATATTGAAACGGTAGCTCAAAGGATAAATGTATGCGTAAATATGTAAATGTAGTGCTTTATAGCAATGCCAGAGTGCATGACAGACTATATACCTACTTTTATAATGTGGAAAAGACAGGCGAGCTTAATGCTGGAGCATGTGTATTTGTCCATTTCGGCAGAAGCAATAAGCTTGTAAGAGCCTTCGTAGTAGATAATGTATCAGAAGCTGAGCTTTCAGATGAAATTCAAGAAACTCAGATAAAGGAAATTATTGGAGTTGATAGACTAAACAGCGTTGATGACGCTACATTAGAAATATGTTCACGTATAAAAAATCAAATAGGCTGCCGGTTGTTTTCAATATTGAAAAAATTTCTGCCAAAGCAGATGTTAGAACTGGATACTCCACTAATCAATAAAGGTGACCAGCAGGTAGCAGCAGGGGAAGCTGAATATGATGTTGAAAATAAGGCATCACAGGAGGATGACTCTGAGCTAATACAAAAGGTGAACAAGAAAAATGAACGTTCCATTAAGAACTATTTTAAGCAGCTTGAAAAGCTATCACCTAGCCCAAATGGATGTAAAGCCAATGAAAGAAAAGATGTGTCTATAGATGCAGATTTCACATCTGTGGAAAACTCTGTAGTTCTCACGGAAGCTCAGAAAGCAGCTTATTTGCAGATAGATGAATTGGCTAAAATAAATAAACCATGCCTTTTTCATGGAGTTAGTGGATCTGGAAAGACGGAAATTTCATTTATTAGGGCACTTGAAAGCTATCGCAATAGGCAGGATGCTATTTTGTTATATCCTGAAAAAGCTCTAGCCATTGATGCGTATAAAAGAATGAAGGCCACATATGGAGCAGAAATAAAGGATAATCTTTTACTTATAACAAGTGATCTAAGAGGATCTCAGGAAAGGGCGCTTTGGTATCATATCAGATTCAAAGCTACACCAACGATAATAATTGGTACCAGACAGGCGGTTTTTGCTCCACTTAATAATCTAGATTTTATTGGAGTAGATGAAGAGCAGGATCAAGCGTATATTGAAGAACAGACGCCTAAATATAATTTAATTAATGTTGCATATCTTAGAAGTAGACATGAGCATGCTCATATGCTTCTCATGAGCGCTTCACCATCTATAGGCAGTTATTACAAGGCAAAAAATGACAACCTTGGTCTTGTAACCATAAATGAAAGCTATACAAAATCTGAAAAGGAAGTGTTTTTTGTTTCTCTGGAAGATGAGCTGAAGGCAGGCAATAATTCGCTGTTTAGTCGCAAGCTGTTTTATACTATAGATGATGTAATTTCTAAGGGCAGGCAGTGTATATTAGTGATAAACAGAAGAGGATATGCAAATAGACTATATACTAAAGAAGATAATAAACCTCTTTTATGCAGCAGATGTGAGAAAAATCTAACATATCATAAAAGTAAAGACAGATTTATATGTGGGTATTGTAACCATGTCGAAAAGCATAAAATAGATGACTTCATTCTAAAAGGTGCTGGTGTAGAAAGGGTTGCAGAGTTATTTGAAAGCTTTTTTCCAGATGCAAAATGTGGTATTTACGACGTGGACCATAGGGATGAGAATGCATTGGAGTCTTTTAACTCAGGTGAGCTTGATGCTATCATTACAACACATAGCCTTACTAAGGGAATGGATTTTAAAAATGTCAGCTTGCTTGCCTTTATCAATACCGATTATGAGCTAATGTCCAGTCAGTATTTTAGTGAAGAGAGGAATTTTAGTCTTATAACTCAGTCATTGGGAAGACTTGGAAGAAGCGGGCAAAAGTCCAGTTTAATCCTACAGTACTTCACTGCTCCCAGCAAGACAATTATACAAGCAATAGAAGGGAAATACGAGGAATTTTATATGCAGGAGATAGAGCATCGCAAAAAAATGCAATATCCTCCATTTACAGATATAATAAATATTACTATAAGGGGTATAAATAATAAGAAGGTCATTAGTGCTTGCTCAAAGTTAAGGGAAATCCTTGTAAGCTTATATGGGGATAATAATCAAATAGATATATTTAATGAAAGGCTCGAACAAAAAGAGCAGGTAGAAAACCCATATTATGTCTATATGACTTTAAGAAGTAAAAAGAATATTAGAAATGATATAGTTAAGACGATAAGCAATTATGGCAACAAGTTAGGCGTGAAAGGGAATGGAAAAGGGCTGATTCTAACGCTTGATGTGAATCTGTAATCTCTCAAAATCAAGTTAAATTTAATTAGTATTAAAGTAGGATTACAAGAGGATATAGCCTGATTAAAAGCTTATTTTACTAAATATTTAAATGTATAGTCTATGAAAGAGGAATAAAATGGCATTAAGAAATCTGATGATTGAAGGAGAAGAAATCCTTAGAAAAACGGCACGTCCTGTAAAAGAAATAAATGATCGAGTGAGAGAGATCATGGCTGATATGAAGGAAACAATGGATAAAGCTAATGGAGTGGGAATAGCTGCTCCGCAGGTGGGAATTATGAGAAGGATGTTCATTGCAGCACCTGAACCGGATCGTGTGTATTATATGATAAACCCCGAGATACTTGCTACAGAAGGAGAGCAGGAAAGTACAGAAGGATGTCTTTCTGTACCTGACAGAATGGGAATTGTAATAAGACCACAGAAAGTTACGATGAAAGCACAGGATCTTGATGGAAATGAGCATGTATATGATTTTGAAGGTTTTGATGCATGTGTAGTAAGTCATGAGTATGATCATCTTGAGGGAATTTTATATATAGATAAGGCAGATGCTGTGTTTAGCAGTGATGAATTATATGATGAAGAGGAAGAATAAATGAAACTCTTATTTATGGGAACTCCCGACTTTGCGGTTCCATCTCTTAAAGCTCTTTATGAGGACGGACATGAAATAGTAGGTGTAATAACTCAGCCAGACAGGAAACGAAATCGTGGAAAAATTACTCCGTGTCCTGTGAAGGAACTGGCAATTACCTTAGGACTTCCTGTATATTCACCTGAGAAAATCAAGGAGGACGGGGAGCTTTTGGCAAAGCTTAAAGCTATGAGTATTGACGCCTTTGTGGTAGTTGCATACGGGCAGATTCTGTCACAGGAAATTTTAGATATTCCAAGGCTGGGCACGATAAATGTTCAT
The DNA here is from genome assembly GCA_949285555.1 of uncultured Eubacteriales bacterium. Lineage (GTDB taxonomy): Bacteria > Bacillota > Clostridia > Peptostreptococcales > Anaerovoracaceae > S5-A14a. The sequence continues at coordinate 37,077 of CASDYG010000002.1, read as the reverse complement.
GGCTCCCTACTACCTAAATATAGAGGCGCTTCTCCAATTCAAGAAAGTATTTTAAAGGGAGATAGTGAGGCTGGTATCACTCTCATGCTCATGAGTATTGGTATGGATGAGGGAGATATGCTTATGAAGAAATCAACTCCTATTCAAAATAAGGATGCAAATGTGCTAAGCGAGGAGCTTGCTAATATGGGTGCTTTAGCAATTAGTCAGCTTCTTGAAAATGAAGAATCATTTATGCATGCCTATGAAAATAGAACCCCTCAGGATGAGGAAAAGGCTACATACTGTAGCAAACTTACAAAAGAAATGGGATTTTTAGATTTTAAGGACAATGCCAATGTGGTAATACGGAAAATACAGGGACTTTACCCATGGCCTGGAGCCTATACCTTTACCGATACAGGAAAACGCCTTAAGCTCCATAAGGCAAAAGCAATAGATGAAGAAACAGCTTCTATTATTGAAAAAAAAGCTAAAATGCCAGGAGATATAGCGGTGTATGAAGGTCATCTTTTTATAAGATGTATAGATACTGCTATAGAGATACTGGTACTACAGCTTGAAGGTAAGAAGGCACTTGAAGTAAAGGAATTTTTAAAGGGAGTTTCACTGGATTTCCTAGGACGACTTGGAGGTAAGAAATGAGCTATCATGTAACAGTGATGATTTTACTAGCGACAATGATATTCAGTATGTATGCACAATATAAGGTTAGAAATACTTTTGAAAGATACAGAAATATCATGAGTGAAAAGGGACTTTCAGGCAAAGAGGCAGCACGAATTATGCTTGACAGCAAGGGCATGAGCGATGTTCGAATAGAGCCGATAAATGGCTATATGACTGATCATTATGATCCTACAGATAGAGTGCTTCGGTTGTCGGAACCAGTATATGCACAGCAAACAGTAGCTGCACTTAGTGTTGCCTGTCATGAAGCCGGTCATGCAGTACAGCATGAAAGAGGATATTTTATGTTTAAGCTTAGAAGTAGTATCGTTCCGGTAGCAAACTTTGCTTCAAGGATTTCGTTTATTATGATTATCCTGGGAATTGTTTTTTTACAAAGAGGTTTGCTAATAGGAAATACTCTCTATAACGTAGGAATTCTATGCTTTATAGCTATAGTAGTCTTTCATCTGGTTACATTAGTTGTTGAAATAGATGCAAGCAGAAGAGCTGTAAAAGAGATGACTGCCCTAGGTATACTGATTGAGGAAGAGCAGTATTACGGTTATCAGGTGCTTAAGGCTGCAGCATTTACATATCTGGCATCATTATTGCTGGCACTGGCACAGTTATTGAGATTTTTAGCTATTAGACGCGACTAAATGTCTTATAGTAACTACCTAAATCTAAATGTGACATAGCAATTTAAGTAAGAAATAACAGCTTTTGAAATATTAATCCATATATATATGAACATATAGAAATATAATTATGAGGATTTTACGGGAAGGAGTGGGATGAAGACTGATAGAAGGTATTGCTATGAAATTATTTATAAATGTATCTTCGAAGGAGCCTACTCCAACTTGGAAATACAGGCATTAGAGAAAAATGATGTCAGTGAAGGGCTGAGGATTTCATTTATACGTAAAGTAGTATACGGTGTAATTGAGAGATGGATTACTCTCGAGTGGCTATATCATAGTATGGTAAAAAGAAGCCCAAAGAAAAGAGTGAGAGTGATTTTAGCCATGGCCATATATGAAATGGTGTTTTTAGATAAGAAAATACCCATTGCTATAAATGAGGCGGTAAAGCTGGCAAAGCAGGTTTCAAAGGCGGAGGCAGGCTTTGTAAATGCTGTCCTTAGATCGTTTGCAAGAAGTGGCATATCTATGGCTGATGTTAAATCTGAGTCCTTAGAGATCCGGCATTCATTTCCTACCGAGATAATTGATATTTTCAGAAAAGAAGTAGCCGGTGAAGAAGAGCTTTCTAAGCTTCTCGAATCGAGCAATGATATTCCGCCTATTTCTTTAAGAGTAAGACCCGAATTCAGAAATGACAAGGATACACTTAGGGCACTTGAAGATTTCTCATATCGAAATGGTAATATATCTAAAAATGGCATTTATATATTAAAAGGTGGTATAATAGAAAGTAGCCTTTTTAAAACAGGCATAGTTAGCATACAAGATGAAGCCTCTATATTTGCAGTAGAGAAGTTTTTTAAAGAAGATATGAGACTTGTGATAGATCTTTGTGCTGCTCCAGGAGGAAAATCCTTAGCTGTAGCTGAGCTTATGAAGTATGAGGAAGATAAAGCCAATAAGGATAATTATTCCGCTATTAGATCCAAGGTACTGGCTTTTGATATATATGAGCATAAGGCAGATCTGATAAAAAATGCCATAAAACGCACAGGTCTTAATAATGTGGAGGCCATAGTAGAGGATAGCAGCATTCTCAAAGAAGAGCTTTTCTCTGTGGCAGATGGAGTAATAGTAGATGGGCCATGTTCCGGACTAGGAGTTATTAGAAGACGCCCTGAAATTAAATATAAAAAACATGATTATAAATCTCTTATAGCATTACAGGAAAAGCTTTTATATAATGGAAGTAGATATGTAAAAAAAGGTGGAAGACTCATGTATACCACCTGCACGATTAACTATGAGGAAAATGAAAGGCAGATTCAAAATTTTCTTGCTCATATGAATGATGTGGGCGAGAAATGGGATAAAATTTACGAAAGACAGATGCTGCCACATTTAGACAAAACAGATGGATTTTACATCTGTATTTTGGAAAGGAGATAGACCTTGAACATCGGCTTCAAAAGCGATAAGGGTATTACAAGAAGTAAGAATGAAGATGCTTTCTACGTCATGGAAGAAGAGTCTGTCTTTGTTGTGGCTGACGGTGTAGGTGGAAGCAACTCTGGAGAGATTGCCAGTAGAACGGTAACGAGAGGAATTGCAAATTATATAAGACGCAAATCTCCAGATGATGTCGAACATGATGATATGGCAGAGTATCTTCTTGACGCTGTTAATGAGGTAAATGAGCAGGTCTATGAACTTGCAACCAGCTTTGCCGAAAACAAGGGAATGGCTACTACCCTGGTAATGGGGGTGATAAAGGATGAGAAGCTCTATGTCGTAAATGTGGGAGATAGTCGCTGCTATATTTTCAGAGATGATGAGCTTAAGCTAATTACTGATGACCATACCTATGTAAATTCACTGGTAAAAGCAGGAATCATAACGCAGCAGCAAGCAGAGAATCATAAGGATAAGAATATGATACTTCGTGCTATAGGTGCGGAGTCTACCGTAGAGGCAGATATTTTTACAATAGATCTAAAGCAAGGTGACACAATTATGCTTTGCACAGATGGCCTGTATAGTGAGGTGTGCAGGGAAGAAATCATAGAAGAGTTTAAAAGAACACAATCCATGAAGGAGGCAGCAGATAACCTTATTAAGCTGGCAAATGATAATGGAGGAAGTGATAATATAACATTAGTATGCATAAAGGTTTTGGAGGAGGAAATAGATGAGTAAGCTGTTAGCCGGTAGATATGAATTGCTGGAGAAGATTGGCGAAGGGGGTATGGCCATAGTATATAAGGCCAGATGCAATCTTCTAAATAGATATGTGGCAATAAAGATTTTAAGACCGGAGTTTACTAAGGACACGGCATTTATAGAGAATTTCAGAAGGGAATCACAGGCTGCAGCCGGTCTTCAAAGTCCTAATATTGTCAGCGTTTATGATGTTGGAAATGAGTCGAACATCTACTTTATAGTAATGGAGCTTATTGATGGCAGACCTCTTAGTGAAATCATTGAAGAGGAAGCGCCTATGCACTACACTAAGGTGATGGAAATAGGTAAGCAAATTGCCTCTGCCCTTGAAACAGCTCATAGGAAGAATATAATACATAGAGATGTAAAGCCGCATAATATCATGATTACCAGCGATGGAATTGCCAAGCTGGCAGATTTTGGTATAGCAAGGGCTGTAAGTAGCTCAACTCTTGTAAATAGCGAGGTTAATAAAATAATGGGATCAGTCCACTATTTTTCTCCTGAGCAGGCAAGGGGAAGCCATGTAGATGCTAGATCTGATGTATACTCACTGGGAATCGTCCTATATGAGATGCTTACAGGGAAAATTCCTTTTGATGGACAAAATCCTGTACAGGTAGCCCTTAGTCATTTAAATGATGAAATAGTTCCACCATCAAGACTTGTAGCAGGAGTACCACCAGCTCTGGAAAAGCTTATTATGAAGGCTACAGATAAATATCCTACACGCAGGTTTGAAAATGCTGCTGCAATGCTAGAAGAACTGAAAAATGTTGAATTTGTTACAAACGTAGTGGCAGGTGGTGAGAGAAGAAGCCCTGTGCTTATCTCAGATGATGAAGAAATGGAGGATATATTTCCTAAAGTAAAAAATGGAAAAACCGCAAAAAGAGGAAATGAGACTTCTTCTAAGAGGAAGGAGCAAAAGTCCGGTAAATGGATGAAGATTCTCCTATTTATAGGCATTATACTAATTGCCATAGGTGCGGGAATATTTGCAATAAATCATTTCATGACAGGTTCAGCCAAAGAGGTGACAGTACCAGATGTAAAAGGTATGACCTATGATGAGGCTGACAAGATGCTAAAGGATCTGAAACTTAAAATTGAAAAAGGAAAGGACGTTCCAAGTGCCGATGTAGAGAAAGGAAAGATAGCTACACAAAGTCCTTCATCGGGCTCTAAGGTAAAGGAAGGAAGTAAAATAAAGGTAAGTCTGAGTAAGGGGAAAAAGGCAGGCGTGATTCCAGACCTCAGAGGTAAGACCTATGGAAGCTATGACGAAATAAATTCAATACTATCCCAGTATGGATTCAGACTTGGAGAAGTCAGGGAAGAGAACAGTGATACGGTGGAAAAGGGAGTGATAATTAGTCAGAACCCTGGTGCAGGATCTACTGCAAAAAATGGAACTGTAGTCAGTATAGTCGTGAGCCTTGGAAAGAAGGATGACGTTGGAAAGGTACCTACTTTAACAGGTCTTACTGTAGAAGAAGCAAAGGCTGCCATAAGGGCAGAGGGTTTTGAAGTAGGAGAGGTTACATATAAGGAAAGCAGCGTATATGGCAAGGATTATGTTATGTGGCAGCAATACGGTCCAAATACGGAGCTAAAGAAGGGTACAACCATTGACTTTAGAGTAAGCAAGGGAACGCCTGAGGTAGAAACGCCAGAGCCGGAGACACCAGAAAACGGCAATGGTGGTGAGCAATAAAAAATATTATGAAAACTAACCATCGTGTTATAAAGGATATTGAAACTAATACTACTAACCCTTTGGAAAAGGTCTATCATGGTGTCATCACAAAAGGTGTAGGTAGCTTTTATGATATTATGTGTGATGAGCTAAAAGCTCCCGTAAGATGTAAGGGCAGGGGAAGACTTAAGCATAAGGACGGCATTTTACTTGTAGGAGATGAGGTGAATTTTTCCTTTGTAGAAGGTAATCATGAAGAATACTCAGGAATAATCATATCCAGAGCTAAACGCCGAAATGAGTTTATAAGACCACCCATTGCTAATGTTGACCTGCTACTATTAGTGGTAGCTGCTAAAAGGCCTGCACCTAATCACCTGATGATGGATAGGTTCCTCGTACAGGCTGAAATAGCAGGAGTAGATGTTTGCATAATAATAAATAAGATGGATCAGATGAAAGAAGCCATCCATCCCTTGGAAGAAATATATTCTTCATATAAGGTTTTAAAAACCAGTACAAAGACCGGTGATGGCATGGATGCTTTACTTCAGATTTGCAGCAACAAAAAAGTGGCCCTTTCAGGTCCATCAGGAGTGGGAAAGTCTTCCATTTTAAATTATCTCCTTAAAGAACAAATCATGGAGGTAGGGGATATTAGTAAAAAATCTCGAGGAAAGCATACTACAAGGCACGTAGAAATATTTAGAGGGCCTTTGGATTCTTTAATCTTCGATACACCGGGCTTTACCTCATTTGACAGCCAGAATCTGAATGCTGATGACGTTAAACTTTATTACAGGGAATTTTTGGACCATATGCAGGAATGCAGATTTTCAGATTGTATGCACATTATGGAGCCATCATGCGGCATAAAAAATGCTGTGAAAGAGGGTAAAATACATCAGGAAAGGTACAATAACTATCTACAGATGGTAGAATTACTTAAAACAGGAAAATATAAATAACAGGAGACGATATGAAAAGATTTTTATCTCCATCAATTCTTTCGGCAGATTTTTCCATGCTAAAGGAGCAATGTGAGGCCCTTGCTAAGGGAGGTGCAGATTTCCTGCACATAGATGTAATGGACGGACAGTATGTCCCAAATATCAGCTTCGGACCTGCCGTAATGAAATCACTTCTAAAATACGATTTACCTCCATTTGATATACATCTTATGGTGCAAGAACCGGCATTCATAATACCGGAGTTTTATACAGAAAGGACTCATACTATTACGGTTCATTATGAGGCCTGTAGGCATCTGGATAGGGTGATTACAATGATAAGGGATGCCGGCTTTAGAGCGGGAGTGTCCCTTAATCCAGCAACACCTGCATCTATTTTGCGGGCAATATTACCGAAACTTGATCACGTGCTTGTCATGACGGTGAATCCTGGCTTTGGAGGTCAGAAACTGATATGGGAGGCTTTAGAAAAAATTAGAGAGCTTTCTGATATTAGAAAAAAACTAGGTCTTAATTTTACCATACAGGTAGACGGAGGCGTGAAGCTGGATAATATTGACAAGCTACTTGAATATGAAATTGATTCATTTGTAACTGGATCTGCAATTTTTGATAGCTTTGAAACATCTGAAATTATAAGTAGAACGAAAAGCTTCAAAGAAGCTATAGAAAGTAAATAATCTTTACAAGCCTGCCTTTATCTGCTATAATATAACAGTTAAAGGCATTTATGTGCACCTGTGGCTCAATTGGATAGAGTAGCACACTACGAATGTGAAGGTTAGGGGTTCGAGTCCCTTCAGGTGTACCATTTACTAAGATGAACTATCTTAGCAGGACTCCTACATGGAGTCTTTTTTTTAGGATACAAATAGGCTAAAGTATTTTATAGATTAGTATATTATGATACGGAGAGAAAATACATGAATAGCAAAGAGCTAGCAAAGTACATGGAGAAAAATGGTAAATTGCTACCTGATACACCTGAAATGGAAGCGATGCAGAAAAAGGCACAGAAGGTAAGACTACTATGCCAAGAGCTGAATGCAGGGGTATATGACGATGTGGAAATACGGGAAAAGCTATCAAATATTTTAGAATATAAGGTACCTGATTCTCTGTGCGTGGTTCTTCCTGTAAATGTGGACTGCGGTATGAACCTACAGTTTGGTGAAAATGTTTTTGTAAATTCTGGCTGTCAATTTCAGGACCAAGGGGGAATCTATATTGGGGACAATACCTTAATAGGACATCAAGTAGTTTTTGCTACCTTGAATCACGGAGAGGCAGTTAAAGACAGGGGCGTATTAGAAGGAAAGCCGATAAGGGTAGGAGCAAATGTATGGATTGGTGCACATGCAACCATTCTCGGAGGAGTAACCATAGGAGAGGGTGCAATTGTGGCTGCCGGCTCCGTAGTAACACGAGATGTTTTAGAACATTCAATCGTTGCAGGTACACCTGCTAAAATGGTCAGAATGGTAAAGGAGTAGGTTATCAGAGAGAAATCCGCTAAGTTCATGCTGTGATATGGGTAAGTAGTATTAAGCTATGAATTTTAGTATATTTTAGTAAGATGAAATGAAATTTTGAGGTCAAAATTTTTGACCTTAAAAGCAATAGAATGAAATTGCTTAATTCATATATTTATACACACAGTCAGGCTTTAAAAATATAGAAAAAAATCGGGTGACGCATAAATGCATCACCCGCAAAACTTTCGTTTTCAATTCGTACTTTTATTATAATGGTATTATTTAAGAATGTCAATAATTTCTTTACAAAATTCGTACATTTGGTTCAATGCCGGGGATGATTTATAAAGATATGAATCTCTAATCATCCTTACATCAAAGAGTTCCTTAATACTTTTTAGGTAATAACTCTTTAATTCTTCACTTTTAATAACTTTTTCAACTGCAATTAATAAAGCAATAAAATCCTGAACAGAGTTGTTTTTTAATCTATTTTGGATTGTTCGCCTTCTAGTATTGGGTAAAAGTGAATCTAATATATTAACTAGTTCACTTTTATAATAACCGTTTTTATTAATTAAATCATGTATTATACAATTATTATGGGCTGAGGCATTTCTTATATCTCTAACGTTATACAACAAATCAGAGCTAAATCCACCATAAGGGTATTTCTTGTAATAGTATTTGTAGAAGTTAACAAACTCACCGAAAGGGATTACTTCCAGGTACACCCAAATTGGATAATTAGGATGAGTATATTTTTCTAAAAGATTTTTTACATAAGATTTTTCTCTTCTACGCTGTATTTCATCAAATATCTTAGAACATGATGAATGATAATCATTTACGATATCAAACTCATCAATATGTCTTTTTTGAATATCTTCTATAAGATTAACTTTTAGAGAATGTTCTACACTAAGACTAGCATTAAGAATCCATCGTTTAAGGTACATATCAATTGTGGATAGATCTTTCAAAGCCATAAAATCTAATCCTACATATTTATTTTTATATTTTGGAAAATTTGTCTTATAAGCAGTTATCTTAATATAATAATTGTGGTGATTTAAGAACTTAATAGCTTTATTTTCGCTACATGACTTAAAAGTAACGCCTTTATCTTTTAATTTGTCAATCAGTTGTTTAGTCTCGAGAATTTTCAGTACCTCTCTTTCTAAAGTTTGTATAAGTTAATTATATCATAACCATGACACTGATTTTATAAAATGAAAGTAAAAAAAGTACTATTATTGTAAATATTAAACCAAACTTGAAATTATCATTATTAACTACCCTGTAAGCCAGTAATATACTTACCTAATTATAATATTTATTGTTAGAAAATAGATTAATTTATTAGCATATACAGATACACTATATACTGAATATTCGCCTAAAATTATGCTATAAATAGGTGAAAAAGAATCGAAGCGAATTAAGTTTTTAATTAAAAAAGCTGCACTTACTTATAAAGTAGGTGCTTTTTTCATAAAATTTAAAAGTATTTATACTGTAAATTAGAGAAAAATACCATAATATTTTTTCTGATACACAATAAAAAGCACTCATTTTGCCATTATTTTTATTCTGTAAAAACAAAGAATACCAAATTTTTAAAATCTCTTAAAGGTGTTGAATTTTCCTTGCTCAAGGGTTCATATTATGGTATACTAAAGAGCGTGTAAACTAAAGGATTACAAATTAAATAAACAGGAAGGAGTTGTTTATTATTAGTATGAGAGAATATCGAACTTTTAAAACAGCTTTAGGTGGAAGGCTATTAGAGCTTGAGATTGGAAAGGTTTGTGAACAGGCAAACGGACAAGTGTGGGTGAAATATGGAGAGTCGGTAGTAAGTGTAACTGCTACAGCATCCAAGGAGCCTAGACCGGATATTGATTTTTTCCCTCTAAGCTGTGATTATGAAGAAAGAATGTATGCTGCCGGTAAGATACCGGGAGGTTTTTTGAAAAGAGAAGGTAGGCCAAGTGAGAGGGCCATACTAAATTCAAGGCTTATGGATAGACCTATCAGGCCGCTTTTCCCAAAGGGATATTTCAACGATGTGGTAGTGGTAGCAACAGTTATGTCAGTAGATCCTGACTGTCCTACTGAAATTATGGCGATGATAGGATCATCAGTTGCACTTGCTACTTCTGACATTCCATGGGAAGGACCTACAGGATCGGTACTTGTAGGTATGGTAGACGGTAAATTTGTTATCAATCCGACTCTTGAGCAAAGAGAAAGATCTGAAATGCACCTGGTAGTATCGGGAACTAAGGATGCCATTATGATGGTAGAAGCAGGTGCCAATGAAGTGCCTGAGTCTGTAATGCTGGATGCGATTTTATTTGCCCACGAGGAGATTAAAAAGCTCGTTGGCTTTATAGATGAGGTGGTTTCAGAGGTAGGAAAGCCTAAGCAGGAACTAAATATTCATCAGATTCCTGAAGATTTAGAAAATGCTGTAGTAGAGTATGCTGGCGAAAAGCTGGATGCTGCAATTCGTACAGTAGATAAGCTTGAGCGTCTTGCCAATATGGATAAGGTAGAGGAAGAGACGAAGGAATACTTTAAGGAAATCTATGAGGATCAGGAAAAGGATGTAGCTAAGGTACTATATAATCTAACTAAGGAAAAGGTTAGATCTATGATCCTTGATGAGGGTAAAAGGCCTGATGACAGAAAGCTTGATGAGATAAGACCTATATGGTGTGATAACAGCTTGCTACCAAGAGTGCATGGCAGCGGACTGTTTACAAGAGGTCAAACACAGGTACTATCTGCTTGTACACTTGCACCTGCTAGTGAATCCCAGACAATTGATGGGATAACAGAGCAGACGGAGAAAAGATATATGCACCATTACAATTTCCCTGCATATTCAGTAGGAGAGGCAAGGTCAGCCAGAAGTCCTGGCAGAAGGGAGATTGGACACGGAGCATTGGCAGAAAGAGCACTAATACCAGTGCTTCCATCTGTTGAGGAATTCCCTTATGCCATCAGGGTTGTTTCCGATGTGCTTAGCTCTAATGGTTCTACATCTATGGGTTCTACCTGCGGATCTTGCCTTGCTCTAATGGATGCTGGTGTTCCCATTAGAAAGCCCGTGGCAGGTATTGCTATGGGCCTTATAGAGAGAGTGCAGGAAGATGGCACTAGCAAAATGGCAATTTTAAGCGATATACAGGGCATGGAAGACTTCCTTGGAGATATGGACTTTAAGGTGACAGGTACAGAAGATGGTATCACTGCCATTCAGATGGACATAAAGGTTCACGGTCTTTCAAGAGAGGTTTTGGAAAAGGCTTTAGAGCAGGCTAGAGCTGGTAGAATGCACATTATGAGTAAGATGCTTGAGGTTCTTCCTGAACCTAAGAAGGAGCTATCTAAATACGCACCTAGATTCATTACATTAAATGTTGATCCGGATAAGATACGTATTGTCATCGGCCCTGGTGGAAAGACAATCAATAAAATTGTGGAAGAGACAGGTGTTAAAATTGACATCTCCGAAGATAATCCTGGACAGATCAATATTTATTCATCTGATGAAGCAAGTGCAAAGATGGCAAAGGATTATATTGAATACTTGACAAGAGATGTAGAAGTAGGTGCCAGCTATGAAGGGGAAGTAAAGCGTATTATGCCATTTGGTGCCTTTATTGAAATACTGCCTGGCAAGGAAGGCTTACTTCACATTTCTAAGATGTCCTCCAAAAGAGTAGAAAAGGTGGAGGATGTTATGAATATCGGTGATGTAGTTACTGTAAAGGTAACGGAAATCGACAATCAAAATCGAATAAATCTTACTATGAAATAGCCGAATGGCTATTTCATAGTCTATACGGAAAATTGGAGGTATTTATGTTTGAAAAACTATCTGATAAACCCATAGCTGAGGTGCAAAATGCTCAGGTGGAAAAGTGGAAAAATGAAGATTTACTTCACAAGAGCGTTACTACCAGAGAGGGCAAGGATAGATTCGTTTTTTATGAAGGACCACCAACAGCTAATGGAAAACCGGGAATACACCATGTAATGGCGAGAACGCTTAAGGACTCCATCTGTCGCTACAAGACGATGAAAGGTTTTCAGGTGAACAGAAAAGCTGGTTGGGATACCCATGGACTACCAGTTGAAATAGAAGTAGAAAAGCAACTCAATATGAGTGGCAAGCAGGATATTGAGGCTTATGGAATAAAAGAGTTTAATGAAAAGTGCAGGGAGTCGGTTTTCACCTATACAAGCATGTGGAGAGAGATGACCGAACGAATGGGTTATTTAGTTGACATGGATAATCCGTATGTAACCCTGGAAAATGACTATATCGAAAGCGTATGGTGGATTTTTAATGAATTTTTCAAAGCCGGTCTTGTGTATGAAGGCTTTAAAATTTTGCCATATTGCCCTAGATGTGGAACAGGACTTGCATCTCATGAGGTGGCACAGGGCTACAAAGAGGTGAAGGTCAATACCCTTACTGCCAAGTTTAAGGTAAAGGATAGGGATAATGAATATTTCTTAGCATGGACGACTACTCCATGGACACTTGCATCTAATGTTATGCTAACCGTAGGACCAGACTACATCTATGTAAAGGCTCTGATGAAAGAGGGAGATGAAGCTGGCAATATCTTTTATGTTGCAAAAGAACTTGCGGAGAAGGTTCTTGGAGAGGGCAAATATGAAATCCTGGAAGAGATGAAGGGAAGCGAGCTGGAATATATGGAGTACGAACAGCTCATGCCATTTATCAAGGTTGATAAAAAGGCCTTCTTCGTTACTGTTATGGACTATGTAACCATTGAGGATGGTACGGGTATTGTACACACCGCACCTGCATTTGGTGAGGATGACTATCAATGTGGACGCAAATACGATGCACCTGTTATAAAGCCGGTTGATGAAGAAGGAAGATATACCGATACACCTTGGAAGGGCAGATTCGTAATGGAAGATGGTCTTGATGTGGAAATCATCAAATGGCTGGCAAAGGAAAATAAAATATTCTCCAAAGAAAAGATTGAACATAACTATCCTCATTGCTGGAGATGTCAGACACCATTAGTGTACTATGCTCATCCTAGCTGGTACATTGAAATGAGCAAGCTTAAGGATAAGCTTGTCGCTAATAATGATACCGTAAGCTGGCATCCGCCATTTGTAGGTGAAAAGAGATTTGGTAACTGGCTTTCAGAAGTAAAAGACTGGGCTATTTCAAGATCCAGATACTGGGGAACCCCAATTCCAATCTGGAAATGTGAATGTGGGCATCTTCATTGTGTAGGAAGCCGCGAAGAACTTATAAATCTGGCTATAGAAGATATTGATAAAGATGTTGAACTGCACAGACCATATGTGGATGATATTCATATTAAATGTTCAAAGTGCGGTAAGCCGATGAATAGAATTGTGGAAGTAATGGACTGCTGGTTTGACTCTGGTGCTATGCCTATTGCCCAGTGGCATTATCCATTTGAAAATAAAGAGGGCTTTGAAGAAAAGCTGTTCCCTGCAGATTTTATATGTGAGGGTATAGATCAGACTCGTGGATGGTTCTATTCACTTCTTGCAATATCAACATTTATCATGGGTAGATCTCCATACAAAAATGTGCTAGTAAATGACCTCATACTGGACAAGGAAGGAAAGAAGATGTCTAAATCTAGGGGCAATACAGTTTCACCTTTCGAGCTTTTTGATAAGTATGGTGCGGATGCTACAAGATGGTATTTGCTATCCGTATCTCCAGCATGGAGTCCTACAAAATTCGATGAAGACGGATTAAAGGATGTAGTTTCCAAATTCTTTGGAACCCTCAAGAATTCCTATGCATTTTTCACCCTGTATTCAAATACAGATGATATAGATCCTAGAAATATAAGTGTTGCATATGAAGAAAGACCTCAGCTTGATAAGTGGATTTTGTCTAGATTCAATGGACTTGTAAAACGAGCTACTGAATATATGGATTCATATGATCATATGAAGACCGTAAGAACTATAAGTGAATTTGTGGTAGAGGATTTCTCAAACTGGTATATCAGGAGAGCTAGAAGAAGATTCTATGATTCGGCTCTGACCTTGGATAAGCAAAGCGTATATTTGACAACATATGAGATACTGGTAGGAGTGGCTAAGCTTATTGCTCCAATTGCTCCTTTTATTTCCGATGAAATCTATACTAATTTAACAGATGAAGAAAGTGTGCATTTAGCAGATTTTCCAGTATGTGATAGTAGCTTGATCGACCTTGAACTTGAGGAGAAAATGGATCTTATCAGAAGTCTGGTTACCCTGGGAAGAGGTGCTAGGGAAAAGGAAAAAATCAAGGTAAGACAACCGTTATCTAAAATTATAGTGGATGGTAAGTATAAGACACTTATTGGAAATGAGGCTTCCTTAATCGAAGAGGAGCTAAATGTGAAAGAGGTAGTCTTTGTTGATGATATAAGTCAGTATATGGATCTTAGTCTTAAGCCTAATTTTAAGGTGGCTGGACCAGCTCTGGGAAGTAAGCTGAAAGCATTCGGTACTGCCTTATCAAATACAGAGCCTAATAGCTTTTTGGAAGAAGTTAAAAATAATGGCAAGGTTATTATGAACCTTGATGGTGAGGAAGTAGAAGTCTCTGCTGATTTTGTGGATGTAAAAATATCTGCAAAAGATGGATTTGCTGTATCTATGGAAAACAATATGTTTACTGTTCTCGATACAGAAATAACAGCAGATCTTCTTGAAGAAGGTCTTGTAAGAGAGCTTATCTCAAAAATTCAGCAGATGAGAAAGCAAGCCGGACTAGAAATGATGGATAATATTCATTTAGTAGTTTCCGGTGATGATGAGATCACTGTGGCAGTAGATAAAAATAAGGAATACATAATGGAAGAAACGCTAGCTGTAGACTTAAGCATGCAAGGTGAGGGCCAAGAGTATAACCTGAATGGTCACAGTGTTATTATAGGAGTGTGTAAGGCGTAGATATGAATAATAGTTCCAATGCTGAAAGACTGGATCTAAGAAGTATGACGCTAGATGAGATGAAGGAGCTGACTGTAAATATGGGTGAAAGTGCCTATAGAGCAGATCAGCTCTTCCTGCATATTAGCAGAGGTGTATCAAATATTGAGGAAATAAAGCAGCTTCCTGTTAGCTTTAGAAAGGAGCTTGCAAAGCTGGCATATATTGTGACGCCGACTATTCATACGGTGAGAAAATCCAAAGATGGCACAATCAAGATTTTAGTAAGACTTCACGATGGAATTATGGTAGAAAGTGTACTCATGCACTACCGGCATGGATATTCCATATGTATATCATGTCAGGCGGGATGCAGGATGGGTTGTTCATTTTGTGCTTCCACAAAAAAAGGACTCGCACGCAACCTTTCAGCAGGAGAAATGATTTCGCAAATACTGCTCCTTGAGCAGCTGGGGAATTGCCATATGAGTAATCTTGTACTTATGGGTATGGGAGAACCGATGGATAATTTTGAAAATGTATGCAATCTGATAGACATATTATCAGATGCCAAGGGGAGAAAGCTTTCTAGGCGAAATATTACGATTTCTACGTGTGGAATCGTTCCTAAAATAAGAGAGCTGGCAGAGAGATTTCCGCAGGTAAATTTAGCGATTTCACTACATGCACCAGATGATGAAAGAAGGAGCATGCTCATGCCAATCAATAAAAAATACTCTATTTCAGAGGTTATGAAAGCAGTAAAGGAGCACGCCGCTAAAACTGGACGCAGACCCACATTTGAATACACGATGGTATCTGGAGAAAATGATTCTGAAAAGGATGCTCACAAATTAGGTCAATTGCTTAATAAAATGAACGCACATGTAAATCTGATTCCGCTTCATATAATTGAAGGAGGAAAGAGCCTTCCTACCAAAAAGAATGATATAATAAGATTCCAAAATATACTAAATAAATACGGAATAACGGTTACAATTAGGAGAAGTCTGGGCCAAGATATTGATGGAGCATGTGGACAATTAAAGCTATCCGTAAAAATATAGTTGAATAGATAAAGACCATGTTATATAATAAAGCTATAAGACATTTAGGAGGTCATAATTATGGTTAAGTTATTGATAGGAAATAAAGGAAGCGGTAAGACTAAGCAGATGATAGATCTTGCTAATGAAAATGTTGAAAATAGTCGTGGAAGCGTAATTTTTATCAACAGAAATTCTCGTCTGATGTATGACCTAAAATACAGGATAAGAGTAGTTTGCATGGAAGACTATGAACATATTACAAATAGCGATGAATACATTGGTTTCCTTTATGGAATTATCAGTTCTGATCATGATATTGAATATATTTTTATAGATAGCATCTTAAAGCATGCAGATTTTTCAGTAGAAGATTTACCGGAATTCTTGCAAAGATTGCAGCTTATGTCCAAAGATGAGGGCATGGACTTTGTAGTTAGCTTAAGTGCAGAAGCAGATGAGCTTGTAGGAGTTAATTTAGATGAATATGAAGTTTTGAACTAATAGTTTCATATGACTTGATATTCATTTGAAAAACTTTTATAATATATTTATCATAGTGGGAGACCACGCAAAACATAGGAGGAATAACTATGAAGAAAGCATTAGTACTTATGCTAAGCCTTGCTATGGTTTTCACTCTTTACGCCTGTGGCGGAGATAAAAAGGGTGGAGATGAAAAAAAGGGATATGAAGTAGCTATGGTAACAGACGTTGGAACCATAGATGACAAATCCTTTAACCAAGGTACTTGGGAAGGCGTTAAGGAATGGGCAGAGAAGAATGGTAAGACTTACAAATATTATCAGCCAACTGAAGATTCCAACGCTGCAAGGCTAGAGCAGATTGACCTAGCGGTTAAGAATGGAGCTAAGGTAATAGCTACTCCAGGATTTTTGTTTAACCAGACTATCTTTGAAGCACAGACAAAATATCCTGATGTTAAGTTCATCTTAATCGATGGTAACCCAGCTAAAGATGATACATCTGCTCCTGAGGTTGCAGAAAATACAGTAGGTATCACATATGCTGAAGAGCAGTCCGGATATCTTGCTGGATATGCAGCTGTAAAGGATGGATATACTAAACTAGGTTACATGGGTGGTATGGCAGTACCTGCAGTAGTAAGATATGGATATGGATTCCTTAAGGGTGCTGATGATGCTGCTAAGGAACTAGGCAAGAAGATTGACATTAAGTACAACTATACTGGTGGATTCAATGCTTCACCTGACGTAAAGGCTAAGGCTGCTGGATGGTATTCATCTGGTACTGAAGTAATTTTCGCTTGTGGTGGTGCTATATTTGATTCTATCTCTGCTGCTGCTGAAGAAGCTAAGGCAAAGGTTATCGGTGTAGACGTAGACCAGAGCTCTCAGTCTGAGACAGTAATTACATCTGCTATGAAGGGACTTTCAGAGTCCGTTCAGGAAATGCTAGATGCATGGGCTAAGGACAAGTTCCCTGGTGGACAGTCTCTAGTACTTGGAGCAGATTCAAATGGTGTAGAACTACCTATGAAGACCTCTAAGTTTAAGAAGTTTAAGAGCGATGATTATGACAAGATTTACAAGAAGCTAAAGGATAATGAAATCACTATCCCTAAGGATACTGATGTAACTTCTGCTGATCTAATTACTTTAGAGAATGTAAATCTTGAAATGGTAGAGTAATCTATTGAAATTTAAGGGGGGTGGGATTACTACCCTCTTTTTTGTTAGTATAAATTACTTCCATTTTATGTTATACTATTATATATGGAGGTTAGTTTTATGTATGATATTTTGATTATTGGTGCAGGTCCAGCTGGAATGACTGCGGGAATATATGGAATTAGAGGTGGAAAATCCGTTGTAATGCTTGAGGCAGTGACATATGGAGGACAGACTATCAATACACCGGAAATTGAGAATTATCCTGCTATTAAGACTATTTCAGGAATGGAATTTGCAGAAAATTTATATAAACAGGTAAGTGAACTAGGTGGCGAGATAAAATATGAAAAAGCCAATAAAATAGAGAAACTTGAAAATGGATTTAAGGTATCTACAGAAGAAGGAAAAAGCTATGAAGCAAGATCTGTTATTATCGCTACAGGAGCAAAAAACAGACCACTTGGAGTAGCACAGGAAGATAGGTACAGAGGTGCCGGCATTTCATATTGTGCTACATGTGATGGTGCATTTTTCAGAAATAAGAAGGTGGCAGTAGTAGGTGGTGGAAATACAGCACTTGAGGATGGAGAGGTGCTCAGCGATCTATGTGAAAAGGTATACATCGTTCATAGAAGAGATGAATTTAGAGGTGATGCCGCTAATCTAGCAAGATTAAAGGAAAAAAGCAATGTTGAGTTTGTGCTTAATTCCACAGTTGAGGGGCTAATCGGTGATGCTGCAATAAGAAGTATGACTGTGAAAAATAAGATTGATGGAAGCACTAGAAATCTTGAGGTGGACGGAATTTTTGTAGCAATTGGACAAATGCCTGATAACAAGGACTTTTCCGATATGGTTGAGCTTGATGGTCCTGGATATGTATCAGGCCAGGAGGATTGCAAGACAAATACTGATGGAATTTTTGTAGCAGGGGATTGCAGAACTAAGAAGGTAAGACAGATCGCTACAGCTGTTGGAGATGGAGCCGTTGCAGGACTTGCAGCAGTAGAGTATGTTAATTCATTAAAATAGTACTTATTCTTTACTCTTATGTAGTTAAAGGTAGCTTTTTTATAAAAGATAAATGTAAATGGCAACTTTGTTGAAGTAATTTAGGAGTTTTAAGCTTATGAGCATTCTTAAAATAGAAAATTTAACCAAGACCTTTGGAGAGAAGGTTGCGGTAAACAATATTTCAATCAATATTGAACCGGGTGAAATATATGGCTTTATTGGACATAATGGTGCAGGCAAGACCACCACAATAAAGTCGTGCCTGGGACTTATGAGTTATGATAATGGTGAGATATTTATTGATGGTATAAATGTAAAGCAGGATCCTATTAGATGCAAGGAAATACTTGCCTATATACCGGACAATCCGCAGTTATACGAATTTTTAACTGGAATACAATATTTAAATTTTGTGGCAGATATTTTTAAAATTGATAAGGAGACTCGAGATCAGAGAATAACAGAGTACACTAAGCTATTTGGAATCTATGATGATCTTTCAATGCCTATAAGTAGCTACTCTCACGGAATGAAACAAAAAATCGCTATTGCTTCCGCATTCATTCACGAGCCTAAGTTGCTAATTATGGATGAACCCTTTGTAGGATTAGATCCTGTGGCAAGCAGACATGTGAAGGACCTTATGAGAAGAATATGTGATAATGGTGGTGCTGTATTTTTCTCCACTCATGTTTTAGAAGTTGCAGAAAAACTCTGTGATAAGGTTGCTATCATTAGAAAAGGAAATCTAATTGCACAGGGAACGATGGAAGAAGTTAAGGGATCCAAATCATTAGAAGATGTTTTCCTTGAGCTTGAGGGAGATGTTAGCTATGTTTAGAAAGCTTTTAATCATACAGTTTAAGTCATACATGATGTCCATGTTTCCTGATAACTCAAATAGAAAACGAGGAAAGAAGAAGGCTAGGGCAAGGAGTATTGGCGCAACGCTTTTACTCTACCTTTTCATTTCCATCATATTCACAGGCTTTGTTACACTGATCCTTGCTGGAACTAGTATGCAGGTAGTGGGAACTAGGCAGGAGTCTATCATATTTATGTTACCTATGGCACTTGCCGTACTTATGAATGTTATTGGAAGTGCATATACGGTTAGCGATCAGGTATATGGTGCAAAGGATAATCATATTCTTATACCTATGCCTATTCCTGTTAAGACCATTGTAAAAAGTAAGCTGGCATCGCTTACCTTATCCGTGACACTAGGCTCACTAATATTTATGCTTGGACAGCTTATTGCCTATGTACTGGGGGCCTTTGCTAAGGGAGTGGGCTCATCAACAATGATCGTGAGCATTTTGCTTCAGGTTTTCATGTATGTACCTACTATACTGTTTTCAGTAGGACTTGTCATGATTTTTGCCTATGTAATCAGTCTTTTTAATCTGCCTCCAAAGTTCAAAAATGCTATTTCAATAGTTATTTCAATGATATTTGGAATACTATACTTTTTCATATGCTTCAGAGCACAAGGTATAGCATCATCATTTGAGGAAAATAGCTCAAGGATTTTTGAAGCACTTAATGGAAACTGGAATTTATTCTTCATAGGTGGAGAAGGAATAAGTACTGTAAATGTTATATATATTCTCATATACTCTTTAGTATGTATAATTCCATTTGTAATAGGATTCAGGCTAATGGTTTCTTCATATTTGAAGGTATCCACTAGAAATGTGAAGTTTAAAAAGATAAAATATAGTGGTAATACTGCGGGAGCAAAATCTCCTATTCGCACGCTGTATCATGTAAACATGAAAAGGCTTACCATGTCTACCATGTATTTCATGACATGCTGTATGGGTTATTTGATTTTTGTACTTGCAGCAGTAGCTCTTGTTATTAAGCAGGATGCAATAAATAATCTCGTATATATGATTGCAATGGGGCTCAATACGGATCCGTCTGTGGGCGTAGACATTATCGTGTTGATTTTTGCCATGGGAACAGGTTACATAAACTCCCTTTCCAGTCAGGCGGCAAGTAGTGGACTATCCATTGAGGGACAGGCATTTTCCATATTAAGGAGTATGCCCATTAGTGAGAAAGAGCTGATATTAAGCAAACTTGCTTTTCCACTTTCATTAGGGGTGGTGCCAAATCTCCTGCTTTCTACCATAGTATGTATTGTGATGAAACCGAGCCTTTTGATAATGATGGTGATGTACCTACTACCTATAGCGCAGGTAATATTATATGCCATCATAGGAACCTATTTTGGAGTTAAGTACCCTTATTTTGACTGGAACACAGAAAATCAGGCATTTAAAAACAGCAAGGCTGCCAAGGTAACTACATTCCTTTCCTTGATAATTTATGTGTCCATGGTGATAATAGTAGGTATAATCTGTGGTATCGTATATACAATAGATGCAAGAGCTATAATGTATGTGGGATATGCACTTACAGTGCTGCTTATAGCGATAGATGTTATCTTATATAGCTTTCTTAAGTCTTCAGGGCGAATATTGCTAAATAAGATAGATGTATAGACGTAAATATCATTTTTTTGAAAAGAAAAAGCTTGTAGCTTATAACGATCTACATTAATTAGAGCTTCAGTTCTAATTTTAAATGATGTATGGTCATTATCTGCTTACAAGCTTTTTTAGTTAACGTATATTATTTACCAGATATGCATGATATGCTGCATAATAAGGCTTACAATAGATATGGAAATCCAGCAGGAAAAACCAATAATAATAGGCTTTCCACCAGTTCTAATTAACCTTCTTATATCTGTATTAAGACCGATGCCTGCCATGGCTATTACAATGAAAAATTTACTTAGAAGCTTAAATGGAGCAAACCAAGTTATACTGCCACCAAGGTGAATAACGATTGTGGTTATCAGGCTGGCAAAGATGAAATAGAGGATGAACATTGGGAACATGGATTTAAGAGACGGCTTTTTATCCAGATGATGATGCTCTTTTTTTGCGGTATGGTAGGCAAGAAATAATGTGATTGGTATTATTGCTAATGTTCGCGTTAGTTTAACGGTTATAGCCTTATCCAAGGTCTGGCTTCCAAGATTAAATAAGCTGTCCCAAGTTGAAGCACAGGCAGTTACTGAGGAAGTGTCATTTACGGCAGTTCCAGCAAATATACCAAATGCTTCTCCTGAGGTGGTATCAAAGCCTATAAGTTGTCCTAAGGTAGGAAATACCAGGGCAGCAATTACATTGAAAATAAAAATAATTGAAATGGCCTGAGCAACATCATGATGATTAGATTTGATAACAGGTGCAGTTGCAGCAATGGCAGAACCTCCACAGATGGAAGAGCCTACACCAATTAAAGTAGTGATATGAGTATCTGTCTTCATAACATAATGGAGTACATATGCAACAATGAGGGAAACAGTAATAGTCGATAAAATAATGGGAAGGGATTGTCTTCCAGTTTCTATTACTACATTTAGATTTAGACCAAAGCCAAGCAGTATAACTGCCCAGTGCAGTACTTTTTTGGAGGCAAAGGTAATCCCTTGTTTGTAGGGTCCTCTGTTCCAATGAAACATTTCAATAATCATACCGGCTAATATGGCAAATACCGGACCTCCTACAATTGGAAAGCGTTCTCCTAATATCCATGAAAAAATGGCGATTATGATGCAAAGTAATAATCCCCTAATATTTGCTTTCATATCACTTATGCTATGCTTCATATTACCTCCTTATGCTTTGTTGACTAAACTTAACTTTTCCATTATATTATAACTGAGGTTAAAAATAAACTATGAATTATAAGAAAACGAAAATTATATGTACAATTGGCCCTGCTTCCGAAGCTGAATCAGTTATGAAGGAAATGTTTAAAAATGGCATGAATGTGGGAAGAATCAATATGTCCCATGGCAATCATGTGGAGCATAAACAAAGAATTGAAACTTTTAGGCAGGTTAGAGATGAGCTTGGAATTGAGGGTGCAGTTCTTTTAGATACAAAAGGACCTGAGATAAGAGTAGGCACATTTGAAAATGGTTATGTGGAGCTTAAAGATGGTGAAGAGTTTGTACTAACTACGGATGAAATTGTCGGCGATTTTCGCAGATGCTCTATAACATATAATAGACTTCCTGCTGAAGTAGTAAAAGGCACCACAATTTTACTAGATGACGGAAAACTGGAGCTTATCGTAATAGACATACGAGGAGCAAATATTATATGTAAGGTACTTCATGGTGGAATGCTTTCCGATAGAAAAGGCGTCAATGTGCCTAGCGTTAAGCTATCGATGGAGTATCTAAGTGAAAAGGATATTAAAGATATACTGTTTGGTATATCAATGGATGTAGACTATATTGCGGCTTCCTTTGTACGAAAGGCGGAGGATGTATTAGCAATAAGAAATTTACTGAAGGAAAATGATGGCGACCAAATTGGTATAATTTCAAAGATCGAAAGTAACGAAGGAATAGAAAATTTAGAAGAAATTCTAAAGGTATCTGATGGTATTATGATTGCCCGTGGAGATATGGGTGTTGAAATTGCTTTTGAAAAGCTGCCAGCCATTCAAAAGAAGATCATAAGAAGATGTATGGAATCGGGGAAAATTGCAGTTACTGCTACTCAAATGCTTGAGTCCATGATTTCAAATCCAGTCCCTACTAGGGCTGAAATAACAGATGTAGCAAATGCTATCTTTGACGGTACGGGTGCTATAATGTTATCGGGTGAAACTGCAGCAGGTCGTTATCCTGTGGAAGCAGTATCTGCAATGTCAAGAATAGCTATGCAGGCAGAAAGGGACATAAGTCATATTGGTCAGAGCATAGATTTACACAGAGAAATCAATTATGCAGATGTAACCAATGCTGTGGGACATAGTGCATGCACACTGGCAGCAGATATCAGAAGCAGTGCTATAATGGCGATTACTAAAACTGGTTATACAGCCCTGCAAATGTCTAAATTTAGACCAAATACACCAATACTCGCTATGACTCCATATATAAGTACGTTTCACAAGATGGCACTTGTGTGGGGCGTAGCACCTATTATAACAAGCTATGGCAGTGGACTTGAAGATCTGGTGAATATATGTATTGAAAAGGCACAGGGAGCAGGATTTTTATCTACTGGAGATAAGGTTGTAATGAGCATGGGACTACCCCTTGATATACCTGGAAATACAAATATTATACGAGTTGAAGAGGTGAAATAAATATAATCCCATCCTGAACTATCTGGATGGGATTTTTGTATATAAAAATATTCTTAAACACATTTAGTAGTCCATGACATGGAATTATGATATAATAAATTGAAGTATATATTTGGGGGAATTATGAATAGGCTTACAGAGTATAAGAATATATATTGTATTGGCATTGGTGGTATAGGAGTATCTGCTATTGCTCATATACTTAAAAGCCGAGGATGTAATGTTACTGGCTCAGATATGGGCCTTGGGGAAGTAACAGAGGCTTTGGAAAACAATGGAATTAAGGTAAATAATGAACATAAGGCTGAAAATATAAGTGGTGCAGATTTGGTTATCTATTCTGCGGCCATAGCTGAGGAAAATCCAGAATTAAAGGCAGCCAGAGATAAGGGAATTCCGTGCTTGTCACGTGCAGAGGTGCTTGGGCTTCTGATGGAAGAGTTTGAAAAGAGTATTGCAGTTAGCGGCACTCATGGAAAAACATCTACTACATCTATGATATCTCTAATATTAAGTAAGGCCATGCTAGATCCCACTATTTTAGTAGGAGGAAATTTAGAGGCCATTGGTGGAAATGTAAAAATAGGTAAAAGCCCATATTTTATTACGGAAGCCTGTGAATATAGAGATAGCTTTCTGGAATTAAAGCCAAGTATTGAAATTTTATTAAATATCGATTCAGACCATTTAGATTATTTTAAGGACATGGATCATATTGTGGATTCATTTAAAAAATTTACAGATCTCGTACCTGATGAGGGGATGATTGTTGCCTATGATGCAAATCCTTTTGTAAGCAAGGTAATATCAGATAGAAAAAATACAGTTACCTTTGGATATAGTAAAGGCTGTGACTATCATATAGGAGATGTTGTATTTGGTAAGGAAGGTATGCCTGGCTTTAAAATTTATAATAAAGATATTTTACTTGCTGATATAAAGCTTAGGGTACCTGGAGAACATAATATAATCAATGCTTCCGCAGCATTTGCATGCTGCCATAAGCTTGGAGTAGATGCAGATGTCATTAAGGATGCTCTTGAAGAATTTGGTGGAACCCACAGAAGATTTGATACATTAGGTAATGCATGTGAAGGCTTTAAGGTTGTAGATGATTATGCCCATCATCCTACGGAAATAAAGGCCACCTTGTCTGCGGCAAGAAAGCTTCCATATGAAAGAGTAATATGTGCATTTCAGCCACACACTTACACCAGAACACTTGCCCTTTTTGATGAGTTTTTAGATTCATTTGAAGAGTGTGATCTCTTAATATTTGCCCCTATCTATGCAGCTAGGGAAAAAGACATTTATAAGATCAGCTCTAAAAAGCTGGCGGATGCAATTAAGCTAAAGCATCCAGCCAAGGAGGTGTACTATCTGGAAAGCTTCGAAGAAATTGAAGACTTTATTAGAAGGGTTGCCACAGAAAATGATCTAGTTATTACCATGGGTGCAGGAGATATATACAAAGTAGGGTTAAATCTTGTGGGAAGCTGCTAACAGAATATTATAAAGATATATCGTGTTATAGTTTATAAATGATAGGTAATATAATTACTATTAAGTCTGCTTGCCAAATAAATTCCGTGAGGTATAAATGAATAATAATGAGCTATTCCAGGCTTTTGAAGATAATGGAGTGATATTTTTAGATAAATCTACAGTCTATATACAGGAAGGTGTAAGTATAGGCCAAGGTACAATAATTGGACCGTCAGTGATGCTGGAAAAAAACACCTCAATCGGTGAAAATTGTCATATTATATTTAATACTAGAATTTCCAATAGCATAATAGGAGATAATACAACTATAGAAAGCTCCGTCATTGTAGATAGTAGGATTGGCAATGATACACAGGTTGGACCTTTTGCATATGTAAGACCTAACAGCAATATTGGAAATAATTGCAGGATAGGTGATTTTGTCGAAATTAAAAACTCTACTTTGGGAAGTGGAACGAAGGCTTCACATCTCACATATATAGGAGATGCAGATTTAGGCGAAAATATCAATCTGGGATGTGGTGTTGTATTTGTTAATTATGACGGAAAAAATAAAACTAGAAGTCAGATAGAAGATAATGCATTTGTTGGATGCAACAGTAATATTATTTCTCCGGTTCGTATTGGGAAAAATGCCTATATTGCAGCGGGTACTACTCTTACAAATGATGTCCCAGAGGATGCTCTTGCCATAGGTAGAAGCAAGCAGTCTAATAAGGAAGGCTGGTCTAAGAAAGCACAACTTTTTGGTGATTACAAAAATAAATAAAGGGAAGGACTTATCATGAAAAGCGGATGTTTTACTGACTACAAAATTTTTACAGGCAATGCTCACAAGCAGCTTGCAGAGGAAATTTCAGAAATTATGGGAAAGCCATTGGGAAAATCCACTGTGAGTACATTCAGTGATGGTGAAATTTGCACCAATATTTGGGAATCTGTGAGAGGGGCAGATGTATATATAATCCAGCCTACTTGCGAGCCTGTAAATAATAACTTAATGGAGCTTCTGATTTTAATTGATGCGGTAAAAAGAGCTTCTGCTGGTCGAATCAATGCAGTAATACCATATTATGGATATGCAAGACAGGATAGAAAAGCAAAGGCCCGTGATCCAATTACATCTAAGCTTGTGGCAAATTTAATTATGGCAGCTGGTGCAGACAGAGTCCTTACCATGGATTTACATGCAAACCAAATTCAGGGATATTTTGATATACCGGTAGACCATCTGGTAGGAATGCCTATATTGGCTAAATACTTTAAGAATAAGGGGCTAGATAATCTTGTTATCGTTTCTCCAGATCATGGCAGCGTAACTAGAGCAAGGAATATGGCAGAGATTTTAGACTGCCCTATAGCTATAGTTGATAAGCGTAGGCCGGAGCCTAATAAGAGTGAAATAATGAACATCATCGGAGATATTGAAGGTAAAAACTGTATCATCTTAGATGATATGATAGATACTGCGGGAACTATTGCCAATGCTGCCGCTGCAATAAAGGATTTAGGCGCCAAGGAAGTATATGCCTGTGCAACCCATCCTGTGCTTTCCGGTCCTGCTGTAGAAAGGCTTAAACAATCTGTAATTAAGGAGGTAGTATTACTAAATACAATACCTTTACCTCAGGAAAAGCTGATAGATAAGATGACGGTACTTTCTGTGGCTCCAATTTTTGCAGAAGCTATGACAAGAGTATTTACCAATGGTTCTATAAGTAAGCTATTTGACTAATAATAAAATTATGTGCTAATTGCAGTGAAATTTTCAAGAAGTTTTAATTAATCAGGTATGTGCCGCCGAGCCACCCTAGGCAGGTTGGTTCATACCTGTTGTTTTATGATAGGATATGATATGTATGTAATTGTCGGACTTGGAAATCCAGGAAGAGAATATGAAAATACGAGACACAATATAGGTTTTATTACCATTGACAGGCTAGCAGAAAAATACTCCATTCGTGTCAATAGGATTAAGCATAAAGCTCTTGTAGGAAGTGGATATATTGATGGAGAAAAGGTGCTTCTCGTTAAGCCTCAAACCTACATGAACCTTTCAGGAGAATCAGTGAGAGAAATTGTAAGCTATTATAAAGTTCCTATTGAAAATCTGCTTGTAATCTATGATGATTTAGATATAGAACGAGGCATGGTTAGAGTAAGGTCCAAAGGTAGTGCTGGCACTCATAACGGTATGAGGAGCATAATCTACCAAATCAGAGATGAAAATTTTCCTAGAATAAGAATTGGAATAGGAGATCATCGAGATGATCAAAGAGGTCTGGCAGACTATGTGATAGGGGGCTTTACCAAGGAAGAAGTTCCTATCATGGAAGAAGCTGTTAAGAAAGCATGTAGGGCGACTGAGCTTTATATTTCAAAAGGAATAGAAATAGCAATGAATCGTATTAACAAAAAGGCTGTAATTAAAAAAGAGAAGAAGGAAGAAGTAGCGGATCAATCAAAGGCTGATTAAACTGAATCGTTAGAGTAGCTACTTATTGTACTGATGAAAAATGAGTAAATTTTCCATAGAAAACCTACTTGAAGATAGAAAAAGAATTTTTTTAAATGCAAGTGTAGAGGCACTTCCAATCTATATTGGAAAGCTAGCGGAAAGAGGTCCCTGTATTATTGTGGTACCTAATGAAAGAAGGGGAAGGGAGCTAAAGGAAGCCCTGCCTCTGTTTTGTGATAAGAAAATTTATATGCTCAGCGAAGGCGCAAGCCTGCTTCTTCATTATGGTGCAAGTAATAGATCTGCTCATTATGAGACAATAGCTGCTTTATCTGCCCTGGCAAAAGGAGAGAATTGTATTGTGATTGGAACTGCCAGATCTGCTTTTAAGGAATATCCTGATAAGAATAGATTTAAAGATACCAGCATAAATGTAAAGGTGGGGCAGAGGATTAGTCAAAGTAATCTTAAAACCAGACTATTTGATATGGGCTATGAGTTGGTGAGCATGGTGGAAGCTGCAGGAGAGTGCTGCCAAAGGGGTGGGATTATAGATGTGTATTCGCCACGAAGCAATAAGCCTGTAAGACTGGAATTTTTCGGAGATGAAGTGGACTCTATACGAAGCTTTGATCCAGTAAGTCAAAGATCTGATGCTCAGCTTTCCGAATGTGAAATTGCTCTGGCCAGTATGCCCAGTGCGTATACGGATGAAAAAGAGGCAGTAGCAAGATTAGATGCAGAATTCCAAAAATATTTAGAAGAAGCAGGGGATACGCTTTCAGCTAAGGCTAAGGAAACAATAGAAGAAAGACGCTCGTTTTTAGAACATCATTTAGAGAGCATGCTCCTTGCGGAAGTGCTGGAAGGCTTCAGACATTTCTTTAGTCCTAAGGGCAACTGCCTTTGGGAGTATTCTGACAGAATTAATATTGCTATATGGGATATTGTAGCAGTAAAGGAGGCGCTGGATTCCCACATTAAACATCAGGTGGAGGAGTTTAAACAGCTACTGTCAGAAGGAAAACTAATGCCTTATGATGAGAGGCTGCTAGCTCATCAAGATTTCTTTTCATCTCTGTTAGAATGCTTCACTGCATGCTTTCTCCCTTTTAATGATATACCTTCTATGCTCATTAAAAAAGGAGAAAGTCCATTAGCGGTTAACACTGAAGAGCAAATAGATGCTAATAATAAGAATGGATGCTGTAATGTGCAAAATACTTCAGAATCCCTTATTTATGAACTAGCAGACAGATCGGTACCATCCTTTAATGGAAAAATTGAAGAGCTAATTAAATTCTCTGCTGGCTTTGATACAGATTGGAGAATATATTTTGTACTATCCAATGAAAATGTCGAGCAAAATATTAAAGAAAGCCTCTTGAATCAGGGAATAAAGGCTGACGTAAGGTATGTAGTTGGAAAGGGCAGACTTAAATCTGGATTTATTCATGAAGAAAATTTACAGGTCTATATCACTGAAAAGGATATTTTTGGTAAGACCTTTGGAGACGGACACCGCTCGCGATTAAAAAGGAGAGGTGATATAAGTTCATTCAGTCAACTAAAAGAAGGTGACTATCTGGTTCATGAGCTTCATGGTGTAGGCAAATATCAAGGATTGGTTCAGCTTGAGGCTTTGGGCAGTATAAAAGATTATCTCCATATTGCTTATAGAGGCAAGGATAAGCTGTATGTCCCAGTAGAGCAGCTTGACATGGTACAAAAATATGTGAGTGCAGAAGGAATAACACCACATATAAATAGATTATCTGGTAGTGAATGGAAAAATACAAGGGCAAGTGCAGCAGCCGCTATAGATGACATGGCTGAGGAGCTTATTAAGCTTTATGCTGAAAGATCCAGCGTTAAAGGATTTGCCTTTTCACCAGATGGACCTTGGCAACGCGACTTTGAGGGTCGTTTTGAATATGAAGAGACTTCGGATCAGCTTAGAGCTATTGAAGAAATTAAAGCAGACATGGAAAAACCCGTTCCAATGGATAGACTTCTTTGCGGTGATGTTGGTTTTGGGAAAACGGAAGTAGCTGCCAGAGCAATATTTAAAGCCTTATGTGATGGAAAGCAGGTAGTGCTTTTAGCGCCTACAACCATATTGGCAGATCAGCATTATCATACTTTTATGGAAAGAATGGATGGATTCCCATTTAAGATTGCCATGATGTCAAGGTTTGTTTCAAAATCTTTACAACAGCAAACCATTGAGGAAATAAAGGAAGGCAGAGTGGATCTTGTAATAGGTACACATAGACTTCTCACTGATGATGTTGAATTTAGGGACATGGGACTAATTGTCATAGATGAGGAGCAACGTTTTGGTGTAAAGGCAAAAGAAAAGCTACAAACCTATAAGTCAAATACTGATGTCCTAGTCATGTCAGCAACTCCTATTCCAAGGACCCTTAATATGTCCCTTTCGGCTATTAAGGATATGAGTCTTATAGAAAATCCACCAGAAGAAAGATATCCCGTACAGACTTTTGTAATAGAAGAAGATGACGAAATAATCAAAGAAGCCATTACCAGAGAGATAAATAGAAATGGTCAGGTTTTTGTATTACATAATAGAGTAGGTAGTATTTATAGAGTCGCCAAAAGAGTGAACAAAATTATGGGGGAAGATGTAAATATTGCAGTAGCCCATGGACAGATGAGTGAAAAGGAGCTTTCTCAAATAATGGATTTATTTTCCAAGGGAGAAATTCAAGTATTAGTGTCCACTACCATAATTGAAACTGGCATCAATATTCAGAGGGCAAATACAATCATCATATTAGATGCTGATCGCTTCGGACTTGCACAGCTCTATCAGCTCAGAGGAAGAGTAGGCAGAAGTAATAGGCTAGCCTATGCATATCTCATGTACAAAAAGGGACGAGTACTTTCGGAGGTTGCCGAGAAACGTCTTAAAGCAATTAAGGATTTTACTGAATTTGGCTCCGGCTATAAAATTGCAATGAGAGATTTAGAAATTAGAGGTGCCGGTAATCTTTTAGGAAGAGAG
Organism: uncultured Eubacteriales bacterium; assembly: GCA_949285555.1. Taxonomy (GTDB): domain Bacteria; phylum Bacillota; class Clostridia; order Peptostreptococcales; family Anaerovoracaceae; genus S5-A14a. The sequence continues at coordinate 6,524 of CASDYG010000002.1, read as the reverse complement.
CAAAGTGGCCATATGTATAATGTAGGCTACGAGCTATACACAAAGATGGTATCACAGGCCATTGAACGGAAAAAAGGTCAGATCGTACGTGAGGATGAAAGGGAGATAATTATAAATACAGGTGGAGAGGCATATATCCCTGGTTGGTATATGGAGGATGAACATTTAAAATTAGATTTTTATAAAAGATTTTCACATATCGAAAATATTTCTGAAGAAAATTTAATGTGGCAGGAGCTACTTGACAGATTTGGAGAGCCACCAAATGAAGTTGAAAATCTTTTGCGTCTAAATCTAATTAAAAAATGGTCACTTGCCCTGGGAGTAAGCAGTATAGAAAAAAGTGGGGCAGATACAATAGTACAATTTGAGATAAACGCAAAGCTGGCACCAGAGAGGCTGATACTGGTTATAGAGCATATACGGGGAACGGGATTTGTTCATGCAGGAAAGATGCCATATATTAAAATAAATAAGAGGGGAAACGAAGCATTAAGGCTTGTGTATGAAGTATTAAGCATGCTGGCGTGTGAGGTGCAATAATGATTTTTAAAGATATATCATATATTGATGAAGAGTTAAAGCTACGTAAACATCAATACATTTCTGTTTCTGATGAAAAAATAGTATTTATTGGTGACGAAAAGAGATATAAAGGTGAGATAGCAAGAGGGAAACTTGACCCTGATGATGAAGTTATACTTGAAGGAAGTAGATTCATTTTGAGTCCTGCATTTTATAATGCACATGGGCACAGTCCCATGACACTTATGCGAGGCTATGGTGAAAATATGCAGCTTCAAGATTGGTTAGAAAAAAGGATTTTTCCATTTGAAGAGAAACTAAACGGAGAAAGGATCTACTGGGCAACACTTTTGGCAATGGCAGAGAGCGCACAGCAAGGTATAGTTTCTACGACGGATATGTATTATTTTTTGCCAGATATGGCTAAAGCGGTAGCAGAAAGCGGTCTAAAGATGAATATGTCAAGGGCCTTAGTAAACTTTGATTCAAGTGATCCATACAAAATGGAGTCATATGATGACATGCAAAAAGCTTATGAGGAGATTCATGGTCTTGAAAGCTCTAAAATCCTTGTGGACTGTAGTATTCATGGTGAGTATACATCTGATCCTAAAACAGTAAGTGCGGTAGCAGAATTTTCCAGAAGGCATGGTCTTAGAAATCATATTCATCTTTCTGAAACAAAGTCGGAGCATGAAGAATGTATCAAAAGACATGGTAAGAGTCCGGCTAGATACTTCTATGATTTGGGGATGTTTGATTCTCCCACTACCGCTGCTCACTGTGTACATGTTACAGAAGAGGACATGAAGCTCTTAAAGGAAAAGGGAGTGTTTGTAGCCACTAATCCTTGCAGTAATATGAAGCTTGCAAGTGGCATATGTGATGTGGCAAAAATGTTAGATATGGGGATTAAAATTGCAATAGGGACAGATAGTGTAGCCAGCAATAACAGTTTAAACTTCTTTGAAGAAATGAAGGTTTTAGCTTTGAGCGCAAGAATTAAAAGTGGCAGGGCTGATTGTCTTTCTCCTGAAGATATTTTTAAAATGGCAACACGAGGTGGTGCTCTAAGTCAGGGAAGAGATGATTGCGGGCTGATAAAGGAAGGAAACAAAGCTGATATTATAGCAATTGATAGCCATGATGTCAGCCTTCACCCCGTTCATAATATTATTAACAATCTCGTATATAGTGGAAATGGCAAAGTACATATGACTATGTGTGATGGAAAGGTTATTTACAAGGACGGCAGGCATACTACCATGAATATTTGTCATATAATTGAAAACTGTGATAGAATTGTAGATGAAATTTTAAGAGAACTGTCATAGATAGAGGAATTACAGCGTTAAAAATAATAACTACTTCTTGGTTAAATAATAACTAAAGCTATTTTAACTAAAGCCATTTGTTTAAAGGAATGAATTATTAAGTTAGGAGTTTTGTCTTAATGACTGAAAAAAATAAAAGTGGAAGTCTTATAAAGGGTGCAGCCATACTTGGAATTGCAGGCATCTGTGTAAAACTAATGGGTGGAATTTTCAGAATACCTCTAACAAATTGGATAGGTGATGACGGCATGAGCTACTATGGTGTGGCATATACCGTTTATAGTGTCCTTCTGGTATTGGCTACATCTGGAATGCCTGTTGCAATATCAAGAATGGTAGCAGAGCGTATCGTTGTTGGTGAATATAAAAATGCACATCGAACATTTCAAGTAGCATTATCAATGATAGGCGCTATAGGTACGCTAGCATTTTTAATTTGTTTTTTCTTTAGTGAAGAAATTTCAGCCATGGTTGGAAATCGAGAGGCTTCGCTTGCACTAAAGGCCATTTCCCCAGCACTTCTTATGGTACCAATCACTTCTGCTTTTCGAGGATATTTTCAGGGAAGACATAATATGAAGCCCACAGCACTGTCAGAGGTACTGGAGCAGGCAGTACGAGTTTGCACAGGACTTACCCTTGCATATATTTTAACTTCCAGGGGACTAGTCAAAGCAGCTGCCGGAGCAGCGTTTGGTGCAACGGCTGGGGCTATAATGTCATTTACACTACTGATACTGATATATCTTTTATTTAGGCCGATTATATTTAAGAAAATAAGACTTGGATCTCAACATCAGGAAAGCTATAAAAGCATAGCGAAAAAAATTTGCTACATCGCTATTCCTATAATAATTGGGGCAGAAATAATGCCGGTTATGTCTCTTTTGGATACTTCAATTATTATGAACAGGCTTCAGGCAACAGGCTGGACCTTGGCTGAATCTAAAAGCCTATATGGTATTTTTTCAGGATTTGTTAATCCTATTATCGCTCTTCCACAAATATTGACTGTGGCAGTAGCTGTAAGTCTTGTACCAGCCATTTCTAGCAGATTTAGAGTAGGTGATAAAATAGGTGTAAGTGAAAATGTACAGACCTCGCTTCGTACCACATTAATCATGGCTTATCCTTGCTGCGTCGGCATCATTATTCTTGCCAAACCAATACTTTTAATGCTATATCCTGCTCAGCAGCAGAGTGCAATAACAGCAGTAAGTACTCTTCAAATTATGAGCCTTGGACTTGTATTTTTAGCTATTGATCAAACTGCAACAGGAATACTACAGGCAGTGGGCAAGCAGATAAAGCCAGTTAAAAACTTGGGCATCGGAGCTATTGTAAAGGGAGTATTAACTTATATTTTAGTAGGATTTCCATCAATAAATATAAATGGTGCCGCCATTGGTACTATGGCAGCCTATGGAATATCACTTATATTAAATATGCGAGATGTACGCAAATATACAGGAGCACATATAGATTTTGCCTTAACATATATAAAGCCTATGATATCATCCATAATAATGGGAGTTTTTGTATTTGGCGGCTTTAAACTATTTAGTCTATTATTAGGCTCTTCTATTTCTACATTACTTGCCATCCTTCTAGGAGGTATTGTTTATTCAATAAGCCTATTTGTAACAAAAGCAATTACGGTCGATGAACTTGATAGTATGCCAGTAGTGAATAAATTAAGTCCTTTAATTAAAAAAGTGATAAGATAGGAGCGTTTATGAATACCTTGGAAAAATATGCTCATTTGATGAAACCAGCAGATGAATCTGGAGAGGCAATAAAACGCTTAGAGGAGATTATTGCAATACTTAGAGTAGAGTGTCCTTGGGATAGAAAGCAAACCCATGAAAGTCTCATAACACCACTTATTGAAGAGTCATATGAGCTTGTAGATGCAATAAAAAATAAAGATTTTTCCAATATGCGAGAAGAGCTTGGAGATGTACTTTTACAAGTTGTTTTTCATGCAAATATGACAAAGGAAACAAAGAAATTCACATTAACAGATGTTATAAATGAAGAATGTGAAAAGATGATTCGGAGGCATCCTCACGTTTTTTCTGTAAAAAATGGTGAAAATTCAACAAAAACAGTTGACAAAGTACTTGAAAAATGGCAAAATATTAAACGACAAGAAAAGGGAGAGACTGATATTATCAGTATATTGGAAAACGTACCCAAGAATTTTCCTGCTCTGCTCAGGGCTGATAAGCTTCAGGCAAAGGCAGCCAGCTTTGGTTTTGATTGGCCAGATTATTCAGGCGCCATGGAAAAGCTGGATGAGGAGCTTAATGAAGTAAAGGATGCCATAGCTTCAGGAGATAAGAGAGCTATAAGTGAAGAGCTAGGCGATTTAATGTTTTCAATTGTAAATCTATGTAGACTGTTAAAGGTCAATCCCGAAACATCTCTTAATGATACCAGCGATAAATTTATAGAGCGTATCAGAGTGATGGAAGAAATTGCCCTAGCTGAAGGCACTTCGTTGGAAGGCAAAAGTCTAGATGAACTGGACCAGCTATGGGATGCAGCCAAAAATGTTATCAAAAAAAGGAGGACTAATAATGAATAAGGCTGAACTAGTTGCTGCTGTTGCAGAGAAGACAAGCTTTACTAAGAAGGACGCTGAAGTAGCTATTAACGCTTTTCTAACTTGCGTAGAGGAAGCATTAGTAAAGGGTGATGATGTAAGACTAATCGGATTTGGTACTTTTGAGACCAGAGCTAGAAAGGCTAGACAGGGAAGAAACCCAAGAAAGCCAGAAGAAATCATTAAGATTGCTGCTTCTAAGGCCCCAGTATTTAAGGCAGGTAAGGCACTTAAGGAAGCTGTAAATAAATAGTTTAAGCAAAGGGGCATAGCCCCTTTTTTATTTATTAAAAGGTAGGAGTGATTATATTGAGAATAGATAAATTTTTAAAGGTTTCAAGACTCATTAAACGCAGGAGTGTTGCAAAAGAAGCCTGTGATGGCGGCAGAGTGATGGTAAATGGTAAGACAGTTAAAGCCGGATATGAGGTTAAAGTAGGGGATATTATCGAAATTCACTTTGGATCTAAGGCCATCAGAGTGGAGGTAATGGAGCTGAAAGAAACCACAAAAAAGGATGAAGCAGCAGGTATGTATAAAGCAGTATAGCTTAATGGTAAATTGCAGAGCATATCAATGTAGATTTCTTAAATACTGATATATATTTACAAAGTAGATAACATTTTCAATCTGATTTTTTTCGGTCGATAATTCACTATATACTATTTAAACAAAAAAGACACGGCTGGATAATAGCTTCTAAAGTAAAGTCATTATCTACCGCGTCTTCATTACCTAATTACGTTAGAAGGATGTTGTATTTATATTCTAGCGTCTTAGGATATTTTTTTGCGTTTTAATTCAGGGAATAATGGCTCCAATACAGATTTATGTAGTAATGGAATTAAGACTATGTAAACAGCACCCTGAACTATTGTTTTTAGAATCCTCGTAGGTAGCAGAGCGAAATACCCTTGCTTATAAATAATGGTTAACCAGTAGGAATCTAGTAATAAATTTAAAACCACCACAACTATAACAGATGCAACAAAATTTAATACAAAGCCTTTCTTATCGGCTGCCTTTTTATAAAGGAATAGGCCAAAAACAAGTCCTGTAAGCCCAGCGGTAACAGTAAAACCAGGGAAAATACCAGTTGGTGGTGGCCATAATAAGCTTCCTAAGATATCTGCAACTACTGCAGAAATAGCAGCTAAAATCGGACCGTATAAAATTCCTAGCAAGGCAATGGGGATAAAGCCAAATCCAATTCGAAGTGTTGGTGTGTTGATAGATAAAAATCTAGTCATTATAATACTAATGGCAATGAATAGCCCTGTCATAATCAACATGCTGGTTTTATCCTTATAACCAATTTTGAACATAAAAAAACTCCTTTCTACTGCAATGCAGTGATAAAATCACACACTACACAAGGAGACCCTATTGTGTAGTAGCGGATGCAGTATGATATCGCAACAAAGTTTTCGTTTTCAAGCAACATCCCATCTTGAAACACTTGACGCACCATACTTACTCTACGATGTATATAATAACATATATATATTATGAAAACAAATATTATTTATGTATAGGGCCGTACAGTGAAAAGTAAACTGATATGTATGTTATAAACAAATTTGAAATTAAAATTGAACATTAGAAGCATTATATTAAATAAGATGAGGCAAGAACATATTGAGAGTAAGAGCATAATATTTACGTATATGCATTTTATTATAAAGGTAAATAAATTTTACGAATCAAAAATAATTATATTATATAGTACTTATATAGTACACTTGAATCATAAAAAATAATAGTTATCAATATGGATTTTATAATTAGAGTGAAAGATTAGACATTATATTATAAGATGTAAAAAATAAATTATATTCTTTTATATAATTATTATAGTGTATAGTGTGCAATTAAATTTCAAAAAACCTGTTGACAAGGAAAAAAATAAGTGCTAATATAGATAAGCTGTTCGAAAGCAGGAGGCCAAAAAGCCAAAGGTTGAGTGAAAAAAAGAAAGAAAATTTCAAAAAGTCACTTGACAAGCAGTAAGTAGAATGGTAATATATTAATGTTGCTCTGATAGAGAGTGACAAGCC
>CASDYG010000001.1 GCA_949285555.1 uncultured Eubacteriales bacterium | reverse complement strand
TTTGTGCTTTTGACATATCTCATATGAAAACTGCTTTATATCATCTGATACCTGTTGCAAAACCAGTAATTTCTTCCTATATTTGCAGACGAAAATAATGTGGTATTGTAATAAATATTTGTGTCTGTTTTTAGGTTTCCATGTTCCGATATCATTAGCATACAATAATTCTCAGCTTTTGGCTACATTAACCCACCGTCTTAAGCCAGTGGGATTGCGGTAGCCTTATTTTCAAAATCAAAAGCTTAGATGATAAGCATACCTTTTATATCATCGTAAAAGTTTTGTATCAGAGTTTCTCTTAGCTTATTTATAGGCAGTCCCATGATATTAAAAAAATCACCTCTGATTGATTTTACAAATTGTGAGCCATATCCCTGTATGCCATAAGCACCAGCCTTATCCATAGGCTCTTTTGTTTTAATATATCCGGCTATTTCTTCGTCAGACATTGATGAAAAGCTCACTAAGCTGGATTCGCTTCCAACATAGCATCTTTCATCTGAAGATAGGATGCAATATCCGGTAATTACTTCATGACTGCGTCCTTGTAAGGCATGCAGCATTTTTTGAGCATCATCAGGAGAGGCAGGCTTTCCAAGAGGGGTATCATCTAAAACTACCATTGTATCTGCGGCAATTATTAGAAATTTCTCATTATGAATACATCTCCTCGCTTTTTCGGCTGTAGCAAGGGCCTTTTGCAATGAAATATGCTCTATTGCCTTTTCCAATGTAAGATGTGAATCTAAGCTTTCTTCTATTTCTGGAATTATGATAATAAACTCATCAAAAATATTTTTTAATAGCTCATGTCTTCTGGGAGAACCGCTTGCAAGAATGATTTTCAAGTTATTTACCAAGCCTTTCGTTCAGATAAGCTTTTACTTTATTTCCAATGTATATATTGCCATCTTCCAGAACTAAAATAGGTCGTTTTATGAGCATGCCGTCGCTTGATAAAAGCTCATAGCATTCTTCATCTGTCATGGACTCCCTCTTAGCGGCAAGTCCAAGCTCACGATATTTAATTCCACTTGTATTAAAGAGCTTTCCAATATCTACTCCACTTTTGATGTGTAAATCCTTTAACTCATTGATGGTTGGAGTATCCTTATCTAACTCCCTATAAGTATATTCTATGCCAGCATCACGTAAAAGTTTTTCTACATTTTTACAGGTAGTACATTTTTTGTAGCCTAAAAGTATATTCATATGATTAAATCTCCTTTGCTTTTTTTCTAAATATATTTTATACTAAATAAGATACAAAAACAAAGTATTTTTAGTCATTTTTGAAAGTAGGTGTAAAATGCTGAGGAAAATCAGAAACAAATTACTGAAAAATAAAGGACTAGATAAGGTAGCGTGCTCAGTGGAATATGGGGAAAATCCGGAAATCTGTCAAATGATAGATAATATGCCTACATTTAAGGAAGGACTGTACACCCTGGGCTATTACCTCACGAGCCGAGATAAGGATTTCTCCCTTGCATGGAAGAAATATATGGAAGAAGAGGAAAGCTTTTACAATGAATTTCAGCGCCAAATATATCTTCCGCCTCTTGACGGTAAATCAAGCAAAGAGGATATTCTAAAAATATGGGCTCAGCTCATTGAAAAATTTGGCTATGGAATTTTAGCGGAACAAAATCGAAATCCTAAGAATAAAAAAAATAATTTTATAAGGAAAAAAGTGGTTCTTGATTTAATGGATGATTCTCCATTTTTCTTCGACAATGTAAAGGATATTGAAAAGGAAATTGATGCCATCAATCGTAATTTTAGAGCTATAGGTAAAGAGCATATATTAGGTGGCATATTCCTGGGAAATGGCAGATACTTACTTTTCCTTTGTAATGAAAAGGACTATGAGCGTTATTTTGGATGGTGCGTAGCTCTTGGCATAAATGCAATATCCATCGAATATTCTTGGGAGGATGCTCATGAGGTCATACTAAAGCTTGATCCTAAGGAAGAAGCACAGACAGTATATGGTGAAATTATATCTGGTGTGATGAGCGTATTTTCCATTAGTGATAGCAGGCAGGATCATCCTAGTATGGATGACTTTAGACTAGCATGGATATATGAAAATGATGCGGGAAAAGGTGAGGTTCTATTTGAAAGTGAATATTTCATAAGCAGAAAGGTGTTGGAGGATTACTCCATAGATGCTCAGTTTAATGCCGGTGTTAAAAAAATGCTTGTAAGGGCACTTAGTAAGGATGAAATGCTTCAAATAAAAGAAGAGATAGAATCCAGAGGTGGAATTTTCAAAAGTATTGGGTATGTGAAATTTTTAGAGAGGAATAAGGAAAAGAATGACAGAAATAATTAGCAGGAGAGAACTTTTGATGGTAGGAATTGCAGTTTTATTTTACTCTATATTTTTTAGTGTTGCATTTAAAATAACAAATAGATTTGTACCAGCTGTATATGATGATTACAGACTTTTAGCCATTGCAGTTATTTCTGCAATACCAGCTATAGTTTTTTTCTTTAAGGATAGATTAAATCCTACCAGTATTAAGCATCCTATGGGAATCGGAAAATTCATAGGCTATATCGTTACCATGATAGGTATGGGATTTGTGTTTAAGCTGGTATCAGTTGCTGGAAATAAAGCACTTACTACGATTGGTTTTACAGCCATGACCAGTTCTTCTGATGATGAAAGCTTTGCTATTATAGCTTTAGTTTACTCATGTCTTGTAGGACCAATCATTGAGGAACTAGTATATAGAGGTGCACTTCAGGGGGCAATGAGAAAGGCAAATATAAAGGGCAGAATTTTTGTATCTGCATTTATTTTCTCAATAATGCATCATGATTTCATGCAGTCCATAGGAGTTTTTGGTGTGGGACTAGTATTGGCTTATGTGGCAGATAAGCATTCAATCATTTATTCTATTATTTTACATGTTATAAATAATTGCTTTGTAACTCTTCTTATATACAAGGGATTACCAGGCGTAGTAAGTAAAGCATTGGGAGTTGCCGTAGCAGTATGTGGTGTTATAAGTGTAATTTTAGTGATAGTAGCATTCGTGAAGTCAATCGCTAAAAAGGCGGAAAATGCAAAATTTGATGAAGCAGGAAATGTTTATCTAACTGAGGAACAGCCAAGCTCAAGGATTTTTCTATTTGTACCGATACTTTGGCTTATTACAATTTGTGATATCGGAATGTTAATATGGGAGTCCATAAGCAGACTGTAGCAAATAAGATCATATACTTATTGCAATTATACATTGCTGACGTTTAAATCCAGATAATAGCTATCAGCCGTGACTAAGAAAATTGCGGCTGATAGTATGTTAACTTTGATTTATCAATTTTAATCTGAATATTCAATTAAGTATTAACACCAATACTTTGATATTGCATAGCGGTTATTTTACTTATGCTATACTATAACAGTTGAAGTTAATCAAAAGAGGTGTTATAATAGTTAAGCATAAGCGAGCGGACATGGCGGAATTGGCAGACGCGCACGGTTCAGGTCCGTGTAAGGAGACTTGTGGGGGTTCGAATCCCTTTGTCCGCACCATCATATTTTATTTAGAAAATATTCATTACTTATATAAAAGCTCCCTAAGGGGAGTTTTTATTTTAAAAAACATGGCTATATAATGCTGTAACTGTATTAAAAGCAGTAAAAAACGAGATGCACTATGTTAGGCATCTCGTTGAAATATCCATATGTAATTTTATATGCTATTTATAATCTTGTAAAAACTATTTTTCCATATTATCCATAATTGTAGCACCGGCGCTGGCACCAATTCTGGTTGCACCTGCTTTTATCATGGATATGGTTGTATCGTAGTCTCTAATACCTCCGGATGCCTTAACCTCCATAGTATCAGGAATATTTGCCTTCATAAGCTTTACATCCTCACAAGTAGCACCTCCGGTACTAAAGCCTGTTGATGTTTTTACGAAGTCGGCATCTGCCTGCGCAGAAAGCTGGCATACCTTTATTTTTTCTTCGTCAGTAAGCAGGCAAGTCTCAATAATTACCTTGAGAATGGCACCGTTTTTATGACAAATCTCAGCCAAGCCTTTTATATCATCTCTAACTGCATCATAGTCACCGGATTTAAGAAAACCGACATTTATTACCATATCAATTTCCGAAGCGCCATTTTTTATAGCATCTTCTGTTTCAAATTGCTTGGCAGCACTGCTCATTGCTCCAAGCGGAAAGCCTACTACAGCTGCAACCCTCACATCGGTGTCTTTTAGCAAATCCTTTGCATAGCTAACATAGCAGCCATTTACACATACACTGTAGAAATCATACTTCTTAGCTTCTTCACAAAGTGCCCGTATCTGGTCTTTGGTAGCTTCTGGCTTTAGAAGTGTGTGGTCAAAATATTTATTAAGGGGTCTATCCATATTTCCTCCTGTTTTTTATAAATTATATCATAAAAACTCCTGAATGTAATGTGAAGATGGTAAAATTAAGTGTTTTTGTGGTATTATGTAAAAGGAGGTATTAGATGAAAAGCTTCGTTTTACTGAAGAAAATTAAGTGGATTTCTCCAGTCATTGGAGTCATCTTATATATGCTTACTTTCAGAGGATTTGGACCTACAATAGCCGCTTTTTTAGCAGTGATAGCAGCATATAGACTAAGTAGTATATTGCAGATGGGATATATGGAAGGTCTGGTGGATGCCATTAGGCCCGAAATTCTCAGATGGGCAGAGGGACTTAGATGTAGCTGTTTGATTTTGGCTGGTCCTAAAAATATAAATATTCATTTACTTGTAAGAGATGAGGATGATATTTTAAAAAGCTTCGGTTACGCTACGCAAGATCAGGGTAGCATTCAAAGGGCAAAGGATGCTTTTAAACAGGAATGCAGGGCATTGGTGAACAGAATGAGGCAGCATGATGCGTTTGAAAGCTCTGAATTCTCGGGAAGTATTATTGTGAATGTTACAGACATAAATAAGGCCAGGAAAAAATTCGGTATAAGTATTTAAAGGTGATTATGGAGATTGAATATAAGCTTAGGCCAAAAGGTATTTATGAACTATCGAAAAAAAGGGTAGATGATGCTCTTGCCAAAGGTCTAAAGAAGCTAAAGTATAAGCTGCTGGAAGAGAAGGATTTGACTATGAAATCCTCGTATTTAGATGATAAGCAGCTTAATTTAATTAAGGAAAAAAACGTTTTTAGAATTAGACAGGAAGGAAATGAACTGGTTCTTACAGGTAAGTTTGGCGGAAGTGAAGAAAATGGTCTTTTTAAGCGACATGAAGTAGACTTTGTAAAAACCAGCAATTCAAAAGATTCAAGGCTAAAAGATTTTTTTCTCCTGACAAATGAAGTAGGTGATTTTAAACTCAATAAAGATGAGTTTGTTTGTTTTTTACATGAAAGAGCTGAAAAAACACAAGAGCTTACGGGGCAGGGATTTGAGAAAATAGATGAAGCATTTAGAGCATGCTCAAATTTAAGTCTGGGCTGTGTTGTGAAAATGGAGTTTAAAAGACATATATGGCTACTGGATGTTTGGAATGAAGCAACAAATAAACGAGTAGTTGTTGAGATTGCTCTTGATATTGGTCAGTCTGTAAACTGTTATCAAGATTATGTGCCTATTTATGAAATGGAGATAGAATATAAGCTGGGTAATGAAAATGTAATGGACGAGCTTGTAGATCAATTAATGCAGTGTTTGCAGCTTGAACCAGAGCATAGCAGTAAGCTTGCAAGAGGTCTTGGGCAACATTTACTTTTTTAAGGAAATATAGTATAATATTTGTCATTCTATGTATTGAGTTTAGGAGGGAAATGATGAAAAATACAATCGTTTCAAAGGAAAATAATAAGGCAATTTTTACAATGGAATTCACAGCCGATGAATTTGAACAGGCTGTTATAGATGTATATAAGCAAAACAAGGATAAATTCACTATCGACGGCTTCAGGAAGGGAAAGGCACCTAGGAGTATTATTGAAAAGCATTATGGCGAAGGAATTTTTTATGAAGATGCTATCAATAATCTGCTAGAGGCTGCATATCCAGCTGCCCTTAGAGAGTTGGAATTAGATGTTATTGCAAGACCTGCTCTAGAGTTTTCTCCTATGGGAAAGGGAAAGGATTTAAAAATCACAGCTAATGTTGATCTAGTCCCAACTATCGAGCCTAAGGACTACAAGGGTGTAGAGGTAGAGGAGAAAATTTCAAAGGTTGATAAGGAAACAGTGGATAGTCAGCTGGAAGGTATGAGAAAGAGAAACGCTCGTATTGTATCCGTTGACAGAGCCGCACAAAATGGTGACACAGTTATATTAGACTATAGCGGATTTGTTGGTGATGAACAGTTTGAAGGTGGTACTGCCGAAAGCCAGGAGCTAAAGCTTGGAAGTGGAACCTTTATTCCAGGATTCGAAGAGCAACTAGTTGGCGTGAAGGCTGGAGAAAAGAAGGATGTAAATGTGACTTTTCCTGAAAACTATCATCCACCTCTTGCAGGAAAGGATGCAGTATTCCATTGCTTGGTACATGAAGTAAAGGAAGAGCAGCTTCCTGAGCTAGATGATGATTTTGCTATGGAAGTGAGCGAGTTTGACACTCTTGATGAACTGAGAAAAGATACAGAGGCTACCTTACTAAAGCAAATGGAAGAGCAGGCTAGAGAAATGGCAAAGGCCTCAGTAATCAAGAAGGTTACAGAAGCTAATGAGGTGGATGCTCCTGATTCAATGGTAGAAGATGATATTGATAGATCAATTATGGAAATAAATCAGCAGCTTGCATACCAGGGACTAGGTGTAGAGCAATATTTACAGTTTATGGGCAAGACCATGCAGGATATGAGAGATGAGCTTAGACAGCAGGCTGAAGCTCAGGTTAAGAGCAGGATAGTGCTGGGCTCAATCATAGAAAAGGAAGGAATTACTGTATCCCAAGATGATATAGATGCAGAGCTGGCTAAGCTTGCAGAGGTATACAGGAAGAAACCAGAGGAAGTACTTGATATGCTCGGAGAGGAAAATCTGCCATATTTCAAGAAGGATTTGGCAATGAAGAAAGCTATCGACTTCCTGTATGATAATGCGAAGGTATCCATGGTTGAAGAGACCCAGGAAGAAAAGGAAATGAGAGAAGAGATGGAAAAGGCAAAGGCCGCAGCATCTGAAAAGGCTCAAGAAAATAAAGCAGAAGACGAAAAGGAAGAAAAGTAAAATATAATCTTGGGTGAACTAGTGATAGTTCACCCTTAGTTTAGAGGGGAATATGCCACTTATACCATATGTAATTGAACAGACCTCACAGGGTGAGAGGTCATATGATATTTATTCCAGACTTTTAAAGGACCGTATTATCTTTTTGGGAGATACAATAGATGATCATATTGCAAATTCCATAGTTATGCAGCTGCTGCACCTGGAGGCAGAAGATAAGGAAAAGGATATATACCTGTATATAAATAGTCCAGGAGGCTCTGTCACAGCTGGTCTGGCCATTTATGATACCATTCAGCATATAAAGCCAGATGTACATACTATCTGCGTTGGTATGGCTGCTTCCATGGGAGCTGTACTATTGGCGGCAGGTACAAAAGGCAAGAGAATGGCACTGCCAAATGCTGAAGTGATGATACATCAGCCTTTGGGTGGTGCAAGGGGACAGGCACAGGATATAAAGATTCATGCGGACTGGATATTAAAGACCAGGGATAAGCTTAATCGTATTCTTGCAAAGCATACAGGTAAGAAGATTAGTACCATTGCAAAGGATACGGATCGCGACAACTTTATGACTGCTCAAGAGGCGGTTGAATATGGAATAGTAGATAAGGTTTTATAATATATGGAAAAAGAAAAGGTTGGTAAAAGATGTAGCTTTTGTGGAGCTAAAAGTGATGATGTAATGGAGATGATTGTGGTGGCAGATAATGATGTTGCCATTTGTAATAATTGCATTTCAACATTACACAATATGCTTGCAAAGGAATTTGAAAATGTAGAGAGCTTTTGTAAGCTTGACACTACTCTTTCAAAGCCAAAGGAAATCTATGACTATCTAAATGATTATGTGATAGGTCAAGAAGAAGCTAAAAAATCAATGGCTGTCGCAGTGTACAATCACTATAAACGCATCCTCTATCAAGAAGCGAAGGCTATGAGTGAGGAGCCTGTTAAGCTACAAAAAAGTAATATGATTTTGATAGGACCAACAGGTTCAGGAAAGACTCTATTGGCGCAGACATTGGCAGAATTCTTAAATATTCCATTTGCAATTGCTGATGCAACAGCACTTACAGAGGCTGGTTACGTAGGAGAAGATGTAGAAAATATACTTCTCAGACTCCTTCAGGCAGCAGACTGGGATATTGAGCGTGCTCAAAAGGGTATAGTATATGTAGATGAAATTGATAAGATTACACGAAAAGGTGAAAACACATCCATTACGAGAGATGTCAGTGGAGAAGGGGTGCAGCAGGCTCTGCTAAAAATTTTGGAAGGAACTGTTGCTAATGTACCACCTCAGGGTGGCAGAAAGCATCCACAGCAGGAGTATATACCTTTTGATACAAGTAATGTCCTCTTTATTTGTGGTGGAGCCTTTGACGGAATGGATAAAATAATAAAGAGACGTTTAGAGAAGAAAGTAATTGGCTTTGCTAAAAATGAAGAAAAAAAAGAAGCAGTTAGTAATGCAATAGAGCCTGAAGATCTGCTGAAATATGGACTAATACCTGAATTTATCGGAAGACTTCCTGTAATTGTATCGCTAAATGAGCTTACGGAGGATGACCTAGTTCATATTATTACCGAACCAAAGAATTCTTTGGTCAGACAATACGAACTACTTCTTAAAATGGATGATGTTAAGCTTGATATTGATAAGAAAGCTATTAAAGCCATTGCAAGAAAAGCTCTGGAAAGAAAAACAGGTGCCAGAGGTCTTAGAAGTATATTTGAGAATATTATGAAAAATGTCATGTTTGATATTCCATCTCAGGATGGCATCAGTACATGTAAAATTACGGAAAATACAGTGTTAAAGAATGAAGATCCTAAGCTGACGTAAAGCTCGGGCTTAGCTTGGATATTCAGGAAAGGATTATATATGGGATATAAGATACATCAAAATATACCGTGCATTGCCCTAAAGGGTGAAGTGCCTATTCCTGAAGGAATTATCAGTATAAATGTTGGAAGAGAAAAGTCTGTAGCGGCCATGAAAGCAGCTATAGATGGAGATAAATTAGTATATGCAGCCGCACAAAGTGATATAAATGAAGATGAAGTTTCATTTAACAGCATGTATGATATAGGCTGTATATGCAGAATCGAAACTATGATGAAAATCACTCCTGACACATATCGGGTAGTGTTAAAAGGAATGGCTAGAGCCAGTATAGACGAATATTTAGAAAATGATGAATATCTTTTGGCTGATGTTATTGAAAGACCTTGGCTGATAGATGAAGAGGATCTGACTCACAATGCCATTACAAAGCTTTTGGCAGAAAGCGTAAAACAATATTTCCAAAGTAGTGGAAATACGAATCAGGAGCTTTTAGCAGCACTTAAAGATTGCATTAACAAGCCGTTACAGATGATAGGGTATGTGACAACCTACATACCAATTCCATACGAAAAGCAGCAGCAAATTCTGGAAAACGACTTTTTAATAGATGTACAAAAGGAACTATTTAGCTTTATAAATAATGAAATTCAAGTTATTAGGCTTGAAAGAGAAATTGATGCAAAACTGAAAAAAAATATTGATGAGAGCCAAAGGGAATATTATCTTCGTGAAAAAATTAAGACTATAAATAGTGAACTGGGCTATGATGAGGATATTGAAGGGGAGATAGAGGAATACCGTAAGAAACTAGAGGCTCTTGATATATCAGAATCAATCAAGGAGAAAATATCAAAGGAAATAAATCGAATTCAAAAGGGTGGAGTACATTCTGCTGATGCCCAGGTAGCCAGAAGCTACGTGGAAACAATTTTGGAGCTTCCTTGGAACAACTCAAGCAAGCTAAATCAAGATTTGAAAAAGGCCTCCTCCATATTGGATAAGGACCATTATGGAATGGAAAAGGTTAAGAAGCGAATAGTAGAGTATTTAGCTGTTACGTATTTGGTCAATGAAATCAAAGGTCCAATACTTTGCCTTGTAGGCCCTCCGGGTGTAGGAAAGACATCTGTGGCAAAGTCTATCGCCACAGCTACAGGCAGGGAGTTTGTAAGAATGGCCCTTGGTGGCGTAACAGATGAATCGGAGATTAGAGGTCATAGAAGAACCTATATCGGTGCTATTCCAGGAAGAATAATAAATGCATTAAAGGATGAGGCAAAAACCAACAATCCTGTATTTTTGCTTGATGAAATTGATAAGCTGGGATCTGACTTCAAAGGAGATCCTGCCTCTGCACTTTTAGAAGCACTTGATCCAGAGCAGAATAAGACGTTTACAGACAGGTATCTTGAGGTCCCATTTGATCTGTCAAAGGTTTTATTTATTACTACTGCAAATTCAACTGATACTATTCCAAGACCTCTTTTAGACAGAATGGAAGTAATTGAACTTTCAGGCTATACTGATGAAGAAAAAATAAAGATAGCTCAAACCTATATAGTGCCAAAACAGATTAAGTCACATGGACTTGATCCAAAGAAGATAAAATTTAGAGTAGCGGCTATAAGAGAAATAATATCATATTATACGAGGGAATCAGGTGTCAGAGGTCTAGAAAGGAATATAGCATCAATTTGCAGATACATTGCCAAGGAAGTGGTGATAAACAAGAAGGAAGAATGGATTATTACGCCTCAGCTTATAGGTGAAATATTAGGAAAGCGAAAATTCCTGTTTGATAAGATTAGCAATAAAAATCAAGTAGGCACTGCTACTGGTATGGCGTGGACTGCTGTAGGTGGAGATACGCTATCTGTAGAAATTGCAGTAGTGCCAGGTAGTGGTAAACTATCGCTTACGGGAAATCTTGGAGATGTAATGCAGGAAAGCGCAAAGGCAGCATTAAGTTATATCAGAGCCAATAGTAAAAAATTAAAAATAGATGAAGATTTTTATAAGAATAAGGATATACATTTGCATGTTCCTGAAGGTGCAGTACCAAAGGATGGACCATCTGCGGGAGTAACTATTGCTACAGCTATGGCATCTGCTCTAACCGATATACCTGTCAGAAAGGATGTATCCATGACGGGGGAAATAACACTTAGAGGCAAAATACTTCCTGTGGGAGGAATAAAGGAAAAGGTTCTGGCTGCTAATAGGGCAGGTATAAAAAAGGTGCTGCTTCCAATGGAAAATGAAAGAGATATGGATGAAATTCCAGAAAATGTGAAGAAAAATATGGAGTTTGTTTTCATGGAAGATGCTGCACAGGCATTTAATGAGGCATTTGTAAAATAATGAGTAGGTATAATGATGCTAGGCTGGCAGCAGTTGCCGTACGAAAAAGCCAATATCCTCCAATGGATAGGATTGAGATTGCCTTTGCAGGACGCTCTAATGTAGGAAAGTCATCGCTGCTCAATCTTATCACAAATAGAAAAAAATTAGCAAAAATAAGTTCTAGCCCTGGAAAGACCAGAACAATAAATTTTTATGATATTTCAGATAGTCTTCGTATAGTCGATTTGCCTGGATATGGCTATGCAAAAGTTTCTAAGAGCATGAGTGCAGGCTGGGGTGAAATGATTGAAGAATATCTTATAAATCGTGAGAATCTAGTAAAAGTAGTACAGCTTGTAGATATTCGTCATGCACCTACAAAGCAAGATATTCAGATGTACGAATTTTTAAAGCACTATGGCTTAGATGGTGTAGTAGTGGCTACCAAAAGAGATAAGATATCTGTAAATGAAGTTTTTAAGGCCAAGAAAATTATAAAAGATAGACTTGAAATGAATGAAGGGGAGATATTTCCCATATCCGCCTTGAAAAAAACAGGGGTTGATGAGTTTATTTCTTTCCTTGAAGATTTGGCTGGAAGGTGTAAAAGTGAATAAATGGTGGTTTGTAATTCGTAAGCTAAAGGCGATTAAAGCTTTTTTGAAGGATAAAAGTGCATCTAAGCTCAAGAAGCTTATTATGCTTGCAGCAATCGCATATCTTTTAATGCCAATTGATGCAATTCCTATTTTCTTTTTTCCAATAGGGGTGATGGATGATGCTGTTATAATGGCCACTGTATTATGGTATTTGAAGGATACTATAAAGGAATATGAGGAAAAGATAAATACAGAACCTACAAGGGATGAATTTAAAGACCGTGAAATAATTGATGATGTCAAATTTGAAGTACAGCAGGAAGAAAGGTGTGACAAAAAGGGAGGATATAATGGCTGACTTATCTACTCAAAAGATTCTTTTTACCCAAGATCAAATCTGGGAGAAGGCAAAGGAAATAGGCAAACAGATTACAGAGGATTATAAGGGTGAAGAGGTAGTCTTACTTTGCACATTAAAAGGCGCAATTCTTTGGATGGGCGATATCATGAAAAATATCGATTTGGATACTCAAATTGATTTCGTGTGTGCAAGTAGCTATGGTTCAGGTACATCTACATCCGGAATTGTGAAGATTACCAAGGATGTAGATATGGATCTATTTAACAAGCACGTGCTTATAATTGAGGATATTATAGATACTGGTACTACATTAAAGTATTTACAGGACTATCTGAAAGAAAGAAATCCAAAATCAGTAAAGATCTGTTCCCTGCTAGATAAGCCAGCACGCAGAATCGCTGATGTTCAGGGAGATTACATTGGATTTACGATTGATGATCTATTTGTAATAGGCTACGGACTTGATTATGATCAGAGATATAGAAATCTACCATATATCAGCTATCTGGAGGGATGATTTAATTCTAATCATGTAGGAGTATACGTTTGAAAAGAAGCATAAAGATGTATAAAAGGCTAAATAAGCCAATGGAGAGGATAGACTATTTGAGGGCTGTACTTCTTAGCCTCTGTCTTTCTATGGCCATTATCATCTTTGCTTCTTTTTTTACACTTCAAATAAAAAGTACATACCAATTTCATTTTAACGATAGCCAGGCTACTCAAGGGATAGTATATAATGTTGATGATAATACTATTTCGGGAGGAATTGCAGGCTATTTTAGACCGTGGAGCCGTGGAGAATTTCAACTTGTAGAGAAAAACGGTCCCTTTGATGACCCCGTGTTTAGAAAGCGTGAGCAGGCTGTAATGCTAAAAGCAAGAACATTCGTCTTTTATCTTATAGCGGCTGATATTTTGTTCATAGTTACATCTGCATTAACCTATAGAAGGCAGTTTAAAAAGGGGCGAAAGGATGTACTACGCTTTTCATATAAGCTAAGTGGTATAAATCTTCTTGTAAATCTGAGCCTGTTAACAGCAGTCCTTTGCCTTAAACCAGCCAGAGGGTTTTTATATAAAATGCTTATTGGTATATCTCTAAAAAAAGATGATACTCTTAGAATCCTTTTAGAAAGTCCATTTCAAAAGACATATCTTATATTTGTTTTTATTATTTGTATTGCAATTTGGGCTATTGGCGCCTATATAAACCATAGCCTGAATAAAGAAGAAAGGCTGTTTTCATAATGATATACAAGGTAGATTTTCACATGCACTCCATATATTCCGACGGAGAGAAATTGCCTGTAGAGCTGGTATGGGAATGTAAACAGAAAGGTTTAGACCAGATTTCCATAACAGACCATGATAATATTACTGGACAAGATGAGGCGGATTTTGCAGCAAGAAGGCTAGGTATACAGTACAAAACTGGTATTGAAATTTCTAGTCGTTACTTTCATAAAGAAATGCAGTCTAATGGTATAAATACTGATGAGCTGCACATACTGGGTTATGGTTTTAGCCTTGAAAGTGAAGCATTAAATAGATATTGCAATAGTATGTTAGAAGATCGCATTAAACGAGCTGAGCAAATGGCTGCTGCATTAAGAGTGCAAGGCATGGAAATAACTGTAGATGAAATAATTGAAGTTAAGAAGGATAAGATGTTATCTGCTTTAGAAAGCGTAAAAAGTATTATAGACTTAGGAGATGAGAACAAGCAGAAAGAATTGTATGAGCTTATTGCCAATAAAATAAACAAGCTGGATAGAATATTTATAGGTAGACCTGACTTTGCTAAAATAATGATAGATAATGGAATTGCAAAGGATATAAATCATGCGTTTAATGAATATTTAAATAGGAAGAATCTAAAGACTTCTATGGATAGAGAGCTATTGCCAGCAGAAGGTGCCATTGATATAATTAAGCAATCAGGAGGTTCACCAGTTCTTGCGCATCCGATGGAGCTTTTTAAGGACAATATGGTAGAAAATAGATTTCAGATTCTGGATAGCATTTTAAGGGAACTAAAAGGTTTTGGTTTAAATGGACTAGAGGTGTTTCATCCATCCGCAACTGCAGAGGATAGTATGCAGCTAATAAAACTGGCAGAAAAATACCACCTGCACATGACGGAGGGTAGTGATAGACATTCATAATGTGAGGAGAATATGGATAAAAACTTATTAGAATATATTGAACATCCTATATCTGCTGCTATTAGAACTGATGAGGATTTCAGTGCAGCTTTACGATCTCAGGTAAATATGGTTTTCCTTCTTCATGTGAATATTCTAACTATAGATAGATGCATAAAGGAAGTACATAGCGCAGGTAAGAAGGTGTTTGTACATGTGGATTTTGCCGAGGGAATTGGTAAGGATAGGTATGGTCTACAATTTTTGGCACAAAAAAATGTAGATGGTATTCTAACCACGAGGACTAATATAGTGAAGGCGGCAAAGGATTTAGGTTTAATTGCAGTTCAACGTTTCTTCATAGTAGATTCTCATTCCATTGGTACATCATTAGATTCCTTTAAACAGTCAAAGCCTGATATGGTAGAGATTATGCCTGGCATAGTTACAAAAAAAATAAGGGAATTTTCTCAGATAACAGATGTACCAATAATAGCTGGAGGCATTATTGAGACAGAAGAAGAGGTCGTTGAAGCTTTAAAGTCAGGTGCTAATGTTGTATCTACAGGCGAATCAAAACTATGGTCGCTAGATATAAAAAGGTAGGTGGAATATGAAAATTAAATTCTGTGGTGCAGCAAGTGGAGTAACAGGGTCGTGTCATCTTTTAGATACAAACAGGCATAAGGTGCTGCTGGATTGCGGTCAATTTCAGGGAGGAAAGGCGCAAGATGCAATGAATTTTGAGCCATTTCAGTTTAACCCACATGAGATAGAGGCCGTGGTGCTTAGCCATGCCCACATTGACCATTGTGGAAGACTTCCTCTTTTAGTGAAAAGAGGTTTTGATGGTCCAATTTATTGTACTAGTGCTACTGCAGATCTTGTGCAGATTATGTTACGAGATGCAGCCTATATTCATGAAAAGGAAGCAGAATGGAAGAATAAGAAAGCGCAGAGAAATGGTGGAAAGCTCGTTGAACCGCTATATACACAAGAGGATGCAGAGGCAGCACTAAAGCAGCTAAATCCTATCTTATACAATCAGCAAATTCAGATAAATGATGAGCTTAAGATCGTTTTCAATGATGCTGGACATATTCTAGGCTCTGCAATAACCGAGCTGTGGATAAAGGAGGGGGAAGGCGAGATAAAGCTGGTATTCTCTGGAGATCTGGGTATGACAGATAGACCTATCCTGAGGGATCCTACCATTATTAAAAGCGCAGACTATGTAATAATGGAGGCTACATATGGTAGCAGAAATCATCCCGAAAATTCTACCAGTATTTCCAAACTACTTGATATAGTTCTTGAAACAACTGCAAGAGGCGGAAATGTTATAATCCCGTCATTTGCTGTAGGCAGGACTCAGGAGCTGATATATGAATTTAATAAATTTTATGAAGAACATGCTGAAGTAAAAGATAGGCTAAAGGATATAATGGTGTATATTGATAGTCCTATGGCAACCAATGCAACGGAGGTCTTCCGAAAGAATGCAGAGGTATTTGATGAAGAAACGAAGGCATACATATTAAAAGGCGATGATCCTTTAGACTTTATTAATTTAAAATTTACCAGATCTACTGCGGAGTCACAGGCATTAAATAATGATAAAAAACCTAAGGTTATTATTTCTGCAAGTGGAATGTGTGAAGCTGGCAGGATAAGGCATCACTTAAAGCATAATCTTTGGGACTCAAGAAATAGCATAGTATTTGTAGGGTATCAGGCAGAGGGTACCTTGGGTAGAAAAATTATTGAAGGTGCCACTGAAGTGTCTCTTTTTGGAGAAATCATTAAAGTCAATGCACAAATTCATAATTTAGAAGGTTTTTCTGGCCATGCGGATCAACGCTGCCTTTTAAACTGGGTAGATGGTTTTCAAAATAAGCCTAAAAAGATATTTTTAGTACATGGAGAGAGTGAAGCAAAGCACACCTTGGGTAGTTTGATTGAAGAGCGTGAAGGTATAGAAGTTGAGGTTGTAGAGGGAGTTTCTCAATTTGAACTTGACCAGGTTACCATGCTAAATAAGGATGTTGCAGAGAAGCAGGCCAGAGCTAATGAAGAGTTAGATGTGATAAGACAGGATATTTCTACGGTTCATGATGATCTGGAGCAAATTTTGTATAATGCTAATCTTGCTACAGAAAGCAACATGTCTGAGGAAAAGCGTGTTCAAATTCACAATATGATTCAGGAGCTGAAGAAGGTAACTATCAATCTTGGTGGAGCTGTATCTCAGCTTGATAGAGAGGATGCATAAGTAGCTAATGGAAAAAAAGGAAAATATTTTTTTATATGCACTCATAGGGCTTTGCGCCATATTTTGGGGTGTATCATTTCTATTTACCAGCTTTCTTTTTAAGGAAGGTATAGAAATTTTTGAACTTTTAGCTGTTAGATGGACCATTGCCTTGGTTTTCTTTCTGATTCTATGGGCAACTAGAATCATTAAACTGGATTTTAAAAATAAGCCGATACTACTGCTTCTTATTACCGGAATGCTTCAGCCATGTCTTTATTCAATCTTTGAAGCTGCGGGAATAAAGCTGACGACTGCATCGGAATCATCCATTATTATTGCTACTATACCATTATTTGTACTTATTACAGGAATAGTAGTATTCAAGAAATCTACGGATATTCTTACGGTATTTGCCATTTTCCTAGCTTTGGTGGGAGTAGTTACATGCGTCATATTTTTGCCTGATTTTTCTATTGGTGGAAAGATTAGGGGATATGGAATGCTTTTTACGGCAGTACTTCTCGCAGCTTTCTTTTCACATAGTAGTGGAAAGTGTGCGGAGAAATTTACTCCAATGGAATCTACCTTTGCCATGACAGCTCTGGCAGCGGCTTTTTTCAATATACTTAATCTAGCTACGAGAGGCAGCTTTGAACTATATAGTGCTATGTTTTCCAATTTTAAACTGTTTGGATATAGCATTGTTCTTGGTATAGGCTGTTCAGCAGGCTGCTATATAATTTTTAATTATGCTGTGAGCAAGATGGTACCAGCAAAGGCATCCAATATGGTTTCCAATTCTACTAATGTTGTAGGTGTTTTAGCAGGTATAATATTTGCTGGAGATAATTTTGGCTGGTATACCGCAGTTGGGTTGGCATGTACAATTACGGGTATTTGCTTAACTACCAGAGCAAGGAAGAAGGAAGCGGCACTGCATGAAGGTCTTGACAGTAATGTAAATCAAAATATATAATAACTATAAATATAGCTACGACTTAATGCCGTGGCTTTTTCTTTAAGTAATTTAATGATACAGGAGTAGTAGCATGAAAAGGTTTATGAATAAGGCTTTTATTATAGCCATGGGAATTACCATATGGCTTGGCATGTTTGCACCTATGTATGCAGGAGAAATCAAGGCAGGTGATTTTGAAAGTTTAAAAAATGCCATAGAAGCAGAAGATCGAGATGGTGAGATTGTAGTGCCAGAGGGTGAGTATAACTTCACCAGTACAGTCAATATTACCAAGGATTTAGTTCTAAAAAATGAAGCTGATAAAAAAGTTGTGTTTAAGTTTGGACTGCAAAATGACAGCTCTGACAAGCTAGGTGATACGATGATAAATGTCGCCTCTGGATCACTGGTAATAGATGCTGATAAAAATGAAAATTTTGTATTTGATGGGAATACAAAGCCTCTGGAAATGCCGGAGGGTAACGATATTAATTATGAAAGCCTGAAGCCAGAGGTAAACACTAATACATCGGATAAGGGTGTATTTTTAACCATTGGTAAAAATGGAGTGGCAGAGATAAACAAAGGAACATTTGAAAATTCCGGTAATGGGGGTATGCAAACTGCTCCAATTTTTGTAGATGGTGGAAAATTAACATTAAATGATGGAATTATACGAAATAATGTATTATCTCATCAGGAAACTATTGCCAATGTAAAAATGACTGAGGACAAGGATCCTAATTCAGGATATGCAAAGTCAGCAGGTGTGGCAATTAGAAGCGGACTATTTATTATGAATGGTGGAGAGTTTTATAATAACCACAGCCTTTTTAATAATGGTGCGGCTATTGCTATTACAGGAAAGGTTACAGGTAGGAAAGTAGATAGTGGAAAAGTTGTCATCAATGGAGGTAAGCTGGCTGGTAATACTGTCGGTGGCTTTAAAAATAAAACAAATTATAGCGGTGGTGCTATCTATGTTGGCATAAAAGGAGAACTTGAGATAAATGATGGTGAGCTTTCAGGTAACTATGCTCAAGGTGGTGGAGGAGCCATCTTTGGGGATTGGGGAAGTAAAATTACTTTAAATGGAGGAAGCTATCTGGCTAACAGTGCTGCTTTTGGAGGTGCTGTTGCTACATTTGATAGATTTATCAATTACAATCCTGAAGGCACAACTACAGGTGAAGGCATACACGGTGTATATAACCAATATGGCATAAAGGATCACGACCTATGGAAGAATAGATATGGCTTTGGAACAAAGCTTATAATAAATGATGGACACTTTAAAGGTAATCAGGCTGTTGCAGGGGGAGCTATATATATTTCCAGTGATGATACCGAAATCAATGGAGGAACTATAGAAGAAAACTTGGCAACAAGATTCGGTGGAGGATTATATCTTAGCACAAATCCTTATGTTCTTAAGATAAATAATGCATTAATCTCTGATAACAGAGCTGATGAAAACGCAACACTTACATTAAATGGACTGCAAAGTAAGTTTGCACCTTATGTTACTACTGCTGGAAGCGGTGGAGGTATTTGGTTCTGTCCAGTAGGTGCTGGAGAATTTAATTCCTCTAATGGTATAGTAATAATAGACAATAGGGCAGATAATGAAGGTGATGATTTCACATCCGTGAAGAAAGAAACAGTAGATGGAAAGCCGGACGCATTTAGTGTAAAGCTGGCAGATAGGCAGCTAGGTGGCGCTTCAATCAAATGGTATAATGATGCTAAGGATAACAGATACAAAGATGGAGATACGCCATTAGGAACAATTGATGCAAGTACTGCGCAGCTAGCACTAAAGGGAATTTTTGATGTATCAGCAGAAGACGCCAAGGCATTGGCAAAGGAGAACGCAAAGGTTCTCTTCCTAAATAATACATCAAGGCGCGGTGGTGCCATTGGTAGCAATGGAACCATTATATTTGGTGACCCTGACAAAGAATTTGATTTAAAGGTAAATAAAAAGTGGAGCGATAATGTAGAAAGTAAGAATGAAATCAAAGTAAATCTTTATGTTGTAAAAAATGAAAAGAAGTTTTTGATTGATTCTGGCTTATTAAATGAAGCTAATGGATGGACTCATAGCTTTAGGAAGCTTCCACTTGAGGCAGGAAATGAAAAAATTGCTTATCTTGTTGAGGAAGTAGGTGATGAATATGTCACTACATATGATAATGCATCATTTACTACGGAAGGTGTAAATGCTAAAGATGAGATAATTACCACAATAACTAATGATGTGAAGCCTAAAACACCAGATCCAGAGCAGCCTGAAAAGCCGGAGACTCCAGATCCAGAGCAGCCTGAAAAGCCGGAGACTCCAGATCCAGATAAGCCTGAAAAGCCAGAGACACCAGATCCGGAGCAGCCTGAAAAGCCAGAGAGCCCAGATCCAGAGCAGCCTGAAAAGCCTGAGACTCCAGATCCGGATAAGCCTGAAAAACCGGAGACACCAGACCCGGAGCAGCCTGAAAAGCCTGAGAGCCCAGATCCAGATAAGCCGGAACATCCGGAGCCGAATAAACCGGAAAAACCTAAAAGAGAAGATAAAGCACCGAAAACAGGTGATGATCAGGACTTTGTAATATATGGAATTCTTTCAGGACTGGCTATTATTGGAGCAATAAGATTAAATAGAAAAACAAATCAATAATTGAAGAGCTTTTACCCACACCAGAAATTTTATCTGGTGTGGGTTTTTACATTTAAATGTTAAAATCTGACAACTAAAATCTCTTTTTTTGCAAGAAGCCTTGGCAAATATTGAATATTTTCTATTCTTGATTAGACTATAAGCAGGAGATGGAAAATGAAAAAGAGGAAAGCAGGATTAGGGATTATTTTTATTACATTAAGTGTTGTACTTATTGCACTATGGCATATGTATGGAAAGGAATTTTTTCTAAGTGAGGAAATTATAATTTTAAATAAGAATATACCCAGTGGAGTGACTATTACCAATGAGGATATAGATTATAAAAGAACAGATAAATCAAATAAGCACATTTATAAAAAAGGGGATGAGAAGCTAGTTGTTGGTAAGACATCCATACAATGGATAGCCAAGGCTGAACCACTATATAAAGAATATTTTATCTCTAGGAAAAAGACGGACATGGAAATTATTACCATTCCAAAACAGTACTGTGCAAACTGGCATAATAATATCGCAAAAGGTGACTTTATAAAGCTATATTATAGTGGTAATTTGCTTGGAAAGGGGCAGGTAACAAGCTGTGACAATAGCACTATTGTACTTATGATGCATGAAGATGATGTACCTAATATAAGCAGCTATATAAAGACGGGAGGAATAACCCTTGGAAGGATGCTTACATGAGAATAATTAAGGTATTTGGATCCGATTCAAATGTTGGTACCACTACTACGACCATGGATATAGGAAGGATTTTATCGACAGAAAATAAAAGAGTTGCAGTGCTTCTTGCATCAGGCAAAGGAGATATTTTAAAGCGTAGTAAGTACGATCTCATGCTCAAAGAATTAGATATGATAGTAACAGATGAAGGTTATTTAAAAACTGGCAAACAATATCTCAGTCTGAAGCAGGATGTTAATATGGAAAGCCACATTGAGCGTTGGCATACATGTTTTAGAAATAAAACACCGGTACTTCTTGGTGGAGATCAAATAGAGAATATAGATGATTTGTTAAAGCTTAAATTTAAAAGAATTATGATGCTCTTAGAAGAGATAATTGACATATTGGTAGTAGATATGGGTACAGTATGCATTTTCGAGAAAATGGCTAAAGATGAAAGCATTTTTTTGGTGACTTTGGCTACTGAAAAGGTACTAACCAGACTTATGCAAAGAAGATATATAACCCACAATATTGCCTCTATAGATAAACTAATTGTTTGCGATGGGGATTCTAAAGGAGCTATGGATGAAGAGTTTGAAAAATTATTTCCTGAAAAGGAAGTAATTAATTTACCATATGATTATAGACCTATATCGGATAAATTTAATGAAAAGTGGTTTAGGAGAAATAGATATATTATCAGTCTAAAATCAATTATTGATATAGATTACAAAGTTGCTAACAGGAAAAGGAGAAGCTATTGGAGGATTTTAAACGTGCCTGTGAACTGGTTGAAGAAGAAATTAATAAAAGCTGGCTATATGCTGGTGAAATTGAAAAAAGACGATACTTGGAGCTACAAAAACAAGCAATACTAGGCATTAGGGGCGGAGTAAATTACTTTAAATCACAAATTGAGCTAGCAATTAAAAGTATGGGTATGGAAAATATTTCATTTCCGGACTGCTATCCCAATCTTAAAGAATCTTTGTTTTCAGAAATATATGGTTTTTCTTTTTTAACACCGTGGATAAATGGATGGGATAAAAAACTTGAAAATTCTTCCTCTGCCAAGCTAATTGGCAGTAAAATATTTTGTCTGATTGAAGGTAAGGCAGAGCTTATGCCATATGAGATACCACAAGAACGGAGGGAAAAGCTTAAAAGAGCACTGCTTCTTGCTGCACCAAATGAAAATCAGACATCAGGTTTTCATGAAATATATATGAAAAACGGTATTAGAATTACAATATTTTCTGGTGAAAGAACTAAGGAGAATGAGGAAATCATCGTATTAAGGAAATACCTCTATCCATGCCCATCGCTTGAAGAAATGGTGGAACTTGGAACTATTCCGCAGGTTTGTGTAGATCTATTTAAAAGCTTTATAAAAGAGGGTAAAAATGTTATATTTTCAGGTGCGGTTAGAAGCGGAAAGACCACCTTTCTACGGTGCTGGCAATCTTATGAAAGTCCAGTTTTAGAAGGGTTGGCACTTTCTACGGATCCAGAAACACCATGGCATGAAATATGCAAAGGATTTCCAATTATGCAGCTAGTAGCAGACGGTGAGAGGTTAGAGAATATTACAAAATCAATACTTCGAGGTGATAATGATTATGTGCTCATGGAGGAGATGAGAGATGCACTTGCATATAAGATATGCCTGGAATTATTGGAAATAGGAACTAAAAGGAGTAAAGTAACCATTCATCATGGCAATACTATTAGTTTACCATATAAAATTGCAAGTAAAGTTAGGGAAAGCTATGGTGGTGAAATTAAAAATCTATTAGTAAAGGTTTTCGAAGGCTTTGATGTTGTAATACATCTAAGTCAGAGACAGGGGGAGAATGATAAAAAGGTAATGGATTCCATTCACCTTCTAAACTATGATAGTATTAATGATGAAGCAGAGCTACATGTGCTTTATGAAAACACTAATAATGCTCATATATTTTATGATTCTCCATTATTAACAGAATATCAACGAATGATTATTGAATCTATGCACTTTATAAATCCCCCACAGATTATTTTGCCACAGTATTATAGAGGTTGATTTATGAATGATAGTGTAATTGAATATATACTTTCGGTAGTTTTATTCCTATCTGTACTGTATTTGCAAAGGGATACCTTAAGATTTTTATATGTAAGGATTTACAAGGTTCAGAAAATACGCAAAAAGCTGTCTGCAATATGGCTTGATAGGGACATGTATCAATACAGAGGAGTGAGGAGGGAATTATTTCATTTAATTCGTTTAACGGGAAGTGAAAATATATATCCTACTCCAAATACATTAATATATTTTTCCATAGTATTAGCAATGGCTTGTATCTTTATTATGCTTTACAGCCAGGGGGTAGTCTTTTCAATTATATTAGGTATTTTGGCAGGAAGCATACCATGGTTACATCTAGCTGTGAGAGTAAAGCATATGAGAGTGAAGTTATCTAAGGAAGGAAAGCTGCTTATTGGAGAAATTATGAATCAGTATTTAATCTGTTCAGGAGATATAATATCGGCAATGGAAAAAACATCCTTGAATAAATCTATTTCTCATCAGCTCAGGAATGTGCTTATTACACTGGCAGGAGAGCTCAGGCAGGCCAGTAATGACATACAAATTGAAAAACGAACAAGACTATTACATAAAGCCATAGGTACTTCATGGGCGAATCTTCTTGCTCTTTTAATAAGAATATCATTGGTGAAAAAAAAGAATATTTATCCCTCGTTAAAAAATCTTTGGGATTATGTGGTAAATCAGACACAAATGATTGAATTTTCTAAAAGAGAGGGCTTTCAAAGTAAGGTAATTATAAGATATATTACACCCATTGCATATATTATTACACTTGCTGCTGGGAAATATTATCTGGATATGGATTTTAAATCACTTTTTCACCTGCAATTTCATACAGACTTAGGAATCAGATGGTTTGCATTATGTATAATAGCACTTACTATGGGAATATTGGCGGACGAATTTTTAAAGGAAGAAAAGATAGATGTTTAAAAGTAGGCTTAGGGAAAATAAAGAATTTTTGAAGGGAATTTTGATTTTAAAGACAATCCTATTAAATGAGGAGATGTGCAATATAAGTGTTAGAAGTGTTTTAGATGAGCTTATAACAGGTGACTGCTTTGCATATGTTCATGCTCAGGTTGTAGAAATGCTGGATAGGAAGGGAGCTAAGGCATTCTCTCTAATTAGTGAAGAGTTAAAAAACGAAAAAGGAATAAGCTGGGAGAATATTTTAAGGAATTTAGAATTTATGGATAAGGACTTAATTATAAGTCATTTAAATGCTCTGGAAGGAATGGTAGGAGCAGAGATTCTAACTCAGTCCATGGATAAAGCAAGGCTTTACAGTTCTCTGAGCACAATAACATCAACTGCGGCCTTTTTTACAGTACTGTTAAACTTTGCTGTCGTGTTTGTCTTTTTGGGTAGTATGGATAAAATGGGGGTGATGATATGAAGGATTTAATAATTATAATAGGAACAATACTACTTGGAGTTGTCATTGTAAACTCTATGATTTTAGGTGACAGTGAATCCAGTCTTAAAGGAGCGGCAGAAAAAGTCATGGATAGAGGCAGCATGTCTATTGAAAGGCTGGGAGGTGAAGATAGTTGAAGGAATTGATAGTGATTGTGGGAAGTATTTTAGTAGGCGTATTTATATTTACTATTTTGCTTGATAACGATGGCATTGCAGATAAGAATAAAAAATATATTGATGATAGGCTCATTGGGCAAGAGGATAATTTTAGGCTATGAAAAATTTAATTACCTTGCTTGGCTCATTTATAATTCTCATGTCGATTTTTCTAGTATATATAAGTGTACAAAATACTTATATAGAAATAATAAGAACTGAAAAAGCCTTTCAAATTGCAGATTATAATCTTATTGAAAATAGTGAGATGATTATTGATGAAAAGTCCGTTATTGAGATTATAAAAAAGGAAAAAGAACTTAAAAAAATACATGTGAATGCTTTTATTGAAGAGGCTGATGATATGGTGAAAATTAAATATAAGGCAACCGTTAATTTCGATAATCCATTTAAGGTGAGTGGATTATGGGGAAATAGAAAGCCTAGCATGAAATATCATATCTATAGGACAATTAATGTTAAGAAGGGTTAAGCAAAGGAGTAATTACATATCATGAAGAATATGATTGTTACATCGGCTTTAGCTATATTTATTTTAGGTGGAATGCTACATATTATTGAGGCAGAAAAAATAATACTAATACATATGAAAGAAGCACATAATGCAAATATAGAAAGACTGCAAAAAAAAGAAACCTTTAATGAAGAAGTAATATATCCATAAGTAAATAGGGGCGTGCTTTAACCCCCTTTTTTATTGAAAAAAAATATATTTTCTGTTAAAATACTAGATAGATTTATTACAAAATGAGGCTTGATATGCAATCTAAGTACAAGAGAGTTTTGCTAAAGATTAGTGGGGAAGCATTGGCAGGAGAAAATAAATTTTCTATTGACTTTGCTACGGTAAATAATATTGCTAAGGAAATAAAATCCATACATGACATGGGCGTAGAGCTGGGGATAGTTGTTGGTGGAGGAAATTTCTGGCGAGGTAGAACAGGTGGAGAGATGGACAGAGCTACAGCAGATTATATGGGAATGCTGGCTACAGTCATGAATGCACTTGCATTACAGAATTCTCTACTGGCACAGGGAGTAAGCGCCAAGGTACAAACGGCAATTGAGATGAAGGAAATAGGTGAGCCATATGCCAGAAGAAGGGCACTTAGCCACCTTGAACATAAGGATGTTGTAATATTTGGAGCTGGAACAGGTAATCCATTTTTCTCTACCGATACGGCGGCAGCATTGAGGGCTGCTGAAATCAATGCAGATGTTATTTTACTCGCCAAAAATGTAGATGCAGTATACTCGGCAGATCCTGATGTAGATCCTAATGCCAAAGCTTTTAGTCATCTTACCCATAAGGATGTGGTAGATATGGATCTAAAGGTTATGGACCTTACAGCAGCTACGCTTTGTCGAGATAATGGAATCACCATTCATGTGTTTTCAATAAATGATCCACAAAATCTAAAAAGAGCTATAACAGGTGAAAAAATAGGAACCGTAATAGAATAAGTGTAATGTAGGAGGAATTATGAGTCATTCACATAAGTCATTTGAAGACAGGATAAGTAGCAGTATAAGTGTACTGAAAGAAGATCTGGCAACTGTTAGAGCTGGAAGGGCGAACCCTGCCATTTTGGACAAAATTACCGTTGACTACTACGGAAGTCCAACTCCATTAAAGAGTCTGTCTAATATTTCTGTTCCAGATCCAAGGACTTTAATGATTACACCATTTGATCCAAAGACTATAGGTGATATAGAAAAGGCAATAAATGTAGCTGATATAGGTATAAATCCCACAAATGATGGCAAGGTGATTAGACTTGCTATCCCGCAGCTAACTGAGGAGAGAAGAAAGGAACTCACAAAGACTGCGAAAAAAATGGGAGAGGATGCCAAGGTTGCCATTAGAAATCTTAGACGAGAAGCTAATGATAATCTGAAAAAACAGGAAAAGAATGGAGAAATTTCTGAGGACCAGCTAAAGGGCGATTTAGATAAGGTACAGAAAGTCATTGATAAAGCTATTAAGGACATCGATGATATAATTTCAGCCAAAGAAAAGGAAATAATGGAAGTTTAAAATTCAAATAATGGCTGCTGTAGCAGCCTTTATTTATGTGTGTAAATGGGAGAAGCCATGAGAATACCAGAGCATGTAGCTATAATTATGGATGGTAATGGTCGTTGGGCTAAAAGTAAAGGATTACCCAGAATATCAGGCCACAACGCAGGAATGAAATCCATGACGAATATTGTACAGAAGGCGTCTGATATGGGGATTAAGCACCTTACTGTATATGCTTTTTCCACAGAGAATTGGAAAAGAAGTAAGGAAGAAATAGGCGGTATCTTTTCATTAGTGGTGAAGTATGTGGAAAAAGAGTTAAGGCGTCTAGTCAAAAACAATGTTAAGGTGCGTATTTTTGGTGAATTAGATGGAATACCAAAGGCTTCATTAGAGAGTATTGAAAGGACAGTGGCAGATACATTAAATAATACAGGAATGCAGTTTAATATTTGCCTAAACTATGGAGGCAGGCAGGATATAGTTAGAGCTGTAAATCATATGCTAAGAGAGCATATAACTGAAGCTACTGAAGCGGAGATGAGCAAATATCTATATTCTGGCATCGAAAATGGAAATGTCCCTGATCCAGACCTTGTAATAAGAACTAGTGGGGAACAGCGTATTTCAAATTTTTTACTATGGCAGATAGCATATAGTGAGCTGGCATTTACAAATACACTATGGCCGGATTTCACACCGGAAGAATTTGAAACAATTATAAATGATTTTGCTAATAGAGATAGGAGGTTTGGAGGCAGAAATGAAGACTAGAATAATATCTGGAATTTTTATGATTCCCCTGGCTCTATTTGTATATCTGGGTGGCTACTGGCTTTTAGGAGCAGTAACATTAGTTGGTATTTTAGCTCTAAATGAATTCTACAATGCTTTTGAAGCTCATACTGCGAAAATATGGAGGGAATTTGGTTTTTCCATGGCACTTTTTTTGGTTATCATAGCAGCACGCTGGCCTTTTAAGCTGGAGCTTTTCATGCTTTGGATAATCATTTCCATGACTGGATTTTGCTTACATTTATTCCATATTAAAAAAAGACGGATAGAAGATACTCTTGTAGGCTTTTTCGGACTAATATATGTTTTCTTTTTTATTGTACATGTATATCTTATTGATACTATAGATGAATACAGAATGCTAAAATGGCTTATCTTTATCACTGCCTTTGGTACGGACATATTTGCGTATTTTACAGGCTTCTTCTTTGGAAGACATAAGCTGGTACCAAATCTAAGTCCTAAGAAGACCATAGAAGGAGCCATAGGTGGAGTAGTGGGAACACTTATATTATCCGGTCTATTTGGATTTCTTATAGTGCCTCATCTGCTAAAAGATTGCTTAATACTTGGCTTTTTTTGTAGTATACTTGCCCAGCTGGGTGATTTAACTGCATCAGCATTTAAGAGAAAGCTAGAGGTTAAGGACTATGGCAACCTTATTCCAGGTCATGGTGGAATTATGGACAGGATAGATAGTATATTATTTACTGCTCCAGCTATTTTCTATTATATAGTTTTAATATTTGGTGAAGGTGTAATTATAAAATAGATATCTGCTATGTGAGGAAGCAATGAAAGAAAAAATACTATTGTTTGGAAGTACTGGATCTATTGGAACTCAGACTCTGGATATTATAAGAGCAAATAGGGATAAGCTTGAAGTTATACTGTTAACATGTGGAAGAAATACGAAGCTTCTTGAAGAACAGATAGCAGAGTTTAATCCTAAATATATATGGGTGGCTGATCAAGGAGAAAAGGAACGTCTTAAGGCAAAATATAATGCTTTAAAGGTATATAGTGATCAGGCTGAACTATTTCAACTGGCAGCCTTGGAAGAGGGGGAAATTGTAGTTAATGCCCTTGTAGGAGCCGTAGGGACGAGGATTACGCTGGAAGGTATTAAAAGCAATAAAAAGGTAGCTTTAGCCAATAAGGAAAGTCTAGTATCGGCAGGAAGGCTTGTTATGGAAGCACTGGAAGCTTCTACAGGTGAACTGGTTCCCATAGACAGTGAGCATAGCGCCATTTGGCAGTCACTAATGACCATGTCAAGAGGAGAGGATGTTATAAGAAAGCTCAGAGAAGTGCAAAGCTTAAATGAATGTGGAGAAAGAGGAGTCAGAAATGTTTCACCATATTATATTAATAATCTGATTTTGACTGCTTCAGGAGGACCTTTTAGAGGATATACATTAGAGCAACTAGAAAAGGTAAAGCTTAGCGATGCATTAAAGCACCCTAATTGGACAATGGGTCGTAAGATAACCATTGATTCTGCAACTCTTATGAATAAGGCGCTGGAAATTATAGAGGCCAGCAGGCTCTTTTCTATCGCAGGTGAGAATATTAAAGTTCTTGTTCATCCACAAAGTATTCTTCATTCTGCTGTGGAATTTAAAGATGGAAGCATCATAGGTCAGATGGGCATGCCTGATATGAGGCAGCCGATCCAATATGCTCTTATGGGTAACAAAAAGAGATCGTTTGGGGGTAAATATTTAAATTTCTTTGATTTGAAGCAGGGGCTTACCTTTGAGAAGCCTGATACCAGAGTATTTCCATCCATAGAATTTGCATTTGATGCTCTTAAAAGAAAAGATAGCTATGCATGCTACATGAATATGGTAAATGAGTGTCTGGTAGAAGCCTTCTTGCAGGAGAAAATTAGATTTATCAATATTTTTCAAGGACTCGAACATCTTTTAGAGAGGCATGAAGATTATGATTTTAATCAAATAGACGATGCAGAAGCTGTCATTGAAGAAGCAATTTCTCATAGCAGAGAATTTATAAAAGGAGTTTGTTAGATGACCATAATATACGTAATATTATTATTTTTACTTATGATAACACCTCATGAGCTTGGCCACATGGTGGTTGGAAAACTCTTGGGCTTTAAAGTAAATGAATTTGCAGTGGGAATGGGGCCCAGGCTATGCTCCAAGCAGGGAAAAAAGACCCTATATTCACTAAGAGCATTGCCACTTGGAGGATTTTGTGCGTTTGAAGGAGAAGATACAGGCAGTAAAGATCCTGGTGCCTTTAATAATAGGCCCATATGGGCAAGAATTCTAGTACTGCTTGCAGGCTCTGCTATGAATATTGTAACGGCCTTTGTAATTATCTTATTAGTAGTTGGAATAAGTGGCGTAAGATCTAATATTGTAGCAGATGTAACCTCTGATAGTGCTGCTATGAGGGCCGGTATTCAAAAAGGTGACCGAATAGTAGAAATAAATAATACAAAGACATCAGGATGGGATGAGGTTCTAAAATCCATAGAAAAATCTGGCGAGGAAATGAAGCTAAAGCTACAGCGTGATGGTAAGGAAATTAATGTCACAGCTCATGTATCAACTAGCGGCGAGGGACCAAAGCTGGGAATTACTTCTGCACTTGAAAGATCGCCTGGTAAGACATTTACAGAAGGTATTAAAACTACATGGAATATGACTAAATCCATTGGCCACGGCTTTTATATGCTGGTGAGCGGAAAGGTTAGTTTGTCAAATGTAGGTGGTCCGGTTGCCATGATAGGTATGGTAGATAGTAGCAGCAAGATGGGATTTACATACGTGGCTCTTTTGATTGCGCTAATCAGTATAAATTTAGCTATATTAAATTTGCTTCCAATACCAGGACTTGACGGAGGAAGAATAGTCATTTTAATCATAAAATGGCTGACTGGAGGAAGACTTACCGAAAAGGCAGAAGGATATATTAATATTGGCGGAACTATACTGCTAATTGGATTAATTATACTAGTTACCTTCAAAGATGTTTATATGCTATTTAAATAGTTAGGAGAAGGAGCATGTTTTCAAGAAATAAGACTAGAAAGGTATATTGTGGAAATGTGGCTATAGGAGGTGATGCTCCAGTATCCATTCAGTCTATGACAAATGTTTCAGCAAGAAACTATGAGGCACTAATGGATCAGATAAAGGCACTTCATACAGCTGGATGTCAGATAGTAAGGCTTGCAGTACCAGATGAGGAGTCTTTGAAAGTATTTAAGAGAGTCTGTGAAACATCCGATATGCCAGTTGTTGCAGATATACATTTTGACTATCGGCTTGCCATTGGTGCTATAGAGGCAGGTGCAAGCAAGATAAGAATTAATCCTGGAAATATTGGCTCAAAAGAAAAAATAAGAGCAGTTGTCGATGCTGCAAGCGAAAGAAATGTACCAATTCGTGTGGGTGTAAACTCGGGGTCATTAGAGCAGGATATAATAAGAAAATATGGCGTAAGTCCAGAGGGTATATGTGAAAGTGGCCTGAAAAACTGTGCTTTGATAGAAGATATGGGATATGGCAATTTAGTTCTTTCACTTAAATCTTCTAATGTTGCTGATACATATAGTGCATATCTTCTTGCAAGTGAGAAAACTGATATCCCTCTTCATATTGGTGTTACAGAAGCAGGTACCATCAAGAGTGGTATTTTAAAATCAGCGGTAGGACTAGGTGGCTTATTGCTAAGAGGAATCGGTAATACAATGAGAGTATCTTTAACTGCTGATCCTGTGCAGGAAATCTATGCGGCAAAGGATATTTTGAAGGCATGTGGACTTATCAAGGAAGGCCCTAATTTAATTAGTTGTCCTACATGCGGAAGAACGGCTATTGACCTTTTCAGCATAGCTAAAGAGGTTGAGGAGATTATACATAGCAAATATGCAGACAAGGAGATTACTGTGGCTGTTATGGGATGTGCTGTAAACGGTCCTGGTGAGGCCAAAGAAGCTGATTTTGGCATAGCTGGAGGAAAGGGAGTGGGCCTGATTTTTTCAAAAGGTGAAATAATTAAAAAAGTAGAAGAAAATAAGCTAAAAGATGAACTTTTCAAACTTATTGATGAATATTTTGAGAAAAAATAGAGGTTTAATATTTTGCAAAAAGATAAATTGCTGAATTTAATAAGTTTCAAAGAATATGGTGAAAGAGTAACTAAAGAAGGTGTAATAGTTACCAAGGGGGCAAATATAGACGAGGATATGTGCTTGCAGCTGTTACTTGAAGCTAATTTTGTCCCTACGTTTTTTGATTGTGAAAAAATGAGATTTAAGCTTATGGAGGAGCTGCCGAAAACCGTAAAAGACGTAAAACTTAAATTTGCCTATAAAGGGCTTATTCAGGATAATGATGAAGCATTAAAATTATATATGGGACATCTTTACAGGGGGGATTTACTTCCTATAAAGATGAAAAATTTTGTGCACGCAGCCAAATATGATGGGCAATCGAAATGCTGGTATTTATTTACAGTAGATGCTAATAAAACGAGGGAGCTAAACAGTAAATATGTATCGACTATAGAAGGACTTATAAGCGAGGCATTGGGCTTTGAGGCTCATGTGAAGTTTATCTTTGATGAAAGCATGCATAATAGCCTGGCAGAGGAAATGAAGCCTGAGGAAGCTATTAAGGATAACTGCTATAATGGAAAAAAAGCTGGTGATCTCCATGAAAAGGCTACATCATACAACAACGCATCAGACGGGCGAAAAGCAGGGGGAAAAGGTAAGGGTTTTATTTACGGAAAGCGTAAAATTGGAAAAACTGTACCATATAGTGAGGTAAAGATATCACAGGACTGGAAGGATACAGTGAGTGTTGAGGGCCAGATCTTTTACGTGGATACATTTCATTCTGCCAAAAGCAATAAGGAAGTAGTAACTATATATATTACGGATGATACTGCAAGTATGGGCGTAAAGCTTTTCGCAAATGATGAAGAATGGAAGCTTGCAAAGGAAGAGATAAAGGTTGGAAATTATATAAAGGTTTTAGGAACAGCTAAAAATGATCCATATTCTAATGATTTAATAATTGTTGCTAGGTCAATATGTCCAGATGAAAAAAAGTACAGAGAGGATAACTATCCTGGCAAGAAAAGAGTCGAACTACATGCTCATACTAAGATGAGTTCAATGGACGGATTAAATGATGTTGCTACATTAGTAGGTAATTCAGCAAGATGGGGGCATACGGCAGTTGCAATTACAGATCATGGAGTTGTCCAAAGCTTTCCTGATGCAGCAAGCGAGGCTGATAAGTGGCAGAAGAAAGGCGTAGATATTAAAATCATTTACGGGCTTGAGGGTTACTTTTTTGATGACTCGGATTGCAAAAATGAAGATGGCAGCATTGATTATAAATCAAAGAGAACTAATCATATAATTTTACTTGCAAAAAACTTAGAGGGCCTAAAGAATTTATATAAAATGGTGTCTATTTCTCACCTGGACTATTTTTATAAGAAGCCAAGACTTCCTAAATCTGTAATTACGGCACATAGGGATGGAATTATCATCGGTTCTGCCTGTGAAGCAGGCGAGGTATATCAGGCTGTAAAAAATGGTAAAAGCGTAGAGGAGCTGGAAAAAATTGCAGAATTTTATGATTATCTGGAGATTCAGCCTCTTATAAATAATCGATTTATGATTGAAAATGGTATCGTTTCAGGAAATGAAGACCTAAAGGCACTTAATAAAAGAATAGTTGAGCTAGGTAGCAGGATGGGTAAGCCCGTAGTTGCTACTACTGATGCTCACTATGATGAGCCTACTTCCGCAATATATAGGAATATTCTTATGGCAGGCATGGGCTATAAGGATGCTGAGCAGGGGCAGGGACTATATATGAGAACTACTGAAGAGATGCTGAATGAATTCTCATATCTTGGTGAAGAAAAGGCATATGAGGTAGTAGTAGAAAACTCCAACAAGATATCCGATATGATTGAAAAAATGAGGCCGGTTCCATCAGGTAAATTTCCTCCTAAGATAGAAGGGGCGGACCAAAAGCTTTATGAGAGCTGTATGGAAAAGGCACATAGCATATACGGCAACCCGTTGCCAAAAGAAATCGGAGAAAGATTGGAAAAAGAGCTTTCTTCCATAATAAAAAACGGTTATGCAGTCATGTATGTATCTGCTCAAATGCTGGTGGAAAAATCTTTAAAGGATGGTTATTTGGTAGGATCCAGAGGATCAGTTGGTTCATCCTTTGCTGCAACTATGGCTGGTATTACAGAGGTGAATCCACTTGAGCCGCATTACATTTGCCCTGACTGTAAATATCTTGAATGGGGTGATTTGTCAAAATATAACTGCGGGATAGATATGCCGGTAAAGAAGTGCCCTGTATGTGGTACCGAGCTTAAACGAGATGGCTTTACAATTCCGTTTGCAACCTTTTTAGGATTTGAGGGGGATAAGGAACCAGATATAGATTTGAATTTTGCTGGAGAGTATCAGGCTACAGCTCACAAGTATGTGGGAGAGATTTTTGGTGAAAAAAATGTATATAAGGCCGGCACAGTAAGTACTGTGGCAGAGAAAACCGCATATGGATACGTAAGAAAATTTCATGATGAAACTGCTCAGCAGACAAGAAGCTATGAAGTGGAAAGATTAGTACAGGGATGCACAGGTGTAAAGAGAACTACAGGTCAGCATCCAGGTGGTATAATCATAGTTCCAGATGATCATGAAATATATGAATTTTGTCCAGTGCAGCATCCAGCAGATGATAAGGATAAGGGAATAATTACCACGCATTTTGATTATCATAAAATAGATCAAAATTTGTTAAAATTGGATATTTTAGGACATACGGTACCATCTATGATCAGGCACCTTGAGGATATGACGGGAATAGATCCACTTACAATAGAGCTGACAGATCCAAATGTTTTGTCCATATTTAGGGGAGTAGAGGCACTAAATATTAAGGATGAGGATTACAATCAGGTGCATGGTAGTTATGGAATACCGGAATTTGGTACGGACTTTGTTCGTAAAATGCTCGATGATACCTCTCCTTCTACTTTTTCTGATTTAGTAAGAATTTCAGGCTTTTCCCACGGTACAGATGTATGGCTTAATAATGCACAATATTATATTAAGCAGGGCATTGCAACAATGAATGAGGTTATTTCCACAAGAGACGACATAATGAACTATCTCTTATTAAAGGGGCTGAAAAACAAGGATGCATTCACAATAATGGAGATAGTCAGAAAGAATAAGCCTATAAGCGATGATCAGCTAGCACTTATGAAAGAGCATGGAGTTCCTGATTGGTATATTGATTCTTGTATAAAGATTAAATACATGTTTCCAAGAGCACATGCCGTGGCGTATGTTATGATGGCTGTTAGAATGGCATGGTACAAGGTGTATTATCCATTAGCATTTTATGCTGCCCATCTTTCTAGTGTAGTAGAGGATTTTGACTTAAATACTGTTCTTGAAGGTAAGGTAGCAATAAAGAAGAAAATGGCTGAAATTCACAGGCAAGAAAAACCAACTGCGAAGGATAAAAATAAGCTTTTGGTTTATGAAATAGTACTGGAAATGCTTGCAAGAGGATACGAATTTGAAAAGCCACTATTAGGAGTTTCAGACCCTTTAAAATTCAATATTCATGAGGGGAAGGTACTAATACCATATATAGCAATAGATGGCTTTGGGGAAACGGCTTCAAAGATGCTACATGATGAATATGAAAAAAAGCCTTTTATAAGTGTGGAAGATGCTGTCGCAAGAGGAAGGATTACTAAGGCTGGTCTTGAGAATTTAAACAAGCTAGGAGTATTTCATAAGCTTGGAGCAACAGATCAGATAAGCTTTTTCTAAGAGACATATAAAGGACGACTAAGCTTTTATAATTTTAGATATTGGGATATTGTTGCGAGTAAAAATAAATTTTGATAACTTTATCAATTTATCTAATTAAAGCGTTGACTTGTGAAAATTTCTATGTTACAATAGCAAATAGTTAAGTTAATGAATAAAGCTAGTAATATAGGAGGATGAGATGAATAGAGGCTTTAAGAATATTTTTTTAGCACTTATGCTAATTGTCACTGTAGTATTTATTACAGCATGTAGTAATGATAAAAAGGAAGATAAGCAGGCTGATAAAAAGGATGATAATACATTAATCGTAGGTCTTGATGATACCTTTGCTCCTATGGGATTTAGAGATGAGTCAAATAAGCTTGTGGGTTTTGATATAGATTTAGCCAATGCTGTAGGAGAAGAGCTTGGTTATAAGATTAAATTTAAGCCTATAAACTGGGATGCAAAGGATCTGGAACTTAAATCTAAGAAGATAGATTGTATCTGGAATGGTATGTCACAGACGCCAGAACGTGAAAAGGCAATGTCTCTATCCAAGAGATATCTTGAAAATGAAATTATTCTCATGTCCAATAAGGATGATGTTACTGTAAATACCGCATCAGATTTAAGCAAATACAAGCTAGGAACACAGGCTGATTCTTCTGCTCTTGAGATGCTAAAAGCAAATGAAGCATATGATAGCTTTAAAGACAATATAACAGAATATAAGACATATGATGAAGCACTATTAGACCTTAAGGCAGGTAGGGTGGATGTTATGGTTATAGATCAGGTACTTGGACTTTATATGAAATCCAATGCTAAAGATGATTCCCTGAGAGCCTTAGATTATACATTGGGTGATGACTACTATGTCATAGGCTTCAGAAAAGAAGATGAAAAGCTTAGGAACCAGGTGAATGGTGCTATAAAGGCACTTTTAGCCAATGGAAAGGCTAAGGAAATAAGTGAAAAATGGTTCGGCGAAAATATTGTAGTATTTTTAGATAATTAAAAATTAGAAGCACTCACATTCCTGAGTGCTTCTATTAATGAAGGAGAAGCAATTGATAAATGAAATTATGTCATATTTGCCAGCACTAGCAGAGGGGACGCTGGAAACTGTAAAGCTATTTGCAATTACACTTGTACTGTCATTGCCACTTGGGCTTCCTATTGCTTTGGGAGTAAACAGTAAATTTTTACCAATAAAGTTAATATGCAGTACATATGTATGGATTTTTAGAGGAACTCCTTTGCTATTACAGCTGTTCTTCTTCTATTTTTTTCTACCTATAAATATGGGGATAGCTCTTGATGCCTTTGCCACCGCTGCTGTTACCTTTGTGTTAAATTATGCCGCATATTTTGCTGAAATATATAGAGGTGGATTTAATAGTATTGATATAGGGCAGTTTGAGGCAGCTCATTCACTTCACCTGTCTAAGAAGCAGACTCTATTAGATATTGTACTGCCACAGACAATGAAGGCTATTCTTCCGTCGGTATTTAATGAAACCATTACTTTAGTTAAAGATACAGCACTTGTGCAGGCAATTGGTATGCTTGAACTTATGAAGGTAACCTATGGTATCGTAAATAGGACTTCAGCCACTCTGGTTTTCCTTGTAACTGCCATTATCTACCTTATGCTTAATCTCATACTGACTATAATCGCAGGAAAGCTGGAAACACATTTTAAGCGATATGATGCAAAAGGAGAAGCATAATGAAAGATATAATACTTAAAATCAATGATTTGCACAAGGAATACGTAGGGTGCCATGCATTAAAGGGAATAGATTTTCAGATGGAAAAAGGAGAAATAGTTTCAGTAATCGGACCTTCCGGTTCTGGTAAAAGTACATTTCTCAGAAGTATTAATGGCTTGTCTGTGCCGACTTCAGGTAGCATTGAGTTAAAAGGTGATACATCCATGGTATTTCAGCATTTTAATCTTTTTCCTCACATGACATGTTTAGAAAATATTACATACGCTCCAATTAAGGTTCAGAGAAGACCGAAAACAGAAGTGCTAGAAGAAGCTAGAAAACTCTTAGAGCTCGTAGGTCTTTCAGATAAGGCTGATACATATCCTGCTCATATTTCAGGAGGTCAAAAGCAAAGAATTGCCATTGCAAGAAGCCTTGCGACAAAACCAGATATAATTTTATTTGATGAGCCTACATCAGCACTGGATCCTGAAATTACAGGTAGTGTACTTGATGTTATGCGTAAGCTTGCAATGCAGCATATAACCATGATTATTGTTACTCATGAGATGAAATTTGCCAGGGATGTATCTACAAGAGTTGTGTTTATGGATGAAGGTAAAATATTAGAAGAGGGAAGTCCAAATGATATTTTCGCATCTCCTAGAAGTGATAGATTGAAGGCTTTTTTAGCCTCAATGAATTAAAATATTTAAAATACCCTATATGTAATTGAGGTGCCCCAAAGTTAGACCTAAAATCTAACAGATGGGAGGTCGGTTCAAATAGCATATAGGGTATTTTCATGACAATTTCTAATTTAGATAATCGCTCTATAGTCGTACTGCGGTTATGATAAATTTAATTACCTCTTCCTCCTTTTCATCAGTCATTGTAATATTGACTTGGTTTGGGTAATCATTTAAAAGATAGGCTGGTGAAGATGGGATAGAAGGAATCATCTCAAAGCTTCGATGTACGCTGTTTTCATAGACTTCTCTAATATGTTGAAAGAATTCTTCATCATCCTTTGCCCCCTTCCAGCCCTTGTGAAGAGTAGACTCATTGAAAGCAAAGCCGGATAATTCTGCCAGTGTACTTGCAGTACTAAGCTGATCTTT
This sequence comes from uncultured Eubacteriales bacterium, assembly GCA_949285555.1. Taxonomy (GTDB): domain Bacteria; phylum Bacillota; class Clostridia; order Peptostreptococcales; family Anaerovoracaceae; genus S5-A14a. The sequence goes on along the minus strand of CASDYG010000001.1, from coordinate 180,985 downwards.
TACCTCGCCTTTAGAAATTGCAGATAACACTGTAGTTAATGTGACATCATTATCATTCATGGCAAGGCTTGTAAGATTACCGATTGTGGATGCCTCATCATTGGAATTAGTAGTAATTGTGCCATTGGGAAGAGTATAGATAAGACTTAATATATCTCCTCTTGTTTCATCTGAAAGAGCCGTACTATATTCTCCATTTTCAACTTGCTCTATTGTATAGGTGCAATTTGGAAAATCATCTGAATATGATTCGCTAAATGAATCCTGAGCATCTACTACTGCCTGATTAAGCTTATCCATATTATCGCTGTCTACGGCAATAAGCGCCTGGGCATCAAGTGGATTATCAACTACGTAAGGACCACCATCAAATGAAATGAGCTGATAATAGATAGATGATTTTAGTTTGGAAAGGAGCTTTGAAAGTTCCTTTATAGGATTAGGCTGCTTGGATATTCTCGTATCCAGATTTCCTTGATAAGGTACATTTATCTTTATTCGATAAATTTGATCCAAGCTTACAGGAGAATGCTCTAAGACTTTTGTAAAGGTAAATAGTTTAGTATAGCCTGCCTTAGTACTGTACATTAGCTTATTGCCTTTGTTTAGATGGAATATTTCTATATCCTTATTATTTACAGGCAGTTTAAATCCTTTTAGTCCCTTGAAGCTATTATCTTCATTATTAAATAATACTAATGCAAGAGGAATATCGTCATCCATTAGCTTGATAATTGATAGAAAGGCAGCAATAGGTGAGATAGAGTTATCAAAGCTATTATTATCATAGCCACATATTAGAAGTCTGGGCTTAATAGTATTGCCTTCAGTTACAAGCGTATTATCCTTGTCAAAATATTCCTTCCACTTGCTTGTGTAGACTAAAATATTTTTATTTTGTTCTTCATAAATAAGGCTCTTATTTTTCATCCAGCCTTTGAGAAAATCATAAAAGTCATCCTGTGTTTTTATAGATTGCCTGGAATCGAGCATATCCTCTTTGTAAGATGAATATTTTTCAATAATAGAGCTTTTTATCCCGTTTTGACCAATCGGGCTACACGATGAAAGTGTTATTGAAAACACCAGAATCATACATATGGTTAAAAAAAGCTTACGATATTGAAAAAAGCCTATATGTCTTGTATTTGATTTACCATTTAAAAAACGTTTAGTTATATTTGATTTTTTACTCATATTCAATTATTATACTCCTAAAAAATTTTTTTGTAAAATTTTAAAATATAGTAAATTTTTTCGTTGACATCCCTCTTTATGTAGTATATGATTTATTACATATTAAGTATTTACACTATATATAGTTATATAATAAAACATCAAGGTGGTATATATGGAAAAGATTAAAGAAATCATTAAGAGGGATGGCAGAAGGGTAAATTTTGACTTAGATAAGATTACTGATGCAATATTTAAAGCCGCCAGTTCTATCGGAGGACAAGATAGAGAAATGGCAGAATATCTTGCAAAGCTGGTAGAAAGGCGTTTAGTAGATGGTAAGGATTCTTTGAGTCCTACTGTGGAAGAAATACAAGATGCAGTAGAAAAGACTCTTGTAGAAAATGGTCATGCCAGAACTGCCAAGGAATATATATTATATAGAGCTGAACGTACTAGAGTTAGAGATATGAATATGAAGCTTATGAAGCTCTATGAGGATCTTACCTTCCTTGATGCAAAGGATAATGATGTAAAACGAGAGAATGCTAATATTGATGGTAATACCGCAATGGGTACCATGCTTAAGTATGGCTCAGAAGGAGCTAAGGAATTTTACAAGATGTATGTCATTGACCCAAGATATGCAAAGGCACACGATGAGGGAGATATACATATTCATGACATGGATTTCTACACCTTGACTATGACATGCTGCCAAATAGATTTGGTCGGGCTTTTAAAGGGTGGATTTTCAACAGGACATGGTTTTTTAAGAGAGCCTAATGATATTGAAAGCTATGCAGCACTTGCCTGTATAGCAATTCAATCCAATCAAAATGATCAGCATGGTGGTCAGTCAGTACCTAATTTTGACTATGCAATGGCACCAGGGGTACGAAAGACCTATAAGAAGCTTTATTGGTCAAATCTGGGAAAGATATTAGAGATAAAGGGATTTATTGATAATGGCGAAGATAAGGTGAAAAAGGCAGGAGAAATAATTGAAGCTGAGCACGACTTAATGCCACATATGGGAAATATGGAAAGCTATCTTGCTAAAGAGTGGGATGTTATGAAAACGTGGGCACCTGAAAAAGAGGTTGTGGACGCACAGAAAAAGGCTAAGACATATGCTGATAAGGAAATTGTGAGAAAGACTTATCAGGCTATGGAAGCCCTTATACATAATCTAAATACAATGCATTCCAGAGCGGGAGCACAGGTGCCATTTAGTTCGCTTAATTATGGAACGAATACAAGTCTTGAGGGAAGACTTGTTATGGAGTGTGTGCTTAAGGCAACCGATGCTGGACTTGGCAATGGAGAAACACCAATTTTTCCAATTCAAATTTTCAAGGTGAAGGAGGGTGTTAATTTTAATCCTGCAGATCCTAATTATGATCTGTTTAAACTTGCTTGTAAGGTTTCTGCAAAAAGGCTCTTTCCTAACTTTTCATTTATCGATGCTCCTTTCAACAAGCAGTATTATGTTGAAGGTAAACCTGAAACAGAGATTGCATATATGGGCTGTAGAACCAGGGTTATGGGAAATGTACATGATCCTAGCAGGGAGATAGTTTATGGCAGAGGAAATTTATCTTTTACCTCCATAAATCTGCCAAGGCTTGCCATTCAATCAAAAGGTGATATAGATATATTTTTTAGAAGCCTAGAAAGTATGATGGAGCTTTGTATCGGTCAGTTAAATGAAAGACTACGTATTCAGTCACAAAAAAAAGCCATGAATTTTCCATTTTTAATGGGGCAGGGAGTATGGATTGATTCAAAGAATCTAAAGCCTACGGACAGTGTAGAAGAAGTAATAAAACACGGAACTCTTACTATAGGATTTATCGGACTTGCAGAGACACTTATTGCTTTAATAGGAAAGCATCATGGAGAAAGCGAAGAAGCCCAGAGGCTGGGACTTGAAATAGTGGCAACCATGAGAAAAAGGATGGATGAGGAGGCCAGAAGAACCGGACTTAATTGGTCACTTATCGCTACTCCTGCTGAGGGGTTATCAGGCAGATTTGTAAGAATTGATAAAAAAAGATTTGGTGAGATAAAGGGAGTTACAGATAAGGAGTATTATACGAATAGCTTCCATATTCCTGTATATTATCCTATCAGTGCATTTGAAAAATTAAGGCTTGAAGCTCCATATCACAAATACACTAATGGAGGACATATTTCCTATATAGAGCTTGATGGTGACCCACTTAAGAATTTAGATGCTTTTGAGGAAATAGTACGCTACATGAAAGAAGTAGGCATAGGTTATGGCTCGATAAATCATCCCGTGGATAGAGATCCTTGCTGTGGATATACAGGAATAATTGATAATTACTGCCCAAAATGTGGAAGATATGAAAATGATGGAAATGAGGGCCACGAAAGGATTAAAAGAATCTTAGAGGATTAAAATATGAAGGATACCATTCGTTTACAGGGTATAATTCGAGAATCTATAGTAGATGGACCAGGCATACGATTTGTAATTTTTTCACAGGGATGCCCTCATAAATGTACCGATTGTCATAATCCTGAAACCCATGATTTTACTGGTGGCTATGATTGTAAAATCGAAAAGATAATTGAGGCAATAAGTGAAAATCCGAATGTAGACAAAGTAACTTTTAGCGGAGGAGAGCCTACATGTCAGTGCGAAGCTTTTGCAAACATTGCTGCTGCTCTGAAAAAAAGAAACATTCATATCCTAATGTATTCGGGATATACATTTGAGCAGCTAATGGAACGCTCAAAAAATGAGGAGGATTTAAGAAGGCTGCTTAAATATGTTGATGTTTTGATTGATGGCCCATATATGAAAGAAGATCGAGATCTCACTCTTAAATTTAGAGGTAGTAGTAATCAGAGAATCATAAATTTACCAATGTCCATGGAGAAAGAAAAGGTAATTTTGCAAAGTGAGTTTATGTAATCTGGAATAATAAAAACGGAGATGAATTTGTACCATTTAATATAGAAACAGTAATGTTCTAAAAACAGGTAATAATTCTTCTCCGTTTTTTAATGTTATTTTCAAATGTTATAAAAATTTTAAGATAATTTTAACTTATATAATGATGGATTTATGGCGATGCAATAGAGATTTATCATTATTTCATTAAAATATATTAGTTTTGTACATGCCTTAATTTTTATACCTTTTTACTTTTTATCAGCTTATAGCACTGAATAATAAAGGCAGGGATAAGTGCCATAATAAGTATATAAGCATATCCAAAGGCTGGCAGCTTGGCTACATTAAATGCAGACCAAAGTGGCCTTAGGAATAGTATTGCTGCTAGTAAAGTAAATCCAACGATAAATGCTAGAATAATGAAGATATTCTTTAGTATACCTCCAGTAAAAATACTGTTGCTTCCTCTAAAATCAAATCCATGTATCAGTCTTGCAAGACATAATGTAGCAAAGGACATGGTCATAGCTACTTGATTACTATAGCTGAGTCCATAATAAAAGGATGAGAAGGTAGCAAGGGAAATAAGAATTCCTTGAATTAGAATACCTATGCTGTTTCTGGTATTGAGAATACCCTCATTAGATGGTCTTGGCGGCCTATTAAGCAGAGTAGGATCAACAGGCTCCATGCTTATGGCTAAAGCAGGCATACTATCTGTTACAAGATTTATAAAAAGCAGATGTACTGCCGTAAATGGTGTAGTAAGGCCAAGTATTGTAGCATATAAAACCATCAGAATGCCTGCCATATTTCCTGACAGCAGGAAGATGATGGATTTTTTAATATTTTCATATATGTTTCTACCACTTAAAACGGCACTTATTATAGTGGCAAAGTTATCATCTGCAAGGATCATGGACGAAGCATCTTTAGAAACTTCCGTTCCTGTAATTCCCATAGCTATGCCAACATCAGCTCTTTTTAGTGCAGGGGCATCATTTACACCGTCACCCGTCATTGCAACAATTTTACCGAGCTTTTGCCATGCTTTTACAATCCTGATTTTGTTTTCAGGTGAAACCCTGGCATATACAGTAATTTTCTCAAGACTATTATAAAGCTCTTCATCACTCATTTCATCTAGCTGTGTGCCTGTGATAGCAATATTACCATCTCTGAAAATACCAATACTTTTTGCGATAGCAGTTGCAGTAACCTTATGATCTCCAGTTATCATAATTGGAGTAATACCTGCTTTTATAGCCTGCTGTACAGCATATTTAGATTCATCCCTAGGTGGATCTATCTCTGCAATAAGACCCAGAAAGCTTAGTTCATATTCATCATCGAAGTTTATATCATTATAACCATTAAATTTTTTATACGCGAAGGCAAGTACTCTAAGACCTTGTGAGGACCAGCTATCATTTTGTCTTAGTATTTCCTCGCGCTGTTTTTCACTTAAGCCTGAGCAACGTGAAATCAGTACGTCAGGAGCACCTTTTGTAAAAATTAAATCCTCACCATCAATTTCGTGTAATGATGACATGAGTTTTCTATCGGAGTCAAATGGTACCTGATCTATGGCAGGATAAGCATTTTTGATATGCTCATAGTTATCTTTTTTAGTCATGTAGTGGGCTATAAGTGCAGTTTCAGTTGGATCACCCAATAGTCCTTCCTTAGTTAAAATAGCATCATTACATAGTATAGAGCAGGTGAGGAGCAATGTATCGTCCTTATCTAAGCTGTATACATCTGTAACAGTCATCTTGTTTTGAGTAAGTGTACCTGTCTTATCGGAACAAATTATGGAAACGGAACCTAGTCCTTCAACGGCAGAAAGCTTTTTTATAATGGCTTTTTCTTTTGCCATACGCCCTGTACCTATGGATAATGAAATTGTTATGATTGACGCTAAAGCCTCAGGTATAGCCGCTACAGCCAGTGCTACGGCAAAGAGCAGGGCATCTGTAAGAACCATTCCTCTTTTATAGTTTACAAAAAATACAATTATACTTAGTATAACGATGGCGATGCTTAGCTTAGTACTGAAGGAATCCATATTTTTTTGGAGAGGAGTTTTTCTCTCTTTGGTGTTCTTCATCAGTCCAGCTATTTTACCAAGCTCGCTTCCCATACCTACTGCAGTTATTACAGCAGATGCTTTTCCATATGTTACGAGTGAGCCAGAAAATACCATGTTTAACTGATCCCCAAGAGCAGGGGAGGTATCGGAAGAATTGTTTAATTCATCTGCAATTTTGGATACTGCTACTGATTCACCTGTCAAATGGCTTTCATTTACCTGTAAAGAGGATGATTCAATTATTCTACCATCAGCTGGTACTATATCTCCTGCTTCTAATAAAATTATATCTCCTACAACTACCTCATCAGACTTTATCTCCAAGGTGTGCCCATCTCGAATGACTTTTGCCATTGGAGATGATAATGCCTTTAATGAAGCCAGAGATTTGGAAGCTTTTAAGTACTGGATCGTACCGAGCAAGGCATTTAATATGAGTACAGCAAGTATTACAAGTGAGCTTTCCGTATTACCTGTTACCATGGAAAGAATGGCAGCTAGAATCAGAATGAATACTAATAAATCCTTAAATTGTAATAAGAATACTTTGAATATTCCTTCTTTTTTCTCTTCCCCAAGGTTATTCTTGCCATATAGCTGTGCTTGTAACTCAATTTTGTCTGAAGCAAGTCCATCTTTAGAGCTATTTAAAAGATGAAGGACCTGTTCAGTATTCATATTGTAGTATTTATTTTCGTTTTGAGAATTCATTTTACCTCCAGCATATTTGAATCTAAGCAAGGTTAAAAACAAAAAGACTTTTAGACATAATATCTAAAAGTCTTGCTTTTTAAAGTAAAGGCGGGATAAACCGTCATGACGCCATTTACTCCACTATAAATCATAAGTGGTAGCTACTCCCTCTTAAATTAACTAATTATATATGAGATAATTTTACCATGTAAAGGGATACTTTTCAAGCTTAATATGGCTATTGTTGAAGGTTATTTACTTCCTTAAACCTTTTGATTTTACCAGTAGTAGTTTTAATCATTGGTTCATTTGTTGTTATGATGCGCTTGATTTGCTTGTATACCGGCATCGTTTCATTTATCCTGTCAATATCATTCTTAATGTACTGGTGTATATCCTCATTAGTAGAAAGCTTTAGCTCAGAGGTCATATAATGTTCGTTATAAACAATTTTAGCAGCAACTAAAACATTTCCGTCATCGGATCCTTTCTGATCACCAAATATCATTATTTCATCAATATAATCAAGGGAGGAGGTGATAAGAGATTCTATTTCCTCTGGAAAAACATTTTTACCATTTTTCAGGACGATAACATTTTTTGCACGTCCCTTTATAAAGACAAAGCCATCATCATCAATTGTGGCTAAATCACCTGTGTACAGCCATCCATCTTTTAGAACCTTTTGAGTTTCTTCCGTATTTTCGAAATAACCTTGCATGATACAAGGACTTTTTGCTATTAGCTGTCCTATACCATTTTCGTCTTTATCTACAAGCTTTAATTCAACGTGAGGCATAGCCTTTCCAACAGAACCAAGTCGCATATTATGTGCATTTTCTGCAGTAAGCATAGGTGCAGCTTCCGTAAGACCGTAACCTTGTATAGTGACAATCCCAAGATCATTTAGCCCCTTAAGTACATTTGGATCAATTGCAGAAGCGCCATTTATTATAAGTCTTAGAGAGCCACCAAGCTCGTTGTGTATAGAGCTAAAAAGCCTGCGTCTTATATCAATGCCGAATCTTCGAAGTAGGCCACTAAGCTTTAGTCCAGTTTGTAGCTTTTTATACATGCCTTTCTTTTTTGCTTCGGCTATTATTTTTTTATAGATACCTTCATTTAATGCTGGTACACCAAAAAATATAGATACTTTGTATTCCTGAATGTTTTTCTTGATATATTTTAGACCGTCACAGTAGGTGGTTGTGAGGCCTGCTGTCATGGCAAATACTTGACCTGTAGCACCAAAACTATGATGATATGGTAAAAATGCCATAGTTACATCTCCTGGATGAGCATCCTGCGTGATATTTGCATCCCATGCATTAAATAATACGTTATACTGTGTAAGAAGTACAGCCTTAGAATTGGAGGTTGTGCCTGAAGTAAATAATATAATAGAAGCAATATGAGGATCAGCAGTTCTTTCAAGATGTGCCTTATAACCAGCATTTACAAGCTTTTTACCTTCTGTGGTAAAATAAAGTATATCATCAAAGGTATATAATTTTACATTTTTTAATATTTCTTCACTGTCAACATATTTATCAACAGAAGTTTTCTCGTGATAAAATAATGCACCACTATAGCTTCGTTTTATTGATGAAAGAGATTCTATTTCATGTAACTCCTTATCTAAAGGAACGCAGGTACCTCCTGCATAAAGAATAGAGCAATATAGTAAAAACCATGGGTATGAATTTAAACCCATTATGGCAATTGGTTTTAATATAAGCTCTGATTGGGTAAGATAGGCAGCCAGCGCATTTACATCTTCTTGAAACTGCTTGTATGTTATGTACTTATAGCTAGCTTCCGAAGATTTTTTTTCTTTTATTATAAAAGCATTTCTATTACAATAGATATCACCTATATGATCTATAAATGAGCGAAAGGTATCCTTAAATTGAAAGTTACTTATCTGCTGTAAATTCTTACTGTTTTTCATAGAAATCTCCTGCTTCTTATATACGAAATATTATATTAGAATCAATCGGTTATCCAAAACTATATTACACAATATTAGATAACATGTCAACTATTGACTAATACTATAGCAAGTGTTATACTAAATTGGATATATTTTATGTAAATTAGTCTAATTGCATTTAAGCTAAAGTAATAAATAATAATTGCTTAAGATGTAGATTTAGTTATTAATGGAAGGAGTACCTATGGAGCTTTATACATTTAGATTACCAAGCTGGAACGAGCTTCCACCTATGCCATTATATCTGGAGCAGGTAATAAATTTAGTAAATGGTGTATTTATTATGTATGATGATAAGGGATCAGTAAATAAACTAACCAAAACTATGGTTAGTAACTATGTTAAGCAATCATATATTAAGGCTCCAATCAATAAAAAATATGATAAGGAATCGATTGCTGCACTTATGGTCATTGCTTTGCTAAAAAATGTACTTCCCATCAATCAAGTATCTGAGCTTATTTCTAAGGCTACAGATAATGGACGTGTTCAGGAGTGCTATGGAAAATTTTGTAAAATTTTACAGGGAGAGCTGGCACTTGTATTTAATCCATCTTCTGAAGAGGCTAAGAGGGCTAATGAGGAGTATACATCAATGCGTGAGGATGATATGTGGAGGCTTTGCCATGCTGCTTGCAGAAGCTTTGCCAGTCAGCTTTTCGTAAAAAGCATGATTATTGCCATAGAAACTGATGAAGATGTGGAAGAATAGATTATAGTTGTAGAAATATTAGAAAAATTTATATGAAAATATTTTAAACATAAAGTAGCAATAATTAAACTATTATAAATTTCGACCTTTGCGTAGCAGTTTTAATGTCTGCTACGTTTTTTTGTAAATAAGAGGCTAAGTTGTTTGTATTGAAAAGGACTGACTGTCAGAAATTTTCTTTTAAAAAATTACTTTTTCTTCTGTTAAAATATAAGTATTAAATCAATTTTGTGAACCTATAATTGTATTTTCCAAACCAATACCTACCTAAATTCGTTACTTTTTTTAGAATTACAGACTATTCTTGTTTCATATAAAATTGATTATACAAAATATTTAAAAATATATTTTACAAAAAGTCTTGACATTTATATTTCACTAAAAATAAAATAACAAAGGCAATTGGTAAATATTTGAAAAGATTATATAAATATAGGAAGTATAAAATGAAGAAAAAAATACTAATAACTGTTCCTTTGGTATTAATTATATTGTTTTTAATATATGGATATATTTACTGTAATTTAAAGGTAAATTCTGTATATTATGCTAAACATACTCCACATAAGAAAGGTACCGAGCCTGTACTTATGATGTTGGTTGATAATTTAGATTGGATATATAATCCTGATATAGATGGGATAGAGTATGATTTTGACGGAAAACCTGCAATTTTGACATTTGATAAAAACAATGAGCAGACAGGGTATTTTACAACATTAAATTTATATGGTGAAAAAGGGTATTTATTTAATCATGATAATTTGATGTATAGCTTTAATAGTAAATTTATATTGATATATGCTAGTGATGCCAATAATGATTATAAGGATATAGATATAAGTAAAATAAATGATGCCACTTTAAAAAAGAATATAATTAAAGTATTAAAACCACTTATAGATGAGCAACCAAAGCCTTTTATAAATTTACAGTGGCTGTTTGATAAAATTTATCGAGATAAATTTAATTAATAAATGAATGAGTTAGTAGACATTAAAAGTATTTTTATTAGAGCTTATAATGACAACTGTATTGGTAATATTAGTTATTGAACAAAGTAAAAAGCCTCATACTTAAGAAATTGATTTAAAATAAAAAATTATAATATATTTGTAGCAATTAGTAATTAATTTTCGTTAAACTGCTGTAGGAATTTTGATTTACTGTTTTAAAACTTAGATTTTTATTTTTAGCTTTTGGAGCTGATTATATTTTATGCTATGCTTTTCATGGCTGTAATTTATATTTTACTCTTCATACTTCTTTAGATGGTGGGTAGTTCACAAAACGGTGATAATGTTGTAAAATATAGCTTATGAAGATTTCTAAACGCAAAGCCTATACTGTCATACTACCTATATCAAAATCATATATTCATAGAAAACTTTTTATAGATTTGATTATATTTTACAACAGGTATTGTATAGACGAATATGGAAGCTTCATGGGTCTATACGAAGCTACAGAATCAGCAATAGATACTGACATTGAAAATATTGCTAGAAAAAGCTGTGATGATGTCAGGCATACTCTTAGTTGTGTCATGGCTTTTTTAGAACATCTTAAAACTGCTACCTACAAGTGGGATGACTATAGAAAAACGTCATGTAAAGGCGACCATTTGAAGCAAAGTAGAGAAGAGTTTTTTAGAGACTATTTCTCAAGTCATACACTAAAGCTGGCAGTAGGTGAAAGTGGAACAACGCTTCGGTTTTTTGTGTGCCTGTGTTATATCATCGGAATAAAAACAGAATTTACCGTAAATGGAAGACTTTATAATAGACCTATTAACGGAATAGAAAATTGTGAAATTACATATTCACATCAAAATAAAGTGATATTACTTAAGGATATTAAAACCTCACAGGAGCTATCAGCGCTTCTTATGATAATGGGATGTATGGGGGATACAGCTACAAAGATTGCTGTATCGGGGAATATTCCGTCATATTCGTATGTAAGGTTTACACTTGCACTTTTAGAAAATTATGGAATTTACTATGATGTTTCATCCAGCGATATAACCACTTTTAGTTTGCTTGCAACTAGTAGTGGAGAAAAGGATAATGATAATACTAACAACAATATAAATTTCAATCATCCTATTGACTATTCATCCGCTGCTTTTTGGATGGTTATAATGGCCGCAAATAATGGTGAAGACTTTTATAATAGTAAAGGCGAAAGAATTGGTATCGAATTTAATACGAAATTAGAAAATAGGCCAGATATAGGATATCAAGGTGACTTTTATGCTTGTGAACTTTTTAAGTATATGGCAAAAATAGCCCGAGGTAAATATCATGGTGAATATAAAGAATCAAAATATATAAAAAGATTTATTTATGATAATGAAATTAATAAAAAAGATTCTAATGTTGGTTGTGATAGGAGCTTTTCTCATAAATGCTTGAAAATTGATTGTAGTAGTTTTCCAGACAGTGTACATCTTATTGCACTTTTAGGTATATACTTAGATATTAATTTGTACTTATGTAATATCGACATATTACATCATAAGGAGTCTGACCGAATAGAGGGAATAAGAAACATCTTATCTGATGTGGCAAGTATTGAAGAACACAAGAAAAACTTACTTATTAGAAGATATGAATATGATTTTGAAGGTAAGCAAGATGAGATGATAGAATGTGTATCTGAGGATCATAGAATTATTATGCTGGCAATGGCAAGCGGTATATTATTTCATAGGAGTGTATTAGTGTGTCATCCAGAGGGACTTAATAAGTCTTATTCTGAGCTTTTAAGTCAATGCCTTGAATGTGGATTATTTGAAGTAGAATATAAAAAAACTGGAAATAAGGAGGGGCTTTGTCTAGTACCTTTGGTAAAAATATTAAACTGACCATTTTTGGAGAATCCCATGGACCGGCAATAGGTGGCGTAATTGAAGGCCTTCCAATGGGCATGTTAATAGATGAAAAAAAGATAGATGATGGACTGAAAAAAAGATCACCAAGAGGAAAGCAATACGTCACTAAAAGAATAGAGGAAGATAAGGTGATATTTTTATCGGGTGTAGTAGAATCTGATGATTGTACTATTGATAGTCCTGATGCTAATAGGTGTAAACGAGTGTTAAAAACCAATGGTGCACCTTTAGCATTTATAATTAAAAATACGCACAAAAATAGCAATGATTATGATAGTCTTAGTGGGATGCCTCGTCCTGGTACGGCAGATTTTCCACTTATGTATAAAGCTTTGTATGCAGGCATTGATATGGATGAAGTGCGAAGGGGCGGTGGACATAATTCTGGAAGACTTACTGCACCTTTAGTGGTAGCAGCAGCTATATGTGAAGCGGCTTTAAAGGAGCATGAAATAGAAATTTTTGCAGAGCTTATAAGGCTTGGTGGTGAAGAAGATAAAGAAAAATGGCAGCAGCTGCTGAAAGACGTTAAGACATCAGGAGATTCTGTAGGAGGAGTGGTAAGATGCCTTATCAAGAATCCACCACTTGGTATGGGAAAACCAATGATGGATACGCTTGAAGGATTGCTTTCTCATATGATGTTTTCTATTCCAGGTATGAAGGCAATTAGCTTCGGGGAAGGGATAGAAGTGGCAGATATGTTAGGTAGCGATGCAAATGATTCATTGCATATAACTGATAATGGAATTATCTCATTTCTTTCAAATAAGCAGGGAGGAATTTTAGGCGGACGAAGTAGCGGACAGGATATTTTCTTCGATTGTTATTTTAAGCCTACACCATCTATTGGAAAGACACAAAAAACTATAAATTTAGGTAATATGAAAAATGAAGATATAACAATAAAAGGACGTCATGATGTCGCATATGTACTCAGAGTGCCGGAGGTTGTAAGAGCAGCCAGCATTTTTGTAATAACGGATTTATTAATGGAGGAATAGGGTGGAAAAGAAGTTTGATAAGCCAACGTCGTTAGATAAGGCAAGAAGAGATATTGACAGAATTGATAATCAGCTCATGCATCTTTTGGAACAGAGAAGAGCTGTTATAAAAGAAATTGCCAAGTTAAAGAAAAGCAAGGGACTGCCAGTAGAAAATCAAAAAAGAGAAGAGGATATACTTTCAAAGGTTAGCATCTATGACGCTGCTACTTTTAGAGCAATAATAGATTCATCTAAAGAATTGCAGGATCAGATAATAAGAACAGGCTCATTTGCTCTCCTCACTGACAAAAAAACTGATAACTTGCCTACTAGGGTTCATAGCTACTGGGGAGACTATGATTATTCTATTCTTGAAGCATCTGAGGATAGGATTAAAGAGTATTTGAACAGCTTGGTATATCAAGGATTTAACGTTTCAGGCAAATATAAGAAACTGGCATACGACTGGTGTGATCAGCTAGCACCTGAGTGCTATGCACTTGGCAATGTAAATACTTTAAAGCGTGAAGTGGATGGTACACTAACAGGTTATAATACAGATTATTTTGGATTTCATTATATGCTTGAGCATTTCAAAATTGATGTTGCAGGTAAAAAAGTTGTAATATTAGGAACAGGACCAATGTCTGATACGGTAAGTGCCGTTGTAACTGATATGGGTGCTGCCAATGTCTATAAGATTTCTAGAACCAGTGAAAATAATTATGGAAACATTGAAAGGCATGAGGATGCTGAAATACTAGTAAATACTACTCCTGTTGGAGCTTATCCAAATAACGGTGAATCCCCGGTTGATATAAGCCGATTTAAGAAGCTTAGTGCAGTCTGTGATCTTATATATAATCCATATCGAACAAAACTGATTATGGATGCAGAGGATCGGGGAATAAAAACTGCTACAGGATTAGAGATGTTTATAGCACAGTGCGGTAAAACGGCATCCATATTGTGCAAAGGTCATATTTCAGTAGATGATATAGAACGTACTATTGATAAAGTGCTCTCCGTATTGTTAAACAGAGTGCTAATTGGCATGGCTGGTGCTGGAAAAAGCTTTCTTGGAAGACGTATTGCCCGTGAACATAAGATGCCATTTATGGATACTGACTATATATTCACTTTGGATCAGGGAAAGACGCCTGAGGAATTTATCAGGGAGCATGGTGAATCCAGATTCAGAGTGATGGAGAATCTGCTTCTCAAAGAGCTTTCAAAGGAAATGGGTATGGTCATATCAACAGGAGGCGGAATAGTAGAAGAAGAAAAGAATAGACAGCTGCTGCGTCAGAATGGAATTGTAATTTGGGTAAAGCGTGATCTGGGTAAAATTCAGGTAGCAGATAGACCAATTTATGTCAGAGATGGTATTAAAGGCGTTTATGAGCGTAGAAAAAATCTTTATGAGAGCTGGTCCAATATGCAGCTTGAAAATAAGATGGATCTAAAGAAAAATGTGTTAGTAATAAGTGGTCCAAACATGAATCTGATGGAAATATCCATTGAAGACGATAGAACGCTTACTTATGAAGATATGGTAAAAGAGGTATCAGAGGAAGGCAGAAACAGAAACATAAATGTCAGCTTCATGCAGTCTAATCACGAGGGTGAAATTGTAGAGGCTATACAGCAGGCCAAGGGAGCATATGATGCAATAATTATGAACCCTACAGGCTTTGGTCACAGTTCACTTGCAATTGCCGATGCGATTTCTATAGTCGGATTGCCAGCTGTAGAGGTGCATATTGCTCAGGCAGAAACAAGAGCTGAGTATGGACCTAAGACGATAATGGCTGATAATATGACTAAAGTTATAAAGGGTTCTGTGTTTAACGCATACATTGAGGCATTAGATTTTATAAAAGATATATAAGGGGGAATATGAGGGTAGAAATACTTTTTCCTATTTTAATAGTCATCCTAATTCTTGTTGGTATAAATCTATTTTTAACCTTCTATGTATTAAGAAGAAATAAGGATAGAAATGGTGAAACATCACGAATTTTTGAAGATGGTATCAGAAATATGCAGGGAGAGCTTAATGCTGCTAAAAATGAAATTAATCTTATAAGCAAGGAGGGAGTAAATAGCATTAGCTTCATGATAGATAAAAGTATGAAAAGCTTTGAAAGTGGCATCAAACAGATGACAGACGTTCAAGGCGACAGACTTTTTGCAATGAATGAAGTGCTTTCTTCCATGAACAAAAATAGCATGGACTCAATGAGAGATATACATAATGCTATGAATAACTCTCTTGGCAAAATGTACACTGAAAATACACGTGCAATGGACACCATAAGACAGACCATGGATCAGCAGCTAAATCATCTTAGAAGCATGGTAGATGAAAAGCTTCAAAAGACCCTCGAGGAGAGAATAAGTCAATCCTTTCGTATTGTTAATGAAAGTCTTGAACAGGTGCAACGTGGACTTGGTGAGATGCAAAATCTTGCGACTGGCGTAGGTGATTTAAAAAAGGTACTTACTCATGTTAAAAATAGAGGAATATTTGGTGAAATACAGCTTGGAAATATTCTTAAAGAAATACTTTCATATGCTCAATTTGAGGAACAGGCACAGCTTTGGCCAGGTGCAACAGTTAGGGTGGATTATGCAATAAAAATGCCAGCGGGTGATGATAATTTTATATATCTTCCTATTGATTCAAAGTACCCAGGAGATACCTATGCAGCCTTAATGGATGCTTATGAAAACCAGGATAAAAATTTAATTGATTCATGCCGAAAAAAACTGGCAAGTACAATTAAAAAAGAAGCTGCAGATATTCGCGGCAAATATGTAAATCCGCCGCATACTACAGATTTTGCTATTATGTTCTTGCCTACAGAAGGACTTTACTCGGAAGCAATATCAATGGGCCTTTTGGAACTGCTCAATGAAGAGTATCGCATTACTCTTGCAGGACCTACGACTATGGTTGCAATCCTAAATAGTCTTCATATGGGCTTTAAATCCCTTGCTATACAAAAGCGAAGCAGTGAGGTGTGGGCACTTCTTTCAGAGATAAAGACTGAGTTTGGAAAATTTGGAGAAGCCCTTACTCAGGCTCAGGGAAGAATAGAAAAAGCTCATGAGGACCTAGAGAAGCTGGTGGGCGTGAGAACCAGAGCATTAAGCAAAAAGCTTGATAAAGTGGATGTGTTAGATTATTCCGAAGAAGATGTAGAGCTTATATCTTCTAATAATAGTAGTGATTCATTAGAAGGATAATCAGTCTGAAAGGAAACGACGATGAGTTTATATGCGATAGGAGACTTACATCTTTCTTTGGATCCATCTGTAGAAAAACCAATGGATATTTTCGGCCAGATATGGAAAAATCATCATCTGACTTTAGAAAAACATTGGAAAGAAAATATCGGCGAGAGAGATACTGTGTTTTTGCTCGGTGATATTTCATGGGGACTTAGGCTAAAAGAGGCGATGGCAGATTTGGAATTCATTCACAGTTTGCCCGGAAAAAAGCTGATAATTAAAGGTAATCATGATTTATGGTGGCAGGGAGTATCCAGGCTAAATACTTTGTTTGAAGATATTGTTTTTCTGCAAAATACGGCTTATTATCTCAGGGAGGAGAATATCCTCATAGGAGGAAGCCGTGGATGGATTTGTCCTGGCACTACGGGATTTGATACTCATGATAGAAAGATATTTGACAGAGAAGTTTTAAGGCTTGAAATGTCACTTATGGCAATGGAAGAGCTTTATAGAAAAGAATTAGAAAGAGGCAATGAAGCTATTGCCAATGCAAAAAAGGTGTACGGTATACATTACCCACCGACAAATGATAAGCATCAAGCTTCCCGGTTTACTGATTTACTTAGTGAACACAATGTTGATTTGTGCGTCTATGGACATTTGCATGGAGAGGATGTATATCCAAAAGGATTTCAAGGAAGTTTAAATAAGGTAAACTACAGGCTTTTATCGTGTGATTATATAGCTTGTAAACCACAAAAATTATTTTAAAGAGGTTATGTATGAAAATAAGTGAAATTATCATGAAAAAAAGAGATGGCGGTGTACTTACAAAAGAAGAAATTCAATTTTTCATAGATGGTATTGTTAGTGGCTCAATTGCCGATTATCAAGCCTCTGCTCTTCTTATGGCAATTTATATCAGAGGAATGAATGAGGAGGAAACATCTAATCTGACCATGTCAATGCGTGATTCAGGAGATGTTATCGATCTATCACCAATTAAAGGTATAAAGGTAGATAAGCATTCTACAGGTGGAGTTGGCGACAAAACAACATTCATTATTGCTCCAATTGTAGCAGCATGCAAAGTACCAGTGGCAAAAATGAGTGGTCGTGGTCTTGGTTTTACTGGTGGCACTGTAGATAAAATGGAATCCATACCAGGCTTTAGAACCAGCCTTGAAAAAGAGGAATTTATAAATCAGGTTAACGAAATTGGTATTTCAGTTATAGGTCAAACTGGGCACATAGCTCCAGCAGATAAAATTCTCTATGCGCTACGTGATGTAACTGCTACTGTTGATAATTTCAGTTTAATATCTGGAAGCATTATGAGTAAGAAGCTTGCCGCAGGTAGTGACAAGATTGTACTGGATGTAAAATGTGGTGATGGGGCCTTCATGGAGGATGAAGAGCGTGCTAAAGCATTAGGAACCATGATGTGTAAGATTGGTGAAGCTGCAGGAAAGCATACTGTTGCAGTGATTACGGATATGAATCAACCGCTTGGATATAATGTTGGTAACAGTCTTGAGATTATAGAAGCTATAGATGTACTTAAAGGCAAGGGGCCTAAAGATATTACTGAGCTTGCTATCAGTCTTAGTGCTATTATGCTTAAGCTGGGTGAAATGGTAGACTCCGTCGAAGAAGGCAGGATGATGGCAACAGAAGCTATTACATCAGGCAAGGCGTTAGCAAAGGTTAAGGAATTTATAGCTGCTCAAGGAGGAAATCCTGATGTAGTAGATGATTATAG
Organism: uncultured Eubacteriales bacterium; assembly: GCA_949285555.1. GTDB lineage: Bacteria > Bacillota > Clostridia > Peptostreptococcales > Anaerovoracaceae > S5-A14a. Next base: position 162,506 of record CASDYG010000001.1, on the reverse strand, counting down.
TTTATTCCCTGAGCCACAGGCTAGTATTGAGGTCACTGCAAAAAATGATGGATATATAAGCCAGATTCATTGCAAGTGTATAGGTTTAGCTTCTCAGAGCACCGGTGCAGGAAGAGAGAAGAAGGAGGATGCTCTTGATCTTTCTGCAGGTATAAAACTTGCTAAAAAGCTGGGTGATTCAGTGAAAAAAGGAGATTTATTAGCAACAATTTATGGTGATAAATCGAAAATAGAGGTAGCTGCAAAGCAGGTTGAGGATGCATTTGAAATTTCTGATGAGAAAGTAGAAATACCAAAACTTATAAAAGAGATCATAGGTCTATAGTTCTTGTTTCTGACATTACAGTACTTTAAACTTGATTAAATGTAATACTTAGATATGAAATGAAGAGGAGTCATCAATAGATGCCTCCTTTTTTATTAAAAATATATAATATTAAAAAGCAAATATTTAGTACTTATTTTGACTTAGCCACTGTTTTCCTGTATACTGGTATAATAGAACTTTGTAAAACTGATAAATAGGAGGTGTACTATGCTTGAGGCGTCAAAGAAAAGCAATCTTTTAGAACAAAGAAGCTATAAATACTCCCTGCAAGATGTAAAAGAACCTAACCTTTACAGGGATATGTTTAGCTATGATGAAGTACCAAAGATAGCCTTCAATCACAGAAGGGTACCTATGGACATGCCAAAGGATATTTGGATAACTGATACAACTTTTAGAGATGGCCAACAAGCCAGAACGCCATATACTGTAGAGCAGATAGTACATATCTATAAGCTCCTTAGCAAGCTGGGAGGTCCATTTGGGATCATTAAGCAGTCTGAATTTTTTGTCTACACAAAAAAGGACAGGGAGGCAATTGAAAAGTGTATGGCAGAGGACCTGCCTTTTCCAGAAATCACTACATGGATCAGAGCTAATAAGGAAGATTTCAATCTTGTTAAAAAGATAGGTATTAAGGAAACTGGAATATTAGTAAGCTGTAGTGATTATCATATATTTAAGAAAATGAATATGAGTAGGGCACAGGTTATGGACTACTATTTGGGTACTATAAAGGATGCACTGGACATAGGGGTCATACCAAGATGTCATCTTGAAGATATTACTAGGGCAGATTTTTATGGATTTGTAGTTCCATTTGTAAACGCAATAAATGAACTTTCTGTAGAAGCTAATGTACCTATAAAGATTAGAGCATGCGATACAATGGGCTATGGTGTACCTTTTCCTGGTGTTGCACTTCCTCGTAGTATCCCTGGCATAATTTATGGACTAAAACATTATTCGGGTGTACCTAGCAGTAGCCTTGAGTGGCATGGACACAATGATTTTTATAAGGCGGTAGTTAATGCCTCTGCAGCGTGGCTATATGGGGCTAGCTCTGTTAACTGCTCAATTTTAGGCATAGGAGAAAGAACGGGAAATGTTCCTTTGGAGGCAATGGTGTTTGAATATGCTTCATTAAGGGGAGCACTTGATGGAATGAATCCGTGGGTTGTAACTGAGCTTGCTGAATACTATGAAAAGGAATTAGGCTATGAAATCCCACCAATGACACCATTTGTCGGACGCGACTTTAATATAACCAAAGCAGGTATACATGCAGATGGATTATTAAAGGATGAAGAAATTTATAACATATTTGATACCAAGGCAATTTTAAATAAGAAGCCGAGAGTTAATTTGGGAAAAGCCTCAGGTCTTGCTGGTATTGCTTACTGGCTTAATGAAAAGTTGGACTTAACTGAAGATGAGGCATATACTAAAAATGATGAAATAATAATTGAATTAAAGAATTGGATTGATAAAATGTATTCTGACGGAAGATGTACAAATCTTTCCACGCCGGAGGTTATGCAGGAATATCATAGGCTATTGCAAGTTGAAAAATAAATAACGGATAATGAGGTGTAAAATGATAGAATATAAGCCAGTTTCCCTGGCACAAAAAGTGTATGAAACACTGGAACATGATATTTTAAAGGGTACCTATGCAAAAGGAGAAATTTTCAGTGAAAGTAAGCTGGCAGAAAGTTTAGGAGTTAGCAGAACTCCAATCAGAGAAGCAATGAAGAGACTTTTGCAGGAAAAGCTTATTCGTGAAACTACCAGAGGTATTGAAGTTTTAGGCGTATCTAATACTGATTTAGAGGATCTGTTACTTATAAAGATGACACTTGAGCCATATGTTGCGGACGGACTCATGAAAAATATGACTCCTGAAATTTTAAAGGAACTAAAAAATCTCATTGATGAGCAGGAATTTTTTGCAAAAAAAGGTAATGAAGAGAGGGTGATTAGCCTTGATACGGATTTTCATAATCTGATGTACTCAATTTCAGACAGACCGGTCTTAGCTACAGTCCTTGGGCCTACTCATAAGAAGTTAATGAAATTCAGATTGGCTTCATTAAAAGTTGAAACCAGAATGGAAGAATCAGTAGAAGAACATAGGCAGTTAATTGCAGCAATGGAGGAGGGCGATAGCGCAAAGGTAAAATCATTAATAATAGAGCACTCTGAAAATGCGTACAATAATATGAAGAAAATATTTAAGGAGTAATATATGCTTAATAATAAAAAGCCTCTTACACTATGTGAAAAAATACTTTCTACTCATCTTACTGACGGAGTGTTAGAAAATGAAAAAGAGATAGGTATACGCATAGATCAAACCCTTACTCAGGATGCCACAGGAACAATGGCGTACCTCGAATTTGAAGCAATGAATATTCCAAGTGTGAAAACGGAGCTATCTGTGGCATATGTGGACCATAATACGTTGCAAAATGGCTTTGAAAATGCTGATGATCATCTTTTTATTCAAAGCGCCGCTGAGAAATATGGTTTATATTATTCGAGGCCAGGAAATGGTATTTGTCATCAGGTACACCTAGAACGTTTTGGAGTGCCTGGAAAAACATTAGTAGGCTCCGATAGTCATACCCCTACAGCAGGTGGGCTTGGAATGCTTGCTTTTGGTGCGGGAGGACTTGACGTAGCAGCAGCTATGGCAGGAATGCCTTACTATATTACGATGCCAAAAATCATTAAGGTGGAGCTAACAGGTGTACTTCCTGCTCATGCCAGTGCAAAAGATGTAAGTCTGAAGTTACTTCAGATACTTGGTGTGAAAGGTGGTGTAGGATATATTATTGAATGGGGTGGAGAAGGAATTAAAACCTTATCTGTACCTGAACGTGCTACGATTACTAATATGGGAACGGAGCTTGGAGCTACCAGCTCAATCTTTCCTTCAGATGATAGAACACGGGAATTCCTTAAGGCTCAGGGCAGAGAAAAAGACTATATATCTATTGCTGCTGATGACAATGCCACCTATGACAGAATTATAAAGATAAATCTATCGGAAATTGAGCCAATGGTAGCATGCCCTCATAGTCCTGATAATGTAAAATCTGTTGATGAAATAGGTGAGATTAAAGTAGATCAAGTCTGTATCGGTTCGTGCACCAATTCGTCCATAATTGATCTTGAAAGAGCTGCAAGTATATTAGATGGAAGAGTTGCAAGTCCAGGTGTATCTCTGACAATTTCACCAGGTTCCAAGCAAGTACTTACAATGATTTCTCAAAATGGCACATTATCTAAGCTCTTAAATAGTGGAAGCAGAATTTTAGAGTGTGCATGCGGGCCATGTATAGGCATGGGAATGTCGCCTAATTCAGGAGGTGTAAGCCTTAGAACCTTTAATCGTAATTTTTATGGGCGAAGTGGTACAAGAGATGCAAAGGTGTATCTGGTATCTCCTGAAGTTGCTGCTGCTTCTGCAATAAATGGTGTTCTAACAAATCCAAAAAAGTATTCAGATGATTTAGAAAGGGCTGGTAGAGCTATACCTGAAAATTTCACGATAAACGATGCATTTATCATAGCCCCCCATTCGGAAGAGAAAAGAAAAAGCATTGAGTTACTTAGGGGGCCTAACATTAAAGGCCTTCCAACAGCAGAAAAACTTGGTAAAAAGCTACGATTAGAAGTAAGCTTAAAAGTAGAGGATAATATTACTACAGATCATATTATGCCTGCTGGTGGTAAAATATTGCCATTTAGATCAAATATACCTAAGCTATCAGAATTTTGCTTTCAGGTAGTAGATGATGCCTTTTCAAAGCGTGCAAAGGAAATGGGAAACTCCTGTATCATTGGAGGGGATAATTACGGTCAAGGATCTTCTCGTGAGCACGCTGCGCTAGTACCAATGTATTTAGGGGTCAGAGCTGTAATAACAAAAAGTTTTGCAAGGATTCATAAGGCCAATTTAATTAATTTTGGCATTCTTCCATTATGTTTTGAAAATCCTTTGGACTATGAAAAAGTAAGAAATGATAGTGTTGTGGAGATAGAAATAACAGAGAGAAATATTATTGTCAAAATTGATGGTGAACATATTCCGGTGATTTATGAGTTTACCGACAGGCAGTGGGATATTCTAAAGGCTGGTGGATTGTTAAATTATATAGGGAATCATTAGACAAGATATGAACAGAAAGGAGTAGCAGTGGCAAAAGCTAATGTTTTAGAATACTTTGATAATCTTATCATAGAGCAACAAAAGCGTGTAGCTAAAATAAAAGTGGATAGCAAGAATACCTTAGAAAATAAACATATTAAAAAAATAGCTGTTGTCGCAGGAGATGGAATAGGCCCTGTAATCATATCTGTAGCATATGATGTACTAAGTTTTTTGTTAGCTGATGAAATTAAAAATGGTGATATAGTATTAGATAAAATAGATGGTCTAACTCTTGAAGAAAGAGAGAAAACTGGACAGTCAGTTCCTGAAGGAATCCTGCAAAAATTGAGGGAATCTCAGTATATTCTGAAAGGCCCTACAACTACACCTAAAGGCGGAAGTATGAAAAGTGCTAATGTAACACTTAGACAGGAGCTTGATCTTTTTTCCAATATAAGACCTATTTCCATTCCCGAAAAAAATATTGACTGGACATTTTTTAGGGAAAATACAGAAGGTGAGTATGCCTTAGGAAGTAAGGGAATTAAGCTGGATGATATGGCTATTGACTTTAAAGTTACAACGGTAGAAGGAACTAGAAGAATAGCAGAGGCAGCTTTTGATTTTGCCAGAAAAAATGGAAAAAAAAGAGTAACTATAGTTACGAAAGCAAATATTTTGAAGGCGACCGATGGTCTATTTTCACAAATTGCATGGGAAACTTCTGAAAGATATAAAGATATTGTCGTTGATGAAGAATATGTGGATATCCTTGCAGCTAATTTAATCAATCCGAAAAAGGCAGCTTCATATGAAGTGTTTTTATTGCCGAATCTCTATGGTGATATAATCACGGATTTAGCGGCTCAGCTACAAGGAGGAGTGGGAACTGCTGGAAGCGGTAATGTAGGTAAAAAATATGCGATGTTTGAAGCTATTCATGGTAGTGCCTTAGATCTGGTAAAGGCGGGCAGGGAGAAATATGCCAATCCAACTAGCATACTCAGAGCAGCCATAATGCTATTAAATTATATGGGACTTATAGAGCATGCTCGCAGACTTGAGCAAGCCCTTGAACTATATATTAAAAAATTAGACGCATATAATGATGTTGCTGCTGAGGAATACAGCAAGGAAATTATAAAACTACTAAAATAAAATATTGGATGCGTGTTATGAAAAGAAATATAAATAATAAGGATGTAGTACTTGTATTTGATGTAGGTACACAAGGCGCACGATGTATGATTATAGATGATAATGGAAATATGTTAGGTAAGCATAAGATATCCTACGAAAAACCTTACTATTCAAAGGAATTAGAATGGGCTGAGCAGGATCCGGATTTTTACTATTATAAAATATGTGAATGCTCAATGGCTCTTAAAGAGCGCATACCAGATGTATTTCAAAATATACGTGCTATTTCTATTTCTACCATCAGAGATACTATAGTGTGTGTCGATAGAAAGGGGAGAGCTTTAAGACCAGCTATATTATGGCTTGATAAGCGAATGGCGAAAGGAGCTCCTAAGATCAATCCTGTAAATCGTATTGCAGTAAAAGCTGTAGGCATGGAAAAGGAAATGGATCTTCAATTTAAGAAATCACACTGTAATTGGATTATGGAAAATGAGCCTGAAATATGGGATAGAACTTATAAATGCTTGTATTTAAGTGGGTATCTAACATTTAAAATGACTGGAAATATGGTAGATGCAGTGGCAAGTATGGTAGGTAGGCTCCCGTTTGATTATAAAAAAAGAACATATCTATCATCCAGGGCACTAACTTATCCGGTATTTCCGGTTTGCAAGGATAAGCTTCCAAGTCTGTATGAAACCGGTGAGGTTATGGGAGAAATAACCGAGAAAATGAGTAAGGATAGTGGTATAAAAGAGGGACTTCCTGTTATTGCTACCGGTTCAGATAAGGCATGTGAATTATTAGGCCTTGGCTGTATAGATGAAAGTAGAGCAGCAGTAAGCCTGGGTACTCAGGCAACGCTTTCCTTTACTACAAAAAAATATATGGAGATACAAAGATTCATACCTCCTTTTGATAGTTTGGTGCCTGGATACTATAATCCTGAATATGAGATATACAGAGGATACTGGCTAATATCGTGGTTTAAAAGGGAGTTTGGTAAGCACGAAGAGCTTATTGCAAAGTCCAAAGGCATAAGTGTTGAAGAAATTTTAGACGAGACTCTTTCTCAGATTCCTCCAGGCTGTGAAGGATTAATATTTCAGCCATACTTCACACCAAATATGACTATGCCAAATGCCAGGGGGGGAATCTTTGGATTCTCAGATGTTCACACAAGACATCATATCTATCGTGCTATAGTAGAGGGTATCAACTATGCTCTTATGGATGGACTTAAGGTAATGAAGGAGAAGCTGGGCAAACCCTTTAAATTTATTGCACTAGGTGGTGGTGGATCGCAAAGTGATGAAATATGTCAGATAACTGCTGATATGTACGGGATTCCGACTGTAAGGACATCAAATTATGAAGCTGCTGGAATCGGCGGAGCTATTGTAGCCTTTGTAAGCATAGGTAGATTTAAAGATTATAAAGAAGCAGTAGAAGCGATTGTGCATGATGAAAGGATTTTCTATCCTAATAAAGAGCTGACGCGTTTCTATCATAAAATTTATAATAAAGTTTATGGAAAGATATTTAACCATATGAAACCATTATATAAGACCTTAAATGAAGTTCATAAGGATATGAGTAAACATAGAGGCTAATATTAAAGCCGGGATCAGATAAGAAATAAAACACAAAAATAAAAAGCCACTCCTAAACATAACAATAGTTACAGAAAAAATGTGACTATTTAGATATGTTTACTAAGTTAAGAGTGGCTTTTCAAATGTGTTAGTATATTAATGACTTAAAGTCCTTCATATATTAAATATAAACCCAAAAGTATCATTAATGTTGCTAGAACATATTTAAGATATCCATAAGATTTGTTGTAAGCATTAGATGATTTCATGGACCTTATCCAAGTAGTGGAGGTACCAGCAATAATAATTAAAATGCTATAGCCTATGGAATAAAATAACATGAGCATTATTCCATAATAGATACTTCCTTTTTGGGCAACAAGGCCAAGCATAAGTACGAGAACTGGGGTAGAGCAAGGACTTGATAAAAGCCCTGATAGTATGCCCATTATATAAGCTCCAATATATCCTTTTTTTGTAGGCTGCACTTGTAGTGCACTGCGAGGAATGACTTTAATTAATTCTGCTGTATCAAGTGCCATTATTATCATCAAACCACCAAGTAGAAATAGCCAGTACTTACCAAACAATAGAAAGATTTTTGAAATGCCAGAAACAAACACTCCAAGAAATATAAAGGCAGTAGCTATTCCTACTCCATAGGCGATACATATATTGAGAGCTTTTTTGTTACCTTTATTTCCCATATATGCAATGATAAGCGGCAGAGATGAAAGGGCACATGGTGTAAAGGCAGTTATCGCACCTGCAACTATGGCTAAAACAGGTGCAAGTATACCACCAGATGACATTAAAGATCCTATATCTGCTAATATTTTATTCATTTTCAAGCCCCATATCTTCAAGAAGCTCCATGAGAAGCTGCTCTGGTACTGCACCTATAAGCTTGGAATAATCGCCATCCGTTCTAATTCCATATTTATTCTTTAAATCCTCATTTGATGCTGCAAATGCATTGCCATCCTTATCAAAAAGGAGCATTGTTGGAATTACCTGAATATCATAGTCATAAGCAGCCTGAATGTTTTCGTCCAGACTTACATATTTAATTATAGCCTTGCCATCCAGCCTTTTTTTAAGATTAAATAGGATTGGCTTGAGAGTTCGGCATGGACCACATGTCTTAGAACCAAAGGCAATTATAACTGGCACACCTGATTCTTTCAGTGTATCCAGGTCTATATCTCCCTTTATATAAAAGAAGCTATCAGATTCAATGCTATCTTGTGAAGTATCACTACCTGGGTTGTTAGATGTAGAGGTAGAAGGGGATGTGCTTGTATCATTTTCCACAGAACTTTTATTTTTATATGCATACATTAATCCAATGGCTCCAAGAATAACAATAGCAATGAGCGATAGTATGAATGCCTTAGTTTTCTTATTAGTCATAATTGTACTCCTTTTATGAGCTTTAATCTTATAATGTCTAATATACCACGTATAAAAAAGTGTCAATCAAAAAATCCAGAAAAATAATTAAATATTTTCCTGGATTTAATTATAACATGTTAAATTATTTTATCAGATTTTACTTTCCTTTAAATTCTGCTTTTCTCTTTTCTAAAAAGGCAGTCATTCCTTCAGTTTTATCATCGGAGCTAAAAGCAGCGGTAAAGCATTCTATTTCAAGGGTACTGGCAACCTGCATAGGTAAGTTAAATCCCTTATTTATGGCTGTTTTTGCTGTACCTACTGCAATAGGAGCGGCTTTTATAATAGAGTTGGCAATGTTTATGCAGGTATCCATAAGCTCTTCAGGAGCAACACACTTTTCCACTAAACCTATTCTGAAAGCTTCTTGACCATCTATCATGATATCCTTGCCACCAAGAATCATAAGCTTTGCCATACCAGGACCTACAAGACGGGAAAGTCTTTGAGTTCCACCAAAGCCTGGAATTATTCCAAGTCCAACCTCCGGCTGTCCAAATTTTGCTTTTGTAGAAGCGATACGAATATCGCAGGCCATTGCAAGCTCACATCCACCACCCAGGGCAAATCCACCTACAGCAGCAATTACTGGCTTTTCAATGCTTTCTATGAGATTCATAACACTATGACCTAGCATCATCATCTGTCTGCCCTCAATAGGATTCATTGAATTCATAGCAGCTATATCAGCTCCGGCAACAAAGGCCTTGCCCTCACCTGTAAGTATAATTGCTCTTACTTTTTCATCTAGTGAAAGGTTAGTGAAGCATTCAAAGAGCTCACTCAGAACCTCTTCATTAAGCGCATTTAATGCCTTAGGTCTATCTATGGTAACTGTTGCAATATTGTTCTCAATATTTACCTTTAAGTTGTTATACATGGTACACCTCCTAGTATTGTTTATAATTTAACATATTATAGGCGTACTTTCAAGTCCTCAAAGGTATGTTTTAATATAGGTATGGATAAAACTATGACAGTGAGAAGTCCTTCTGCGCCTAGATATGTAAAATTGTACCAAAGTGACCATGTTATACCATTAAAGCCTTCAGGTGCGTACTCTGGAAAATATATAGCACCAGAAAGAGTTGCAAAAAACCAGCGGCCGATAACAGCAATGATGTAGGCTGGTAAAAGGCTGTTTGATTTCTTGTGAAAAGCACCTGAAAGTCCTAATGCACCAAATGCTACCGGATAGTCGATAAGAAGCTGTAGCGGGTGAATAACAAATGGATTTAGAGTTAAATCTAAGAAGCCAAGACAAGCACCTGCTATGATACCGCGCCTCATGCCATAATAATAGCCAACAAGTACTATCGGCAGCATTCTAAATGCAGTGACAGAGCCTCCCTGTGGCATTCTATACAGTGTGATCATTCCTAAAATGGTGGAAAGAGCAATCATGAGAGCGGAAAAAGTCATGGCCTTTATATCCACCTTTTTTGTCTGTCTGTTACTTGTACGAATTAAGCCAAGTAAAATCAGAAGAATGAACAAAACAACTGCTATGGCTGCTTTACCCATGCCTGTCTCTAAAAATGGCTGTAAATTTTTAAACATAAAAAAACCTCCAGCTAGGGAGGATGAATTTTTTGCAATGCTTCCCTACGGCAGTATTAACTGCATCAGGTAATGAGGGTTATGAGTAGACTCAAATCTCAGCAAAAGCTCCCCTAGCTACAAATAGAATATAATATTAGCTGGTTGTTGTCAACGATTATAGCTTATAATATAAGCTGTAGTATCTTCGTTTATGCTTTATATTTCAAACGAGTCTAATCAAATTTATTTTGAAAGTAATAGTAGTGTAGTACATGATAAAATTATCGCTAGAAATATTGAAAAAAACCGTAAAAAATAGTATAATAAAATGTAATTTTTGATTTTTTCTATAGACTAGGAGAATGTATGAAGAAAAAGTGGAATAAGATATTTGCAGTTCTTATTTTAATTGCAGTTATAGTAGGATCGGTTGTAACCGTAGGTGGTGCAGGAAAGAAGATAAAGCCGATCAAGGAAATGATGAAATACGGACTGGACATCAATGGTGGTGTTTATGTTGTAATGGAAGCAGACACTAAGGCTAAGGGTCAGGAGCTTAAACAACTCATGGATCAGACTCGTGCGGTCCTAAATAACCGTGTCAATGCCATGGGAATTTCCGAGGCTACAGTTTCTATTGAAGGTGAGAAAAGACTTCGTATAGAAATGCCGGGTGTTAAGGATGCAAATGAGGCAATAAGCCAGATTGGAAGAACCGCACAGTTAAAATTCATACTTGCAGATGGCAGCGTAGCTTTAAATGGTGAAAACGTTAAAGATGCACAGATTAGTACTGATTCAGAGCATGGTGGCTACAAGATAAATCTGAAGTTTGATAGCAAGGGAGCTGCTCTGTTTGAAGAAGCAACAAGAAAGGCTTTTAACGGAGAGGTTACACCTACTATCGAAGGCATGGGAGCAAGGCAAATTGCTATTGTTCTTGATGACAAAATTATTACGGCACCTGAAGTACAAAGTGTGATTAATAGCGGCAGCTGTGAAATTACTCAAGGAAATGGCGGCTATAAAAAAGCAGATGCATCTACGACTGCTGCTTTGATAAGAGGAGGATCGCTACCAACTACACTTCACGATGTTACTTCTTCAGTTCAGACTGCTACCATTGGTGAGGATGCCCTAAACAAGAGTATCAAGGCAGGACTGGTTGGACTTCTCCTTGTATTTCTTCTTATGCTCTTTGTTTATCGAGGACTTGGCCTTATTGCAGATTTTGCACTTTTACTATACGTACTCATAGTGCTATGGGCGATGGCAGGTATGGGAATGGTCCTCACTCTGCCAGGAATAGCAGGAATTATATTATCCATAGGAATGGCAGTGGATGCTAATGTAATTATCTTCTCAAGAATTAAGGAAGAGGTATATCAGGGCAAAAGCATAAGGGTTGCAGTAGACCAAGGCTTTAAGCATGCACTTACAACCGTACTTGACGCTCAGATTACAACCCTTATTGCTGCGGTAGTTCTTTATGAGATTGGTTCTACAACAGTCAAAGGCTTTGCACTTACTTTGATGATAGGTATAGTTGTAAGCATATTTACCGCTGTTGTGGTAACGCAGCTTTTTGTAGGACTTGTAGCATCCAGCAAGAAATTTGCAAAAAACAGCTTTTTTGGTATTAAGGATGCAGAAAAGAAATCCACTTTCGCAATAGATTTTCTATCAAAGAGAAAGATTTTCTATGCTTTTAGCATTATAGTTATTTTAGTAGGTGCCGTTACTATGGGTACTAAAGGTCTTAATTATGGCATAGACTTCACCGGTGGCACTATGATTGAGGTGGATATGGGCAAGAAGGTAGCTTCTGCTGATATCGAAAAATCACTTGAACAGTTTGATCTTAATCCGTCCATTATTTTTGGAGGCGAAGGCAAGGAGAGAGTTGTTATAAAAACAATAAAGTCTGTTAAAAATGAACAGAGAAAGGAAATCATCAATAAGCTTTCTCAGGACTTTGGTATAACAAAGGACGCTGTGCTATCCTCTGAAGAGTTTGGTCCTACTGTAGGTAAGGAGCTTAAAACTAATGCTATTAAGTCCATCCTAATTGCGGCAGTGGGCATGCTAATATATATTGTATTTAGGTTTAAGAACTGGAAGTATGGTGTTTCCTCCATAGTTGGAGTACTACACGATGTGCTTATTCTACTGGCAATATATGCAGTGCTTGGAATTACGATTAACAATCCTTTCATTGCAGGTATACTAACGATTGTAGGATATTCAATAAATGATACAATCGTAATCTTTGACAGGATAAGAGAGAATCTGCGCCTTCATAGAAAAGGTGATTTCAAGGATGTACTTAATATGAGTATAAATCAGACATTAGGGCGTTCTATTATGACATCACTGACCACCATGATTTGTATGATTCCGCTTTTGATTATGGTTTCATCATCAATTAGGGAGTTTGTGATTCCACTTATGGCTGGAGTTCTGGTGGGAACCTATTCATCCATATTCCTATGCACACCTTTGTTCTACGAAATGAGCAAGTCAGATCGAAGGAGCAAGTACGAAAGAAAGCATGGAAAAAAATCACATTAGAAGTTTTAGGCAGGGGATACAAATGTATACTCTGCCTTATAGCATAAATAGGAGTAATGTTAATGGAGCAAAAGCAGGATTTTTTAAAAGCAATATCTAAAATAAATCCCAACTATGATTTGGAGCTTATAGGTAAGGCCTTTGATAAGGCAAAAGAGCTTCACGAGGGACAGTTTAGAAAAAGTGGAGAACCATATTTTATCCACCCTATTGCTGTGACAAAAATTCTGGCTGAGCTAGGTATGGATGAGATTACCCTTATTGGGGGGCTCATGCATGATGTTGTTGAAGACACTGAATATACGAGAGAAGATTTAGCAAAAGATTTCGGAGATGAGGCAGCCCTTCTGGTAGATGGAGTGACCAAGCTTGGTGCTATTAAATCTGCAACTAAGGAGGCGGCACAGGCTGAAAATCTTCGAAAGATGTTTTTGGCAATGTCAAAGGATATAAGGGTGCTGATTATCAAGCTTGCAGACCGACTCCATAATATGAGAACCATGGAATTTATGAAGCCTAAAAAGCAGCTGGAAAAATCAAAGGAAACCATAGAAATTTATGCTCCACTTGCAAGCAGGCTTGGTATCTATTCTGTTAAATTCGAGCTTGAAAACTTAGCACTTAAATATCTGGATCCTGAGGCGTATGATAAGCTTGAAAAGGAAATAGCAACTAAAAAAAATCAGAGAGAGGCTCATATTGAAAAGGTGATTTCTGATATTGAGGAAGCAGCTGTAGATATGGATATAGAAGCACACATATACGGAAGATCCAAGCATATTTACAGTGTATATAAAAAGATGAAATATCAGCACAAACAGCTGGATGAAATCTTTGACCTTATGGCAATTCGTATAATAGTTGATAGTATCAAAGATTGCTACTCTTTGCTTGGTATGGTGCATACAATGTGGAAACCTTTACCAGGACGTTTTAAGGATTATATTGCCATGCCAAAGGCTAATATGTACCAATCATTACATACTACGGTAATAGGAGATAGAGGAGAGCCATTTGAAATTCAGATAAGAACCTTTGAAATGCATCAAATTGCAGAGTATGGTATTGCTGCACACTGGAAATACAAAGAGGGTAAGACCGGCGCCACTACAAATCAGGATGAAATGAAGCTGGCATGGCTAAGGCAGACGCTTGAATGGCAAAAAGATTTAGATGATCCTACTGAATTTATGGAAGCATTAAAAATGGATCTCTTTTCTAGTCAAGTTTTCGTATTTACTCCTCAAGGTGAGGTGATAGATTTGCCTAAGGGATCAGTGCCTATTGATTTTGCTTTCAAAATCCATACAGATGTAGGCTGTAGATGTGTAGGAGCTAAGGTAAATGGTAAAATGGTAACTATTGACCATGTTCTTAATAATGGTGATATAGTAGAAATTATTACCTCTCCTAATTCAAGTGGACCAAGTATTGACTGGCTTAAGATTGTAAAAAGTTCATCTGCCAGAAATAAGATAAGACAATGGCTTAAAAAGGAAAATAAGGAAGAGGATCTTATCAAGGGAAGGGAGTCTCTAGAGAGATATCTGAAAGAACGTAAGCTTGAACCTTCTAAACTTCTTAAGCCAAAATACATTAATAAAGCTGTCAAGGAACTAAATATAGGTAGCTTCGAAGAAATATTAATTCAAATATCCACTAATTCAAGTATGATTAATAAAGTGGCTACTACACTTCTAAAACACTTTGATGAGGGAGCAGTCTTACAGCCAGCAGGTGAAAAGCCTTCCGATCAGGAAATGATAAATAGTGTAAATAAGGCAGCTGCTAATACACAACGACGACGAAAAAGCGATGAACCAGCTATCATAGTTAAGGGAATGGATAACTTAATGATTAGAGTGGCTCAATGCTGCAATCCTGTTCCTGGTGATGATATTGTTGGGTTTATTACAAAGGGACGTGGGATTTCCGTTCACAGGCGTGACTGTAGCAATGTTAAGAATCTTCTTGAAAATGATAATCACAGATTTATTCCTGTGGAGTGGGAAAGTGTTAAGGAAGGCAAATTTTATAATGCTAACATATGTATTATTTCTTTGGATAGAAAGCATATGTTCAGTGATATTTCAAGAGCATGCGAAGATATGGACATTCATATATCCGGAGTAAATGGGCGAGTGGAAAAAGATGGTGATTTAAGACTAATAATCACTTTAGCTATAGACAGCACCCATCAAATGGAGAGAATACTCAGAGTTTTGCGAAATATAGAGGATGTGAAGCAGGTATATAGGGTGAACAATTAGCCTGACTAGTATACCGCTTATATTACATATAGAAAGATAGATACTATAAAATAACAGAAAGAGATGTGTATGAAGATAGAACTTTTTAATACAGGCCCTTTGCAGGTAAACACTTATCTCGTATATGATGGCAATGTGGGTCTTGTGGTAGATCCTGGCGGAGTAAGCAGTCAGCTTGAAAGCAGGATAGATGAGCTTAAACTTGATATGAGGTATATTTTACTGACTCATGCTCACGGTGATCATATTGGAGGAGTTGCCTGGCTTAAGGATCTATTTCCAAACCTTGAAATTATTGCAGGTGTGCATGAAGAAAAGGTGCTCACAGACCCAAGACTGAATATGAGCGATCAGGTTTTTAGAACCCCAATTACTGTTCAAGCTGACAGGCTGGTGAAAGAGGGAGATGAAATCCTACTGAGAGATGCAAAATTTAATGTCATTGAAACTCCGGGACACACATGTGGAGGTATTTGCTTTTACTGCGAAAGAGAGGGAGTGCTATTTAGTGGAGATACCCTGTTTTATCTTTCCATTGGCAGAACAGATTTTGGGACAGGAGATTATAATACTCTTATAAGCTCGGTGCAAAACAAGCTGTACTTGTTGCCGGACTCAGTAGTAGTATATCCAGGACATATGCAATCTACAACGATTGGAAATGAAAAGAGGTATAATCCATTTGTACATATTTAAAAGTGAACTTGCGTCCCATTTGCCTCAGCTTCGTGAGCTTATAAATCAGTTTATCAGTAAAAACGAATACATATTATATGGTATAGATGATATGGCATGGGATAGGTATAACCATAATAATGTAGTGGAAATAGCAGGTACTGATCTTAATACAGCCAAAATCAGCCTATATCTTGCTATGATGAAGCTTGGATTTAAACCACTGCCCTGGGGAACACTTACTGGTATAAGACCGGTAAAGCTTTATGGTGAAATTTATCATAAATATGGAGAAAAAAATGCAATTGATAAGTTCTCTAACTACTATCATGTCAGCATGTCTAGATTAAAGCTATCTCAGGAAATACATGAGCTACAAAAGGATATTATATCTTATGATGATGAAAAAATCAGTCTTTATATATCCATTCCTTTTTGCCCTAGCAGATGCTCTTATTGCTCCTTTACTTCAAGAGAAAAGGCTCCGGATAGTTATGCACCATATTTACTGGCATTGAAGAAAGAGCTATCATGGGCTAAGGAGTTTTTGGAAAATAGGAGATTTTCATCCATATATATTGGTGGCGGTACTCCTACCAGTCTTTCTGCAGATGAGCTTGATGATCTTTTAAGCCATGTAACTACATTGTTTCCAATAGAAGAAATAGAGGAATTCACCGTTGAAGCTGGAAGAGCAGATACTATTACTGAAGAAAAACTCAAAATTATTAAAAAGTACGGTTGTAATCGTATAAGTATAAATCCACAAACTTTGAAAGAGGAAACACTGAATACTATTGGTAGAAAACATACGGTTCATGAGTTTTTTCAGGCTTACAGAATGGCAAAAAAATGCGGATTTGAAGTTATAAATACGGATCTCATTGCTGGGCTTGCAGGCGAAAATATAGAAGATTTTTGTAACACTATAGATGGTATACTTAAGCTTGATCCTGAAAATGTTACAATCCATTGCCTATCAATTAAAAGAGGCTCAAAAATTTTTGAAGAAGAAGGTACCACTGCGTATGAGCATGCTAATCTCGTAAAGCAGATGGTGGACTATGGAATGAATGCATTGCAGGGTGCCGGTTATAAGCCTTACTATCTATACAGGCAAAAGAATATGAAAGCTAACTTAGAGAATGTTGGCTATTGTATGCCTGGTACTGAAAGCATATATAATATACATATTATGGATGAGCATCATAGTATTTTGGCAGTAGGAGCTAAGGCTATTAGCAAAAGATATTTTCCAGGTGAAAATAGACTTGAAAGAGCAGCAAATGTAACTAATTACATGGAATATATTTCCAGAATAGATGAAATGATTGAACGAAAGAAAAAGCTTTTTATGTAGGAGGTAAACATGTTAACTAATGCCCCTAAAGGTACTAAAGATATTTTGCCAAACTTTATTAATAAATGGCAGTTTTTGGAAAAAAAGTTCCAGAGCATATGTGAAAGATACGGTTTTAAGGAAATAAGAACACCTGTATTTGAGCATACGGAACTCTTCAGACGAGGTGTAGGAGATACTACAGATATTGTGCAAAAAGAAATGTACACTTTTGAAGATTATGGTGGTAGAAGTCTTACTCTAAAGCCTGAAGGTACATCTCCAGCGGTACGTGCTTTTGTGGAACACAAGCAGTATGCCGAAGTGCAGCCTACAAAATATTTCTATAATACTCCATGTTTTCGTTATGAAAAGCCTCAATCGGGAAGACTAAGGGCATTTCACCAATTCGGCATTGAGGTATTTGGCACGGATAATATGCTTGCCGATGCAGAAGTTATTTTATTAGCTCATGAGTTTCTTCGAGAGCTTGGTATAAATAACATAAAGCTTAAAATAAATAGCGTAGGTTGTCCTGTATGTAGAAAAGAGCATAGAAAAGCTCTTAGAGAGTTTTTGTTGCCTAAGAAAGATAAGCTTTGTGATACTTGTAAGGTAAGACTGGATAAAAATCCAATGCGAATCTTAGATTGTAAGTCTCCTATTTGCCAGCAAGAGGTAAAGGGAGCCCCTCAAATGCTTGATTACCTATGCCCGGATTGCCAAAAGGCATTTGAAGAATTACAGGAAAATTTAAGGGCAATGGATGTACCATATGAGATTGATCCCGGTATTGTTCGTGGTCTTGACTATTATTCTAAATCCGCATTTGAATTTGTCACAGACACTATTGGAGCTCAAGGTACGGTCTGTGGTGGAGGAAGATATGACCATTTGATTGAAGAGTTAGGTGGACCACCTATTCCAGGAGTAGGATTGGCTCTTGGAATAGAAAGACTAATCATGGTAATGGAGGCAAACGGAATCAGCTTTCCAGATGAAAAACCTCTACAAGCCTTCGTTGCATTTATTGGAGAAGAAGCTAAGCTGAAGGCACAAAAGCTTATTTTAAATCTTAGAAGACATGCGATTAAGGCAGAACTTGATGTAGTAGCAAGAAATACTAAGGGACAATTTAAATACGCTGATAGAAAGGGTGCACAGTATACTATAGTCATTGGAGAAGAGGAACTCCAAAGTGGTCAGTATACGGTTAAGAAAATGGCTGATTCATCTCAATTTACAATTACAGAGAATGAATTAATAGAAATGCTAGGAAGTGAAGATGAAGATAATTAAAAGAACCAACATGTGTGGTGAGCTTAGAAGCTCTAATATTGGACAGGAAGTAAAACTAAACGGCTGGATAGCAAAAGCAAGGAACTTAGGAGGACTTGTATTTGCTGATTTGCGAGATAGAACAGGTATTGTTCAAATAACCTTTAATGATGATGCTTCCGACGAGTTAAGGCAAAAAGCAATGGAACTTAGAAGTGAATTCTCAGTGGGAGTTATTGGAACCGTCGTAGAGCGAGCATCTAAGAATCAAGAATTAGACACTGGTGATATAGAGGTTGTTGTCAAAGAGCTGGTCATTTACTCTATATCGCTGACACCACCTATTTATGTGAAGGACGATGACAATGTTGATGATTCACTCAGGCTTAAATATAGATATCTAGATCTTCGTAAGCTTCAGATGCAAAATAATCTTAGGCTCAGACATAAGATTGCTTTTTGTGCTAGGCAGTATTTTAATGAGGAAGGTTTCTTGGAGATAGAAACTCCTATGCTTATTAAGCCTACGCCGGAGGGAGCCAGGGACTATCTTGTGCCAAGTAGAGTTAAACAGGGAAGCTTCTATTCACTTCCACAGTCACCACAAATGTTTAAGCAGCTTCTTATGGTATCTGGGTGTGATAGATATATGCAAATTGTAAAATGTTTTCGCGATGAGGACTTACGCGCAGACAGGCAACCTGAATTTACACAAATAGATTTGGAAATGTCATATGTAGACAGGGAAGATGTGCTGCAAATTCAGGAAGGATTTATAAAGAAGCTATTTAAGGAAACAAAAGGAATCGACATAAAAACCCCTCTTCCAAGACTTACATATAAACAGGCTATGGAAGAATATGGTAGTGATAAGCCTGATCTAAGATTTGATATGAAGCTTAAGACGATAAATCATTTAGTCGAGAAGTCTGAGTTTAAAGTCTTTAGCAAGGTCGTAGAAAATGGGGGAAATGTAGTTGGAATCAATGTAACAGGAGGAGATGCTCATTTCAGTCGAAAAGATATTGATAAGCTCACAGCATATGTTAAGACCTACGGTCTAAATGGACTTGTATGGATTAGAAATGGTGATGAATTAAAATCATCTGTTAATAAATTTTTTAATGAGAAAGAGCTGAAAGAAATCTTAGAATGCTGCAATAGTAAAAAGGGAGATTTGGTTCTGATTGGTGCTGATTCATCAAAGGTGGTATTAGAAGCAATGGGATTTCTTAGAAGACATGTTGCCGAACTTATGGGTATCCTCTCGGATGAAGAGTTTAATCTTCTGTGGGTTGTTGATTTCCCACTTTTTGAGGAAGATGAAGAAGGCAGGGTAAAAGCTATGCATCATCCTTTTACCAGTCCAAAGATGGAGGATATTGACCTCTTAGATACAAGACCGTTAGATGTACGAGCTGAGGCGTATGATATTGTACTAAATGGAGTTGAAATAGGAGGAGGCAGCATAAGAATTCACGATAGCTCTTTACAAAAAAGAATGTTTGAATGTCTTGGACTGTCGGATAAGGAATGTAATGATAAATTTGGCTTTTTGATAGAAGCATTTAAGTATGGAGCCCCTCCACATGGTGGTATAGCATATGGACTTGATAGGCTTGTTATGCTTATTGCTGGTGAAAAATCCATAAGGGAGGTCATCGCTTTTCCAAAGAATCAAAATGCCCAGTGCCTGGTATGTGGTGCTCCAGATATAGCATCTGATGATATGCTAGAGGAACTAGCGATTACTGTTAATGATAAGGTCGAAAATTAGATATGAGAAAGCGCATAGGTGTCTTAGGAGGAAGCTTTAATCCAATACATCAGGGACATATAAGATTGGGAGAAATGGCCCTTAAGGAGGCTGGGCTTGATAGAATTATTTACTTGCCGGCAAACATTTCTCCTTTTAAGATAAATAAAAAGCAAATTCCTGAGCAGCATCGTCTGAACATGTTGAAAATTGCCCAAAAGCAATATCCTTTTATGGAAATATCAACACTTGAGATAGATACTGATGAAATTTCCTATACATTCTTAACTATGAAAAAGCTTAAAAAATTTTATGGTGATAATCTATACTTTATTTTAGGCAGTGATTCATATATGGAGCTTGAAGCATGGTATAAAGGAATAGATCTTCTAAAGTCCACTAGCTTCATAGTTGGAAGAAGAGGCAGTATGAGCTTAGGGCTGGCACAGCATATGAGCAAGTATTATAAGAATGAATATGGGACGGAAACAGTTATATTAAGTGAACCTATATTGCCAATATCTTCTACGGATATACGTATCAGGGCGGCGTATGGAGAGCGTCTTGACACTCTGGTTCCAGAAAGTATTGAGATATATATTAAGGAGCATAATTTATATGGATATGGAGCAGCTAAAAAATAAACTTATGCCTATAGCTAGCTGTAGTTCTTATGAAGCTGCCAGCCTTATAATGGAGGCTCATGTTAAGGATGTTATGACTTCACATAGGTACGAGCATAGTGTTGGTGTTGCAAGACTTGCAAGTACACTTTGCAGCGAGCGGGGAATAGATCCATTTAAGGGTTATTTTATCGGAATTGCTCATGATATGTTCAAACAAATAAGTCTGGATGAATGTAGTAAAATGGTCACTTATTTTAAATTAGGTGCTAAATATAAGAAAAATATCAATCTGGCGCACAGCAAATTGGCAGCGGCGTTTTTAAGGTATGAAATAGGCATAAAGGATGAAGATGTGTTAAATGCTATTAGCTATCACACTACTGGCAGAAGAGGAATGTCGCAGCTTGAAATGATAGCCTTTGTTGCAGATGCGGCAGAGGAAAACAGAACTTACAAATTTGTTGGTGAGATAAGAAAGCTATTAGATGAAAAAAGACTTACCGAAGCATGTTTAATTACCATAAATGGTGTGCTTGAATTTTTAACAGCAAATCATTTTAACATTGACAGTGATAGTATAGAAGCAAAAAAATGGTTAGAAGAAAATATATGAGGTATGGTATGGATATTGACAGTATTGTTAAAGAAATAGGACGAGAGCTTGATAATAAAAAAGCAACAGATATTTTAATTTACAAGATAGGGGATAAGGCCTCATTTGCAGATTATATGATTATTGCTACTGCCGGTTCTTCAAGACAGCTAAATGCACTTGAGGAGACTATAAAGGAGCTGTGCTTTAGATGGCAACTCGAGGCTAAGAACATTGAAACTGGTACAAGTCAAATTTGGACGCTTATGGATTACGGTGATTTTTTAGTGAATATTTTTACAGAAGAAGGCAGGGAAAGGTATGCCCTTCATAAGCTTTGGTCAGACTGCGTTCAAATTGAGTTTTAAAAATGAGGTAACAAATGAAGGAAAAATACGAATTTCAGGAAATAGAAAAAAGCTGGCAAAAATATTGGCAAGAAAATAATGTTTTTGCTACTGGTGAGGATAAAAGTAAGGAAAAGTATTATGTACTTGAAATGTTCCCATATCCATCTGGAAAGCTTCATATGGGGCATGTTAGAAATTACTCAATAGGTGATGTTGTTGCCAGAGTAAAGAAGATGCAAGGATTTAATGTACTTCATCCAATGGGATTTGATTCATTTGGACTTCCAGCTGAAAATGCGGCTATAAAAAATGGCGTGGAGCCAAGTAAGTGGACTTGGGATAACATTGCTGAGATGAGAACTCAGCTAAATAGGCTCGGTCTTTCTTATGATTGGAATAAAGAGGTACAGACCTGTAACCCCGATTATTATAAATGGATGCAGTGGATTTTCATTCAGTTTTATAAAAAGGGGCTGGCTTATAAAAAAGAAAATCCTGTTAACTGGTGTCCTAGCTGTCAGACAGTACTTGCTAATGAGCAGGTTGTTAATGGCTGCTGTGAAAGATGTGGAACATTAGTTGGCAAAAAAAGCCTTTCTCAGTGGTACTTAAAGATTACGGAGTATGCAGATAGGCTACTTGATAATATTGATACTCTAAAGGGATGGCCTGAAAAAGTCAGGTTGATGCAAAAAAACTGGATAGGAAGATCCAGGGGTGCTACTATAGATTTTAATGTAGAAGGCATAGATGAAACTATAAAGGTGTTTACAACCAGAGCAGATACCGTTTATGGTGTTACATACATGGTACTTGCCCCTGAACATCCTCTTGTGGATAAAATAGTCAAGAATGAGAATATAAAGAAGCAGGTAGAGGAGTATAGAGAAGCCGTATCACATATGAATGATATAGAAAGGACGTCAACGGTTAAGGAAAAAACTGGCGTCGCTCTTGGCGTAAACGCCATTAATCCTTTAAATGGCAATCCTGTTCCAATTTATATATCTGATTATGTGCTGATGGGATATGGTACTGGTGCCATTATGGCAGTTCCTGCCCATGATGAAAGAGATTTTGATTTTGCCAAAAAATATAATATTTCTGTTTTACCAGTAGTTGCACCTTTAAATAAAGAAGTAGACATAAATAATTTATCGGAAAGCTATGCTGCAGAAGGTACAATGATAAATTCTGGTGAATTTAACGGGCTTAATAATAAGGAGGCCATGGGAAAAATCATAAATCATCTTGAGGAGAAGAAGATAGGCAAGGCCACTACTACATATAGGCTTCGTGATTGGCTAATTTCCCGACAGAGATATTGGGGAACTCCAATTCCAATGATCTATTGTGAAAAATGTGGCTGGGTGCCAGAAAAGGAAGAGAATCTTCCTGTTTTACTGCCAAAGGATGTAGAATTTACAGGTAAGGGTAGCTCTCCACTTGCAGGTTCTAAGGAATTTAAAAATTGTGTTTGCCCTGTATGTGGAGGTCACGCGGAAAGAGAGCTTGATACCATGGACACATTCCTAGACTCATCATGGTATTTCCTCAGATATTGTGATCCTCATAATGAGAAGCTGCCTTTCAGCAAAGAAAATGCCGATTACTGGATGAGTGTAGACCAATATATAGGTGGTGTTGAGCACGCAATACTACACCTTTTGTATTCAAGATTTTTCCAAATGGCACTTAAGGATCTTGGATATGTTTCTAACGAAGAACCATTTAAAAATCTTTTGACACAGGGAATGGTCAATAAGGATGGTAGAAAGATGAGTAAATCCTTAGGCAATATAGTAAGTCCTGATGAAATTATTAAAAAATATGGTGCCGATACTGCCAGACTGTTCATTCTTTTTGCTGCTCCTCCACAAAAGGAACTGGATTGGTCTGATGAAGGGGTTGAGGGAAGCTTTAGATTCCTTAATCGTGTATATAGACTTGCATACGAGGTTGCAGGCATAAAGCCAGAAGAATCTTACAGCAGAGACAAGCTCTCAAAAGAAGATAAAAAGCTTCGTTTGGTAATGCATACGGCAATTAAAAAAGTGACGGAAGATGTTGCAGGAAGATTTAACTTTAATACGGCTATAAGTTCTATAATGGAACTTGTTAATGAAATTTATAAATATAAAGAGCTTAGTGATAGAAATGACGCTATTCTACTTGAGGCGGTTAAAAATATGGTATTGCTTTTATCCCCATTCACACCTCACATATGTGAAGAGATGTGGGTTGGTCTTGGAAGCGATGCTGGTATAATGAATGCCGGATGGCCGGCTGTAGATGAAAAAGCCTTGCAGGTAGAAGAGGTAGAAATTGTTGTGCAGCTAAATGGAAAGGTAAAAGCAAAGCTGATAGTACCTATGGGACTTGATTCAAATTCATTGGTAGAATTGGTTAAAAATGAACAAATATGTAAAGAGCTGCTTGATGATAAAACAATAATTAAGTCTATCGGCGTTCCAAATAAGCTTGTTAACTTTGTAGTTAGATAGGAGGGATGTTGAAGAATAATACAGAAAGAAAAACTAAAAAATTAGAGAGTAAAAACAGAATAAATAAAGCCAAAGTGGCTAAGCCGGCTGTGCTAAAAAAGAAGGAAGCTAGCTCAAATAAGTCTAAGAAGAATAAGGCGATTCAAAAAACAAGTGGAATTTCAAGTCATAATAAGACAGATATCAAAAGGTCTAAAAAATTAGGTGGTATAGCAAGAGGTCAAATGGGTGAGCTTAAAGTCATACCAATTGGAGGCCTTAATGAAATCGGCAAAAATATGACAGTTTTTGAATATAATGATGAGATTATTGCCGTGGACTGCGGTCTTTCATTTCCAAATAGTGAGATGCCAGGTATTGATTTGGTAATACCAGATTTTAACTATCTAGTAGAAAACAGATCAAAGGTAAAAGCACTAATAATCACTCATGGACATGAGGATCATATTGGAGCTATTCCGTATCTTTTAAAAAAGTTAGATGTTCCGATCTATAGTACCAAGCTGCCACTTGCACTTATTGAAAGTAAATTAGCAGAACACGGTATATCAGGTAGATTAAAATCTATTAAAGCAGGGAAAAGTTTTAAGGTTGGTAGTTTTTCAATTGAAGCTATAAGAGCTACTCACTCTATAGTTGATTCGATTTGCTTGTACATAAAGACTCCGGCGGGAAGTGTTTTTCATACAGGAGACTTTAAAATTGACTTTACACCAGTAGACGGAGAGCCTATGAACATGCACAGGCTAGCTAGTATAGGTCTTGAGGGGGTAGATCTTTTAATGGCAGATAGTACAAATGCTTTAAGGCCAGGTTTTACCCCGTCGGAAAAGGTAGTTGGAAATACTCTTGATACTATTTTCAGTAATGCAAAGGGAAGAATAATAATAGCTACTTTTTCTTCAAATGTTCATAGAATACAAAAGATAATAGAGCTAGCTGTAAAATATGATAGAAAGGTTGCATTTTCAGGTCGCAGCATAGAAAAAGTTGTATCTATTGCAAAGGATTTAAATTATTTCCAATTTCCTGAATCTACCTATGTACCGCTTCATATTTCATCTAAGTTCCCAGATAGTGAAATAGTAATCATCACCACAGGAAGTCAAGGTGAACCTATGGCTGCTTTATCAAGAATGGCTAAGGATGAGCACAGAAATGTCAAGCTCAAGAAGGGTGATATGGTAATTTTCTCTTCTACACCTGTTCCAGGAAACGAGCGTACGGTAAGTAATGTGGTAAACCTACTTTATAAGAAGGAGGTAGATGTAATATATAGTGATATTGCAGATATACATGTTTCTGGCCACGCATTTCAGGAGGATTTAAAAATTATTCATTCACTGATAAAGCCTAAATTTTTTATGCCAGTTCATGGTGAATATAGGCATTTGATTGGACATAAAAGATTAGCTGAGGACCTTCGAGGAGATGAAATGAAGGATAGGGTATTCATCTTGGGAAATGGAGATGAGTTATCCATAAAGCAGGGAAAAGCGAAGCTTAATCGAGAGAAGATAAAGATTGAAGAAATCCTTGTAGATGGTCTTGGTGTAGGTGATGTAGGCAGCCTTGTACTCAAAGAACGAGTACAGTTATCCGAAGCGGGTCTTATTACATTTGTAATAAAGCTCAACAAGCTTACTGGCGAAATCATAGATGAGCCTGAGATTCATACAATGGGCTTTATCTACGTAAAGGACAGTGGAGCCTTCATCGAAAGTACAAAAGAAAAGGCAATGCAAATTATAAACAAGGAATTTAATAGATCCAGTATCTCTATAGATAGTTTAAAATTTAAGTTCAAAGAATCTATGAGAGGATATATTTATAGCAAAACAAAAAGATATCCTGTCATAATACCGATTATCGTAGAGTGCTTTTATTAGGAGGAATAATGAACGTATACGATCAGGCACACCAATTGGCAGCAGCTATCAAGGAGTCGGGCGAAGGAAAAGAGATGGCTCAAATAGTTGAAAAAATTAATGGTATTCCCGATGTAAAGAACATCTTAAAAGATTTAGAAAGTAAACAGGCAGAATTACAACAGGCAATTTTGGGCGGGGATATGAGTAAAGCTCAAAGCATGCAGGCAGATCTGGAAAAATTCTCTGCAATTATGGCAGCTAATCCAGTTGTTATGGAGTACCTCCAAAGCTCAATGCGTATGGCAACTATGATAAATGATGTTCAAAAGATAATTATGGATGCTATCCCATCTATTGCAAAATAGCCTTATTATTTGATATAATTAGGTACGAATATAATAGAAAAATAAAAGATTGAAAGAGGAAATTATATGATTAGTGCAGGTGATTTTAGAAAAGGTATTACCTTTGAGATTAATGGTGAACCACATGTTATTTTGGATTTTCAGCATGTAAAGCCAGGTAAGGGTGCAGCCTTTGTAAGAACTAAGTACAAGAATATTCTTACAGGAGCAACAAGGGAAGAGGCTTTTAATCCTAGTGATAAATTCCCTAAGGCGCATATAGAAACCAAGGTTATGCAATATCTATATAATGATGGAGAGCTATATTATTTCATGGATCAGGAAACATATGAACAGATTCCTATTAGCCAAGATCAGGTGGAGGAAGCTATGAAGTACATTCGTGAAAATGATGAGGCAACAATCAAATTTTATAAGAATAATCCATTCTTAGTGGAAGCTCCAAACTTTGTGGATCTTAAGGTTATAGAAACAGAGCCTGGTGTTAAAGGTGATACCGCTACTAATGTAACAAAGGCTGCTACAGTTGAGACTGGCGCTATCATACAGGTACCAATATTTATTGAGGAAGGTGAAAGTATCCAGATCGATACTAGAACTGGTGAGTATTTAGGTAGATCAAAGAACTAACATAAGGCGTGTAAACGCCTTTTTGCATATTAAAAGGGATACATTATGTCAAACAGAAAATCAAAAGGTAAGAAAGCTTTAAGCATAATTATATTAATTATTCTGCTGATAGTAGTAGGTGGATTTGCTTCTTATAAAGTAATTTCTTCTCCTGCATCGGCAAATGCAACTGAAGTGGAAATAAGTGTGGAAGCTGGTGCTACTCTTGATCAAGTAGCTGCAGAGCTGGAAGAAAAGGGACTTGTAAAAAAGGCATTGTTCTTTAAAGTCTATAGTAAATTATTTGATTCACCTGAGGAAATCAAAGCAGGTCCTCATGTAGTGCGCGCTAATATGCATAGTAGCGAGATTATGGCAGCCCTTAAGAAATCAGGTGAGGTAAGCAAGAATTCTGTTACTATTCCTGAGGGCTATACATTAGATCAAATAGCTACAAAGCTAGAGGATGCTGGCATCGTATCACGAGATGAGCTTTATGATGAGGTTCGTAATGGAGATTTTGATTATTCATTTATAGAAAAGCAGAAGATGGATAGTACAAGATTGGATGGTTTCTTATTTCCTGCAACTTATAATTTCACAAAAGGAATGAGTGCACATGAAATTTTAGACACCATGCTAAGGACCTTTGAAAATAAAACAGAAGAGATTTTTAAAAAATTCAATAACACAAATCAGTCATATAATTATATAATTACTGTAGCTTCTATTGTTGAAAAGGAAGCGCAAAAGGATGATGAAAGAGCTAAGGTAGCCAGTGTAATTTACAATAGACTGGATGCGAACATGCCTCTTCAAATGTGTTCAAGCATACAGTACATTTTAGGAGAGCCTAAGGAAATTTTAACAGAAGATGATATTGCTATAAGTTCTCCATATAATACTTATGAAAATATTGGGCTTCCTCCAGGCCCTATTTGCAATCCGGGTATAGCTTCTATTGAGGCGGCATTAAAGCCTGAAAAAACTAAGTATATGTATTTTGTACTTAGTGAAAAGCTAGATGGAAGTCAAAGATTTTCTGTTGATTATGATGAATTCCTAAAAAATAAGGATGCCTATTATGATGCTTTAAAAAAGGCAGGTAGAAATTAGTATGAAGCTAGTAGGAGAAAATGTGGTCGTACATGAAAAGGTGAGGGAGTTTTCTGACAGCTTTTTTATGCCATTATCCGAAGAGCTTGGTATTATTCGAATGGAAGCGGAGCATGAAAGAATTCCGATTATTTTAAAGGAAACAGAGTCTTTTATATGTCAGCTGTTAAGAATGCAAAGACCTCTTAAAATATTAGAAATAGGCACTGCTATTGGCTATTCTTCCATGATATTTTCAAGTATCTGCAAGGATGCTAAAATATATACCTGCGATGTAGACGATGAGCTAATCACTCGTGCGAAGGAGAATTTCAGAAGGCTTAATTATCATAATATTTATCCTTATATTTGTGATGGTGGTGAGCTTATAGAAATGCTACTTGAAAAAGGGGAAAATAACTTTGATTTTGCTTTTATCGATGGGGCAAAAAGCCACTATTTAAGATTTTATAAGGCGATGAAGCCTCTCATGAAAAAGGGGGGAATTGTTCTTTCTGATAATATCTACATGAATGGCCTTACTGTAGGTAGTAGTGTTGATAAAAAACGAAGACACAGAACAAACATTAGACATATGCATGAATTTATAAACTATTTAATGAAGGAGGATGAATGCAGCACGGGACTCTTCTCAGTGGGAGATGGTGTTGCACTTACAATAATTTGAAACAAAATAAGATTGAACTTTTAGCCCCAGCAGGAGATTTAGAAAAATTAAAATATGCCCTTATCTATGGGGCGGATGCCGTATATCTGGGTGGAGAAGCATTTAGTCTGCGTGCAGGAGCAGGAAATTTTACCATAGATGAGCTTAAGGAGGGTCTTGAGTTTGCACATACTCTTGGGAAAAAGGTGTATCTCACTTTAAATATTTTTCCTCATAACGAAGATATTCCAAAGCTTACAACATATTTGGAAAATATTAAGGAGCTTTCTATTGATGGCTTTATTGCTTCTGATCCAGGAGTTATAGCACTTTTGAAAGAAAAACTTAATAATCCTGAAATTCATCTTAGTACGCAGGCAAATATGACAAACTATGCTACTGCAAATTTCTGGTACCAGATGGGTATTAGGAGAATAGTTTTGGCGAGGGAATTATCCCTAGATGAAATTAAAGAGCTGAGAAATAATATTCCCGATGATTTAGAACTTGAGGCATTTGTACATGGTGCAATGTGTATCAGCTATTCGGGACGCTGCCTTTTAAGTAATTTTATGGTGGAAAGAGATGCCAATAGGGGGGCATGCGCTCATCCTTGCAGATGGAAATATGCATTAGTAGAAGAAAAAAGGCCTGGTGAATATTATCCCATAGAAGAAGATTCAAGAGGCACATATATTATGAACTCTAAGGATCTTGCCATGGTAGATAATATGGGTGATCTGATTGAGGCAGGTGTAGCCTCTGCAAAGATAGAAGGAAGAATGAAGAGCCTCTTTTATGTGGCTACTGTTGTAAGTGCCTACAGAAAGGCGATAGATGAATATTATAATAAATTAGATAAAGGGGAAGATATTTCCGAAAGTGCTGACAGCTATATTAATGAAGTGGCAAAGGTGAGCAATAGACAGTTTACTACTGGCTTTTATTACGACAGTCCAACAAATGAGGATCAAAATTATGAATCCAATGCTTACAGCAGGGACTATTCCTTCATAGGTGTGATTCACAATCAGATAGAAGAAGGTGTTCTTCTTTTACAGCAAAGAAATAAATTTGCCGTAGGAGACCATGTAGAAATCTTTGGACCAAGTTATAGTGCAAAGGAATTTAAGGTAGTGGAAATAAATGATGCGGAAACTGATGAGAAAATGGAATATGCGCCACATCCAAAGCAGCTTCTAAAGGTACGATTTGATCAGAGCGTGGATGGAATTAAAGAATATTTTATAATGAGAAAGGCTCTTTAAAATAAATATATTTTTAGAATATTGAATAAATAGCTTTCATTTTGAACTTAAGAGGAGAACTATATGAACGATTCTGAGGCATTACCCTTATATATTTTAGGAGTATTCATCCTTTTGCTAGTATATGCTCATAGTCTTGCCATTACAGTGGCTATGGATAATATAAGTAGCACCAAGCTTAGACTACTTGCAGATGAATATATGAATGCAGGAAAAATCAGGCGATATAATAGAATTCAAAAGGTATTAAAATTGCTGGAAAAGCCCATGAGGTACAAATTCACTTGCAGGCTTTTATGTTTGCTATGTTTCTTTTTTTCAGCTTTACTTGTAGATTCGCTTTGCATTTTCTTTGACTTTACTGACTATCAAAGGCTTATAGCCTTTGCTTGTTTAGTTTGTTTTATAATGTCAATGTGCGATATATTTCCAAGAAAAATCGCCCTTCAGCATAAGGAAAAGCTGGTAGTTATATTCTCTCCTTTGTTAAGCGGCCTTACATTGCTGCTGCGTCCTGTTTTTTTGATATTAAATGTTATAGCAGTAGTTTTGCTCAAGCTATTTAGACAGCAGACTAATATTGATAGCAGAGACTTTTCCGAAGAAGAAATAATGTCAATGCTGGATATAGGCAGGGAGCAAGGAGTATTAAAAGAAGAAGGGCAAAAAATGATTTCAAGTATATTCAACTTTGATGATGAACTGGCATATGAAATCATGACGCCTAGAACAGATGTTTTTGCTATAGACATAAATGCAGATGCAGCTAGCTATATAGATCATCTAATGGAGCTAAAATATTCAAGAATACCTGTATTTGATGATGATACGGATAATATTATAGGGATACTATATATAAAGGACTATTTGATTAAAGCCAGAGAAAATGGATTTGATAATGTCGATATAAAAGATATTCTGAGAAAACCATACTTCGTACCAGATACAAAAAATATCGATTCTTTATTTTTTGAGCTGCAAAAAGAAAAACAGCATATTGCTATACTAATTGATGAATATGGCGGCTTTACCGGAATAGTAACCATGGAAGATATAATAGAAGAAATAGTAGGTGACATTGATGATGAATATGATGATGCTCATATGGATATAAACAATGTTGCCCCTAATATTTATATTGTAGACGGTAGAGTTGACCTGGATGATTTAGAAGATGAAACTGGTATATTATTACATTCTGAAAACAGTGAAACCCTAGGCGGTTATATTATAGATATGCTAGGCGAAATACCATCAAAAAAAGAAAAGAAAAAAAGAATAGAAGACGAAAAATATATATTTGAAATCTTATCTATTGCCGACAAAAGAATAAACAAGGTAAAAATTATTGTTAAGGATGAGGTTAATGAAGACAAATAGAGATTTTGAATCCGTACAAGCTGCATATCTGGCTATAAAAAAGGTGGTGCTAAATACAAAAGGTGTATTTAAACTGAGCAGAAGTATTACGGATGAAATATCATTTAGCCTGCTTCGTAGGGATAATCCCAATAGAGGGCTTAAGCTTACTGAGAATAAAGGAGTATACAATTTAGATGTATCTGTAATTGTAAATTTTGGTGCTGGTATTCCCGAGCTGGCATGGGAGCTACAAAGAAACATTGCAGATAGGGTTAAATCAATTAAGGGAGCTCCTTTAAAAAAAATCAACATACATGTTCAGGGAGTAAATGTAATTAGCGCTAAGAAAGGCATAAAAAATGAATAGAGATAAATATGTGGTTGTAAAAAGACAGGAAGCCAGAATGAAGATTATGCAGCTTCTATATTCCTTGGAATTACAAGGAAGTATTGGCAATAAGCATGAAGCACTTCAGATTTTCAAAAATGAATATGGTGGGCTGATAAAACCATATTCTGAGATTCTTTTTAAGCATATTTTAGATAATTTAAGCAGTATTGATGAAATAATACATAGGTTAAGCCATAAATGGGATATAAGCAGGATTGCAAGAGTTGATTTAGCAATTCTCAGAGTTGCTATTGGAGAAATACAGGCAAATGTAGATACGGAAGTAGCCGTGGTGGTTTCTCAGGCGGGCATGCTCGCCCGCAATTACTCTACCGCTGAATCGGAGGGGTTTGTTAAAGGAATTGTAAAGGCATATGGGAGAAGCATAGATGATTGAGCCTATTTCAGTATATAAGCTTGCCAAACATGTAGAAGATCTTCTCACAAATGATTTTCTTTTAAGCGATGTTATGGTTGAGGGTGAAATTTCCAGATTTGTGCAAAGAAGCAACGGACAGATTTTTTTTGATTTAGTTGATGATAATGCCAGCATTTCATGTACAATCTTTGCTAATAGTGTGCATTATGTTGTTGGAAATAAAAAGATTTCCGATGGTTCAAAGGTTGTAGTAAAAGGTAAGCTTACATTTTACAAAAAAAGTGGAAGGCTATCATTTAATGTTTTCAAGCTGGAGGAAGCAGGTAAGGGAGATATACATGCTCGCCTTGAAGAATTAACAAGGAAGCTTTCGGCAGAGGGACTATTTGATAAAGAGCATAAAAAAGCTATCCCTAGATTTCCTAAATGTATAGGAATCCTCACAGCAGATGAAAGTGCTGCTTTTCATGATATAATGTCAATTATCCAAAGAAAAAACAAGCATGTCAGCATTACGCTTTTTCCTGTAAAGGTTCAAGGTGTATCTGCGGCAGTGGATATATGCAAAATGTTGGATTTTGTAAATAACAATTATGCGGATAAATTAGATTACATCATATTAGGCAGAGGTGGCGGCTCCAAGGAAGATTTGTGGGTTTTTAATGACGAGGCTTTGGTACGCAGCATTTTCAAAAGTGATATACCTGTTGTAACAGCCATAGGACATGAAATAGATTATACTTTATCGGATATGGTAGCTGATTACAGAGCAGAAACTCCTACTGCTGCAGCCAATATGATTTATGATTCGGAAGAACTAAAAGATTTTATGAATGAGTGCATAGACAGAGGTGCAAATATATTGCAAGCTAAGCTGAAGGAATATGATGAGTCAATTAAGCAGCTTAAAGATATTATGAATATTAGCATATCTGGAGCGCTCAGTAAAAGAACAAATGAAGTAGAAATACTATGGAAGCAGGCTGAGACCATGCATCCATATAAGATATTGGAAAAGGGATATTCCATGGTACTTGATGAAACTGGCAGGGTTATTTCCAGTTACAAAAATCTGGATAAAAATAAAGAAGTAAAGCTAGTTTTAAATGATGGTGCTGCCAAAGCACGCATCATAGATGCAGAGCCAAACGAGATATAAATGAGGTAAATATGGATAATTTTGAACAAGAATTAAATGCTTTAAAAAATTCAATTGAAAGCATGAAGGAGCCTGGACAGAGTCTGGATGATTTAATTAAATATTATAATGAAGCACAGGAGCATTATGATAAATGTAGAATATTTTTGGAAAAGGCGGAACAAACCATTTCTAAAATTACTGCAAGTGATATTGAAAAATAGTGAGGTGCTATAATGGAGTTTAAAGCTCAGTATAAAGAATATCAAGATAGGATCAATGACTGTCTACTAGATTTTTTGCCAGGTATTGACAGTAAAAGTGATGTACTTAAGGATGCAATTATATATAGCCTGTCTGCTCCAGGTAAGAGAATACGCCCTGTACTTTTGCTGGCAGCCTGTGAATTTGCCGGTGGAAAAATTGAAAATGCAATGGCATATGCCTGTGCTATCGAATACATACATACCTATTCACTTATTCATGATGATCTTCCTGCGATGGATGATGATGACTATAGGCGTGGTAAACTTACTAACCATAAAGTTTTCGGTGAAGGTATGGCAATTCTGGCAGGAGACGGATTATTAAATACTGCATACGAAATAATGAATAAGGATTTAATGCTTTCACTGGATAATCCTAATGAAATCGCTAATAAAATAAATGCCATACATACAATTTGCAAAAATTCAGGTATTCAAGGAATGGTAGCAGGGCAGGCTGCGGATCTTGAAGCTGAAGGCAAGAATCTATCTAAGGAAATGCTGCAATATATTCATCTTAATAAGACGGGAGCATTGATATTAGCCTCTATTTTAGCTGGTTTATATTTAGGTGGAGCTGATAGTGATGTTATGGAAGATTTCATAACATACGGAGAGCATCTTGGTATTGCATTTCAGATTTCCGATGATATTTTGGATATTGAAGGGGATCCTAAGCTCATGGGCAAGAGCACCATGGCAGATATAAAGAAAAATAAGGTTACATACATAAACATCTACAATGGAGTAGAGGAAGCCAAAGAAAAACTTAATTGGCATATTAAGCAAGCTAAGGATGCAATTGCCAAGTATTATGATAATGCTGAATTTTTCAATCAGATAATTGATTTAATGGCATATCGAAACAAATAGCTAATGAAGGTACTTTATGAAAAAACTTTTAGAATATGATTTCCCAAAGGAATTAAAAGAAATGTCAATGAAGGAATTAGAGCTATTGACATATGAAATAAGGGATTTTTTAATCGATAGTATTTCGAAAACAGGTGGTCATTTAGCTCCTAACCTTGGTGTAGTCGAGCTTACGATGGCTCTTCATAAAGTTTTTGATTCACCCAAGGATAAGTTTATATGGGATGTGGGGCATCAGTCATATGTACATAAAATCTTAACTGGAAGAGCTAGAGACTTTAAAAGCTTAAGACAGACGGGAGGGCTTAGTGGATTTCCTAAAAGTCAAGAAAGTGACCATGATATTTTAAACAGTGGACACAGTAGTAATTCCCTTTCCTTTGCTACAGGGCTTTTTGAGGCAAGAAGACTTTCAGGGGCAAACCACCGCATTATATCTATTATCGGTGATGGTGCCATGACCGGCGGAATGGTATATGAAGCTTTAAATAATATAGGGTACAAAAAGGGACAGATGCTCATAGTTTTAAATGATAACGGTATGTCCATTTCTCCTAATACTGGTGGTATTTCACATTATTTACAGCTTCTAACATCAACTAAGAGATATAAGGATGTAAAGAATAGAGTTAAGTCCGAGGTAAATGATAAACTGGCAAATAAGCTGCATGCCATAAAAAATAGTATCAAATATGCCACATTACAATCGGGAGCGGGTCATCTTTTTGAAGCAATGGGAATTAAATATATCGGACCAATAAATGGACATGATCTAAAGGAGCTTATTTCTATATTAGAATTTATAAAAGATTTGAATTATCCGGTTTTGCTTCATGTTGTAACTAAGAAGGGTAAGGGCTATAAGCTAGCAGAAGAGCATCCTGACAAATATCATGGCATAGGTCCATTTAACTTAAACTATTTAAATGAGGAAAAATCCAATTCCAATCCTAAAACAAAAAAAATAGTTGATTTTTCCAAAGCCTTTGGAAATGCCATTACTGAAGTTGCACGAGAGGATGACAAAGTGGTAGCCATTACTGCTGCAATGCCAAGTGGTACAGGACTAGCTGACTTCAGAGATCATCACCCATCAAAATTTTTTGATGTGGGCATTGCCGAGGAGCATGCAATAACCTTTGCGGCTGGATTAGCGAAGGGAGGATATAAGCCAGTTTGTGCTATTTATTCCACCTTTTTACAGCGAGCATATGATCAGATTATTGAAGATGTCTGTCTTCAAAGGCTTCCTGTTATCTTTGCTATTGACAGAGCAGGAAATGTCGGAGCTGACGGAGATACTCATAATGGACATTTTGATATTTCATATTTGTCATGCATCCCTGACATTACCATGTTTGCACCAGCTACTACACAGGACGTTAAGCCTATATTAGAGCATGCTCTTACACTTAATTCGCCTGCAGCGATTCGCTATCCAAGGGGAGGCAGCTCTGAAGATGTAGCTGCAATACTTGACGGTAATTATGGATGGAGTAATATTAGAATTAAACAAGGAAATATTGTGGATATTTGGGCTGTTGGTACAATGGCAGAAATAGCTTTAAAAGTATGTACGCGTCTTGAAAGTGCTGGCATCTCAACTGGACTGGTCATCATAAGACAAATAAAGCCATTTTCCTACAAAGATAATTTTAATACTTCATGTAGTATTCTTGCAACAATAGAGGATGGTGCAATAATAGGCGGATACGGTAGCACACTAAAAGGAAAAGTAGACGAAGCTTTATCTCCAGAAATTTTAAATTTTGGATGGAAAGATACATTTGTCGAGCATGGAAATACAGCTGATTTAAGAAACAAGTATGGTCTTTCCCCAGAAGCAATATTCGAAAGGATCATGACGAGTCTTGAAAAAAAGAATTGATGTCATTTTAGTAGAAAGAGGTCTTTTTCCATCGAGAGAAAGAGCCAAGGTTAATATTATGGCTGGAAATGTAATTTACAAGGATCAGCCTGTATTAAGTGCTGCATTTCAAGTGGAAGAGGATGCAGATATTTACATTAAGGAAGATAAAATTCCGTTTGTGAGCAGAGGTGGACTAAAACTGGAAAAAGCAATCAAACTTTGGAATATAGATCTCAGCGATTGCATATGTATGGACGTAGGTGCATCAACAGGAGGATTTACCCACTGCATGCTTCTTGAGGGGGCAAAAAAGGTATATGCTATTGATGTGGGCTATGGTCAGCTTGACTGGAAGCTAAGGCAGGATGAGCGTGTTATCAATATCGAAAAATGTAATTTTAGATATTACGATGATTCAGATTTAAAAGAAAATATTGATTTTGCCTCTGTTGATGTATCATTTATTTCATTAAAATATATTCTGCCAAATCTTTCATCATATATAAAGGATGGAGGAAGAGTTGTTGCTCTTATAAAGCCACAGTTTGAAGCTGGGAGAAAAGATGTGGGAAAAGGCGGAATTGTAACTGATAATTCAGTAAAAAATCGTGTTATTCAAGAAGTATTTACATATGCTCAAAATGCTGGCTTTTCAATTACAGGATTAAGCCATTCTCCTATAAAAGGAACTAAAGGTAATGTGGAATATATCATATACCTTTTAAAAAGTAACCAAATGGAGTATAATAGTATAGATGTAGCCAATGTAGTTGAATTAGGCGAAGAAAGCTTTAAAAAATAAGTATTTTAGGAGGCGTGATGAAACTATCAAACAAAGTGGAAGCGATGCAGTTTTCACCAATCAGAAAATTTAATCCTATAGCACAAAAGGCTAAGGACAGCGGTAAAAAGGTATATCACCTTAACATTGGTCAGCCAGATGTAGAAACACCTGATGTTTTTATGAATGCTATTAGAAACTATGACAATAAGGTAATTGCTTACGCAGAGTCAGGTGGTATTACGGATTTGCAGGATGCTGTAATAGATTACTTTAAAGGGTACGGCGTAGATTACAAAAGAAATGACATGATTGTTACTACCGGCGGCTCTGAGGCGTTGACAATGACATTCCTGTCTCTTTTAAATGAGGGTGATGAGGTTCTTATTCCAGAGCCATTTTATACTAATTATCATACTTTTGCTACATCTGCTGGAGGAAGGGTTGTACCTATTACTACTAAAGCCGAGGATGGATATCATTATGCAAAGAAAGAGCTTATAGAGGCTGGTATTTCTGATAGAACAAAGGCAATAGTATGCATCAGCCCAGGTAATCCAACAGGAACGGTACTTACGCTTGATGAAATGAGACTTATTGGTGAAATAGCAAAAGAGCATGATCTGTGGATTATTGCAGATGAAGTATATCGTGAATTTGCATATGATGACAGAGAGATTACAAGTTTTTCAATGCTTCCTGAATATGCTGACAGAGTTATTGTAATCGATTCAGTATCAAAGCGTTTCTCTGCTTGTGGTGCCAGAATAGGTCTTCTAATCTCTAAAAATGAAGAGTTTATGGCACAGGCTATGAAAATTGCCCAGGGAAGACTATGTGTATCTACAGTAGATCAGGTGGGAGCGGCGGCTCTATTTAGACTTCCTAAATCATATTATGATGAGGTAAAGGCAGAATACTGTGGAAGAAGAGATGTGGTATATGAAGAGCTTATGAAAATTCCTGGTGTTGTATGCCAAAAGCCGGGCGGTGCTTTCTATATGACTGCAAAGCTACCAGTTGATAATATTGAAGATTTCCTCATGTTCCTTTTAACTGAGTTTGATGATAATGGAGAAACTGTAATGTTTGCTCCAGCAGAGGGTTTTTATGCCACGCAAGGACTCGGAAAAGAGGAAATGAGAATAGCATATGTTCTAAAGAAAGAAGATATGAAGAGAGGAGTAGAGCTTATTAGATTAGGTATAGAAGCCTATAATAATAAGAATAAATAATATATGAGCAACAATAAGGGCAAGCTTTCTCCAATGATGGAGCAGTATTTATCCATAAAAGAGAAAAATCCAGATAGTATTCTATTTTTTAGACTGGGTGATTTTTATGAGATGTTTTTTGAGGACGCCCTAATTGCTTCTAAAGAATTAAATTTGACCCTTACGGGTAAACAATGCGGAATGGAAGAGAGGGCTCCCATGTGTGGAGTCCCTTTTCATGCTGCGGAAAACTATATAGGAAAACTCATTTCAAAGGGATATAGGGTTGCCATATGTGAACAAGTAGAAGACCCAAGCCAGGCTAAAGGTATTGTGAAAAGGGAAGTTATAAAGATTATAACACCTGGAACTACAACTATTGAAAATTCTCTATCCAGAGATGATAGCTCTCATCTTTTGTCCATTGTTATGGAGAAAAACAGTATTGGTATCGTATATGGGGATTTATCTACAGGTGAAATATATGCAACTGAGCAAATAGCTACTTTTTCCAATGAGGAAATGAGGATGATAATTGAGGGTGAACTTGGCAGAATAAAGCCTAGAGAGCTTCTCGTATCGGAAATAAGTCTTAATACACTGGAAGATCTTAAAATTCGCCTTGATGATAATATTCTCATAACACTACGGCCTGGGAAATATTTCAGCAATAATGATGCTACCTCTTTTTTGCAAAATACTTTACAGCATGATAGCTTGGGAGCTGTAGGCCTTGAAGATAGACCTCTTGCTACTGCTGCACTAGGCGGAATATTTAACTATATTATGGAAACCCAGAAGCAGGCTTTTAATCATATTTCTTATATAAGCTATTATAATTTAAATGATACAATGCTACTAGATAAAAGTACAATTATCAATCTGGAGCTTTTAGAGGGAATGCATTCAAGATCAGATAATGGATCGCTACTATCTATATTGAATCGTACAAAGACTGCCATGGGATCTCGTTTAATAAAAAGGTGGATAGTTGAGCCGCTAAAAGATGAAGTAAGTGTAGAAAATAGGTTACAGGCAGTAGAGCAATTGATCATGTCTCCTATGTTGCTTACAGCAATTCGTAAGGAACTGTCGCTTATTTATGATTTTCAGCGTCTGATTGGTAGACTCGGAAGTGGTGGTGGAAATGGAAGAGATATTAAAGCACTAAATTCCTCGCTGGAAAAACTTCCTCAGATACAAGCTTTATTGCAATCTTTCACAGATGGTCTTATTTGCGAAGCTTCAAATAGAATTTTTGATTTTCATAAGCTAACAGAGTTAATAAATAAGGCGCTAGTAGATGAACCTCCTGTAAGTGTAAAAGATGGTGGACTGATTAAACCAGGCTTTTCTCAGGAGTTAGATGAATTAAAGGCTTCCACTTGTGATGCAAAAAAATGGATTGAAGAATTAGAAGAGGTAGAAAGAAACCGTACTGGGATTAAAACTCTAAAGGTCGGATACAATAAGGTATTTGGCTATTATATAGATATTACAC
This sequence comes from uncultured Eubacteriales bacterium, assembly GCA_949285555.1. Taxonomy (GTDB): domain Bacteria; phylum Bacillota; class Clostridia; order Peptostreptococcales; family Anaerovoracaceae; genus S5-A14a. Next base: position 122,673 of record CASDYG010000001.1, on the reverse strand, counting down.
ATACAAACAGGGATAAGGTACCTGATGAATATATAAGAAAACAGACCTTAGTTAATAGTGAGAGATATATAACTCCGAAATTAAAAGAGATGGAAGCTCTTGTACTAAATGCTGAAGAAAAAATACACAAATTGGAGTATGAGCTTTTTACAGCAATAAGAGAGAAGATTCTTAAGATGAAAATAGAGCTACACAAAACATCTCAAGCAATAGCTACAATAGATGTGCTTGCAAGCCTAGCCTATATAGCTGAAAAATATGAGTATGTAAGACCTGAAATCACAAGTGATGATCAAATTATATTAAAGGAATCAAGACATCCAGTTATAGAAAGACGTGAGCTTGCATTTGTTCCTAACGACCTGAGTATTAACAGAGATGACTCATCATTTCTTCTAATTACGGGTCCTAATATGGCAGGAAAATCCACTTATATGAGACAGACTGCACTAATAGTTCTGATGGCTCAAATTGGTTCGTTTGTACCATGCAGCAAAGCGCATATAGGTATTGTTGATAGAATTTTTACACGTATAGGAGCATCAGATAATTTATTTAAGGGCGAATCTACATTTTTTGTAGAAATGAAAGAACTTGCAAATATTCTAAATAACGCAACTAAATCTAGTTTAATAATATTAGATGAAATAGGAAGAGGAACCAGCACCTATGATGGAATGTCAATAGCGGCAGCAACTATAAATTTTTTATGTAACCCTATCAAAAAAGTCAGAACTCTTTTTGCTACACATTATCATGAACTTACTGCACTTGAAAGAGATATAAATGGAATGAAAAACTTTAATGTGCAAGTATCTAATATAGATGGTGAGGTAGTATTCATGCACAGGATAATTGCAGGACCAGCCAGTCAGAGCTATGGAATACATGTAGCAAAGCTTGCAGGGGTACCAAAGTCCGTACTAAAAATGGCTGAAAATACACTTATGCATCTTGAGGAAGACAAGAAGTATATAGGATTAGCATGTGATGATTCAACGGGTGATGCAAATCATCAGGCTATGAAATCTCCAAATACCTCTCTAAATGATATACATCTCATAGAGGAAGAAAGTAGAAAAAAATTAAAATTATATGAAAGAATAAGAGATGAGCTAATTGATATAAATCTCTTTGATATTACGCCGGCTGCTGCAATTGAAATAGTTGGAAATTTACAGACGATGGTTCAAAAGGACGAAGATGATGATTAAGGTTTTAGATAAAGAAACAGCTGCTAAAATCGCTGCAGGAGAGGTGATTGAAGCTCCTGTTTCCATAGTTAAGGAGCTGGTAGAAAACTCCATAGATGCCGGTGCATCTACAATAACTGTAGAAATTAAAAATGGTGGAATAGATTATATTCGTGTATCTGATAATGGTACAGGAATTGATCCTCTTGAAGTTGAAACAGCATTTTTGAGGCATGCTACTAGCAAGTTAAGACATGCAGCTGATTTACATAATATTGTAACTCTGGGCTTTAGAGGTGAGGCGCTTGCCAGTATAGCCGCAGTATCTAAAGTCGAAATAATCACCACTACAGCTACAGCATCTCATGGTAGAAGACTGCTTATTCATGGCTCAAATGTTATAGAAAATAAGCCTATTGGTTCTCCCATTGGCACTACAATCATTATACGTGATTTATTTTATAACACACCTGCCAGATTAAAATTTTTAAAAAAGCCAGCTTCAGAGGCCATAAGTATATCTACATTTATGAGTGAAATAGCTTTGGCATATCCTGCTATAAAATTCATGTACATTAAAAATGGAAATGAAGTTTTTGCTACCAGTGGAAAGGGCAGGCTTATAGATGTAATTGGAACCTGTTTTCCAAGAACAAATTTAGATGCCCTTGTTCCTTTTAGTGCAGGTGATGGACAGGAGCTTCAATTATGGGGCTATGTATCAAGGGTAAGCACTAGTCGCAGCAACAGAAGAGGACAGTTGTTTTTTGTAAATGGCAGACTTATTGATAGTAAGCTTTTAGAAGCAGCTATAGATGAGGCATATAGAGAAAGACTTTTTGAAGGTCGTTTTCCTGAAGCATACATATTTGTAAAGGAAAATCCTTTGTATCTTGATGTTAATATTCATCCTAATAAAAGGCAGGTTAAATTCCTCAAAGAGGAGGCTATAAAGACTCTTCTTGTAAGTGCCATCAGTGAAGCTCTTGGTAAAGAGGAATTTTTAGCAGCGGGCATTGATAGCTTTACAGAGAAGAAAAGCTTAGGCTTAGGTGATTCAATCATCAATACTAAGACTAAAGAAAGTAAAGATTATATAGCCGATAAAAAAGAGTACAATATAGGAACGAATACTTATCATAATGCCTCATTATTTCAGGAAGAAAAGGACTATCAACAAATGGACCTACGGTCTTTTTTGAAAGATAGAGGAAAGCAGCATAATGAATTAGAAGCTTCATCAGAAAGTGATCAGAAAAATAAGATTGAAATTTATGACAGCATGGATGCCGATATTTTCTCGGCATATGAGGTAAGCGGAAAACCTTTTGAAATAGGACAGCTTTCTGTGGTAGGTAGTATTTTTGATACGTATATTCTAGCAAAAAACGAAGAAGAATCTTTTTTTATGATAGACCAACATGCAGCACATGAAAGAATTTTCTATGAGAGATTAGTTGGTCACTATTTGGATAGCAAACCATCATCCCAACTCCTTTTGCTTCCTTTTTCAGTAGTGGTAGATGAAAAACTGATAGATGTAACTACCTTTTCTACCTGTCTTAATAAAATGGGATATAAGCTTGATCAATCAGGACCTAGTCAATATAGGGTGAGGGAAATACCATCTTTTATGACTATAAGCGAGGCAGAACTGTTCTTAAAAACTTTCATTGATGAAGCTGAAAGTAATAACTTTATTGAAAATAAAATAGTAATCGATAAGCTTATTACAACATCATGTAAAAGTGCAATAAAGGCTCATGATAAGCTTAGCACGGAGGAGATTGATGCATTGCTACGGGATCTTTCCACGTGTAGAAACCCATTTAGCTGCCCTCATGGAAGACCAACTATTATTAGATTTACAAAGTATCATATAGAAAGGCTATTTAAACGAAGCTGATGAATATTAGGGAGCAAATAAGGGTACCTGCAATTTTAGGCCCTACTGCTACAGGCAAAACCAGCTATTCAGTAGAACTTGCAAAGCGTCTTGATGGTGAAATTATATCTTGTGATTCAATGCAAGTCTATAGTCATATGACTATTGGATCTGCTGCAATCAAAAAAGAGGAAATGCAAGGAATTGCTCATCATTTAATTGGTGAAATCTCGCCATTAGAGGATTTTAGCGTTGCTAAATATCAGAAAATGGCAAGAATGTATATACGTAAGGTGCATGAGAAGAATAAAATTCCTATAGTTGTTGGAGGAAGCGGACTTTACTATCATAGCATCTTTTACAATATGGATTTTGCCACTCAAAATGTAGATCCCTATAATCCACTTAGAACGAAGCTCTATGAACTTGCGAATACGGAAGGCTGCGAGGCCTTGCACAGCATACTTTATAGATTAGATCCAGCCTCAGCTGAAAGGATTCATCCTAATAATCTGAAAAAGGTAGTACGGGCAATAGAGGCAATAAAGCTTGGTAGCAGGGTAGAGTCCTTTGATAGAAGCAATACTTTAATTTCCTACTTAAAGCCACTTCCAATTATACTATATAAAAATCGTCAGACGCTGTATGAGCAAATAAATAAGCGTGTAGATAATATGATTGAAGCTGGGCTTATTGATGAGGTGAAGACTTTATTATCAAATGGAGCAGCTTCAGAAAACATATCTATGAAGGGAATAGGCTACAAGGAAATAATAAATTATCTTGAAGGAAAAAGCAGTATGGAGGCTGCTGTAGAAAATATTAAGAAAAATTCCAGACATCTTGCAAAAAGACAAATAACATGGTTCAAAAAATATAAAGATGCGCTATGGATAAGTCTTGATGATAAGGATCAGTCTAAAGCATTGGAGGAAGGGTTAAAATGGCTGAAAAATCAGTTGTAATACATAATAAAAGTCAAAAGCCCGATAATATTGTAAAAAAAGAAAATGAAATATTCAGGGAGTGTAAAGAAATAGAAGGTAAGCTTCCTAGCTTTCTTCGGGGATTTTTCATGTATTTAAAAGGTAATGTACTTCCTATGACACGCCTTGCATATCTACATGATATTCTATTCTTCTGTAAATATCTTATAAACCAGACGGATCTTACTATGGCAGATGAAACTAATAAGATCAAGCTGGATGAATTTAAAGATATACAGGCAGTAGATATAAATATTTTTATAGATTATTGTAGCAAATATCAGGTAGAAACTGAAAAAAATATAACAGTGTATGAAAATAATAATCGTACTCTTGCAAGAAAGCGTTCTTCATTATCAGTAATGTTTAAGCAGCTTTATAGAGATGGTCTGTTAAATGAAAATATAACAGATGCATTTAATCCCATTCGTGTACCAAAGGTTGGCGAAAAGGAAATAAAAGCCCTACAGGATGACGAGGTCATGATAATGCTTGATGCCGTAACTACTGGAAATGGACTTACGGATCATCAGCTCAGGTACTGGGAGAAGACTAAAAAAAGAGACAAGGCAATTTTAATATTATTTGTCACATACGGATTAAGACTATCAGAGCTTCAACAGCTAAATATATCTTCATTTAATTTCAGGAGGGGCGATTTTCTAATTTACAGAAAACGTGGCAAGGAGTCTACCATGCCTCTTAATCAATCGGTTATTAAGGTAATCACTGATTATATTGAAAATGAAAGAGCAAAAGAAGAAGAGCTAGACCCTGAAAATAAGGATGCACTTTTCTTATCTCTTCAGGGAAAACGCATGACACAAAGACAAATAAGAGAAATGGTAAAAAAATATACTGCAATACCTCTAAATACCACTCATAAGGGAGGATATAGTCCACATAAGCTACGTGCTACCGCTGCAACAAGTCTCATAGGTCGTGGCAATTCCATATATGATGTTCAGGCGCTTTTAGATCATGAGCAGGTTACGACCACACAGCTTTATGCTGCCCATAAGGCAAATGTAAAACGTGATCTAGTCAAAAATATGGAATGGGAAGAGGAAAGAGAAGGAAATAAATGATAGATTATCATATATATAAAAAGCTGTTAGGAAGCCATCACATTGAAAAGCAGGTCCTGCAATTAATAGAGGAATGTGAAAGAGAGTTATCAGATGAATTTAACCATATGGATACCATAGCTGCTGTCAATCAAATTAAGGTTTTAAACGCTTTTCGTGATAACGAACTGTCCGATAGACATTTCGCATGGAATACTGGCTATGGATATGGTGACATTGGCAGGGAAATTACCGAAGCTATTTTTTCGCAAATTTTTGGTACTGAGAAAGCCTTGGTGAGAACAAATATTGTCAATGGTACTCATGCCATATCATTATGTCTTCAGGGCCTTCTAACACGTGGAGATGAGCTGATATATGCCACAGGAGACCCTTATGATACCTTACATACAGTTATAGGTCTTAGAGAAGAGGGTATGGGCTCTCTTAAAGAAATGGGAGTAGAATATAAAAGTATTCCTCTTTTAGATATGAAAAAAATCGATATCTCTGCAATTCTTAAAGCTATTACAGTTAAAACAAAAATAGTGGCATTTCAAAGATCAAAGGGATATTCTCGCAGAGCCTCTCTTACGCTGGAGGAACTTGCTCATGCCATAGCAATGATAAAAGAAAAATATCCAGACATTATTATTTTTGTTGATAATTGCTACGGTGAATTTGTAGAGGAGCTTGAACCAACCAATGTAGGAGCAGATATAATTGCCGGGTCTCTAATTAAAAATCCGGGTGGATCTCTTGCACTTTCAGGTGGATATATTGCAGGAAAGGAAGCTTTAATAAAGCGCATATCATACAGATTAACTTGTCCAGGAATAGGAGCTGAATGTGGGCTAACCTTTGGTCAGGTACGAAGTATACTTCATGGACTTTTTATTGCTCCAACGGTTGTAGCAAGTGCATATAAAACGGCTATATTAATGGGTAGTGCATATAAGAAGCTGGGCTTTGATGTATTTCCATCAACTGTAAAAAAAAGAGGTGATATTATACAGGGAATAAGCTTTCATAATGAAGACATGCTAAAATGCTTTGTACAATCCATACAAGCTAGTGCTCCTGTGGATTCATTTGTTAAGCCTGAGCCTTGGCCAATGCCAGGTTATGATAATGACATTATAATGGCTTCCGGTTCATTTGTAACAGGTTCTTCCATTGAAGCATCTGCTGATGGACCAATCAAGCCACCATTTAATGCATATTATCAGGGTGGCATAACATTTGAACATGGAAGATATGTAGTATGCTCATCTATACAATCACTTCTCGATAAAGGTTTTGTTACACTATAATCATAAAGGAAGACTATATGAAAAATAATAGCAATAAGTCCAATAACTCAAAAATTAAATTATGGTTTAATTTGTTGAATCTTTTGGTGCTTATTTTTATCGTCGTAGGAATCCCACTTTATATTTGGTTTTTTCAACGAGATTTAATACAGCGTTTCAGTTCTCTTGATGCTGTTACTGAATTTTTGAGGGCAAATAAGGCAAAAGGATTACTGATATATATTTTGGTTCAAATTATTCAAATCGTAATCAGTATAATCCCAGGACAAATTTTTCAAGTTGCTGCAGGATACGTATATGGATTTTTAACTGGACTTATTGCTTCCATGATGGGAGCTGCCATTGGTACTACCATTACGTATTTTTTAGCAAAATGGCTCGGCAGAGGAGGCATGGAGGCTATCTTCGGAAAGGAGAAGATGACCTATTATGTCAAAAGATTAAACAGCCACAGAGCATATAACATCGTTTTTCTCCTCTATTTAATCCCAGGTATACCCAAGGATTTGGTGGGATATGCAGCTGGAATTTCTCGTATAAACTTTAAAATATTTTTACTTCTTTCTTTAGTAGGACGAGCATTTGGTATGATTGGCAGCCTGCTTGTAGGCACTATGTACGAAAAGAAAATGTATATAGCAATGCTTTGTGTATCAGTGATTTTTTTATTTATCTTTATAATATGTATTATATACCGTAAAAAACTTATTAGTTATATTGACTCTATTTATGATAAGTTAGGCAATAAAAATAAGGAAGAATAATAGTCGTATGCATTTATAAAATCTTGAAATCAAGCCGAAACAATATTATAGTAGACACAAAATAGCATAAATTAAAACAACACACAATCTCGCCAAGATGGCGTTGAGAGAAATTAAAAACACGATCAGCTTGCTGAGTATAGAACGCTTACTAAAAAAGATGGGTAGAAGATTAAATGAGATGAAGATTAAGGGATAGCATTTGCTATCCTTTTTTATTTAAGGGAAAGGAAATGAATACGTAAAATAAAGCACCACCTTAAAGGGTGAAAAAGTTAAGAGATAATATTTTAGGGATATAGTATATGGACTTGTTGAAGTTCCTATTATAGAAGATACAGATGTAAATGGAGCATCTATTAAGTTACTGAAAAAACTAGCTAATGCTAAACGCATGCCTAATAAACAAGAGACTGATATTTTAGCGTCTGTATATGCAGATTTTTTAAATAGGTAATAAAGAGTCAAAATATGATACGTCCCCTCATCCCTAAGGATATAGGAGGAGGGGACGTATAATTGAATATATAGACTTTAAAATATACTTAATTAGGTTCTTCCCAGGTAGCAAAACCTGTAATCATGAGTGTAAACCAACCAAGAATTAGCATAATTATGATTTCTAGTACAACAATATATGACAATGGTACACCTAAATGCTTTTTAAAGTCATATTTCTTAAGATCTAGATATATTAATATTCCAAAAGCGCTAAAATTTAATATAAATATAATTGCAATGTAAATATCAAATATAATTATCTCTAACATTTTATCATTAATAGAGTTAGCTAATTGACTATGCTTAGCCAATTCTTTGGCCGCTATTTTCGTAAAATCTCTGGTAGCTACAAAAGGTATTAATGTGTAACCTAGTAAAAACAATACTAAAGCAGTATTCATTAGTCTCTTCATTTTCCTCATAGAATCCTCCACGTGCACTAATTATACCATAAAGTAATACACAGTATCTTAAAAGCGTCAGATTTTGGTATTTCCTACGGCTATAAGGTAGAAGAAGAAAATATGGATAAAAGCAAGTAGGTTAGAAATAGCCTACTTGCACAATACAATTTTTCATATTAAAACTATAAGGATGTATGAAAGGAGGTGATAATCATACACCAGTAAATAGCAGTTGGTAGATTGATATGGAGATGTTACTAGCTAATCTTTCTTTGACTGCTTTTCTATGATTTTCAGATATCTTCTAGCATACATAAACATAAATGCAAAGTACAGTACACCAATTATGAAAAAGAAGATGTAATCTGGAATTTTTAGAGAAGTATCAGTAAATGATGTTAGAAATTTTAGAGTCATTATAATAGCCATTACAAATAAAAGTATCCCTTTAAAAATATCAGATAATGTGATAAAGCCGCTTTCTAGTAAGAATTTAATTTTATTTTTCATATCAATTCTCCTTTTAGTTCATTTTAACTTAATTAAAACACAAAAACAATATTCTTCTATTTAACTCTAGTAGATAAAATGGCTGATAGAAAACATATATGATATTAAATGAAGTTTATTAAGTGGAAATATCATTCCGCTAATCCATATATGTTATTCCGAATTAATTGATATTATTCCGATGAAATGTTATAATTTACAAGATTGGAGGGATAATTCATGTACATCACAGTGAAGCAAGCAGCTGCAAAATGGATGATATCCGATAGAAGAGTAAGAATTTTATGTGCAGAAGGGAAGATTCAAGGTGCATATCAAGACGGAAGAGCTTGGAAAATACCATATGATGCATCAAAACCAACCGATGGAAGATATAAAACTAAAGAATCACTCATTCCAATTATCGAGCATAAATTAGAATTACTTAAAAACAGAAGACCTCTAACGAAAGGGGAATTGGAGAGATTAAATGAAGAATTTCTAATAGAGTATACCTACAACTCAAATGCAATTGAGGGTAATACTCTAACTTTACGAGAAACAGATATGGTCCTTAAGGGACTTACTATTAACCAAAAATCGTTAAAGGAACATTTGGAAGTAACAGGACATAAAGAAGCCTTTGACTATGTTAAGCAACTTGTTAGTGAAAATACTCAGATATCTGAAAAAGTAATAAAGTATATCCATTATTTAGTATTGGCTGATAAGAAAGAAGACAGAGGGGTATATAGAAGAGTGCCGGTTAAGATAATGGGAGCGGCACATGAACCTGTACAGCCATATTTAATTATTCCAAAGATGGAAGAACTACTGCAACAATATAAAAATAGCAAAGAGGATATTGTGACTAAACTCGCCCGTTTTCACATCGACTTTGAAAGTATTCATCCTTTTATAGATGGAAACGGGAGAACTGGAAGGTTACTTATTAACTTAGAACTGATGAAATCTGGATATCCACCTATCAATATAAAATTTACTGATCGCTTGAAATATTATGAAGCCTTTGATGAATACCATGTAAAACACAATATATCAGCGATGGCTGACATGTTTGCAAAATATTTAAATCAACAACTAGATAAATATCTTTCTATTTTGGATAATAAAGAAAGATTCAATAGATAGTATGCTGTGATAGGTGTCAGTAAATAAACCTTAAAATGAGAATTGCTTGCACTATGTGACGGTATCATAGAGCTTCTTTTCCGATTTTTCCCTAATTTATACAATTTATGAAAAACATTAGCATATTTTCTTCATATATTATAACTGTATAACAGTTAATATGGAGGAAATATGAATATTAAAGCAAAATCAATTATCTATCTACTGATCCCTTTTATAATATTTGCTACATTTATGAATCACATTCAAGATGTGCATGCTGGCTCTACTGATTATATAGTTGGAGGACAGCCAGGTGTAGAAGGGATAATAGACAGCATAGGCTCAGGGAAGGCAGAAGCTACTATTAAGCATTACAAGGTGGAAAGTACAAACGATACAGCTTATTGTGCTGACATAGAAACAGATTATGGAAATATAGCCCGCAAAAAAGTGAGTATAGTAGATTTTCATACCTTCAATGGTACAGATATGTCTAAAAAAGAAATCACAGAAATAGCTATTGGTGTAAGCTACTTGGAAAATTCGTCAGATCTGGGAAGCATTGATACTGTTACAAGAAGAGCATTAGCTCAAGCATATATCTGGTTTAAAATAGGTAATAAAAAGGGCGTAAAAGGTGGTTATCGTTCTGTGTCTTTTAATAATGGTATCGATGTATCATTGTGGATAGATAAGGCAAACGAGTATGCAAAACAAAATCTTTTTAACTATGTTGGAAGAGGAGTCATGTATGTACCAGAAAATAATACGCAAAGACTATGCAGATTTTGGGCTGAACCGATTCCAAAAACGAATTTTTACATAAAAAAAGTATCTGCTGATAAAAAAATTAGTGAAGCTAATCCAAAGCTATATAGTTTAAAGAATGCTGAATATACAGTTTATGATGAAAATATGACAAATGTAATAGGAATTCTTAAAACTGATGAAAATGGTATATCAAATTCGTTACAGTTGCTACCTAAAACATATAAAGTCAAAGAAACAAAAGCACCTAAAGGCTACGTATTAGATAAAAGTATTTATACGGTTACAGCTGATGATCTCAGCGGCAAGAAGGACTATGTACTCAATTTACATGATACACCTCAATATGTACCATTTGATTTCAAACTCATAAAAAAAGCTCATGAAACTGCAAGCAAAGATCTTTCATTAAAGGATGCTCATTACAGAATATATTATTTTAATGATATATTCACAGCAGAAACATCACCTGATTTATCACAAGCTAATCTAAAATGGGATTTTAGAACAGATTCTGAAGGCATAATAAAAATAGACGAAAAACACAAAATTGGCGGTGATCCATTATATAAAGATGTTAATGGTAAAAATGTAGCTCCATTAGGGACGTATATAATTAAAGAAATAAAAGCACCAAAGGGTTTTTTAACTGATAAAAATAACGTTTTTACTTTTATAGTTTTTGATAATAATGGACATCTTAATACTAATATGACCAATGAGGTAATCCATATTGAATATCCCAAGAAGGTCATTCTTTCAGTACATAAGTTAGATAAACTAACAAGGCAAAATAAACCTACAGGACATGCTAAGGACTTAAGCTGCACTTTCGGAATATATAAAAAAGACAATCCGGACATTTTAATTGAAAAAATAACTACAGATAAGCAAGGGTTTGGATCAAGCAGGCCTTTAGATCCCGATATTTATATTCTAAAGGAGCTTATAGCACCAGGTGGATATATTGCTGAAAAACCAATAGAAGTAGATATGAGATATACAAAGGAGCAAGCGATTACCCATTATAGTACTAAAGTTACAAATAACACTACAACGGTCAGGATAAATAAGATAAGCGGCATTGATAAAAAGCCACTTAAGGGTGCATTACTTGCTGTTTATGATGGAGATACGGAGCTGGAACGCTGGATTTCAGATGGAAAGCCACATGAAATACGAGGCCTCACAATTGGCAAGAAATACATTCTAAAAGAGGTGAAGCCACCACACGTATATAAAAAGGGAAGAGATATTAAGTTTACTTTAAATAATGAAGATATAATTATAAACTATGAAAATAATCCCGTTTCAAATATACCTAAAACAGGGGATAGTAACAAGAGTATTATTTACATAATTACAATTATTGTAGCAAGTTTTCTGCTGAAAAGAAAATATGTATTCTGATTTTAAAAGAGGGGCCTAATAAGCCCTTTTTTATTTCCGAACGCTATAAGCGTTGAAAATAAATATCTATACTAAATTAAAAAGAACAGAACATTTTTTCGAAAAAAGTGTTGACAAACAAATATTCATATGTTAATATAATTACAGAACAATTATTCGATTTATATGAGGTGAGTTATGAGAGTGAGTAAGTTAAAAAGAGCTTTTGTGATTACAGCTATTTTACTAATTATATATATGATTACTAATATATTCTTTTCATTTAATCTGGCATCTGGAGATTCCAATGGACAGAAGGCATATAAGGTTATTGAAGTATCTGATGGAGATACCCTGTGGTCCATAGCCAAGGAGCATACATCAAAGGATGAAGATATTCGTGATACTGTATATCTGTTAAAGAATGTGAATCATCTGGAAAGTGATATTATAAGTGAAGGTGATCTATTGCTTATGCCAGTATAGATTTAATCTGTAGTAAGAAGCACTTACATATGATAAAGTCCATAACCTTATTTAAATTAATAGCATATATGTACAGATATATAGGAGACATATAGATACAGAGATGCATAGGCTATAAGGTTAAGTTTCGATAAAGGATAAATAGACAATAGATGATATTATATTTCCCCATATAGGCTCTTAGGTATTTGCTTGAGAGCCTTTTGTTTTATTTGGCCAGTTTTGAGGGGAATTATAAGAGGTGTATATAACTATTCCCAAAATTATGATTTTAGGAATAGTTATCTCTGAAATAAATACATCCCTCTTTCTAATCCTTATAACTATTTTGTTACACTTAGGCACAAAAAAAGCTCCTTTAAATAAGGAGCTCATAATTATATTTAATTGTCATAGCTATATTCACAGCTTCCATCAACATAAGTTTTAAGAACCTTAACCTTATCGATGTCCTCATCCTTTACTGTTAAGATATCTCTATCAAGAACTATAAAGCTACCTCTATAACCTTCTTTTATTTCACCTAAATCCTTAAATCCGCATACCTTTGCTGCTTCTTTTGTATACAGATCTATTGCCTGTCTTATAGTTACTTTTTCCTGCTGACCACAGTCTTGCCCATTATATGCTAATCTGGTAACTGCACATTTAATTCCAGGCATTGGATCAGATGGTGTGGCCCAAGCTGTTGCTGGTGCATCAGATGATAGACTTACGATAGCACCCTTGCTAAGCATAGATGCTACAGGATAGGTTTCCTTAGTCCACTCCTCACCTAGATTGTTCAGATAGCTTTCAATTTCTGAATATAGGAATATAGGCTGAGTAACATTTGCAATTCCCTTTTCTACCATTTTATTTACAGAGTCATCTGAAGGATATGTCAAATGCTCAAGTCTAATATATGGTACATCATCAACCCAAGGTTCTTCATCATATACCCTGTCAACAACTCTGGCTATTGTCTTATCTCCCATAGCGTGCATTGAAAGCTGCATATGCTCTTTCTTACAAAATTCAACGGCAGTGTCTATTTGTTCATCACTACAAACAGGCATACCATAATCATCTTCAGACCCTAGATAATGCCTGCTCATCCATGCAGTATGACCGGATACGCTGCCATCACCTATAAGCTTCAGCCCTGAAACGAATATCTGTTTGTTTTTATCTCTATGTTCCATAGGAATATTATAATCCTTATCCTTGTAATAATAATCCCAAAGGTAATACATAGATACTCTTTGCTTAAAGCCTTCCTTGACAGCATCATTGTATATGGAATAATAGTCTCCTTGATCCAGATTTGCCATGTCTGTAACAGCTACAATACCTTGAGAAAGCAGAATTTTATCAAGATTCAGTAGATTTTCAATATGATCCTCTTTGGTAGTCTCTGGAAGTACTCCTGCAAGTAGATTTCTTGCATTTTCCTTTAAAATACCTGTAGGCTCGCCATTTTCATCTCTTTCAATTTCTCCACCTTCAGGATCCTTAGTATTTCTGTCGATACCAGCAAGCTCAAGAGCCTTACTATTGACACATTTAATGTGTACGCATGTCCTGGTGATACATACTGGAGCATCTTCGGCACCCTTGTCTAAATCATATCTTGTAGGCGGCCTATGCTCCGCGAATTTACCTTCATCATAGCCCCATCCTAAAATCCACTTGTCACGTCCCTGAGACTCTCTAACTTTTCTTATTTCATCAATAAGATCCTTTATAGAATTCACCTTAGGTGGCAAAGCTGAAATCTGTCTGGAAAACTCTGCAAGTATTATTGGATGCATATGGGAATCAATAAATGCTGGTAAAACTCGTCGTCCCTGCAAATCAACCTTTTCAGTTATATCATTTTCAGATGGTAGATTTTCTAATACTCCTACCCATGTTATTTTTTTATCTTCAACTATGAACGCATCGGATAAAGGTGCATTTTCGTTGGAACTATAAACTTTACAGTTATAAAATAATGTTTTTTTCAAAAGAACACCTCCTAGTGTATTATAAAATACCCTTATATTTACTATTGTAACATATAAAGTTTATTTATTTGAAGTAGTCTATGGCAGATTTAAATATTTTCATATCAAATTCACCTGGAATATTTTTATAGAGATGCTCACCTACTCGCTCGCTGTGACCCATCTTGCCCATTATTCTTCCATCGCAAGAAAGAAGACCTTCAATTGCCAATGCTGAACCGTTAGGGTTATAATCTATACTCATTGTAGGATTATTTTCATCATCTACATATTGAGTCATTATTTGACCTGTTTCAGCAAGCTTAATAATATCAGCTGTTGGGCCAACTATTCTACCTTCACCGTGAGAAATGGCAACCTTATAGGATTGATCCAAATTAGCATATCTCAGCCACGGCGATTTATTGGTCAAAGCTTTTATATTGACTATTTTTGACTGATGTCTACCTATTACATTATCTGTAAGTGTAATGCTATTTTCATCCTGCTGTAAAATTTTTCCATGTGGCAGAAGTCCAAGCTTTATAAGTGCTTGAAACCCATTGCAAATACCACCGACAAGTCCTTTACGGTTTTCTATTAGATCTGTTAAAGCGGCTGCCACAGCTTCATTTCTGAAAAAAGAAGTTATGAGCTTAGCTGATCCATCTGGTTCATCTCCACCTGAAAATCCTCCTGGCAAAAATAGAATATGTGCCTTTCTAAGTGCTTCTGAAAAAAGTGATATAGACTCTTTTATCTGCATTGGAGTATTGTTTTTTATAACGAATGTTTGCACTAATCCACCTGCATCTTCAAATGCCCTAAGGCTATCATATTCACAGTTTGTACCAGGAAATATAGGAATTAACACTATTGGTTTTTTAACATTATATGGTGCATGCATAGGTACTTCGTCATTTCCACTGTATTCTTTTATATTAGGAATCGAAGCTTTTTCTATATCCTTATCTTTATACCCTGTAGGGTAAATCTCCTCTAATGTTGTTTCATATACTTTTTCAAGTTCACTTAGACTTATATCTTCTCCATCATATGTAATCACAGGTTTTTCCTGTATTTCACCTACATAAATTAGTTTTGAGAGATATTTTTGTGGAATATTGTGCTCAGCATCTAACTCTAAAATGAATGAACCATAGCCAGGTTTAAATAGAAGATCAGAGTCAAGCATATCCGAAATATTTACACCAAGACCGTTACCTATTGCCATTTCAAATAATGATAATGCAAGATATTTGTAAGATATGGTACTTGAGGCCTTGATTAAATGATTTTCAAGTAACTCTCTTAAAATTTCACAGTTTTCATTAAAACTTGCAACAGAAGGAATGCCTTTGTTTTCATCAAAAGCTGTATGCAACATAAATATTTTATTGTTTACTTTTTTGAATTCCTTTGTAACTATGTTGTTTGCATTATCTGTAGTAGCTGCAAAAGAAATAAGTGATGGTGGAACATGTAGATTCTCAAATGTTCCACTCATGGAATCCTTTCCACCTATAGCACCTATGTCCAGATCCATCTGGGCTTGTAAAGCTCCTAGTAATGCTGCAACAGGAAGCCCCCACGCATTCTTGTCATTACCTAATTTTCTAAAATATTCTTGAAATGATAGGTAAATAGTATTATTGCCTGCACCGGCACTTAAAAGCTTCGCTACCGAATCAATTACAGCTATATAGGATGCTGCATATACATCCTTATGACACATAGCAGGATCATATCCATAGCTCATAAGTGAGCATGTTTCTGATACAGCATCTGCCTTAGTAATAATGTGTATCATTTGATCAGTTGGTGTTTTTTGATATTTTCCTCCAAGAGGCATTATTACCGTACCAGCTCCAATTGTGGAATCAAATCCTTCTATTAAACCTCTTCTGGAACAATATCTAAGTGTAGCTAAATCATTAAAAAGTTTTTCTTTTAAGCTGAGCTTAGACTGATTAGATGAATTTATGTCCGTTATATCATTATAAGGAATATCTACAATAGCACTTGCATGCTTTATTTCCCCATTGCTATCTAAGAAGTTTCTATGTAGTCTTACTATTTCATCTCCCTGCCATTTCATGGAAATAACGGGCTCATCCAGCACTTCTGCAACAGGTGTAGCAAGTAAATTTTCTTCCATAGCTAAGGCTATGAATTCATCCACATCGTCTTTAGCTATTACTACTGCCATACGCTCTTGCGATTCACTAATCGCCAGCTCCGTTCCGTCAAGTCCCTCATATTTTTTAGGAACCATATCTAAATCAATAGAAAGGCCATCTGCTAGCTCTCCTATGGCTACAGATACTCCACCAGCACCAAAATCGTTACATTTTTTAATCATTTTAGATGCTAATGGATTTCTGAAAAGACGTTGTAGCTTACGTTCTTCAGGAGCGTTTCCTTTTTGTACTTCTGCCCCACATTCGTCTATTGATGCTATATTATGAGATTTAGAAGAACCAGTAGCACCACCGCATCCATCTCTTCCGGTTTTTCCACCTAAAAGCAGTATTCTATCTCCACAAACCGGCTTCTTTCTTGTTACATTATTTTTAGGTGCAGCACCAATAACGGCACCTACTTCCATTCGTTTTGCAACAAATCCAGAGTCATATACCTCGTTTACAAGACCAGTCGCAACACCTATCTGATTTCCATAAGAGCTATAGCCCTTAGTTGCTAGCTGTACAATTTTTTTTTGGGGTAGCTTACCTTCTAATGTATCCTTAATATCAACTCTTGGATCACCTGCACCAGAAAGTCTCATGGCACCATATACATAGCTTCTGCCCGAAAGTGGATCTCTTATGGCGCCACCTATACATGTAGCAGCACCACCAAATGGCTCTATTTCTGTAGGATGATTGTGAGTTTCATTCTTAAATAGAAGAAGCCAATCTTCATCCTGACCATTAAATCTGGCCTTGAAATTTACAGTACATGCATTTATTTCATCTGATTCATCAAGCGCAGGTAAAAGCCCCCTTTTTTTCAGCCTTCTAGCACCAAAAGTAGCCATATCCATCAAAGTTATACTGCTATGATGACCTAGCTCCTCTCTTTCTTTTAAGTATCTATTGAAGGTATCCTCCACTCTTTTATCCTTGAATTCGATATTATCTAAAATGGTATTGAATGTCGTATGTCTGCAGTGATCGGACCAATAGGTATCTATTACTTTTATTTCAGTTATTGTAGGATTTCTTTTTTCTTTTTTAAAGTACTCCTGTACCAATTTCATATCTCCCACATCCATGGCTAATGCCTCTTCTGAAATAAATGATGAAAGCCCGTCTTGTGAAAGCTTATCAAAATCTTCAATAATCCTGACATTGTCTGGAATGGGATAAGTAGGTGTTATATCGCAAGAAGCAATATGTGCCTCTCTTGATTCTACAGGATTTATTAGATATTTCTTAATGATTTCAATCTGATCATCTGTGATATCACCTTTTATAAGATATACAGTGCCACTCCAAAGTTCAGGCCTTTTTCCATGAGTAATTAATTGTATACAGTCTTTTGCAGATTCACTTCGCTGATTAAACTGCCCAGGTAAAAGCTCTACTGCTATTAAGTGCCAGCCTTTATGTTCATCTGCATTTCCGTCATTAAAAGGTAACCTAGTATATACTTGATCCACCGGAGGCTGGGAAAAAACTGTACTTATGGTATTTTGCAGCTGATTCTCATCAAGTCCTTCTATTTTATATGCGTTTAAGATTCTAATTTTTTGAATAGGGCAATCTTTAAATAAAGAGTTTAACTCGTTTTGTAAAGTTACACATTCAGTGTTAAATCCTTCACGTCTTTCTACATATATTTCATGAATCATTTTATCTCCTTTATCATAAGACCTTATGTCCTATATCCTTTCTGAAATATGCATTTTCAAACTTTACTGTCTCAAGTGCTAAATAAGTATTATCAATAGCTTCTTTTAAAGTATTACCTGTCTTTGTAACTGCAAGTACTCTACCGCCTGATGTAACAAGCTTCCCATCTGGATTTAGCTTTACACCTGCAAAGTCAATATAATCAGGAATTGGTTTTCCTTCTGTATCTGATATATTAATAGGGAATCCAGTTTCGTATTTACCTGGATATCCCTTTGATGCCATAACAACAGTACATGCTGATATAGATTTATTTTTTATATTTAATTTAGACAAGCTTCCTAAAGAAACAGACAACATCAAATCTAAGACCGGAGTATCTATAAGATTAAATATAGTCTGAGCTTCAGGATCACCAAATCTACAATTAAATTCTATTACTTTAGGTCCATCGGCAGTTAACATAAGCCCCATATATAGGCATCCTTTAAATTCCCTTCCCTCTTTCTTCATCGCATCAATGGTAGGAATACAAATGGAATTCATGATTTTATGCATCATTTCATCATCTATTAAAGGATGAGGTGCTATAACTCCCATGCCTCCTGTGTTATCCCCTAGATCACCATCAAATATTTTTTTATGATCCATCGCTGTGGCAATTGGTGTTATAGTATTACCATCAGAAAGAGCAAATACAGAGGCTTCAATTCCAGTCATAAACTCCTCTATTACTATAGAGTTGCCACTATTTCCAAATATTTTATCTTTCATAAGCCGGTGAACGGCAGAGATGGCTTCATCTATGGTATTACATATAAATACACCCTTACCTAAGGCTAGCCCATCTGCTTTTATGACTACTGGCAGGCTTACCTTCTCTAGATAGCTTAGAGCATGCTCCATTTCTGTGAAAATTTCGTAGCTGGCAGTAGGAATATTATATTTTTTCATAAGCTCTTTTGCAAATGCCTTACTGCCCTCTATTTCTGCTGCAGCACCTGTAGGGCCAAATGCTAAAATTCCTTCATCTGTCAGCCTGTCTACTAAACCAAGTACCAGAGGATCATCAGGTGAAACAATAACTAAATCAGGGTTTTCCTCTTTTGCAAACATGACAATACTTTCTATATCTGTTGCAGAAATGTTATCTATACATTTCACATTATTAAATAAGGACATCGCTCCATTGCCAGGTATACAAATTATTCTATCTACCCTCTCATCAACAGCAAGTCTTTTGACCATGGCATATTCTCTGCCACCTGCACCTATAAGTATAAGCTTCATTTTTCCTCCTGTTATTAATGATGAAACAGTCTCATCTTAGTAAAGCACATAGCAATTCCAAGTTTATTGCAAGTATCAATTACAATCTCATCTCTCATGGAACCTCCAGGCTGGCTAATATAGTTTACACCACTTAATGCTGCTCTTTGAATATTGTCATCAAATGGGAAAAAAGCATCGCTTGCAAGAGATACTCCCTTAATATTATCAAGGAAAATTCTTTTTTCATTTTCAGAAAGGGGTTCAGGTCTGGTTGTAAATAGCTCTTTATATTCTTCATTATTGCAGAAGCTAGGCGAAGTATTTGTAACATATTCATCTATTGCATTGTCTCTTGCAGGGATGGAAATATCAGCTTTAAATGGAAGGCTAAGTGTTTTTTGATGCTGACGTAGATGCCAAAGGTCAGCCTTACCTCCTGCAAGTCTTGTGCAGTGAATTCTAGATTGTTGTCCAGCTCCAATACCAATAGTCTGACCGTTTTTTATGTAAGCCACAGAATTGGACTGAGTATATTTAAGAGCAATCATACCAAGAATTAAATCCAGCTTAGATGGCTTAGGTATCATCTTTATATCTGTAACTACATCTTCCAAACACCTTTCATCTATAACAGAGGAATTTACATCTTGAGTAAATGTAACTCCATAAATATCCCTGTTTTCTAATGATGTTCCTTCGTATGCAGGATCCATTTTAAGAACTAGATAACTTCCTTTTTTCTTACTTTTCAAAATATCAAGTGCAGCTTCATCGTAGTCTGGTGCAATAATACCATCAGAAACATGTCTTTGTATAAATTTTGCACAGGCAATATCACACTTACGGTTCAAAGCTATAAAATCACCAAACGAAGACATTCTATCAGCTCCCCTGGCCTTTGCATAGGCTAGTGCGATCTGTGAATTTTGGATTTCATCGTCATTATGAATGAAAATCGCCTTGGCAAGCTTTTCATCTACAGGAGTAGCGACAGCCATTCCTGCCGGACTAACGTGTTTAAAGGAAGCTGCTGCAGCAATTCCAAGTGCTGCATCTATTTCCTTTACAGCCTGCCATGCATTAAGTGCATCTAATAAATTTATATAGCTAGGTGAGCCATTTAATACTTCAAATGGTAAATTACTTCCATCTCGCATAGATACAGAAGCATTACCTTGATTTGGATTACATCCATATTTTAGATTCAAAAAATTCAATGTACGCCTCCTAAACATTCAATACTATTCCATCGTTTTTACTTATGTAAATAGATTGCTTATCATTATTTGAAGAAAAAATCTTACCATATATGGCTATTTTGTTATCTTCATTTATATTGTTCCAAATATTCTCAGTAATTTCATATATGCTTCCTGTAAGTGAAACCTCAACTGGCTCTCCCAGGAAGCTTATAAGTGGATTGGAGTCATCCATATATGTATGAATATAATGCCCTACTCCTGCAATACCTTCATAGCAAAAAAGCTGTCTTGTAATATCATCTCTGATAGATGAATGCGTATTATCGGAATCATTCTGCTTTTTAACTATATTAAGGCAGTAAGATATTTCACCTTCATTTTTTCCGTAAATAAGACCTCCAATTCTTGGTGTAAAATGTGGAGCATCATCTTCTGGTAGTTGTTTCATCATTGACTCATAAAGTCTAGTAAAAGGATTAACACATCCTTCTTTGGTTATATTTGACCAATAATCTTCCGTGTGCATTCCATTTGTAACGAGGGTCATTTTATCATTTGAACGCATGGCTCTATAAATGATCAAATGTGGATTTTCTACCTTATCAGCATTTATTGGTACAGTTTCAAAACCATCATGAAAAAAGTTGAATTTCCTGTTTCTGCTATTTTCACTTCTTCCCATGATGAAATAAATAACAAGAGGATTTCCTCTGTCATCTACTCCTAATAAAATACATCGTCCAGGATATATTATTTTATTAAAATTATCGAAGCTCATTGATATTTCCTTTCTCCTTTAAGAGCCTTATAGCCTCTTTTTCAACAGCCTTGTATAATATTTGATGTTCAGCCTCCGTCAGCACCTTTTTTTGCAATTCTTCCGGAGTCATTCCTTCATCTATCGTTACAGGCTTTTGCAGTAAAATTTTACCTCCATCCACCACATCATTTACTAAATGCACCGTAGCACCTGTCACCTTTACACCCGCCTTTAATGCGGCTTCATGCACCTTTAATCCGTAAAAGCCTTTACCACAGAAAGCTGGAATTAATGATGGATGTATGTTAATAATTCTATCTGGAAAGCATTTGATAAAATCTGAACTTAGAATTTTTAGAAATCCTGCTAAGACAACAATTTCAATTTTTTCATCCAATAGGAGCGCAAGTATCTCTTCCTCTTTCTTTGCAACCCTTGCCTTTATATCATATTGACTTGCAATACCTAAGGCACCAGCATTTTCATTACTTGAAATAAGCAGGCATAGCTTTACATGAGGTAGCTCTCCACTTTCCGCTTTTTCACAAAGAGCCTTGAAATTTGTTCCACCACCAGATGCTAAAACAGCTACTCTTACTTGTTTTTCATTTCTACTCTTCAATAACGACACCATCTTCACCTGTTTTAATTTCACCAATTATATATGATTTAAAGCCGCAATCTTCAAGAATATCTAATGCAGATAGTGCATCTTTTGGATTTACGATAGCTATCATACCTATTCCCATATTAAAGGTATTATACATATCTCTTCTAGGAATATTACCTTTACGTTCAATAAGAGAAAAAATGCCTTGCTTTGGTATTTTCCATGCCTGAATGTGGCATGAAAGGCCATTAGGTAAAATACGAGGGATATTTTCATAAAATCCACCACCAGTAATGTGAGCAAGTCCCTTTATATCTATAGAAGAGATGAGTTTTAATACAGGCTTAACATATATTTTAGTAGGAGTCAGAAGAACTTCCCCCAGACCTTTATTATCAAGCTCCTCAATCGGACTTAATAAGTCTTCTGTGTTTATATCAAAGATTTTTCTAATAAGTGAAAAACCGTTGGAATGTATTCCTGATGATGGAATACCAATGACTATATCACCTTCACAAATATTAGCTCCTGTTATCATCTTATCTCTGTCTACAATTCCAGTAGCAAATCCAGCAAGGTCATATTCATCTTCCGCATACATGCCAGGCATTTCTGCAGTTTCTCCACCTATAAGCGCTGCTCCCGACTCAACAAGGCCATCAGCAATACCTTTAACTATCTTTTCTACTCGTTTGGGAATATTTTTACCTAAAGCAATGTAATCTAGGAAATATAAAGGCTTTGCACCTGCACAAATTATGTCATTCACACACATTGCTACACAATCTATTCCTACAGTATCATGTTTGTTTAGCTTAAAAGCCAGCTTTAGCTTGGTGCCTACTCCATCTGTACCACTTATTAATACAGGATTAGAAATACCATTTAAATCAAGTTCCATCATGCCACCAAAGCCACCAATTTTATTTTGCATATTGGATGGAACTGTTCTTTGCACATGCTTTTTTATTAAATCTACTGATTTATATCCAGCTTCTATATCAACTCCTGCCTGCCTGTAGCTATGACTAAAACTATTTTTGCTCATTACCTGCCTCCCCAATATTGCAGATTTTTTTACTATATGGATCTTCTAAGCCTGAGGGTATATCCGTAGGATAAATTCCTGTGAAGCAGCTACTGCAAAAACCCTGTACATTTATATCTTCTTTCCTATCACCAGATTCCCTAACATTAAGTATCTCTCCAAGTCGTTTGATAGGTAAATAACCAAGACTATCTGCTCCGATTTCCCTACATATTTCATCTACACTAAAGTTACATGCTATGAGATTTTCTTTTGATGCAACATCCGTACCATAATAGCAAGCATCTATAAATGGTGGAGCAGTAGACATTAAATGTACTTTTTTTGCGCCTGCTTCCTTTAAAAGTTTAACGATGCGTTTGCTTGTAGTTCCTCTAACTATGGAATCGTCCACTAAAACAATTGATTTACCACTTACAGTATCCCTTAAGGCATTAAGCTTTATTTTTACCCTATCTTGTCTATGCTCTTGTCCTGGGGCAATGAATGTCCTACCTATATATTTATTTTTAATAAGCCCAACTCCATATGGAATACCGGATTCTTTTGCATATCCCATAGCTGCTGGTAATCCCGAATCAGGTACTCCTATCACCACATCAGCATCCACCTTATATTCTTCTGCCAGTATTGCCCCTGCCCTTTCTCTGGCTCTATTTATACTAATACCGTCTATGACTGAATCTGGTCTGGCAAAATATAAATATTCGAAAATGCATAAATGATTCTTTTCATCAGTACAAAGCTCCGTATCATGTTTTATTCCATCTTTAGAGAAAGTAATAATTTCACCTGCTTTTACATCCTCAAGATGAGTAGCACCTACAGAATCTAGGGCGCAGCTTTCCGATGCAGCTATCACCATGTCATTTTCTTCTATTTTCCCCCAACATAAAGGACGAAAACCCATTGGATCTCTAGCAATGACAAGCTTTGATGGAGATGTGATTACAAGGCTATAAGCACCTTTTAACTTCTTCATTGCTTTTTTTACTGCTTCTTCAATAGAGTCGGAATGTATGCGTTCCTTTGTGATAAGATATGCAATTACCTCCGTATCGCTGGTCGTGTGGAAAATACCACCTTCAAGCTCAAGCTCCCGTCTAAGCTCAAGATAATTCACAAGATTACCATTATGTGCTACTGCCATTCTTCCCTTATGATGGTTTACAACGATTGGCTGT
This sequence comes from uncultured Eubacteriales bacterium, assembly GCA_949285555.1. Lineage (GTDB taxonomy): Bacteria > Bacillota > Clostridia > Peptostreptococcales > Anaerovoracaceae > S5-A14a. The sequence continues at coordinate 98,394 of CASDYG010000001.1, read as the reverse complement.
GTATTTACTCTGTCACCAGATCCAGTAGTACCATATCTTACATGTCCAACTCCAATATTGCCATGCCCAAGTGAAGCGATGATGTCGCCTGTAAATATATCATTTACTAATCCAACATCCTTATAATGACTGAATATACCCCTGTCATTTATAACCATGCCAGCTGCTTCCTGTCCTCTATGCTGAAGGGCAAAAAGTCCATAGTAGATAATAGGGGCAATATTATCTGTATTATGAGAGAATACTCCAAAAACTCCACATTCTTCTCGTAAATTACTCATTTTATTTTCCTAACAGCCTTTTCCTAACTTCCAAATATCCATCTTCAACGCCATCTAAATCTCTTCTGAAACGATCCTTATCAAGCTTTTTCCCGGTTTTTTCATCCCAAAATCTACATGTATCTGGCGAAATTTCATCTGCTAAAACAATATCTCCATTTATGGTTTTTCCAAATTCCAGCTTAAAATCTACCAAAATTATACCTGCTGATTTTAGGTAATCAATGAGAATAGTATTTATCTTAAAGGCATATTCTTTAATTTTTTCCAGTTCTTCCTTTGTTGCAAGCTCTAGTGCCAGGGCATAATATGAATTTATAAAAGGATCACCTAAGGCGTCATCTTTGTAGGAAAATTCCAGTACAGGGCAGCTTAGCTTAAATCCTTCTTCTAGGCCCATTCTTTTAGCCATAGAACCGGCTGCTATATTTCTTATGATGACTTCTAGTGGTATTATACTCACCTTCTTAACTAAACTATCCCTTTCAGACAGCTCTTTAACAAGATGAGTAGGAATACCTTCTTTTTCCAAAATACTCATTAAATAATTGCTAACTCTGTTGTTGATTTCACCCTTACCTAAAATTGAACCTTTTTTCTCTCCATTAAATGCAGTTGCATCATCCTTATAAGACACGATGCAAAGACCTTCATCTTCAGTAGCAAATACTTTTTTTGCCTTACCTTCATATAATTGCTGTAGCTTTTCCATAAATTTTCTCCTCCTAATTTGAGCTAGCATATACAATCATTTATAAATTAAAGTGAAGCATCATCCTTTAAAATCCTTTTTGCATCCTCCTCTCTCATTGTTATTAGTTTTTCTCTTAATAGAGTATCTTCAATTGCAAGTATCTGAGCAGCAAGTATTGCAGCATTTTCACTGCCGTCAATAGCAACAGTAGCTACAGGTATTCCCTTAGGCATCTGAACTGTAGAAAGTAAGGCATCAAGTCCATCAAGTGTACTACTTTTAATTGGTACACCTATAACTGGAAGAGTGGTAGATGACGCAAGTACACCTGCTAGATGTGCTGCCTTACCTGCAGCAGCTATTATAACGCCAAAGCCATTAGTATCAAGTCCATCAGCAAATTCGTGAAGCTCCACTGGCGTTCTATGAGCTGATAAAATTCTCATTTCATATGATACATTTAGAGCTTTTAAAACCTTTCCTGCCTTTTCAACTACGGGCAAATCTGATTTACTTCCCATAACTATTGCAACCTTTTTCATGATTCCTCCTATGATAAAATTATTTTTTCAGTTTATCCATATAGCTTTGTAAAATTATCATTGCTGCCTGCTTATCTACTACTTTTTTCTGATCCGTTTTTTTTATTCCCTCGTTCATCATTGGTGCAGCTGCCAGCTTCGTAGTAAATCTTTCATCCTCTAAAACAACATTTACTTTCATAGCACTGCTTCTCATTTTATTTTCAATCATCGTCTTAAATTCTAGTACCTTTTCAGTCTGGATGCTGTGACTGCCGTCTAGATTTACCGGATAACCGATTACGAGAGTATCGCAATCGTACTCCTTTATGTAATCAATAACCTTACCCGCATCCTTGCGTATTCCTACCCTTTCAATGGTGGTTACTCCTACTGGAATAACACCAAGTGGATCACTTACTGCTACACCAATAGTTTTATCACCCACATCAATTCCTAATGCTCTCATTTATCCTCCATGTATAATAATTTATTTTTTTAAAATAAAAAACGGTACCAGCAGGCACCGTTTGCGTTTTATTTATTTAGGTAGCTTCTTAGAATTTCCTCTACCAAGTCATCTCTATCAATTCTGCTTATAATCATCCTGGCATTATTATGGCTAGTGATATAAGATGGATCCCCAGACAGAATATATCCTACCATCTGATCCAATCCGTTGTATCCTCGCTCTTCTAATGCAGCATAAACCGTCTCTAAGACTTCACGAGTAGTCTTCTGCTGAAGCTTACTACCGTCAAACATAATGGTATTTCTGTCCACGTCTACCTCCTTTACATATAATAAGCAATTGATTCTTCCATTATACTATGAAAGTAATCTCTCTGCAAGTGAAAATGCATCCTTAATTTTTGATGGAATATTTCCACCCCCTTGAGCCATGTCTGCCTTGCCTCCTCCCTTGCCACCAAGAATAGGAGCAAGCTCCTTCATGAGCTTTCCTGCATGATAACCCCTGGCCGTAAGATTATCCGTCACACATGTGAGTAATATAAGCTTATCTTCATTACCACCCACTAAAAAGATTACCCTTGCAGCTCCATCGGCTCTGAGCTCATCACATATTAAACGAAGCTGTGACATTTCAGCACCTTCTATATGATGACATATAAGCTGAAAATCACCCATATTTTTAGCTTGTCTTAACATCTCATCAGAGCCTCCAGAAGATTTAGATGTTCTCAGCTCTTCTATTTTCTTCTTCTGGCTTTTTATTTCATCAACAATGTGCTTAGACCTAGACTCAATGTTGTTAGGCGTAGCCTTTAGAGTGCTACAAATCCTATCAATAAGCTCTTCTCTTTCCACAAGTCTGCTAGTTATGTTATTTCCTGTCAATGCTTCAATTCTTCTTGTTCCAGAAGCAATACCACTTTCAGAAATAATTTTTAAAGAGCCTATCTGTCCCGTATTATCTACATGTGTTCCGCCGCAAAGCTCCATGCTATAATCTCCACAGGTAATAGTTCGAACGACATCGTGATATTTTTCATCAAACATGGCTACCGCACCACGTGCCTTCGCTTCATCCATACTCATCGTCTCTGCAACAACTGGAAGAAATTCTAAAATTCTTTCATTTACGATTTCTTCCACCCTTTGAATTTCGTCGTAGGTCATGGCCTTAAAATGCGAAAAATCAAAACGTAGAAGCTTGTCAGTTACAGAAGAACCAGCTTGTCCTACATGCTCTCCTAAAACATCCTTTAATGCTCTATGTAATAAGTGTGTACAGGTATGATTTCGTCTAGCACTATTTCTCCTTATCTCATCAAAGGATTGACATACCATATCCCCTACATTAAGCTCACCTTCTTCTATGATAGCATGATGACAGATCGCTTCACCGACCTTTTCAACCTTTATAACCTTAGCTCTTACTCCTTGGGAAGTAATATAGCCCTCATCCCAGATCTGACCACCACCTTCTGGATAAAAAACAGTTTTTGTAAAAAATATCTGTATTTTATCCGACTTCTTTGCAGTTTCAACTCTATCACCATTATTTAATATGACATTAATTACTTCCTGATTGTTATTTTTCTCATATCCGATAAACTCACAGACTGGTAAATCTAGGTTCAGCTGATTCTTTTTCCAGCTCTCCTCATCGCCAATTTTTCTACCCTTTCTGGCTTTTTCACGCTGCATATCCATTTCCTTATCGAATGCAGACTCATCTAAGCTAAGTCCTTCTTCTTCTAAAATCTCAAGAGTTAGTTCCTTTGGAAATCCATATGTGTCATAAAGCTTAAAAGCCTTATCTCCAGGAAGAATTTTACCATTTTGATCTTTAAGCTCAGCAATATAATCCGCTAAAATTTTGCTTCCCTGATCAATGGTTTGAATAAATCGTTCTTCCTCTTTACGAATAATATCATAAATGTAGCCGGATTTTTCTGAAATCTCATTATAAGCATCTCCTGATACAAATACAACTCTTTCGGCTAATTTATATAGAAATGCTTCATTTATACCTAGCAGCCTTCCATGCCTTGCCGCTCTACGAATAAGTCTTCTAAGCACATATCCTCTGCCCTCATTAGAAGGTATTATTCCGTCACCAATCATAAATACCATTGATCTTAAATGATCCGTAATGATTCGAATTGATACATCAAGACTAGACCTGCCATCCTTGTACTCCACATTGGCATACTGTGTAACACCGTCTAATATGTATCTTATTGTATCTATATCAAATATAGACTCTACTCCTTGCATTAAACAGGCAATACGTTCAAGCCCCATGCCAGTATCAATATTAGGATGCTCAAGAGGGATATAGCTTCCATCCTCTTCTTTGGAAAATTGTGTGAATACATGGTTCCAAAATTCTATGAATCTATCACCGTCTCCACCAGGTTTATTATCATTTTCATCTAAGGCGTATTCTTCTCCACGGTCAAAATAAATTTCCGCACATGGGCCACATGGACCAAGTCCAATTTCCCAGAAATTATCCTCCTTGCCAAGACGGACAATTCTATCCTCGCTCACTCCTATTTCTAGCCATATATTATATGCTTCATCGTCATCCTCATAAACTGTAACCCAGAGCTTTTCAGTAGGTATATCCCAAACCTTGGTAATAAGTTCCCAGCCCCAGCTTAAGGATTCTTTCTTAAAGTAATTACCAAATGAAAAATTACCAAGCATTTCAAAAAATGTACCATGTCTTGATGTTTTCCCTACATTTTCTATATCACCTGTTCTGATACATTTTTGGCAGGTTGTCATCCTAGGAGCAGGAGGCTTCTCCAAACCTGAAAAATATGGTTTTAGTGGAGCCATTCCCGAATTTATAAGAAGCAGGCTTTTGTCTTTTGTAGGTACCAGAGAGGCACTTTTTGCTGCATAATGACCCTTGCCTTCAAAAAACTCAATGAAGCTTTTTCTAATTTCATTTAAACCTAACTTTTCCATATTTCTCCATTTCTAACACATTATTTAAGCGTTTCCAAAATATCCTCAAATGCTTTACAAATACCGTCAGTAGAGGTTTTACTAAACACATACATCTTTAATTTTGGTTCTGTTCCAGACGGCCTTAGGAAGAATAAATCGCCTCCTTCAAGGTCAAACTGAAGAAGATTTTCAGAAGGAAGTATTTCACCAGGCAGAAAATCTGTAACTTGTTTTATTTTATAATTTCCGATATTTGTTTTGATATTTTCCCTCATATATTTCATGATAGATTTCATCTTCTCTTTGCCGGAAACACCTTCAAAGAAATAGTTCTTTGTATCTTCATGTAGCACGCCATATCTTTCAAAAAGCTCATCTACTGCATCAACAAGGTCCTTACCCTGGTTCTTGTAGTATTGTGCAATTTCAGCAACAAGCATGGCACCACTTACACCATCCTTATCTCTAAAAGCATTACTGCAAAGATATCCGATGCTCTCTTCAAATGCGAAAAGGAAGCGATTTAGTTGAGCATGCTCTTCCATTTCATTCATAACCTTACACATGTGCTTAAAACCAGTAAGCGTTTTAACAACAGATGCTCCGTATGAATTAGCAATTACATCAACGAGAGGATTAGATACAACTGATCTTATAAGAATAGGATTTTGAGATGTAAAGTCCACACTAAAGCTACTATCATTACCCCATGTTTCCTTATCAGCATCAGATTTTATAGAAAGTCCCTTAGCTCTTGCCATGTAATCTATCATAAGCATTGCCATGTGATTTCCTTTCATAATGACCTTTTCACCATTATGAACAAGACCTACTCCTATTCTATCACTATCTGGATCTGTAGCCAGACAAATATCTCCATCTATCTCATCTCTAAGCTTAAATGACAAATCGAATACAGAATGTATTTCTGGATTTGGTGAAGGACAGGTTGGAAAATCACCATCTAGCACGGATTGAATCTTTACATTTTTAAAATCATCAAATCCACGCCTTTTTAAAACTTCTTTTACCATATTAAGACCTACACCATTTAACGGCGTATAGACTATTTTAAGATCTTTTTTACCTGTATCTGGCAATAAACCGACAATATGGTCTGTAAAGATTTGATAATTTTCCATAGGAATATAATCAAATTCTTTTTTTAGCTCATCGTCATTTGCCATCTTACCAGCCCATTTTTTTTCATTTCCTGCAAAGCTGGATATATCTATATCAAATGTAAAATAATCTTCTTTTTCAATATGTTCTTTAATTACAGCTACTTCATCTGCGCTAATTTGATAACCCATATAATTGTAAACCTTATATCCATTAAAGATTTTTGGATTATGGCTGGCTGTAATCATGATTCCCATTGCTGCTCCCAGCTTTCTTACCAGGAAAGTCAGCATAGCTACAGGCGCTGCATGTGGATATAGAAGTGCATCTATTCCCTTAGCTTTTAATAGCTTGCTGATTAAGTGAGCATAGTAAAACGAGTTGTGTCTACTATCATAACCTAATAGTACAAGCGGACGCTTATGAGCATAAATTGGCGTTCTGCCTTCTTTTTCAAAAAATGAGCTATCGAATACACCGTGAATATGATCCTGCCATGACTTATAGTTATTCAAAATGTATGCAGCCATGGCCTTTGTCAATCTATTTATCATATAGGTATTCATGCGATTAGTACCAAGACCCATTATTCCCCTCATGCCTGAAGTACCAAAGCTCAGCATATCACCAAAAGCCTCTTTTTTATCATCCTCGCTCATATTCTTTAAATCATCTGCATCATTGGCATTGATATTTTCAAGTTTTTCTAGCCATTCTTTATATTCTTTCATGCCTCTCAATTACATGTAGCTATGCTACATCTCCTTTCATCAATCAAAATACACTTTTATTACTAATTTCATCAAAGATCTGTTTATATATTGGATTTGATAAAACTATTCCCTCATCGAATATCTTTACACCTATTTCACCATACCCTTTAAGAGGAAATACACGTATATCCTTGCTAAAATCCATTTCAAGTGGATATATTTCAAAATACTCATCATTTCCAAAGCCAGCATCTAATATACGTAGACTGATGCCTGCCTCACCAAGAAAAGCGATTCCATAAACGCCATTGATATAGCCTTTTAAATAGCCTTCTGTTTTCTTTAGAAAATCTGGTACTTCCTCTAAAAAAATAAAATTATTTAAAATCTCATTTATACTATATTCTTTAAGCTTTTTCATATCACACCCATTACATTATTATAGCATTTATGTTAAAAAAATCATATACTTTACAATAAAAAACGACATATGTAATGCCGTTTCAGTAAATCTTATCAAGCTGAAATAAATCCTCCACCTATTACCTTATCTCCAAGATAAAAGACCGCCGACTGACCCGGTGTCACACCCCGGACCTTTTCGTAAAGTTTTACCTTTATCCTGCCTTCGTTATCATTTAAGGTAAAAATTTTGCAGGCTTTCGGAGGAGTATTATATCTGATTTTACAGGTAAGCTCTCCATTATATTGCAATAATTCTTCTGGAAGCTTGCTGGAAGACGTAGAAGAAAAGAATAAATCTTCCACTATTACCTCTTCTGCCATTAAGTCTTTATTATCACCAAGCACAACCTGATTTTTTTCACTATCAATTCGTATGACAAAAGCTGGCTTTCCTAATGCAATTCCCAGGTGCTTTCGCTGACCTATAGTAAAATTATGAATACCCTTATGTTTTCCTAATACATTGCCATAAATATCAACAAAATCACCTTCTGCTTCACCAATACCTCTCTGCGCAAGATACTGCTTATAGTCCATGTCCTTTGGCACAAAGCACAGCTCCTGACTATCTGATCGGTCACTATTTGAAATTCCTTCGCTTCTCACCCTATCTCTAGTTTTTTGCTTATCATCTATGCTGCCAAGAGGAAAAATTAGACGAGACAATATTGCTTGTGGCAATCTGTAGAGCATATACGATTGATCCTTAGAAGAGTTTTTGCCACGCAAAATATATGTGCACTTATCCTTCTCATCTTTATGTAATCTTGCATAATGTCCTGTTGCAAGATGATAAATCCCAAGCTTGTCAGCTACCCTTGACATTATTTTAAATTTTACATTTGGATTACATACCACGCAAGGATTTGGAGTCTTTCCGCATGAATAGGAATCTATGAAATTTTGAATGACAATATCATTAAAAAGCTCTGAAACATCTTCAGAATAGAAAGGTATATTTAGCTCGCGCGCAACAGCTTTTGCCTTTTCAAGCTCTACATCATCCTTATGAACATTAAAGAAAAAGCCAGATACATCATATCCCTGCTCTCTAAGCAATAAAGCAGCGGCAGTGCTATCTACACCGCCGCTTAGACCTAAAAGAACTTTTTTATTGTTCATCAATTATTCCTCTTCTATATCATGATGATCATCTTCTTCTGCATTAGGATCAAAGCCTTCAAGTCCTTTATATGTCTTGTTATTCTTTTGAGCATAATCATAAATAGCAGATTTAATCGCATGATCAGCAAGGACAGAACAATGCACCTTTACCGGAGGCAGACCTCCAAGTTCATCAATAATATCCTTATTTGTAAGTGCTAAGGCTTCATCTACTGTTTTACCAATAATCATCTGTGTTGCCATTGATGATGAAGCGATAGCAGAACCACATCCAAAGGTTTTAAATTTTGCATCAACAATCTTATCATCTTCAATTTTTAATTGAATTTGCATCATATCTCCACAGACAGGGCTACCGTAAACTCCTGTTCCATCAGGTGACTCCAACTCACCAACATTCTGAGGATCCATGAAATGCTTCATTACTGTATCGTTATATAGTCCCACTTTTAATTCCATCCTTTCTTTTCATCGACTGGCGATAGCTTTCTAAGTACCTCTACGGTTTTTGCCAAATGTTCTATAAAATAATCTATATCTTCTTTAGTAGTCATATCTCCTAGAGTAATTCTTACAGTACCATGAATCATTTCCCATGGCACTCCCATTGCATCTAATACATGTGAAGGATTTAATGATTTAGATGCACATGCAGAGCCTGTAGCTACACTGATGCCATAATTATCAAGAAGTAGTAAAATAGCCTCTCCTTCAATATACTCAAAGGTAATATTTATGTTTCCAGGATGTCTATTTTTCCTGCTGCCATTTAGATAAGACTTTGGAATACGCTTTAAAATTTCATCAATAGTGTAGTCCCTGAGCTTAGTAAGCTTCTTAATATGTTCTTCAAGTCCATCCTGTACAAGCTCGGCAGCCTTGCCAAAGCCTACTATAGAAGGAAGGTTTTCTGTGCCTGCTCTTTTTCCCATCTCCTGTGCTCCGCCATGAAGATAGTTATCAATTCGAAGACCTTTTCTTATATATAAAGCTCCCACACCCTTAGGTCCGTAAATTTTATGGGCTGACATAGACATCATATCAATGCCAAGATCCTTTACATCAATTGGAATACTTCCCAGCGCTTGAACTCCATCTGTATGAAAAAGCACACCATTTTCTTTAGCTATTTTTGCTAGCTCCTTAATGGGCTGTATGGTTCCAACTTCGTTGTTTATAAACATAATTGATACTAAAATTGTATCCTTTCGTATGGCGGCCTTAAGAGTTTCCGGCTTCACAAAGCCATCTTTGGTAACGTCAAGATATGTAATTTCATATCCCTGTTTTTCCAGATATTCACATGTATGCAAAATAGCATGATGTTCTATCTTAGAAGTAATAATATGCTTACCCTTATTCTTAAGCTTATTTGCAACACCTATAAGGGCCCAGTTATCTGCCTCACTTCCACAGCCGGTAAAGAAAATTTCCTTGCCGCTTGCTCCTATGGATGAAGCAACCTTTTCTCTTGCTTTGTCTAGTAAGGCTTTTGCCTCAAGCCCTAAAGTATAAAGGCTAGAAGGATTACCATAACCGTTTTTATATACAGGAAGCATTGCTTCTAGCACTTCTTCCTTAATTGGCGTAGTTGCCGAATAATCTAAATAAACCTGTTTCATCATAGCTCCTTAATATGAACATTGTATTTACATATTGTTCATACCATATAAGCGAAGCTTTAAACATTACTACGACTTATTTTTCTTCTTTAATGGTATTTTATTGCCTTTTTCGTCCACTACTCTTATTATATCAAGCTGACCTCTTAAATTTTCTTTATATGCATTTATATATTCCCTGCGAAGTCTATCTCTTTCAAGTAGTTCTTCCTCGTTTAAACCTGTTTCCTTTTGCTTTCTTGCAAGTTCATTTATTCTATCTATTAATCTTTGATCTATACCCAAAATGCACCTCCAGATTATATTTTACATGAAATATGAATAATTTCAATTTTTCAAAAGGACTAAAAAGTATAAAAATTGATATGAATTACAACAGTAATATAATCTATGCACAAGCAAGCAGAATGCAAATTCCACTAAAAAACTACGGAACTATCATTCCGTAGCTTTTCATCTTATTACTGTTCATGAATTTAACTCTTTGGACTTTTACATATTTAAAGAGTCACTACATTTGCTATGGCAAATAGCCTAAATATTTCATCTTGAATTTTATAATCTATTAAAAAGCTGAAAATATCCCAAAGGCTAAGTCAGTTTTTGTTAGATATTTACGCTAATGAAGAACAGATAGCTTTTCCATTCTTTTAGCCATAATACGAATGAATTCTTTATTTTTAGGAGGTCTTTCCATATTAGCAATAATAGGCTTAATATTTTCTATGCCCATATCTAATAGTGCATATTCTTTGGATACCATCCCACCGGTAGTGATTCCCTCTAATTCTGTTCCATCACTAAACAAGCTTGCAGAGGTAGTATCTTTACCCATGTAAAATTTTGTATGATCTACATCAAACTGCTTATCCCATGCGAATTTTATAGCCTTTCTAATAGCACCATCTATCAAATGGGCTTCCTTACCATAGAGATCTCCTATTTCACGCAGCAATCCTTTTGTAAGGCCAAGCAATCTTTCTTCGTGATGCATAGTAAGAAGTATGGCTGTTTTTAAATAATAAAAGCCTGAATGATTTTCACATATCCCCTCTTTAACAAGAATATCATGTAGTATTGTATCGGCACTACGTTTTGGAGATTGTGCTTCCAAAACATTATAAGTTTCACTCCACATTCTTCTACCATCAAATGTGTCATCTTTCTGGCCTCTGAGCATCATTTTTTCCTGTTCATTAAGATGTTTAATAACCATGTCTATAATGGATATAATTTCAGCTCTATTTATGGGATTTACAAGAAAGTACGGATTCATTCTTCCGCTGGTTGTATTTCTAATATCACTTACACTATCTCCTATAAAAATAAGTGGAATCTTAGCATATAGATTATGAATGGAAATAAATTCATCATAACATCTAAGCAATTCCACAGATCCACCTCCGGGGAACATGCAGTCCATTATAATTATTGAAGGTCTGAACGCACGAAGCTCATCGTGTAATGTAGCAATTGATGAGATACAAAATGCTACAGCCATGTTTTCTTCATTTCTAACCGCATCTCTCACAAGCTCTACTAATTTATCGTCTGCTGTAATAAGACCTATTGTACAATTTTTACTCATGTCAACTTTCTCCCACATATATTTATATTGTAAAACTACTCTTTATATTATCAAAGGTTTTTTCACCTATACCTGAAACATTATATAAATCATCTATACTTTTAAAACCCCCATTAGCCTCTCGAAATTTTATAATTTTATTAGCCATTACAGGGCCTACACCATTTACTTTCTGAAGTTCCTCAGCTGAAGCATTATTAAGATTTATAAGCTTTGTCCCATAGTCAGATAAAGCGCTATTATTATCAGTTCCTTCGCCAATAAATATTTGCTGACCATCTACAAGAAGCTGTGCTTGATTTACATTTGATACATTTGAGCCTTCAGTTATTCCTCCTGCCTTTTCAATGGCATTATATACTCTTGAGCCTTGTTTAAGCTCATATACTCCTGGTTTATTCACCTTTCCTTGTACATCTACAAATATAGTTGTATTATTACCCTGCATAAGCTCCTCATCGCTCATTTCCTTCATTTCTTTTTCATGTACCTGCCTGGATTTTTCTGCCACTACTACATTGTTGTCCTTGTGGTTGATAAAAAAAATAGCCAATGCTAAAAGAATAGCAATGACTATTAAACCAAATTTAACAATTTTTTGATTTTCTCTAATCTTTCCTACAATTGTATTTATCTTATTCATAATTTCCTCCTAAAACTAGATTAATCAAATTAAGTCTATTTTTAAAGAAAGAAATATACAATTTGCAGAATTAAGTATTTAAATGTCGTCTTTTAAACTTTAAATGTATCTTTTCCATATCAATATGAAAAAAAGTACACAGGGATTTCATAAGCTGCTCTGGACTTAGACCTCCGCTGCTGCCACTTTTGCAATGCAACTCAAACAAATAGCCATCTTGTATTCTGCACTTCAAACTAATAATTTTGTCCTTTATATCCCTGTTTTCATATTTTCTTTTTTTCTTATTCCATTTTTCTATGATGATTTCCTTCTGCTTAAGAAATTCATCAATTTGTATAGAAGGCAGCTCATAATCTTCTTCTACCTTCATTTGGATCTCATATTCACAGGATTTAACTTGAGATGCAATATTCTTTATATTTTCAGGAAAAAGATCCACCTGTGTGACTTCTACTCCCTCAGGAGTATTAGAATTTAAAGCATCATATATATACTTTAATGAGTACTCATCGTCAAATTCTATCTCCATAAGCTCTGCCTCAGACTCGTATCCAAGTCCAAGTGGTAGTGCCATTCCAAGCTTTGCATGAGGATTAAAACCTTGAGAATATTTTATCTTAAGACCTCCACGCTTAATTGCCCTGCGCATTAGTCTCTGTAAGTCAAGATGAGAGATAAATCTAATATTACCTAACTTCTTAAAGGTTACCAACACCTTCATCCTCTGCCTCCTTTTGACCATTTGCACTGTACAAAACGATTTATACCACAGCCCTCACAACCGTCACGGCAATCTTTTGTAGTAACACTATCAATGGCTTTATGCAATTCTTTTAATAAAAAAGCTTTAGTTACACCACTATTGATTATGTCCCATGGAAGAAGTTCAGTCTCTGCTCTGCTGCGTTCATTAAAATATGTTACATCTATATTCCAGTTATCTTTTAGATAACTGTTAAATTCTGCTATAGCTTTATCCCATCCATCAGTATTCAAAAATTCACTCCATCCATCAAAGCGACATTTATTCTTCCATGCTAAATGAAGCAGCTTAACACATCTCCTATCTCCTCTTGCAAAGATGGCCTCAAGCACGCTGGTATAATCATCGTGATAATTAAAAGTAACACCACGTATTTTAAGCTTCTCTAACAAATATTCATGTTTTTTTGCAAATTCTTCCTTCGTATTTTGTCCCACCCACTGAAATGGTGTAAAGGCCTTTGGAACAAAATTGGAAACACTCACAACTACATTAAATCCACTTTTCTTACCTGAATTTCTGTAAATTTGCATTATTTCCTGTGCTAGCTTTGCTATACCATCTAAATCCTCATAGGTTTCCGTTGGAAGACCTATCATGAAATAAAGCTTTACCTTTCGCCATCCAAGCTGTATTGCCTGTTCAACAGCTGAAAAAATATCATTTTCAGTTATATTCTTATTTATAACATCTCTTAGACGCTGTGTACCTGCCTCAGGAGCAAAGGTTAAACCAGATTTTTTATATCCCTGTATCTCTTCTAATACATTGAATGAAAAATTATCCAGTCTAAGTGAAGGAAGTGAAAGAGAAACATTGCTCTCCTTACATTTCTCCATAAGTTCCAGTGCCATAGGTTCAAATTGTGAGTGATCACTTGTGGATAGAGATAGTAGAGAAAGCTCTTCAAATCCAGTACTCATTAGCTGCTCACATGCCAGCTGTCCCACTCTTTCCTTGCTCCTCTCACGAATTGGCCTGTAAATGATGCCTGCCTGACAAAATCGACATCCTCTGGTGCAGCCTCTGAATGTTTCTACCACTGCTCTATCGTGTACTGTTTCAATAAATGGGATTATAGGCTTTGTTGGAAATTCAATATGCTCTATATCAGAAATTATGGTTCTCATGACTGGATTTGGAATATTTTCTTCACTTTTATGCGCTATTAGATTTCCAAGCTCATCATATTCTTCACAATAAAAGATTGGGACATATACTCCTAATGAGGAAGTAGAAAGAGTTCTGAGTATATCAAGCCTATTTTTCCCTTCTTTTTTTAATTTATGTATTAATCCAAGAACCTGTGGCAGTACTTCTTCACCATCTCCAATAAGGAATGCATCTATAAAGTCTGCTAGTGGCTGTGGATTGTAGGCACAAGGTCCACCTGCAATTATAATAGGTTCTTCTTCTGTCCTATCCTTTGAATATAGCGAAATGCCACCTAAGTCAAGCATATTTAATATATTAGTATAGGACATTTCGTACTGCAATGTGAATCCGACAACATCAAAAGTTGAAATAGAACTTTTTGTCTCCAGGGTAAATAGAGGTAACTGCCTATTTCTAAGTAGCTCCTCCATATCCATATAAGGTGCAAAAAATCTTTCACACGAAAGCTCTTTATGTTCATTTACAATGTTGTAAAGAATTTGCATACCCAAATATGACATTCCTATTTCATATAAATCCGGAAAGCCAAAGGCAAAACGCAATCCATTAAAATTATCTTCTTTAGTTACCGAATTTAATTCTCCACCTATGTATCTACCAGGCTTTTCTACGTGTTCTAAAAGTTCCTGCAAAGTAGATTCATCAATCTTCGTAATATTCAAATTCATAGTCAAAGAGTTTAATGGTATCTCCTTCCTTTAAGCCTAGTTCTATTAGTTTATCCATAGCACCACTTTGTTCAATGTATTTATACAGGTATCTTAGAGAACCCATGTCATTAAAGTTAGTAGAATTAAATATTTTTCGAAGCTGTTTTCCTTGCAGACAATATTCATCTCCATCCTTAAATGCCTCAACTACCCTATATTCAGGATATAATGCTTCTTCTTCAAAATTAAAATATTCAAGTTCATCTTCAATTTCAGGTAGATGCTCTAACTGATATAGTGCTTCCTGAAGTAGAGGTTTTATCCCTTCTCCAGTGGCAGCAGATACTGGAAACAGCTTTATATCTCTTGACTCAAGGAATGCTTTAAGCCTTTGAAGATTATCATTATCCTCTCCTAATAAGTCAATTTTGTTTGCACAAACTATCTGATGTTTTTTAGCTACTCCATGTCCATACTGCTTTAACTCATCATTTATTTTTATGAAATCTTCTATAGGATCTCTGCCCTCGGTACCAGATACATCAATAACATGAATAAGAACCTTAGTACGCTCAATATGCTTTAAAAATCTAAAGCCTAGTCCTATACCCTTATGGGCACCCTCTATAATACCTGCAATATCAGCCATAACAAATGATTTATCAAAAAGCTCTACCACTCCTAAATTAGGATCAATGGTAGTGAAATGGTAGTTTTCGATTTTGGGGTTTGCTTTAGTTGTAGCAGCTAAAAGGCTTGATTTTCCCACATTGGGAAATCCCACAAGGCCTACATCTGCAATTGATTTTAATTCTAAAATTATATTTCTTTCTTGAGCAAAACCACCGGCTTCGGCAAAGTTAGGAGCCTGTCTTATCGAGTTTTTGAAGTGAACATTACCCTTGCCGCCCTTCCCACCTTTGGCGACCATAAGCTCATCTCCATCCTTCTTTAAATCTCCCATCGCAAGACCGGTATTTTCATCTAATACTACAGTACCCTCTGGAACCCTAATGATTAGATCTTGTCCTTTTTTACCGAATTTTTTTCGTTTCATACCATTTTGACCGGCCTCAGCTTCATACTTTCTTTTATAACGAAAATCCATTAGGGTTCTTAGATTTCTATCTGCACGAAAAATAATGCTTCCACCATTTCCCCCATCGCCACCATCAGGTCCTCCTTCAGGTACATAAGGTTCTCTTCTAAAGGAAACAGCTCCATCTCCTCCCTTACCGGATTTCACCCAAATTTTTGCTCTATCTACAAACATATATCACCTTAATAAAATAAAAGAGCCCAATGGGCTCTTAACTATGCTTCCTTTGGATAAACGCTGACCTGTTTCCTGGTCTTATCTTTTCTTTCAAACTTAACGTTTCCATCAACCATGGAGAAAAGTGTGTCATCTCCACCTATGCCAACGTTATTACCAGGGTGCAATTTTGTGCCTCTCTGTCTAACCAAAATGCTTCCAGCACTTACAAACTGCCCATCTCCAGCCTTAACTCCTAATCTTTTGGAATGGGAATCACGACCGTTTTTGGAACTACCTACACCTTTTTTACTAGCCATTTGCGGACACCTCCTCCTTTATAAATTTGCTTCTATTGCTTCTAAGATAACAGCCTTAGTAGCTTTTTCATCTATTTGAATATTGTGCTCCTTAGCAAAAGCAATCAGCTCATCCTTCTTCATTGAAGCAGAAGGCTTCTTAACCTCAGTCTTTTCCTCAGCCTTCTTAGGAGCTGCACTCTTACCACCTACAGCAGTAATTTCTACTAATGAATACGGTTGTCTATGACCCTGCTTCTTTCTGTAATCCTTCTTTGCCTTATATTTGAAAATAATAACCTTCTTTGCCTTACCATTTTCTAAAAGCTTTCCAGAAACAGTAGCTCCATCAATGAATGGGCTTCCACATGTAACATCTGCGCCATCTCCCATCATCAGCACTTTATCAAATACTACCTGAGCACCTTCTTCTAAAGAAAGTCTCTCAATTTGGATGATATCACCCTGCTGTACCTTATACTGTTTTCCACCAGTTTCAATAATTGCGTACATTTTTTCCTCCTCATACCAGTCTCGCCGTCTTAGGTGATATACTTAAACCATAGACGTGCGGCTAACTTTGCAAGTATATCATATTCATGCTTACAAGTCAAGAAATTCTTTTGGAATACTATAAATCCTCTATCACTACTCCATCTTCATCTACCTCAAGGTCATCATGTGAAGCTGAATGACCAGAGTCATTTGAGTTAGAGTTCATATGATTCTTGATTTTTTCTTCTATCTCTGCCATTATCTCTGGATGTGTTTTAATATAATCCTTAGCATTTTCTCTTCCTTGACCAAGTTTTTCTCCCTCATAATTATACCATGATCCTGCCTTATCAATAATATCAAGCTCTGTGGCAAGCTCTAGTATATCACCAGCTTTTGAAATTCCTTCGCCAAACATGATGTCAAACATAGCTTCTTTAAATGGAGGTGCCATTTTATTTTTAATAATCTTTACTCTGGTTCTATTTCCAACTCCATTTTCGCCCTGCTTAATGACTTCAACCTTCCTTACTTCCATACGCATGGAAGCATAGAATTTTAATGCCCTTCCTCCTGTAGTAGTCTCAGGATTGCCATACATTGTACCTATTTTTTCTCTTAGCTGATTAATAAATATAACGCAGGTATTGGTCTTATTGATAACACCGGTAAGCTTTCTAAGTCCTTTAGACATAAGTCTTGCATGCATACCCACCTGTGCTTCACTCATCTCACCTAAAATTTCTGCCTTTGGTACTAAAGCAGCTACAGAGTCAATTACTATAACATCCACAGCACCACTTCTGGTTAGCATGTCACATATTTCAAGTGCCTGATCTCCAGTATCCGGCTGTGAAATAAGCAGGTTATCCACATCTACACCTATAATCTTAGCGTAGTTTATATCAAGAGCATGCTCAGCATCAATAAATGCAGCAGTGCCTCCAGCCTTCTGAGCTTCAGCTATTATATGCAATGTTAGAGTAGTTTTTCCTGATGATTCTGGACCATATATTTCAACTACTCTTCCACGTGGCACTCCTCCAATACCTGTAGCAACATCTAATCCAACAGACCCTGTAGGTATAGAAGCAATTTCCTGAGTAGGCATGTCTCCCATCCTCATAATTACACCCTTTCCAAAGTCCTTTTGAATCTGATTTAGCGCTGCCTGTAATGCCTTTTTCTTATCCTCATTATCCTTAGGTACCTCTATAGGTCTAAGCTTCTTTTCATTGCCTTTAGCCATCTTATCTCCTATTTCTTATTTAATTACTATTAAATTATATAACAGCAAACAAAAAAGTCAAACATATATTTAATATTTTATTCTACTTTATCCTATTTTTTTATTCAAAGCGTTCATAATATGAAGCATTACATAATGCTTAAAGGCTTGTCGTTTCTTATTTCTTTTTAGATAAAACTCCCCACTTATAACCTCTCCCTTAAAGTCAATCGCCCAGCATACTCTGCCGGCCTCTTTTTCAGGCACATCTTTACCACCACTTAAATATCCAGTAGTACCAATACCTATATCAGTACTATGAAGCATTCTGGTCTTAGTCGCCATTTCTATAGCTACCTGCGGACTTACTACACCAAACTTATCTATTAAGCTCTTGTCAATTCCTAAAAGTTTAATTTTACTTTGTATGGAGTATACAACAAGGCTACCCAAAAGAATTTGTGATGCCCCCTCAATGTCAGTTATACTACTGGCAATATAGCCTCCAGTGCAAGATTCAGCTGTAGCCAAAGTTAAATTATCCTGTAGCAGCTTGTGAAATACTACATCTAAAAGCTCTTCATCATTTTCACTATATATATATTCTCCTACAAGCTCTTTTATTCTGGCTATTGTTACTTCAACCTTTTTCTTAGCTACTTGTAAATCCGTATTTTGACTGGCTACTCTAACACTACATTCACCCGGCTTTGCATATGTAGCTATTGTTGGATCTACCTGCCCATGTATAATAGACATTAGACTCTCTTCAAGGGATGACTCTCCAATCCCAAAGGTTCTTATAATCTTATAATACATATGCTTATCAAGTCTTTGCTCCAAAACGGGAATAACATATGTATTGAACATAGGAACAAGCTCGCTGGGAGGCCCTGGTAGAGAAACGATAACTTGATCATCTTCTTGGAGTATAAAGCCTGGAGCAGTCCCATATTTATTAGGTAGAATAATTGACCCCTCCGGTATCAGAGCCTGTCTAATATTACTTTTTGGCATTAATCTGTTATTTTTTTTATAATATTCTTCTATTTCCTTTAAAGCATCAGGATGTTCAATTAGTCTGCGTTTAAAATAATCTCCCACCAGATCTCTAGTTATATCATCCTCCGTAGGGCCAAGTCCACCACTGGTAATAACGCAGTCCACTTTTTTCATTAGGGTAGATAGTTCTTCCTTCATGCGATTAGGATTATCTCCTACTGTCACATGATACAACACGTCAAAGCCCCTAGTGTTTAATTCTTTAGACAGAAATGTTGCATTGGTATTAACTGTCTGTCCAAATAAAAGCTCCGTTCCAATTGCTAAAATACCGATTCTCATAATTCATTTACCTCTTAGAAAGGTTTAATATTCTCTTGATAAATGCACTTCCAATAAAATCAGAATCCTTTATTGTTCAAGATTTTAATTTTGAAGATATCCAGAATTAAAAATTTTTAAACAGGTTTCTGTTCTTGTAAATATATTCAAAGCCAGAATAAACAGTAAGCACCATTGAAATATAAAACAGTACCGTTCCTGTCCTTTCTAGTATCTCACCTATTTGATAGCTAATATCAGGAATAAATCCCTTTGATAAAATTAAAATAAAGACAGCAATCATCTGGAAAATTGTCTTTAGCTTGCCACTCCATGCAGCGGCAATAACTATTCCCTCTGAAGCAGCTACCGTTCTCATACCAGCAATGGTAAATTCTCGCATTAATATAATAATTAAGAAGATGCTATAGATCGTATCATCCTGTACCATAAGGACAAGTGCAGAATATACTAAAATTTTGTCAGCAAGAGGATCCATTACTTTCCCAAAATTTGTGACAATATTATTTTTTCTTGCCAGATATCCGTCCAGAAAATCAGTGGCAGAGGCTATTATAAATAATACAAATGCAGTAAAAAAATAGCCATACTCATATGCAATAATAAAGAATGGTACCATTAGAACTCTCAGAACAGTTAATTTATTTGGAACATTCACTTATAACTTCCTCCCCTATTAAATCATAATCATATGCATCATTTATTTTCACATACACAAAATCTCCCGCTTTAAGCTCACGAGGTGAAGTAAAAATCACTTGATTATCTATATCCTGTGCGTCAAACATTGTCCTTCCAACATATGCCTCTTCTTCACTGGCTTCTACGAGTACCTCGTAAACATTGCCTATTTTAGCCTTATTTTTTTCCAATGAAATATCCATTTGTAAACGCATAAGTTGGTCAAGCCTAAATTCTTTTACATCTTCTGGTACTTGTTCATTCATAGCTGCCGCTACCGTACCTTCTTCCTTTGAATATTTAAAGGCTCCCATTCTATCAAACTGGGCTTTTTGCACAAAATTCATCAGTTCATCAAAATCATCATCTGTTTCACCGGGAAAACCAACTATAAGTGTGGTTCTTATGTGAATATCTTTTATCCTTTTTCTGAGCTTTGATATTGTCTCCATAATAGTCTTCTGGCTTCCAGGTCTGTGCATTCTTTTTAGTACATTGTCACTACCATGCTGCAAAGGAATATCTATATATTTACAGATTTTTTTCTCCTGTGCCATTACCTCAATCAGATCGTCTGTGACCTTATCCTCATATGAATACATAATTCGTATCCAGTGAATTTCATCTATTTTACAAAGCTCACTAAGTAGATCAGCAAGAGCCTTTTTACCATATATATCCTGCCCATAATAAGTGGTATCCTGGGCTATTAAAACTAGCTCCTTACACCCCTTTTCTGCCAGCTGTCTTGCTTCCTTCAAAATATCCTCAATACTTTTACTTCTGTACCTGCCTCTAATTTTAGGAATTATACAGTATGCACATGCATTATTACAGCCTTCTCCAATTTTTATGGTAGCAGTTACTCCTACATCTTCGCTGCTCCTGTCTTGAAATGGAAGATAATCTAACGTACTGTCGTCAACCTTTACAATTGCATCATTATCAAAGCGCTTTTCATGCTTATTTAGTTCATTTAAAATGTGAGGCAAGCTATCATAATCGTTTACACCGATAAAAGCATCTATTTCCGGCATTTCCTCCTTAAGCTCATTTGAGTATCTCTTTGAAAGGCAGCCAGACACAATGATGTAAGGATTATGTTTAACTTCAAGATTAATCATTTCAAATATCTTATCTATAGACTCAATCTTTGCAGCTTCAATAAAGCCACATGTATTTACGACAATGGCATCTGCTTCCATAGGATCATTTACAATAAAATGATTATGTTTTCTAAGTATGGACTGTGCCATTTCTGTATCACTAAAATTTTTCGGACAACCTAGAGTTTGAAAATTAATATTCATATGGTTCTTCTGTAGTTATTTCTCCTTCGTCAAGTTCTTTAGCTGAAAATAGTTCTTCTTTCGTCATTAACACCTTTCTGGATTTACTTCCCTCAGATGGCCCTACTATTCCTCTTTCCTCCAAGGTATCAATGATTCGTGCAGCTCTATTGTAGCCTACTCTGAACCTTCGTTGTAAAAGCGAGGCAGAAGCGCTATTTTGCTCTACTATAAATTCTATAGCTTCATCTAAGAGAGGATCTGCATCATCGTCCATTCCAGAAT
This sequence comes from uncultured Eubacteriales bacterium, assembly GCA_949285555.1. Lineage (GTDB taxonomy): Bacteria > Bacillota > Clostridia > Peptostreptococcales > Anaerovoracaceae > S5-A14a. The sequence goes on along the minus strand of CASDYG010000001.1, from coordinate 76,723 downwards.
CCTTGCTTCCTGATATTTTACCCTGACTTATAGTATTGATTACATCCTCATTATACTGTGTTTCCTGTACCTGATCTTTAATAAAACCAATTACTCTTGCTACTTCTTCATCTGAAATAAATGTTCCCTGTACCCTAAGTGGCTTTCCAGCACCTATTGGATTAAAAAGCATATCTCCCTTTCCAACAAGCTTTTCAGCGCCATAGGTATCTAGTATGGTTCTAGAGTCATATTGAGAGGAAACAGCAAACGCTATTCTCGATGGAATATTAGCCTTAATCAGACCTGTTATTATGTCAACTGAAGGTCTTTGGGTAGCTACTATCAGATGCATTCCTGCCGCTCTGGCCTTTTGTGCCAGCCTACAAATTGATTCTTCTACTTGACTTGGAGCAGCCATCATTAGATCTGCAAGCTCATCAATAATAATAACAATCTGCGGAAGTGGTTCTTCACCTCCTGCCTCTATAATTCTGTTATATGTAGCTAAATCTCTTGCTCCAGCTTCTGCAAATTTTTTGTATCTAACATCCATTTCATTTACTGCCCAATTTAATGCACCGGCAGCCTTAGATGGTTCAGTTACAACAGGAATAAGAAGATGAGGGATACCATTATAATTAGCCAGTTCTACCACTTTTGGATCTATAAGCACCAGCTTAAGCTCCTTTGGTGTAGCCTTGTATAACATACTTACAATAATACTATTTACACAAACACTTTTACCAGAGCCAGTAGAACCTGCTATTAACATATGTGGCATGCTCTTTAAATCAGCAACAATCGATCTACCACTAATATCTCTTCCAACGGAAAAGCTAATTGGTGATTTCTGAGCCTTAAACTCTTCTGATGAAACAATATCTCTAAGAGGTACCATTTCCGTTTTATCATTTTCAATTTCTATACCTACCGCAGCCTTTCCTGGGATAGGTGCCTCAATACGAATACTTTTTGCAGCTAAATTAAGTGCAATATCATCGCCAAGTCTAACTATACTATTTACCTTTACGCCTATCTCTGGCTGAATCTCGAATCTGGTAATAGCAGGACCCTGTGTTACACGAATAACTTTAGCCTTTACATTAAAGTTTTGCAATGTATCTTCAAGCTTTTGAGCCATATCTGCAAGCTTAAGCTTAGAATTAGGGTCCCTCTTCTTCTCAACTTTATTTAACAAATTAAGAGGTGGTAGCTTATACTTAGAAATATCCGCTTTAATTATTTCCCTCTCATCAATAAATGCGCTTTCGGCTTCTTTTTTTGAAAGCTTCTCCGGTGCTTTTTTTACTGGAGTTTCATAAGAGGAGCCTTCATCCTTGTCAAAAGCCGATTCAATAACAGGAGCTGCATTGCTACTAGCTGAATTAGATATGTCCTTAACCTTTTCCCTCTTATTATCTCTATCTTTAGATGTTATTGTTACCCCCATAGCAGAATCAATATCTTTATTATTTTTGCCATTTACAGATTTAGTGCCTTCAACAAATTCTTTGCCAACATCCTCAAGTGTTAAAATTTGAGCACTACCTCTTTTTGGCATTGGATTATCTTCATCAAAAAGTCTGTCATCATTCATATATTTCATTATCTTAGATTGTGATGAGGATGACAGTGTGGCAACCTTTTTGTTAGACTTTTCCTGATTATCATGGTCAAAAAGGTCTTTGAAAAAATTAGATTTCTTTTTTTCGACAGGATTTATTCCCATGTAATCAGAATGATTATAGTAAAAATCCTCTTTTTCCTGCCTTTGCTTTTCTATGAGCTTATCATATTCACTAGCCACTTCCCTGCTTCCTGAAATGGAGCTTCTGACAATTTCGTTTTTCTTTTTTTCCTGTTCATTTTCCTTAATTAGTCTTGCATTCAGCTTACGAATTCTTCGTCTTTCAAGGATTTTTTCCATACCATGGGAAAAAGGAGTATTAATGATGAAAATTAATGGAATTATAATGAAAAGCACCGATATAATATATAGCCCTATGTGTCCTAAAAAACGTACTATAAATGTACCTATAGTCATAGGTATAATTCCGCCCCCTGTAAGTAGCCTGCCATCAAGATAGAATTTTGGAAAATCATAAAATAGCATATCCACATTGATGAAGCGCCCACTATTGATATTTCCAAGCATTAAAAATATAACTATTGCAAGTGCTGTAAAGGTTTTTCCTACATGTGCAGTCTTTTTTAGCAGCACAAGAATCCCTAGTACGATAAGGTACCAAGGTAATACAAGTGCCATAAATCCAAAAAGTCCCTTTAAGGTATTACTTAAATATTCGCCTATCATGCCAGCAGATTGAAGCTGAACAGCAAAAAATAAAAATATACCTACAGCTATGAAAAGTACACTAGTCACATCATCCCATATGCGACATTTTCTCTGCATATACTCAATTTCTTTTTGAGATGCAGTTTTTTTAGCAGCAGTCTTTGTACTGCCTTTTGTGCTCTGGGAACGTTTAGATTTGGTGCTAGAACTCTTCTTACTATTAGCTCCTTGCTTATTAGCCATCAAAAAGCTCCTTTATGCGAAAATAAGTCTGTAGCCTATTATGATTACGGCAAGTGCCCATACATAATAGGAAAAATAAATGAGTCTTTGTTTTGTTACAATTTTAATCATTAGTTTAATTGCCATAAGACCAAAAAGTGCTGAAAGGATGAAACCTACTAACATAGGTCCCCACAAAGATGGTTCAACTCCGGCCTTTATTGCCTTTGGCAGCTCCAAAACAGCTGATCCTAAAATTGATGGTATAGATATTAAAAAAGCAAATTTTACGGCAAATTCTCTGTCCAGATTTGTAAAAAGTCCTCCAACTAGTGTTGATCCAGATCTGGATATTCCAGGACAAATAGCAATTCCCTGCAATATTCCAATAAAAATTGCATTTCTACAGTTGATACTATCCATACCTCTGCTGCCCCTGCCTATTCTTTCAGCTATAAATAACAGCAAGCCTGTAATAATTAGTCCTATTCCTATACCGATAAGTGAAGAATATAGGGACTCAAAATAATCATTAAAGAGAATACCTATTATACCCGTAGGTATGGTAGCAACAATAATCATTACTCCCATTCTTCTAACCGGTCGCTCATTAAGCCTTAAGCCTCTTCCTTTAACTAGATCTTTTATAGTTTCTATAAGCTCTAAAATCAGCTCCCAAATGTCCTTTCGGTAAACTACAAATACTGACAGTAGTGTACCTAGATGCATAAGGACGGTAAAAAATAATACCTTATCTGCTTCAACCTTGAAAAAATATTCTAAAATTGCAAGATGCCCAGAGCTACTTACAGGAAGAAATTCAGTAAGTCCCTGCACAATTCCAAGTATTGCTCCTTCCAAAAAATTCATGTATCCTCCTAGTAAATGTAACCCTTTTCGACAAGTGCCTCAGCACAAAGTAAAGCCCCTCCTGCAGCACCTCTTAAGGTATTATGTGCCAATCCTACAAATTTATAATCATAAACTGTATCTTCGCGAAGCCTACCTATGGTAATTCCCATTCCATTTTCGTATTCAACATCCAGCTTTACCTGTGGTCTATCATCATCATTCATATATTTTATAAATCTTGCTGGAGCGCTTGGTAGCTCAGCTTCCTGTGGCATACCACTAAATTCATTTAAAGCACGTATAAGTTCTTCCTTTGTTACAGGCTTCCTGAATTTAACAAAAACCGTTGCAGTATGTCCATTAAGTACAGGCACCCTTATACATTGACAAGTAATTTTAAGTCCTTCTCGAAGCGAAATTTCACCTTTTTGTGAATCAAACTCACCTAGTATTCTAAGTGGCTCACGTTCACTTTTTTCTTCTTCTCCTGAAATATAGGGAATAATATTTTCCACCATTTGTGGCCAATCAGCAAAGGTTTTGCCAGCTCCGGAGATAGCTTGATATGTACTAACTACAAGCTCATATGGCTCAAATTCCTTCCATGCTGCAAGAGCAGGTACATAGGCCTGAATGGAGCAGTTAGGCTTTACGGCAATGAAACCTTTCTTTGTTCCAAGTCTTTTCCTTTGCACTTCAATAAGCTGCATATGTTCTGGATTAATCTCAGGAATTAACATAGGAACATCCTTTGTCCATCTATGAGCACTGTTGTTAGATACCACTGGTATCTCAGCCTTTGCATAATCCTCCTCAAGTTTTATTAGCTCATCCTTTTGCATATCTACGGCACTGAAAACCATAGCTACATTATTTTTAAACCAGGATATATCATCCACACTTCTAACTTGTATCTCAGAAATAGATGCAGGTATATCCTCTTGCATCCTCCATTTTCCTTGCACAGCATCCTTATAGCTCTTTCCAGCACTTCTGCTGCTTGCTGCAAGACCTACCACCTGAAACCAAGGATGATCCTTTAGCAGTGTTATGAACCTTTGACCAACCATTCCGGTGGCACCTAAAATACCTACAGGAATTTTATTTTTTATGGCTACCATAATACGCTCCTACCATTAAAATTCAAATTATTGCTAACTATTTATTATATCATATTTTTCGTTTATTTTCATCACAAATAAAAAAACGCCGCAAGCGGCGCTTATATCCTAAGACAATACGTCCTTTCCATCATAGTAGTTACAGTTTGGACAAACCCTATGTGGTAGCTTTGGCTCGTGGCACTGTGGACAGATAGATAGGCTTGGTGATGCCTTCTTCATGTTAGGCGATCTTCTCATATCTCTCTTAGACTTTGATGTTTTCCTCTTTGGAACAGCCATGACTACACCTCCTTATCTCAATTATCTTAATATTAACTAATTATCAATTTGCAACTTTTATATTATACAGAGTTGCAACCTATTTGTCAACTTATATTTAAGCATCTAACCTATTGACAATCTCATATGTATCTCTAGCAATCATAAGTTCCTCATTGGTAGGTACAAGAAGAATCTTTACCTTTGAATCGTCAGTAGAGATAACTGTTTCCTTGCCTCTTACTTTGTTTTTCATAAGATCAAGCTTAATTCCAAGATTGCCAAGCTCATTACAAATATGTGCTCTCATCTCATCGCTGTTTTCACCTACTCCAGCAGTGAATACTAGTGCATCAACGCCGTTCATTTCTGCAAAATATGCACCGATGTAGAATCTAACCTTCAATGCGAATATTCTGAGTGCAAGCTCTGCTCTTTCATTGCCCTCAGCCATGGCTTCCTCAAGATCTCTAAAATCACTGGAAATGCCGGATATTCCAAGTACACCTGATTCATTATTCAATATGTTATTTACTTCACCTTGAGCAAGATTTTCCTTCTTTCTGATATAGGTAACAATAGCTGGGTCAATATCTCCACATCTTGTTCCCATTACCAGTCCCTGAAGAGGTGTAAAGCCCATAGATGTATCTATTACCTTTCCATACTTAATAGCTGAAACGGAGGCACCATTTCCCAGGTGGCAGGTTATAATCTTAAGATCTTTTATATTTACATTTAGCTTTTCAGCTGTCCTTTGGGCAACATATTTGTGCGATGTTCCATGAAAACCGTACTTTCTAATTCCATATTTTTCATAATATTCATAAGGAATAGCATAAAGATATGCGTGAGGAGGCATTGTCTGATGGAACGCTGTATCAAATACTGCTACCATAGGTGTATTTGGCATTAGATTCCTACAAGCTTCAATTCCATATAAATTAGGTGGATTATGTAAAGGAGCTAGCTCAATGCAGTCCTCCAGGGTCTTAATTACTGTATCATCAATAAGTACAGACTCTGAATATTTTTCACCAGCATGCACAACCCTATGACCTACAGCACCGATTTCATCCATGCTCTTTACTACTCCATATTCAGGATTTTGTATAGCTTCCAAAACCTGTGCAATGGCTTCTTTATGATCCTTCATTGGAACTTCCTTAGTCACCTTGTCCATGCCAATTTTTTCATGTTTAATCACTGAGCCCTCAATGCCAATTCTTTCTACAAGTCCTTTAGCTAAAAGAGCTTCATTTTCCATGGATAATACCTGATATTTAAGTGAAGAACTTCCACAATTAATTACTAAGATTTTCATATCGCCTCCATAATTTCAATACATTATCGTTTCTATTATAAACCTTTTTATATCATAACTCAACTTTATTTGATATAAAGATTTTTTTAACTTTCTCATTATGCATATTTAAAGGTAGCTTACCACATACCATATTGAAAATATGTGAACCATAAATCTCAATATCAAGCCACCTTTTATACACGTCCTCTATAGCTAAAGATTTTAAATCTTCTTCACTATTGTAATTATTTTCTGCTGCTTTTGAAATTTGCTTATACGCTTTAGAAAATGGCTGTATAAAGATGATTCCCTTATCTTTAAACTGCTTTTTTCTACCGTTTAGAAATTCCATGCCTTTAGAGTCCATAGCTAAAAGCTGTATATAAGGGGGATACTTGCTCCACATATCAGACTCACGTTGTGAATATCCCAATATGATTTGTGTTATTAGTCGTTCTATGCGACTGTAAGTATATGTTTTGTTTTTTACAGAGCTAATAAGTTCGTTTATTGAATTTGTTTTTATACAGGCACGTTGTAATGACATTATTAAATCCATATCACGTTTGGAATATTTTTTTAACCAATGATTATCTGGAGCAAGAAGCCTCGTACAAAGCAATGTATAAATTATTTTTTCTCTATTTTTCTGTTCCTTAGGATTTTTTTCAAAAAAAGATTTTCTTATTAGTTTAGCCGAATTATGATGATCTCCATCTGCTCTTTGTACAGAAAAAAAATCCTTATCCCAATTAATCAAATATTCCAGTGCAAGGATATTATTACTACTTGAAAGAAGCTTTATTATTGATTTCTCATCACACTTTAAATCATAGTCTGCATAATCATAAACATTATTTTTTTTAAGAAATTTTACTATAGCTTTAGTACGTGCAATTGGGTATGAAAAGCCCTCACTTACCATTAAAGCGGCCTCCCTTTCAATGGCAAATGAATTAGCTTTATATATACTGCTTATAAAACGAATAAAGTTGACCTGCTTGCTATCACCTTCGGCACCAAAGGCTATACCATCAAGCTCAAGCATTTTTGCGATGGCTATTGCTCCCCTCGCAAAGCTACCCGCACTACTGCATGAAAAAACAAGAGGAAGACCTACAACTAAATTGTAGCCTCCCTCCACAGCCTTTTTCGCCCTTTCATATCGATCTAAAAAGGCAATTTCTCCCCGCTGTACAAAGTTGCTGCTCATTATTGCAATGGTAACTGTTTCATCACCGTATGCCTGTTTCAGACTTCTATTTAGAAATGCATGCCCTTCATGAAAAGGATTGAATTCTGATACAATACCAAAGGTAGTAGATTGAAGCTTCATATTATTTCTTCTTCATGCTTTCTTCTTCAACAAGCTTCTTAGCCATAACCTTAATTTCGCTACGGTTGCTATTTAAGGCAGTTTGGATATCACTAAATGTATTATCTATTGTAGTATACATTTCCCCAAAGAATTTATTATGAAGTGCCTCCGTGCTATTTTGAAGCTTATACAATATTTCGTCCATATAATCATATGTACGCATTTTCAGACCCCCGCTGTATTCTTCCGCTTCATGCATTATAGCCCTGGCTCTTTCTCTGGCTTCTCTGGTAATAGTGTGACTATCTACCATCTCTTCAGCTTCCTTTTTTGCCTGCTTGATTATCTTCTCATAATCAGCTTTTGCACGCTGTAATATGGACTTTTCTTCACTCACTATCCACTTGGCATGCTTCATTTCATCAGGTAAAGAATTTCGTATATGTTCAACATATTCCTTTATCTCATCACCATCTACCATAACCTTAGATGTCAAAAACATGCTAGAAGAATTATCTATAGCATTTTCTATCTCATTAAGTATTTCAAAAACATCCATAATTACCTCCCGATTTACTACTTGTTATTAAATTTCTCATTCATTTTTTCCTTTACCAAAGCAGGAACAGTCCCATCTATATCACCGCCGAGCGAAAACACTTCTTTTATCATGGAAGAACTTATAAAGCTATACTGCGGACGCGTCATAAAAAACACCGATTCGGTACCATTTTTAAAAAGACAGTCATTCATCTGTGCCATCGCTATTTCATTTTCAAAATCCATGGAAGCTCTTAGACCTCGTACTACTGCATCAAAGCTATGCAAATTTACATAATCAGCAAGGAGGCCTTCAAAAAAATCAACCTTCACATTGGATACATCCTGCAAAACATTTTTTATTATCTCCACTCTCTCTGAGATGGAAAATAAACATTTCTTTTGAGGATTTGCAACTACTGCGACCACCAGCTCGTCAAAAGTTTTGGCAGCTCTTTTTATGATATCAAGATGCCCATTAGTCAGTGGATCAAATGAGCCGGCATAAAGTGCTCGTCTAGTCATAAATACTCCTAAATACTTGTTTCTAGTCTAAATATGGAAAGAAGTGTAGCTCCATATTTTCTTTCCTTTATTTTGTTAAAGCAACGATCTTCATAACAATATTTGTCCAAAAGGCTAAGACCAGAATTATGCTCTATAATCATTATACCTTGCTTATCCAATAAATCAAGCATTAGCACACCTTCAATTGTGCAAGTATATAGCTCTTTTTTGTCATAGGGAGGATCCAGAAAAATAATTTCTGCCATTATACCTTCCTTAAGCAAACTGTCTAAAGCATTAGGGAGACTTCTATTTACAAGCTTTGCCCTATCTAGAGCCCCACATAGTTGTAAGTTCTCACGTGCTATTTTCATACTATCTCTGCTATCATCTATAAGTACAGCCTTCATTTCGGATCTTGATAATGCCTCAATAGCAATCGCCCCGCTACCCGAACATAAATCAAGAAAAATGCCATCTCCCATATATGGAGCAGCTATACTGAAAATAGCCTCCTTCACCTTATCCGAGGTAGGTCTAACCCTCTTTCCGTCTAGCGCCTTTAATTTTCTTCCCTTATAGCTTCCAGAAATAACTCTCATAAAAATTCTTCCTTTATATATTTAACCTGCTTCCTTTATTTAGAATCTTATCTATTACCTGTTTAAGTGGTCTATGGACTTTTTTACGCAAATATGGATCCGCCTCCTGTATTTGGTTACATATAGGCTTTACTTTTTCCAAAATTTGATAATGCCTTGCAATATCCGCAACATGAAACTGAGGAATGCCATGCTGTCTTAATCCAAACAAATCGCCAGGACCTCTGAGCTTTAAATCCTGCTCTGCTATAAAAAATCCATCCTGACTTTCTACCATAACTTTTCCACGTTTAGATGCGATACTATCTCCATCATCCATAACCAATATACAGCATGATTTGCTGCTACCTCTTCCGACTCTGCCTCTCAGCTGATGCAGCTGAGCTAATCCAAACCTATGCGCCTCCTCTATTATCATCATAGTAGCGTTAGGAACGTCAATTCCAACTTCTATAATGGTTGTAGATACAAGGATCTGAATATTTCCAGCAGAAAATTCCTCCATGATAGATTCCTTAGTTTCTTTTTTTAATTTACCATGTATTAAAGCCACCTTGTATTTTGAAAATCTTTCTGACAATTCATGAAAGAGATCTTCTGCTGCTATGAGATCCAATTCTTCATTTTCTTCTATGAGAGGTGCTACCACATACACTTGATGTCCCATTTGAATCTCATTAAGCGCCTTATCATAAGCTTTATTCTTCTCTGCTTTTGAAAGCATTACAGTATCTATAGGTTCTCTTCCCTTAGGCATTGTTCTTATTATTGAGATATCCAAATCTCCGTATACGACTACTGCCAATGTGCGGGGTATCGGTGTTGCTGTCATAGCAAGTACATTAACAGTTTTATTTTTTTCAACAAGGGCACCTCTTTGCTTTACTCCAAATCTATGCTGCTCATCTGTTACCATAAGCTCTAATGCTTTAAATTCAACATCCTGCTGTATGATAGCATGTGTACCTATAATAATATGTATATCACCATTTTTAAGTCCTTGTAAAATAACTCGCCTTTCTTTTGTTGGAGTGCTGCCAATAAGAAGGGCAACCTTTAACCCCATCCCTTCCATATCCTTATTTATATTATGAAAATGCTGTCTGGCAAGTATTTCTGTAGGAGCTAACATTGCCGACTGTCCGCCTGATTTACCTACTATATACATAGCAGCCTCCGCAACTATTGTCTTGCCACAGCCAACATCTCCCTGTACAAGCCTATTCATAGGCTCTTCATTTCCTAAATCTGTTGCAATTTCCTCTATGACTTTTAACTGATCTTCCGTGAGCTCAAAATTCAAGGAATCTATGAACTCTACAGGGCTTACATTTCTAATAACTCTTGTCTGAAGCTTCTCTACCTTTTTTTTAATAAATCCAAGAGCTAGCGTAAGTAAAAAAAGCTCCTGAAAAATCAGGCGATAATGTGCTGCCTTCCATATTTCCTCATTGATAGGAAAATGGATTGCTTCTAAAGCAGAATTATAAGGCATAAGTCGGTTAGCTTCTAGTATATATTCTGGAATAAATTCCTCTATATTAGCTTCCTCTAATATATGTCTAATTAGATTTCTTCTAAAAAGAGGCTTTATCCCACCATTTATAGGATATACCGGAACAAAGCTTCCTAATCCAGCATCCTTACCATTGAAATAAAAGTCCGGATGGCTTAGCTGAAGCATACCTCTAAACTCTGATACCTCGCCATCAAAAAACATCCTTCTTCCAATGGAAAAAATATGAGAATAGGTCTTTGCCTTAAAAAAGGTAATACCTATAATTCCACTGCCATCATTTACCTCTAGTTTAAGACTTGTATTTCTACCATATCCCGACTCCTTGTGCTTTACTATGACACCTTCTATCAGCACTCGTTCACCTATACGACATTTCCCTATCGGTGTAGGTTTTCGATGATCAAGGTATGTCTTAGGTGGGGTCATAATAAGGTCTTCAACTGTTTCAATACCCTTTTTGGCAAAAACCTTTGCTCTTTTTTCTCCAATCCCTTTAAGACTTAAGAGTGAATCTTCTAGCTTTATCGTCATATTCATACTCCATAATAACTTCTCTTTTTATTATGTTTGTTGATTTCACACCTACTACCTTTATAATAATAACCTTAGGATAGATAGGGAATTTATTTGTAGCACTGATTATTTCATCAATCAAATCCTCACAAAGCCCCTTTATACTTGCTCCAAATTTAGTAATCACAGGTATTTCAATAATAAAGGGAGCCTTATTTTCTCCTTCTATGGAATTATTTTTGTTAGAAACAAGCTCCAGCCTAAGATTAGAAGCCAATTCTCCAATATAGCTTTTCCCCGTACTGGATATTTCCTTTCCCTTCTTCGTAGCCAAAAAGCCTCTGCCAGACATATATTTTTTATCAAATATATCCATTAAAAGCCTTGCAAAAACTCTTCTCGAAATAACAATCTTTCCTAATTCACCTTTTAATTCTATAGCCATATAAACCTCATCGTATTTTATTTTAACATAAAGATGATTTTTTGCATAAAAAAAAGGGCATAGCCCTTATTTTACCATAGTTAGATGGCACGATTTACCTTACCAGCTTTTATGCACTTAGTACAAACATTAGCCTTGCGAACAGTACCATTATCATCGATTCTAACTGTTTGAATATTAGCATTCCACTTTCTTCTGGTATGTCTGTTTGAGTGGGAAACATTATTTCCAGATGTCTGTCCCTTGCCACAGATTTCACATTTTCTTGACATTTTCCGCACCTCCTTTTCTTATGGTAAATAGACATTGTCTACATATATCAAGCAATAACTATAATATTATAGCACATTATATTAATAATTCAAGTACTATAAATCATTTTATAATTGTCATAAAAATAGGCAACCATGGTCGCCTATTATTATACCTACACAAACTTGTTTTCGTCAGTTTCTGCTCCCTGACTTTCAGTAGCTACAGCCGCATCATCCACAGGCTTATCTTCTGCTACTGGCTGCTCAGCAGCCTCATCAGCCTTCTTTAATCTCTTGGCTTTATTAGGCTTATTAGCTTCCTTAAATTCTTCGTTTTTAACCTTTCTTGTAGCAGGATTTACTACTGAGGAAACACTCCATCTGGTCATCTCCAGCTTAATTCTTTCCGAACCTACCTGAATGACAATATTATCATCCTCACCCTTGGCTTTTACAACCTTACCACATATACCACCTATGGTAATGATTTCATCACCTACCTGGATGCTTCTTCTCATTTCATTTATAGCCTTTTCCTTCTTCTTCTGTGGTCTGATAAGGAAAAAGTAAATACCTAGGATAAATACAATTAAAATTAAAAATTGTGGTGTTACAAAACCGTTCATATTAGCCTCCATCAATATTATGGTGCCGGCGATGGGGGTCGAACCCATACGGTGTTACCACCACAGGATTTTGAATCCTGCACGTCTGCCAATTCCATCACGCCGGCAAATTTTTAGTTATTATATCATATATAATAGCTTTTGTGAAATAAAGGGAAGCTACTGCTTCCCTAAAGTGGTGCGGCCGACTGGACTTGAACCAGCACGGTGTTACCCACACGCCCCTCAAACGTGCGCGTCTGCCATTCCGCCACGGCCGCTTATTTTAATGTCTCAAGTCCTCCATAGATATTGTAAAAAAATGGTCCCTTATAATCATTTGGCAGCTTTTGAATAGTCATATAACTGTACCTTTGAAATCCAATAACAATACATGGCACCTGACTTCTCAAATCATCCTGCACCCTTTTAAATACCTTAGACTTTTCTTCAGGTAAATTGCAACTATTAAGATTATCTATTTCGGACAAAAGTCCTTCATTAGAATAACCTATTATCCCACCTTTGTCAAATATTTTCTTAACATTAAATCTGGGATCCATGGTAATACCCACAAGAGCAATATCATAGCTATCCTTTTTTTCTAGAGCAGCTGTATAATCTGCACCATTAGCTCCAACAAGCTGAACCTCTATGCCTGCAGCCTCAAGATCTTCCTTAATACTGCTTGCCACCTCTCTTCTAAATGCAAGATCATTATTATAAAGTAATCTAAGGGTAAGTGTACTTCCCTGCTGATCTTTCATTCTTTTATTCGCTCTATCAAATGTATAACCTAACTTGTTTAACAGCTTTTCACTATTTTGTGGATTATACGAGCTTTTTTTTACACTTACTCCCAAGAAATTAGGATAAAATATAGTATCACTATATTCTATAGCACCATTGTAGTTATCTCTTATAAGCTCTTTTACATTTATTGCTGACTCAATCGCCTTCCTAAACCTTTGATCACCAAGAAGTGCATTATTAAAATTAAAAACAATCACCTCTGCATCCGAGCTAGTTATATGCTTTACAGAAAGGCCCTTTTGCTTAGCTATATCATCTAAGCTTCTATCGGCAGTTAAATATCCAGAATATGCACCTATTGTTGCAAGCCCAAATGTATCTATCGTATCAACGGAGGCCTTTAATATTATATCTTTGCTCCCCTTCCTGTCGCTATTATAAAAATCCTCTCGTGACTTTAATAAATACAGTGTTTCATTTCCATCCTCTTTTGGCTTTTCTAACGTATAAGGACCTGAGGTTACTGGAGTAAGCGTACTTTTATAATCTTTTACAATCGGAAAAACCAGATTGTTCAAATCAGCATCTTTAGGATCTTTAAATGATATATTAACTGTAATATCATCTACCACTTCTACATCAGATATTTTTGCTCCATATGAATAAAATGGATTACTTGAATCCGTATCCTTTAATATTTCAACTGCGTTCTTTATTGCACTAGAATCTATCTTCTCCCCGTCGCTAAAGGTGGCATTCTTCAGCTTTACTCTGACGATGCCATTTTCCTTATCCACATCATATGAACTAACTAATTCCTCACGAACCGAAAGATCCTCATTAAAGGAAAATAAACTGGTGAATAGAAGCTGCCATGCATTTATAGCATCTGAACTACTGGTGTTTAGCGGGTTAAAGGAATCTATTGTCTTTACGGGAAAAGTTAACTCTTTTGTAACATTAAAGCCCTGCTCATCCTTACCTTCACCTCTTCCTTTTCCATCCCTGATAATTACAAGAAAAGCAATAGCACTTGCAATTATGATTAACAATACCACAAGTACCACTGCATGACTATGCATAAAATCAATTGTTTTTCTAAACGCTTCACCCTTCTTTTTTTCAATTTTCATCTTAATTCCTTAAATTGATTTTTTGAAGTGCAGTAATTAGCTCAATATATAACTTCAAAATCGTTCCTTCATTGCTAACAGTAAGCACATTAGGACATTGTTTTACTTTATCAAAGCATTGAGCCTTTATTCTCTCCATTATTTTTTCACGACTAACGCCGTCCCTTTTCATGGCTCTTATTACTCTTAGCTCAATAGGAGCCTCTACGTAAATAATATAGTCAAAAAAATCTTCCATATTATACTGAAAGAGGAGCGGGGCTTCAACGAAAATAAAGAAATCTTCGTTATGGACGGAGGCCTCCAGTTCTTTTATTTTTCCCTCTATTTCGGCAATAACCTTGTTAGTGACTAAATTACAATATTTTTCATACTTAGTTTTATCGTTAAAGATTATACTGGCAATTTTAGCTTTATTTAGAATATTTCTCTCTAAAACTTCACAGCCTAAAATAGCACTTATCTCGTTTTTTATATTTTGTTTCTCAAGTATTTCAGATGTAACCTTATCACTGTCTATTATTGTGGCTCCTGCTTCTTTTAGGAGTTTGCCTACAACGGACTTGCCACTACCAATTCCTCCAGTTATACCAATTTTAATCATTTTAATTCTATCCAGCTAGCACCTTGACTTACATTCACAGCCAGATCTACATTAAGATCTATAGCGCTTTCCATTTCTTCTTTAAGTATACATTTAACATCTTCTAAAAGGTCACGGGGAGTCTCTATTACTAGCTCGTCGTGAATTTGAAGAATAAGCCTTACCTCTTTCGCTTCTTTTTTTAGTCTATTATACACCTTTATCATCGCCAGCTTCATAATGTCTGCGGCTCCACCCTGTATAGGCGTATTCATAGCAAGCCTTTCTCCCATTTTGACCATAAAATCCTGCTTAGCGTTAAGCTGCGTTATTTCTCGTCTTCTATTTAAAATGGTAGTACAATATCCTTTTTCTTTAGCAGATGCTATTTCATTATCCAAGAATTCTTTAACCTTGCTAAAACGTTTAAAATAGTCTTTTATATACGAATCTGCTTCTCCAATGGAAATACCTAGCTCTTCGGATAATCCAAAGCTGCTCATGCCATATATTACGCCAAAATTAATTGCCTTAGCTCTACTTCTATCAATAGGTCTAACCTCATCCTCAGATAAATGAAATACCTTCATTGCGGTAGATTTATGAATATCTTTTTTCTCATTAAATGCTTCCAAAAGGTGCTCGTCTTTCGACAAATGTGCAAGCATTCTAAGCTCAATTTGAGAGTAGTCTGCACTGACAAGTATCCTTTCATCATCTTCTACTTTAAAAGCTTTTCTGATGTTTCTGCCCAGCTGCGATTTTACTGGGATATTTTGTAAATTAGGCTCTGTGCAGCTAAGTCTTCCTGTGCCTGCAACAGTTTGCATAAAATGTGGTCTTATTTTTTCATCCACTCCAATATATTTCTGCATTCCATTCAAATATGTACTGCTCAGCTTTGTTACCTCTCTATATTCCATTATCTTAGGAATGATTGGGTGTGTATCCTTAAGCTTTGCTAGCACATCTGCCGCAGTGCTATATCCGGTTTTTGTCTTTTTTCCGCCTTTTATTCCTAGCTTTTCAAACAAAATAGAGCTTAACTGCTTAGGTGAGGAGATTGTAAATGTTTCTCCTGCAAGCTCATAAATATTTTCACTTAAATCTGAAATCTTTGCCTGTAACTCTTTATCCTGCTTAATAAGCTCATTTCTGTCAATATGGACACCATTAAATGACATCTCTGCAAGAATAGAAACCAGTGGAAGCTCAACCTGCTGATATAAATTTATCATATCCTGCTCTTTGAGCAGTCCTTCCAAAACAGGAATTGCTCTTATAAGCACGGAAAAATAATTGCTATACCACTTTTCTATATTTTGCTTTGATTGATCATTACCCTTTTTGACATCCTCATGTAGCTTTACAATATTATCAAAGCTTTCAATACTAATGTTTTCCCCAAGATATATGGATGAAATATCACTTATACTGTAGCTACGTCTATCTGGTGATAGAAGATAGGCAGCGATTGACATATCACCGTCAGTATTTTGTTCATTAAATCCAAACCAATTCATAAAATAATATTCATCTATTAATTGGTTACCGATAAATTTAATACGTTTATTATTTTTAATCCAATTTATGATCTCTCCTATTTCCTGATCATCTTGGAAATAGTATAGTATAGCTTTTTTAATATTCGCCGTATCATCTAGTAGAGCCATTGAAATTGCATAGGCTTTTGGTAGTTTTAAATGAGAAAAGTTCGATGCAATCTTAATGATAACCTTCCCTTTTATATCATCAATAAAATTCTTTAGCTCATCCTTACCAGACAGTACATCCAATAATATTTCCGTATTTTTTTCATCTATATTATTTTTATTATTGCTCTCAAGATTAGCTAGCATAGTTTGAAGCTGCATATCTCTATACAGCTTTTGCAGCTCATCAATATTTTCCTGTTTTACTACAAGGTCATCTAAGCTAATATCAATTGGAACATCTCTTTTAATAGTAGCAAGCTGTTTCGATAGCTTTATCGTATCAACATGCTCTTCTAAGAGCTTTCGTAGCTTAGGAGTTTCAATTGCTTCATGATTTTTTAAAAACTCATCAATGCTGGCCTGAGCCAGTATTTTCTTCGCTGTCTTATCTCCCACCTTAGGCACACCAGGATAATTATCACTAGAGTCTCCTATCAAAGCCTTATAGTCTATAAATTCCTCTGGTGTCATCTCATAGTCCTTGTATAAAAGCTCTGGTGTATATAGCTTATGCTGGCTAATTCCTTTTACAGTATAAAGAACTTTGGTATTCTCCGTTACAAGCTGAAGACAATCTCTATCACCTGTCACGACAATTGTTTCAATATTAGAGTCATCTCCCATACGAGCAAGAGTACCTAAAATATCATCTGCTTCGTAGCCAGCTTTAGAAAGCTGAATTATGTTCATTGCATCTAAAATTTGTCTGATGATTTTGCTCTGCACCCTGAGCTCATCATCCATAGGCTTTCGATTACCCTTATATTCACTAAACAGATCATTTCTAAAAGTTGGCCCTTTTTCATCCCATGCAACAGCTACATAATCATAAGGATATTCCTGTTTAAGCCTGCCAAGCATGTTTAAAAATCCATACAATGCACCAGTTGGAATACCTTCACGATTTGTTAAGCTGGATTGTTTCATGGCATAGTAAGCTCTAAAAAGTATACTATTGCCATCTATAGCTATCATTCTCTTCATGTTTCACCTATAACTATAAAAAAGCCCAGAAAGCCGTCAGGACAAAAATTGACGCCCTATCTAAGATAGGTGGGTGCTCTATTTGCGGCTTCAAAGATCCCTTATGGGCACAATTTCCACAGCAAAACCCGAGCTCCCTGTTCAATAATGTAGGTTCAATTAAAATCCTAAACGTGAAATCCAGGCAAATTGTCTATAAAAGCTCTATACTACAGTTTGTATGCACCTTCTGAATATCATCATTATCCTCCAGTACATCTATCATCTTCTTAAGCTTAGGAAGATCATCCTCAGATGGGGTTGATTCCATAGATGGAAGATATTCCACATCTGCATCTACAAATGTATATCCTGCTTCTTCCAGTGCCTTATGTACATCGGGGAATGCAGAAGGATCAGTTGTGATTTCAAAGGCATCATCACTAAGCTCCATATCATCTGCACCAGCCATAAGTGCAATCTCCATGATTTCTTCTTCATTCATACCATCTGTTTTCTCTATTATGAGAACACCTTTTCTTGAAAACATATATGATACACATCCTGGAGTTCCGAGATTTCCACCGTGCTTATCAAAAGTAGATCTGACGAACGCAGTCGTTCTATTAGTGTTATCAGTAAGGCACTCAACCATTACAGCTACACCACCTGCACCATAGCCCTCAAATGAAAGCTCCTCATAGGAAGCGCCTTCTATTTCACCAGTTCCTTTTTTGATAGCTCTTTGTATATTATCATTAGGCATACTGATAGCCTTTGCCTTTTCAATGGCCATTCGTAGACCCGCATTATATTCTGGATCCCCACCATCCTTGGCAGCTACAGTTATTGCCTTTGCGTATTTAGTAAAAAGAGCTGCTCTCTTTGAATCCTGTGCGGCCTTTCTGCCTGCTATAGTTCCATGTCTTCCCATAAGACCTCCTAAAATTATTATATACCATTAAATAATCGGCTGCAAATTTGCCAATTGTTTTTTATAAACATATCTCAATACTATGACACAATATACGATACCGAAGCATTCAGCCAGCGGAAATGCATACCATGTAGCATTTATGCCATATGTTCTGCTCAAAAAATATGCTGAAGGCAGCACCATAAATAGCTGTCTTATAAGTGAGGAAATTAAGCTGTATATACCATGTCCGGTGCCTTGAAATAAAGTTGCCGTCATAACACCTATGGAAGCGGGCATGAAGCACCAGCTAATAGTTTTTAATGCAGGAATGCCCATTTCAAGCATTGCAGGAGAAGGACTAAACATCCCCAAGAACACCTCTGGTATTAAATGAAAGAGTATGGTACCTAGCGTCATAAATATAAATGCAGTTATAGCTCCTTTTTTATAGGCTTCCATCATTCTATCTCTGTTACCTGCACCAAAATTATAACCGATTATTGGCATAGCTCCTTGATTTAAGCCAAATACTGGCATAAATACGAACGACTGAAGCTTAAAATAGACTCCAAGTACAGCTATTGCAGTTGTAGAGACAGAAAGAATCCAGTTTAAGCCTAGAACCAGAACAGATGCAATAGATTGCATGATGATTGAAGGAAGGCCAACTGCATAAATTTCTTTGACTATTTTCCAATCTACACGCTTATGAAGCTTGATTTTAACTGCCTGCTTTTGCTTAAATAAGAATAATAGTCCCACGCTCATTGCGACGCATTGTCCGCAAATTGTTGCTATTGCAGCTCCTCTAACACCTAGCTTAGGAAATCCTAATAAACCGAAAATGAAAATTGGGTCTAATATTAAATTGGTTATAGCACCTGACATGCTAATAAGCATAGGGCTTTTCATATTTCCGGTAGACTGTAATATCTTTTCACATGTTATTTGAAACATGGAAAATGTGGCAAAAAATGTAACTACCCTGAGATATTGTACACCCATTTCAAATATTGCCGTATCACTAGTGTAGGATTTAATGAATACTCTTGTCACAAAAACTGAAAATAGCAAAAAAATCAATCCATTAAATGCAGCTATTTTTAATCCCGTTTCTGCGGCAATATTAGCTTCATCAAATCTACGCCCTCCTAATTTACGGGCTATTAGTGAATTTATACCTACTCCAGATCCAACTGCAAGTGCAATTATCAAAATCTGTATAGGCATCGCAAGAGAAACAGCTGTCAAGGCAGCCTCACCCAGTCTTGCTACAAATACACTATCAACAATATTATACAGTGCATTTATGGTCATGGATAATATTGCTGGCCATGCCATAGAAGCTAAAAGCTTACCTATGGGCTGAGTACCCATTTTATTTTCAATCAAAAAAAACACCTCCAAAAATATGGGCAAGTCATAAGCCGGGTTCTGTATCTGACAATCATCTATCTGTGGCCTTACATTACTGCAGGCTCTTGCGACCCACCTTCCGGCCCGTGACGAGCAGCCACACTACTGGCCTATTTTGGTCTTGCTCCGGATGGGGTTTACACAGCCAGTATGTCTCCATACTGCTGGTGAGCTCTTACCTCGCCATTTCAACCTTGCCACGGCATTATCCGTTTCGGCGGTATGTTTCTGTTGCACTTTCCCTATAGTTACCTACGCCGGACGTTATCCGGCATCCTTGCTCTATGGAGCCCGGACTTTCCTCAGGATTTCCCGCGATTGTCTGACTTACCCAACCATTTATTATAACATATTAAACGGATCTGTATCAAGTTTACTTTTTACAACATCCAATTCTTTAAAAGCTTCATTTCCTTTTAAAATATCAACTAAATTTTCAGCAAAGATTATTTCACTTCCGTAGTGGCCTATATCTAAAATTGCTGTATTATTGCTAAGTGCATCAAAAGCCTGATGATATTTTACATCACCAGTAATAAAAAGCTCCGCGCCCTTATCCAATGCCAGCTTGTAAAGGTCCATTCCTGCTCCGCTGCACCATGCAATTTTTCTTACATATTCATCCTTGCTTCCAACTAAAAGCATCCTTTCTTTTGGCATGGGAATTTTTTCAGAAATTATATCGGCTATTTCTGAAATTCGCATAGCATCCTTTAAATATACACCTTTTAAAAGTCCTTGATCATCAAGTGTAGATATAATCCCACCCCCAAAAATAAGTTTGCCAAGATATGTATTATTTCCACCCTCCATCTTATCAAAGCAGGTGTGAAAGGAAATTAACTGAATATCGCTTTTTACAAGCTCACGTATCACTCTACTTATTCTGTCATTATTACCGATTTTTTTAATCCCATTAAAAAATAATGGATGATGAGTTATGATTGTATCTGCTCCTATGCTATCAGCTTCCTTCACAATATTCTCATCTACATCTAGTGAAACAAGCACTTTATCAGTCTTATCTTTTGAATTTTCAACTTGAATTCCAGAATTATCCCAAGCTTCATCAAGCTCTAAAGGAATCATCTTATACAATTCATTTATGAAAAGTTCTTTATTCATCTTGCCTCCATGGATCTTTTTAATGTATCTTCCATCTCATTTATTCTATCAATTAGCTCTGAGAAAAACCTATATCGTTCATCTGCTGATGTATTATCTGTTCGATCTTCTAAAGTCTTTAGAACATTTGTATAACGTACTTTTTGCCGTTTCAGATATTGAGCTAAGTTCCCCTTTGCCGTGAGTATACTATATGGGAAAAATAAATCTATTTCATTATTTTTTTCCGTAACATGTGCAGAGGGATTATTACATTTTGTATTAATTTTAAATATTTCACATGGTCTTGGCCCCTCTATAAAATACGCCTCATTATCTATAGTAAATCCTTTATTATAAACCCACTTTCTTATAAGCTCTGGCTTATTACGTGGCTGTGCTAAAATAAAGGGTGGCAGGTTCTCATCTGATATTTTATTCAAAAGACTTATAATCAGCGTCCCTCCCATACCGGCAAAAACTGCTACATCAACATTTCTGGCAATATTATCACTAAGACCGTCTGCAAGTTCAAAAGTAACCTTTCCCTCTTGAACAAAGCGTGCACCCCAGTTGGAAAAGGTTTCTACTGCCTTATTTAAAGATTGTCTGCTGATATCGCAGCAATACACATGAGAAAATAATTGGTTTTCTAACAGATAAAAAGGCAAAAAGCCATGATCCGTTCCTACATCAGCCATGGCCTTTCCTTTTTCACACATTTGAGCTAATAGTTCTAATCTATAGCTAAGCTTCATTATTCTAGATAATCCCTGATCTTTATACTCTTACTAGGCTGCTTTAATTTTCTAAGCGCCTTTGCCTCAATCTGTCTGATTCGCTCCCTTGTTACATTAAAGACTTTACCAACTTCTTCCAGCGTTCTTGCTTTACCATCCGTCAGTCCAAATCTTAGTGTAAGAACATTTTTTTCTCTTTCTGTGAGTGTATCTAAAAGCTCCAACAGCTGTTCCTTTAGCATTGCATAGGCAGCTGCATCAGCAGGTGAAGGCACATCGTAATCAGGTATGAAGTCACCGAGATGACTATCTTCTTCTTCACCTATAGGAGTTTCCAATGATACAGGCTCCTGAGAAATTTTCTGAATTTCTCTTACCTTTTCCACGGTAATTTTCATTTCTTGTGCTATTTCCTCAGGGGTAGGTTCTCTGCCTGTTTTTTGAAGAAGCTGTCTTGAAACTCTTAATAACTTATTTATTGTTTCAACCATATGTACAGGTATTCTGATTGTACGGGCCTGATCTGCTATCGCTCTTGTAATAGCCTGTCTTATCCACCAAGTGGCATATGTTGAAAATTTATACCCTTTAGTATAATCAAACTTTTCAACAGCTTTTATAAGGCCAAGATTTCCCTCCTGTATTAGATCCAAAAAGAGCAATCCACGTCCAACATATTTTTTTGCTATACTTACAACCAGCCTTAGATTAGCTTCACAAAGTCTGTCCTTTGCTGTAGTATCTCCTTGTTCCATTCTTTTTGCAAGCTCTATTTCTTCCTCATGAGTAAGAAGCGCTATGGATCCTATTTCCTTTAAATATTGTCTTACTGGATCATCCATGGAAACATCCTTAGGAAGATTGGATTCAAGATCATCATCCATGTTAACTAGCTCGTTTTCCCCCGCCTCTACATTTTCAAAATCCAATTCCAAGTCATCATGATGATCGGTAACAAGCTCAATATTCATTGAAAGAAGGCTATCACAAATATCGTCCATAATATTCTTGTCAAGCTCATATTCGCCGATTGCATCAGCAATATCACTATATCTTAGCTTTCCGTCTCTTTCCTTATTGAGCTTAACTAGCTTGCTAATGACCTTTTCCTTTATAACACTTGTGTCTTCAATTTTACTTATATCAGACATAAACCCTCCTATATTTTATGCTTCCACGTCTTACCAAATCTAATATACAAAATAATCGTCATCTTGTGACTTTTCAACCAGACAGGAATAGTCTCTATCCTCCTGTGATTGAGAAGTCTTTTCCTTTTTTTCTATCTTCATCTCATTTTCCGAAAATGAATTAGAATTAATTTCATTCGAGCGTTTCTCGATTGCCGATTCATCATTGTAGCTTAAGTTAGAAATATTTTCTTCAGCCTTTACACTAACTAATTTTTCTTTTCTTAAATTCAGCAATTCACTCTGAAGCCTTCTGGCCTCCTCATAAGCTCCCTGCTCTTCAAAAATTTGTAGTTCCTTCTCCTTGCTGCGAATAAGCTCCTGTGCTTGTTTGCGATTTATAAATTCCATACAATCCTCAAGCACCTGCTGATCTGCTTTAGATGGCCCGTTTATAATTTTTTCTAACTGACTTATAAGCGTTTCATCCTCCTGCGCAAGTCTATCCATTAATGCATGAATATCCATATTACTTTTACGCTTTAGCATTTCCCCTACAAAGCTATATAGCCACTGTCCAAGCAAAGATGAAAAAATAAACGAATTTGCTTTAAGCTTTTTATATGTACTATCCGCAAGCTCATCATTTACAAGCAGTTTTACTAAATTTTTTTCAAGATTGGATATCAGGTAGCTCCTGCTGCTGAAAGAATTATTTAGATTGCTGCTCTCATGCCTATGCTCATTATGTTTATTGGCAAATGAAGTTAGGGCTTCCTGAATAACTCCTTCATCCATTTCAAATACCCTTGCCAATTCCTGAACAAAGGCATACTTATGTAACGGATCTTTGATTTCAGAATAAAACTCCTTCGACTGATCTATAGCAGATAGTTTTCCTTCATAGCTTTTAATATCAAATTTTGAATTAAGCCTTTTTAAATAAAATTCAAAAAAACTACTAGCTTCATTACACTGTCTAATAAATTCTTCTTTTCCAAATTTTCTAATGTACTCATCTGGATCTAGGTTATCAGGCAGACTAAGGACCTTTACATCAAATCCTAAAGATCCTTCTCTAATAGCATTGTAGGCTCTTATACTAGCCTTTTGTCCCGCCTCATCACCATCATATGAAAGAATGACATCCTTTGTGTATCTGGAAATAAATTTACCATGTTCCTTTGTAAGTGCAGTGCCAAGACTTGCACATACATTTTTTACACCGTACTGGTGCAAAGATACCACATCCATGTATCCTTCTACCACTATTATCGGGGCTTCCTTAAGATAGTCACGTGCAAAATTAAAACCATAAAGACCTTTACTTTTGTGAAAGATAACACTTTCTGGAGAATTCAGATATTTGGCGGTGGCATTTTTATCAAGTGCTCTGCCTCCAAATCCGATTACATGTCCACTGGTATCTAAAATAGGAAACATCAGCCTATCTCTAAACCTATCATATATATTACCAGATTTTTCTATTATCAAACCCAATTCAAGCATTACATTCTTTGGAATTCCATGCTTTGATAGATGATTATATAGCCCCTTCCACTCGGGCAGTGCATATCCAATGCCAAATTTCTTTAATATCTCATTTGACACGCCCCTGTTTGTCACATAGGAGTAACCCCTGTTTTGTCCACTAAACAGATTCTTGCAATAATAATGTCCAGCAATACGATTAGCCTCATAGTACACATCATAGCTTCGACCTGTTCGTACCTGTTCTATGGGAATGCCTTCTTCCTGACTTATTTTCTCCACAGCCTCACTAAATGGAAGATTATAGTATTTTTCAACAAAAGATATAACATCGCCCGAAGCTGAGCAACCAAAACACTTATATATTTGCTTGGATTGTGACACTACAAAGGAAGGTGTCTTTTCGTTGTGAAAAGGGCAAAGTCCCTTGTAACCGTCTCCGGCTCTCTTAAGGGAAACTACTCTACCTATTACATCGACAATGTCCACCTCTGACTTCAGCTTATTTACACTTTCCTTCGTATAAGATGGCGCCACTTATGCCTCCTTCTGAGAAATGATTCTACTTATTGCCTCCTTCATTTCTAAAGGATATTCTTCTTTTAACTTTTCAAAAATTTTAGTTGCAAATCTATCCGTCATTCCAGCCACATAGTCCTTTGTTGCAATAAGGGGGCCATCCTCATTGATTACCTGTTGAAATTCCAAAGGCAGTAAATGAGAATTATTACAATAAAAATGAAATAACCCACCTACAATTCTTTCTACCGTATCCATAGTTTCCTGTGGTTTAACGCTCTCATTATGATAAATAGTTGCAAACATAAATTGTCTTAACCTGAGCAAAGCCTTCTGATGAAATTCATCAAGTGAAACTCGTTCTTTTCCAACACTGTTTTCTACAACATTGGTAATCATAGTCTCTATTCTGGCTCCATGAGTATATCCAAAAATTTCCAGATATTCCTTAGGTATATCATGAATTTTCAATTTACCACTTCTAAGTGCATCATCAATATCATGATTTAAATAAGCAATTCTATCTGATAGCTGCACTACAGAAGCTTCTGGAGTGGCTACCTCGCTTTTACCGCTATGATTTGTTATGCCATCACGTACCTCAAATGTGAGGTTCAGGCCCCTCATACTTCCATTTCTGGATTCTAATACATCCACCACTCTTAGGCTTTGGATACTATGCTTAAATGATAGTCCATGCTCCTTAAGCTGAGTATCAAGTACCTCCTCACCATTATGACCAAATGGAGTATGTCCCAGATCATGACCTAGGGCAATAGCCTCCGTTAGATCTTCATTTAAATTAAGAGCCCTTGCGATAGTCCGTGATACCTGGCTCACCTCAAGAGTATGGGTGAGTCTTGTTCTGTAGTGATCAAGCTCCGAGGCAATGAATACCTGCGTCTTATGCATAAGCCTTCTAAAGGCTTTACTGTGAATGATCCTATCCCTGTCACGTTGGAAGCATGTCCTGTACTCACAAGGCTTCTCCGGATTAAGTCTTCCTCTTGATTCATCTGCCTTTGTAGCAAGTGGTGAGAGAATGAGATGCTCCCTTTCTTCCAGCTCTTTTCTCCTCAATATTTTAAAAGCATTTTCGTTCATAAATCCTCACTGCATCATGGATGATTTTAACAACAAAAGAGAGTAAATCCTATTACATTACGATGAAACACATTATTTTACTCCCGTATGTCCAAATCCTCCATCTCCACGCTCAGTTTCTGAAAGCGTATCTACAAGTACTGGCGTAACCTGTTCATACCTGCATATTACCATCTGAGCTATCCTATCTCCGTTTTTTATTTCCACTTCCTCCTGACCAAGGTTAATCACAGGCACCATAAGCTCTCCACGATAGTCGCTGTCTACAGTACCTATGCCATTTACCATTGTAAGCCCCTGCTTAATAGAAAGACCACTTCTTGCTCTCACCTGTGCCTCATACCCTTCAGGTAATTCCATGAAAAGTCCAGTTGGTATAAGCATTCTCTCAAGTGGTTTTATTATAATTGGCTCATCTATGTAGGCACGAATGTCCATTGCAGATGAACCCTTTGTGGCATACGAAGGCAAACTTTTACTCTTGCTTACAAATTTAACCTGCATTTTATCTACTCCTGTTTGTATCATGACACTTGCAAAATCAAAAGCGTTATAATTTTAATGGTACGCTTCTAAAGCATCATTATCCTTTCCCGTTATAATCACAAGACCATATTCATCTATATTGGAAATGTACGGAATCATTGAATTTATAAATTCCAAATCAATGGACTCTATTCTCTCCCTTGTCTTGCTTATTTCCTCCACAGTATTTTCTAAAAGCAGTGATTTTCCATTCACAAATGCTCTGGAGGCAGGATTTTCTCCACTGAATATTAGATCTGCTTTATACTGCTCCCTAGCAATTACAAGCTCATCTTCTGTTATTCCATTATCTTTTAGAAGCTGCATCTGTCTTATAATTTCATCTATACATGTAGATACATTCTCATGAGAAACACCTGCATATATCCTGAATATTCCACATTCATCGTAATATACATAGTGGCTATGAACGGTATAAGCTAATCCCTTTTCCTCTCTTATGCTCTGAAATAATCTGGAGCTCATGCCACCACCCATAATATTGGCAAGCATTCTTAATGCGTAGCTTTCTTTTTTTTCGAGGCGAGGAATCTTAAGACCAAATACTATATGTGACTGCTCTATCTCCTTATTCACAATAATAGGCGATGATTTCACACTTCCATTAAATACAGGCTCTCCTTTGCAGTGCTCTGAAAACTTACTGAAACATTTTTCAAAAAAATCTACTACTCTTTTTTCTTCCACATTTCCGGCGATAGAGATCACCATATTATCCTTTGTATATCTTGATTTGACATAGTCTATGAAGTGAGCACGCTTTATATTTAAGAGGCTTTCCTTACTTCCTATGATAGAATTTGCCATTGAGCTGTCTCCAAAAATCAACTCTTCCGAATGCTCAAAAGCCAGATCTGCCGGATCATCAAGTGTCATTTTCATCTCCTCTAAAATGACATTTCGTTCACGCTCAATTTCTTCATCGTTGAAAATCGAGTTTTCCAGCATATCAACCAGTACATCAGCAGCCTCCTCAAAATGATCTTTTGTAACCTTGACATAATAACAGGTAGCTTCTTTGCCCGTAAAAGCGTTAATTTTACCACCTATCTTATCAATATCACTTACAATATCAAGCGGACTGCGATTGGTAGTGCCCTTAAACATCATGTGTTCTAAAAAATGTGAGATACCACT
The DNA here is from genome assembly GCA_949285555.1 of uncultured Eubacteriales bacterium. GTDB lineage: Bacteria > Bacillota > Clostridia > Peptostreptococcales > Anaerovoracaceae > S5-A14a. Next base: position 49,127 of record CASDYG010000001.1, on the reverse strand, counting down.
TATCTCTTTTCTTTCGTATATTGCACCTGTTCCTACCCAAATGCCTATGGCAACTGATTCAATAGAATCCATTTTTTCATATGCAATTCTTAGTCCATTATTCCATCTAATATCTTTTATCATAATATTATATATACCTTATTTTAGTGATTTTAAGCGGCTAGTAAACACTTTTAAGAAATTAAGGGTCAAAAAGATTACTATTAATATCCCTATTGCACCCTCAATTGGAAATAAGTATGCAATTATCTCCTTAAAGCCAAGTTGACTGAAGCCAAAGCCGATTAAGGCTGCCAATATGATTAAATGTTTTCTGTATTTAAATGCTGGAATTTTAGTAGTAAATCCATAGTATGTACTTGTGGCAGCACAGTATATGGAGATAAAAAGAACAATTCCATATATATAACCAAATGGCTTTGACATTTTCATAGCATATGTGAGCATAGGAAGATCCGAATTTATAGACAAAGACATATCCTTACTTACTGCTAAAAGAAGAAGCATTGCCATGATGCCTAGTCCTACTCCACCGAGAAATCCTCCAACTACTGCACATCTTTTATTTTTCGCCCTGCTCACAGTCTGAGCCATAATGGGTATAGTTCCAAGTGTATTATATGCAAAATATATTATTGCCGAAAACCACCATACTGGTGCCAGCGGGCTAATACCCTCTGTTGTATCAATCTGCTCTTTTTGGGGCAAGCTTAAAAGAATGAGAAATGATGATATGATAACAATGGCAAACATAAAAGGCATAATAGTTGTAAACACTCTGGATACACTGCTAAAATCACCTAATACTGTAATGAGTACCAAAATTACTATTAAAAGTGAGCCTGCTATTTTAGGAATACCAAGAAGCTCATTCACAAGAGACCCACCAGCAGCTGACATTGTAATAATGACCACATAAATGAGCGCACAAATAAGATATGAAAGCCCTTCAGTGGCAGTATCACTCTCAAAAGGAAGAACCACCTTTCCAATGGATGTTGTATTTAATGCCACACCAATATAGCAAACCATCATGCCGAATACTACAAATAACCCAGCAGCTATGAGCATTGCCCACATACTCTTATCTTTAAAAACTCCAAAAAACTGCCATATCTCTCTGCCTGATGCAAAGCCAGCACCTATTACCGAGCTTACATATATTATTCCTACTGCGAAGCTGCCTAATACACTTTGATTTCCATTAGTTTTCTCATTACTAAAGACTTCCTGCACCTCTTCTGAGGTTATACCACTTTCTATACTAACTGCCATATCGGAATCTATTTCGACTGGCGAGCATGCTCCTTTTTTATCTTTACTCACCTTTGTTAAACGCCTCCTCTATTTCATGAGCCATTTCACTTCTTTTTCGATAAGCCTTAAATTCCCCAACAGTAAAGAAAAACAAACCTATCCATATAATTATAAAAGCATACAGCTGAATCATTGAAAAATTCTCTTTCAAAAAGAAGATTCCTATTATGAGACTTAGTGTCGGAGAAATATATTCGGAAATTCCAAGTGTAAAAAGAGGTAATCTCTGAGCACCATATGCAAATAACAGCAGTGGTCCGCCTGTCACTAATCCTGAGAACATGAGCAATATGAGCTTGTAAAAATCATCTGACTGTAAATTACTTGTCACGCCCTTTCCTGTAGCTTCAAAATATATTATGCCAATAACAGCTACAGGTACAACAAATAGCGTCTCACCAAGCAGTGACTGTAGCGGTGTAGCATCAATGTTTTTCTTTATCGCAGCATATATTGCAAAGGTTAGTGCAAGACCAAGTGCCACAGCAGGAAGCTGACGATATCCTATTATCATAACCAGAAGACCTACCGTTGCAAAAATAAGAGCTACAAGCTTGTATATATTCAGCTTCTCGTTAAAGAAGAGCAGCCCAAATATACATACAACTATTGGTTCGAGGAAATACCCCATTGCTGTTTGTATTACCTGTCCATTACTAACCGCCCAAATATAAATGCTCCAATTTAGCCCTATTAAAATACCAGCACATGCAAAACGAAATAGATTATTTGCAGAATCAGTCATGGAACCAAATAATTCTGTCTTATTTTTACACTTTAAATAAATAGCAGGGATTAAACAGCTTAAAAATAACAAAAGTATGCGGTACATTATGACTACAAATGAGTCAATAGGTTCAAGAGATGACCAGTAAATTGGCAGTATTCCCCAAAGAGTTGAGCATAAAAGTGCAGCCGAAAGCCCCTTTTTATATTCATGCCTGCTATACATTAAATATCATCCTCCATATACGCAAAATTATACATATAATCGTCTATTTCATAATCTAAAAGCTGAGAAAAATCACAGTCTAAATCTTCATTTTCCAGCTTTGCAAGTCTAATATGCATCATAGCATCTCTAAGACAAAATTCCTGACTTTTTCCTTCTAAGTCTCTGATAATAACCACGCTATCTCCGCTATACCAAAGTCTAAATCTATTTAACTCATCTACCAGATATGTGGAATCCGGCGCTTCTGTTACCTCTTCAATATCCATCATACCCTGAAATGCTAGAGAAAGGTTATTAAGCAAGCTATATACCTCTGTCTCATACTCTGGAATATTTTCCAAAAGATCTTCAAAATATTCACTGCAAACTTCCTTCAAAGCTTGAAAATTCACTTGATCAATTAGCTGATACATCTCTTCATCATCTATTTCACCACCATATTCAAAAAAATTGGCTATACTTTCAAAGTATGCCAAATCTTCTGGTTGCTTAATATCTAAAATATCATAAAGCTTATCCACCTTACTCCTCCTAAATATCTAAATTTTTAAATCTAATGCTATATCTTTCTTCCTTTTCACCAAGTACTTCCTTGATCATATTTGTAAATCCTGCTGAAAGGTCACTGGCATAAAATCTGTTAGATAGGTTATTTTCTACTGCAAATCCGTCCACCTTTTCTAATTCTATAGCTATAGCTTCTATAACCTCTTCTGACGAACTGATAATTTTTATTTTCGGATAAAGATTTTTTATTGCTTCCTTTACTAAAGGATAATGTGTACATCCGAGCACTAATGTATCAATTTTGTTATTGGTTATAAAATCATCTAAATAATGCTTTAATGTCAATCTCATAATTTCAGTTCCGGTAAATCCCTCTTCAATAAGTGGCACAAGGGCAGGACATGCTATCTGAAATATGCTCAGCTTTTCATCCGACTTTTCTATTATTTTATTTATATACGCTCCACTTTCAACGGTGGCCTTAGTTGCCATAACTCCTATTTTATTATTTGCACTACACTGATTTGCAACAACTCTGGCAGTAGGGGAAATCACTCCAATAATAGGAATATCCGGAAATCTCTCCCGAAGCTTATCAAGGGCAATTGCACTGACCGTGTTACATGCAATCACGATCATTTTTACATTTTCAGCCATCAAAAAATCTCCTATCTGCTGTGCAAATAGATTTATTGTATTAGGAGACTTAGATCCATATGGCGTTCTAGCTGTATCACCAAAAAAAATCACCTTTTCATTGGGTAATTTTTCAAAAAGATGAGGAATGCTTGTCAGCCCTCCTACCCCCGAATCAAAAAAGCCTATTGGTCTGTTATCCATATTCAACTACTCTTTCATTTATGCTATACTATTGATATTATACTATATATACTTTTAATATAATAGCTTTTAAGGAGAAAATATGATAAATTACACTAATCGTGATGAAATACCAGCCAAATATAAATGGTCTATTGATGAAATGTACCCATCAGATAAGAAGTGGGACGATGACTTAAAAACCGCTCTGGAACTGACAGATAAGCTGGCAGGCTACAAAGGTACTCTGGGAAGCAGTAGCAAACGTCTTAGTGAATTTCTGTCTTTAAGAGATGAAATGTGGCAAATACTGGAAAGAGCTTTTGTATTTGCACGAATGTCAATGGATGAAGATAATAGAGATGGTAAAAGACAGGGCAGACTTAGTAAGGTACATTCTGTAATCTCAAAAGTTAGTGCCAGTCTGGCCTTTTTTACACCAGAACTGTTAAATGAGGATGTTCAAAAGCTTTTAGGATTTATTGATGAGAATCCTGATCTAAATCAGTATAGATTTTTGTTAAATGAAATTATAAGGCAAAAGCCTCATACTCTCTCAGAGGCAGAAGAGACTATAATTGCCAAGCTCGGCGAAGTTACAGATAGTGGGCACGAGATTTTTAACATGTTAAACAATGCCGATATGGATTTTGGTACAATAAAAGATGAAGCTAATAATGATATTCCTCTAACACATGGAAATTATATCAGCTTTCTTGAAAATAAAAATGGTGATGTCAGAAAAAGAGCTTATGAAAAAATGTACAACACTTACAAAAGCTTTAACAACACCCTAACTGCCACTTATGCATCTAAGGTTAAATCTGCCGTTATACATAGTAAAATCGCAGGGTTTGAATCCTCCAGAGCAGCTAGCCTATTTAGTGGTAATATTCCTGAGCGTGTATATGATAACCTTATTGAAATCGTAAACAATTCACTGCCTACTCTCCATGAATATATGGCTATCAGAAAAAAAATACTTGGAGTTGAAAAGCTTCATATGTGGGACATTTACACTCCTCTTTTCGAACCTCCACATGACGATATACCATTTGATGAGGCTCTAAATATGGTTATTGATGGCCTTAGTCCTCTTGGAGAGGTGTATCTCAGGGACTTAAAAAAAGGTATGAATGACCGCTGGATGGATGTTTATGAAACTCCAGGAAAAACATCTGGTGCATACAGCTTTGGTTCTTACGATAGTAAGCCTTATGTTCTTTTAAATTATACGAATAGTTTAAAGGATGTGTTTACCATAGCTCATGAGTTAGGACATTCTATGCATTCCTACTACACCAGAAAGAATCAGCCTTTTACATATGGGGACCACTCCATTTTTACTGCAGAGGTAGCATCAACAGTAAATGAGTCGCTCCTTATCAGAGATCTTATCAACAAAGCCGATGATAAGGACATAAAAAAATATTTGATAGGCTTTTATATTGAAGAATTTCGTACAACCTTATTCAGACAAACTATGTTTGCTGAATTTGAAATGCTATCTCACCGCACCGTGGAAAATGATCAGCCACTTACAAGCACATGGTTAAATGAAACCTATAACGAGCTGAATTTTAAATATCAGGGAAGTGATATGCAAAAAGATGATCTTATACAGTATGAGTGGTCTAGAATCCCTCATTTTTACAGACCTTTTTACGTATATCAATATGCTACAGGCTTTTCAGCTGCAACTGCAATCTCCGCTTCGCTTATAGATGGCTCTCCTGATGCCCTGCAAGGCTATCTGAAATTCCTATCTTCAGGTAGTAGCAATCATCCAGTTGAACTACTCAAATATACGGGTCTTGACATGGCAAGTCCTGAGCCGATAAAAAATGCGATGAATGTATTTAAAGAGCTGGTAGATGAGCTAAAAAAACTTATTTAAATACAAGTTATTAGAAAGTCAGAGGCAAAAGCAGGTTATGATTTCCAAAATTTTTATATACAGCAATGAAAATCACGTTTCTCAAAGTGCTAAGCTTGCTACAGAGGAGCACCTTTTAAATGCAGGCTTTCAGCTTGTGAAAAGCTGCTCTGATGCAGATATGATAATTGTCATTGGTGGTGATGGTACCTTCCTAGAAGCGGTTCATTCCTGTTCATTTCCAGACACCCCATTTCTAGGCATAAACACTGGCCATTTAGGCTTCTTTCAGGAAATGAGTGTAAAGCAAATTCCAAAGCTAAGTATGCTTCTGAAAAAGGAGGATTATAAGCTACAACCCCTATCTACCGTTGAAGCGATTATCAATACTGAATCTGAAAGCTACAAGCACGAGGGACTTAACGAAGTTCTCGTTCGTGGAGCTTCTGTATATGCCATACATCTTGACATATCCATAGGCGATAGATTTATCGAACGCTTTAGTGGTGATGGGCTTCTAGTTGCTACTCCATCAGGAAGTACTGCATATAACTATTCCCTGGGGGGTAGTATAGTTGATCCCAGTCTACAGCTTATACAGGTTACACCTATAGCTCCAATGAACACTACTGCTTACCGAGCTTTTACTTCAAGCATTTTGCTTCCTCATAACCTTTCACTTTTGCTCGTACCATCAATGCAAGGGCTAAAGTCTCATGAACTGAATATATATTTTGATGGTATGGCTGTTAAATATGATGGTATAAAGTCGGTATTAATAAAATACTCACCCACAAATGTGAATCTGGTAAGATTCAGTGATTATGATTTTTGGAAAAAGGTGAAAAGTAAATTTTTATAGTATGAAAAAACCAAAGTTTAAGCTAAAGATAGACGCTTCATTAGATGGACTTGAAGTACGTCAGGTTATAAGACGATCATTTGATTTTTCTTCCAGGCTCAGGACTAAGCTGAAAATGCAGCAGCTTATTTTCCACAATGGCAAGAAAGCACAGGGCTGGCATAAGGTTAAAACTGGTGATGAAATTGATATATTTCTTCCAAATGAGTCATCAAGCTTTCCGCCCATGGATATGAAGCTAAATATAATATATGAAGATGATGACATTTTACTCATAAATAAAATTCCCGGTATAACCGTTCATCCAACAAAAGGCTGTCCTGACGGAACATATGCAAATGCCATAATGAAACATATGTTAGATAAAAATGAGCAGTATAAAATTCGCTTTATAAATCGATTGGATACTGATACCAGCGGCCTTCTCCTTGTTGGTAAAAATTCATATGCTCAGGACTGTATTTCCAAGCAGATGCGAGAAAATCTTGTTCATAAGGAATACAAGGCGCTTGTTCATGGATTCTTTCCACAAAATATAAAATCCATTGATTTTCCAATTGGAAGGCCTTCTCCTAATGAAATACGAAGGTGCGTTATGGAAAATGGAAGTCCAAGTAGAACAGTAATCTGTGAAAACTCGCATATTTCAACAGATAACGGTGATTTTTCCTTACTGCAAGTAAAACTTGACACGGGCAGGACTCATCAAATCAGAGTACACCTAAGTCATCTTGGCTATCCTATTGTAGGAGATTGGCTATATGGTGGAGATACATCTGTTATAAATAGACAGGTACTTCATGCTTATTTTCTTAGTTTTATCCACCCTTATACCAAAAAGCATGTGGAATTTTTTGCCGATCTTCCTGAGGATATAAGTGTTTTACTAGATAATATATCCCACAAATAAAACAGACCATGGTTATAAAGATGTTATAACCATGGTCTTTCTTATTAATCATTATCAGTTATTGTTCAAGGTTCTTATGATCATCAATACTCTCTTCATCCTCATCGATGAATGTGTCATTTTTTTGATTAACTACCTCTTGATAGATAGTTACTCCATTATCATTTATAGTAGCTTTTTTTTCTCTTATCTTACCTATACTAAATAAGAAGAATACAGTGACTGCTACTTGCATATATACGTTCACCAGTATCGATGGAAAGGCAGCAAACCATGCGAAAATATTATAAAGCAAAGAGCTGCTTGCAAAATTACCCAAGAACTTAATTATTATAGCAGTAACTATTGCTGCTAAAATTAACCATCCAAGGAAGGTAATAAACAGAGCAAAAAGCCTTGTTTTATTATCTCTCATCAGCGTCCAGGATTCCTTAATACATGCCCATGCACTCATTTGAGGACTCCTGCATTTAATGTAGTATGCCATATAAAGTCCCAGAGTAAGTATAACTGAGAAAACGCAGCCTACAACAATTGGTATGAATGTAATTAGAAACGCAAAAGCTCCTGCATCTCTGAAAATTAAGCCTACCACTACTCCTATAGCTAACGCCAAAATAACAGGAATAGCTACAAGCACACTAGTGATTATCGGAATAAGAAAACTACTTAGCAGATGCTCAAAACCAAAAAATAGATTCTTTATTTTAAATTCATTTTTTCTAACAAATCGGTATATAAAATTTATAGTACCAAGCTGTAATGGAATTAAAATGAAAATCGCATAGATTAAGTACAACCAATTGTTCCAGTATAAGTTATTGACTGAATTGTTAATAACCGCTGCATTTAATGGTACGTTTGACTGCACCTTTATGTTAATCATATCATTTACATAATCTGGAATGATAGTAAAGTTAGGAAAAATATAATTGATAATTTCAGGAACTAGCGCATTTAGGAAGCTTAGACCAACCAAAACACCAAAGATTTTCCCCCAATTGCCCTTTAATACCCTTCTAGCAATTGCTTTTATTTCACTTGTTGTAGCTTCTACAAACATAAAAACCGCCTTTCTAAAAATAGCTTTAATTATTATATAACTAATACTTCTATATGTCAAAAAAATAGCTAAAATATTCACATATATATGCTATAATATCTATGGAAGTTTATGGTACAGATTACTATGTGTAATATACTGGAGAATAAGATGAAAGCACTTATTATTTCTGGATTTATAGATGGAATAAAGTCTAAATGTAAATCAGATTATCTCACTATTTTGAATAATTCAGAATATTTTGGCGCTCTTTCCTGCTGCCTGCCTATTACGCTTGACCAATCACAATATGAAATTATAATTGCCTGTGATTCAGGTCTTGTCTGGGCAAAGCTTCTGGGAATACACCCTACTCATTACATTGGTGATGGTGATAGCCTTAATATTGAAAGTAATTTTGTAAAGCAATATCTTATTAAAGAGAATATTGAAGCCACTTTTCTACCTGTAGAGAAGGACGCCAGTGACTGTGAAATTGCTATCAGGCACGTATGTAGATGTAATTTTGATATTGATGAGATCAATATCATAGGAGGCCTAGGTGGACGAATGGATCACTGCCTAGGCAATATTAGCATATTAGAGCAGTTTAATAGTTCAAAGCTCAAAATAAGCTTTTGTGACTTCAATAATAATCTATTTATTTTACAGCCAGGCAAGCATTTAATTAAAAGAGACCACTTCACATATTTCAGCTTATTCTCCGCTTACGAAAGTTGCCATGTAGAGTATGTGCATAATTCACTGTATGATTTTGATGATGAAATAATTACAAATACATCTACAAAATTTATCAGTAATCAGTGGAATGAATCTGTTGTGGAAATTTGTATAAAAAAAGGCTCCCTGCTTGTTGTAAAAAGCAGAGACCCTGTTATATAACTCTATCATCCGCTATATAATTCTATAATCTGCCTAAAATTTCGATTGATAACAAACTAGCTTTCGCTATTGACATAAAGCTCATAAATTAGAGGATCTACCCTATTTTTTATTTGCTTATATATTGGATATGCACTATCCTTCATATACGACCTTACATCTTCATCTAAAGTTATGATAGTTGTGCCACTTTGCCTAATAATTTCCTTTCGTTCTTCTATTCGATCATCCGAAGCTTTTCTTGCAACATCTCTTGCCTTTTTTTCTGCTGCAATTAAAATATTTTGATCTTCTTTTGTAAGACTGCTGAAGAATTTGTCGCTAACAATAAGTGAGATTAAATGTGGCAAATGATTAGTCTCTACGATGTAATCCTGCATCTCATACAGACGGTTTGACACAATTACCTCATATGGATTTTCCTGTGCATCAATAGTTTTCTGCTGCAACCCAATATACACCTCACTAAATGTCATAGGCGTGGGATTAGTACCAAGCTTTTTCCAAAACCGAAGCTGAAATGGATTTTCCATAGTTCTTATTTTCTGACCACGAAAATCAGAGGCCTTTTCTACCGGCTTATTAGTAGACATTACTCTAAAGCCTTGATCTGCATAGCCCAAAAGTATGATTCCACCTTTTTTGTATGCAGCCTTAATAGCACGCATAAAATGATCATTATCTATTTTTTTGCGTATGTCCGATATATCCGTAGTAACACAGGGCAAATCAAATACCGCAGTATCCTTTATAAATGAAACCTGAGGAGCTGTATTTTGAACTACAAATGGTATATCGCCGTCGTAGCAGCTTTCAAACAGTTCCCTATCGCCACCAAGTACGCTATTTGCATATACATCTATTTTAATGCGGCCATTACTTTTAGCTTCTACTTCCTTAGCAAAGCTTTCAGCATATATTTGTGTTACCGTATCCTCAGGACTTGCTGTTCCCAATGGTATGGCATATCTTCCCCCCAGCTTTTTATTACCATCTTCATTTGAACATGATGTTAAAGTAAAAGCAAGTATAACAATCGTTAAAAAGGTCGTAATTCTACTTACTATACATCTTTTTTTTTCGTTTTTACAGCTCATTATACCTCCTATAAAAGCACAAGACTAATAGCTGGTATATAAGTAATTAATAAAAGTGCTATTAAAAAATAAAAAATCATCGGCATAGCCCTTTCTGCAATCTTTATCACAGGTACCTTGGTGAGAGAGGAAGCTACAAAAAGATTCACTCCCATTGGAGGTGTTACAAATCCAATAGCAAGATTTACAACCATTATTACACCAAAGTGTATAGGATTCATTCCTATAGACGATACTATAGGAAGCATAATAGGCGCTAATATTAAAATGGCAGGAGTCGTATCCATAACCATACCTACAAGTAGCAAAAATAAATTAATGATAATTAGTAAAAGTATAGGATTGTGCACACTGGATAAGATCCATTCACTGGTTTGCTGCGGTACGTGTAAAAGTGTCAGAACTCTTGAAAATCCAATAGAAGCAGCCAATATAAACATAATTGGCGCAAAAGTTTTTATAGTTTCTAATAATATATTTATTATATCTTTAGTTTTTATACTTTTATATACAAGCATGCTAATTAAAAGTGCATAAAACACCGATATAACTGCAGCCTCCGTAGGAGAAGCAATGCCTGTGTATATACATCCAAGTATTATCACCGGACTTAGAAGAGCAAAGAGTCCATCCTTAATAACACTAATTAACCCTCTGGCCTTAAGCTCTGCTACTACCCTTTCCTTCTTCTCCTTATCTTCTCCATACCTACAACAATGATAATAAGCATAAATCATTAGAAGTAATGCTATAAAAATTCCGGGCAATAGTCCTGCTATAAATAAATCACTTACTGATGCACCTGATGCTACAGCAAACATAATAAAAGGTATGCTTGGAGGAATAATTACTCCAAGGCCGCCAGATACTGCTACAAGCGATGTTACAAAGCTTTTTTCATACCCCATTTCTAATAAAATTGGTATTCCCATGCTGCCAATTGCTGCAACTGTTGCCGGTGCAGATCCAGATATTGCTCCATAGAAAAGGCAGGTTATAATTATGGCACATGGCATGCCTGCTCTTTTATTACCTATAAAATAAGAAAAAATATCAAAGATTCTCTTTGATATGCCACCCCTTGCCATTATTATACCCGATAGCACAAACATTGGAACTGCCAAAAGCGGGAAACTATCAAGTCCACCTACCATTGATCTGATCACATATGTAGCACTTGCTGTAAAGCTACTGTCAAAGGCACTTGGAAGGATTGACATCATAGCCATTACAAGAGAAATAGGCATTGCCATAATAAGAGCGATAATACCTATTAAAAAAATTCCTGCAACTGACATATCACCCCTCCTTACCTATTTTCATACTACAGATTTCCTTTATAAGTTTTTCTATTATACGGATTATGGATAAAGAAAAAGCGACTGCTGGAGCTATCTGTAGATAATACATTTTAATGCCCATAGCCGGCGATATCTGACCACTGCTTACAGCCTGCCTTAAATAGCTTACGGCAAATGGAAGCAAATATATAAACAATATTATTTCAACGATGTAAACACAAATTTTTATAATGCTACACCAACTTTTAGACAGATGATGCAAAAGCTGATCGATTTTTATGGAAATGTCACATTTTATACAAAATGAGATACTCATAAAGCCTATCCAAATAAAAAGATACCTGGTAAGCTCCTCAGACCAAGAAAGGGACGAAGATAAAATGTATCTTGAAAAAACCTGAAGTCCCATTACTACAACCATAATAAGAAGAGCTGTCACTATAAGAATTTCTTCTAGATTTTTATAAATACATTTAATTATATTCTTCATCCCTAATCACTTTTCTATTAAAATAATAAATTTGTAGCCTAATAAATTAGCTTAGACTCTTATGTATAATATCCATAACCTCATTTAAGGTATCTACATCCATCTGTCCTGGTGCAGAGCTCTTTCCTACTGTTCCAAATGTTAGAGCAGATCCAAAAACCTCACCTGCCAGTCTGCTTAAAACACCTACTCCCGCCATGGACATGGTAATGATAGGCCTATCTGCAAACTTGCTTTTCATTTCATAGGTAGCGCAAAGCAGCATAATTAAATCTCCTGCATCCTTTGGCATTAAAGCAATCTTAGGAATATCTACTCCTACCTTTTGCATATGCTTTAGTCTATCAACTATCTCATCTTTAGCTGGCGTCTTATCAAAATCATGATTTGAGCCTATCACCTTTACACCATTTTCCTTTGCAAATTCGCAAACCCTTTTGCAAAGCTCCTCATCCATAAAGACCTCTACATCTACTAAGTCAACATATCCAGATGAGATTATGGCTTTATTTAGCTCTTCATAGTCCTCTTTACTGATTGCTCTTTCTCCGCCCTCAGCAGCTGTTCTAAAAGTAAATAGTACAGCTACATCCTTTACCGTATCTCTAAGCTTCTTTGCAGCAGCAATAAGCTTATCATGATTAAATACATCCTGAAACCAGTCTACCCTCCATTCGATAATATCTACCGGTTTTTTTAAAATATTTTTTGCAGAAAAAATAATCTCATCGACATTCTCTCCCACTATAGGAACACAAATTTTTGGTCTTCCCACTCCAATCTCTACATTTCTAACAGTTACGCTATTCATATAATCTCCTCAAAATTTGATAAGCTTTAATCATTGTTTAAATTTTAACATAAATTTTTTATTTGTCAAAGCCTTTTATGTATCAATATTTTTAAATGCGATAATCTGCTGTGCTAACCTCTGTTAGTAAGCTTGCCATACCTTAGATTTACAAATAGGGCAAGTAATACACCTATTACAGTAATCACAAGGTTTAGGATGATAACATTGCTTGCAGTCATCTTTGCAGCTGCTGTTAGAATTGTGTAGTTACAAAGACTTGAAGCAATCATTACAAGACTTGTGATGGTACCTTTAATTTTAGGAAACAGATCATTTACTACCGCAGTAGCCATTTGAAGTACACCACCTGAAGCAGCATAACCTATTACAAATGCACCAACATAACAGATAAAAGGTGTTCTTATTAGGTATACAGCGACAAGCATTGCAACACATATTGCTGGATATATAAATAGGAATCTTACCTGCTTAAACTTAGTAATCAAAAGACTTGTAACAACAAGTGCAATCAGCGTACCTGCTGAATAATAAGTCTGCATTATCGCTACAGTTTCCGATGGTATGCCTGCAATTTCCTTACCAAAAGTCTGTGCACAATTTAACCAGAGCTGGAATGTTGCGGTACTTGTAAAACCAATAAGAATAAGTGCTATACTTTCAAGAGTAAACTTTGCACTCTTTAAATTCCTGATAAAGGATTCGTCCTTACCTACGCCCTCAATCTTAGGCATTGGTGAAAATATGGCTAAAATACCCAAAATTGCAATGCTCACTCCTGCAACAACAGGTAGCATTAAGTATGAAAGTGAAGAACCTACAACCATACCCAAGAAAAACGGCATAAGCAACTGGGAAATTGAGATAAAAAACTTAATTCCCATAGTAGCAATTCCAGTATACTTATTTATTATTTCTGCAACTGCTGGATATGTGGCTGTATCTAGGAATGAATTAGCTATACCTCCTATTACAGCAACTATATATGCAATAGTAGTATTTGGCGAAAAAGCAATTCCCACAAAAAATATTACATATGAAAAGCAACCAATTATTACAGAAAGCCTTCTTCCAAGCTTATCGGAAAGTGGTCCTGCAAAAGGAAGCGATATGAGTCTTCCTAATCCCAGTGCAGCAGCAATTGCCGTAACACCCATTACATCTCCTGTTCCCCAGTTATCAGCCAGCATCTCCTTAATAACCTGCTGACTTAAGAGAGAAACTCCAATACCGTGTATAAAATAGTTCAAGTATAAAATAGCAATACTTGGTAAATATCTCTTATTCATCATCTTCTCCTGTTATTTTCTTTCTAATACTCTATTTTCTTCTAATATTTAATATCCAGCACCTTTTTCATATGCTCGATAGGCATCTCCTGTCCAGTCCAAAGCTTAAATGCAGCAGAACCTTGAAATAACATCATTCCAAGTCCATTCATACATTTGCATCCCACCTCTTTAGCCATCTTTAAAAGAGCTGTTTCTCTTGGAGAATATACTACATCTGTGACAATTAAATCTGGTCTTAAGAAACTTTTATCAGGGATATAAGTCTGACCTTCTAAAGGCTTCATACCTACTCCTGTTGCATTGGCAAATAAATAACTGTCTGCAATTTCTCTTTTCAATGCGTCTAAGTCTTCCAGATCATATAATGTAGCCTTACAGTCTGTGTTATTGTTAATTTTTTCTACTGTCTCTTTTGCATTGTCCCAAAACTTATCCTTTATATTGAAGATGCTCATTTCCTTAACACCATCTAAGGCAGCCTGGATTTCAATAGCAGTACCTGCTCCACCTGCACCCACAATAGTCATCTTTTTTCCTATTACATCAATGTCATTATCCTTTAATGACTGCATATATCCTGTACCGTCAGTAATATGTCCTGTTAGCTTACCATTGTCATTTACTATTGTATTTACAGCACCGCAAAGCTTAGCAGCAGGTGAAAGCTCATCAAGGTACTTATGTACCACGGTTTTATTTGGCATAGATACATTTGAACCTCTTAGCTTTAATGCTCTAATGCCCTTAATTGCATCTTCTAAGCTTTCATTGTCTACTTCAAAAGCAAGGTAAGCATAGTCCAATCCTAACTTTGCAAATGCTTCATTTTGCATTGCTGGTGAGCTTGAATGTCTTATAGGATAAGCAATAAGACCAATAAGCTCGGTATGTCCGGTAATTCTCTCTCCCATTTTATCCTCCAAAAACGAAAAATGAATTTGTTAAATATTCAACAATTACATTTAACTATTATACTCAAAAAAAATAATAAATTCTAATATATTTTAATCGCATTTTTGATAGTTTTTAGCTATCATGTGTTATAATATTTGCCAGAGGTGAAATATGACTTTTGTACAGATAGAATATTTTTTAGAAGTTGCACGGTTAAAACATTTTAGAAAGGCAGCAGAAAAGCTTGCTATTTCTCAGCCTTCCCTAAGTAAGTCCATAGCCAATCTTGAAGCAGAGCTTGGAGTACTTTTATTTGCAAGAGAAGGCAGACACATAGAGCTTACAAAATATGGCAGGGAATTTTACAGCTACGCCATTGATATATCAAATAAAATAAAAGAATGTAAAAATCATATGGTAAAATTCACCGATACCAATGGTCATATAGATATAGCATATGTTTTCCCACTCGCACATTACTATATTCCTAGTTTAGTACGTAGTTTTTTAGATGCAAATAAAAACATGGAATTCAGCTTTCATCAGGGATATACAGAAGATTTAATAGCAGGTCTTATTTCTGAAAAATATGACGTAATCTTTTCATCTTATGAAAAAAATCTGAGCGATATAGTATTTGAGCCTGTATTAAAGCAGAATATAGTTGCTATAGTTGGAAAAGACCACCCACTTTCCGGTCACAAGAGCGTAACACTTGATACTCTTACTAAAGAGCCAATTATTGGTTATGACAAAAATTCAGGGCTAGGCAAATATACAAATCAAATTTATAAAGTTAACCGGCTTACGCCTAATATAATTTGTCAGGCCCCAGATGAGCATTCAATTGCTGCTCTTGTAGCAAGTGGATTTGGTTGTGGACTTGTTGCAGATGTGGATAGTCTAAAGCTTTTCCCTATTGAAAAACTCACACTATCTGATATGAAGCTTACCCATACTGTATATATGGCTTATAAGAAAAATGGCTATCAAATATCAGCAGTTAAGAAATTCATATCCTTTGTTAAGGCAAATTCGTAAAATTCAGCAGCAACAGCAGGAAGTCTCCTACTTCGATTTTTTGCGATGTAAATCTGTCTTTTTTGATATTCCTCTGTAAGTGGAATCTTTCTTACATCCATTGTAGCTAAAATCGGTATATCCGGCATCACTGCAACACCAAGTCCAGATGCAACAAGCCCTGCCACACAGCTGTCGTCTTCAATTTCAAAATCTATATTTGGCATTATTCCCGCCTGTTTAAATAATCTGTCTATGAGTGGTCTTATACCACTATTTTTATCGTAAAAAATGTGTCTATCCTCTTTTATGCTTGCAAGATCAATAATTTTCTTATCTGCCAGCCTGTGATTTGTTGGTACGACTAGAACCAGCCTTTCCTTATAAATAGGAATAAATTCTATGTCCTCTACCTCCTCTACAGAGGAAGAAAATACTATATCATGTTTTCCATCTATCAGTCCTTTAATAAGTGCTCTCGTGCTGCCTACATAGCATTTATAATCTATCCTTCTTTCCTCCATTGACAGCCTAAAATCTCTTAATAATGCAGGAATAAAGTGTGTTCCTAACGTATAAATATATCCAATATCTATAGTCCCAAGCTTTCCCTGTGCCTCATCCTTTAATGATGCTATCACATCCTGCATATTACTATAGCTTTCCTTTGATACATCATATAGCCTTTTCCCTTGGGAAGTAAATAACAGCTTTCTCCCCTTTTTTACAAATAGCTGTACACCTATATCTTTTTCCAGCTTACTTATTGCCATACTTAGCGCAGGCTGACTGAGACTCAATCTTTCAGCTGCCCGTGTAAAGCTTCCCTCTTCATACAAAGCTATAAAATATGTAATTAAATTTAAATTGTTCATACTCCTGCCTACCATATTCAATATTTCATAATTATTATAACATAAATTTATCTTATTAAATATATAAAAAAAATATATTTGATTTATATTTCTTTTTATTATAGAATACTCACAGTTTGTTAATCATATGTCAATAATTACAAAATAAAAAACAAGAGGTATTTATGAAAAAAGATTTTCCACATATTTTTGAGCCACTTACTATCAGACGAATGACTCTTAAAAACAGAATCATGATGACTCCTATAGGGACCAACTATGGTGAGGAAAATGGACAGATGAGCTTTTTGCACATTAACTACTACGAGCAGAGAGCAAAGGGTGGAACAGGACTTATAATGGTTGAAAACATTAGCATTGACTCCCCTACAGGCTCCAATGGAACAACGCAGCTTAGAATAGATCATGACAGATATCTGCCAAGGCTTTTTAAGCTAACAGAAACTATTCATAAGCACGGTGCCTGCATAGGTGTTCAGCTTAACCACGCAGGTGCATCTGCAATGTCTGCTCGTACAAATATACAGCCTGTATCAGCATCCAACATTCCTTCTAAAGATGGTGGTGATATACCAAGACCACTGGAAAAAGAAGAAATACTAGAAATTGTGAAAAAATATGGACAGGCTGCTAAGAGAGCACAAATAGCTGGCTTTGATACTGTTGAAATTCATGCAGGACATTCCTATCTTCTAAGTCAGTTTCTATCACCTACCACTAACAAAAGAACTGATGAATTTGGTGGCAGTGCCGAAAATCGTGCCAGATTTGCCAGACTGGTAATCGAAGAGGTAAGACGCCAGGTAGGACCTTTCTTCCCTATTTTCCTGAGAATTAGTGCTGATGAATTTATTGAGGGAGGAAATACGCTTGACGACACCCTGGAATACTTGCAATATCTTGAAAAAGAAATAGATGTATTCGATGTATCCTGCGGGCTGAATGGATCAATACAGTATCAGATAGATGCTAACCACTTCCCGGATGGATGGCGTTCATATATGGCTAAAGCTGTTAAAGAACGTTATGGCAAGCCTTGTGTAACTATGGGAAATGTACGCGATCCACAGGTAGCAGAAGATATATTAAGCAGAGGCGATGCTGATATTGTAGGTATTGGCCGTGGTCTGATTGCAGATCCAGAATGGGTAAATAAAGTAGAATTTGGTAAGGTGTGTGATATTCGTAAATGTATATCCTGCAACATCGGATGTGCTGGAAACAGAATTGGAGTTAACAGACCTATAAGATGTACTATCAATCCTGCGGTAACTGATGGTGAAGTATATAGAAAGCTGCGTGTAAATAAACCTTGCAATGTAGTTGTAATAGGTGGTGGTACTGCCGGAATGGAGGCAGCAGCAACAGCTGCAGAGGTTGGCTGCAATGCATTTCTTATTGAAAAAGAAGAAAGCCTAGGTGGACTTGCCAGGGAAATTTCCAAAATTCCTGATAAAAAGCGTCTTTCAGATTTTCCAAATTATATGATTCACAGAACCGAAAGTCTTCCAAACCTGTACACGTTCACAGGAATTGAGGCAGATACCGATTTCATCAAAAAGCTAAAGCCAAATATCATTGTAAATGCAACAGGTTCATCTCCACTACTGCCTCCTATTACAGGGCTTCATGACAATATTGACAAAGAAAATGGTAAGGTTTTTTCCATACTAGGTATGATAAATCATGTAGATCAATATCCGGAGGATATGAGTGGTAAAAAGGTAGTAGTTGTAGGTGGAGGTGCTGTAGGTCTTGATGTAGTAGAATTCTTTGCTCCACGTGGTGCTGATGTTAGCATTGTAGAAATGATGCCTGTTATAGGAAATGGAATCGACCCTATTTCAAAAGTAGACACTTCAACTATGATGAAGAAATATAATGTAGTTCAGATGACAAACACTGCATTAAAAGAAGTAAAAACTGATTGCTTTATAGTTGAAGATGCAGAGGGTATCAAAACCTTAGATTTCGATTATGGATTTGTATGTCTCGGCATGAAGGCAGCAACCCCTCTTGTAGATAAGCTTCAGGAGGAATTTGGTCAAGACGGCAATATTGAAATTCTAAATATCGGTGATAGCTTCCGTGCTCGAAGAATCATTGAGGGTGTGGAAGAAGGAAGAAATATAATCAGTATTTTAGATAAGAGAGATTATCTATAATATAACTGAGCACTATAACTAAATACTCATTACACAAAAAAGCACTAGCTATTCTTACATAAAGAAGTCCTTATAAGCATTAAGCTTATTCTATCAATATGTTTAACTAGTGCTTTTATTTTGCTATTATTTATTGTTCAGTCACAAGCCCGTCTTCTAAAATATTTCTTAGCCATGGAAATATAGGTCTGCTGCTTCTAGTTTTTATATCATAGCCAGCATAGTAGCACTCCACATTCACAAGCTGCTTTTCCTCATTTTTTCTGTAAAATTCATAAATTAAGGAAAAACTCTTATTACCTATATGGCCTACTCTGACACCCACCTCGATTAAATCATCTTCATAGGCACTTGAAAAATATTCTATGGTAGTTTTAATATGACTAATTTCAAAGCCTTTATTTTTCGTCATATCCATATATGAAGAACCATAGTGTCTTAAAAAATCATCAAATGCAATATCAGAATATGTTAAATAGTGCACATTATACACAACACCCTGCTGATCAACTTCACCATATCTTACCTGTATCGGTACAAAACAAACACAATCTTTTCTCATAGGCTTCCTACTTTACTTATATTATATTTTAACTAATTCTTATATTCTGGTAATCTTAGTCTTCGCCAAGTCGTCCGTCATTGTAGTGCTTGCGGCAGAGGGATACATACATATCATTTCCTCCAATTACAACCTGCTCACCGTCCTTTACGAACTTACCGTCAACAATCCTCGCTACCATGGTAGCCTTCCTACCACACCAGCAAATAGTCTTGATTTCCTCTATTTTATCTGCGTAAACCAGCATGTAGTATGAACCTTCAAACAGCTCATTTTTAAAATCATTTTTCAGACCATATGCAAGTACAGGCACATTAAAGCTATCTACTATTTCTACCAGCTCTTGTACATGATGCTTTTTCAAAAACTGACATTCATCAATAAGCACACAATCCACATGACCCTTTGCCTCTTCCTCCATAAAAAGCTTCAAAATATTTGTTTCATCATTTATCTGTATAGCTTCCCGCTGGATACCTATTCTTGAAGTAATTATGCCCTTACCATATCTGTCGTCAATAGATGGAGCCAGAGTCATTACTTTTTTGCCCCTTTCTTCGTAGTTATATGCTACCTTAATAAGCTCAATGGATTTTCCCGCATTCATAGTACTATATCTATAATAAAGCTGTGCCATATTTCCTCCAAAAAATCAATATATCTCATTATACTATATATTCTACAAAATATGTACCATATTTTTCTATTTGATTACTCCATTTTCTATCTGCTATTTATATTTTTTATATTTTCTGTTATTCTAGTTATATAATAATATTTATCTATGGAGATACTATGAAGACACTATTTTATAATGGTAATTTTATTTCAATGGCAGATAGCGGCTCAACTTTTTCTGCTGTTGGAGTTGAAGGTGATAGAATTATTTTTACCGGTGATTTAAATGCTGCAAAAAATATTCATTGGGAGAAAAAACAGGATCTAAATGGACATCTAGTAGTGCCTGGCATGAGCGACACTCACATGCATGGCCTATACTCTGCCTTCCTTGATGAAGAGCTTAACTTATTTGAGACTAAATCAATTGATGAAGTTATTGACAAAGGTAAAGCAGAATATGCAAGAAATAAAGGCTATGTTTTTGGCATGGGTTGGAATCAGGAATTTTTTCCTGGCAAAAAATTCCCAACAAAAAATGACATGGATCTAATAGCTACAGATGTTCCTGTTCTTTTACTGCGTTCATGTGCTCATATTGGTGTTGCTAACAGCTATGCCCTTGACCTCATCAAAGATATGCAGCTTGATTCGGAAATGCTGTCAAACATAGATTTTTCCAACGGTCTTTTAAAGGAAAGTGCCATGAGACTTTACAAAGATATAGTTCCTAGACGAGATGTGAATTATATCAAGGAAATTTTTCTTAAGCTACAGAAAAAGCTTAATTCCTATGGTCTTACCTGTATTCACAGCGATGATCTACCATACATTCCCGGAGCTTCATGGAAGGACATTATTACCGCCTATAGTGAGCTGGAGAAAGAAGGAAAAATGACCCTAAGAGTCGTTGAGCAGGCTCTGGTCTATGGTGATGAAAATGAATTCCAAGCTTTTTGTGATTTTACAAAAGGGCGCAGAGATAATCCAGGGCTATTTTTTAAGATAGGCCCAAGAAAACTGCTTCAGGATGGATCTTTAGGAGCAAAATCAGCCTGCATGATACACGGATATATAGATGATGAAAATGCAAAAGGCATTCCAACATATTCTTTTGATGAGTTGGTTAATAAAATAAAGCAAGCAGATGAAAATGGCATTGATAGTGCTGTACATGCTATTGGAGATGCTACTGCCAGACAAGTTATCCTTGCATTTGAAACTGTTATGAAATCAAGTAGTAGAGAAAATTCTAAACATGGCATTGTACACTGCCAGTTTATCAGTCCAAATGATATTAAGCGTATGGCAGAGCTTAATATACAGGCCTATATCCAGCCAATATTTCTTAATAGTGATATTCCAGTTATTCCAACCAGAATACAAAAGGAGTATTATCATCATGGATATGCATGGAAATCACTGATAGATGCCGGCGTACTTGTCAGTGGAGGTAGCGATTATCCTATAGAGCCTTGTGAACCACTTAAAAATATATATTGTGCTGTAACAAGAAAATCTCTTTCTGGTGGAGATGCTTTCCAGCCTGATGAAGCACTTAGTGTATATGACGCTTTAGATATACTTACAAGAAAAGCTGCTGCAACCATGGATTCTTTAAATGATATAGGTACCATTGAGATAGGAAAGCTTGCAGATATGGTCGTGCTAAGTGACGATATATTTACTATACCTACTGAACAGTTAAAGGATGTAAAGGTCTTACAAACAATAGTTGCTGGTGAAACAGTTTATCAAGGCTAATGACATTAACTGACTGTAGCTAGCTGCCACGTGCAGCATCAGCCTTATTGCAAATTAAAACTCCTATAGATAGATTTGATAATATTTCTATAGGAGTTTATTTATAATTTATTATTGTAACTTTTATTATGACCAAATCGATTATCTACTTATAATCGTTGAAATCACAGAATTAGCTAAATCTACTCCCTTTTTAGTCAATGCTATGCCATTATCTGTATATTTTAGGAGCGTCATTTTCACAAGGTCTGTTATCTTCTTTTTATCTGAAAATACATGAAAAAAATCTTGTCCAATCCTTTGCTTAAACTCATCAAAATCTATGCCTTTATTTCGTCTCAATGCAACAAAAACATAGTCGGTAGCAAGCTCCCATAAATCTTCTTTTGCTAACTGGCTATCAAAGAATCCGTTCATATTAGCAGCAGGTATATCTATTAAATTGGCAAATTCATATCTTACATTAGAAATAAATCCGTGCGCACCTCTACCTATGCCGATATAGGGGGATAAATCCCAATATTTTTTATTTTGTAAACAAAATTTATTCTGTTTTGCAAAATTCGATATTTCATACTGAATATATGAATGCTTTTCTAAACACTCTACAGCACTCCAGTACATCTTTCTATCAATATCATCATTTTGTGGAAATATAAATTCATTTCTTAGTAATTCTGAAAGTCTGGTACCTTCTTCATATTCAAGGCTATATATGGAAATATGCTCTGGATCCAATTCACAGATTTTTCCTACATTAGCATTCCAACTTTCAATATCCTGCCCCGGTATTGCAAATATTAAATCTAAATTTATATTGTCAAATCCTGCCCTACGTGCTGTTTCGTAAGCCAAATATACATCTTTCTTTTTATGTGTTCTTCCCAAAAAAGCTAATTCATCATCATTTAAGGATTGTACTCCTATGCTAAGCCTGTTTATTCCCATTTCTCTGTATTTTATCAGCCTATGATAATCAAGATTATTTGGATTAGCTTCTATTGTTATTTCACAAGCTTCACTTATTTTAAGCCCAAAGCCTGCAACTTCATTTAACAGCTTTTCAATGAATTTTAATGGAAGAATCGATGGAGTGCCTCCACCAAAAAAAACGGAATCTATTTCGTAGTCCTTATAGTTTTTTGCAATTTCCTCTCTGATAGATATAATTCCTCTTTGAACCTCACTAAAATAATTTTCAAAGAGAGTATTTTTTTCATTTCCAGCTACGCCCTCTATTGCATTGGAATAAAAGCCACAATAGATACACCTGCTATTACAAAAAGGAACATGTATATATACTCCAATTTTTTTCATTTCCACATAACCCATTGTTACTTAACGCACTCCGCTTCTTTTAATATTAAAATGCCGAACCATAAAAGTTCGGCATACTTTTATTTATTATCAAATTTTAAAACTGCTGTAAAGGCTTCCTGAGGAACTTCTACCTTTCCGAACTGTCGCATCCTCTTCTTTCCTTCTTTCTGCTTTTCTAAAAGCTTTTTCTTTCTTGAAATATCACCACCATAGCACTTGGCTATTACATCCTTTCGATGCGCTCTGATAGTGCTCCTTGCTATAACCTTCTGGCCCACAGCTGCCTGTATTGGTATCTCAAACATATGCTTTGGAATCACTTCCTTAAGCTTTTCACATATGAATTTTCCTCTAGCATACGCCTTACTCTCATGCACTATCATAGAAAAAGCATCAACAACCGTTTTGTTTAATAATACATCCAGTTTTACCAGCTTGCTTCTTTCATAGCGTAGCATTTCATAATCTAATGATCCATAACCTCTTGTTTTTGATTTTAGAGCGTCAAAAAAATCATAGATGACTTCATTTAAAGGCATTTCATAATGAAGCTGAACTCTGTCTCCAGGAATATATTCCATATGAATTAGATTTCCTCTTCGATCCTGGCAAAGCTCCATAATAGAACCTGTATACTCCTTTGGAATTATAATGTCTGCTTTTACTATGGGTTCTTCTATATGACTTATTTCAGTAAGTGGTGGGAGGTTTGTAGGATTTTGAATAAATTCCTGCCTTCCATCTGTCATCACCACCTTATATACTACGCTCGGTGAAGTGGTAACAACTCCAAGATCGAACTCTCTTTCCAATCTTTCGACAATAATTTCCATATGTAAAAGACCAAGAAATCCACATCTAAAGCCAAAGCCCAAAGCCGTTGATGTTTCTGGCTCAAATAAAAATGCAGCATCATTTACCTGCAATCTCTCCAAAGCATCCTTGACAGCCTCATATTTTTCTCCTTCAGCAGGATATATACCGCAATATACCATGGATTGCACCTGTTTATATCCAGGAAGAGGCTCACTTGTTGGAGAAGCAGCTAATGTTATAGTGTCACCTACTCTGGCATCCTTTACTTCCTTGATACTAGCAAGAATATAACCAACATCGCCGGCAGCTAGCTCTCTTGTTGGAACGTGACCAGGAGCCATAACTCCCACTTCATTTACCTCATATTTTTTTCCACTATTCATAAGCAGTATTGTATCTCCTGCCTTTACCTTGCCATCAAATATTCTAGTGAAAATAACTACACCCTTGTAATTGTCATAGACAGAATCAAATATTAGAGCTTTAAGAGGTTTTGCTGAATCTCCATTAGGAGCTGGTATTACCCTAACTATTTCTTCCAATAGCTCCTCTATACCTATGCCTGACTTAGCACTTACAAGAGGAGCCTGTGATGCATCAAGACCTATAAACTCCTCAATCTCTTCCTTTATTTCATCTGGCCTTGCACTAGGTAAATCTATTTTATTAATACATGGTAAAATTTCCAAATCTTCATCAAGTGCCAGGTACACATTTGCCATAGTCTGAGCTTCTACACCTTGACTTGCATCTACAACAAGAACAGCCCCTTCACAGGCTGCAAGACTACGTGATACCTCATATGTAAAATCTACGTGACCTGGTGTATCAATAAGATTAAAAATATACTGATTCCCATCCTTACTATTGAATACTAATCTGGTACTTTGCAACTTGATTGTTATACCTCTTTCCCTCTCAAGCTCCATGTTATCAAGGAATTGCTCCTTCATATCACGATCTGATACAAGACCTGTATTTTCAATGATCCTATCTGCCAGTGTAGACTTTCCGTGGTCAATATGTGCGATTATGCTAAAATTACGAATAAATTTCTGATCCAATTTCCCTCCAGAAAAAATAGTACATTTTCTATTATATAAAAAAACCTGAAACCTTGCAAGATACAAGGGTTTATTGTATAATAGATGTCGGCGATTTAAACAATTGTTAATTTAATAAAGTGGGGTGAAAATTATGGCAAATATTAAATCAGCTAAGAAGAGAATCCGTGTTATCGACAAAAAAACTGCTCGTAACAGAAGAGTAAAAACTCATGTTAAAGAGGCTCTAAAGGCATTTGACCTTGCCATCGAAGCAGGAAATTTAGAAGAAGCCAAGGAAAAGCTTGTACTTGCAGAAAAGAAGCTTATGCAGGCAGCTGCAAAAGGTACTTTCAAAAAGACTACAGCTTCCAGAAAGGTTTCCAGACTAACAAAGAGATTCAACGCTGCAAAGGCAGCAAAATAAGTCTCACCCGTCCCCACGTGTATAAGTTAAATACACAGATGAGCAAACCATGGTGTGTCTCCCATGGTTTTTTATTTTAAAAAAACAGCCTTCCATATGGAAGGCTGTTTAGGTATTATTTTGAGTATTAGCACAGCAAGTCTTATATTCGCTTTCTGCCATACACTATTACACCTGAGCAGGTGCATATTAACATTAGCCATACAAATACAGATTCATTGCGACTATGAAATGGATACAATTATACGATATAAAACTCTAATGCACCCCCTCTACCATAAAAAAGCAACTAGAATCAATTTACTAACTAATTCTAGTTGCTCATAATATATTAATTGAATTTATTTCTATAGACTCTATCGAAAATCCACTGCAAATTTATCAGTGGCTCTGTTTGTTTATCCAGTATAGGTTGATATTTAGCACGAAGTTCATTTTTTGCCTCATTTTCGTCAATATCTTCAATACTAATTTGAGTAAATCCATCATTTGTATCGTATGCTCTTATTAGACTAAATTTTTCATTAAATTTATATACTACATTTTTATCTTTGTTACTAAATATGTACCCTCCATCACTTTTCATAAAAGAGAAATAAGATGATTGACTCCCTTCAGAATCAAAAATTTTAATAGCTGGATTTCCATCAAATTCATATTTAACACCTTTAATATCAGGGTTGTAAACGCTATATAGATTTTCAACCAACATCATAAGTACTGGTTCAGTGCCTTCTTTATGAGGTGTATTTTTCGCATAATATACCGAGTTTGATTTTAAATTATAATAGCCATATCCAATCAATAATACTGCCAAAACAATTGTCGTCATAATCCCTAGTAAAAATTTCTTTTTCATTTTCTAGCTACTCATTCATTTTATTAATTAAATTTGTCTCGATATACTCTATCAAAAAGCCATTGAAGATTTTTCAAAGGTTTTGTTTGCTCATCAATTACCGGTTGAACGATTTTATAAATTTCTTTTTTGACTTCTTCAATATCTACATCCTTTATATCAATCTTTCCATTACGTCTATCTCTGGACGATATCAAATTAAAATGGTAATCAAATTTATATGTCTTAAAGCCATTGCTACCATATGAATATATTTCGCCGCCATAACTGGATAAAAAAGGGATATCTTCCGCCTTAAAATTATAATTGTAAATGCTATTGCCCCCATCAAAATCATACTCTATTCCATCTATATCAGGGTTATATACCCAATACAAATTATCAACTAACATCATAAGTACCGGCTCAGTACCTTCCTTATGAGGGGTGTGTTTTGCATAATATACAGAGTTTGATTTTAAATTATAATAGCCATATCCAATCAATAATACTGCAAATACAATTATTATCATAATACATAATAAAAATTTCTTCTTCATCTTATGCCTCTTTTATCTCCATAATCTTTTAAAAAATTGCAAATGTCAAGTCTTATATTCGCTTTCTGCTATACACTATTATACCTGAGAAGGTGCATATTAACATTAGCCATCCAAATACAGGCTCATTGTCACCCGTCTTTGGATTTTTGGCTACTTCATTTAGCTTTGTACTATTTTTTCTTGCAACATAACATAATATAATGAATTAACTATAACATTGAAATTTGAGATATTCAAACAAATATCAAAAAGATCTATATACTAAAATTTAAAGTACATCTGCCGATTTATAAGTCAGCACTTAGCTTCAACATCTCAGTAGAAACTTATCATAGTGATAAATTGATACAAGTTCTCCATATGCAGTGCTGTTACAATTTCATATTTTGATCTGCTTTCTATATTCATTTCAACCCACTCTATAGTATTAAGATTATAAATAAAATCTACAAATGGCTTTTTATTGACAAAATTTAGTATATTATTAAAATGTAAATATAGAGGTGATTCTTATGAATATTAAAAACATCTTATCTAAATATAAGTTAAAAATAATTTTATATCTATGTTTTACTGGAGTAATAGCTTCTTTAGAGGCTACAATACCTGTCATTTTAGGTAAAATGATAGATTCAGTAACCAATAAAGTATTTTCAGCATTAATATTTTTTGCTATTTTTTATTTTGTTATTTATATTATAAAAGAAGTTATAGGATACTTTAGTAACATGATATACAATAAAATAGAAAGTAATATTTCATTTAAAATTAATCATAGAGTAATAAGGCATTTGCAAAAATATTCTATGATATATACTTCAAATTTACATCCTGGAGAATTAAGCCAAAGAATAAATTCTGATTCTAATACAATAGCTAGATTTTATTTAGAAAGTATTTCTTCAATTTTTACTTATATAGTCAGTTTAATATATTATATGTTTATCTTAATTCACATAGATTATACTTTAACATTTGTAATTTTTTCTTTAGTGATTTTTGATTCTATTTTATATATTATATTTCAAAGTAGAATATACAATAAATCATTTCAACAAAAAAGTGAAGAAGCAGCTTTTTTCAATTTACTTTTATTACAAATTACCAGGATAAAATCTATAAAAATATTATCCATAAATGAAAAAATGAAAATAGAGCTTGTTAATAGGTTTAAAAAATATATTAATAAGATAATCAAAATTGAAAATTTTTATTATTTATATGGAAGTATAGAAAATGTTATTCAAATTATATTTGATATAGTTGCTATTATTTTCTGTGGATTAAAAGTTATTAGAAATGAAATTACAATAGGAGAATTTACTGTTGTAACTGCAATGCTCACCTATTCAATGAGTGCAATAAAAGGATTTATAGATATAGGGAAAGAATATCAAGATATGAAATCATCTTATGATAATCTGCAATATTACTTAAATGTAAAAAACAAATCTGGTGATATAGAAATAAACAATGTCAGTAGTTTAGAATTAAAAAATATAGAATTTTATAGAAATAATGAAAAAGTTATTTCTAACTTATCATTTTATATTAATGATTCAGGTATATATCAAATTGTCGGCGAAAATGGTAAAGGCAAAACGACAATTATTGACCTTATATCAGGATTATTTAATTACGAATATGATGGAGATATAATTTATAATAAAACATACAATTTAAAAAGCCTAAATATCGAAAGCCTAATCAAAAATCATATTTCATATATGGAAGAAAACACTTTCATTTTAGATGATACTTTTAAAAATAATATTGAAATTTCAGAAAAGTATAATTTAGAAGTTTTGATGGAAATTTTAAACAAATCTTCAGCTATTTCTTTAAAAAGATTATACTTAACATATAAGGATAAATATTTAAGTTCAGACGAGCGAAATCTTTCGACTGGAGAAATAAAACAATTAGGTATTTTAAGAACTATTTCCAAAAAAGCCAGTTTATATATTTTTGACGAGCCAATAAGTAATTTAGATGAAAACATTGTAGCAGAGTTTAATGAAATTATAAGAGTTTTATCTAATGACAACATTGTAATAGTGATAAGTCATGATAATCGTATATTAAATGATAAAATTATAATGTTTAATAGTTGACAATGAAAAAATATAGGAATATAATATTTTCAAAAATATAGGAATATAATATTTTCCAAAAGGAGGATAACTATGAACTGGATAAAAGAACCTAGTAATAAAAAAGTAGTACCTAATACTCATTGCGGACTCCACATCTGTGGAAAAAGAAAGAAAGATGATGGCACCTGTATACTAAGAGTATGTTTAACTAGATATTGTTACATAAATTATTAGGAGTATATTATGGAATGGATTACCCCATCAAGTAATGACAATAATGATTATCCATTTTGTGGATTAAGAATCTGCCCTTCTAATCATGGAGGTTGTAGTTTATATCATTGTTTTGCTGATTTATCACCAAAAAAAAGAAAAAGAAAATCAAAAAAAAGAAAAAGAAAAAATAAAAAAACAAAATAAATGGTGAGGGTTAAAGCAATGAATATTTTAGATAAGAAAAAAATCAAAAAATGGATATTTTTACTCAGCATGCCTATAATAGTCAAGACATTATTTTTAGTTGTAAATTTATTTTTTATAGGATTTTACAAATCCTCTTCTACAGATGCATTTCCAGATACTAGACTTTTATCATTAATATCTCACCAAGCGAATATTAGTACTGGAGTTTTAACAAATAGCAATGCTTTAGTAATAATTATATTAGAATTACTTTTATTTTCTTTACCTTTATTACTTGCTATAATAAAACTTATACGGGCAGTAAAAAATGACAATATTAGTATTTCAACTTTTAATTTTATTATTATTAGTCTACTAATTGTAACATTTAAGGATATATTGATTCAAAGTATGATTAGTATATTGACTGGGAAATTTTTACTAGTTAATCCAATAAATTTTGAGTTTTTAGGATTTTCTATATTAACCATCATTATGAAATATATTTATCTAGGTAAAAACAATGAAAAAATCTGAATACAACCTATATCACAAAGATAATAAAAATAATCTTATAGTTTATAATACTATAAGTGGAGGGATTCTACTTTTGGAACCCGAATATGGAACAATTCTTGAAAATTTAAACCACTCATTTTTACCTGGTGAAATTTTAGATGAGGATTTATTTAATAATCTTAAAATTGGAGGTATGATTGTAGATAATGATGTTGATGAATTGTCTGCCATACTTTTAAAAAATAAAATAATGCGATATTCAACTATTTCAGCACATTATACAATCGCCCCTACTTTGGATTGTAATTTTCGATGTCCATATTGCTATGAAAATATCCAAGATAAATCTTATATGACATCTGATGTTATAAATTCTATTAAGAAAAAATTTTTATCTGATAAACAAGTTTACAAATCTTTAAATATAATTTGGTACGGCGGCGAACCCCTTTTGGCATTTAAACAAATTGAAGATTTATCTAAATATGCAATTGAATGTTTTGGTGAAGAATACAGTGCCTCTATAGTAACTAATGGGTTTTTATTGAATGAGAATATTATAAAAAAATTAGATGATCTTCATATCAGCGATATACAGATAACTATAGATGGTCCACCTAAGATTCATAATTCTAGGAGATGTTTGCCCAATGGAGGAGATACATTTTTTACAATAATAAGTAATATAGAAAATTTACTAAAGCTAAATAATAAAATTAATATTTCTATAAGAATAAATGTAGATAAAAGTAATATAGATGATATAAATGAATTAGTCACTTTTTTTGAGTCTCTTGAATTTCGCGACAGAATAAATTATTATTTAGCTCCCGTAGATAATATAAATGATACCACGGATGATATGATTTGTTTTAGCGGTAGTGAGTTTGCTAAAGAAGAACTTGGTATCATGATGAATGATACCACGGTAATTAATGATTATGACTTCCCTTCCGTAAATTATGGCATATGTGGTGCTGTTAGTACAAATAGTATTATCATCGATCCTTGCGGATATCTGTATAGATGTTGGGACGACATAGGTAATAGGAATGAAAGTTCGGGAAGAATAGATGACGATAATTCAATTATAAGGCACAATAGCTTAAAATGGTTAAATTATAATATAGATGATGATAAAAGCTGTATGAAATGTAAATTTCTCCCACTATGCATGGGAGGATGTCCTAATTATTTTATTAAATGTAAAGATAGAAAATGCATACCATTAAAATATAATTTTGAAGATAGTATGAATTATTTACTTAAACTTCATCATATTAAAAAGGAGAAAAGGAATGGAATGGGTTAAAAATGTAGATAATATTAGTAAACCATTAGATGCTTGTAACACGGATTATATGTGTCCATGTAGATCACAATGTAAAAAAAATAAAGGATTTTGTCCAATTGAGGTAGGTGGTCCTAAATGTCCTAAGAGAGGATGCCTCGTATATATAGGAAATAATTAGAATTTAGTGGTATGCATTTTAATTTGCTAGAATTTAAACCTTTTCGTACTAAAAACCATGGTGTGTCTCCCATGGTTTTTTATTTTGAAAAAAACAGCCTTCCATATGGAAAGCTGTTTAGGTATTATTTTGAGTATTAGCATAACAAGTCTTATATTCGCTTTCTGCCATAAACTATTACACCTGAGCAGGTGCATATTAACATTAGCCATACAAATATCAGATCATTGTCACCCGTCTTTGGATTATTGGCTACTTCATTTAGCTTTATAAGCTCAGAAGAAGTATTTTTATCGGTATGTTTGTTAATATTTTTATCATTTTTTAGCTTATTATACTTTTCTATTGCTAATTTTAGCTTATCTAAATTTTTAACTAATTTCTTCTGTGATTCAGATAGTGCATTATAAGCTTTTGTAGCTTGGTTAATCTTATCTATACTATCTAATGTAATATTATTTATATCACCTATATCTTCAATAATTTTATCTACATCCTTGGCAGCTTTAATATCATCAGATGATTCTGGATTTGGTTTTGGTACAGGTTTTTCATCATCTGGTGTTGGCTTTTCCTTATTTCCTTCTTCTGCTTTAGCTTTAAGCTCTTCATATCTTTTTTCTGCACTAATTAGTACATCTAACTTAGTTACAAGAGCTTTTGCCTCTGTGCTAAGCTTATCGTATTCTGCTCGTGCTGCACTAATACTTTTCTTGCTTGAATCATTATACTCAACTGTTCCAATGGAATCAATGAGTGCATCTACTTTGGCAGCATCACTTTTAGCAGAATTAATTTTTTCCTTGTACGCTCCTATTGCCTCAATGAGATGTTTTGTTGCTTCATCTACTTTCTCTTGTGGCTCTACTAATGTACGTCCCAAAGTCATAGCTTGATCATAAGCAGCTTTTACATCTGAATCTGACAACAATTTTTGTTTATCTTCGGATGAATTGACATCTGCAATGGCATTTAGTAACTGTGTTTTATTAGGAGTATCATAAAAATCAGTAGTATCAGATCCTCCCATAGAATATCTTCCGCCAATATCAGCGCCAAGACCATGTAATGTGAACTGTACTCTAACTACATCTCCATCACTTAAAAAAGTATCAGCAAATCCTACATTAGGGAAAACATCATTTACGGAGTACATCCAGCCGGAACTTCCAGTATAATCAAATTCTCCCAATGCTACTACCTTTCCATCTTTCACATTACCATTTTCCTCAATCCACACATCATCTTCTTCCATCTGCTTCCATAAAGGTGCTGGTATATTATTTTTATCAACGGTAATTGGCAAAACACTAAGATTTGTGTTTGCTTCCTGACAACCATTCTTCCATTTTCCACCATTACCAATTGTAGCAAGATAAAAGCTTTTTGTTATTTCTCCAGTATAACGGTATGAATACTTATGATCCTCTAGCCATCTCACAAGCATCTGTGCTGAATTTTCACCTTCATAAATTGGTAGCTTTAATGGCTCAATTAGATAGCCACTACCTATAGTAAGCGCTTCCAATGAAAATGTTGCATATCCTATTATCTCACCAGGCTGAGCTTTTACATAATTTACATTACGTATTATTTCTTTCTGTTTATCTCCTGCTTTCCCTATAATTTTAACAACATTAGGTCCTTCATTTACAAAGTTAAGAGTATAGCTATCTTTATTGGAATCACTCCAATTTATCTTCACCTCTTCATTGTTTAGATAAACTTCTGAATCAATCTTATTTCCATTTTGTCTTGCTATAACATCGATAGTTTTTTTAGAACCTTTTTGTGTTATATTATCATCTAGCGTTGTAGTGATGACTATGCCATCATCCACTGCATCGGTAGTGTCCGCAGACACTACCGATATATTGGGAATACTAAATGCAAATAAAACTATAAGAGTTATTAGGGATACTAAAATGCGTCTAGTTTTTAATTTTATTTCCATGACATACTCCTATTTAAACATATTGCCGATTTTGCCAATCTTATTGGTTATTCCTTTTTCTTAATAGAATTATCGACAATCCTAAAGATAATAAAGATGTTATAATCCATAATTCGGGATCTGATGCATCTCCTGTCTTAGCTGCCCTAGTAGTTTTATTATGACCTCCTGATACAGAGCTACTGTCAGAACCACCAGGCTGATTTATTTTTTCTTTTTCAATGCCAATCATGTATTTAGCTAAGGAATCCACATATATGGAGGCTTTACCTTCATTTACATATGCAGTATATGTACCTATACTACCATCAGTCAAAATAGCCTTTACAATAACTTTCTTACCTTCGTATTCATCACCTACATTAAATACAACCTTTAATGCTTCTTCATATCCGCCCTCAATTCTTGCATCTACACTAAAATACTTTTCGATGTCAAGATTTTCAAGTTTAAATGCATCTTTTAATTTATTTGCATCATCCGCACTGAGTTCATTAGCTACCAGTTTTGCACTATCCATAAACTTGCCCACTACTTCTAACTTTGTAGCTTCATCTGATAATGTCTTTAGCTCAGCATTCTTTACAAGTTCTGCATACTTCTTTTCGGCAGCTTCTAGCTCAGCTAGTTTCTTTACTTTTTTCTTTGAAGAATCATCTAAATTATTATAAGCATCTCTTGCTTTTAGAATTTTATCACGGCTATCAACACTAAATGTTACCTCACCTATATCTTGGATTACTGCGTCTACTTGGGCTGCTCTTTCTTTCGCTTTTTCCTCTAAGGTTAGTTCTGCATCAGTCTTAACCTGATCCATAGCAGCTTTAGCTTTTTTCACCCTATCTAGAATTTCATCTTCATCTTTAGCTACATCTATCAACTTTAAGGTATTGGCTATGATGCCTTTTATTACCCTCTGTTCATCTGGACGATAATTGTTTAAATCCTTATATGAATTTACTGCTTCTTTTGCATCCTTTTTTGCCTTGTCCAGCTTCAACTCTTTAATCTTATTTTCTGCTTTTACAAGCTTATCTAGTTTTTCAGCTGGTACATATGATTTTTGTGTTTCAGTAAGTGCATCATATGCAGTACGCGCTTCAGCCACTTCATTCATCTTATCTAAAGCAATATCTTCAAGGGCACCTATTGCATCAATCTTGTTCTCAACAGCTTTTGCAGCTGCTTTATCTCTCTCCTCCTGAGCTGCAGCTTCAGCCAACTTATTGTATTCAGCTTCTGCCTTGCTTATAGCTGTACTATATCCTAGCTTATCGGCTCTTTCCTTCTGTTTCTTGGTTAGTTTTTCATACTTACCTTTTACAGCATCAATATTTGCCTTATCTTTAAGCGTACTTACATTCAGCTTCTTAGCTTCATCTGCTACATCTAAACCTAGATCAGTAATATTCATATCAAACTGGTCTGTTTTTGAACCATCATTAGTTATGAATGTTATTCTCACATTACCTTTCTTTGCTGGTGTAACTACGCCATCTTGTGTTATTGTAGCTGGTAGATCATCTTCATTATCGTGTTTTTCTGTATCCATGATGTACCATGTACCCGTTTTATCTGTAGCATTATCAGGATTAATATTAGCCTTAAGCTTTAATGGGCTATCTGCCATATCTAATGCAGCCTGTTTATTTTCAATGCTTACAGAATTTACCTTTACTTTCTTAGCAAATGTAAGCTTATATGTCTGAGTTTTTGCTCCATTCTCAGATGTTACAGTAACATTTATTGAAGCAGGCTTATTAGGATCATCAAAATATACACCAAAATATCCCTTACGCTTAAATAAATCTACTACTGATTCAACATTATCAGTTCCCTCCACCTTTACCGAAGAATTCTCGGCAGAAGGCTTTGGCCAAACTCTTATTATTCCAACTTCATCTATATCAACATCTGTAATATCCACCTTATATTTCAGTTTTTCTGCTGAAAATTCCGGCTCCATGCTTAAAATATCTGCTCCCTCACGATTGCTGGTACTTGCTTGTAATGATGCCAAGCTTGCATCTGCTCCTATTTTCTTCACCTTTAAAGTATATGTTTTAGTCTGCTCACCAGCCTTCGCTTCTAACCTTATTTCAGTCTCACCTGTTTCATTTAACTGCACCTTCATATTTTCTTCATAAGGCTTATCATTAACCTTGATTCCAGTAGGATCTGGCTTTTGTAGCTTAAGTGTAACATAGCTAACATCCTCTCCTACTTTCAAATTATATTCGGTGGAGTTTTGGGCAAAGCTTTTGTCCCATACAGCGTCTGTACCCTTGTCCGTCTTTACCTCTGCATTTGTAATAAATGCAGCATTGGTTTCTATGGACATAAGGTAACAGCTATCATTCTTATAATAAAGATTTCCTTGAAGATCAGCTATTATTGTACTAATACAGTACTGCTGCATATTCTTCTCTGGAATAAAGAGTTCCTTTCCTTTGGTAATTGGTTCTTTTGCCTCAGGTGTATCATAAATATAATATATGCCTCCTGGAGGAGCATTGTATGTAAAGTAAATGTATACTCTACCATCTGGCTGTCCATCATTATCATAGTCCTCACCAGCATAAGCAGTTGATAGTAAAGTAGCTGCCTGTGGATATCCGGCAATAGGGATGTCATATAATAGTTTAAGCTGATCATTGCTCTTATCTACTACTGCAAAGACATGTCCTCCGTCCTTATCAAACTGTCCACCAGCTCCACTTGCTCCTATATATATTTTGTTTCCATATATAACAGGTGCCGCAGTTATCATTCGATTTTTATTTCCATTTTTTGGATCTGTAAGCTGCAGCTGTGTATAGTTACTTAAATGCCCTTCACTATCTACATCCACCTTACAAACTAAACCGCCTTTAGTACAGAAAAATAACTGTCCATTGTCGTAAACAACTGTACTTCTAATATCGCCTTTTATGTTTTCTACCTTATCTATAATTTCACCCGTTGTAGGATTTAGCGTATAGAATATACCATTTGCAGTATAATCGCCTTCATTTGTTCCATCATCTGTTCCGACAGCTACATATTTTTCTGTTGTATATGCACCTGCCCAATAGAATCCTCTTTTTGCAACATTATTTTCCTGCTCAAGTGTTGCATTAAGGTCTGGGTCATATTTTAAATCCTTAACCTTATCCTTAGAAGATCCTGAAGGTTGGAATTTCCATGCTGGTGCCTTAGTCCAGCCACCCTTTCCTTTTCCTTCATCTAATTTATACTTCTCGTCATTATCAGTGGTAACTGCAATGAAGTATCCATCTCTATTTTCACCTGTCCATGTACCGGTATATATGTATCCTTTACCATTAACCTTATTGTAGCTTATATTGGAAACTGTTTGGCCTCCAATTTTTTCAGAATGCCATACACACTTTAAAGTCTGTAGATCTATTGCTTGTATGATTCCATTACCGACTTGTACAAATAGCATTCCGTCAGCATATAGAATTGGATTCATCGCATAGCCCACATTGGATACCATTTCATCACTTTCTCTTAAAATCTCACCCGTATCCTTGTCTAACTCCATGACCTTTTTAGCCATTCCTACATACAGCTTGTTATTAATGATAATAGGTGGAGTGCAAGAAGCTGCCCAACCCGTACCATATTTTTTCGCCCACTTTAATGATGCTGTTTTATCATCAGTAGGGCCAGGATATTCCGTTACTCTGTTGTTTTCCTGATTATTGGCAAAATTATACCAAACAATATCATTATTCCTATCATCTTCTATACGTGTAAATCCATATACCGTTGTCGAGAGCATGCTCACAACCCACGTGAAAATGATAGCAACAGAAAGTAACTTTCTTAATCCGCTCTTCATTTTTACCTCCTTCATATCAACCTCCTTATATATTACCGTTCATGACGGCTATAAGCATATTACCATTCACCCCTTGAGAACCATGTACCGTTGAATTCATAAACCATGTGTAATGTAAAGGCTACAGTGATAACATCTCTATCATCCACCTGCTCCACTGCCATGCCATTTTCTGTAAAGTCTCCTGGGGTACCATCAATGTCATAACACCATCCGGACCATTGATATATATCTTTTTCACCAATCTTATTTATGTCAGAAGGAATTCCTTGCTCCGTTACCCCCTCATCATCTAACTTTTCTTTTAATGGCGCTGGTATTAGATCATACGTCCAATTCGCAAATATGCCTGGATATATAACACTAGCCAGATAAACACCTCCAAATTCATTTGTAGAATTTTGCCAAACTGGCGTAATTCCAGCCTGCTTAAAAGCACGATCTACCACCATGTATGCATTATCTTGATCATACAAAGGAACATTTAAATCCATTAATATTCCTTTTCCTACGGTTCGTGCGTCCAGTATGACCCTAACTGTACCAGTTCTTGGTCGTTCTCCATTTATATCTACATTTATGAGATATTTTTTTGTAGCAGTATTACCATCTTTGTCCGTTACAGTAACTGCTATTTCATTTAAGCCATCTTGTAAATATTTACTAGTCTTAAAGCTATATGAGCCATCACTATTTTCACCAGTACTGCCTAGCCTATTACCATTAGCCAGTACATTCATATTAAATGAACTAATAACTTCCTTTTTATAACTTATACCTTTTACGGTAAAGCCAAGGAAATTTCCACTTATTTCTTGTCCATTTTCCAGACTGCAAATTATAGTAGGAAGCTTGCTTTCATCAATATTTCCACCTGTGTTATCTCCATCGTTTCCATTCCCAGGACCCTTGCCTCCGCTACCTCCATTTTCGTCTTTGTCAGAATCACTTCCTTCAGAGGGTTTGCCACCATTACCGCTACCTTTATTTCCATCACCATCTGAGGATGAATTATTATCTACACTTCCTCCTTTATCCTCAATAATACTTTCCTTTTTTTCTTCATTTTCTTTCTTTTCCTGAATAGATTCGGTTATCTCATGAGTATTTCCAGTCTCTCTGGCTATTTGTTCTTGGTTATTTTGAATAATCTCATGCCGCTTTTCTTCTTCTTTTAAATATTCCTGTTCCTGTTCATAGTTCATGGAATATCCGTTACCAGTCAGAAGAATTTGTGATCTTTCCTCAGCAATGCCATCTATTGGATTTTTACCGTGATCCTGATTGCATGAAAATACATAGATAGATGAAAAAAATATAATCGCAATCAAAATTAAAATTGCAAATATACCAAATTTATTATTTTTGAGTTTGCTTATTAACTTCATTACTACCTGCTTTCATATAATTTTTTGCCATCCTTAGCCAGCATAATAGCCTCTAAAGCCAAAAGTCCCTTCTCAGTGGCCATAAAGTCAGTATCTTTCTTTTCCAAGACATGGCAAAAACTACCATTTTTAAGCCTATATTTCAAAAGTGCCTCATCTAACCTGTTCCCATTTTTTATAAATCGCTTATCTTTTAATATATTTATATCCGCCTGAGATAGTGCCATTATTGCCTCTGCATTGGATTCACAATTACCAAAACCACCGTCCTTATTTTGCAGCTTAGATAACTTATCTAAATATTCATCAAGAGCCGCATTTACCTCACTTCTATCTTTATAAAAAGATAATGCCAGTATAGCCATTGATATATAATCAGAAAAAAATTCATCCTTGTCGAGAGAATCTGTTTTTAATTGTTCAATAATAAAATCAATATATTTATCCTCATTTTCTAATTTAGTACCAGATATCCGTGCTGCGACAAGAATATATGAAACAGCATTTAGCCCTTGTTCTGTCACTTTTTCGTAATCATCAAGAGGTAAAGTTAAATCATATCCTTCCACATTGCTTGGATCCTTTTTTATGGCGCATACGCCTATAACAGCACGTGCGTATTCGGTATTATACTTATCATTTAGAACTCCTCTTGTAGATTTAACCTTTGCTCTTAGGCTATCATAATACATGTCAAAGTAATCCTGCTCTACATCAATTCCACTTACAACTAATCCCTTAATAGTCCATTCTCCACCTATCGAAGCTGTTTCTGGAGATGATACATGTTCCTTCAAAAAGCTTGCAGTCTCTTGAACTTTATTCTCAATACTATCACTGTTTTTTTGTGCACATCCACCTAAAATGCAGGAAATCATAACACTCAAAATGAGCAATATGGTAATTGGTCTTATTATTTTATTTCTTTTGGTATCCATTTTATACGTTGAACCTTCTTGCACTACTAACATTTCTAAAACCTCTTCTTGTTATCCTTGGCAGATTTAATCATTGCTAACATTTTATCTTTGTCCTCTTCAGTAATTTTTTCATTGCCATATGCAGCCCTGTTTCCTAGCATTCGAATTTCTTCTGTAATTTCATATCCTTTATACTCCGTATATGCGTACATTGCGCTCACTGCAATTTTATAATCTGATAGTTTAAAAAGTCTTGTGTATTTACGATTATTCCTTAAAACTGAAAGCAACTGTTTAATAAGGAAAAATAGCACAAGAATAATCAATAAAATTCCAACTATAATAAGTATGAGGATTAATAGTCTAAATTTTGGATGCTGCTTTTCATCACCTCCATATCTATTCATCTCATTTCCGCTTGAACCTTTTTCTTCTTCAAAAGCTCGGGATAAGCTGTCATTCGATAAGCCTATTTCTAAATCAGCTTCTTCCATAAGTCCGAAATATTTTGGAGATACTTCTATTGGCACGAATCCTATACCATCTACATATATTTCAGTCCACGCATGAATTCTGTCCATAGGGATTTTATATTTTTCTACACTTTTCATTCTCTTTGCGTCTTCTGGTGTTATTAAGTATCCCTCAACATACCTTGCAGGGATTCCATAGTACCTGAACATTAAAGTAGCGGCAGTAGCAAATTGTACATCATAACCTCTCTTATTTTTAATAAAATTAGAAAGCATGTCACCATTTATCGGCTTATTTTCATCACCAAAATGCTCTGTATAAATAAAGTTTTCATCTAAATATTTTCGTATTCCTAATATGGCTTTTTTATAATCAACATGTCCTTTGGATTGATCTCCCGGAGAGCCAATAGCTTCCAATAAAGTTTTTCTTACACTAGGAGAAATATATCTGTAATTACTATAGACATATTTATTGTAATGACTTTCAAGTTTTAAATACTCACTTGATTTTTCATTATTATCATGATTAAGTGAAGTAAAAAGTTCAGCGGCAATTGTCGTCCACTTCTTCGCAGGATTTTCACTCTCACGATAAGTATATTTTGTCATTTTAGAAAATTTAGGTGCTTTTATAAAACTACCCCCATAATCCCTTCCAACTTCTTTTGTATCATCAACGCCATATGGCACATATGCAT
Organism: uncultured Eubacteriales bacterium; assembly: GCA_949285555.1. Classification (GTDB taxonomy): domain Bacteria; phylum Bacillota; class Clostridia; order Peptostreptococcales; family Anaerovoracaceae; genus S5-A14a. The sequence goes on along the minus strand of CASDYG010000001.1, from coordinate 8,268 downwards.
ATCTTGCATCTGCCTTCACATTGTCAATTACTATCTTATTCTGTTCTTTTCCTTTTTTATCATCTGGACTCACTAAATCATTAGCCTGCCCTAATTGCCCTATCTTATTAAGCCCCTCTTTTTGTAACCAGTACATAAGATTGTTGTTAGAATAGTAAAATGAATCTTCCATAGGTTTCCAATTAGTTCCAGAATATACCTCTCCAACAAATCCTCTCAAATAAGTTGAATGAGGAGTATCCATCGTTACTTTAAGGGCAGTTCCACTAATTTTTCCTCTTCTTTGCTTAGTCAAATCTCCATTTTTTAATGCATTTTCTCCATAATACATCCTTGCTACTGCACTAGAGGTTGTTTCACGTATATCTTTCACATTTCCAATTCCCGAAACAAATGGTGAGACTATGTCAGTACCTAAAGCTACCAAAGCAATACATACAATTACCACAATTACTGAAAAATTTAAAAAAAAGCCAGTTTTAGGATATATACTAAATAGCAAACCACTTAATATTGCAATAGTTAAAAATCCAATTTCAAAATTTGAAATGCTAAGATTAAATGCTGGTACCATAATTAATTGCGGCAATACAAATACTAAAAGAAATGCTTTTTTCCCATTTTTTAAGATTAAATATGCTACGAATATGAGTACCACGCCCAAAACTGTTATAAATGCCTCACTTCCACCATCTGTGGAAAGAAACTTTGGTAAAATAACATAACTACGTGCTCCTATGGTATCAGCTATATCATTCCATGTTCTTATTAAGCCTTCACCTATTCCTCCTTTGAAAAAAGAGCTTACATTATATTTAATATTGAACATATCAAGGATGGAGCGTAGAAATGCAAGAGAAATCAAAATAGATATAAATATAATTTCAACATTCCTAAGCCTTTCTCGCCTCATACTATTTGTTTTCCAATTCGCTTGGCCCATATAGCTTGACATCTCCATACTCTCTAAGCCTTTCTATTTCATCAAAATCATCTTCCCTATCTGTGACATAAATATATGATGCAAAATCATGCTGTACATCTGCTTCTAAAAACATATCAATAGGATTCATATTATCTCTATAAAAAGGGGATGATATTAAGTCAGGAATAACCTTATATATATCTTCTTCGCTTATTATCTTAATAGATTTAAAATCTCTTTGTCTTTTGTCATACCACCCTATAAAATGTACCATTCCTTCATGGCACAGTGTGTTAGATAAAGCAATAAACCTTTCTATCGTAGAATCAATTTTTTTAGAATTTATTGTTCTATCTTCTTCATTCATTTCATATTTAAGAGCATTTTCTAATCTATTATCCATAATAATCATTAAGCTATTTTCAATGGGTAAACTTGGAATACGAACCATCACCTTACCAAGCTTACCTGATAATTTCCAATGTATACTTTTTATACTGTCACCTATTCCATATTCTTTGATACCAAAAGTTTCGCTTAAATCATCCCCTCTCATAGTTTCGGAGTATTTAAAACTTTCCATGTCATATTTATCAAAATCTTCTTTATCTAGGTGAAGCTCATGTATATTGGGCATTACGAAAAAGTCAAAATCTGCCACATTAAAATATACTTTTTTTTGAAAAAGCATTAGGGGGTCATGAACTATAGCTTCTTTTATTTTTACATTTATTGCACCACAATATTTAGAAAATGTTTCAAAACCTATAACTATTTTCTGCTTTGAAAAAATCGAAATTGTTTCATTTATAACTTCTTTTTCTCCAGTCAATCTGTTTTCAATCTCGATAATTATTTTGCCACTTATTATTGGGAAAAGCCCTTCATTCGTACATATAATATCATGTCTTATATGCTCACCCTTCTGTGCTTTTCTTATGCCTTCTATGGCAACTTTTAAGCCATGTCCTTGTATGAAAATCAGAAGCAATGCAAAGATAGCGTATATTGACATTCCCATGAGAATAGGTGCAGCAAATGCTATATCAGTAAAAACATAGGCAATTAAGCTAATAACAAATATCAGCAAAAATATTAACTTTTCTCTTTTCAAAATATTCCACCGTCACGTTTCAATAGTTCATTTTAGATTTAAATGTTTCTAAAGCTTGTTTGCAACATTTTTACTTACAATATTTTTCAATATGTCTTCCACACTTACATTAGCCATTTTAGCCTTTGGAAACAAAATTATTCGATGTCTGCATACATCTACAAATATGTCATCAACATCCTCTGGTGTAACAAAATCTCTATTTTGCATATATGCTGCAGCCTTAGCCATATTAAAAATTGCTATAGCACCTCTTGGACTTACTCCTAGCCTTATATACTCATCATTACGAGTTGCTTCTACTAATGTAGCTATATATGTATAAATTTTTTCATCAACAAATATCTCTTTCACCTGATTGCATAGATCCACAACTAATTCTGATGAAGCAACTTCCTGAACATATGATAACGGGTCTTCCTTCGATCTATCCTTTAATATATCCACTTGTGTGGCAATATCTGGATAACCTATAGATAGTTTTACCATAAATCTATCTAACTGAGCCTCTGGTAACATTTGAGTACCAGCTGTTCCTACAGGGTTCTGAGTAGCCATTACTATAAAAGGCATATTGAGATAATGCGTCTGTCCATCAACTGTAACCTTGCCTTCCTGCATAGCTTCCAATAGTGCGGACTGTGTTTTGCTGGAAGTTCTGTTTATTTCATCAGCTAAGAAAAAATTACACATAATTGCACCATCTTTGTACTCGAATTTACCAGTTTGCTTGTTATACATTGTAAATCCTGTTATATCTGAAGGAACTACATCTGGTGTGAACTGTACCCTGTTAAATTTCAAACCCATAGACTTACTAAAAGCAAGTGCCAAGGTGGTTTTTCCCACACCAGGTATATCCTCTAATAGAATATGTCCGCCTGCTATGATAGCCATTAAGGTTTTATCAATAATATCATTCTTTCCCTTTATTACCTTTCCTACCTCAGTTTTGATTTCATCTACTATATGCCACAGCTTTTTATTATTCTCCATTAAATTTAACTCCTCTCATATGTCTATATAATTAGTTCTTTTCCTAATTTTTAAGATAATCTACCGTATAATACCAGACTATATTCTCTCCACCCTTTAAGTCATATAGGGAACACCCATACTTTGGTTTTTCTCCATTTACGGTATATTGCCATCCACTTCGTCTGCCACCATGAAATTCATACAAATAGTTAATACCTTTTATGTAATACGCTTTATAAAGTGGTGTATATGTGTATTCAATCTGAATGTTTTTTTCTCTACACACCCTATCTAGCACATTGAAAACTGTATCCTTCCTTTTAATATCTGTCTTTGTTTTATGTAAAATGATGCCATCTTTTGGTATATATTTTTTTAATTCTGGCTTTGTTAATTTGCTCATATCATTTGAAAGCTCATCACATCGTATTTCTATAGTTACATTATTTTGCCCTGTAACCTTTTTAAATGCATAATTTACTCCATCAATTCGTGTAGTTACTATTATGGCAAAAAGCACTATTATAGCAATAATTGCACACCAAAATTTTTTAAATTTTTTTCTTCTTATTTTCTTTTCAAAGTCCTTAGTGGATTGCTGATCATTTATATATTCCATACTTTATTTTTATACGCTCCAATTTTTTTATAATATTTGGTCCAATGAAGAAGATACATAATGTAGCAGTTCCAGCATGCATTAAGTCATATGGTAGACCTGTAATAAATAATGCTCGTATTGCATCAAAGCTTATTCCCGTAGTGTTAGCAGTTAAAGAAATTATGTATGTGCTCATGTTCATTATTCCTCCATATATGATAAGAATGGAAAAGAAAGTGAACAGTGACAAAGAAATACTATTGATACTTAGCTTACGTCTTCTAAACAACATTGCTATTAACATTCCAAAAGCACCAAATGCATATATTCTCCATCCAACAACTTGATCTTTACCAGGCCAAATTAATAAACTTAGATATGCTGCTCCTAAAGAAAATATCACTACAATTAATGGCGACAAGACATCGTAAAAGCTATTTTTATTTAGTTGCTTTACTTCTCCTTTGTTAAAGAGCAAGCCAGCAAGAAAACCTAAAATACCCCAGCAAAGCATTTGCCAAGGTGTCCACGGTCCATGTCCCATGTAAAAATTACAAACAAATCTGGCAATTGCACCTATCAAAAATCCTGATTCAGCTCCAAGTGATGCACCAGCTATGATCACTAACGCTGATCCAATCTGTACAGGAAACACAATATGCAAAAATAAATGTGAACCTGCTGTAATCGCACTCATTGTAGCTAATAATACAAGTTCTCGTGCCTTTGGTTTTCTATGTTCAAATATCATGAAAAATGGTGCCATAATAAGAATCAAAACCAAAAAGCTTACCAGCATGTACCAGCTGCTTGGTAGTATAAAGATTGATGCTACTATGACAGATGGAATAGCTACAATAATCATAAATATAGCTACTTTAAATCTTTCTTTTTCAAATTTATTTCTTGCTAGGCTACAACTATTTCTCATGATTAAATGTTCCTATATAATTAACTACATCATCAACCGTTATAAAATTGTTGCCGACTTCTCTTGTAATTCTATTAGCAACCGTAGTATAAAAATTATTTCCTGCAAAAAAATCATTTGGCGCTCCGGATGATACTATCTCACCATCAAAAAACATATAGCATCTATCGGCATAGCTGGCACAAAATTCAATATCATGGCTTACCATAAATATTGTTACTCCCTGTCTTTTCAAACTATTTAGAATTTCTGCAAGCTTTATCTTAAAGAAAGGGTCAAGTCCCTTAGTTGGTTCATCAAGCAATAATATTTTAGGATTTAATAAGAGTATTTTACCTATAGCCAGTCTTTGCTGTTCTCCTCCTGATAAATCGTAAGGGTTTGCTTTTCGCAGATGTGATAGCTCCATCATTTTCAAAATATCTTCTACTCTTTTTATTTTTAGTGCATCATCTATCCTTGATTCTGAAACTGACTCATATAATTCTTCTTCACATGTAATTTCAGTAAAAATCGCCTGTGGATTTTGTGGCACCATCGCTAAAAATTCATTAAAAATACCCTTCTCGTTCTTCTTGGATATGATTTTATCTTCAACCCTTATTGTACCTCGTTGAGGTTTTACAATACCGCAAATAGCTTTAAGAGTAGTGCTTTTGCCACTGCCATTACCTCCTAGCATACAGTGAATTTCTCCCCGCTTTGCATTAAAATCTAATCCTCGTAAGACAAAATCACTATCTTGACTATATCTAAACCATACATTATCAACCTTGATTATTTCATCTGTCTTGTCGTTACTATCTGAACTTTTTCTATTCTCCTTTTTAATAATTTTTGGATTTATCTCGCTTACAGCTTTATTGTTACTAACTATTCCCTGTAATTTTAGACGTCCTTCTCGTATAGTAATTGGAATATCTTCATCATAATCACAAAAAGGCTGAAATATTCGCATAACTGATGGAATAGCGTAAAACATTGGATGTACTATATCTCCCATATTTGAACGCTTCATCAACAAGTAGCCAACACGCTTAGGAGGACCTGAGAAAATTATTTTCCCCTCATCCATTACTATAACCTTATCTGCTATAGGAAAAATATCTTCCAACCTATGCTCACTAATTACTACTGTTATTCCCAAATCTCTGTTTATCTTATATAATGTTTGGATAAAATCGGATGCTGCGATTGGATCTAACTGCGATACCGGTTCATCTAATACCAAGATCTCTGGTTGCATTACCAAGATCGAAGCCAAATTTAACAGTTGTTTTTGTCCTCCTGACAATGTACTTACATCCCTATGATACCAATCCTGTATCCCCAGATAGCTTGCCATCTCTGCTACTCTTAACTTCATAAGTTGATTAGGAATACCCATATTTTCAAGGCCAAATGCCAGTTCATGCCACACCTTATCTGTAACTATCTGATTATCTGGATCTTGCTGTACAAATCCAATTTTTTCAGCTGCTACCTTATCATTTAAATTTTTTATATCAACATCCCCATATAACACCTTACCTTTTTGAACACCATATGGAGTTAGAGATTTTTTGAAATGTCTTAAAAGTGTACTTTTGCCACATCCTGACCTTCCACATATCACAATAAACTCAGATGGATTAACTTCAAGTGATATATTATCAAGAGCTAAATATTCGGATAATGGATAAGAAAAACTTAAATTTTCAAATCTAATTTTCTCCATTTATATTCTCCTAGAAAATCTAAAATAATTGGTCCTGTAGCTAATAATATAAAAGCAATATATATAACAATGCTTTTAACATCTATCACAGGAATAATCAATTTAGGATAAAAGTACATCTTGGTATATCCAATGATGTTACCTGTAATTACAATAATGCCTAGGACGGTAAAATATAATAGCAATATGGTATCTCGCATTGTCCATTTAAATATACTAAATGAAGTTCTCCCCTTTAAGCCATATCCTCTGGCTGCCATTGAATCTGCAAGCTCAATTGAGTTTTCCAGTGACCAGGCTATCAAAATAGATATTTTCTTTACAATAAGTCTTATGTTTTTTATTATATTTTTACTGTAACCATTGCCCATACATTTCTGGCCCATTGATATTTCATCATATCTATGCTTTAATAGTGGAATAAATCTTAATACCATTGATATAAGAAGTCCTAATACTGGTAAGATACTTCCAAAAATATATATGAGCTTATCATTTGAAATAATCCTATTGAAATTCGTAAACCATATTATCACTGCCAATATCATGCAAGCAGATATTATTCCAAAAAATATTGCTTCTAAAGTAATCCTGTTGCCATTTACATAAAACAATACTGTCTCACCGTTATGGGTAAAAAACATATTTATGGTAGTAATTAAAAGAATTACAATGGTCGCAAGCTGTAAATTACTCTTTATACTTTCTCTACCAGATAATAAGTATGAATATATTCCAGCGTTTAGGAGAGTAATCCCAAGCATGATAATATGTAATGAAAACATTGTAATTCCAATTACTAATGAAAAATACACAAGATTCACTATGGGATGATAGGTATAGAATTCTCCTGTTCTTGATTTATTAGATATATTAAATACACCTTGATAGCTCATATGCATATATTCCTTTACCTTCAAAATATGCTAATAATGATAGATCAACTTTTTTCAAATCTAGCTCCTCCTGGGCCGCAGCTTTTAGAAAGACCAGCTTTTTTTAAAGCATATGGCCACTTTTTAAAGCGATGTTTAATATATAATCTAAAAACCCATAATATCTCTCCTTGTGCTGGAGAATGACCTAACTTATATGCTACCTGTCTTAGTAAATATAAAAGCTCTTCATCTGTAAAAGAATCATAAATGAGACGACCACTTACAGAATCAAAAGAAAAGTTTCTGTAAATGAGACTACTTTTATTATGCATACCAAGCTTAACTTTGCTTGGATCACCAGCTGTACTTAGCAAATAATATAAAAGCTGTTTTTTTAAAATTTTTATTTCTTTACAATATAATTTCATAAATAATCAACTCCAAAATGGGAGTTCATGTATGCAAACAGATAAAGTAATAAAAAAAACGAACTGCTAATACAGTCCGTTTTACAATTGCATATACAAAAAGAGAACTCCGCTCTAAAAATTTTGAGTAAGTCTCCTGACTCGTGAATCAACACCTAACTTCACCTTCCCAGCAACAATACATGCCAGTGGTATATCGAAGTAGATTCCTCACCTACAGTGGCGGTACCGTGTCGGACTTTGACCGACTTCCTCTATTAAGTTAAAAACACTCAAAATATAGTATTTAATTTAATAAAATTATAACAATAAAGTATATTAGTGTCAACGATATAAGGAGCATTTGAGATTAAATAGTAGAATACTATAATAATTAAAAATATAATCTACAATTACATACATAATTGCAATAAAAAAAGCCCAAATGGGCAATTTTTGGTGCGCGACGAGGGACTTGAACCCCCACGGTCTCCCGCTAGAACCTAAATCTAGTGCGTCTGCCAATTCCGCCAGTCGCGCATATGGTGACTCCACCGAGAATCGAACTCGGGTTACCGCCGTGAAAGGGCGGTGTCTTAACCTCTTGACCATGGAGCCAAAACCGCAGCAAAGCTGCGGTATAAACCGGCAACGACCTGCTTTCCCAGGCGGTCTCCCACCAAGTATCATAGGCGCTAAGGAGCTTAACTACTGTGT